>NZ_JBFAIF010000005.1:534900-584043 GCF_040654555.1 Nonomuraea sp. NPDC050680 | reverse complement strand
GCATTCGAAGGATCACGCGATGGCCGTCCTCATTTCACGACGCCACGCCTGTCACCAGGCCAAACTCATACACCACTTCCGTGGACGCAGCCCGCGGGACTTCATCGCTGCGACCATCCGGAGAACCGCAACGGTCAACCGCGCGACCACGTTCGCCCCCGTGGGCGCGTGTCGCGAGACCCCTTTCCCCTGCGCTAGGAGAGGATGTGTCGCCATGCGCCCAGCTTGGAGGGTCGATCTTTCAGCGCACCTGCCCCGTCAACAGCGCCGACCACATCGCTTGTGCTTCATGCCATAGCGGCCACTGGCGGCTTTCCTTGACGACACTTGCTGTCCGTCTGATGAACCACTGGCCACCTGCGCTGCACAGTTCGTAGACCGGTGATGTGCAGTCGCAGGTCCACGCGACGACGCGAGTGCGTTCCCGCGCGCGGGATGCTTCCCATTCCAGTCGCTCGCATTGATCCACTGGCCTGGGGACGTGCGGGCTGAGACACCGTGGGATGTTGTCAAGACTCATGCGTGTCTCTCGCTTTGGTGCCAGTTCTCCACCATGATCGACTGCATTTCGCGGATCAGCTCCTCGGCATCGACCGCATCGATGATCACGCTCTGCGCGGAGGTCCAACAGCCGAAGGCAGAGAACCTCCGCCGCCACACAGACCACAGCACCACCCATCCAGGACTGCGCGCCTGAATGGTGTGAGCGATCTCCCGGTTGGCCTGGTCGACCTGCGCAATCGTCTCCTCAGGGGCAAAACTCTTGAAGTCGAGCATGCCGCTCGCCCGCCCCGTTCGCCGTCCGCGCGCACGGCCAGCAACTCCAGAGCTTGGGCGATCCGCGCGGCCGTCTCCGGCTACACGCGGCCCAGGTCGACGAACCCCCACCCCGAACTCACTCACATCAGCGCGCAGGCTCGGCATGGCGTCGGCGCGGCCGACATTGGCCAAGCCGTCCTTGAGGCTGGTGGCCGCGTGTTGCGCGCGTGCCCACGCACGTACATAACTCTGCTCCCAGCGCCTGCTCCGCTCCCTGCGGGACATCGCCAATGTCCTGTCGGTCCACCGCAAGGTGCCGTGCGTCGCCGACTGCCTGGATGCTTACCGCACCGCTGTCCCCACCACCGCCTGAAGGGAACCATGAGCAGTCCCTCTTCCCCCCTCCCCTTCCGCCGCTACGGTGCCGCCGACGCCACCCCGCTTATCGACACGCTCACCGATGTCTGGGCCGATGCCCACGCCACCCACCAAGACGTCGCCCAAGCCGGCTTCACCCCCGAGATGCTGCGCCCTCAGATCACCGGCCACACCCGGCACGACCAGTTCACCCTCATCGCGACCTACGCCGACGGCCACCTCATCGGCTTCGGCTACGGTTTCCGCTGCACCCCCGCCTACTGGTACGGCGAGGACCTGCTTCCCTCGATCACCCCCGAGGCGCGCACCACCAACGCCCTGGCCGGGATCTGCGAACTCGCCGTCCGCCGCGCCTGGCAAGGCCATGGAGTCGGCACCCGCATCCACGCAGAGCTCCTGGATGCCCTAAAACCTGAGTGGGTCTCTCTCCTGGCCATGCCCGGCGACCAACCAGCCCAGCGCCTCTACCGACGCCTCGGATACCACTACGCCGGCCCGTACCAAGCGGGTGCCAACGGGCCCATCCTCGACCTGCTCCTGCTCCGCAATGCAGCCTGACATAAGCCCGAACAGCACCCACGAGCTCCAGCCCATAGCGGTGGGTCACAGGGGGAGACCGCCGGTGGCTGCGGCGGTGGAGCCTGAGTCGCGGTAGGCGGCGATGGTCCGTTCGGCGATGCGCATCTGGTGGATCTCGTCGGCCCCGTCGGCGAACCTGGCCCAGCGGGCGTGCTGAAACATACTGGCCAGCGGGGTGTCGGTGGAGTAGCCGAGTGCGCCGTGCACCTGGATCGCCCGGTCGATGATGCGGTTGAGGCTGTTGGCCACGAAGTGCTTGGCCATCGACACCTCCGTACGGAAGTCCTCGCCTTTGTCGATCTTGTACGCGGCGTGCAGCACCATCAGCTTGCACTGATAAAGCTCCATGGCCGAGTCGGCGATGAGCCACTGCACCCCCTGCTTGTCGGCGAGCACGGAGCCGTGGCTGTATCTGCTGAGCGCGCGGTCGACCATCATGTCGAGCGCCGTCTCCGCCTGCGAGATCCAGCGCATGCAGTGGGCCAGCCGCGCCGGGCCCAGGCGGTATTGGCCGAGCCGGTGGCCGTTGCCCCGCCCGCCGAGCACCTGGTCGTCGGGCACCCGCAGGTCGGTGATGACGATCTCGCTGTGGCCCGTCGAGCCGTGCATGGTCTCGACCTCGCGGATGTCGTTCCAGCCCGGCGAGGGCAGGTCGACGAGGAAGGCCGTGTTGGCGCCCCGCGCCCCTTCGGGCAGGTCGAGCTCGGTCCGGGCGATGAGGATGGCGAAGCCGGCCCGGCGGGCGTTGGAGATGAACCACTTGTGACCGTTGATCACCCACTCGTCGCCGTCCTTGACCGCGCTCGTGCGGATGAGCGTGGGGTCGGAGCCGGCGACCTCCGGCTCGGTCATCGCGAAGCACGACATCTTGCTCCCCTCAAGCAGGGGGCGCAGGTATTTCTCCTTCTGCGCGTCGCTCGCCCAGTGCAGCAGCGTGTGCATGTTGCCCTCGTCGGGCGCCATGCAGTTGAGCACCCACGGCCCGAGCCGGGTCTTGGCGGCCTCCGACTGCACCATGGCCAGCTCGACGTGGCCGAGCCCCATGCCGCCCCACTCCTTCGGCATGTGCGGCAGCCACAGCCCTTCGGCCTTGGCCTTCTCGCGGAGCCGGAAGATCGTCCGGAGATAGGCGTCGCGGTCGCTCTCCGGCACCTCGTCGACGGCCGGGATGACCGTGCCCTGGATGAAGGCCCGGACCCGGTCGCGGATCTTCTCGTGCTCGGGGGCGAGAGTGAAGTCGATGGCCATGGTGCTCCTTCGGGGGATGCCCGGCCAGTAGATGGGCCGGACGCCGGGTGGTGTCAGGCCAGTAGATGGGCCGGACGCCGGGTGGTGTCAGGCCAGCAGGTGGGCCAGACGCCGGGTGAGGCCGGTGTTGCGGCGGTCGCCGAGCCGGGCGACCGCCAGCTCCAGGGCTTTGCGTTCGCCGACCAGCACCACCCACGACCGGGCCCGCGTGACCAGGGTGTAGAGGAGCCGGCGGCGCAGCATGATGCCGCCGGACTCGGCGACGAGGGGCGCGACCACGAACGGGTATTCGCTGCCCTGCGAGCGGTGCACGCTGATCGCGTAGGCGTGGGTCAGGTCGTCGAGCTCGTCGAAGCCGTAGGTCACCGTGTCGCCGTCGTCGATGGAGATCTCCACGAGCCGCTGCTCCTGGACGATGCCGGTGATCGTGCCCGTCTCGCCGTTGAAGACGCCCTTGTCGTAGTTGTTGCGGATCGGCATGACCCGGTCGCCGACCCGGAAGGCCGAGGCGCCCGACCAGTGCTCGGCCCGTCCTTCCTGGGCGGGGTTGAGTCGCTCCTGGATCCGGCGGCCGAGCTCGGCGGTGCCCGCCGCGCCCTTGCGCATCGGGCACAGCACCTGCACCTGGCCCGGCTCGACGCCCTGCTTGCGGGGGATCGCCACCGTCGCCAGGTGGACGACCCGCTCGGCGACGGCCTCGGGATCGTCGAGCTCCTCGAACCAGAAGCCGCCGCCACCGGGGATCCCGGGCAGCTGCCCGGCTCGGATGCGGTGGGCGTTGTGGATGATGCCGCTGCCGTCGGCCTGGCGGAAGACGTGGGTGAGCCGCACGCGCGGGATCTCCTCGACCCGCAGCAGGTCGGCCAGCACGCTGCCGGGCCCGATGCTGGGCAGCTGGTCGCTGTCGCCGACGAGCAGCAGGTGGCTGCCCGACGGGATGGCCGAGGTGAGCCGGGTGGCCAGGTGCAGGTCCAGCATCGACGCCTCGTCGACCACGATCAGGTCGGCCTGCGCGGGCGTCTGGTCGAACAGCGCGTCGGGGTCGGGCTCGTGGGCCAGCATCCGGTGGACGGTCATGGCCGGCAGCCCGGTCAGCTCCGACAGGCGCTTGGCCGCCTTCCCGGTGGGCGCGGCGAGCGTCACCCGGCCGCCCATCGCCCGCGCGGTGGCCGCGATGACCCGCACCGTGTGGCTCTTGCCGCAGCCCGGACCGCCGGTGAGGACCGAGACGGTGCTGGTCAGCGCCATGGTCACGGCTGCCCGCTGGTCGTCGTGCAGCTCCGGGTCCTCGCGGAAGTCGCGCATGGGCAGCGTCGAGCGGGCCTGCCAGAGCCTGTCCAGGTGCTCGGCCAGCTTGAGCTCCCGGCTGTGCAACTCCTTGCCGTAGACCACGATCTGGTCGGGCGCCGCCTCGACGACCACCCGCCGCTCGGCGGTGAGGGCGTCGATCATCGGCCGAACCACGTCCTGATCCTGCTCGACGAGCTCGGCGGTCTGCGTGAGCAGGGCGGTGAGCGACAGGTAGCAGTGGCCGCCCCTGGCGGCGGCCGTCTCCAGTCGGTCGAGCAGCGCCGCCTTGATCCGCTGGGGGCTGTGCTCGGGCACCCCCGACTGGAGGGCGATCTTGTCGGCCGTGCCGAACGCGATGCCCCGCACCCGGCCGATGAGCTGGTAGGGGTCGGAGGTGACGATCTCGGCCGAATCGCGGCCGAAGACCTGGAAGATCTTGGCCGCGAGCAGCGGGCTGACCCCGAAGCCCTGCAGGACCACCATCAGCGCGGCGATCTCCTTCTGCTCCCGCCACGCCTCCAGGATCTGGCCCTGCCGCGCCGGGCCGATGTTGACGACCTCCCTGAGCCGCTCGGGCTCGGTGTCGATGACGGTCAGCGTCGCCTCGCCGAAGTGGCCGACGATGGCCTGGGCGAGCCGCGGGCCGATGCCGCGGATCAGGCCGGAGCCCAGGTAGAGCTGGATGGCCCGGGTGGTGGACGGCACGATCCGCTCGCACGCCGTGACCGTGAAGCGCCTGCCGTGACGGGGGTGCTCGCCCCACTCGCCGGTGAGCTCGAGCGTCTCGCCCGGCTGTACGCCGGCCAGCGCGCGTCCGGCCGCGACGAAGCTGAACCCGCCGTCGGAGCTCGTCCGGGCATCGGCCGGTCGGACGTCGGTCATTCGGGCATCGGTCATTCGGGCAACGGTGTATTCGTCCTCGCGGACGTATACGAGCTGCTCGACAGACGCCTCCACGGCACTGATCCAATCATTCGCGCTTACTGGCCGCGTAGGCACACTAAGAGAGGGGACCGACAGATTACCCGCCGGTCCCACCGCGACTGATCAGCCTCCGGTCTTCCACTGGGCGATGAGCTTGTCGTAGTCGAGCGTCGCCGGCTTGCCGCGCTCGTCGGCCAGCTTCGGCACCGGAGCGCCGGGCTGGTCCAGCCAGTACTGGGCGGGCTGCTCCGGGTTGAGCTTGGGCGCGCAGTTGCCGCCGCGGCGCTCCAGCCGCGACAGGATGTCGTCCTGCTGCTTGGCCAGGTTGTCCATCGACTGCTGGGCGGTGGTCTCACCGGTGACCGCGGTGGCGACGTTCTGCCACCAGAGCTGGGCGAGCTTCGGGTAGTCGGGCACGTTGGTCCCGGTCGGCGTCCACTGCTTGCGGGCGGGGGAGTCGTAGAACTCGATCAGGCCGCCGTACTTCGCGGAGTTGTCCTTGAAGTAGTCGCTCTTGATGTCGGAGTCGCGGATGAAGGTCAGGCCGGTGATCGACTTCTTCAGCGAGACCGTCTTCGACGTGACGAACTGGGCGTACAGCCAGGCCGCCGCCCTGCGCTCCTTGGGCGTGTTCTTGAGCAGGGTCCAGGAGCCGGCGTCCTGGTAGCCCAGCTTGTTGCCGTCCTTCCAGTAGGCGCCGTGCGGGCTGGGCGCGACGCGCCACTTCGGCGTCCCGTCGGCGTTGACCACCGGGAGACCCGGCTTGGTCATGTCGGCGGTGAACGTGGTGTACCAGAAGACCTGCTGGGCGATGTTGCCCTGCGCCGGCACCGGGCCGGCCTCGCTGAAGTTCATGCCGGCCGCCTCCTTCGGCGCGTACTTCTTCAGCCAGTCGACGTACTTGGTCAGCGCGTACACCGACGCGGGCCCGTTGGTGTCGCCGCCGCGGGTCATCGAGGAGCCGACCGGGCGGCAGTTCTCCACCCTGATGCCCCACTCGTCCACCGGCAGGCCGTTCGGGATGCCCGGGTCGCCGTTGCCGGCCATGGACAGCCACGCGTCGGTGAAGCGCCAGCCGAGCGAGGGGTCCTTGCGGCCGTAGTCCATGTGGCCGTAGACCTTCTTGCCGTCGATGGTCCCGTTGCCGTTGACCTTGTTGGTGAAGAAGTCGGCGATGTCCTCGTAGGCCGCCCAGTTGACGGGCACGCCCAGGTCGTAGCCGTAGGCGTCCTTGAACTGCTTCTTGTACGTGGGATTGGTGAACCAGTCGTAGCGGAACCAGTAGAGGTTGGCGAACTGCTGGTCGGGGAGCTGGTACAGCTTCTTGTCCGGCCCGGTGGTGAAGCTGGTGCCGATGAAGTCGTTCAGGTCGAGGGTGGGCGAGGTGACCGCCTTGCCCTCGCCCGCCATGTAGTCGGACAGCGGGAAGACGTAGTTGCCGCGGAAGTGGGTGCCGATGAGGTCGGAGTCGTTGACGTAGGCGTCGTAGATGTTCTGGTTGCCCTGGATCTGTGTCTGCAGCTTCTCGATCACGTCACCTTCCTGGATCAGGTCGTGCTTGACCTTGATCCCGGTGATGTCGGTGAACGCCTTGGCGAGTTTCTGCGACTCGTATTCGTGGGTGGTGATCGTCTCGGAGACGACGTTGATCTCCATGCCGCGGTACGGCGCGGCGGCCTTGGTGAACCAGTCCATCTCCGCGAGCTGCTGATCCTTGGACAGGGTGCTCGGCGTGAACTCGCTTGACACCCACTTCTGCGCCGCCGCCTTCCCCTGGGCCTCGGTGAAGTCGCTCTTGGGCTGCTGCTCGCCCGCTGAGCACCCCGCCCCCAGTAGGACGAGCACGGCCAGGCCAACGGCCGTGGTCCTGCCTCTAGGACGTCTCATCGCCTCATGCCTCCTTCGGTCAGCCCCAAATCCCGATCACGATCGTCACCAGGAGCGCGCACGCCAGAGCCAGCCACATGGACAGGTCGGTGACGGCGATCCAGCCGGCGAGTACGACGGCCGCGCTGATCAGGCCGATGTACAAGCGGTCGCCACGGTCGGTCTCGATGCGCAGGAAGCCGCGCCGGGCCACCGGAGGCGAGAAGTGGCCCCAGATCGCCATGCCGCACAGCAGCAGCGCCAGGCCGACGAAGACCAGGGCCGTGGGGAGGGTCCACACCATCCACTGCATCGTCAGACCCTTCCAAGAGCGAAGCCCTTAGCCACGTAGTTGCGTACGAACCAGATGACGATGGCGCCGGGGATGATGGTCAGCACGCCTGCCGTGGCCAGGAGACCCCAGTCCACGCCGGCCGCGCTCACCGTCCGCGTCATCGTGGCGGCGATCGGCTTGGCGTTGACCGAGGTGATGGTCCTGGCGATGAGCAGTTCGACCCAGCTGAACATGAAGCAGAAGAAGGCGGTGACGCCGACCGCGGAGCGGATCATCGGCAGGAAGATGCGCAGGAAGAACCGCGGCAGGGAATAGCCGTCGATCGCCGCCGTCTCGTCTATCTCGCGCGGTATCCCGGACATGAATCCTTCGAGGATCCAGACGGCGAGCGGGACGTTGAACAGCATGTGCGCGATGGCCACGCCCAGGTGAGTATCGAACAATCCCACGCTCTGATAAATCTGGAAAAAGGGCAGCAGGAACACGGCCGGCGGCGCCATGCGATTCGTCAGCAACCAGAAGAACAGGTGCTTGTCCCCGGCGAACCTGAACCGGGAGAAGGCATAGGCGGCCGGCAGCGCCACGATGAGCGACATCACCGCGTTCAGAGACGTGTAGATGATGGAGTTCAGATAACTCGAATACCAGACCGGGTCGGTGAAGAAGGTCCGGTAATTGTCGAGCGTGGTCCGCTGCGGAATGAGCGAGAAACTGCCGAGGATGTCCTCGTTCGGGCGGATGGACATGCCGAACATCCACAGCAGCGGCAGCATCAGGGTGGCGGCGTACAGCCAGAACACCGCCCGCGCCCAGGGCAGCTGCCGCCCGGCCCGCCGCGCCACGGCGACCTGCTCCTCTGCCATCGCGGTCACCTCCCTGACCTGGTCAGCACGGTGAAGAAGACGTACGAGACGATCTGCACGACGAGGAAGTACAGCAGCGAGAAGGCGCCCGCCGGCCCGAGGTCGAACTGCCCGACGGCGACCTTCGACAGCAGGATGCTCAGGAACGAGGTGGCGTTGCCCGGCCCGCCGCCCGTCACCACGAACGGTTCGGTGTAGATCATGAAGCTGTCCATGAACCGGAGCAGGATCGCGATCGTCAGCACCCCGCGCAGGCGCGGCAGCTGGATGTGGCGGAAGGTCGCCCAGGCCGAGGCGCCGTCGATCTGCGCGGCCTGGAAGTAGGGGTCGGGGATCGACCGCAGCCCGGCGTAGGCCAGCAGCGCCACCAGCGGGGTCCAGTGCCAGACGTCCATGATCAGGACCGTGATCCAGGCGTCGGTGGAGTCCAGCGTGTAGTTGAAGTCGATGCCCAGGACGTTGTTGATCGTCCAGCCGCCCAGCCCGATGTCGGCGCGGGCGAAGATCTGCCAGATGGTGCCCACCACGTTCCACGGGATGAGCAGCGGCAGCGCGACGATGACCAGGGCCACCGACACCCAGACCCCGCGGCGTGGCATCGCCACCGCGAGCGCCACCCCGAGCGGGATCTCCAGCAGCAGCACCTGGGCCGAGAACAGCAGGGTCCGGACGAACGCGGCGCGGATCTCGGGGTCGCGGGCGACGGATCTGAACCACTCCAGCCCGACGAAGATTCGGTCGTCGGGGCTGAAGATGTCCTGGACGGAGAAGTTGACGACCGTCATCAGCGGGATCACGGCGGTGAAGGCCACCGACACGACGACCGGCAGCACGAGGAACCAGGCGCGGTTGTTCTTCGGCTTGACGCTCACCCGGGTGTCGGGCGTGCCGTCCTGCGGGGCGGCGCCGGTGACGATCTCGCCGCCGACCTGGCCGCCCGCGACGGTGACGCTCTGCTCGGTCACGTTGCGCCCTCTCCGTCGAGCCCGTCGAGCCCGTCGAGCCCGTCGAGCCGGTCGAGCCGGTCGAGCCGGTCGGGCCGGTCGGGCCGGTCGGGCCGGTCGAGCCGGTCGAGCCGGTCGAGTCCGTTGAGTCCGTTGAGTGGTGCGATGGACCCGCATCTGACCGCGTCCCTGAACAGGAACGCCCGGTCCGGTGCGAAGTGCAGGAACTCCTCGGTGTCCGGAGCGAACCGGGCGTCCGCCTCCGTCTTGGCGATCACCGGGTGCCCGCCGGCCTGGACGTGCACGAGGTTGTAGGCGCCCATCCGGTCCACCCCCGTCACCCGTACGGGCAGACCGGGCGAGGCTCCCTCACCGCCGAGCCGGGCGAACTCCGGCCGCACCCCGATGCGCACCGGCCCCGGCGCCAGCTCGCCCTCCTGGTCGCTGACCGCCTGCCCGACGTCCGTCTCCGCCACCCTGACCACCCCGCCGGCGATGTCGGCGGGCACGACGTTCATGCCGGGCGAGCCGATGAAGTGGCCGACGAACTCGTGCGCGGGCGACAGGAACAGCTCCGTCGGCTCGCCCGCCTGCACGATCGCGCCCTCGTTGAGCACCACCACCTCGTCGGCGAAGGTCAGCGCCTCGGTCTGGTCGTGGGTGACGTAGATGAGCGTGTGGCCGGTGTCGCGGTGGATCTCCTTGAGCTTGCTGCGCAGCGTCCACTTGAGCGCGGGGTCCACGACGGTGAGCGGCTCGTCGAGGAGCACGGCGGCCACCTCGGAGCGGACCAGCCCGCGGCCCAGGCTGACGATCTGCTGCCGGCCCGGGTCCAGCCGCCGTGACCTGCGCTTGAGGTGGTCGTCCAGGCCGAGGAGCTGCGAGACGCGGCGTACCCGCTGGTCGATCTCCGCCTTGGGATACTTCCGGTTGCGCAGCGGGAAGGCCAGGTTGTCGTAGACCGACATCTCCTCGTACAGCACCGGGAACTGGAAGACCTGCGCGATGTTGCGGCCCGCCGTCGGCACGGCGGTCACCTCGCGGTCGTCGAAGAAGATCCGTCCCACGGTCGGGGAGAGCAGCCCCGAGATGATGTTCAGCAGCGTCGTCTTGCCGCACCCGCTCGGGCCGAGCAGCGCGTACGCCCGTGAGCTGCGCCAGGTCCACGTCATCGGCCGCAGCGCCCAGGTCCGGCCGCCGTCGTAGCTGTGTCCCACGCCTTCGAGCCGGATGTCAGCCATGCAGGTCGACCTCCGCGGCGGAGGCGGCGAGCAGGCGCCCGCCGGCCTCGTCGAAGACGAAGATGTGCGCCGGGTCCACGTAGGCCGTGGCCCGCTCGCCGGGGGTGAAGAGCTGGGGGCCCGGCAGCTGGGCGACCAGGTGCCGCCCGTCGGCCAGCCGCAGGTGCAGGAAGGTCGAGCTGCCCGTCACCTCCGCGAGCCTGATCTCCGCCGGGAACTCCAGCACGCCGGCTCCGCTCCGTTCGATCGTCACCTGGTGGGGGCGCACCGCGAGCACCACGTTCCGTCCCGAAGCGTGCGCGCCGGGGGAGGGGAACGAGCTGCCCAGGCACTCGATCCGGCCCTCGCGCACGACGCCGGGCAGCAGGTTGAGCGGCGGATCGCTGAGCGTCGCGGCGACGGCCAGCGTCGGCGGCTGGGCGTACATGTCCGCCACGTCGCCCACGTCCAGCACCCGGCCCTCGCCCAGGACCACGGTCGGCGAGGCGAAGGTCAGGGCCTCGGCCGGGTCGGCCGTCGAATAGAGGACCACGCCCGGCGAGTCGAGGAACATGGTCTTCAGGTCGCTCCGCAACTGCTCGCGGAGCTTGAAGTCGAGGTTGGCCAGCGGCTCGTCGAGCAGCAGCACGTCGACCGGCCGGGCCAGCGCGCGGGCGATCGCGGTGCGCTGCTGCTGGCCCCCCGACAGCTCGGCGGGCCTGCGGTCGAGCAGGTCGCCGATGCCCATGATCTCGGCGACCTCGCGCACTCGCCGATCGATGTCTTTCTTGGGAAAGGAGCGCGCCATGCGCAGCGGTGAGGCGATGTTCTCGTGGACCGAGAGCGAGGGATAATTGATGAATTGCTGATAGACGAAGGCGACCGAGCGTTTCCGTACGGAAATAGCCGTTACGTCTTTTCCGTTCACCACGACCCGCCCCGCGTCGGGTGGCAGCAGCCCCCCGACGACCCGCATCAGCGTCGTCTTCCCCGCCGCCATCGGCCCGACGAGCGTGGTCATTCCGCTGGATAATTCGAGGTGAATGTCGTGCAGCCAGGTTTCCCCGCGCTGCCGTACGCGGACGCCGTCAAGAACCAGCGCCATGTGCACGAGCCTCCTTGCCGGAGTGCGATCGACGGCCGCGCCGCCCCGAAGCGTGGTCGGTCAAGACCCCTCCATCTAACATCCTTTGCCAGGACGTGCAAAGAGGGAAGTTTCCATCGGTCCACTTATTAGCGAATGGGCATATATTTATCGACGTTTATTTGGCCGCGGCGAACAAGTACGGCCCGCGCGACCGGGCACGGGCCGTACCAGATCTCAGACCTTGCTGATGCGGACGGCGTCCGCGATGACGAGGCCGGTGCCGGAGGTCCACCGGCTGACTCCCACGACGTTGGCGGTGCCTGCCGCGAGGGAGAAGGTGCCCAGGCTCTTCCAGCTGCCGCCGCCGGAGCGTTGGTCCACGTACACCGTCTGGTTGCCGCCGGAGGCGGCCACGATGTACGGCGCGGAGCTGCTGTAGCCGGGGTCGTCCGGATACCAGACCTCCACGCGGTAGGTGCCCGCGCTGGGGATGGTCGCCTGATACCAGGCCGGGTCGCTGGCGGCCACGGGGTCGGCGAACCGGTAGTCCGCGCCGTAGCGCTGGGTGGAGTAGGTGGAGGTGCCCCAGTTCGCGCTGGCGGTGAACTGGCCGGAGGTGGTGTTGTCGACCGTGGTGGTCCACGTCGGGGTGCCGCCGCCACCGGTCACGTAGTTCATGTACGTGGTCCAGTTCCAGTACGGTCCCGGGTCGGTGTGGTCGGCGCCGGGCACCTCGGCGTGGCCGATGATGTGGCTGCGGTCCTTCGGGATGCCGTACTTGTCGCAGATGTACTTGGTCAGCGCGGCCGAGGACCGGTACATCGCGTCGGTGAACCACGAGGACTCACTGACATAGCCCTCGTGCTCGATGCCGATGGACCTGGTGTTGTAGGTCCAGTTGCCGGCGTGCCAGGCGATGTCCTTGTCCCGGACCATCTGGGTGATCGCGCCGTTGGACGACTTGACCACGTAGTGGGCCGAGACCTGGGCGCTGGGGTTCTGGAACCAGGAGATGGTCCCGGCGTAGGAGCCCTGCGTCACATGGATGATCACCCGGTCGATGGCGTAGCTCGACTCGCGGCTGGAGGAGGTGTAGTTGCTGGAGCTGGCGGCCGCCCAGGTGGCGTCCGGGTAGTCGGCGCTGGCCGCCTCGGCGGCGCCGAAGGCGCGCGTCTCGGCGTACTGGCCGCGGTCGGCCGTCACCTCCTGCGGCGCCACGCGGACGTCCTTGGCCTGGAAGCCGAGGCCGAGCAGCTCGTAGACGGCGTCGGCGTAGAGGCGGGCGAGCTGGGGCGAGGCGGTGTTGCCGTACTTGGCCACGGCCTCGTACCAGCGGCCGGGGTCCTTCCTGGCGGCCTCGTCGAGGCCGAGCTCGTCGGCGTTGGCGCGCAGCAGCGCGGCGCCGCCGAGGATGTTGGCCGCGGTGTCGGCGCGCAGCTTCTTGACCGGCAGCCCGGTGAGCCCGGACGCCTTCTCCAGCGCCTTCGTGGTGGGGTTGCTGACCAGATGCATCACGCCGTATCCGCCGCTGGCGCTGGGCTCGCCGTTGTGGCCGTCGAGGTGGGTCTCGGCGTAGGCGAGCGCCACGAGCAGGTCGCGCGGGACGTCCTGGGCCGCGGCGGCGCGGGCGAAGGCGTCGGCGAGCGGTGTGTCCTTGGCCGCGACGGCGGGCTGGCCGGCGAAGACCAGGAGAGCGGCGAGGACCGAGGAGACGAGAGCCGTTAATCGCTTGGGGGAGAGTGACATGGGAGCTCCCTCGTTATGGGTCGACGGCTGCACAGTAAGCCGGTTCCTGACAGATGTCGATAATTGACATTACTGACGAGTTAGAAGAAACTTTCCGCCCGCACTCGGACATCTAGGCGGAAAGTTGGGCCCCCCTATTGGCTGAAGACTATTGCGCTCGGTTCGGTAGGAGCTGAAACTTCTTTTCGTGACCACGCACCCCCTGCGCACCATCCTGGCCACGATCACCCTCATGCTCACCGCCCTCGTGGTGCCCGCCACCGCTCCCGCAGTCTCGGCGGCGGCGTGCGTGACCGATCCCGCGACGCCCAAGCGGCAGTTACGGGGCATGTGGGTCTCCTCGGTCGCCAACATCGACTGGCCGAGCAGCGCGGGGCTGAGCGTGGCGGCCCAGCAGGCGGAGTTCAGGGCGTGGCTGGACCTGGCCGTGTCCAAGCGCATGAACGCCGTGTTCGTGCAGGTCAGGCCGACGGCGGACGCGTTCTGGCCCTCGTCGTACGAGCCGTGGTCACAGTGGCTCACCGGCACCCAGGGCAAGGATCCCGGCTACGACCCGATGGCCTTCATGGTCGCCGAGGCCCACGCCCGCAACCTGGAGTTCCACGCCTGGTTCAACCCGTACCGGATCGCCAACAACGCCGACCCGAACAAGCTGGTGGCGACCCACCCGGCCCGGACGCACCCGTCCTGGCGGTTCGCCTACGGCGGCAAGCTCTACTACAACCCCGGCATCCCGGAGGTCCGCGACTTCATCGAGGACGCCATCATGGACGCCGTCACCCGTTACGACCTCGACGGCGTGCACCTCGACGACTACTTCTACCCCTATCCGGTCAGCGGCGAGACCATCCCGGACGCCGCGACGTACGCCCAGTACGGCGGCGGGTTCGGCAACATCGCCGACTGGCGGCGCGACAACGTCAACCAGCTGATGCGCGAGATGGACCAGCGCATCCACGCCGCCAAGTCCTGGGTCTCCTTCGGCGTCAGCCCGTTCGGCATCTGGCGCAACGCCGCCACCGACCCGCTCGGGTCGGGCACCTCGGGCCTGCAGTCCTACGACGCGATCTACGCCGACAGCAGGCTCTGGGTCAAGCAGGGCTGGGTCGACTACCTCGCGCCGCAGATCTACTGGAACATCGGGTACGCCCCGGCGGACTACGCGGTGCTGACCGCCTGGTGGTCGAGCGTGGTGCGGGGCACCGGGGTCCAGTTGGTCGTCGGCCAGGCCGCCTACCGCGCGGGCGCCAGTGGCCAGGACGCGGCCTGGCAGGATCCCGCCGAGCTCAGCGACCACCTCTACGACAACAGGAAGCACCCCGAGGTGGCCGGCGACATCTACTTCAGCGCCAAGGACGTCAAGGCGAACCGGATCGGCGCCATCGCCGCGCTGGTCAACGCCCACTACGCCAAGCCCGCCCTGGCGCCCGCCCGCGGCACCGCCGCCGCACCGGCCGCGCCCACGAGCGCGGCGGCGACCAGGGGCTCGGGCGGCGTGGCGCTCTCGTGGCAGGGTGGCGGCGCCACGGCCTACGCGATCTACCGGGTCGATGGCGCCCAACCGGCGGCCGATCCGTGCGCGTACGCCGACGCCCGCAACCTGCTCGGCACGACCAGGAAGACCACCTTCACCGACGCCACGGCGACGGCCACCGGCGGCTACACCTACTACGTGACCGCGCTGAACCGGACGCACCAGGAGAGCGCGCCGAGCGCGGGCGCGGTGGTGACGGGCTCGGCGGCGTTCAGCGTCGTGGTCGACAACGCGGGCGCCGGGTTCGCCGCGAGCTCCTCCTGGGGCACCTCGTCGTTCTCGGCGCAGCTCTACGGCGCCGACTACCGCTTCGCCGACCCCGTCGCGGCCAGCGACCCGGCGTGGTTCAAGGCGGCCATCCCGAGCGCCGGGAGTTACCGGGTGGAGGTCTGGTACGCCGCCAACGCGGGATACAACAGCGCCACGCCGTATCTCGTGGCGGCGTCGGGCGGGAACCAGACCGTGGTCGTGGACCAGCGCACGGGTGGCGGGCAGTGGCGGACCCTCGGCACCTACACCCTCGACGCGGGCACCTACAACGTGGTCGGGGTGAGCCGCTGGACCTCCACGACCGGGTACGTCATCGCGGACGCCGTGCGCGTCACCAAGCTCACTTAACCAAAGCTCACTTAGCCAAAGCTCACTTAGCCAAAGCTCACTTCCTGAGAGCCCAGGGTCACTTCTTCAGCGCCCGCCCGTCCTCGTCCAGGTAGTCGCGCCACGAGCGCTTGGGCGTCCAGCCGAGCAGGCGCATCGCCTTGGCGCAGGAGATGCCGGAGGCGTCCGGACGGCTGAGCGGCCGCAGCGCGATCGCGTCGCCGTAGTGCTCCCGCAGGACCGTCGCGAAGTCGTGGCCACCGACGTTGTCGGGCGAGGCGATGTAGAACACCTCGTGTCCCGGCAGGTCGGACTCGGTGGCCAGCACGATGGCGTCGGCCAGGTCGTAGGCGTCGATGTAGCTCCACAGCCCGGCGCCGGGCTGTCCGTCGCGGATCTGCGGGCCCAGATTGCGCTCGTAGTTGCCCTCGTGCTGCACCCAGCTCGGCCGGATGGAGACGCATCGGATGTCTGACCGGCGCACGGCCGCGTCCATGAGCTGCTCGCCGAAGTGCTTGGCGGTGGCGTAGGGGTCCTGCGGCCGGATCGGGTGCTCTTCGTCCACGGGCGCGTAGTCGGGCAGGAACGGCCGCTCGGGGAAGAAGAAGCCGGGCACGGTCTCGCTGGAGATGTTCACGAAGCGGGTCACGCCGAACCTGATCGCCGCCTCCAGCATGTTGAAGGTGGACATCAGGTTGTTCTGGAAGACCACGTGCGGCGGGTTGGTGCTGGGCTCGGGGATGGCGGCGGCGTGGACGACCGCGTCGGCGCCGCGGACCACCGCGTACGCCGCTCCCGCGTCGGTCAGGTCGGCCTGCTGGTAGCGGGGCGCGCCGGGCTCCGTCCGCTCCCAGACCGGGCGGGTGAGGTCGACGGCCGTCACCTCGTGACCGGCATCGAGCAGGGCCTGGGTGGCCGCACGTCCGACCTTTCCGTGGGCACCGGTGACGACGACGTGCATGGAGGCTCCTTAGACGCCGAGGGTCGGGACGTTCAGGGTGAGGCGTCCAGGATAAGGGGACGAGGCTTCGGCGCTGAAGGCTTGAATCGTTTCGCTTCAGGCCGGGTATCGGCGAGTATCTGGCGGAAGCCACGCCTGGAGCCGCTGATACGTTTCCGTTTCGTTACCGCAGGAGAGCCTTGACGGCCCCGTACGTAAAGCCTATGTTAACGCCCTAACGAGGCCATTGAAACGATTTAAGCTTCGAGCCCCAAGGGGTGTTATGAAGACCACGCTTCACAGACTCGGGGTGGCCTTCTCCGCCGCCCTCCCCCTCCTTTCACTGGCGGCATGCGGCTCGTCGGGCAGTACGACGGCCGCCGACGGCAGCGTCACGATCTCCTTCCTCTACGACAACAACGAAGCCACGGTCAACGGGGCCAAAGCAGTCGTCCAAGCTTTCGAGGCGGCCAACCCGAAGATCAAGATCGAGTCGGAGACCCGCCCAGCGGGCACCGAAGGCGACAACATCATCAAGACCCGGCTGTCCACGGGCGAGATGAGCGACGTCTTCTGGTACAACTCCGGGTCCCTGCTCCAGGCGCTGAACCCCGGCCAGACCCTCGTCGACCTCACCGGCGACCCGGTCATGAAGAACGTGGAGGAGACGTACCTGCCGGTGGTCACCCAGGGCGGGAAGGTCTACGGCGTGCCCACGGGAACCGCCCTCGGAGGCGGCATCCTCTACAACCGGAAGGTCTACGAGAAGCTCGGGCTGCAGGTGCCCAAGAGCTGGGCCGAGTTCACGGCCAACAACGACAAGATCAAGGCCGCCGGGCTGACGCCGGTGATCTCCACGTTCAAGGACACCTGGACCTCGCAGCTGTTCGTGCTCGCGGACTTCTTCAACGTGCAGGCCGCGTCGCCGACCTTCGCGCAGGACTACACGGCCAACAAGGCGAAGTACGCCACCACCCCGGCCGCGCTGACCGGCTTCAAGCGCTTGGAAGAGGTGCACGCCAAGGGGTACCTCAACAAGAACTTCGGCTCGGCCAACCTCGACGCGGGCATCAAGCTGCTGGCCGAGGGCCAGGGCGTGCACTTCCCGCTGCTCACCGGGGTGGTGCCCGGCTTCGTGAAGAAGTTCCCGCAGGTGGGCACCGACATCGGCTACTTCGCCCTGCCGGGTGACGACGCCGCGAAGAACGGCGCCACGGTCTGGGAGCCGGGGGCCGCCTACATCCCCAAGACGAGCAAGCACCTCGACGCAGCCAAGAAGTTCCTGGCCTTCATCGCCTCCCCGGAGGGTACGGCCGCCCTTGGCAAGGGCACCCCGCCGGCCGGACCGTACCGGATCAAGGGGGCCACGCTGCCGACCGACGCGGTCCAGGTCGCCAAGGACCTGCAGGTCTACCTCGACAACAAGGCGTCCGCGCCCGCGCTGGAGTTCGTCTCCCCGGTCAAGGGCCCGTCCCTTGAGCAGATCACTGTCGCGGTCGGCTCCGGCCTGACCACGGCGGCCGAGGGGGCGGCCCAGTACGACAAGGACGTGGAGAAGCAGGCCAAGCAACTGGGGCTCGCGGGGTGGTGACCTCGTCGAGGCCGAGCACGGCCACGTCGCCCGAGCCGCCCACTGCGGCGGCCGGGCGGCGTGCCCGCGCGCGCAAGGGGAAGGGCGGGCGCGGCGGCAACCCGTACCCCTACCTGTTCTACGTGCCCGCGGGGGTCGTCTACACGGTCGTCTTCCTGGTTCCGACGATCATGGCCTTCTACTTCTCGATGACCAGGTGGACGCTGTTCGACAGCACCTTCGTGGGGCTGGAGAACTTCACCGACTTCTTCGCCGAGCAGAACCTGCGGATCGGCTTCCAGAACACCCTGATCTACGCGGTGACCACCAGCGCGCTGAAGGTCGTGCTGGGGATGGCGCTGGGCGTGCTGCTCACCTCGCGGATCAAGCTGCGCGGCTTCCTGCGCTCGGTGGTCTTCTTCCCGGTGCTGGTGAGCACGGTCGCGGTCGGCATCACGTTCAGCGTGCTGCTCAAGCCGGACACCGGGCTGGTGAACAAGGCGCTGGCCCTGGTGGGCATCTCGGGCCCCGACTGGCTCGGCGACGCGAACACCGCGCTGCTGTCGGTGGCGCTCGTGGACGTCTGGAAGGGCGTCGGCCTGGCCACCGTCATCTACATCGCCGGCATGATGTCGATCCCGCGTGACTACTACCAGGCGGTCGCGGTCGACGGCGGCGGTGCCTGGCACCGGTTCAGGTTCGTGACGCTGCCGCTGAGCTGGCCGGCCACCAACTCGGTGATCATCCTGTCCTTCATCGGCGGGCTGCGGTCCTTCGACCTCATCTGGACGATGACCCGCGGCGGACCCGGCTTCACCAGCGACGTCATCGCCTCGATCATCTACAAGCAGTATCAGGCGGGGTTCTTCGGCCTGTCGACCGCCGGGAACGTGATCCTGTTCATCGTGGTCACCGCGCTGGTCGTGCCGCTCACCCGCTTCCTGAGCGCCAGGGAGGTCGCCGCATGAGGGCGCTGCGCAGATCCGGGCCCGAACTCGTCGTGGTCCTCCTGGCCGTCGTCATCTTCGTCGTGCCGTTCTCGTTCATGGTGCTCACGGCGGTCAAGGACGAGGTCCAGTCGGCGGAGCTGGACTTCGGCTGGCCGACGAGCTGGCCCATAGTCCAGAACTTCGTCGAGGTGATCGAGGCGCGCGACTACGTGCTGCTGCGCGCCTTCCTCAACAGCACGATCCTCACCGTCGTGACGGTCACGCTGCTGGTCGTCTTCTGCTCCATGGCCGGGTTCGTGCTCCAGCGCAGGGCGGGCCGCATGCGGTCTGTGGTCAACTTCCTGGTGCTGTCCGGGTTGATCATCCCGCCCGCGATCGTGCCGACCATCTGGGTGCTCCAGACTCTCGGCCTGTTCAAGACGCTGCCGGGGCTCATCCTCGTCGAAGTCGCCTTCCACATGTCGTACTCAGTCCTGCTTTTTCGCGCTTTTGTGGCGGCGGTGCCGCGCGAGCTGGACGAGGCGGCGATGATCGACGGCTGCACCGGGTTCAGGCTGTTCTTCAAGGTGATCTTCCCGCTGCTCCGGCCGGTGACGATCACGATCATCCTGACCTCCTCGGTCGCCGTCTTCAACGACTTCGTCAACCCGCTCTACTTCCTGCCCGGTGACGAGAACGCCACCGTCCAGCTCACCCTGTACAACTTCCAAAGCCAATACAGCACGCAGTGGAACCTGCTGTTCATGGACATCGTGCTCATCACGATCCCGCCACTGCTCGCTTTCATCTTCTTCAACCGCAAGATCGTGGCGGGGATGACCGCCGGCGCGATCAAGGGCTGACGCTCAAGAGGAGCCGCATGACCATCGACCTGCGTTTCGAGCACCACCGAGAGCCGCTCGGCATCGGAGAACCCAGGCCACGGCTGTCCTGGACGGTCCGCGACGACCGTCCCGGCTGGCAACAGCACGGCTACGACGTCGAGATCCGCGACTCGGAGGGCAAGGTTGTCTCTACGACCGGGCGCTCCGACTCCGTGCTGGTCCCGTGGCCGGGTGACGACCTGCGCTCGCGGGAGCGCCGGGCCGTACGCGTGCGGGTCCGCGGTCAGGACGGCGAGGCGAGCGAGTGGAGCGAGTGGACCTGGGTCGAGGCGGGCCTGCTGGAGGCGGAGGAGTGGCGCGCGGAGGCGGCGGCGCCGCCCGCCGAGCTGCTCGGCGCGCCGGACGGGCCCGCGACCATGCTCAGGCGCGGCTTCGCCGTCCGCGGGCCGGTCGAGCGGGCCCGCCTGTACGTGACCGGCCACGGCCTGTACGAGGTGGAGATCAACGGGCAGGTCGTGGGCGATGACGTGCTCGCGCCGGGCTGGTCGAGCTACGACCACCGCCTGCGCTACCGCACGCACGACGTCACCGCGCTGCTGGCGGAGGGTGACAACGCCATCGGCGCGATGCTCGCCGACGGGTGGTACCGCGGCCGACTCGGCTTCAAGGACGGCAGGGTCGAGACGTACGGCTCGCGCACCGCGCTCATCGCCCAGCTCGAAGTCGTCTACGCCGACGGCTCGACCGACGTCGTGACCACCGACGGCTCCTGGCGCTGCGCCCGCGGCCCGGTCCTCGCGGCGAGCCTGTACGACGGCGAGAAGTACGACGCCCGCCTGCTGCCCGCCGGTTGGTCCTCACCCGGCTTCGACGACGGCGCCTGGCTGCCCGCCGACGTCGTGGAGCACGACCCCGCCCTGCTCGTCGCCCCCACCGGCCCGCCGGTCCGCCGCTTCGAGACGCTGCGTCCCGTCGAGGTCATCGAGGGGCCGGCCGGCGAGAGGATCCTCGACTTCGGCCAGAACATCTCCGGCCGCCTGCGCATCCGCGTCCAGGGCCCGGCCGGGCACACTGTCACGCTGCGCCACGCCGAGGTCCTGGAGAACGGCGCCCTGTCGCGCCGCCCGCTGCGCAACGCGGCCGCCCAGGACGAGTACACCCTGGCCGGCGGCGCGGAGGAGGAGTGGGAGCCGCGCTTCACCATGCACGGCTTCCGCTACGCCGAGCTGATCGACTGGCCGGGCGAGCTGGGCCCCGACAGCGTCCAGGCGGTCGTCTGCCACACCGACATGCGCCGTACCGGCTGGTTCACCTGCTCGGACCCGCAGCTCCAGCGCCTGCACGACAACGTGGTGTGGAGCATGCGCGGCAACTTCGTCGACCTGCCGACCGACTGCCCCCAGCGCGACGAGCGCCTGGGCTGGACCGGCGACATCCAGGTCTTCGCCCCCACCGCGGCCTTCCTGTACGACTGCGCGGGCACGCTCGGCTCCTGGCTCGCCGACCTGGCCGCGGAACAGGACGAGTCCGGCATGGTGCCCTACTACATCCCGTGGGTCAGCCTCGACTTCCCCGCCATGCCGACGGCGGCGTGGGGAGACGCGGCGGTGATCGTGCCCTGGGTGCTCTACGAGCGCTTCGGGGACCTCGGGGTGCTGGAGGCGCAGTACGACAGCATGAAGGGCTGGGTCGACCACATCGCCGGCATCGCCGGGGACGACCACCTGTGGGACGAGGGCTTCCAGTTCGGCGACTGGCTCGACCCCGCCGCGCCGCCGGACAAGCCCGGCAAGGCCAGGACCGACCCGTACCTCATCGCCACCGCCTACCACGCCTGGACCGCGCAACTCGTGGCCGACACCGCCGAGCTGCTGGGCCGGGGCGAGGACGCGAAGAAGTACGGCGAGTTGGCCGCTGCGGTCCGAGCGGCCTTCCGCCGCGAGTACCTCTCGCCGTCCGGGCGCCTGGTCAGCGACACCCAGACCGCCTACGCGCTGTCCCTGCACCTCGGCCTGGCGGAGACGCCGGAGCAGCGGGCGCGGGCAGGCAAGCGGCTGGCCGAGCTGGTGGACCAGGACGACTACCGCATCGGCACCGGCTTCGTCGGCACGCCGCTGGTCTGCGCCGCCCTGGCCGCGGCGGGGGAGCACGACACCGCCTACCGGCTGCTGACGCAGCGCGAATGCCCCTCGTGGCTGTACCCGGTGACCATGGGCGCGACCACGATCTGGGAGCGCTGGGACAGCATGCTGCCCGACGGCTCGGTCAACCCCGGCGAGATGACCTCGTTCAACCACTACGCGCTGGGCGCGGTCGCCGACTTCCTGCACGGCACGCTCGCCGGCCTGGCTCCCGCCGCGCCCGGCTACCGCCGCATCCGCGTCGCGCCGCGGCCCGGCGCCGGTCTCACCCACGCCTCCGCCGAGCACGAGACGCCGTACGGGCCTGCGGCGGTGGCCTGGTCCCGGACGGGCGGCAACCTCACGGTCACCGTCTCCGTGCCGTCGGGGACGACGGCCGAGGTCGACCTGCCGTCCGGGGAGCTGGTGGAGGTCGGGTCGGGGATGCACACCTTCACCACGCCGTACCGCGATCCTGCGGACGACCCGGTGGCCTGAGCGGTCCGTTCCGTGCTCCCGGGGCGGCGGGTTCGCCGCGCCGTCCTGGGGGTCCGGCCGTGCCGCGATAAGGTGCATCGGGTGATCTAACGGGTACGACCGTTCTGGCCGCGAGCGGACACTCGCGCGAGGAGGTCATGTGGTATCCGGGTGGATCCTGCGGGGGTTCGCGGCCGTGGCGGTGCTGGCGGCCACCGTCGTTCCCGGGACGCGGGCCGAGGCCACTCCGACGCCAGTCGTGACACCTGGTGTGGTGGGGGTCGACGCGGGCTGTCCGGCGCGGGACACGCGGGTGGACGCGCCGTACGCGATCACCGGCTACTGGCTGGTACCCCGCTCGGACCCGTGCGTCACGCGGCGGACCGTGGAGGCGATCCACGGGGTGGGCGGTGACACCCTCATCACGTTCGGCCCGCGCCTGGTGCCCAGCCGGGTAGACCGGGCGGGGCGGCTGCTGAAGGAGGGCGCGCCCGACCCCGACTTCACCGGCTGCGTCGAGAACGGGAAGACGTGCTACCAGGCTGCTCGGGAGGCGGTTCCGCGCATCCGAAGGGTCTACGGCTATGCGGCGAACGAGCTGTTCGGCGACGGCCTGCTGCGGTGTCCGGGCCTGGACCGGCGGATCGAGAGCGGCGAGCGGGTCTACTACCGGTTGCTGCTGGGCACGTCCTGCTCCCGCGGCCCGTACGACCTCGTCCTGATCGCCACCGACGGCGACGGGCTGGGCAACCTGATGACGGAGGCGGCCGCGTACGGGATGAAGGTGTTCCCCGGGCTGCCCGCCGCGCCGCAGGACGTCAAGCGGCCGTGGCTGCCCGACCTCAGGCACCTCGGCGCCGTGACCGCGCTCACCGAGCGGGTGCTGACGGACTATCGGGGCAGGTACGGGCCGTCGGCGGCGTTCGCCGGGGTGTACCAGTCGTTCGAGCTGGCGGTGAAGTCGCGGCCCAGCGTCGATCCGACCATCGACCTGTACCAGGCCCAGCACGCCGTGGTGGCCGCCACGCTGCCCGGGAAGAAGATCCTGGTCAGTCCCTACTTCGACGCGCGCAGGGACAAGGGCTTTCCACCCGAGCGGGTGGGGCCGGGGCTGCTCGCCATCGCCGCCACCGCGCACGGCGCGCCCATGGCCGTCGCCGTACAGGACGGGCGCGGGACGGGCAAGGTGCCCGTCTACGGCCGCGACGAGGCGGACGCCAAGGTCGATCCCCGCCTGGTGCCGATGGTGGGGGACGTCACCAACCGGCAGGCGTACTACGGCTCGACCTACGACTACCTCCAGGCGGCGGCGCGGTCACGGCCGCCGGGGGTGGAGCTGTGGATGAACGCGGAGGCCTTCGAGCCCGCCCCGGTGGCCGGCGAGTGCGGCCGGTCCGACCCACTGCCGCTGCGCGGCCGGACGACCAAGAAGCGGCTCGACGCCCAGGTCATGGCGGCCGGCGCGGCCGTGACCAAGGTGATCTCCTACGGCTGGGACCCGTTCCTGACCTGCCGGCTCAACTGGATGACCCCGTCGTTGAGCGACGACCTCCACGCCTCCTGGAACGCACCCCTCATCGTCGGCGCGACCAGGAACGCGACCGGGATCGCGATCACCGGCCGCAACCTCGCGGGCGGGACGATCACGGTCCAGTACGCCCGCGCCGGGGCGGGGACGAAGACGGTGACCGTCGCCCAGGGGCCGGACGAGGCCGGCGCCGCCTGGGTGCCCTTCACCACGCCCACAGACGTCGATCCCCGCCGCCCGTTCCTCTACATCACCGCCGTGAACGGCACCGGCCGCCCCAGCACCAGCGCGTACGTCATCCCCGCTTAGCGCGGCGACCACGAACGTTCGCCGGGCATCCGTTCTTCCGCTCCCCGAAGGGGGTGTCCCTTCCTGGGGACCCTTGCCACGGCGGATCGTCTTCTTCCGGGCCTGTCGACCAAACGGGGTAAACCAGTCCTCTTCGATAGTGCCACCGGCAGCCCCCTTGCGGATCTGTCGCTTCCGCGGCCATGCTCGAATTTCCCAGCACGAGTCGATCTCGGGAGGCGCGGTGCACACCAACGATCCCGGCGTCTCCCGCCGGAGCGGCCCATGACGGTGACGGCGACGCCTTCGACCGGGCGCAAGAGGTCGGTCTCCGGGCGGGTGCGTACGCTGGCCGGGCTGTCCCTTCTGACGCTGGCGCTCCTGCTGGGCGCGATCCTGGCCGGCGCGGCGAGTACGGGATCCGGCTTACGCACCATCGGGCATGACGCCGGGCCGCAGGTGCTCGCCACCACGGGCCTGTATCGGCAGATGTCGGAGATGGACGCGCTGGTGGCCGAGACTCTGCTGCTGGGCAGCGAGTACGGCCCCCAGCAGCAGGCCGACCTGACCACCTATGACCAGCGGCGGCTGGAGATCTCCGAGAGCCTGCTCAAGGCGTACCGGCTGGCTCTGGACGATCCCGCCGAGCAACGTACGGTCGAGTCGCTGATCGAGGGGCTGGGCCGCTACGAACGGCTGGCGACCCAGGCCCGGCTGCTGGACGTGCAGTCCAAGCACACCGCGGGACAGCCGCCCGACAATGTGGTCCAGGCCTATCAGAAGGCCACCGACCTCATGCACCGCGAACTGCTGCCCCAGGCCTACAACCTGACCCTGGAAACCGGGACGATCGTCCGGCGCGCGCACGTGGCCGAGCGTTCGACCACCTCGTTGGCCCGCTTCGCCGTCATCGTCACCGGGCTGCTCGCGCTGGGCTGCCTGCTGGGTCTGCAGATGTACCTGACCCGCAGGTTCCGCCGGGTCTTCGCGCCGGCTCTGGTGGTCGCCACCGTGCTCACCGTGGCGGGTCTGGTGACGGGCACGGCCCTGCTCAACCGGCAGGGCCAGGCGCTGGACGAGGCCAAGCGCGGCGGTTTCGACGCCGTGCTCACCTTGACCAGGGCACGGGCGATCAGCAACAGCATGCACGGAGACCAGAACCGCTACCTGCTCGACCGCTTCCGCAAGGACACCTACGAACACGCCTTCCTGGACAAGTCCCAGACGATCGCCGCCGTCGAGTCCACCAGCCTGCCCGACTACCAGAGCAAGCTGCGGGCCGACTTCCAGGGACTGCTCGGCAGCCTGACGGGCCAGGACCGGGAACGCCTCTTCACCGTCTACCAGAAGTTCCAGCAGGCGGACGCGCGGATGCGGACCATGACGGCGGAAGCGGCGATCAAGTACTGGGACGGCGAGCTCACCCAGACCTACGAAAGCTACGACAAGGTGCTGGAGGAGCTGGTCCGGCGGCACGAGTCCGACTTCGAGCGCGCCATCGACAGCGGCGACGGAGCCCTGGAGACGCTGTGGCGGTTGATCCCCGCCGGGCTGGCCGCCGGCGCCCTGCTCATCCTGGTCGGGATCTGGCCACGACTCAGGGAGTACCGGTGAGAAAGCTGCTGATCTGCCTGATGCTGCTGCTCACCGCCTGCGGCGCGGGGCGGCCGGAGTCCCTCGTGGACAAGGACGAGCTGATCGTCGCCATCCGCTCCGACGTCCCGCTGATCAGTTTCAAGGGGCAGAACGGTGGATACGACGGCTTCAACATCGACGTGGCCAAATATCTGATCTCCCGGCTGGGCAAGCAGATCCGCTGGCTGGAGATCACCGCCGGCGACCAGCTCACCGTGCTCACGGAGGGGCGTGCCGACCTGGTCTTCGCCCACATGTCGGTCACCCCGGAGCGGAAGAAGGTGATCGACTTCGCCGGGCCGTACCACGTCGACTTCCAGGACATCGCGGTGCGGCCGGCCGACAAGGACGTCATCCGCGACGTCCGCGACCTGGCGGGCCGCAAGATCTGCTGGGTGCGTGGCACGAACATCGCCCAGCGGATCATCGACGAGCGCCGGGTCAAGGCGATCGCCGTCCCCGCGCCCGACTACAACGTCTGCCTGCAGATGATCAAGGACGGCAGGATCGACGCCATCTCCACCAACAGCCAGATCCTGGCGGGGCTGCTCACTAAGCCGGGCGTCGACCTGCACCTGGTCGGCGCGACTTTCAACGAGCAACGTACGGCGATCGGCATTCGCAAGGGTGATGTCGACGGCTGTGAGGAGCTCAACCGGGCCATCACCGAGATGTACCAGGACGGCACGGCGAACATGTTGCTGGACAAATGGTTCGGCAAGTCGGGCATCGACCTGTCGGTGGTCTCGGTCCCGCAGTTCGAGGGCTGCTCCTAGGCGGGCGGCCGGGCGATCTCCGCGCTGAACCTGTCGACCAGTGCCTGTTTGGCGCGGCCGGCCACCTCCACGTCGTAGGAGACCAGCTTGACCGTCGCCGGGTCGGCCGCCTTGGAGTGTGCCGGCACCGTGGTGTTGGTGGGCAGGGCGTAGAAGTTCACCAGCGGCTCACGCTCGTGAGGCCGGCCTGTTCACGCTTGGCTGACCAAGCGTGAACAGGCCGGTCTGCTACGTCTACGTCTACGTCTACGTCAGCGTGGCGGCGTGCGGGTCCCAGCCGTCGGGGAGTGGTGGTGGGGTGGGTGACGTGGTCTGCAGGCGGCGGGCCTCGCCGTCCTCTCCGGCGTCGCCGATGGCGGTCATGATCTCCAGTACGTGCTGGGCGAGCGCGCCCGAGGCCCGGTGCGGGGTCCCGGCGCGCAGCGACCTTGCCATGTCCAGGACGCCCAGGCCGCGCCCGGCCGTCGTACCCGTGACGGGCAGTTCCCGCCACTCGGCGTCATGCGGGCCACGAGCCAGCAGCGGCCCCTCGAAGGTGTTGGGGTCGGGCAGGGACAGCGCCCCCTCGGTGCCGATGATCTCGATCGTCTGCCGGCGGATGGGCGAGTCGAAGCTGAACGTCGCGGTCGCGCTGGCGCTGCCCGCGAAGTCGATCAGCGCGTTGACGTGCGTGGGAACCTCCACCGCGAACGCCGTACCCGCCTTCGGCCCCGAGCCGATCACCCGGTGGCCGCGGGCCCGCCGGGTGCTGGCCGCGATGCGGGCCGCCGGGCCGAGCAGGGCGACGAGGGCGGTCAGGTAGTAGGGGCCCAGGTCGAACAGGGGACCGGCGCCCCGCTGGTAGAGAAACTCGGGATTGGGGTGCCACGACTCGGGGCCGAGGCTCTGGAAGGCGGCCGTGACGCCCACCGGGGTGCCGATGAGGCCGGCGGCGAGCGCCTTGGCCGCCGACTGGAGCCCCGCGCCGAGGAAGGTGTCGGGGGCGTTGCCGACGAGCAGGTTGAGGTTCGCCGCCTCCGCGGTGACCTTGGCCGCCTCGTCCATGTCCAGGGCCAGCGGCTTCTCGCTGTACACGTGCTTGCCCGCGCGCAGCGCCGCGAGCGCCACGGCGGCGTGCGCGGCGGGGATCGTCAGGTTGACGACGATCTCCACCTCAGGCACCGCCAGTACGGTCTCGACGGTGCCGGAGAGCGGCACCCCGTGCTCGCGCGCGGCGGTCGCGGCCCTGGCCGTGTCGAGGTCGGCGACGCCGAGCACGCGGACGTCGGGGAAGGAGGACAGGTGACGGAGATAGTTGTCGCTGATCACACCGGCGCCGACGATGGCGACGCCTACGGGTCCGGAGCTCACGAAGCGCTCAGCTCGGTGAGGTAGGCGTGGCTGCCCGCGAGCGCCTCGAAGATGTCGCCCGCGCAGCTGTCGAGCTCCACGATCCGCCAGGTGTCCGGGCTGGCCGCGAGGATCTCCGGCACCGGCATGACGCCCTGTCCCACGGCCACGTGCGGCTCCTCCTTGACGCCCGGCCCGTCCTTGACGTGCAGCGCCAGGATCCGGGAGGAAAGGTTGCGCAGCAGGGCGGGCACGTCGGCGCCGCCCACGGCGGCCCAGTAGGTGTCGATCTCCAGGAACACCTCCGGAGCCAGCAGGTCGGCGAGGGCCTCCAGCGCGTGGCGGCCGTCGATCCGCGGCTCGATCTCCCACCAGTGGTTGTGGTAGCCGATCCGCATGTCGTAAGAGGCTGCCTGCTCGGCCAGGCCGTTCAGCAGGTCGGCGGTCCTGGACAGACCGTCGCGCGTGGTGAACTCCTCCTCCTTGATGCCGCCCGGGATGATCACCAGATCGGTGCCCACGGTGGCGATGGCGTCGAAGACCTCGGTCGGCTCCTTGCTGAGCAGCGCGTAGGCGTGCGTGCTCGACACGGCCAGCCCGAGGTCGTCGGCCACCTGCCGGAAGCCCTTGGGATCGCTGGTCGGGTCGTAGGGCTCGACGGCCCCGTAACCGATCCCGGCTATCCGGCGCAGCACGTCGTCACGGTCGGCGGCCAGTTGGTCCCTTACGGAGTAGAGCTGCACGCTGAGCGGCTTGGTCACTTCGGCTCCCTGACTGCTTTTAGTCCACAATCTGTACATAATCCTCCGAGGTGGATCAGACATCGTCAAGGGAGTACGGCCCGTCATCCCACCTGTCGGGACATCCTCACCGGACGGGTTGTCGTCGCGGGCCGGGTCGTTTCCGGCGGACGGGTAAGACTCACCGGTCGGTGGCGAGCGCCGAGGCGAGAATGTCCACGAGGAGGGCGGCCTGCGTGCCGTCCTGGTCGAGGTCGGGGTCGAAGATGGTGAGCTCCAGGCCGGCGGCTCCCGGGAGGCTGAGCAGGCCACGGAGCAGCCCGGCCAGGCCGTCGGCGTCGGGTCCGCCGGGGGTGGGGGAGTCGACGGCGGGCAGCAGCGCGGAGTCGAGCACGTCGGCGTCGACGTGGATCCAGAAGCCGTCGAGGTCGTCGCGGACCAGCACCTTCCTGGCGACATCCAGGGTGTCGGGGCCGAGGTCGGCGGCGGGCACGTAGGCGAGACCGGACTCCTTGACGTCCCGCAGGTCCTCCTCGTCGCGGACGCCGAGCACGATCACGTCCTCGTCGGCCACGTACGGGCGCAGGCCGCCGATGTCCGTCAGGTAGTCGTCGCCACGGCCGGTCACCAGGGCGAGGCTCTCTCCGCCCGCCGAGCCCACGTACGGGGCGTTGCCCAGGTTGCGGAAGTCGGCATGGGCGTCCAGGTACGCCAGGCCGTAGCGTCCCGTCTCGCGCAGGGCGAGGGCCGGCCCCAGCAGGATCGAGCAGTCGCCACCGAGGACGATCGGGAAGGCCCCCGACTCGCGTACGGCGGCGACGCGGTCGGCCAGCTTTCTGGCGTACGCGGCGATCGCCGGGCCGTTGCGGACCCCGTCGCCCGGCTGCCAGGTGGACACGTAGCGCGGCGGAACCACCGCGCCCGCGTCGTCCGCGCCGATCCGCTCCCGCAGCCCGGCGTCACGTAGCGCCCACGGGGCCTTGTAGCAGCCGGGGACCGCGTCCGGGGCGGGCGGGCGCAGGCCGAGGTTCGAGGGGGCGTCGAGGATGCTGAATCTTGTGTCAGGAGTTATAGTGCTCATAGTCGTGACGCTAGCAGGAGGAAATGGGATGCGCCAATACGTCGACACGGGGTTGGTGGCGTTGGATCTGGCCAACACGTGGGATGACTACCTGGACGAGCCGGAGCGGCTCCCGGATCTGGCGGCGCTGCGACAGTTCTGCGCGGAGTTTGGCGGGGAGGAGTTCGACGAGGAGGAGTTCGGCGGGGAGGAGTCCGTGGAGGAGTTCGGCGAATCGCCTGGTCAGGAGTCCGAGTTGGCCGCTGTGCGGGAGATGCGCGGGCGGCTGCGGGCCGTGCTGGCCTGCGAGCCGCCGGAACGGACGCGGGCGCTGGCCGGGTTCGCGGCGGGGCTGCCGGCGCGGGTGGTCGTCGAGGACGTGGAGGGGGTGCCGGTGCTGCGGCTCGCGGCGCCCGACGGCGCGGGGACGGCGGACCGGCTGGCGGTGCGCGCGGTGCGCGAGCTGCTCGACGTGGCCGCCGCGGGGGATTGGGCGCGGTTGCGGCTGTGCGCGGCCTCGCCGTGCCGGGACGCCTTCATCGACCGGAGCCGGCCGGGGCGGCGGCAGTTCTGCTCGACCCGCTGCGCCAACCGCGCCCACGCCGCCGCCTCCCGCGCCCGCCACCACGCCTGACCGGCCCTCCCACCCGGTGGCGCGCTGCTCGTTCTTACGCGCCCCACCCCGGCCGGACCTCGCCGAGGTTGCGTGGGGCGTCGATCAGGTGGTCCTGGGTGTCGGCGTAGTGGCCTCGGTGGGTGGTGCTGCGGAGCACCTCGATCTCGCTGATCCAGCCGACCCGCCGCCCCGCCCTGGCGCGGACGAGGTCGCCCTCTGACAGGCGGCTCCACTGGTCCTCGGCCATGCCGTACGCCTTGAGCTCGCGGCCGCGGCCCTCGTCGACGGCGCACCAGTGGACGTACTTCGGCCGGTTCTCGTTGCCTCCCGATCGGCGTCTGCGCAGGCGGACGATCTGGCCTTCGACCCGGGTCTGGCCGGTGAGGTCGAGGAGGGCGCGGCCGGCGGGCACGGCGGCGATCGCGAGGCCGACGGCGAAGCCTCCCGGCTGGGTCAGGGCGCGCGGCCACAGCTCGAACGCGGACAGGACGATCAGCACGATCCACGTCCAGAAACCGGCGAAGAACCCCGCCGCCAAGCCGCGGCCGATGGCGTGCAGCGGCGGCCGGCCCCAGATGAGCCGCGACGGGTAGCGCACGTCCACCGCGTGCCACATGCCGCCGTAGTCGGACCACGCCCGGCGGTCGTCGGCGGGCACGCTCACCGGCAGGCTGCGCACCGCGCGCGGCGCGAGCCCGAGGGCGGCCGCGTACGCCAGGGGGCGGCCCCAGATGGTCACGCTCGCCGCGGGCTTGTCGGCGAAGCGGGAGTTCGACAGGCTCTCGCGTACGGCCAGCCAATGCCCCGCCGCCTGGACGCCCAGGTCGGTGCCGCGCTCGCCGTTCAGCCGCCCGGCCAGGTAGACCAGCGCGGCGTAGGCGAGGACGCCCGCGCCGATGCCGCCGTCACGGTCGGAGTCGGCCGAGGCGTCGGCCACGGTGACCGCGACGGCGACCAGCGCGGCGGGCACCAGCGCCGCCGCGAACAGCAGCGTCGCGTGCGCCCGGCTCCAGCGCGCCCGCGACAGTCCCCGCCGCCGGGCGTCGGCGATGACCTTCTTACGGAAGCTCTTCCACCAGCGGCCCAGGTTGCGCGAGCCCTCGGCCAGCGCGCCGGTCGCCACGACGCCATCACGCGCGAGTGAGCGAACGTGCTCGTAGACGAGCTGCTCGTACGGGTTCAGCCCTTCGGCCTGGCGCAGCCGTACCAGGGACAGCTCCGGGCCGACCTCCTCGATCTGGACCGCGCCCCGCGCGGCGAGGTCGAGCAGGGTGGCCGAGGCGGCCTCGTCGCACAGGCGCCAGCCACCGGTGATGAGGTCGACCACGGCGGGCGATTCGTCCGCGAGCTGGGCGCCAGGCGGGCCGGGGGTGATGTCCGGAGTGCGGGTCGCGATCGCCAGGGCCAGCAGGAGCAGCGCCCACAAGGCGGTGGCGACGGCCGCCGCGGCGAACCAGACGGTCATCAGAATCGCACCTGTACGGGCCCGCGCTCCTCGCCGGGCGCCTGGAAGTATTCGCGGGAGGTGAACCCGCCCATGCCCGCGACGATGTTGGCCGGGACGGTCTGGATCGCGTTGCTGTAGGTGAGGACGGCGTCGTTGTAGTACTGGCGGGAGTAGGCGATCCGGTTCTCGGTGGTGGCCAGTTCCTCCTGGAGTTCGGCGAAGTTCTGGCTGGCCTTGAGGTCGGGGTAGGACTCGGCGACCGCGAACAGGCTCTTCAGCGCGCCGGTCAGCGCGTTCTCGGCACTGGCCTGCTCGGTGAGGCTGTGCGCGCCGAGGGCCTGCGCGCGGGCGGCCGTGACGGCGGTGAGCGTCTGCCGCTCGTGGCCCGCGTAGCCGCGTACGGCCTCCACCAGGTTGGGGACAAGATCGTGGCGGCGTTTGAGCTGTACATCGACCTGTGCCCAGGCGTTCTCGACGGCGTTGCGTTTGCGGACCAGCCCGTTGTAGATCACGACGATGAGGACGGCGACCAGCAGAAGGAGTAAGGCGAAGGCGCCAACGACAATGATCACAACGGCCTCCCTGACGTGTCACTGCGCATGCTTCATGTGAACAGCTCAGCCTTGCAAGCGGCTGTACGTCAGGCGATGCGCGCGCCCCAGCCAGGCGAAGCACCCGCTCCCGGCCGGCGCCCCAGCCGGGCGGAGCACCCGCTCCCGGCCGGCGCCCCAGCCGGGCGGAGCACCCGCTCCCGGCCGGCGCGCCAGTCAGGCGAAGAGTGCGCGCCCCCAGTAGTCACCCGCGTCCCGCATCCCCGGGGGGCACGCCCACAGCCCGCTGGAGATGTGCTTGATGTACTCGTTGAGGGCGTCGCTCTTGGCCAGCCGCGTCTGCACCGGCACGAACTGCTTACGCGGATCCCGCTGATAGGCGATGAAGAACAGCCCGGCGTCGAGGCGGCCGAGCCCGTCTGAGCCGTCCACGAAGTTGTAGCCCCTGCGCAGCAGGTGGGCGTCGCCGTTGGTGCTGGGGTGGGCCAGCCGGACGTGGGCGTCGTTCTTGATGAGTGGCCCGCCGTCGGCGCCCTTGGCCGCGAAGTCCACCGTGTCGAACTCCGCCTTCTTGCCCAGCGGCGCGCCGACGCCCTTGTCCCGGCCGAAGATGGCCTCCTGCTCGGCCAGCGAGGTACGGTCCCAGGTCTCGACCATCATGCGGATCTTCCGGGTGACCATGTAGCTGCCGCCGGTCATCCAGGCGGGGCCGTCCTGGGCGTCCACCCACAGCTGCCGGCGCAGCAGTTCGGCGTCCTCCAGCTTGAGGTTGTTGGTGCCGTCCTTGAAGCCCATCAGGTTGCGCGGCGTCGCCTGGGCGCGCGAGGTGGAGGACGTACGGCCGAAGCCGAGCTGGGACCAGCGCACCGACACCTTGCCGAAGCCGATCCTGGCCAGGTTGCGGATGGCGTGCACGGCGACCTGGGGGTCGTGCGCGCACGCCTGCACGCAGATGTCGCCGCCGGATATTTCCGGAACGAGTGCCTCGCCAGGAAATTTCGGGAGATCGGCGAGGGCGGCGGGGCGCTTGTCCGCCAGGCCGAACCGCTTGTCGAAGAGCGACGGCCCGAAGCCGATCGTCAGCGTCAGCCCGGAGGCGGGCAGGCCGAGCGCCTCGCCGGTGTCGTCGGGCGCCGCCTCGGGGACCCCGCCGAGCGTGCCGAACGTGCCCGCCTCCTTGCCCTGTACGAGCCTGGCCGCCGCGGCCGTCCACTCCTGCAGCAGCTCGACCAGTTCGGCCCGCTTGTCGGTGATGACGTCGAAGGAGACGAAGTGCAGCCGGTCCTGGGCGGGCGTGACGATGCCCGCCTGGTGCTCGCCGTAGAAGGGGACGGGATCGGAGATCGAGGCCGCGTGCGCGACCGGCGGCTCTTCGAGCAGCGAGCGTGTGGCCACGGCGCCGACGCCGACGGCCGCCGCTCCCGCCGCGCCCATGCCGAACAGCTTCCTGCGGCTCATGCGCTCGCTCATGGTCCTGCCTCTCCTACTTCGTCACGATCGGGGCGACCTTGCTGATCGGCTCGGCCAGCGCGTTGATCGCGTCCGACAGCGCCTTCAGCTCGGCCTTGGACAGCTCGTTGTGCAGCTGCCAGCCGTCGCCCTTCTGGTGCTTGCCCAGGGCGGCCTCGGCCGCGGCGAACTTCTCGTCCAGCGTCTTGGCCAGGTCGGGCGCGCGTTCGTCCAGCACCGGGCGGAGCGCCTGCACGGCGGCCCTGGAGCCCTGGAGGTTGGCGTCGAAGTCCCACAGGTCGGTGTGCGACCAGGTGTCCTCCTCGCCGGTGATCTTGCCGGTGGCGACCTCGTCGAGCAGCTCCTTGGCGCCGTTGGCCAGGTTGAGCGGGGTCAGCTCGGCGGAGTTGGACTTCGCCACGATGGTCTTGACGTCGGCGATCAGCTTGTCGGCCACCGGGCCGTCCTTGCTGATGTCCTTGGTGATCCAGAGATCCTTCTCGATCTTGTGGAAGCCGGTCCACTTCTCGCCGGCCGCCAGGTCGGCCTCGCGGGCGTCGATCGCCGGGTCCAGGTCGCCGAAGATCTCCGCGACCGGCTCGATCCGCTCCCAGTACGTACGCGCGACCGGGAAGAGCTCCTTGCCCTTGGCGATGTCGCCCGCCTTGACCGCGTCGACGAACTCCTGCGTCTTGACCAGTAGCGTGTCGCTCTGTGTCTTGATGTAGCGCTTGTAGCTGGCGGTGGCCTCGGCCAGCTTGGCGTTGTCGGTGAGCGGCTTGTGCTCACCGGTCACCTTGAGTGCGTTGCGCAGGCCCTTGCCCACCATGCCGGGCTTGCAGACCGTCTCGTACGCCCCGGCGGGCAGCTCGGCGATGACCTCGCGGGTCAGGCCCGGCACGATGTTCTCGACCTCGGCCATGACGCGGTCACCCGGCGCGTACACGTAGAACTCGGTGACCTTGCTGCCGCCGTTGGTGATCGTGAACGTGCTGGTGCCCGCGGGCACCTCGGCGGTGGCGACCTTGCACTCGGTGTCGGAGGCGGCCACGCTGATCTTCCCCGGCTTGGCCGGTGCGGCGGCGCCGGTCGTGGCCGGCGTCCCTGAGCCGCAGGCGGCCAGGGTGAGCGCGCCGAACGCCAGGACGAGGCCGCGGGCGGTGGAGTTAAGCATGACGCTCCTGTTCGGGCGCGGCGGTGGACTTCGCCGGGGCTGAGGTCGACTTGGGGCGGCGCAGGAAGAGGACGAGGGTCGGGACGAGATAGAGGACCCAGGCCAGGGCCTCCAGCACGGTCGGCTGAGGAGTGATGTTGAGCATTCCAGCGAGCAGCGCGCCGTACCAGGAGTCGGCGGGCAAAATCGCGCTGATGTCGAAGGCGTAGGTGGTCAGACCCGGCAGGATGTTGGCCTCCTGAAGGTCGTGCACGCCGTACTTGAAGATGCCTGCGGCCACCAGGATCAGCAGCAGGCCCGTCCAGGTGAAGAACGTGGTGAGGTTGATCTTCAGGGCGCTGCGGTAGATGCCCCAGCCGATCGCCACGGAGGTGAGCAGGCCCAGGGTGATGCCGATGAGCGGCGACGCGGTGGTGGTGGCGCCTTGGACGGAGGCGAAGAACAGCAGCGCCGTCTCCAGCCCCTCGCGGGCCACGGCCAGGAAGGCCATCACGACCACGGCGAACGAGCCCATCTCGAGCGCCTCCGTGAGCTTGCCCCGCAGCTCCTTGGAGAGCGCGCGGGCCATGCGGCGCATCCAGAAGATCATCCAGGTGACGAACACCACGGCCAGCAGCGAGGTGATGGCGTCGAAGAGCTCCTGCCCCGTGTGGCCGAGGTTGGCCGCCGTGAAGGTCAGCAGCGCGCCGAAGCCGACGGCCAGCGCGAGGGCGGCCACGACGCCGGTCCAGACCTGAGGAAGCTTGTCCTTGCGGTCACTTTTGACCAGGAAGGCGATCAGGACCGAGACGACGAGTGTCGCCTCCAGTCCTTCACGCAGTCCTATGAGGTAGCTGGCGAACACCGGACACTCCCGCACGCTGTAGGAAAGGCTTACCTAAATTAGGGCAGGTGGAGCCTACATAATGCAAGCGCGGTGTCGCACAAAAGAGCGGCTCCCCCCGCCAGGCAGGGGGAGCCGCGTCGGAAAATCAGGCGAAAGCCCAGGTGAAGACGTGCATCGCGCCCTCCTGGACGGGCGAGAACGTGATGCTCTTCACCCTCTTGGCCGGGTCGAGCGCGATCGGCTGCGCCGCGAAGACGTACGAGCCGAGCGGCCGCATCATCCACGAACCGTTGTAGAGCTGGTACGGCGTCGAGGCCACGACCTGGTTGCCGTATCGGGGCTGGCCGCCGCCGAAGTCCAGCATCCAGTCACTGAGCCCGAGCTTGCCGGTGCCGGTGGAGCCGTCGGTGTAGGTGATCGTCGCGGTCACCTCCGACCAGCCGTTGGTGGTCGAGCCCAGGAAGGCGATCTTCGTGGCCCCAGCGGGCGCGGCCACCTCGATCGGCTGGGTCCCCACCTTGACGTTGTCCCATTCGCCGGGCTTGCGGTTCGGCCAGGTGAACTCGAAGCCGTTCCAGGCGACCTTGCCGCCCGGCTTGAGCCCGGCCGCGGCCAGGGCCTGCCCCGAGTAGCTGAAGGCCGCCGCGTCGAGGTTGGCCAGCCCCGACTCGGCGTCGTCGCCGATGCCCGCGAGGTTGTGCGACCACTCGGGCGTGCCGCGGGTGGCCACGTTCAGCCGCACACTGGCCGTGAGGTCGCCTGCGGACGTGGCGCCGCTGGAGTAGGCCGGCACGGTGACGGAGATCGGCACGGTGACGAAGCCGAGCGCGGTGCCCGGCGCCACCGAGACCTGGACCGCCTGGGTGGCCTTGCCCAGCGCCGGGACGCTCAGCGTGCCGCTCGCCGGGGTCACGGTGATCCCGGCCGGCGGCTTGGCCTGCCACTTGGCGGTGCCCGCGGCGCCCGTGGACTGCACCGCGAGCGTGGCCGCGAAGGTCCCGCCCGGCTCGACGGGCCCGCTGCCGGGGTTGAACCCGGCGAGGTAGGTCTTGGCGCCCTCGTTGAAGCTCGGCGGCGCGTTCGCCGTGCCGGTGCCGAACGTGGTGTTCGGCGAGGCTCCGAGCGTGAGGTCGAGCCGGCCGCCCTGAAGAGCGAACGACTCGGGCAGCCACGCCTTGCCGGACGTCGTCCCGTTGACCTTGAGCGACTGGATGTAGCGGTTGGCGGAGCCGGGGGAGTAGATGTCGATGTTGCCCTGCGGCCGCTTGATGTTGATCTTGTCGAACAGCGGGGTGTTGACCAGCAGCTCGGCCCGGCCGGGGATCGCCGGGAACAGGCCCATCGCCGACCAGACGTACCAGGACGCCATCGCGCCCAGGTCGTCGTTGCCGACCAGCCCGTCAGGCCCGGGTCCGAACAGCTCCGTCTGCACCCGCCGCACCAGGTCCTGGGTCTTGTACGGCTGCCCGGCCCACGCGTACAGCCACGGCGACGGCAGCGCGGGCTCGTTGCCGAGGTAGGCGTAGGGCTCGTTCGGCCCGGCGTTGAGCGCCTTGAAGTAGGTGTCCAGCCGGGGGATGGCCTTGGCGTTGCCGCCCATCGCGTCGAACAGCCCGCGCGGGTTGTGCTGGACCATCCAGTGGTACTGGGCGCCGTTGCCCTCGATGTAGGAGTCGGGGCTCGCGGGGTCGAAGGGCGAGGTGAACGACCCGTCCGCCATCTTGGGCTGGATCCAGGAGTTGGCCGGGTTGTAGGTGTTCTGCCAGGACTGCGAGCGCTTCATGAAGGTGGCGGAGACGTCCCCATAGCCGAGCCGGGAGGCCAGCTGGGCGATGCCGAAGTCGGCGATGCCGTACTCCAGCGTCATGGACGGGTCCGAGACGACATAGCCCTTGTTCATGAAGGCGGCGTTGCCCGGCCGTTCGTCGTACTTGATCTGCGGGTGGCCGATGTCCATCCCGCCGACCCGCTGGGCGGCCGTGACCATCGACTTCATCGCGTCGGCCGCCGGGAAGTTCCGGGCGCCGAAGGCGTACAGGCTGGAGACGATCGAGTGGTACGGGTCGCCGACCATGACGCCGGTGATCTCGTTCTGCAGCGACCAGCGGTCCCAGACGTCGCCGAGCAGGTGCGCGTTCTCGTACATGGTCTGGGCGATGTCACTGCCCACGGCCGGGTCGAGCAGGGCCAGGAGCTGTACCTCGCTGCGGTAGACGTCCCAGCCGGAGAACGTCGCGTAGTGGTGACGGCCGGCGGCGACCGTGCGGAGCTTGCCGTCCGAGCCGGTGTAGGTGCCGTCAGCGTCCTCGGCGACGTGCGGCTGCAGCAGCGCGTGGTAGAGGTTGCTGTAGAAGGTGCGCCGCTGGTCGGTGGTGCCGCCGGAGACCAGCACCTGGCTGAGCCGGTCGTTCCAGACGGAGGCCGCGTTCAGGGCGACCGAGTCGTAGCCGGTGGCGCCGACCTCCGCGTCGAGGTTCTTCTTCGCGCCGTCCACGCTCACGTACGACAGGCCGACCCGCATCTGCACCGGCTTGGTGCCGTCGAACTCCAGGTAGGCGCCCGAGCCAGGCCCGTTCACGACGACGTCGCCCGCCGTCACGGCCTCCGCCTCGGCGACCTTGGCGGCCGAGGCGTTCTTGACGGACAGGGTGCTCGGCTGGACGAGGTCGTCCTTCCATGTGCCGTAGGAGGTGATCGGCTGGTCGAAGGTGGCGTGGAAGTAGACCTTGTAGCGCATCGGCGTGCCGCAGAAGCCGCCGGTCTGCACCCAGCCCTGGACGGTGTTGCCACTGATCTTGGTCTCGCCGTCGTCCACGCCGTTGATCGAGCCGCTGGTGTTCAGCAGCAGCGTGCCCGGCTTGCCGGCGGGGAAGGTGAACCGCCCGACACCGGCCCGCTGGGTCGCGGCCAGCTCCGCCTTCACCCCGGTGTCGAGGGTGGTGGTGTAGGAGCCCGGCGTGGATTTCTCGTTGTCATGCTTGTACGTCTGGACGTAGTCCATGCCATGCGTAGCAGGCGATTTATCGATTTTTCCGGAGATCGGCATCACAGGGAAGTCCTGCGCCCCGGTGCAGCCAGGGCCGTTGATGTGGGTCATGGAGAAGCCGCGTAAGCGGTTGTCCTCCCACTTGTAGCCACCTCCGGCGTTCGCCACCGTGTCGGGGCTCCACTGCATCATCCCGAACGGCAGGACGGCGCCGGGGAAGTTCATCCCGGCCCCGCCACCGTGACCGAAGTCGGGACCCGCCTCCTGGGTGCCGAGGAAAGTGTTGACCAACGCGACCGGATACGGTTCTGGGGCGGTCCCCGGAGAGGCGGTGACAGCGGCGCCCGCCGGGATCGCCGTCGCGGCCACGAGGGCGGCGACCATCGGTATAGACCACAGAGACAAGGTCGTCCTCCAGGGTTGAGATCATTTCATGGCAGCGTGAATCGCCCTCGCGCGTCAATGCGCAGAAGTTCCGGCCACAAGTTGCCACCGGCCTGACGACCACCGGCGGAGTTGCTAGGGGTTGGCTGATAACGGCGCCCTTGACAAATTCGGCGTTACTCCTGGTCGATTCACGACTTCTGGTCGATTCACGGCAGCAGGGAAATGGCCTATGTCCACTGTTCTGGTCGAGCAATCCGCAGACACCCGATCGCCGTCCGTCCGCCTCGCGCGGCTGGCGGATCCCGGCTCTCTCGTGCCGCTGCACGCCGCCGACGACAGCGGTGTCCAGGCCGTGTCCGGCCTGGTCGGCGGCTCGCCCATCGTCGCCTACTGCACCGACGCCACGCGGATGGGCGGCGCCCTGGGCGCGCCGGGCGCCCACCACATCGTGGCCGCCATCGAGGCCGCCGTACGACTCGACTGCCCGGTGATCGGGTTATGGCATTCGGGCGGGGCCCGGCTCGCGGACGGCGTGGAATCCATGGATGGCGTGGGCCGGATGTTCGCCGCCATGACGAAGGCGTCCGGCGTTATACCGCAGATCTCGGTCATTCTCGGGCCCGCCGCGGGCGCCGCGGCATATGGCCCGGCGCTCACCGATATCGTCATCATGGCCGAAGCGGGGCGCGTCTTCGTGACCGGTCCCGATATCGTGCGGAGCGTCACCGGCGAGAAAATCGACATGGCCGGACTCGGCGGTCCGGAAGCGCATGGCGGCAAATCCGGGGTCGCCCACATCGTCGTCGGAAATGAGGACGAGGCATACGTACGGGCCCGCCGCCTCGCCGGATTCTTCGCCCGCCCCGGCAGCTTCGACCTCGACCTGCTGCAGGACGACTGGGAGGACCTGGGCGCGCTGCTGCCCGAATCGCCCCGCCGCGCCTACGACGTGCGGCCCCTGGTGCACGGCGTCATGGACCGTGACGAGCGCGGGCCGGTGTTCGAGGAGCTCCAGCCCCGCTGGGCCCCGAACATGCTGGTCGGCCTCGGGCGTCTCGGCGGCCGGACCGTCGGCCTGCTCGCGAACAACCCCCTGCGCAAGGGCGGCTGCCTCGACTCGCTGTCGGCCGAGAAGAGCTCGCGCTTCGTCCGCATGTGCGATGCGCTGGGTGTCCCGCTCGTCGTCCTGGTGGACGTGCCCGGCTACCTGCCGGGAGTCGGGCAGGAGTGGGGCGGGGTCGTCCGTCGGGGCGCCAAGCTCCTGCACGCCTTCGCCGAGTCGGTCGTGCCCAGGGTCACCCTGATCACCCGCAAGTCGTACGGCGGCGCCTACATCGCCATGAACTCCCGCTCTCTCGGCGCCACGACGGTCTTCGCCTGGCCCGACGCCGAGGTGGCGGTGATGGGGGCCGAGGCGGCGGTCGGCATCCTGCACAGGAAGGCCCTCGCCGCGGCCCCCGAGGCCGAGCGGCCCGAGCTGCTGGCCCGGCTGGTCGAGGAGCACCAGCGGATCTCCGGCGGGGTCGAACGGGCGATGTCGCTCGGCGTGGTCGACGAGGTCATCGCGCCCGCGACCACGCGCTTCCGGCTCGCCGAGGCCCTGGCCCGCGCACCGCACACGAGAGGACGGCATTCGAACATCCCCCTGTGAAGCCCACCGGCCAGAGCCCCCGAAAGGCGCGCGAGGCGCCTTCGGGGGCTGACCCGCGCCTTCGGGGGCTGACCCGCGCCTTCGGGGGCTTTCGCGTCAGCTGAACACCTGCGCCCGCATGGACTCCTCGCCCGTGAGGCTGGCCGGCAGCTCGGTGCGCCGGGTGACGTTGAGCTTGCGGTAGATCCGCGTCAGGTGCTGCTCCACCGTGCTCACCGTGATGAACAGCTTGGCGGAGATCTCCCTGTTGGTGTAGCCCTCGGCCGCCAGCGCCGCCACCCGCCGCTCGGCGTCGCTGAGGATCCCCGTCACGCCGGGGGAGTTCCTGGCGGTCCGGTCGCCCTTCCCGCCCCGGTTGAGCGCCAGGGTCAGCGGCTCGGCCTGGCATTCCGCCGCGAGCAGCCGCGCGCGCCTGCCGAACATGCCCGCCCGCCGGTACTCGCCGTTGGCGTGGTAGGCCGCCGTCAGGTCGAACAGCGCCCTGGCCAGCTCGTACCGGTCGCCGCCCGACTGCAGCAGGTCCGCCGACTTGCGCAGCAGCATCGGGCGGTGCCGCGTCTCGCTCACCGCCGCCAGCAGGCGCATCGCGATGCCCTGGACCCGCCTGGACTGCTGCCCGCACCGGGCGAGCTGCTCGTCGATCAGGCGGCGCGCCTCCTCGTGGTCGCCCAGGCGGATCAGGGCCTCGGCCGCGTCCGTACGCCAGGCGATGAACCCCGGCACGTCCAGCTCCCACCTGCGCATGAGCTCGCCGCAGAGCTGGAAGTCGCGCAGCGCCTGGTGCGGCTGGCCGGCCATGAGGTTGAAGCGGCCCTTGCCGTGCAGGTACTGCAGGCCGAACCTGGTCTCCAGCATCGCCTCGGGCACCGGCTGGTTGAACTGCCGCACATGCTCGTCCAGCCGGCCCATCGCCGCGCCCGCCAGCAGCAGGCTGCCCAGTGGCCCGCCGACGGCCACACCCCAGCTGGTGGCCGGGATGATCTCCAGGGCCCGCTGCGCGTCGTAGGCCGCCGCGGCCAGGTCGCCCCTGCGCAGGCCGATCTCCGCCCGGATGGCGGACAGTCGGGCCTGCCTGCTCGGGGCGCGCCGCGACGCCGCCTCCTCGATGAACGCGTCGCACCAGGGCGCCGCCTTGCCCGGCCGGTCCGTGTACGTCAGCGCCAGCAGCGCGGTCTCCACCGTGTCCATCGTCATCTCGTCCAGCCGGGAGCCGCGCAGGATGCGCTCGGCCGTCGCCACGGTCTCCTCCCGGGGACCCTGGGTCAGGACGCCGGCCAGCACGCCGGCCGACTCCATCCGGCGGCCGACGACGACGGACGAGGCGGCGCTGCTGGCCTGCTCACCGCTGACCTCGGGCAGGTGCGCCAGGAACGAGGGGTACAGGCTGCGGAACCAGGGGCGGGCCGCGGCCAGCTCGGCCACGGTCTCCTGGTCCAGCTCGGCCAGCTCGTTGAGATGGGCCAGGACGTCCTTCGCGTCCTCCACGTGCCCGTGCCACAGCAGGGCCTTGGCCAGCACGACCGTGTCGCCGCCGCCCAGGTAGCCCTTGTGCAGGGCGTCGGTCAGCTCGGCCAGGTGCGTGGCGGGGGCGCTCGGGTTGATCCGCCACTCCGCCCGTACGAGCGTGGTGGTGATCCTGGCCCGCCGCCGCTCGTCCACGCAGGCCCGCCAGGCGAGCTTGAGGTATTCGATGGCCGCTTCCACGCCGTCGTCGCGGAGCGCCTGCCGCGCCGCCTCCTCCAGGACCGAGATGGCCCAGGGGTCGCCGGCGTGGCTGGCCTGCAGCAGGTGCTCGGCGACGACGGCCGCCGGGGCGCCGCTCTCGTAGGTCAGCTCGGCGGCCCGGCGGTGCAGGTCGATGCGCTCGGCGGCGTCGAGGTCGGCGAGCACGGCCGCCCTGGCCGCCGGGTGGCGGAAGTGGCCGTGCTCCAGCACGCCGGCGCCGGTCAGCGCCTGGATCGCCTTGCCGACCGCCGCCTCGCCCTCCTCCAGCAGCCGGTCGGTCGCCGTCTCGCCGCCCGCCTGCCGGCCGCCCGGCAGGTCGCCGCTGCTCAGCAGCTTGATGACGGCGCTCTCACCGCCGCCGAGCAGCCGGCCGATCGAGGCGGGTTCACCCAGTACGGCCAGCGCCCTGGCGACGACCGTCAGCCGGCGGTCGGCGCGGCGCAGGCAGGCCACCGTGCCCTCGCCGTACCTCGCGCCGGGGGCGCCGGTGGCCTGGAAGTCCTCCACGAGCGCGGTCACCAGCAGCCGGTTGCCGCCGCTCAGCGCGTAGCAGTCGGCCGCGAACCGGCCGGCGGCCTCGGCGCCCGCCCGGACGGTCACCCAGAGCGCCACCTCCTCGGCGGACAGGTGGGTGAGCCGGATGGGCCGGCAGTGCGGCTGCCGCAGCACCTCGGTGTGGAAGAGCGTCTGAACGTGCGCGCTGTGGTCCGGCGCGCTGAAGACCAGCATGACCTGGGCGAACTTGACCCGCCGCGCCAGGTAGGCCAGGCAGAGCTGCGAGGCCCGGTCGGCGTGGTGGACGTCGTCCACGGCGATCACCAGCGGGCAGCGCTCGGACAGTTCGAGCAGGGCCGCGCAGAGCGCGTCGACGATCTGCACGTCCATGTGGTCGATGGCCTCGGCCTGCGGGTCGCTGGACAGCTGCGAGCTCATGCCTTCGTGCAGCAGGTTCATGGTCGCGGCCCGCTGCTCCTGCGTCAGGGGCGCGTTGTGCAGCAGCTGGGCCAGCACGCCGAGTGGCAGGCCGCTCTCCGCCAGGGATCCCGTGGCGGTGAGCGGTAACGCCCCGTGCTCGAACGCCTGTTCCGCGAACGCGTACAGCAGTTCGCTCTTGCCGGTCGCGATGGCACCGGTCACCATGGCGATCCGGCCCTTGCCGGCCACCGTCTCGCTGAGCAGGTCCTCCAGGGAGGTCAGGCCCTCCCGCCGTTCGTCCATGGCCATGATCGGCCTCCCCTTTTTCGTTCGGCTGGATGTCAGATGCGGCTGGGTGTCAGAAGGGCGGCTTGCGGAATGAGGGGTACGTCGGCTCCGTCGGCTCCGTCGGGGACGAGGCGGGCGCGGGCGGCACGGACGGCCGAGTAGGCGGCCGTGGCGATGTCCGCGTCGATGCCGGCGCCCCAGGTGACGGCGCCGCCCATCCGGCACTCGGCGTAGATCACGCTCTCGTCGCCCGAGCGGTCGCCGGGTCCGCTCGGTGGCTCGTGGTCGAGCGGACGGCCGGTACGGTGCACGACGCGGACCTGGATGCCCCAGGGCGCCAGCACCGAGCCGAGCGCGCGGCAGGCGTCCGCCCGGTCGCCGCCGACGTCGAAGCGCCCGTCGATGTACAGCGCCGCCGTCACCGGCTCCCGCCCCACGGGCAGGGGCTCCGACGGGTCGCCGTGGAAGAGGTACTCGGCGCGGAAGATGGCCCCGATCCGGCTCGGCGAGAGCTCGCCGCCCTCCGCGTCGGCCCGCGCCTGGACCTTGGCCGACAGGTCGGCCTGCATCCCGCGCGGCAGGTTGAGCCCGTGCCAGGCGCTCATCACGTACGCGACGCCGCCCTTGCCGGACTGGCTGTTCACCCGCACGACCGCCTCGTACGTGCGGCCCACGTCCTTGGGGTCGACGGGCAGGTACGGCATGCGCCACGGCAGCTCGGCGACGTCGGCGCCGCTCTCGTCGGCCGCGCGCTCCAGGTCGTCGAAGCCCTTCTTGATGGCGTCCTGGTGCGAGCCGGAGAAGGCGGTGTAGACGAGGTCGCCGCCGTAGGGATGCCGGGGATGCACGGGCAGCTCGTTGCAGAGCTCGACCGTGCGCCGGATCGCGTTGATGTCGGAGAAGTCGATGCCCGGGTCGATCCCGTGGGCGTACATGTTCATGCCCAGCGTCACCAGGCAGACGTTGCCGGCGCGCTCGCCGTTGCCGAACAGGCAGCCCTCGATCCGCTCGGCGCCCGCCAGCAGGGCCAGCTCGGCGGCGGCCACCCCGGTGCCGCGGTCGTTGTGCGGGTGGATGGACAGGCAGACGTGCTCGCGGCGCGACAGGTTGCGGTCGAGCCACTCGATCTGGTCGGCGAACACGTTGGGCAGCGACCGCTCGACCGTCGTCGGGAAGTTGAGGATGATGCCGCGTCCCTGCTCCGGCTGCCAGACGTCCATGACGGCCTCGCACACCTCAAGGGAGAAGTCGAGCTCGGTCTCGTTGAAGAGCTCGGGGGAGTACTGGTAGCCCAGGTCGCAGTCGCGCAGCGTCCGCTCGGCGTACTTCATCATCAGGCGCGTGCCCCGGACGGCCAGGTCCTTGCACTCGGCGCGGCTCATGTCGAAGACCACCCGCCGAAAGAGCGGCGACGTGGCGTTGTACACGTGGATCATGGCCTGGGGCGCCCCTTCGAGGCACTCCACGGTCCGCTCGATCAGCTCGTCGCGGGCCTGCGTGAGCACGGTGATCCGCACGTCGTCGGGGATCCGATCCTGCTCGATCAGCAGGCGGACGAAGTCGTAGTCGTTCTGGCTGGCGACGGGAAAGCCGACCTCGATCTCCTTGTAGCCGATTTCCACCAGGAGGTCGAACATCTTGAGCTTCCGCTCGGGGGTCATCGGGTTGGCCAGCGACTGGTTGCCGTCACGCAGATCGGTCGATAACCAGCGGGGCGCCGCCACTATCCGATTGCTCGGCCAAGTGCGGTCGGTCAGGTCTACGGGGGTGAATCCGGCGTAACGCTCAAAGCCTTTCATCGTCAGACGTCCTTTCCTGAATGACTTCCCATGGGGGCGGTCAAATGGAGGTTTTGGATGTCGAAGGCGGGCTCCACACCCAGCTCGGCCTCCAGCAGCGCGCGCAGCCCTTCATAGGCGCGCCAGGCGTCGGCGCGCCGGCCCGCGCGGCCGAGTGCCGTGATGAGCTGGGTATGGAAGTTCTCGTTCAAGGGATAGGTGGCCACGAGCACGCGGAGTTCGTCGATGAGTTCGCCGTGCAGGCCCAGCCGGATCCTGGTCTCCAGGTGCATCTCCACCGCCCGCAGTCGCTGCTCGTCGAGCGCGGTGGCGCGCGGGCCGAGCACCGCTCCCCTCGGCACGTCGGCCAGTGGCGGGCCGGACCACATGGACAGCGCTTTCCGAAGGACCAGGTCGGCGGCCTGGTGGTCGCCCGCGCGGTGGTGACCGGTGGCCAGCTCGACCAGCCGGGGGAAGACGAGCGCGTCCACCCGTCCCGGGTCGGCGCGCAGCAGGTAGCCGGGGGCCCGGGTGGCGACCAGTTGGGCCCCGGCCGGGCCCATTCTCAGCAGAATGCGGCGGAGGTGATAAATGTGCGTCTGCAGGGTCTTGACGGCGTCTTTCGGCTCGTTCACGCTCCACAATTCACGGATAAAGAGATCGACGTCGACGACCTTTCCGGCGTTGAGCGCGAGCAATGCGAGAACCTGCCGGACCTTCGGCCCCACCGGGATATGGGGCTGGCCGCGGTCGTCGACCATCTCCATCGGACCCAGTAACTTGAAATCCGGCATCAGATTCCCTAACGTGAGGATTATCAGTCCGGTGAGGTGGGAATTCGATTCCGCGCCCCGGCCGACGATCTCAAGCTATCGGGGCGGTCGTGACCGGACAAGGCGGATCCCCAGGAGTTCCGGGGTAGCGCGCCGAGAGTAGTACGGGGGGTATCTAAAGTACCAATGCCGACTACAACTTTCGGATACCGCCCTTACCGGAGCTCTTACCGAGGGCCACAATCCGGTCATGGTCAGCTTATCGATGTCGAATCAAGCGCCAGGTGTCACCGCCCTGCGATCCAGTGCGCGGGTGCTCCGGCTGTGCTTCGTCGAGGCCCGTCCTGCCGTACTCGCCGTGTCCACCCTTCGATTCATGACCGGAGCCGTGCTCGCCCTCCCGGTCTCGCCGGTGCCGGAGCCGGCGAAAGTGCTGCAGGGAGCCACGGCCTGGGTTCTGTCGATCTTCGCCATCTACCTGCTCAACGGCGTCACCGACGTCACGGAGGACCGGGTCAACGGATCCGGCCGGCCGATCGCCCGCGGTGACCTCGCCCCGCGGACCGCGGCCACCGTGGCCGCCGTCGCGGCCGTTCTCTCGATCGCCGCGACCGCCGGACTGCCCCCGGTGTTGACCTGGATCGTCGGGCTCAACCTGGTGCTCGGCTACCTCTACTCGGGCCCGCCGTTCCACCTCAAGAGCGGCTCCACGGGCACGGTCATGGTGCTGTGCGCGTCTGGGCTGCTGTCGTACTGGGGCGGGCTGACCGCCGTCACCGGCGGCCAGAGCCTGTCCACGCCGACGGGCCTGATCGTGTTCGCGGTCGCCGCCACCTGCTGGATGACGTTCGTGGGCGTACCGGCCAAGGATCTGTCCGACATCGAGGGAGACGCCGCGGCGGGCCGGCGGACCATCGCCGTGACCTGCGGGGAGCGAAGGTCACGTCATTTCATGTACGTCGCCGCGCTCACGCTGGCCGCCGCGCTCGGCGTGGCCGTCGTGTTCTTCCGCGTGCCGCTGGCCGGCGTCTGCCTCGCCATGCTGGCGGGCACGGTCGCGGTGATCGCGGCGGGCCGATCGGCCGCCAAGGGCGGAAGTGATCAACAACGCCGGCCTTACAGGGCGTTCATGGTGACGCAGCACCTAGTTCACATTACCGCGCTGATCTCTAATATCTGACCTTATATGTTGCTTTGGTGAGGCACCTGCGAGATAGTTGGGGCACGCGCGTCCCATGGCCAAGGGGGCTCCTTGGATGCGGCATATGATGCTGAGAACGACCCTGCGAGATTCGTTGATGCTGGTCGAGATGAAATCCTCAGGGAATTCGAGTCGCAGCTCCAGGCCACCGGCAACGCGCTCTCCGCGGATCCGCGCGCCACGCACCAAGCTCTAATGACCGCCGAGTTCGTCCTCGACGATGTGGCGGCCACGCTCCGCGCCGGAAAAGTGCAGGTCAACGAGCTCTATAAGTTCCACGCATGGGAAGTCGGCACTACTCGCGCCTCGACCGGAGTTCATCCGAAGGCTTCTCTTGAGGCGGGCTCACTTTTTTTCCGGGTAGCTATGAGTCACCTCGCGCGGCGAATAGCCGTCGAGGCCGGCTCGCCGGCCGAAGCATTCACGCTCGTGGCCACCGGAATGGAGGAGAGCCTCTCCCGGCGAATCCGCGAATCCGCCGAGAGCTATCATCGCTTCCTGCTCAACCAGGTGCAGGAGGCCCAAGGGGAGGAGCGCCGCCGCATCGCCCGCGAGCTGCACGATCGCATCGGCCATGGGATCAGCGTCGCGCACCAGCAGCTCGCCCTGTCGGAGGTGCACCGGGCCAGCGACCCGGCCAGGGCGGAGGTCAAGATCGGGGTCGCTCAGCAGGCCATCCAGGAGACGATGGAGAACCTGCGGCAGATAACCTCCGAGCTGCATCCCCAGGTTCCCGTGCGGAGTCTGGAGAAGGCGCTGCTCGGTTTCCTGGAGGCGGTCGAGGACGATGTCGTGTCCGTCGGCCTCGATGTGAACGGTGACGAGTCATGGGCGGAGCCGAGGGTTCTCGACGAGGCGTTCCTGATCATCCGGGAGGCCGCCCGCAACGCCCTCAGCCACGCCGGCCCCTCGGTGATCCTCATGCGGGTGGACATCGCGCCGCACGAGCTCAGCGCGACCGTCCAGGACAACGGGCAGGGCTTCGACCCGTCGTGCGCCCGCGAGCGCGGCGGCGTGGGCCTGACGTCCATGCGGGAACGCGCCGAGTTACTCGGGGGCAACGTGGCCATCTCCAGTGCCCCGGGCAACGGCTGTCTCGTCGAGCTCTTCATCCCTCTCAAGAGACAGCCCCATGAACCGGACCGACCGTAACAGCAAGATCAGCGTCGCCATCGTGGACGACCATGCGCTCTTCCGGGAGGGCCTGCGCGAGATCCTCGAGGCTTCCGGTGAGATGAGTATCGTCGGCGAGGCCGGCGACTCCGCGACCGCGCTGGCCGTCGTCGTCGAGACCCGGCCCGACGTGGTCCTGCTCGACGTGGAGATCCCCGGTGACGAGGTGACCGAGACCGTCACCCGGATCCGGTGCCTGTCCCCGGAGACGCAGATCATCATCCTGAGCATGTACGACGGGCCGCAGCTGCTCACCCGGCTGCTGGCCGCGGGCATCCGCGGCTACCTGCTCAAGAGCGTCCACCGCCACGAGCTGATCGCGGCGATCAGGAGCGTGTACGAGGACCCGGCGCGGGTGGTGCTCGCGGTGTCTCGCCACAGCCTCGCGCACGTGGAGGGGCCGGCGCCCGGCGTGCTGTCGCAGAAGGAGCAGGAGGTGCTCCAGCTGGCCGCGCAGGCGCTCAGTAACGGGCAGATCGCCCGCCGGCTCGGGCTCGCCGAGGCGACCGTGAAGCGGCACATGCGCAACATCTTCGTCAAGCTCAACGCCGTCTCCAGGATCGACGCTGTCAACAAGGCGCTCGCCGCGTCCCTCATCTCGCCCCAAAGCCGGAACGATCCCGACTGAGCCCTGAA
>NZ_JBFAIF010000005.1:488591-534801 GCF_040654555.1 Nonomuraea sp. NPDC050680 | reverse complement strand
ACCCCGCGCCCAGTCGGGCCTTGGGCCCTGAACCCCGCGCCCAGTCGGGCCTTGGGCCCTGAACCCCGCGCCCAGTCGGGCCTTGGGCCCTGAACCCCGCGCCCAGTCGGGCCTTGGGCCCTGAACTCGGCTGGTTACGGGGTCAGAGCAGGAGCGCGCCCGACTGGTTCGCGCCACCGGCCGGGAGGATTCCGGCCAGCCGGTCGCGGGTCTCGGGCGCCAGGCGGACACCGGAGGCGGCCAGGTTCATCTCCAGATGCACCTGGTCGCGGGTGCTCGGCACGGGCACGACGTGCTCGCCGTGGGAGAGCAGCCAGGCCAGCGCCAGCCGGCCGGCGCCCAGGTCGAGCTGCGCCGCCGCGGCCTCGATCTGCCGCAGCGGACGGGTGCTCAGCCGCAGGTGCTCCTGCTGGAAGCGCGGGTCCTCATGCCTCCAGTCGCCGGTGCCGAGCTGGAGCGGCGACCTGATCCGGCCGGTGAGGAAGCCGCGGCCGAGCGGGCGGGCGGCGACCACGCCGAGGCCGAGCCGCCGCGCCTCGTCGAGGAGCTCCGGCGGGGCGCGCAGGCCCCAGAGCGAGTACTCGACGGCGATCGCGGTGACGGGATGTACGGCATGCGCCCGCCGTACCTGGTCGACCGTGGCGTTGGTCAGCCCGAGATGGCGGATCCGGCCCGCCCGTACGAGCTCCGACAGCCGGGACACCGCCTCCTCCACCGGGACGCGGTCGTCCTGGCAGTGCAGGTAGTACAGGTCGACGTAGTCGACGCCGAGGCGTCGCAGCGACGCCTCGCAGGCCCGCGCCAGATGGTCGGGGCTCGCGTCGAACTCGATCGGCTCGCCGGGGCCGCCGCGGCGCACGCCGCCGCGCGTCGAGACCACCACCTCGTCGCGCCGCCCGGCGATGGCGCGGCCCACGAGGCGCTCCACCTCTCCGGCGGCGTAGAAGTCGGCGGTGTCCAGGAGCGTCACGCCGCCGTCCAGGGCCCGGCGAAGCAGGCCGAGCGCCTCATCGCCGTCGATGGGGCCATAGGCGCCGCTGAGGGCCAGCGAGCCGAGTCCGATGTTCGAGATGTCCGGCCCATCCCGTCCCAGCCTCGTGTAACGCAATTGGACCGCCTTAGTGTGCCAATCGCAGACTGCTTCATTTCTATTGATACCTAGCATCACTCAAAGCGTGGTCAAAGACCGGTCAAAGTCGGATCCAGCGTTACGGATCGGCTTTGCGCTGAGGTGGAAGCTAGGCATTTATCCTCTTATATATACGTTTTGCGGGGCCCCCTGGATCACACGAGTTCGGCCCGTACCCGCTGACCTGGTAGCTCCTTCGGGGTCTGCTCTGACCTGCGACGACCCCTAGGCGTCCCCCCTACTTCCGAGGACGGCGCCCCATAAAGTAGTTAAGTGTGCTTTCGCGGAGATATGCTGCTGTATAAGCTGTGCTGGTGGTGCTTGGAAGCTCGGGTGGTGGGAGGTTGCTGGCGGTCAGCGACCTCCATGTGGCCTTCTCCGAGAACAGGACCGTCGTCCAGAACGTCTTTCCGTATTCGGATGACGACTGGCTGCTGATCGCCGGAGATGTCGCCGAGCGGTTCGCCGACATCGAATGGGCGCTGACCCTTCTCAAGAGTCGTTTCTCCACGGTCGTCTGGACGCCGGGAAACCACGAGCTGTGGACGCCGCGCGACGATCCGATCCAGTTACGGGGTGAGCACCGCTATCTCGCGCTGGTGGAGATGTGCCGGGGCCTCGGCGTGCTGACGCCGGAGGATCCCTATCCGGTCTGGACGGGACCCGGTGGTCCGGTGACCGTCGCTCCGCTGTTCCTGCTCTACGACTACACCTTCGGCGCGAACGGCGCGGGCAAGCGCCTGGCGCTGGAACGCGCGCACGAGGCGGGCGTCGTCTGCACGGATGAGTATCTGCTGCATCCGGATCCCTACCCGACCCGCGACGCCTGGTGCCGGGCGCGGCTCGCGGAGACCCGGCGCCGCCTCGGCGAGCGGGATCCGCGCCTGCCCACGGTGCTGGTCAACCACTATCCGCTCGTCCGCGAGCCGACCCGGATCCTGCGGCACCCGGAGTTCGCCCTGTGGTGCGGGACCGAGCGGACCGCCACCTGGCCCCTGCACTACGACGCGATCGCGGTCGTCTACGGGCACCTGCACATCCCTCGCACGACGTTCCACGACGGGGTGCGCTTCGAAGAGGTCTCTCTGGGCTATCCGCGCGAGTGGGTCCCGCGCGGGCGCACCGGCGGCCCGCTCAGGACCGTACTTCCAGCTCCGGAGTGAAGATGATCGAGCACATCCTGCCCGCGACGGTCAAGGCGTACGACACCTTCGACGACCCGCCCGGGACGATGCTCTTCCCGGAGGAGGAACGGCTGATCACGCGGGCCGTGGAGAAGCGGCGCAAGGAGTTCACGACGGCGCGGCTGTGCGCGCGCAAGGCGATGGAGCGGCTCGGCGTGGCGCCGGTGCCCGTGCTGTCGGGGCTGCGCGGCGAGCCGCTGTGGCCGCAGGGCGTCATCGGGAGCATCACCCACTGCGCCGGTTACCGGGCCGCCGCGCTCGCCCGGGCGGCGGGGGCGATCGGCATCGACGCCGAGCCCGACCAGCCGCTGGCCGAAGGCGTCGTGGAGGCCATCTCGCTGCCGCAGGAGCGTGACATGCTCCGCGCCCTGGCCGCCGAGGATCCGGGGGTGAGCTGGGACCGGCTGCTGTTCTGCGCCAAGGAGTCGGTCTACAAGGCGTGGTTCCCGCTGGCGAAGCGGTGGCTCGACTTCCAGGACGCGGCCATCACGGTGGATCCGGTGCGTCGGACGTTCACCGCGCGCCTCCTGGTTGTCGGGCCCCGCTGGCAGGGGCGGCGGCTGGGCGGCTTCACCGGCCGGTGGATGACCGGCAACGGCCTGATCGTGACCGCCATCGCCGTTCTGGCCCCGCAGCCGGCCGTCCAGAGCGGCCAGGTGCGGTGAACTCTTCCCAGTGAGCACCATGCGAAAGGCCATCACACCGAATGGTGTGATGGCCTTTCGCGTTCCGGGGGTGCAACGGCGGAGAACTGTGCATCGCCTCCCGAGCGGACAAAGTGCCGGTCAATCCGTCTGAGTCGAATCCTAGGACCGCCGGAATGGGTTTCCGACCCCTAGGTGCCCCCTGGAGACGGCCATGGGGCGCGGATTCGGCGGCACCCCTATAGAGCGGGGTCGGCCTGCCGTCAGGGGCCGCTTAGGGGTGACTTGGGCCGGAAGCCGTTACTAGCTTTGTGCGTAGTGCATATCCCGAGTTATCGGCGGGAGAGATTTCCCCATGGCGCGACATTATCTTTATCCGGCCGGGACGGAACGCTGATGGCACTCCAATTCCATGTCCTCGGTCCGCTCCGGGTGTTCGACGACGGCGATGAGCTGCAGATCTGCGCGAACAGGGAGCTGGCGATCCTGGCCAGCCTGGTCCTGAACGCCAACCGGGTCGTCAGCGTCGACCGGCTGATCGAGACCGTCTGGGCCGGCTCGGCGCCGCAGAGCGCGGGGCGGCAGGTCGCCATCTGCGTGTCGCGGCTGCGCAGAACTCTCGGGGCCGCGGCCATCGAGACCTCCAGCCCCGGCTACCTGCTGCGGGTCTCGGCCGAGAACATCGACTGGCTCCGGTTCGGGGCGCTGGTGGCGCGGGCACGCGGCCAGGCAGCGGGCGGGGCGCGCGAGGACGCCGTCCGGCTGCTGCGCGAGGCGCTCACACTGTGGCGGGGCAACCCCTTCGAGGACATTCGCGGCCTGCGGTACGACGTGGCGCGGATGGAGGAGTCTCGTCTTGAGGCTCTGGAGGCGTGCCTGGAGCTGGAGATCGACCTGGGGCACCACCACCGGGTGATCCCCGAACTGCTGGCCCTCGTGGCGGAATGCCCGTTCCGGGAGCGGGTCCGGGCCCAGCTCATGCTGGCGCAGTACCGGGCCGGCCGGCGGGCCGAGGCGTTGCGGACGTACCAGGAGACGCGCCGCTACCTGCTGGAGCAGATCGGCCTCGAACCTGGCCCGGCGCTGCGGCGGCTGCACGACCAGGTCCTCCGTGACGAGTCCGGGCTGATGCGGCCCGCCGCCCACCGGCCGTCCGGCGCGGGGCCGGTCGTACCGTCGCAGCTGCCCCCGCAGGTGCTGCCGTACGTCGGCCGCACGGGCGAGCTCGCCGCGCTGGACGCGGCGCTGCGGCCCGAGCCCGAGGTGGCGGTGCCGGGGACGATGGTCCTGAGCGGGCCGCGCGGGGTGGGCAAGTCGGCGCTGGCCCTGCGCTGGGCGCACGCCAGGATCGACTGGTTCCCGGACGGGCAGCTGTACGCCGACATGCGCGGCGTGTCCGCCGCCGCCGTGCTCGACCGGTTCCTGCGGGCGCTCGGCGTGCCCGGCCAGGACATCCCCCTCGACCCCGCCGAGAAGCTGGCGCTCTACCGCAGCTGTACGGCGCGCAGGCGGCTGCTCGTGGTCCTGGACGACGTCAAGGACAGCGCCCAGGTGCTGCCGCTGCTCCCCGGTGGCGCGAACTGCCGGGTGATCGTCACCAGCGCCGACCCGCTCGACGACCTCGTGGCCAGGCAGGGCGCGCACCGCGAGTTCGTCCGCCCGCTCCCGGCCGAGGCGGCGCGGGAGCTCGCCGACATGCTCGTCGGCGCGCCCTACACCCCGACCGTGGCCCAGGCCGTCACCGACCTGGTCGCCACCTCGTCAGGCAATCCCCTGTCGGTACGCCTCGGGGCCGCGCAGATGCGTACGCGGGCGCGCCACCATCACGACCTGGCCAGGATGGCGCCCAACGCGCCGGCCAGCGCGGCCTGCGACGCCGCGCCGCCGGGCGAACGCCAGCCGACATGACCGTCAGGGCGGACCAGCACGGCACCGGTGTCGCCGACGCCGTACTCCGCCGCCCAGGTCGGGGAGGTGAGCGGGGCGTCGGGCTCGCGCTCGCTCGCGCGGGAGATCTCGACGACGGACAGCGTGACGCTGAGCCGGTGCGCCGCCTCCTTGGCGGGCTGGACCCACCCGCTGCCGGTCGGGGTCATGAGGGTGAAGGCCGGGCCCAGCAGATCGAGCGTCGACACCCTGCCCTCCCGGGAGCTCAGCCAGACATGCGGGGCGCGGTGGCCGGGGCGGGCCGTCGGGACGTAGGTTCGGTACGGATCCGCCGGTGCCGGGTCCGGCGTGCCGTCGGGCACCACCGCGGCCGACTCGTAGCGGAAGCCCAGGATCAGGCCCTCGGAGCTGCGGCGCTCGGCCTGCTGCTCGATCGCCTGGCCCATCGACAGCTGACCTTGCATCATGCGCAGCGTGATCAGGGCGTTGACCAGGCTCTCGTCCACCGTCCTGACGGCGATCGGGCGGCGCTCGGCGTCGTAGGTGGCCAGCAGCTCCGTACCGGCCGTCCCGGTGAGGACGGCGGCCAGCTTCCAGGCGAGGTTGTGCGCGTCCTGGATGCCGCAGTTCATCCCGAACCCGCCCTGCGGAGTGGTCGCGTGCGCGGCGTCGCCGGCCAGGAAGACCGGGCCGTCGCGGAACACGGTCGCCACCACCGCCTGCTGCAGCCACGGCATGACCCCGACGACGGTGACGGGCAGGTCGGGCAGGCCGACGGCCGAGCGTACCGCCGCCACGCAGGCCTCCTCGGTGAAGTCGGCCGCGCTGCCGCCGGTGCTCGGGTCGTAGCCGGTCTGGATCATCCAGCGCCGCTTGTTGTCGACCGCCTCCACCGCGCACGGCGGGTCGCTGCGCAGGAACGACAGCGCCACCCGGCGGTCGGCGGGTAGTTCGCCGAGGTCGGCGTCGAACATGACGCTGACCATGTGCCCCAGCGGCGGCGGCCCCACGACCTCGATCCCGAGCCGCTCCCGGATCCCGCTGCGGCTCCCGTCTGCGGCCACGAGATAGCGCGCCCGGACGAGCACAGGGCCGTTCCCGCCCAAGCTCCCTGGCCCGGTCGTGGGGTCGGGAGCCTGCCCGGTCTCGGGCCCCGCCGCTGGTCCGGCCGTGGGCTCGATGGTCGCTTCCACACCGTCGGCGGTGACGCGGAGGTCCGTCATGGTGGTCGCGAAGCGGACGTCGGAGCGTGGGTGGGATTCGGCGACCCTGCGGAGGATCACTTCGAGGATGTCCTGGGAGCAGAGGTAGGTGTACGTGGGGCTCTGCGGCGCGTCGCGGTCTATGGCCGCCGCGGCCCGGACGAAGTCGTCGGAAGCCAGCGAGGTGCCGACCCCGACCGCCAGCACGTCCTCGCGGGGCATTCCGGCGCTCTCCACCTCCTCGGCGATTCCCCAGGCCCGGAAGATTTCCATGGTTCTGGTGGAAATGAGGCGCGCTTTCGGGAAAATCGCCGTCCCGGGATGCCTCTCCACGAGAAGGGAGGATATTCCGTGACGGGAGAGCTCGATGGATGCCGCCAGGCCGACCGGCCCGCCACCGACGATAAGAACCTCAACATCGACCTCATGCATGTTGTTAGCGTCGTATATCTGATTATCGCCGTCAATGCAGGGATAACCGGATGATACAGGCGTGATACACGCCTTTAGTAGCTTTATCGGTGCAGGTACCAATTGTTTGGTATGCGCATTGTCAAACCCCTGGAGACGATGATGCTCTTTGCCGAAGGCTCCGTGGCCCTGGTTACGGGCGGGTCGCGTGGCATCGGCCGGGCGGTCGCGCTCGACCTGGCCCGGGAGGGTGCCCACGTCGTGGTCAACTACGCCCGTTCGGAGGCGGACGCTGAGGAGGTCGTCGCCCTGATCGGGAAAGAGGGCGGCAGCGCGACGGCCGTACGGGCCGACGTCACGGACGAGGCCGAGGTACGGCGGATGTTCCAGGGCGTACGAGCCGATCATGGCCGTCTGGACGTGCTGGTGACGAGTGCCGGCATCACACTGGACCGCTATCTCGTCGCCATGAGCCTGGAGCAGTTCCGCGGACCCATCGACACCAACGTCACCGGCACCTTCCTGACCTGCCGGGAGGCGCTGCGCATCATGCAGCACCAGCGGCGGGGCGCGATCGTGACCGTGTCCTCGACCAGCGGGCTGGACGGCGGCTTCCCCGGCCAGACGAACTACGTGGCCTCCAAGGGCGCGATCATCGCCTTCACCCAGGCGCTGTCGAACGAGGCGGCCCCGCACGGGATCCGGGCCAACGTGGTGGCGCCCGGGTTCGTGACCACCGATATGACGCGCAAGGTGCCCGCCAAGATCAGGAAGGACTACGAGACGCGCATCCGGCTGGGCCGCATGGGCCGGCCGGAGGAGATCGCGACGATCGTGAGCTTCCTCGCCTCCGACAAGGCGTCGTACATGTCCGGCGCGGTGGTGGTCGCCCACGGCGGCGGCCTCGGCTGACCCGCCGCGAAACCACCTGCTGAGCCCCACTCGCTGAGCCCACCCGCTGTGAGCCGACCCCGCCACGAACCGTGAATCAGTCCCCGACCGCAAGCCCCTGTCACGAGGCACATGGAGGATGGATGACCCTCGACCAGCTCCGCGCGAAGGCCGCCGAGCGCCGGCAGACGTGCACCCAGATCAAGAAGATGATCGTGTCCCGGCTCGACCTGGAGATCGAGCCGGACTGGATCACCGACGACCAGCCGCTCTTCGGGCGCGGCCTCGAACTCGACAGCCTCGACGTCCTGGAGTTGTACGTCGCCATCGAGGCCGAGTTCGGTGTGGCGCTGTACGACAGCGAGATGGCCGTCTTCGGCTCGGTGTCGCGACTGGCGGACGAGGTCAACCCCGCCCTGCGGGCGACGCCATGACGATCGGCGCCACCCAGCTCGCCTCGGCCACCGCGGCAGCCGCTGCGGCGGCCTCGGCGGCGGGCACGGCGGCGGGCGCGGCCGCGGCGGAAGCCGCCACGACGGCGCAGGCGGTCAGGTCGGCGGCCACGGCGACCGGGCTGAACCATGACCAGATCAGGCAGGTGCTCCCGCACCGCTGGCCGATGCTCCTGCTCGACCGGGTCAGCAGGGTGGAGCCGGGCGTCAAGGGCACCGCGACCAAGAACGTCGCCGGGACCGAACTCTGGTTCCAGGGCCACTTCCCGACCGCGGCCGTGCTGCCCGGCATCGTGATCATCGAAGCGCTGGCCCAGCTCGCCGGGGTGGTCTTCGCCCTGGCGGGCGCGAGCGAGATCAGCTACCTGGCCGGGGTCAGGTCGATGCGGTTCCGCCGTCCCGTCGTCCCCGGCGACCAGCTGACCCTGTCGGCCGAGCGGACCGGGGGCGGCGCCGGGTTCGCCGAGTACCGGGTGTCGGCGCGGGTGGACGGCCAGGTCGCCGCCGAAGGAAACCTCACGATCGCCGATCCGGCGGGTCAACGTTCCGTACGAAAGGTGTGAAGCATGGCTACCGTCCTCGCGAACCTGCATCCGGAGGGCACCGTCTACGGCGAAGTGGGCGACAGCTCGGTCCCGCTGCGCTTCTCTGAGCCGGCCGACGAGTACCGGGTGCTCAGGGAGCGCGCCGCCGTCCTCGACCTGGGTGGGAACCGCCTCATCGAGATCACCGGGCCCGCGGCCGTGGACTTCGCGCAGCGGCTGCTCGCCCGCGACGTGGAGTACCTCACCTCGGAGCGCTGCATGATGAGCCTGGTCCTGGACGAGTCCGGGCAGGTCGTCGACCAGGTGCTGGCCTTCGGCCGGGAGAACGGGATCCTGCTGGAGAGCTCCTGCGGCGCCGGCACGCGCCTGCTGGAGCACCTGGAAGAGCACAACGACGAGGGCGTGGTGATCACCGACCGGTCGGCCGACCTCACGGTCCTGGCCCTGGAGGGGCCGTACGCCTGGGGTGTGGTCGGGCGGCTGATCGACGGTGAGCTGGCCTCGCTGCCGTTCGAGTCGGTGGTGGAGACCGAGTGGAACGGCACCGAGATCATCTTCGCCCGGACCGGCTTTACCGGCGAGTACGGCTACCAGATGATCGTGCCCATCGAGTCCGCGGCCGAGCTGTGGTGCCAGGCGCTGGAGCACGCGGGAGCGGCCGGCCAGGAGGCCCTGGAGCTGGCCATGCTGGAGGTACGCCAGCCGATCCCGCGCCACGAGGCGACGGCGGGTGCGAGCGTGATCGAGATCGGCGCCAACTGGCTGGTCGACGTCACCAAGGACGAGTTCGTCGGCAGGGAGGCGGTGCTGGCGGCGTTCGAGTCGGGCCAGGGCCGCCGCACGGTCGGCTTCACCGGCGGCGACGCCATCCCCGAGGCGGGCGCCAGAGTGCTGGCGGGCGGCCAGGACATCGGCGAGGTGGTGCACGCGGTGCGCAGCGCCGGTCTGGGCGCCACGCTCGGGCTGGCCAGGGTCGACGCCGAACTGGCCGCCGCCGGGCTGGAGTTCACCGTGGACGGCGTCGAGGTGACCACGCTGACCAGCCCGTACATCGTGCCCAAGAGCTGGAGCATCCCGATCATCTGATCGGGAGGCCTGCTGAGAAGGAGAGAAGCATGGCGCTGCGGCCTGTCGTCGTCACCGGCCTGGGCATCATCTGTGCGATCGGCCGCGATCCCGCGGAGTTCTGGCAGCGGCTCATGTCGGGCACCGGCGGCCTCACGCCGGTCCTGGACGAGTCCTTCGCGGTGTTCGAGGCGCGGCACGCGGGCCAGGTACCCGACGAGTGGATCGACGGGGGGCTACCGGACGCGGGCGCCGGCCTGGACCGCACCGCCCGGCTCGCGCTGATCGCCGCCCGCCAGGCGATCGAGCAGGCGGGCCTGACCGGCGCGGACCCCGATCGGTTCGGCATCATCCTCGGTAAATGCCAGGCGACCCCCGACGCCGTGGGCCGCTACCAGCCCATGCACCGCACCGAGGACGTGGTCGCGGACCGGCTCGGCATGCGCGGGCCGCGCATCCTGGTGTCCACCGCCTGCGCGGCGGGCGGCAACGCCGTCGGCCTCGCCAAGGACAAGATCCTCACCGGCGAGGCAGACGTCGTCCTGGCCGGGGGCGTGGACCCGCTGCTCTTCGGCACGTACGCGGGCTTCGCCGGGCTCAAGGCGCTCAGCACCGGCCCGTGCCGGCCCTACAGCCACTCCGACGGGCTCAACCTCGGCGAGGGAGCGGCGTTCCTGCTGCTGGAGCCGCTGGACCGGGCGCTCGCGAGAGGCGCCACGCCGCTGGCGGAGGTCGCCGGCTACGGCCTGTCGGCCGACGCCTACCACGCCACCGCGCCCGACCCCACGGGCCGGGGAGGGGCGAGCGCGGTACGGCGGGCGCTCGCGGACGCGGGCCTGACCACGGACGACGTGGGCTACGTGAGCGGCCACGGCACCGGCACCCCGGCCAACGACGCCATGGAGGCCAAGGTCATGCGGGTGGTGTTCGGTGAGCGGGCCGGGCGGGTGCCCACCAGCAGCATCAAGTCGTTCGTCGGCCACACGCTGGGCGCCGCCGGTGCGGTGGAGGCCGTCGCGAGCGTGCTGGCCCTGCGGCACGGCACCGCGCCGCCCACCATCGGCTTCGCCGCCGACGCCGTACCGGGTGACCTGGACTTCGTGCCCAACGTGGCACGGGAGCTGCCGATCGACACCGTGGTGTCGAACAACTACGCCTTCGGCGGTAACAACGTCTCACTCGTGCTGACAACGCCACGGGACGCGCGGGAGTACGACGAGCTGCCGGAGGCGGCGGCCGTGATCACCGGGCTGGGGCCCGTCACCGGGCTGGGCACCGGCATCGGCGAGGTGGCCGAGGCGATCGTCACCGGGCGCCAGGCGGCCGGGCAGGCGCCGTCGCTCGACGGGCGGACGTTCGCGCCGCGCTCGCTGTGGCGGCACATGAACCACCTGTCCAGGATGGCGATCGCCGCCTCCCGGCTGGCCTGGGAGGACGCCGGGCTGCAGTTGCCCAGGAAGGAGCTCGACGACGTCGGGCTGGTCTTCGCCACGGGCGCCGGGTCGGCGGAGAGCACCGGCGGGTTCGACGAGAGCATCGCCGCCAACCCGAACAAGCCGGCCGTGCTGAGCTTCTCCAACGTCGTGCTGAACGCCACCGGCGGCGCGGTCTGCCAGACGCTCGGTCTGCGCGGGCCCACCACCACGATCTGCAACGGCGGCGCCTCGGCCTCGATCGCCCTCGACTGCGCGCTGGAGATGATCAGGGCGGGCAAGGCGGAGGTGGTGCTGGTGGTCGCGGCCGACGAGACGGTCGCCACGACCGCTGCCGACGCTGTGGTGTCGCCGTACGACCGGCGGCACTCCGGCACGGTTCCCGGATCGGCGGCGGTGGCCTTCGTGGTGGAGTCGGCCGGGCACTGCACGAGACGCGGCGGCCAGCCGTACGCGCGGGTCATGGGAACCGGCCACGCAAGCGGCGGGGACCCGACCACGACCGGCCACGCGGGCGGCGCGGACCCGACCACGGCGGACCACGCGGGCGGTGGGGAGTTGGTCGCGCGGGTGCTCGCCCGGCTGCCCGAGGCCCGGCCCGAGCTGGTGGTCGGTGCGGGCACCGGGGTCCCGGACGACGCCGAGGAGTCGGCTGCGGTCCTGGCCGCCCTGCCCGGCGCGGTGCTCACCACGTCGGCGGGACTGACCGGCGACTGCCAGGCCGCAACCGGCGCGATGAACATCGCCATGGCCGCCCTGGCGATCCGCGACGGTATCGCGCCCGCCCTCACCGGGCTCGTCGAGCCGCACGCGGGCGAGCCGGCCTCGTACGTGACCAAGCCGGAGCTGCCCGACCCGATCGGCCAGGCGCTGGTGCTGACCGCCGCGCCCGGCTCGGTGCGCGGCGCCGTACTGCTGGGGGCACCGTGACCACGGCCCCGGGGCTCGCGATGGCTCCGCCCTTCGACGTGGCCGAGACCGACCGGCTGCTGACCACCACCCGCTCCGTGCGGCGGCGGCTCGACCTGGACCGGCCCGTGCCCCGCGAGGTCGTACAGGAGGCCCTCCAGGTCGCCGTCCAGGCCCCGACCGCCAACAACCACCAGAACTGGCGCTGGCTGGTGATCACCGACCCGGCGGTCAAGGAGCGGATCGCCGAGATGATCTCGACCTCCTGGACGTTCCACCGCAACGACATGTGGACGAACGCCGGCAGACGACGCAACAACCGGCAGGCTCGCAAGAACTACGACTCGGCCGAGGCGCTGGTGGAGACCATTGGGCGGGTGCCCGTCCTGGTCATGCCCTGCGTCCTGGGCCGCCCGCCGGACATCGAGGCCATCAACACGGCCTGGGACCGGCGGATGGCCGACAAGGTCCCCGAGGACCCGGGACACCTGGTCCAGCACGGCCCGATGCGGGCGAGCATCTTCTACGGCTCCATCTTCCCGGCGATCTGGTCGTTCCAGCTGGCACTGCGCAGCCGGGGCCTCGGCAGCACGATCACCTGCATGCACGTCCCCCATGAGCGTCAGGTGGGCGAGCTGCTCGGCATCCCGACCGGGGTCACCCAGGTGTGCCTGATCCCGGTCGCCTACACGCTCGGCACCGAGTTCCGGCCGGCGGATCGGTACGGGGCCCACGAACGTACGTACTGGGAAAGGTGGGAGGCATGACCGTCGACTACGCCGACGTCGTCATTGCCGGAGGCGGCATCGCGGGCGCCTCGGCGGCCTGCAAGCTGGCCGCCGGCGGGCTGTCCGTCGTACTGCTGGAGAAGCAGGAGGAGTACCGGGACCTGGTCCGCGGCGAGTGGCTGGCCCCCTGGGGGATCAGGGAGGCGCAGCGGCTGGGCGTCTACGACTGCTTCGGGGCGGGCGGCGGCTGGGAGATCCGGGAGTGGATGACCTGGGACGAGGCCGTCACCGAGGACGAGGTCGAAGCGGTGGACATGACCCGCTTCATCCCCGGCATCGGCGGGCCGATGTCGTTCCCGCACCACCAGGTGTGCGAGCTGATGGCGGCGCAGGCCGTGGACAGCGGCGCCCGGCTGGTGCTGGACGCGGCCCGGGTCACCGTGACGCCGGGCCGCGAGCCCGTGGTGACCTACCAGACCGCCGAGGGCCCGCAGGAGATCCGGGCCAGGATGGTGCTCGGCGCCACGGGCCGGGGCAACACCGTCGGCCGCCAGATCGGCGTCCGGATGCGCAACTCCATGCACCACTGGGGCGGCGGCATGATGGTCGAGGGCCTGGACGGCTGGCCCGCCGACGTTCAGGCCATGGGCACCGAGGGCGACGTCATGTTCATGGTCTTCCCCCAGGGCTACGGCCGGGCCCGCCTCTACCTGAACTTCCCCACGGTCAACAAGCTCCGTTACCGCGGCCCCGGCGGCGTCGAGCGCTTCCTGGCCGCCTTCGAGCTCGACTGCCTGCCCGACAGGGGCAAGGCGGTGACCGAGGCCGTACCGGCGGGCCCGCTGTCGGTGTGGCCGTCGGTGTCCAGCGTTCCCGAGGGGCCGCCGCTGACCGATGGCGTGGTGCTGATCGGCGACGAGGCCGGCAACGCCGACACCGTGCTCGGCACCGGGCTCTCCTGCGCCCTGCGCGACTCCCGTACCGTCTGCGACATCCTGCTCGGCGGCGACGACTGGTCGCCCGCGGCGTTCGCGCCGTACCTGGAGGAGCGGGACTTCCGCCTGGAGCGCCTCGACTTCGGCGCATCGATCATCAGCCGGCTGCACGTGGAGTTCGGCCCCGCGGCCACGGAGCGGCGGCGCCGGGTCCGCAAGCTCATGGCCAAGAACTTCGCCGCGCAGGTGACCGGGCTGCTCAACATGGTCGCCCCCGAGGACGTGCCCGAGTTCGGTTTCAGCGAGTTCTTCGCCGAGCGGTTGTTCAGGGAGACGGCATGAACAAGAAGAGAGTCCAGGTCAACGACGTCGAACTCGCCTACGTGGACGAGGGCGAAGGCGATCCCGTCATCCTGCTCCACGGCTTCCCCGACTCCTCCTACCTGTGGCGGCACCAGATCCCGGCCCTGGTCGAGGGCGGCTTCCGGGTGATCGCGCCGGATCTGCGCGGGTTCGGCGACTCCGGCAAGCCACAGGAGATCGAGGCGTACGGGATGCAGACGATCGTCAACGACGTCGTCGCCCTGACCATGAAGCTCGGCATCCGTCGGCCCCACATCGTCGGCCACGACTGGGGCGCGGCCATCGCCTGGATGTACGCCTTCCTGATGCCCCGCAGACTCGACCACCTCGCGGTGCTGTCGGTCGGGCACCCGGGCGTCTTCGCCACTCCTTCGCTGGAGCAGCGGATGGCCTCCTGGTACATGCTCTTCTACCAGTTCCCCGGCGTGAGCGAGGAGTTGCTGCGGCGCAACGGGTGGCGGCTGTTCAAGGAGATCATGGGCCGCGACGGCGACTACGACCGTTATCTGCGCGACCTGGCCCGGCCCGGCGCCCTGACGGCGGGCCTGAACTGGTACCGCGCCAACCGCTCGCCCGAGGCCGAGCTGCGGCCGGCCCGCCCCTTCCCGCCCGTGCTGGCGCCCACGCTCGGCATCTGGGGAGCGGGGGACAAGGCACTGCTGGAGGAGGGCATGTCGGCCTCCGGCAAGTACGTGAAGGGGCCCTGGCGCTACGAGCGCGTCGAGGACGCGGGCCACTGGCTCCCGCTCGACGCCCCCGATGAGGTGAACAAGCTGCTCCTCGGCTTCCTCGGCACCGAGCAGGCCGCTCATGAGGAGAGGCGACCTCGCCGGCGGCTGTAGGCGAAAGGGAGTTTAGGCGAAAGGGGTACTGCGCAATGCTTGGATTTCTCTTCCCAGGACAAGGCACGGTCCGTGTCGGTATGGGTGCGTGGCTGCGTCGCAGACCCGTGGCGCGAGCGCGGCTCGACGAGATTGACGCGCTGCTCGCACAGCCCATCACCCCGCTGTGCGCTCGCGGGCCGCTGGAGCGGCTGGTGGCGACCGAGCACGCGCAGGTCGCGGTGACCGCGTGCAACCTGGCGGCGCTGGCGGTGCTGCTGGAGGAGGGATTCGAGCCGCTCGTGGTCGCCGGGCACAGCGTCGGCGAGCTGAGCGCGTTGCACGCGGCGGGCGTGCTCACGCTCGCCGACACCGTACGGCTGGTCGAGCTCAGGTCCCGGCTGATGGCCGAGGTCGGCGTCACGGGCGGGATGCACGCGGTGATGGGACTGCCGGTCGAGGAGGTCGAGACGCTGGCCGCCGAGGCGGGCTCCGCGGACGAGCCGCTGGTCGTGGGCCTGGAGAACGCCCCGGGCCACGTGGTGGTCTCCGGCGCGCTGCCGGCCCTGGACCGGCTGGGCAAGCTCGCCACCCGGGCCAGCAAGATCGTACCGCTGCGGGTGGGCAACGCCTTCCACTCACCGCTGATGGCGGCGGCCGTCCCCGCCTGGGCCGAGGCGGTGCGGGCCGCGCCGATGAGCGAGCCCCTCGTGCCCGTGGTCCCCAACGTGACCGGAGAGCCCACCACCGACCTCGCCACGCTCAGGGACGCGCTGGTCGCCCAGCTCACCGGGCGGGTCCGGTGGACGGACACGGTGAGCGCGGTCGAGGAGTTCGCCCCCGGCGTCGAGGTGGGCGACAGCAAGGTGCTCGCGGGCCTGTCGCGCCGGGCGGGCGCGCGCTGCCTGAGCCTGGCCGAGCCCGCCACCCTCCGGCGATTGTCCAGGGAGATCGCGGCATGAACCGGTGGGGCAGCGCGATGGTCGGCTTCGCCGGGCTCTCCCGGCCTCAGGAGCTGGTCGGCGACATGCGCCTCGAAGAGGTGTACACGGCGGCCGAGCGCCTCAGGTCGGGGTACGGCCGCACGCTCCAGCACTGGGCCGGGCGCCTGGCGGGCAAGTACGCGGTGCTCCGCCTTCTCGGTGTCTCCCCCACGGCCGAGCATCTCGGCCAGGCGGAGGTGCTGCCCAGGCCCACCGCCAACTGCGCGAAGACCGCCGTCTGCCACACCGGGCACCCGCCGGCCGTCCGGCTGGCCGGGGCGCTGCGCGCGGCGGCGGGGCCCGGCCAGCAGATCCGGCTCTCGCTCAGCCACACCGACGGCAAGGTGCTCGCGGTGGCCGTCGCCTCCGCACGCCTGCCCGAAGACGAGACCGCCGAAGACGAGAACGCCTAAGAAGAGAACGAGGCATGACATGGACGCCAGGAAGGCCGCCGAGCGGCACCTTGAGGCGTGGCAGGCCGGTGACCCCGAGGCGGTGGCCGCCACCGCCGCCTCCTACAGCGACCCCGACACCGGCGGTGAGCTGAGTGGGGCCGCGCTGGCCGCCCACGCCGCCGGCACGCTGGCCCGCTTCCAGCGGCCGAGGTTCCTGGTGGACGAGGTCATCGGCGACGGCGAGGCCGTCACGCTCTGGTGGACGCTCCAGGCCGACCACCGCGCCCCCTACCTGGGCATGCCCGGGGTCGGCGGGACCATCGGCGTCCAGGGGAGCGACCTGGTGACCCTCGGTCCGGACGGTCCGCGTGTGCGGCGCCGCTTCGACCGGCTGGCGGTCGCGGAGGCGCTCGGCTACTCGGCGCGGTTCGTACCGGCGGCCGACTCCGAGACGGGCGGGGTCAGGCAGTTCGGCGTCAGCGCGCGCGTCCCCAGCGGGCGCACCGAGCCGCCGGGCGTACTGACCCTGACCTGGCTGGAGGTCCGCGACGACGCGGAGGCGGCGGACGTGGACCTGCTCAGCGTGGAGGTCGTCAAGTCGCTGCGGGCCTCCAAGGGGTTCCTGGGCCTGGCGACGTTCGACGTCGGCGACCGCAAGTTCACCGTGACCGCCTTCGACCGCCCCGAGTCCGTCCGCGCGGTGCACGCCCGGCCGCACCAGCGGAGCATGCGCCGCTTCTTCAAGGGCGGCCTGTGCACCCGGGTGCTCACCAGCGTCTGGATCCCCTCCGACATCCGCGAGTACGCCCGCTGCCCCGACTGCGACACCGTCGTCCGGGTCGGACCGGACGCCGCCTGCGGCTGCGGGTGGACCCCGGGCGACGCCTCCCTACTGTGACTGGAGCCTTCATGTCCGACTTCACCACCGAACACCGGCTCGGCCACCGCGAGGGCGGGCCCGCCGTGGTCTTCATGTCCGCGCTGTTCGCCGGCGGCTGGATCTGGGAGCACCCCTACCGCTATCTGGCGGGGGCCGGCGTGCCGGTGCTGCGTACGCACGAGGCGATCTGCGCGCTCGACCGCCGGGTGGCCGGCTCGATCGAGCGGCTCGGCGACGCGCTGCTGCACGCCTGCGACGAGGCGGGTGTCGAGGACCTGGTCCTCTGCGCCAACTCGCTCGGCGGCCTGGTCGCCATCGACCTGGCCGGCCGCCGCCCCGAGCGGATCAAGGGCATCGTGGTGAGCGGCGCCCCCGGGCTGACCCCCGACCCCGACGTCGGGCTGAGCTTCGACCGCCGGGCCAGCGTGCGGCCGTTCGGCGACGACTTCGGCGTCCGCATGGTGTCCGCGCTCTTCCACGGTACGGAGCCCTACTTCACGCGGGCGCAGATGGACGAGGTCGGCACCATGCTCCGGCAGCCGGAGGCCATGGTCAGCATGGCCCGCAGCCTCAAGGCCACCCGCCGCTACCAGGTCAAGCCGGCGCTCGACAAGGTCCGCTGCCCGTCCCTGTACGTCTGGGGCAGGCACGACCGGATGACGCCGGTCGACCCGTGGCTGGAGCTGCTCGCCGGCTACCCGGAGAACGACGTGGTGGTGGTCGAGGAGAGCGGGCACATCCCGATGATCGAGCGGCCGGCCGAGTACAACGCGGTGCTCGAACCGTTCGTGGCCCGCTGCGCCAAGGTCGCGGCATGACGCTGTCCGCCGGGCAACGGGTCATGCGGCCGGACGCATGGCCGGTCGTGCAGCCGGTCGACCGGCCGTCCGCGCGGGCCGTGCAGCCGGTCGTTCGGCCGTCCACGCAGGCCGTGCTGCCAGTCGTCCGGCCGGTCGTCCCGCCCGTGTTTCCTCCTGTGCTGGTGGGTGTGGACATCGTGGACGCGGACCGGCTCGCCAGGGCGGCCGGGCGCGGCGGCGCCGTCTTCACCGAGCACCTCACCACGCCCGCCGAGCGCGAGCTGGGCGCGGAGGAGGTGGCCTTCTCCGTCAAGGAGAGCTTCATCAAGGCGGTGGGCGGGCGTCCGCCCGGCTTCACCTGGCACGACTTCGAGGCCCGCGCCGGGCGGCCCGCCGCCTGGGCGCGGCGGCTGCTCGACGAGGCGGCCGCGGAACTGACCGCCTCGACCGGGCTCGCGCTGACGGGCGGCTCGTCCTACGCCGTCCGGGGCGCGAGCGAGCAGGCGGCCCTGGTACGGCTGGCGCCGCGCCGGAGCCGGGTGGCCGGGGCGGCCCGGTGGGGGATGGGCGCGGGGCTGCTCGTCTCCCTGGCGATCGTGTACGCCGACGGTCTGAGCGACGGTTACGCCGACGGGTTCGGCGACTGTGACGGCGACGGGTTCGGCGAGTGTGACGGCGACGTGTACGGCGACGTTTACGGCGACGTTTACGGCGACGGTTTCGGCGACAGGGAGGGAGACCCAGGATGTCCCAGGTGAAGCCCGGGGAGTCGATCCAGCGGGCGCTGGACGAGGCGGGCGCCGGAGCGACGATCGAGCTGGCGGCGGGCACGTACGCGGAGAACGTCTGGATCAGGCATGACGGCGTGACGCTGACCGGCGCCGGAGCGGGCCGCACGGTGCTGGTCCCGGGAGACTCCGTCCCCGAGGGGATCCCGAAGCTGCACGACGCGTCGGCGGACGTCGTCAGCGGCATCAGCCTGCACGGCGTCGGCGACGTCACGATAGCCGGGCTGAGCGTGCGCGGCTCGACCGGCGCGGGGATCTACGCCCACACCGTCACCGGCCTGACCGTGCGGGACGTCGAGACGGCCGGCAACGCCGTCTGGGGCGTCTACGTGCGCGAGTCGAGCCGGTGCGAGGTGACCGGCTGCACCGCGTCGGGCAGCCAGTACGGCGGCATCGCGCTCAGCTTCTGCCCCGAGGCCGATGGGCTGGTGGCGGACAACGAGAGCTTCGCCAACGCCTTCGGGATCTTCGTCGACAACTCCTCCCGCGTCAGGGTGCTGCGCAACAGCTGCCACGGCAACGCCGCCGGGCTGCTGATGCTCAACCAGACCTACGAGGGCGAGCCCGACGGCGGCGTGCGCGACTGCCTCGTCTCGGGCAACGACCTGTACGGCAACGGCCTGGCTGCGGGCGGCGACGCCCCCGACGCGCTGGGGGCCGCGGGCCCGCCGATCTCCGGCGTGGGCCTGGCGCTGATCGGGACGCACCGGGTCAGCGTCGTGGACAACCGGATCCACGACAACCATCCCAGCGGCGAGTCCGTCATGGGCGCCGCGTTCGTCATGGGCTCGTCCAAGGACTGGGGAGGAGACGACGCCATGGACAACCACCTCCTGTGGAACCGGGTGACCGGCAACAGCCCGCTCGACCACCAGCTCGGCGTCGATCTGGAACGCCAGGTCTGCGCGGGCAACACCAGCGACAAGGGCGAGCCGGACGGGTGGGGCCGATGACCGCCACCCTGGCCTGTACCGGCCTGAGCAAGAGGTTCGGCGACGTGCTCGCCGTACAGGATGTGGGGTTCGCCATCGCCCCCGGCGAGGCGTACGGCCTGCTCGGGCCGAACGGCGCGGGCAAGACCACCACGATCTCCATGCTCGTCGGCCTGCTCAAGCCCGCCACCGGGAACGTGACGGTGTGCGGCACGGACCTCGCCGCCGAGCCGCTGGTGGCCAAGGCGAAGATCGGCTACGTGCCGCAGGAGATCGCGCTCTACCCGGAGCTGACCGGGCGGGAGAACCTGCGCTTCTTCGGCCGGCTGTTCGGCCTGCCGCGACGGGAGCTGGCGGCGCGCATCGACGAGGTGCTCGACCTGGTCGGACTGTCCGACCGGGCCGACGGCAAGCTCGGCACGTACTCGGGCGGCATGAAGCGGCGGATCAACATCGGCGCGGCCCTGCTGCACCGGCCTGAGGTGCTCATCCTGGACGAGCCGACCGTCGGCGTCGACCCGCAGAGCCGCAAGGCCATCCTCGACGGCGTGGAGCGGCTGGTCGCCGACGGCATGGCGCTGCTCTACACCTCGCACTACATGGAGGAGGTCGAGCGGGTCTGCGACCGGGTCGGGATCATCGACCACGGCCGGATCGTCGCCGAGGGCACCCGCCACGAGCTCGTCGCCATGGTCGGCAGCGCCGACAAGATCGAGCTGATGCTCGACGGCGACGTGGACGGCGCGTTCGACAAGCTCCAGGCGCTGGAAGGCGTCATCGAGGCGGTCAGGACCGGCACCGGCTCGGTGCGGCTGCTCGCGGAAGGCGGCCGCTACGTGCTGCCCGCGATCATCACCGCCGTGGACGGCCGCGCCACCGTGACCGCCGTCGAGGTCATCGAACCCGACCTGGAGGCCACCTTCCTCCACCTCACCGGCAGCAAGCTGCGGGACTGATCATGCTGAGACCCCTTCTGTCCATCGCCGCGCTGGAACTGCGTACCCGGGTACGCGATGGAACGGCCCTGGTGGTCGCGCTGATCGTGCCCATCGCGCTGGCCACCCTGTTCGGCCTCGCCCTGGGCGGGGACGACCCGCCGCTGCGGGCCACGATCGGCTTCGTCGATCTCGACCGCGGCGAGTTCTCCGCCAGTGTGCGGCGGGAGGTCATGTCCAACGAGCAGCTCAAGGGCACGCTGACGCTGCGCGAGCTGCCCAGCAGGCAGGAGGCGCAGCGCTCGCTCGATGCCGGCGACATCGGGTCGGCCATCGTGTTCCCGCAGGGGTTCACCAAGAGCGTCGGCGCGGGCTCGGGCGGCCAGGTCGCGGTGCTCACCTCCGCCGAGTCGCCGCTGGCCGGCGTGGTGGCGAACGCCATCGTCGACCGCATCTCCTCGGTGGTGGACGCCCGCACGCTCGCGGTCCGCGCCTCGCTCGCGTACGGCGTGGCCGGTGACCGGGTGAAGGAGCTGGTGGAGCGCAACGGCGCCGCCGGGCCCGGACTGAGCCTGGCCGACGACCCCATGGCGGGCGGCAAGATCGACCTGTCGGTGTACTACGGCTCCGGCATGGCCGCCCTGTTCGCCTTCTTCGTGGTGGGTGCCTCGTTCAGGAGCCTGCTCACCGAGCGGCGGCAGGGCACGCTCAACCGGATGCGGGCCGGGCCGATCCCGCAGTGGACGCCGATCGCCGGCAAGGCCCTGGTGGGGTTCGGGCTGGGCGTGGTCAGCGTCGTCGCCACCTGGGCGTCCTCCTCGCTCATCTTCGGCACCAGCTGGGGTGACCCGGTGGCGGTCTTCGCGCTGCTGGTCGCGCACGTGCTCGCCGCCGCCGCGATCACCATGCTGGTGGCCAGCCGGGCCAAGACCGATGCCCAGGCCGACGGGGTGACCATGGTCGTCTCGTTCGTGATGGCGTTCTTCGGCGGCAGCCTGGTGCCGCTGTACAACCTGCCCGGCTTCCTGCAGAAGGTGGCGCTGCTCACCCCGAACGGCTGGACGTCGACCGGGCTGATCCGGCTCGCGGGCTCCGGCGGGGGACTGACCACGGTGATCGTCCCGATCGGCGTGCTGTGCGCGATCGCGCTGGTGGCGGGCGGCCTGGCCGCGGCCGGCTTCAGGAAGGGGCTGCTCGGATGAGGCCACAAGAGTCCGCGCGGATCCAGCTGCGGCCGCGTCCCATCCTCGCGCTGGTGGCGGCGAACCTGCGCCGGCTCTCCCGCGACAAGGTCGGCCTGTTCTTCATGGTGATCATGCCGTTCGTCAACATCGTGTTCGTCGGCATGGCGCTCGGCGGCGGCGCCGTGGGGGCCGCCAAGCTGCCCGTCGGAGTCGTGGCCACCGGCTCCGATCCCGTCACGGCCGCCGTGCTCAAGGAGCTGCGCGCGCACCCCGACCTCGCCATCACGACCGTGGCGACCAAGCAGGACCTCCAGTCGGGCGTACGCGAAGGGTCCCTCGCCGCCGGGCTGGTGATCCCGGCCGGCTCGACCAGGCTCGAACTCGTCATGACCCAGATGAACGGCAGCGGCATGGCGGCCCGCAGCGCCGTCGACGTCGCGGTCGGCAGGGTGGCCGCGGTGCTCGAGGCCACCAGGGCCGTCGAGGCCGCGGGCGCCACGCCCGCGCAGGCCGCCGCGCGCGTGCGCGAGGCACAGGCCGACTCGGGCCGCGTCGCGGTCATCGGCTCCGGTACGCCCGGCGCCACACCCAGGGGCTTCGCCTACACAGCCCCGGCCAACCTGCTGCTGTTCACCTTCATCAACTCCATGGCCGTCGCCGCCGCGCTCGCCGAGAGCAGGCGGCTCGGGATGCTCCAGCGCGCGATCACCGCCCCGGTCAGGCGCCGGTCGGTGCTCGCGGGGGAGGCGCTGAGCAGGTTCGTCGTGGCCGTCGCGCAGTCGCTGTTGATCATGGTGGTCAGCTCGCTGGTGTTCGGCGTGTCGTGGGGCGACCCGCTGGGCGTCGCCGCGGTGGTCGGCTCGTTCTCCCTGGTGGCCACCGGTGCCGCGATCCTGGTCGGCAGCCTCGTACGCTCGCCCGCGCAGGCGCCCGCCATCGGGCCGCCGCTGGGCATCGTGCTCGGCATGCTGGGCGGCTGCCTGTGGCCCAGGGAGTCTGCGGGGGACTTCCTCAACTCGATCGGTTACCTGTTCCCGCACGCCTGGGGCATGGACGCGCTGCTGGCGCTGACCAAGCCCGGCACGGGCATCGGCACGGTCCTCCCCGAGGTCGCCGTGCTCTCCGGGATGGCGGCGGCGCTGCTCGGCCTGTCCCTGTTCCTGTTCAACCGCCGCACCCGAACCTTCACCTGAGAGTTCCGGTCACCTAAGAGTTCCGGTGACCTGAGAGTTCCGTTGAGTTGATGGGAGATCGTGATGACGACTATTCCGTTGTTTCCGGGGATGGCCCCTGTGGGCGGCGACCACGCCACCGACGTTTACCGTTACGCGGCCCGCAAGGGCGCGATCGAGGCGCTCGAGGTGGCCGCCGTCGATCTCGGCATCAGCCTGCATGAGATCCACGAGGCGGTGGCCCATCTGGTGGAGAACCGCCTGCTCATGATGGAGGACAGGGCGGGCCGCCGGTTCGTCCCCGTGGATCCCGAGGTGGCCGCGGCCTCGCTGGTCTCCTCCGTCGAACGGGAGATCTACCAGCGCCGGGAGCTGATCGACCAGATCCGCGAGCGGATCAGCGTGTTCCGGCAGGACTACACCGGCAGAACCTCGGCGCCCAGCGCGATCGAGTACCTGGTGGGGTCGATGGAGGTCCGGGGCTTCCTCAAGACGGCCGGTGACTCCTGCCGGGACGAGGTGCTGGTGCTCCAGTCGAGCCTGACCGACGCGGACGAGCTGTCGCAGGCGTACTCACCGCTGCTCGGGCGGGGCATCACCGTGCGCATCATCTGCCAGCACCGCAACCGGGCCGATCTCGCCACCCGGATGCGGATGAAGAAGCTGACCGACGCGGGGGCCGCGGTGTGCACCGTCAGCCACATCCCGCGCTCGGCCGTGGTGTTCGACCGGTCGCTGGTGGTGCTGTTCGGGCTGTCGGACGGGGAGACCAACGTGGCGCGGGTGCACAACCACGGGGTCGCGCAGTTCCTGCTGGACCTGTTCAACCACCTGTGGGAGACGGCCACGCCGCTGGAGGGCGTCGAGGCCGGCTACGCCGATGTGGCCGATGACCTGCAGCAGGCCATCGCCGCGCTGATGGCCAAGGGCTACACCGACGAGGTCGTGGCGCGCAAGCTGGGCATGTCCGTGCGTAGCTGCCGCCGGCACATCGCCACGCTGATGCGCGACCTCGACGCGACCAGCCGCTTCCAGGCCGGGGTGCAGGCGGCCAGGAAGTTCCTGCCCAATGGCGGGTGACAAGCGGCCGGTTGTCTGTGCGGGCCCGCCCCCGGCGGGCCCGTCGCCGTACGTCATGTGGCCTGCATCGCGACCGACACCGCGGCCAGGTCCAGGGCCCGCTCGCAGACCAGCTCGACGCCCCGCACCAGCTCGTCGAACGCCATGCGCGGGTCGAGGCACATCCGGATGGAGCTGTTCGCGTCCTCGGCGCTCACCCCGATCGCCGTCAGGACGTGTGAGGGCTCCTGGGAGTCGGAGTTGCACGCGGACCCGGTGGACACGGCCACGGTACGCAGGCTGGAGACCAGACTCTCCCCCCGGACCCCGGGTAGCACCACGTTGAGCACATGAGGCACTCCGGTGAGCGGATCGCCGTTGATCCGCACGCCCGGGAGCCGGGTGGTGAGCAGTTCGAGGGCCGCCTCGCGCAGCCGTACGGCCCGCATCCAGTCGTCGTCGAGCCGCCGCAGCGCCAGCTCGCACGCCTTGCCCAGCCCCACCACGAGGTGCGTGGGGATGGTCCCGCTGCGCAGCTCGTACTGGCCGCCGCCGTACGTGATCGGCCGCAGGCGCACGCCGGGCCGCACGTACAGGGCGCCGATGCCCTTCGGGCCGCGTACCTTGTGCCCGGAGATCGACAGCGTGTCCACCCCGGCCTCGACCACGTCGATCGGGATCCGGCCGGCCGCCTGGGCGGCGTCCACGTGCAGCAGGCAGCCGACCTCGTGGCAGAGCGTGGCCAGCTCCGCCATCGGCTGGATGGCGCCGATCTCGCTGTTGACCAGGGCGGCGGTGGCGACGCGGGAGTGGACGTCGAGCTGCTCGGCCAGCCGGGTCAGGTCGATCAGCCCGTCCTGGCGTACCGCCATCGTGCGGGTCTCGATGCCCCGCCCGGCCAGTGCCCGGCCGATGGCCAGCGCGGACTTGTGGTCGGTCGGGCAGAACAGCGCGTTGACGGGCGCGGGCTCCTCATGGGCGAACATGCCCAGCAGCGCGATGTTGTTGCTCTCGGTCGCGCCGGAGGTGAAGACGATGCCGCGCGGGTCGGCGCCCAGGAGCTCGGCCACGGACACGGCGGCGAGGTCCACCGCGCGGCGGGCCTGCTTGCCGAGGACGTGCGGCGACGACGGGTTGCCGAAGTCCTCTCTCAGGTACGGCAGCATCGCGTCGACCACTTCGTCGTCCACGCGGGTGGTGGCGCAGTTGTCCAGATAAATGATCTTCATGGGCGGCCCGTCACTTTCGGTGGTCCGTCTCGCGCCGCGTCAGCTCCTGAACGTGCTGACCGTCACGAGCTTCGAGTAGATCTCGTCCGTGGACATCTCCCCGCTCCCACCGGGGTCGGCGATGATCACCAGCATGTCCGACAGCCGGTAGAGCTCCAGGGCGATGTCGACGCCCGTCTGGACGGGTGCGAGACACTCACCAGGCGCGAAGATGACGATCGCCCGATAGCCGGCGTTGTGCACCTCGGAGATCATCTCGGTGATCTCGCCGGCGCATCCGGTGATGCCGCAGCTGATCAGCGTGCGGTAGTTGCCCTCGTCGTCGAGGAAGGCCACCTCGGTGTCCTTCGTGCCCGACTCGAGATACCGCTTCTCCAGGCGCCCCTGCTTGACGAACCGGTCGGCGGCCTTCTGGAAGCGGTACTTGAGCCAGGTCTCGGGGAAGGCCAGCGGGTGCTTACGGCTCGGCAGCACGCGGTCCGGCCCGAACCCGGCCTCGCGCAGGATCCGCTCGTACTCCGCTGGCAGGCCGGTGAAGCGCTCGAAGAACTCCGCCCGCAGCTCGCTCGCCGGGCGGCCCGACGTGGGCACGTACTGCCAGTCGTTGACCAGCAGCAGCAGCCGCACGTCGGTGCGGGTCCGCGCGTACGACTTGAGGAGGTCGGCCGACAGCTGCCAGCTGTACTCCGGGAAGATCCCCACCCGGCCGGCGATCCGGCGCCGCATCAGCTCGGACCCTTGCGCCTCGATGACGCCGGGGACGAGCTTCCCCTCATCCTCGAAAAGCATGAAATGGCCGCCCATGACGACCAGGTTCTCTATGCCGGAGGCGGTCAGCTCACGGTCTATCAGCCGGCGCAGCTCCTCTTCGGAGCCGACGAGCTGGTGACTCTTGGATACTCGGGCGGCGAGTGCGTCTGTCATGGTGGACCACTCCAGGGTGGGTCAGGGCTGGGAGAGTACGTGCCTCGGAGACTCGATGACGGCTTCCGGGGTGATCTCAGGGGGCGCTGCGGTGACCGGGGTCAGCGTGCCGGCCAGCGCCCGCAGCGGCTGGGGGCCGGTCAGGTGGTGGACGGAGGCGCCCGCCCATCCGTGGGCCGCCAGCAGGGCCAGGACCCGGGGGATCCGCAGGGCCCGGCCGCCGGCGAGCGTGTAGCTGTCGGACAGGTCCACCTCGCCGAGCCCGTTCACCTGCCGGACGACCTCGGCGAGCGCCTGCCCGGCCTCGGGGGCGAACGCCGGTCGGTCTTCGGGGGCGAGCGCTGGTCGCTCTTTGGAGGCGAGCGCCGGTCGGCGGTCGGGGGCGGGTGTGCTGTGGGGCGCCGGTGTGCTGAAGCCGGCGAGGCGCGTGACGTCGCTGATCCGGAGGTCGTCCCCGGCGAGCAGGACGGTCTCGTAGCCGCGCAGGAAGCGCTCCATGTCACCGGCTCCCATGACCGAGGACCGGGCGTGGAAGCCGACGACGACCGCGTCACGCCACTCGTCGATCCTGAAGTACGTGTCCATCTCCTCGTACGCCCAGGCCGTCGGCACCGGCTTCCAGGCGAACGTGGTGCGCCGGGCCCGCGCCTCGCTGGAACGCTGCTTGATGAAGTTGACCTCCGACCCGAGGCGTATCGGCAGGCCACGCCGCGATCCCTCGCGCGACACCAGCTCCACGACCTCGTCATAGGGCACGGACGAGTGCGTCCGGGCGAGCTCGAAACGCTCGGCCACCCGGCGCAGCAGCTCCGCGAACGTCGGGTCGTCGTGGCAGTCGACGGTCACCAGCATCGGCGCGAACATGCACGTCATCACGCCCGCGTACGGGCCGGGCTCGCGGTTGCCGGAGAACGACAGGTGCGCGACCGTCCCGAGCCCGGTGTAGGCGGCCATCATGGCGGTGTACGCGGTCACGTGGACCAGCGACGGCCACACCTGGTCCGCGGCGGCGATACGCCGTACGGCGTCGAGCAGCGCAGGAGACGTCAACGCCGCACTCCGCGTCACCGGCCCGCCATCGGGGGCGCTATTGGGGACGCGTCGGGCGGCGAACGGGTCGGCCGGGAGGCGGGTGATCTCCTCGGCCCAGTACGCCAGGGAGCGGGCCGCCACGGCGGTGGCCTCGGCCGACGACTCGTGGCGGGCCAGGTCCGACGGCTGGTTGCGGACGGGTTCCAGCGCGGCCGGTCGCCGGGAACTGAAGCCGGCGCACTGGACGGTCAGCTCGCGCTTGATCTCCCGGACCGTCCACGCGTCCACGGCCAGATGGTTGAGCACCAGGACGATCTGCTTGGGGACGCCGCCCGTGGTGATGACGCAGGCGCGGATCGGCCAGTCGGCGTCGAGGCGGAAGGCGGTGGTGCCGAGCCGCTCGACGATCTCGGCGGGGGCAGGGGTGCCGTCGCGTTCGGTGGTCGCCAGGAGGATCGGCAGCGCGGCCGGCGGGTGCACCTGCTGGCGCGGCTCCGGCCCGGGGTCGAGATGGTAGGTGGTCCGCAGCGACTCGTGGCGGCGCGTCAGGTAGTTGATCGCCGCGCGGCAGTTCGCCACCGAGACGTCGTGCGGGATGGCGAGCCGCAGCACGATGTGCGTGTCATGCCGTTCGCCCGGCGGCAGCCGGTGGTATTTCAGCCACATGTAACGCTGGCCCCAGCACAGATTCGCGTTCTTCGCGGCGGACAACTCAGCCTCCCCATGTGCGCCGGTCGCCGGTGATGCGAGTTGCAACACTTTGAATGTGCTTCATAATCTGCGCCGGTGCGGAGTGCGACAACCGGGCGCCGATGACCGGCTCCGGAAGGCGATTACCTGCCAACGGCGCCGGCCGCTTTTCTGGAATGGCGGGCTTGACGCTTCGTCGCGCATTCGGCCAAGCTCGGAGCGAACAGCATTGAGCGGCTCGGCTTTCGGCCTGAGGTGGCGCGGTGACTATGTTGGAAATACCACCCGAGTTTCAGAATATTCTGCGCTCGCATTTGCCGTACGCGGACGCGGGCGACTTCTCGGCGTCCGACGAGCTGGCGGGCCTCGGCCTCGACTCGATGGGCGTGGTGCGGTTGCTGGCCGACATCGAGGACCGCTACGACATCGAGCTGCCCGACGACCTCCTCAACGAGGAGACGTTCGACACCGTCGGCTCGCTGTGGCAGGCCCTATCCGCGCTGATTCACCCCCAAGGAACCGTCGGTGACGAGCGAGCACCGTTACGAGTGTGAGGATCGCCGATGCTGACGCGAGTCGATGACGTGGTGCGGTGCGGCGATCCTGATCGCCCCGCCGTGACCTACCAGGACGAGACGCTCAGCTACGGCGAGCTGACCCGCCGCGTCGGCCGCGCCGCGAGCGGGCTGCGCCGTCTCGGGCTGCGCCGGGGCGAGCGGGTCGTCGTCTACCTGGAGAAGCGGATCGAGACCGTCGTCGCCATGCTCGCCGTGTCCGCGGCCGGCGGGGTGTTCGTGCCGGTCAATCCGCTGTTCAAGCCGCAGCAGGTGGGCTATGTGGCCGCCGACTGCGGGGCGGTCGCGGTGGTCACCTCGGTCGAGCGGCACCGCCTGGTCGGCGCCCGGCTCCAGGAGGTGGAGTCGCTGCGCCACCTGATCCTCATCGGCGACCGGCCGCGCGTCCCGGAGCCGCTCCCGGTCACGCCCTGGTCCCAGCTGTGCGCCTCCGACGAGGAGGGATCGGCTCCTGAGGGGGTGAACGCCTCCGAAGCGGGCCCGGCTCCTGAGGGGGTGGACGCCTCCGAAGCGGGCCCGGCTCCCGAGGGGGTGATCGACGCCGACGTGGCGGCGATCCTCTACACCTCGGGCAGCACCGGCAGCCCCAAGGGCGTCGTCCTGTCGCACCGGAACCTGCTCGCCGGCGCCCGCAGCGTCGCCCACTACCTCGGCCACACCCGTGACGACGTGGTGCTCGGCGTGCTCCCCCTGAGCTTCGACACCGGCTTCAGCCAGCTCACCACCTCCTTCATCGCGGGCGCGCACGTCGTGCTGGTGAACTACCTGGTGCCCGGCGCGGTGGTCCGCCTGTGCGCGCGGCACGGCGTCACCGGGCTGACCTGCGTACCGCCGCTGTGGCTGCAGCTCGCGGCGCAGACCTGGCCGGAGGCGGCCACCCGTCGTCTGCGTTACTTCGCCAACACCGGCGGGCGCCTGCCCAAGCCCGCGCTGGACTCGCTGCGGGCCACGTTCCCGCAGGCCAGGCCGTACCTCATGTACGGGCTGACGGAGGCCTTCCGCTCCACCTACCTCGACCCCGAGCAGGTCGACCGCAGGCCCGACTCGATCGGGAAGGCGATTCCCAACGCGGAGATCCTCGTCGTACGCCCGGACGGCGGCGTGTGCGAGCCCGGCGAGAAAGGGGAGATCGTGCACCGTGGCGCGCTCGTGGCGCTCGGCTACTGGAACGACCCCGAACGCACCGCCGAACGGTTCCGCCCCTACCCGCCGGGCGGCAGCCCGTGGGGGAGCGAGCTCGCGGTCTGGTCGGGCGACGTCGCCTACCGCGACGACGAGGGATTCATCTACTTCGTGGGACGTACCGACGAGATGATCAAGACTTCCGGATACCGGGTCAGCCCCAGCGAGATCGAGGAGGCGGCCTACGCCACCGGGCTGGTGGGCGAGGCGGTGGCGTTCGGCGTCGCCGACGACACGCTCGGCCAGCAGGTGGTGCTCGTCGTCAGCGGGCCGAGCGGCGCGGCGTGCGACACCGAGACGCTGGTCAAGGCGCTCGAACGCGACCTGCCGCGCTACATGGTCCCGCGCCGGGTGGTGGTGCGCGACCGGCTGCCGAGATCGGGCAACGGCAAGTTCGACCGTACGGAGCTGCGCAGGTCGGTGACCTGGTGACCGCCCTCCCGAGCGGCTGGTACGGCAGGTACGACTGCCAGCTCACCGTAGGCGGCATCCCCGTCGAGCGGCTGGCCGCCCGCGTGGGGAGCACGCCGTTCTTCGCCTATGACAGGGAGCTCGTCAACCGGCGGGTGGCCTCGGTGCGCGCGGCCCTGCCCGAGGATGTCGAGCTCAGCTACGCGGTCAAGGCCAATCCGATGCCGGCCCTGCTCCAGCACATGAGCGGCCTGGTCGACGGCTTCGACGTGGCCTCCGGGCAGGAGATGCGGCACGCCCTCGACACCCCGGTGCCCGCCTCGCGGATCAGCTTCGCCGGGCCCGGCAAGTCCATGGCCGAGCTGACGCAGGCGGTCGCCGCCGGCGTCACCGTCGAGCTGGAGTCCGAGCTGGAGGTGGAGCGGGTCCGGTCGGCGAGTGCCGCCGTGGGCGTTCCCGCGCGGGTCGCGCTGCGCGTCAACCCCGACTTCGCGATCCGCGGCTCCGGCCTGCGGCTGGGCGGGGGGCCGCAGCAGTTCGGCATCGACGCGGAGCGGATCCCCGCGGTCCTGGCCGGGCTGACCGGCGACGACCTCGACTTCCAGGGCTTCCACGTGTTCGCCGGTTCGCAGAACCTGCGGGTCGACAACATCTGCGAGGCGCAGCGCCGTACCGTCGAGCTGATTCTCGGCTTCGCCGACGCGGCGCCCGGGCCCGTGCGCTACGTCAACATCGGCGGCGGCTTCGGCATCCCGTACGCGCTGCGCGACCGGCCGCTCGACCTCGGCCCGATCGGCGACAACCTGGCGCGGCTGGTCGACGGGCTGGTCCGGCCCCGGCTGCCGGAGGCGCGGGTCGTCGTCGAGCTGGGGCGCTATCTGGTCGGTGAGGCGGGCGTGTACGTCACGCGCGTGGTGGACCGCAAGGAGTCGCGCGGCAAGGTGTTCGTCGTCGTGGACGGCGGCCTGCACCACCAGCTCGCGGCCTCGGGCAACTTCGGCCAGGTGATCAGGCGCAACTACCCGATCGCGGTGGGGAACCGGATGGACGACCCGCCCGAGGAGGCCGTGACCGTGGTCGGCTGCCTGTGCACCCCGCTCGACCTGCTGGGGGACGACGTCTCGCTGCCGAAGGTGGGGGTGGGGGATCTGATCGTGCTGTTCCAGGCCGGTGCGTACGGACTGACGGCCAGCCCCACCGCGTTCCTGAGCCACCCGGCACCGGTTGAGGTGCTGGTCTGAGCCGGGAATGAAGGCGGGTCCGCAGTACCCCTGCGGGCCCTTCGGCTTTGTCGCCGCGGGTGGGGATCCGCAGGCCGGCGCGGCGGGGGCTGTCGCGCCGGCCTGCGGACGTCTACTCCGGCGGCGCCGGCACCTCAGAGGGGAACAGCGACGGCGGCAGGCCCTCGCTCCTGGCGCTCCACAGGTCCTTCAGGCACGTCTTCGGGTCGGTCACCGCGAGCTGTACGCCGAGCGCCATCGCCCGCAGGATGTCGGTCGCGGCCTCGGGCGGGATGATCGTCGGATCCGCGAGCAGCATGACACTGGTGAGGCCGCCCTGGACCGCCACCCGCACCCGGAACGCCTGGCCGTACTGCTGCGCCAGCGGCGTCCAGACCAGCTCGGCGGGAGTCGGGTCGGCGGGGTTCAGCGGGGCGCGGTCGATCTGCATGTAGTTGAACCAGCTGCGGAACAGGTGGTTGAACCAGCAGTCGTGCCCCGGCTCCTGCCCGCTGTGCGTGGCCGCGTCGGCGGCCAGCGCGGCGACGCGGTCGAAGTCGTAGCAGGAGTAGCGGTACGTGCGCGCGCTCGCCCAGTGCCAGCGCTTGACGTGCTCGGCCAGCGTGGCGCCCGGATCGACGGTGGCGCTGACCGGAATGAGCTGGTTCATGGTGCCGACGACGTGCTGGTGCTCCTCGGCGAACCGGTTGGAGGCCATCAGGCTCATCGTGACCCGGTCGGTGCCGGTGTGCCGGGCGAGGCCGGCGGCGATGAAGGCCATCAGCACCGCGGGCGGTGTCACGCCGTGGCGCTTGGCGGCCTCGGCGGCGAGCCCGCCCAGGCGGCGGGAGTGCAGCGTGGCCTCGATCCGGTTCCGCTCGACGCGGGCGGGGAGCGTGGGCAGCTCGTCCATCAGGCCGTCGGTGAGCACTCGTCGCCAGTAGCGTTCGGAGCTCTCCTGCTGGCCGCGCCACGACTCGTCGCGCTGCCGGTGGGCCAGCTCACGCAGGGTGGGACCCATCTGCGCGTGGGCGTCCGGGTCGGCCACCAGGGCGCGGAACTGGTCCTGCAGATGATGGATCGACCACACGTCCACGATCAGGTGGGAGAACGACAGTGCGAGGAAGACCGGAGACCCGTCGGTCGTGACGAGCACGCCGCGCCAGGGCAGCGCGTCGGTCATCGGGAACGGGATCGTGGCCAGCTGCTCCTTGGTACGCTCCGGGTCGCCGCGGTCGGTGATCACGCGGTCCACGTGCTCGACCGGCGGCGTCACCGTCCGGTGGATCCGCTGCACGGGCTGCCCGTCTCGCACGTGGTAGGTGGTGCGCAGGCATTCGTGCCGGTCGACGAGCCGCCGCAACGCCGTCATGACCCGGTCCAGGGGGAGGCCGCGCAGGTCCCAGGTCGTCGGCAGGTTGGCGTCCCGCATCCAGTCCTCGGGGTAGCGCTCCACTTCTCGCCAGCTCCATAGCTGGCCGTTGCTCAAGGGGGCGTCGACGGGCATGTGGTCTCCTCGTGAGCTGTTCGGCGGGCGGACCGCTGACAGTGGCCCCGCTGACGGCCCTCCACACGCGCACGTACTGCGGATCGCACCGGGCCCCTGGAGCGCGCTCCGGTAAAAGGCGGCGCTTTATCCATTTCGGCTCGGCAGAACTCTCAGGCCAATGTCGCTACCTGTCCCACACAGGATGCGAACCGCATACACCTATGTCAACGCGCCCGCGCTGGCAGCTTCTGCCGGAAACAAGGTGCCAGCCCGCGACCGTGGTCCGGAAACGGCGCTGCGATTAGGGTCACAGCAACTATTCAAAGCGATCGTCTTTATGGAAACCGGCACTGTCTTGTTGGTGATGATGCCCGAAGCTTGAGGTGGCGCATTGATGGTCGGTGAGTCGATTCAGCTAAACGGTACGGCTGCCGGGGACACCGGCCGGTCGCGGACCGGTCGCTTTTCGTCCGCCGCGGAGTCCGTCGCCGTGGAGCCCGTCGCCGTGGTCGGCGTTTCCTGCCGGCTTCCTCAGGCCGCCGATCCCGGACGGTTCTGGCAATTGCTGCGCGATGGCGTGGACGCCGTCACGGCCGTGCCCGAGGGCCGGTGGCCGGACGGGTCGGCCGCGGCCTACCGGCGTGGCGGCTTCCTCTCGGACGTGGACCGCTTCGACGCCGCCTTCTTCGGGATCTCGCCGAACGAGGCCGCCGCCATGGACCCCCAGCAGCGCCTCGTACTGGAGCTGGCCTGGGAGGCGCTGGAGAGCGCGCGCGTGGTGCCGTCCCGGCTGAGCGGGAGCGGCGCCGGGGTGTTCCTGGGGGCGATCTCCAACGACTACGCGGCGCTGCAGGACCGGGTGGGGGCCAATGGCCTCGGGCGACACGCCTACACCGGGGCGAACCGGGCGATCATCGCCAACCGCGTCTCCTACTTCCTCGGCCTGCGGGGGCCCAGCCTGACGCTGGACGCCGGGCAGTCCTCGTCGCTGCTGGCCGTACAGATGGCCTGCGAGAGCCTGCGGCGCGGCGAGAGCGGGCTGGCGCTCGCCGGCGGCGTGAACCTCAACCTGCTGGCCGAGACCACCGCCGCCATCGGCAACTTCGGCGCGCTGTCGCCGGACGGCCGCTGCTACGTCTTCGACGACCGGGCCAACGGCTACGTACGCGGCGAGGGCGGGGCGCTCGTCGTACTCAAGCCGCTGTCCGCGGCGCTCGCCGACGGCGACCCGATCCGGTGCGTGATCCTCGGCGGCGCCGTCAACAACGACGGCGGCGGCGACGGGCTCACCGTGCCGAGCCGGCGGGCGCAGGAGGAGGTCATCCGGCTGGCCTGCGAGCGCGCCGGCGTCGAGCCGGGCGACGTCCAGTACGTCGAGCTGCACGGCACCGGCACGAAGGTCGGCGACCCGATCGAGGCCGCCGCCCTCGGTGCCGCCTACGGCCCCGACCATGCGGATGGCGCGTCGCCGCTGCTGGTCGGGTCGGTGAAGACCAACATCGGGCACCTCGAAGGCGCCGCCGGGATCGCGGGACTGGTCAAGGTCGTGCTGAGCCTGGAGCGGCGCGAGCTGCCGCCCAGCCTGAACTTCGAGACGGCCAACCCGGACATCCCGCTGGACGAGCTGGGGCTGGAGGTCGTGCGCGACACCCGTCCGTGGCCCCGCGCCGACCGGCCGCTCGTCGCGGGCGTCAGCTCGTTCGGCATGGGCGGCACCAACTGCCACCTGGTGCTGGGGGAGGCGCCGCGGAGCGAGTACGGCGTCCGGTCGGCGAGCGAGGACACGCCTTGGGTGCTGTCGGCGCGCTCAGCCCGAGCACTCAGCGCCCAGGCCGAGCGACTGACCGCCCACGTCGGCCCGTCCGCCGGCTCCCATGCCGGCCCGTCCGCCGGCTCCCATGCTGGCCCGCAAGTCGGCTCCCATGCCGACTCGCACGTCGGCCCCCATACCGGTACCGAGCCTGGGGCTGTGGCGCTGGCGTTGTTGCGGAGTCGGGCCTTGTTCGAGCACCGGGCGGTGCTTCTGGGCACCGACCGGCAGGCGGGGTTGGCGGCGCTGGCGGCCGGGCGGCTGGACGAGTCCGTGATCACTGGGTCCGTGGTCGCCGGGTCCGGAGCCGGTGGCCGCCGGGTGTTCGTCTTCCCGGGGCAGGGGTCGCAGTGGCCGGAGATGGCTCGTGACCTGCTCGCGGGCTCGCCGGTGTTCGCGGCGCACGCCGAGGCGTGTGCGGGAGCACTCGAACCGTTCGTCGACTACGCGCTGCTCGACGTGTTGCGTGGGGCGCCGGGCGCGCCCGGTTTCGACCGGGTCGACGTGGTGCAGCCCGCGCTGTGGGCCGTCATGGTGTCGCTCGCCGGCCTGTGGCGTTCGTACGGCGTCGAGCCCGAGATGGTGATCGGCCACTCGCAGGGCGAGATCGCGGCCGCCACCGTCGTCGGCGCGCTGTCCATGCCCGACGCGGCCAGGGTCGTGGCCCTGCGCAGCCGCGCCATCGCCGGAATCGCCGGGCGCGGCGGGATGATGTCGATCGCCGCCCCCCTCGACGTGGTCGAGTCGGCGATCCGCTCGCTGGCGGGGGACGTGTCGATCGCCGCCTACAACGGGCCGAGGTCCGTGGTCGTCTCCGGGCGGCTTGAGGCGCTCGACGACCTGGGACGACGGCTCACCGACGACGGGTACCGCACCAGGATCATCCCGGTCGACTACGCCTCACACTCGGCCGAGGTCGAGGAGATCCGCGACGAGGTGCTGGCGGCGCTGGCCCCCGTACGGCCGGTGAGCGCGGGGACGCTGTTCGTCTCGACGCTCACCGGCGAGCCGATCGACACGGCCGAACTCGACGCCGGCTACTGGTATCGCAGCCTCCGGCAGCCGGTCAGGTTCGCGCAGGCGACCCGGCGGGCGCTCGACCACCAGGGCGGCCTGTTCGTGGAGTGCAGCCCGCATCCGGTGCTGGGAGCCGGGATCGAGGAGACGGCCGAGGAAGCGGACCGCGAGGCCGCGATCATCGGGACTTTGCGGCGGGGTGAGGGCGGGCCGGCGCGGTTCCGGCGCTCACTCGCCGAGGCGTACACGCGGGGGGCCGAGGTCGACTGGACCGGACCCGATCCGGTGGCGGGGGCGGAGCTGGTGGAGCTGCCCACGTACGCGTTCCAGCGCGAACGCCACTGGCCGTCGCTGCCCGCAGACGCTCGGCGCTCCGCAGCGCAGACGCTCCCCGGAGATGCCCGGCGTTCGGCGGCGCAGCCGGTTCCCGCAGGCGGCGGGGGTGCCGCGGCGGCTGGCGACGCCAGCGGCCATGGTCCCGGTTCGGTGGGGGGCGGGCTTTCGCGGCGTGAGGTGCGTGAGCTGGTGCTGACCGTCCTGGCCGGGCTGCTCGGGTACGAGGACGCGGCCGGTGTGGAGCCGGGCAGGACGTTCAAGGATCTCGGGCTCGAGTCGGCCACGGCGGAGGACCTCAGGCACCGGCTGCGGAGCGCGACCGGGCTGCGGCTGCCGACCAGCCTGCTGTTCGACCACCCGACCCCCGATCTGCTGATCGCCCACCTGCGGACCCTCCTCGACGACGGCGGATCCGCAGCGTCGTCCGCCGCCCACCAGAGCGATCTCGCCACGGCCACCCCCGCCGACGACGCGCCCGCTGACAACCTCGTCGGGGACCCCGACGGCGACCTTGTCGGGGGCTCCGGCGGCGATCCCGCTGACGACGCCGACGCGATCGCCATCGTGGCCATGGGGTGCCGGTATCCCGGTGGGGCGGACTCGCCCGAGGAGCTCTGGCGGCTCGTCAGCTCCGGCACCGACGCGATCACCGAGTTCCCCGCCAACCGAGGCTGGGACCTGGACGCGCTGTTCGCGGCCGGCCCCGACCGGTCGGGTACCAGCGACACCAGGTACGGCGGTTTCCTGCACGACGCCGATCGGTTCGACGCCGCGTTCTTCGGCATCAGCCCGCGCGAGGCCACCGCCATGGATCCCCAGCAGCGGCTGCTGATGGAGGTCAGCTGGGAGGCGGTCGAACGGGCCGGGCTCGACCCGGCGGGGCTGCGCGGCTCGGCCACCGGCGTGTTCGTGGGCGCCATGGCCTCCGACTACGGCCCCCGGCTGCACCAGGCCACCGGGACGGTCGACGGGCACCTGCTGACAGGCACCGCGCTCAGCGTCGCGTCCGGGCGGATCGCGTACGCGCTGGGCCTGCGCGGGCCCGCCATCACCGCCGACACGGCCTGCTCCTCGTCGCTGGTGGCGATCTTCCTGGCGATGCAGGCGCTGCGGCGCGGCGAGTGTTCGCTGGCCCTGGCCGGCGGCGCGACGGTGATGTCCAGCCCGGGGATCTTCGTGGAGTTCAGCCGTCAGTCAGGGCTGGCCCCCGACGGCCGGTGCAAGGCGTTCGCGGCGGGCGCGGACGGCACGGGCTGGGGCGAGGGCGCCGGGATGCTGCTGCTGGAGCGGCTGTCCGACGCGCGCCGCCTGGGGCACCCGGTGCTCGCCGTGATCCGGGGCGGCGCGGTGAACCAGGACGGCGCCAGCAACGGCCTCACCGCACCGAACGGCCAGGCTCAGCAGGAGGTGATCCGGCAGGCGCTGGCCGACGCCGGGCTCGCCGCCGCCGAGGTGGACGCGGTGGAGGCGCACGGCACCGGCACCCGGCTCGGCGACCCGATCGAGGCCGAGTCGATCATCGCCGCGTACGGCGCGGACCGCGATCCCGAACGACCCGTCTGGCTCGGCTCGCTCAAGTCGAACATCGGCCACACGCAGGCCGCGGCCGGGGTCGGCGGCGTCATCAAGATGGTGATGGCGATGCGGCACGGCAGGCTGCCACGCACCCTGCACGCCGATGAGCCCACCCCGCACGTGGACTGGAGCGGCGGCGCGGTACGGCTCCTCACCGAGCCTGTCGAACTGCCCGACGACCGGCCGACCCGGGCCGCGGTCTCCAGCTTCGGCATCAGCGGCACGAACGCCCACCTGATCCTGGAGCAGGCATTCGAGCCGGCGTACGCGGTCTCCGAGACGGCGCACGCGGGACCTGAGACGACGCATGTGGAACCCGAGACGGCGCACGCGGTCTCCGAGACGACGCATGTGGGACCCGAGTCGGCGTACGCGGGCTCCGAGACGGTCGAGGCGCCGCTGGTGTGGGCGGTGTCCGCGAAGTCGGCGGCCGCGCTCGAAGCGCACGCCGCGCGCCTGCGCGACTATGCCACCGACGCCCCCCAAGACGACCTGCCCGCCGCCGGGCACCTGCTGGCCCGGCGGGCGCGGTTCGCGCACCGCGCGGTGGTGGTGGCCGCGGACCGGGATGAGTTGGTGGCGGGCTTGGCGGCGTTGGCCGCGGGTGAGTCGCATGCGGCGGTGACCAGTGGTGTGGCGTTGCCGGATGTGCGTCCGGTGTTCGTGTTCCCGGGTCAGGGTTCGCAGTGGACGGGTATGGCGGTGGATCTGCTGGAGTCCAGTGAGATGTTCCGGGAGTGGATGAGCCGGTGTGATGCCGCGCTCGCCCCGTACACGGGCTGGTCTGTGGTGGGTGCGCTGCGTGCGGGTGAGTTGGTGGGTTCGGAGGTCATTCAGCCGGCGTTGTTCGCGGTGATGGTGTCGCTGGCGGAGGTGTGGCGGTCGCTGGGTGTGGATCCGGCGGCGGTGGTGGGTCATTCGCAGGGTGAGATCGCGGCGGCCTGTGTCGCGGGGGCGTTGACGCTCGACGACGCCGCGAAGGTGGTCGTGCTCCGCAGCCAGGCTCTCGTCAAGCTGAGCGGCACCGGCGGGATGCTCGCCGTCGCGCTCCCCGCCGAGGAAGTCCGGCTGGAGCCGTGGGCGGATCGCCTGTGGGTGGCCGTGCGGAGCGGGCCGGCCAGCACGGTGGTCGCCGGGGAACTGGACGCGCTGGACGAGTTCGCGGCGGCGTGCGGTGAGACGGTCCGGGTGCGGAAGATCGGCATCGACTACGCCTCGCACACCCCGCACGTCGACGTGCTCCGCGACGAACTGCTCGCCAGCCTGGCCGAGGTCGCGCCGCGGCCGACCGACGTGGCCTTCTGCTCGTCCATGGCCGCCGACTTCGTCGAACCGACCGGGCTGGACGCCGGCTACTGGTTCCGCAGCCTTCGCAATCCCGTACATTTCGAGCAGGCGATCGGGGCGTTCGCCGGAGACGGCACCCCGCTGTTCATCGAGGCCAGCCCGCACCCCGTGCTGACCGGCCACATCCAGGACACCCTGGCGGCCGCGGGCGCTCCCGGCGGCGCCACCGGGACGCTCCGCCGCGACGACGGCGGCCGGCGGCGCCTGCTGCTGGCGGTGGCCCAGGCGTACGTGTCGGGCGCCGACGTGGACTGGGCGGCCGTCGATCGGGCCGCCGCCACGCGGGCCGGACTCGTACCGGACCCCCCACGCCATCACGTGGACCTGCCGACCTACCCCTTCGAGCACACCAGGTACTGGATCAACGAGAGCCCACGGGCCGGTGGGCCGCGGCATCCGATGCTCGACGCGGTCGTGCCCGTGGCGGGCGACGACGGGTACCTGCTCACCGGGCGGCTGTCGCGCGGCGCGCTGCCGTGGCTCGCCGACCACGCCGTGGACGGCGGCGTACTGCTGCCGGGCACCGCGTTCGTCGAGCTGGCCCTGGAGGCCGCCGCGACGGCCGGGTGCGACGAGATCGAGGATCTGACGCTGGAGGCGCCGCTGCCGCTGCCCGAGACGGGCGCGGTCCAGGTGCAGCTCGCGGTCGGCGGCGCCGACGCCGAGGGCCGCCGCGACCTCACCGTCTACGGCAGGACGGCGGACGACGACGAGGCCCGATGGACCCGCCACGCCAGCGGCACCCTGACCGTCGCCCCAGTTGTCGCCGCAGCCGCAGCCGCAGCCGGAGTCGCAGCCACGGCAACGGCAACGGCAACGGCAACGGCAACGGGCGCGGGCGCGGGCGCGGCCGGCGAGCGGCTTGCCGCCTGGCCGCCCGCGGACGGCGTCGAGATCGACCTGGACGACGCGTACGAGCGGCTCGCGGAGCGGGGATACGAGTACGGCCCCGCCTTCCAGGGGCTGCGCGCGGCCTGGCGGGTGGACGGTGACGCGTACGTCGAGGTGGCGCTGCCGGAGCCGGTGCGCGCGGACGCGGGCCTGTTCACGCTCCACCCGGCGCTGCTGGACGCGGCGCTCCACCTGCTGGTGCTGGAGTCGGCCGAGGAGGCAGGGGCGCTGCTGCTGCCGTTCGCGTGGAGTGGCGTTCGGGTGTCCGCGCTCGGCGCCGAGGTGTTGCGGGTACGGATCGCGGCCGGGGAAGGCGACCGGGTCTCGCTCGACATCCATGACGGTGCGGGCGACCGCATCGCCGGGGTGGACGCGCTGACGCTGCGCCCGGTGCCGAGACACGGGGCCGTCACGCGCGGCCCGTCCGACGCCGCCTCGTACACGCTCGACTGGATCGACCTGGCGGTGTCCGCGATGGACCCGGCCGAGCAGCGCTGGGCCGTGGTGGGCTACGACGAGTTCGCCGACGAGATCGGCGCGGCCGTGGACGCCCCGCGTTACTACGACCTCGCCTCCCTGACCGAGATGACCGCCGGGGAGATGCCGAGCACCGTTCTGGTGCCGTACCTGCCCGAGGCCGATGCCGACGACGTGCCCTACGGCGTGCGCGACGGCATCTACCAGGCGCTCGACCTGGTGCAGGGCTGGGTGGGCGACGAGCGGTTCGCCGGGTGCCGGATGGTGTTCGTGACCAAGGGCGTGTTCCGGCCCGGGGGAGCGGACGTGGCGGGCGTGGTGGCCGGTCCGGTGTGGGGGCTGGTGCGGTCGGCGCAGGCCGAGCATCCCGGGCGGTTCGTGCTGGTGGACGTCGACGCGGCCACCGTCGACTGGGGACTGGTGGCGGCGGCGGTCGCGGCGGGTGAGTCACAGCTGGTCGCGCGGGAGGGACTGGTCGCGCGGGAGGGACTGGTCGCACAGGAAGGACTGGTCGCACAAGAAGGACTGGTCGCACAGGGAGGCCTGGTCTCACAGGAAGGAAAGGTCCTCGTCCCGCGCCTGATCCGCCGTACGGCCGACGCCCCCGAGCTCTTCGACGCCGGCACGGGCACCGTCCTGGTGACCGGCGGCACCGGCAGTCTCGGCGCCCTGGTGGCGCACCGCCTGGTGGAGCGGCACGGCGCCAAGGACCTCCTGCTGGCCTCCCGCCGCGGCCCCGAGGCGAGCGGTGACCTGGTGGCCCGGCTGGAGGCGCTCGGCGCGCGGGTCACCGTGGCGGCGTGCGACGTGTCGGACCGCGACTCGCTCGCCGGGCTCCTGTCCGGCGTCCCGGCCGAGCGGCCGCTGGCGGCCGTGGTGCACGCGGCGGGCGTACTCGACGACGCCACGGTGGAGGGGCTGTCGGCGCAGCGGCTCGACTCGGTGTTCGCCCCGAAGTCCGACGCCGCCTGGTACCTGCACGAGCTGGTCCCGGAGGTCCCGCTGGTGACGTTCTCCTCCGTGGCGGGCGTGATCGGCAACTCCGGTCAGGCCAACTACGCCGCCGCCAACGTGTTCCTCGACGTGCTCGCGGCACACCGGCGCGGGCTCGGCCTGCCCTCCGTGTCGGTGGCCTGGGGGCTGTGGGAGACCGCGGACAGCGGTATGACCGGAGCGCTGTCGGCGGCCGACACGGCCAGGCTGGCCCGGTCGGGTATCGCGCCGCTGACCGCCGAGCAGGGGCTGGAATTCTTCGACAGCGCGATCACCGCCCCGGCCGAGCTGGTCGTCGCCGCCAGGTGGGACACCGCCGGGCTGCGCGCCAGGGCCGAGGCGGGCGAGCTGCCGCCAGTGCTGCGCGGCCTGGTCCGTACGCCCCGCCGGACGGCCGCTGCCGCGAACGCCACGAGCGCCCCCACGCGGGCGGGAGCGGCCGGCATGGCCGAGCGCCTGGCGAAGATGGCGGAGGCCGAGGCCCGCGTCCACCTGGCGGACATGGTCCGCTCGCACGTCGCGGCCGTCCTGGCGCATGGCAGCGCCGGCAACGTGGACATGGACCGGGCCTTCAACGAGCTCGGCTTCGACTCGCTGACCGCGGTGGAGCTGCGCAACCGGCTGAACAGCGACACAGGGCTCCGGCTGCCCGCGACCCTGGTCTTCGACCACCCCACGGTCACGGCGCTGGCCGAGTACCTGTTCCGTACCCTCGCACCCGCCGCGCCCTCGCCCGAGGACACGCTGCGCGGTGCGGTCGAGCGGGTCGAGTCGATGCTGACCAGCGCGCACGGCGACGCCGAGGCCATCCGCGGCAAGCTCGTCGCCATCGCGCAGAGTGCCGTCACCAGGTTCGGTGCCGGGCTGATGACCAGGTTCGGCGCCGGGTCCAACGGCGCCGCGGAGAAGATCGATTCCGCCTCGGACGAGGAGATCTTCGCGTTGATCGACGACCAAACAATGACGTCTCCTCTGAGGTCCTCTCTGGAAAGGCCCGACCATGGCGACTGAGGAACAGCTGCGCAATTACCTGAAGAGGGTGACCGTCGAGCTCACGGAGACTCGGCAGCGCCTCACCGGGGTGGAAGACCGTCGCCACGAGCCCATAGCGATCGTCGGGATGGGATGCCGGTTCCCCGGCGGGGTGGCGGGGCCCGAGGACCTGTGGGAGCTGGTGGCCTCCGGTGTGGACGCGATAGGTGACCTCCCCACCGACCGGGGCTGGGACGAGAACCTCTATGACCCCGACCCGGAGGCGCTCGGCAAGTCGTACACCCGGCACGGCGGCTTCCTGCCCGACGCCGGCGACTTCGACGCGCCCTTCTTCGGGATGAGCCCGCGTGGCGCGCTGGCCACCGACCCGCAGCACCGGTTGTTCCTGCAGACCTGCTGGGAGGCGTTCGAGCGGGCGGGGATCGATCCGGCCACGCTGCGCGGCAGCCAGACCGGCGTGTACGCGGGCAACATGTACAACGACTACTCGCTGCGCTACACCGGCGGTGCCGTGCCGGAGTCGGTCGAGGGCGTCCTGATGGTCTCCAGCGCTTCCAGCGTGCTGTCCGGCCGGGTCTCGTACACCTTCGGCCTGGAGGGCCCGGCGATCTCGGTCGACACGGCCTGCTCGTCGTCGCTGGTGGCGATGCACCTGGCGGTCCAGGCGCTGCGGCGCGGCGAGTGCGCGCTGGCAGTGGCCGGCGGCGTAACCGTGATGGCGACGGCGGACCCGTTCATCGAGTTCTCGCGGCAGCGCGCGCTGTCGCCGGACGGCCGGTGCAAGTCGTTCTCCTCCTCGGCGGACGGCGCCGCCTGGTCGGAGGGCGCCGGCGTACTGGTGCTGGAGCGGCTGTCGGACGCGCGGCGCAACGGCCGCCGGATCCTCGCGCTGATCCGCGGCTCGGCCGTCAACCAGGACGGCGCCAGCAACGGGCTCACCGCCCCGAACGGCCCCTCCCAGGAACGCGTCGTCCAGCGGGCCCTGGCCGACGCCCGGCTCGACACGCGGGACGTCGACGCCGTCGAGGCGCACGGCACCGGCACCCGGCTGGGCGACCCCATCGAGGCCCAGGCGCTGCTGGCCACGTACGGCCGCAACCGCGCGGCCGACCGCCCGCTCTGGCTCGGCTCGGTCAAGTCGAACATCGGCCACACGCAGGCCGCGGCCGGCGTCGCCGGGGTGATCAAAATGGTGATGGCGATGCGGCACGGCGTGCTGCCGCCCACCCTGCACGTGGACGAGCCGACCCCGCACGTCGACTGGTCGGCCGGCGGCGTGGAGCTGCTGACCGAGGCCAGGGAGTGGGTACGCGGCGAGCATCCGCGCCGGTTCGGCGTCTCGTCCTTCGGCATCAGCGGTACGAACGCGCACCTCGTCATCGAGGAGGCCGAGGAGAGCCCGCGTACGGACCAGGAGCCGCCCGTCGTCAACGGCCCGCTCGCCTGGGTGATCAGCGCCCGCGGCGGCCGGTCGCTGCGCGCGCAGGCCGCCCGGCTGCACGAGCTCGTCACCTCAGCCGACACCGCCGAAGCAGCGAGCGCCCCCCGAGTAGCGAGCGCCCTCAGAGCGGCGGACGCCCCCGAGGCGGTGGACGTGGCCCGGTCGCTGGTCACCGGCAGGTCGCTGTTCGAGCACCGCGTCGTCGTGGTCGGCGAGGACCGGGAGGCCCTGGCCGCCCGGCTCGGCGACTTCCTGGCCGGCCACCCGGTGGCCGAGGTGGTCGAGGGCGCCGCCCGGGAGAAGCCCAAGCTCGCCTACCTGTTCACCGGCCAGGGCGGACAGCGGATCGGCATGGGCCGCGAGCTGGCCGCCGCGTCGCCGGTCTTCGCCGAAGCGCTGGCCGAGGTGTGGGCGGAGCTGGACGAGCACCTCGACCGGCCGCTGCGCGAGATCGTGTGGGCCGAGCCCGGCACGCCCGAGGCCGACCTGCTGAACGAGACCCGCTACACCCAGCCCGCGCTGTTCGCCTTCGAGGTGGCCGCCTTCCGGCTGCTCGCGGCGCTCGGCGTGACGCCCGACCACGTCGCCGGGCACTCGGTGGGCGAATACGCGGCCGCGTACGTCGCCGGAGTCTGGTCGTCGGCCGACGCCGCCCGGCTCATCACCGCGCGCGCCCGCCTGATGCAGGAGCTGGACACGCCGGGCGCGATGGTCGCGATCGAGGCGACCGCCGAGGAGGTGGCGCCGACGCTGGCCGGACAGGAACACCTGGTGTCCGTCGCCGCCGTCAACGGGCCGGCCAGCGTCGTCGTCTCCGGTGCGGAGGAGCCGTGCCTGGCGGTCGCCGAGCACTGGCGCGAGCTCGGCCGGCGGACCAGGCGGCTGGCGGTCAGCCACGCCTTCCACTCCCCGCTGATGGAGCCCATGCTGGCGGACTTCGCCACCGAGCTGGCGGGCGTGGAGTTCCACGAGCCGCGTATCCCGTACGCCCCCAACCTCCCCGACGGCTCCTGGGCCGAGCCTGGCTACTGGGTGGAGCAGATCCGCCGGGCCGTCATGTTCCACGCCACGATCGTCCGGCTCGAAGCCGACGGAGTGGACACGTACCTGGAGGTCGGCCCGGCCGCGGTGCTCTCCGCCATGGCGCACGAGTGCGTCACCGAGGCGGACACCCCGATCCTCGCGCTGTCCGGCAAGCGGCTCGCCGAGCCCGACGCGCTGATCGGCTGCCTGGCGCGGGCGTGCGTGGCGGGAGTGGCGGTCGGCTGGTCCGCGCTGTTCGGTGGTGGGGCGCAGGTGGACCTGCCGACGTACGCGTTCGAAGGGGAGCGGTACTGGCTCGCCCCGCCCGCGCGTGCCGCCGACGTCTCGTCGGCCGGGTTGCGGCAGGTCGGTCATCCGCTGCTGGGGGCGGCGGTCGACGTGGCCGACGACGGGGCGATGGTGCTCACCGGGCGGCTGTCGCTGGCCGACGCGCCCTGGCTGGCCGATCACGTGATGCTGGGCGCGGCCGTGCTGCCCGGCGCCGCGCTCGTGGACCTGGCGCTGGAGGCGGGTGGCCAGCTCGGTTGCGATCTGGTCGAGGAGCTGATGTTCGAGGCGCCGCTGGTGCTGCCTGAGCGGGGCGGCGTGGCGGTACAGGTGGTCGTGGGGCGGCCCGAGGGTGGCGGCTCGCGGCCGGTGGGGATCTACTCGCGACCGGCGGGTGAGCCCGAGGCCGCGTGGACGCGCCACGCGTCGGGCGTGCTCGGCGCGGACACGGCCCCTGACGCGGGCGTGCTCGCCTGGGCGACGTCCTGGCCGCCCGCGGGCGCCTCGCCGGTCGCCGTCGAGGGCGCCTACGAGCGGCTGGCCGACGCGGGCTACGACTACGGGCCCGCCTTCCAGGGTGTGCGGGCGGTATGGCGCCAGGGGGAGGAGCTGTTCGCCGAGGTCGCGCTGGCCGACGACGTGGACGTGGCCGGGTTCGGCCTGCACCCTGCGCTCTTCGACGCGATGTTCCACCCGATGCTGATCGCCGACCCGAGCGACGAGTTGCGGCTGCCGTTCGAGTTCCGCGGCGTGCGGCTGCCCGCCGCCGGGGCCAGGGCGCTCCGGCTCCGCCTGTCGCAATCCGGTCCGGCCATCGAGGCCGCCGACGCCGGGGGCCGGCCGGTCTTCTCGATGGAGTCGCTGCGGGTCCGTACGGTCCCGGCGGCGGCGCTGTCCGGTACGACCGGCAGCCGCACGGATCCCGTACCGCACGGCGTCGACTGGACCGAGGTCACCGTCGAGCCGGTCAACGACGGCGCCCGGTGGGTCTCCGCCGGGGAGCCGGTGCCGGGGCTGGACGCGTACCCGGATCTCGACGGGTTCGGTGCTGGAGAGGACAGGGCCGGCGCTGGGGAGGACAGGGCCGGCGCTGGGGAGGACAGGGTCGAGGACGGGTTCGGTGGCGGGGAGCCGGTGCCGGACGTCGTGGTCGTCTCCCTCACGGCAGCTCCGGGGGCGCCGGTGCCCGTCGCGGTGCGCGAGCTGACCGGGCGGGTGCTCGGGCTGGTGCGGCGGTGGGTGACCGAGGAGCGGTTCGCCGGCAGCAGGCTGGTGTTCGCGACCCACGGCGTCTTCGACCCCGCCGGTGGCGGGGCCGGGAGTGTGGTGGCCGCGGCGGCGTGGGGATTGGTGCGGTCGGCGCAGGCCGAGCATCCGGACCGGTTCGTGCTGGCGGACGTGGAGGCGGGCTTCTCCGCCTGGAAGCTGGTGGCGGCGGCCGTCGCGGCGGGTGAGTCGCAGCTGGCCGTACGCGAGGGGAAGGTGCTCATCCCGCGCCTGGCGCGCAGAGAGATCGGCTCCGCTGCCCAAGCAACGGGAC
>NZ_JBFAIF010000005.1:0-488493 GCF_040654555.1 Nonomuraea sp. NPDC050680 | reverse complement strand
ACCTGGGCAAGCAACGGGACCTGGGCAAGCAACGGGACCTGGGCAAGCAACGGGACCTGGGCAAGCAACGGGACCTGGGCAAGCAACGGGACCTGGGCAAGCAACGGGACCTGGCCAGGAGACGGGCCTTCCCTCGGACACAGGCCTTTCCCAGGGGACAGTGCTGGTGACCGGGGGGACGGGCGGTCTCGGTGCGCTGGTCGCGCGGCGGTTGGTGGAGCGGCACGGAGTGCGGGAGCTGCTGCTGGTCTCGCGGCGCGGGCCCGAGGCGCCGGGGGCAGAGGAGTTGGTGTCGAGCCTGGAGGGCCTCGGGGCGCGGGTCGCGGTGGCCGCCTGTGACGTGTCGGATCGAGACGCTCTGGCCGTACTGCTGGCCTCGATCCCCGAGGACCGCCCGCTGACCGGTGTCGTACACACCGCGGGCGTGCTGGACGACGCGACGGTCGAGGGGCTGTCGGAGCGGAAGCTGGCGGCGGTGTTCGCCCCGAAGGCGGACGCGGCGTGGCACCTGCACGAGCTGACCAGGGACGTTCCGCTGACCTCGTTCGTGCTGTTCTCGTCGCTGGCGGGCGTGCTGGGCAACGCCGGGCAGGCCAACTACGCGTCGGCGAACGTGTTCCTGGACGCCCTGGCGGCGCACCGGCGCGGCCTCGGTCTGCCCGCCGTGTCCGTGGCCTGGGGACTGTGGGACACCGGCTCGGGCATGGGCGGCACGCTCTCGGCGGCCGACACGGCCAGGCTGGCCCGCTCCGGCATCGCGCCGCTGAGTGTCGAGCAGGGCCTGGAGCTGTTCGACGGCGCGCTCGACGCGCCCGAGCCGCTGGTCGTCGCGACCAGGTGGGAGGCGGCCGGGCTACGTGCCAGGGCCGAGGCGGGTGACCTGCCGTCGATGCTGCGCGGCCTGGTTCGCGCGCCACGCCGGACGGCCGGCGCCGCGCCGGGCGGGACGGGTGGCGCGGGTGCGCTGACGGAGCGGCTGGCCGGTCTGACCGAGGCCAACGCCCGGCGGCAGGTCGCCGACCTGGTACGCGGGCACGTGGCCGCAGTCCTGGCGCACGGCAGCGCGGACGCCGTCGACGTGGACCGGGCCTTCAACGAGCTGGGCTTCGACTCGCTGACCGCCGTCGAACTGCGCAACCGGCTCAACGCCGACACCGGGCTGCGGCTGCCCGCGACCCTGGTCTTCGACCACCCCACGGTCACGGCGCTGGCCGAACACCTCTACAAGGCCCTCGCTCCCGCCGCGCCGTCGCCCGAGGACACGCTGCGCGGCGCGCTCGAACGGGTCGAGACCATGCTCACCAGCGCCAACGGCGACGCCGAGGCCATCCGCGGCAAGCTCGTCACCATCCTGCAGAGCGCCCTGACCAGGCTCGGCGCCGGTCCGAACGATGGGGACGGCGTGGTGGAGAAGATCGACTCCGCCTCCGACGAAGAGATCTTCGCACTTATCGACAACGCCCTCTAGACCACCGGTACCTGCGAAAGGCGACAGATGTCGACCGAGGACAAGCTGCGCGACTACCTCAAGCGCGTGACCGTCGAACTTACCCAGACACGCCGCCGCCTCGCCGAGATCGAAGACCGTCGCCACGAGCCCATCGCGATCATCGGGATGGCCTGCCGCTACCCCGGTGGTGTGGCCGGTCCCGAAGATCTGTGGGAGGTGGTGTCCTCGGGCGTGGACGCGATCGGTGAGTTCCCCGCCGATCGCGGCTGGGACCTCGACGCCCTGTACGACCCGGCCCCCGACGCGTTCGGCAAGTCGTACACGCGGCACGGCGGCTTCCTGTACGACGCCGGCGACTTCGACGCGCCCTTCTTCGGGATGAGCCCGCGCGGCGCACTGGCCACCGACCCGCAGCACCGGCTGTTCCTGGAGGTGAGCTGGGAGGCGTTCGAGCGGGCCGGCCTCGACCCGGAGGCGCTGCGCGGCAGCAGGACCGGGGTCTACGCGGGGACCATGTACGAGTACTACGCCGACCGCTACCTCGGGGCCATCCCCGAGTCCGTCGAGGGTACGCTGCTCACCTCCAGCACGCCGAGCGTCCTGTCGGGCCGGGTGGCGTACACCTTCGGGCTGGAGGGCCCGGCCGTCACCCTGGACACCGCGTGCTCGTCCTCGCTGGTCACCGTGCACCTGGCGGTCCAGGCCCTGAGGCGCGGCGAATGCGCGCTGGCGCTGGCCGGCGGCGTGACGGTGATGGCGGCGCCGGACCCGTTCGTGGAGTTCTCGCGGCAGCAGGCCCTGTCGCCCGACGGCCGGTGCAAGGCGTTCTCGGCCGCCGCCGACGGGGCCGCCTGGGCCGAGGGCGCGGGTGTGATCCTGCTGCAACGGCTGTCGGACGCGCAGCGCGACGGCCGCCGGATCCTCGCGGTGATCCGCGGCTCGGCCGTCAACCAGGACGGCGCCAGCAACGGCATGACCGCGCCGAGCGGTCCGGCGCAGCGGGAGGTGTACCGGCTGGCGCTGGCTGACGCCCGGCTCGAACCCCGTGACGTGGACGCCGTGGAGGCTCACGGCACCGGCACCCGGCTCGGCGACCCGATCGAGGCCGAGTCGATCATCGCCGCGTACGGGCAGGACCGGCCGGCGGACCGCCCGCTGCGGCTCGGCTCGGTGAAGTCGAACATCGGCCACACCCAGGCCGCCGCCGGGGTCGCCGGGGTGATCAAGATGGTGAAGGCGCTGGAACACCGGACCCTGCCGGCCACCCTGCACGTGGACGAGCCGACGCCGCACGCGGACTGGTCGGCCGGGGCCGTGGAGCTGTTGACGGAGGCTGTGGCCTGGCCGGTCTCGGACCGGCCGATGCGGGCCGCGGTCTCGGGGTTCGGCATCAGCGGGACCAACGCTCATGTGATCTTGGAGCAGGCGCCGGAGGTGGTGCCCGAACCTGTGACGGTGGAGGGCCCGCTGGTGTGGGCGTTGTCCGCCAAAACGGAAATGTCGCTACATGCGCAGGCGGACCGTTTGCGAACGTACGCGGCCACCGCGGCAGATGAGGATCTGGCCGTCGCGGGAGCCGTACTCGCCCGGCGGGCGCGGTTCGCGCACCGCGCGGTGGTGGTGGCCGCGGACCGGCATGAGTTGGTGGCGGGCTTGGCGGCGTTGGCCGCGGGTGAGTCGCATGCGGCGGTGATTAGTGGTGTGGCGTTGCCGGATGTGCGTCCGGTGTTCGTGTTCCCGGGTCAGGGTTCGCAGTGGACGGGTATGGCGGTGGATCTGCTGGAGTCCAGTGAGGTGTTCCGGGAGTGGATGAGCCGGTGTGATGCCGCGCTCGCCCCGTACACGGGCTGGTCTGTGGTGGGTGCGCTGCGTGCGGGTGAGTTGGTGGGTTCGGAGGTCATTCAGCCGGCGTTGTTCGCGGTGATGGTGTCGCTGGCGGAGGTGTGGCGGTCGCTGGGTGTGGATCCGGCGGCGGTGGTGGGTCACTCGCAGGGCGAGATCGCGGCGGCCTGTGTCGCCGGGGCGTTGACGCTCGACGACGCGGCCAGGATCGTGGCGCTGCGCAGCCAGGCCGTGGTGCGCGGGCTGGCCGCCACGGGCGGGATGCTCGCCGTGGCGCTGCCCGCCGAGGAGGTCGGCGAGCGGCTGGAGCCGTGGGCGGGCCGTCTGTGGGTGGCCGTGCACAGCGGGCCCGCCGGCACGGTCGTGGCAGGAGACGTGGACGCGCTCGACGAGCTCGCGGCGGCGTGGGGCGAGACGGTCCGGGTGCGCAGGATCGCCGTCGACTACGCCTCGCACACGCCGCACGTGGAAGTGCTGCGCGAGGAGTTGCTCGCCACACTGGCCGGCATCGCGCCGCAGGCCACGGACGTGGCCTTCTCCTCCTCCATGGCCGGCGCCTTCGTCGAGCCGACCGGGCTGGACGCCGCCTACTGGTACGACAACCTGCGCAACCCCGTCCTCTTCCGCGAGTCCGTCGGGGCGTTCGCGTCGTTCGGAACGCCGCTGTTCGTCGAGGTCAGCCCGCATCCCGTGCTGGGCGGCGATATCGAGGACATCTGCCACGAAGCGGGCATGACCGCCGGGGTCTGCGGGTCGCTGCGCCGGGGTGCCGGTGACTGGCGCCGGTTCCTGGTCGCGCTGGCCCAGGCGTGGGTCCTTGGGGCCGAGGTCGAGTGGCGGGCGGCGCTGGCCGATGTGCCATACCGGCAGGTGGACGTGCCCACCTATGCCTTCGAGCGGCGTACGTACTGGCTCAAGACCGCCGAGCGGCGCGCGCGGCAGGCGGGCGGCGCGGGCATCGGCGGCTCGCGGCATCCGCTGCTGACCGCCGTCGTCCCGGTGGCCGACGACGGGTTCCTGCTCACCGGCCGGCTGTCGTCGGACGCGCTGCCGTGGCTCGCCGACCACTCGGTCTCCGGGAGCGTGCTGCTGCCCGGGGCCGCGTTCGTCGAGCTGGCGCTGGAGGGGGGCGCGGTCGCGGGCTGCGACCTGCTGGAGGAGCTCACGCTGGAGGCACCGCTGGTCCTGCCCGCCACGGGTGAGGTCGGGCTGCAGATCACGGTGAGCCCGTCCGACGCCGCCGGGCGGCGTGCGCTGACCGTCTTCTCCGCCTCGCCGGACTCCGAGTGGGTACGGCATGCGTCGGGCACGCTCCGCGAAGCGGCGGTCTCCGCCGGGGAGTGCGGCTGGGCCACGGCCTGGCCGCCCGCGGGCGGTTCGCCGGTGAACGTCGACGGTGGTTACGAGCGGCTGGCGGACTCCGGTTACGAGTACGGTCCGGCGTTCCAGGGCGTGCGGGCGGTGTGGCGGCGGGACGAGGAGCTGTTCGCGGAGGTCGTGGCGCCCGACGGGGTGGAGCTCGACGGGTACGGGATGCACCCGGCGGTGCTCGACGCGGCTTTCCACCCGCTGCTGCTCGCGGGCTCGGGGGCCGGCTCCGGGGAGTTGCGGCTGCCGTTCGTGTTCCGGGGAGTGCGGCTGGGTGTGCCGGGGGCCTCCTCGGTGCTGCGGGTACGGCTGGCGTGGGCGGGTGACGACGCCGTGGTGGAGGTGGCCGACGTCTCCGGCCGGGCGGTGCTGTCGATCGAGTCGCTGCGGGCCAGGGCCGTACCGGTCGAGCCGTCGCCCTCGGGAGGCGCGGTCCCGCAGGGGCTCGACTGGGTGAAGGTGCCCGTGGAGCTCAGCGGGGCCCGGCCGGAGGCCGAGGGGTCGAGCTGGGTCTGGCTGGACGAGGAAGGTGCGGCGGGCGCGTTGGAGGCGGACTTCGTCGCGGTGCGCTGCTCGGCCACCGCCGCGAGCGTGACCGCCGGGGCGCGGGAGTTGTTCGGCCGGGTGCTGGACCTGCTGCGGAGCTGGCCGGCCGACGCGCGGGCCCGGCTGGTGTTCGTCACCCAGGGGGTCCTCGCCACGGACCGTGTCGACGCAGCGGCCGTGGCCGCCGGGACCGTCTGGGGCCTCGTCCGGTCGGCGCAGGCCGAACAGCCAGGGCGGTTCGCGCTGGTGGACGTGGAAGAGGGCGTCACGGACTGGGACCTGGTCGCGGCGGCGATCGACGCCGGTGAGCCCCAGTTGGCGATACGCGGCGGCGTGCCGCTGGCGCCCCGCCTGATCCGCCGCCCGGCCGCGTTGTCCGCCCACGGCGCGGGCCCGGCTTCCCTCCACGGCGCGGGCGCGACCACGGCTTGTCCCCAGGGCGCGGGCACGGTGCTGGTGACCGGTGGGATGGGTGGGCTTGGTGCTCTGGTCGCGCGGCGGCTGGTGGAGCGGCACGGGGTACGGGAGCTGCTGCTGGTCTCGCGGCGCGGGCCCGAGGCGTCGGGGGCAGGCGAGCTGGTGTCGAGCCTGGAGGACCTAGGGGCGCGGGTCACGGTGACCGCCTGCGACGTGTCCGACCGCGACGCTCTGGCCGTACTGCTGGCCTCGATCCCTGAGGACCGTCCGCTGACCGGTGTGGTGCACACCGCCGGAGTCCTGGACGACGCCACCCTGGAGGGGCTGTCGGAGCGGAAGCTGGAGACGGTGTTCGCGCCGAAGGCGGACGCGGCCTGGCACCTGCACGAGCTGACCCGCGGCCTGCCGCTGACCTCGTTCGTGGTGTTCTCGTCGCTGGCGGGCGTGCTGGGCAACGCCGGGCAGGGCAACTACGCCGCCGCGAACGCCTTCCTCGACGTGCTGGCCACGCACCGGCGTGGGCTCGGCCTGCCCGCGGTGTCGGTGGCCTGGGGGCTGTGGGACACCGGCTCCGGCATGACCGGTGCGCTGACGGTGGCCGACACCGCCCGCCTGGCCCGCGCGGGCGTCGCGCCGCTGAGTGTGGCGCAGGGGCTGGAGCTGTTCGACGCGGCGCTCGGCGGTGACGAGGCCCTCGTCGTCGCCTCCGGCTGGGACGGTTCCGGGCTGCGTGCCAGGGCTGAGGCGGGTGACCTGCCGCCCCTGTTGCGGGGACTGGTCCGCGCGCCGCGACGTACCGGATCCGGGCAGCACGCGGGCAACCCCGGGCTGGCTGCCCGGCTGCCCGGCCTGTCCGAGACCGAGGCCCGCAGGCTGATCACCGACGTCATCCGCGCGCACGTCGCCGCCGTACTCGCGCACGACAGCGTGGACGCGGTCGACGTCGGCAGCGCGTTCAACACGCTCGGCTTCGACTCGCTGACCGCCGTCGAGCTGCGCAACCGGCTCAACGCCGACACCGGACTGCGGCTGCCCGCGACCCTGGTCTTCGACCACCCGACCGTCACCACGCTGGCCGACTACCTGTTCAGGAAGCTCGCCCCGGCGGCCCCCTCGGCGGAGGACACGCTGCGCGGCGCGCTGGAACGCGTCGACTCGATACTCGCCCGCGCCAACGGCGACGCCGAGAGCATCCGCGGCAAGCTCATCCCGATTCTGCAGAGTGCCCTGACCAGGCTCGGAGTCGATCCCGACGGCATGAACGGCGCGGCGGAGAAGATCGACTCCGCGACCGATGAAGAGATCTTCGCGCTCATCGACAACGAACTCTGACCATGACTCTCGTTACCGGAAAGGCTCGTCCGATGGCGACCGAGGACAAACTTCGCGACTATCTCAAGCGCGTAACCGTCGAACTGACCCAGACGCGCCGCCGCCTCGCCGAGGCCGAAGATCGTCAGCACGAGCCCATCGCGATCATCGGGATGGCGTGCCGCTACCCCGGTGGCGGCGACACGGTCGAGGGTTTCTGGAACCTGCTGCGCGACGGCGGCAGCGCGGTCACCGAGGTGCCGTCCTCCCGGTGGGACATCGACGACTACTACGACCCCGACCCGCGTACCCCCGGCGGCATGTACACCAGGTACGGCTCCTTCCTGCCGGACATCGCCGGCTGGGACGCCGAGTTCTTCGGCCTTTCGCCACGCGAGGCCCTGCGGATGGACCCGACGCAGCGCCTCCTGCTCGAACTGGCCTGGGAGGGCCTGGAGGACGCGGGCGCGCCGCCGTCGCGCCTGTCGGGCAGCCGTACCGGCGTGATGGTCGGCTACATGGACAGCCTCCAGTACGGCAGGCTCCAGCTCGAACGGCACGGCGCGGAGGCGCTCGCTGACCCGTACCTGGGTCAGGGCTCGTCCATGAGCGTCGCCGCCGGGCGCATCGCGTACCTGCTCAACCTGTGCGGCCCGACCATGGCCATCGACACGGCGTGCTCGTCCTCGCTGATCGCGGTCCACCTCGCGGCGGAGGCGCTGCGGCGCGGCGAATGCGACCTCGCGATCGCCGCCGGGGCGTCGATGACGTTCCACCCGAGCACCTTCATCCAGGCGTGCGCGGCGTCGATGCTGTGCGCGGACGGGAAGTGCAAGACGTTCGACGCGAGCGCCGACGGCTACGTCATGGGCGAGGGCGGCGGCGTCGTCGTGCTGGAGCCGCTGTCCAAGGCGATCCAGAACGGCCGGCGCATCCGTGCGGTGATCCGCGGCTCGGCCGTCAACCAGGACGGCCGCAGCAACGGCCTCACCGCCCCCAGCCGCGGCGCCCAGGCCGACGTGATCGGCCGCGCCCTGGCCGCCGCTCGGATCACCCCCGACGACATCTCGTACGTGGAGGCGCACGGCTCGGGCACCCACCTGGGGGACGCCATCGAGCTGTCGGCCCTGCACGACGTGTTCGGCCGGCGCCCCGGCACCCGGCCGTTACGGGTCGGCGCGGTGAAGACCAACATCGGCCACACCCAGGCGGCGGCCGGGATGGCCGGGCTGATCAAGACGGTCCTGGTGCTGGAGAACGAACTGATCCCGCCGAACCTGAACCTGTCGGACCCGGCGGCGGCGATCCCGGAGGACGGGACGGTCCTGCCGATGGCCGGAGCGCCGCAGCCGTTCACGGGGGCGGAGCCGCGGTTGGCGGGGGTGAGCTCGTTCGGCTGGTCGGGCACGAACGCCCACGTCATCCTGGAATCCGCCCCCGAGCCCGGCGAGTCTGGGAGATCCGCCGTGGCCGGGCACGGCGCGGTCGGTGTTCCTCGGGCGATGGTGCTGCCCGTGTCGGCGGCCAGTGACGCGGCCCTTCGGGAGCACGCAGGGCGCCTGGCCGCGGCGTTGGCAGTCCGGCCGGAAACGGCCCGGTCGGCAGCGGTCCTGGCCGATGTGGCCCGCACGCTGCAGGCCGGTCGCGCCGAGCACGACCACCGGCGCGCCCTTGTCTGCGCCGACCTCCCGGACGCCGTACGCCTGCTGGGCCGCGTCGCCACCGAGGGCGGCGTCCACCGGGTGAAGGGCCGCCCCCGGGTGGCGTTCCTGCTGCCCGGCGTCGGTGACCAGTACGTCGGCCTCGGCAGGGAGCTGTACCGCACGGAGCCCGTCTACGCCGAAGCGGTAGACCGCTGCGTCGAGCTGGCCGCCGACCGGTGTGGCGTGGACCTGCGCCCCCTGTTCAGCCCCGCGGACGACGAGAACTCCGCCGTTCACCAGGAGACCGCCGACCAGGCACGGCCCTCGGGGGTGGACCCGTCACGGTCCTCGGGCCGGGACCGGGTGCGATCCTCGGACGGGGACCTTGCCGCGCTGCTGGGCCGTGCCGGTTCCGAGCAGGACCGGGCCGACGACCCGCTCAGCCACGCAGAGGTCGCGCACCCCTTCCTCTTCACCGTCGAGTACGCGCTCGCCCGGCTCCTGTCCCACTGGGGCGTCACCCCGGACCTGCTCATCGGCTACAGCCTCGGCGAGTACGTCGCCGCCTGCCTCGGCGGCGTGTTCACCCTCGAGGACGCCCTGTACGTGGTCGCCGAACGAGCCCGCCTGATCGCCGCCGCCCCGCCGGGCCGCATGGTCGCCGTCGCCGCGAGCGAGGACCGGCTACGGGAACTGCTCGTCGGCACCGATGCTGAGGTGGATGTCGCGGCGCTCAACGGGCCCTCGATGACCGTGCTCAGCGGGCGGCCCGAGGACATCGAGGCCGTGACCCGCCGCCTCACCGCCGAGGGCGTCGCCTGCCGGCCGCTGCGATCCGCGCACGCGTTCCACTCGTCGCTGCTCCAGCCGGCCCGAGAGAAGCTGGCCGCGCTGCTCGACTCCGTGCCGCGCCAGGCCCCGGCCGTCACCATCGTGTCCAACCTGACCGGCACCGCGCTGACGGCCGAGCAGGCCACCAGCTCCCAATACTGGGCCGATCAGCTGGTCAGCCCGGTCCGGTTCGCCGACGCCGTACGGCACTGCGTCTCGCGGGAAGTGGACGTCCAGGAGGTGGACGTTCAGGAGGTGGACGTCCAGGAAGTAGATGTGTTCGTCGAGCTCGGCCCCGGCCAGACCCTCGGTGGGCTGGTCCGGCAGAACCTGTCCGACCGGCCGGCCACCGTACTCGGCACCCTGCCGCCGCTGTGGACGGCAGGGGAGCGGCGGGACGCGCGGTCCGAGCTGCTGGAGGCGTGCGGGCGGCTGTGGGAGCTGGGCGTCACGCTGAACTGGGAGCTCACCCGCCCCGCCGGCGCCCGCCTCGTCGACCTGCCCGCCTACCCCTTCCAGCGCACCCGCTTCTGGCCGGACCAGGGCCGGGACGTCCCCCGAGCCGACCGGCCCGCCAAACCGGCCGACTTCGCCTTCGCCCCGATCTGGCAGCAGGACACCACCCGCCCCACCCCGACGCACCTCGTCTCCCGCACCGTCGCGCCGCACCTCGCCTCCGGCGATGGCCGTCCGGGGGATGCCGCGCCTGCCGTACGGCTCGGTGGGCCGTTGGTGGTCTTCGCCGACTCGGCGGGGGCCGGTGCGGCGCTCGCCGAGCTGGCCGCCGCGGCCGGGACCCAGGTGATCGAGGTCGTCGCCGGGGCCGGGCTGCGGCAGGACGGTCGTCGCATCGTCATCGACCCCGCCGTGCCCGAGCACTACGCCCAGGTGTTCGCCGCCGTCACGGAGCCAGGGCCGGTGCACGTGGTCCACCTGTGGAGCCGGTTCGCCACGGCCGCCACCCCGGTGTACGCCAACGACGAGGAGCTGCGGGCGGCCATCGGGTACGGGTTCGACAGCCTGCTGCTGGCCGTACAGGCGCTGGGTGAGCTGCCCGCGCGCCAGGGGGTACGGCTGCTGACGGTCACCCAGGGGGCCGCCGAGATCCTGGGCGGCGACGCGCTCGCGCCGTACCGGGCCGTGACGCACGGGCTCGGGCGGGCGGCGCACCACGAGTACACCGGACTGACCTGGAGCGGTGTCGACCTCGACCCGGAGGACGACGGGCAGGCGGCCGGGCAGATCATCCACGAGCTGCTCAGGGAGCCCGACGAGGCGCACGACCGGCTGACCGGCTGGCGGCGCGGCCGTCGCTGGGTGAAGAGCTGGGGCGAGGTCCCGGACCAGGGTGAACCGGCCGGGAGCCCGTGGCGGGCCGACGGCGTCTACCTGATCACCGGTGGTGCCCGGGGACTCGGTATGGGGCTGGCCAAGCACCTGGTGCGAGCCGGGGTACGGCGGCTCGCCCTGGTGGGCCGTACCCCCCTGAACGCCGCTCCGCACGGCGGCTCGCTGGAGGCTGGGGCGGGAGCCGGTGCGCCGGACGTGTCCGAGCCGGGCCCGAAGGTGGCGCGGAGTCTGGAAGATGTCGCCGAGCTGGAGGCGGCCGGGGCCGAGGTGCTGTTGCTGACCGCCGACGCCGGTGTCCCCGACGAGCTGCGGCGGGCGCTGGGCCGGTGCCGGGAGCACTTCGGCACGCTGACCGGCGTGATCCACGCGGCCGGCGTCCCGGCGGGTGGCATGGTGCAGCGGCGGACCGTGGCCGAGGCGGGGGCGGTGCTCGCGCCCAAGGTCCTGGCGATGGGACCCCTCGCCGAGCTGGTCGGCCCGGACACACCTGCCGAGGAGCGGCCCGAGCTGCTGGTCCTGTACTCCTCCGCGGTGACCGCGTTCGGTGGCATCGGCGAGGGCGACTACTGTGCCGCCAACACCGTGCTCGACGCGTACGGCGAGGCGCTGGCGGCCACCGCACCCTCCACCAGGGTGGTGTCGGTCGCCTGGGGCCCGTGGCAGCACGACGACTGGCAGACCGACTCCCTCAAGGGTGCCTCCAGCCTCGCCCAGCGGGTGACCGCCTACCGGGAGAGGTACGGCTTCGCTGAGGAGGCGGGCTGCGCGTTCCTCGACCGGATCGTGACCGGCGGCCACGGCAGCGTCCTGGCCGCGCGCCAGCCGCTGCGCGACGTCCTGCGTGACTGGTCGGCCATGACCGACCTCGACGCCCTGGTCGGTGCGGCGGCGGCGCCTGGCGGGGAGCGGTTCCCGCGGCCGCTGCTGCGCACCGAGTTCGTGGCGCCCAGGACCGAGACCGAGACCAGGATCGCCGACCTGTGGGGCGCCTATCTGGGCATCGAGCAGGTCGGCGTGTCCGACCCGTTCTTCGACCTCGGAGGCAACTCCCTGGTCGGCATGGCCATGGTGCTCGCCATCGAGAAGGAGCTCGGCGTGGCCATCGCGCCCGCGGTGCTGTTCGAGCACCCGACGGTCGCGGAGTTCGCGGCCGCACTGGAGCGGTCGGACGACGGCTCCGCACAGCAGGCACTCACCACCAGCTCGGCTCGGGGGCAGCGACGGCGCCGGGCCCGTTCCGGGGGCGGACGGAAATGAAGCCCGACTTGAGCTTGAGTCCCGAGATAAGGACCGTTGACGTGACTGATGAGCTGGCCGAAGAGGTCTCCGGCAATGACATTGCGATAGTCGGGATGTCGGGACGGTTCCCCGGAGCCGCCGACGTGGCCAAATTGTGGGCGAACATCCGTGACGGCCGTTCCGGCATCACCCGGTTCACCGATGAGGAGTTGCGGGCCGCCGGAGTGTCCGAGGACCTGTTGGCGGATCCCGGGTACGTGAAGGCCGGGGCGGTGATCGACGGCGTCGAGCTGTTCGACGCCGGTTTCTTCGGGTTCAGCCCGAAGGAGGCCCAGATCCTCGACCCGCAGCACCGGTTGTTCCTGGAGCACAGCTGGGAGGCCCTGGAGGACGCCGGCTGCGATCCCACCCGCTTCGACGGCGCGATCGGCGTCTTCGGTGGGTCCGGCTGGAGCTCGTACCTGCAGCACAACCTGATGCCGAACGACGTCGCCGCCACCATGGGTGAGCTGGCCCTCGGCCTGGCCAACGACAAGGACTCGCTGACCCTGCGCGTGGCCCACACGCTGGGCCTGTCGGGTCCGAGTTACGCGGTGCAGAGCTACTGCTCCACCTCGCTCGTCGCGGTCTGCGCGGCGGCTTCCAGCCTGGCCGGGTTCGAGTGCGACCTGGCGCTGGCGGGCGGCGTCGCGGTCAACGTGCCGCACCGGGTCGGCTACCTGTACCAGCAGGGTGGCATCGCGCCGCCGGACGGCGAGTGCCGCGCCTTCGACGCGGGCGGCCTGGGCAGCCCGCTCGGCAGCGGCGTCGGCGTGGTGGCGTTGCGCAGGCTGGAGGACGCGCTGGCCGCCGGGGACCAGATCTACGCCGTCATCCGGGGCTGGGCGGTCAACAACGACGCGGGCAGGAAGGTGGGCTTCACCGCTCCCGGCGTACAGGGCCAGGCCGCCGTCATGGCCGAGGCGCTCGCCAGTGCCGGGCTGATGCCCGCCGACATCGACTACGTCGAGGCGCACGGCACCGGCACCGCGCTCGGCGACGCGGCCGAGCTGGCCGCGTTGCAGCAGGTGTTCCACGACGGGTCGTGCCTGATCGGCTCCGTCAAGACGAACCTCGGCCACCTCGACCGGGCGGCCGGCGTCACCAGCCTCATCAAGACCGCCCTCGCCCTGCGCCACGACGAGATCCCGCCCACCCGCAACCTCACCGAGCCCAACCCGCAGCTCAGCACCGGTGAGGCCGAGCTGGAGGTGGTCACCAGGCTCATCGCCTGGCCGCGCAGGCCCGGCCGTACCCGGCGGGCCGGGGTGAGCGCGTTCGGCATCGGCGGGACCAACGCCCACGTGGTGCTGGAAGAGGCGCCCCCCGTTCCAGTGCCGCCCGTTCAGGTGTCGGCTGATGCGCGCCCGGTTCCGGCCGGGGCGTCGCGTCCGGAGCTGCTGGTGTGGTCCGCGCGGTCCGCCGCCGCGGCCGACGCCATGACCGAACGCCTCGCCGACCACCTCGCGTCCGCCCCGGCCGGTCACCTCGGGTCCGCTGCGGCCAGCGCGACGACCGACCATCTCGCGGGCGACCTCGACACCCGCCACCTGCCCGACGTCGCCCACACGCTGCAGGCCGGGCGGCAGGTGTTCGGGCATCGCCGGATGCTGGTCGCCGCCACCGTGGACGAGGCCGTCGCCGGGCTGCGCGACGCCGGGGTGCTGGCCCGCGCGGACAGCCGCGCCGACCGGCCCGTCGCCTTCCTCATCGCGGGCACCGGTGAGCAGTACCCGGGCCTGGCCGCCGAGCTGTATGAGACCGAGCCGGTGTTCAGGCAGACGCTCGACGAATGCCGGGCCACGCTCCGCGACCACCTCGGCGGGGTCGACCCGCTCGCCGAGCTGCTGCTCCCCAGGCAGCCCGGCCAGGCCGCCGGACTCGACCGGCTGCTCGGGCGGGAGGCGGCGCCGGTCGACACCATGGCCACGGCGGTGCTGCAACCCGCGCTGTTCGCGGTCGAGTACGCCCTGGCCCAGCTCGTACGCTCCTGGGGCATCGAACCGGCGCTGCTGGCCGGCTACAGCCTCGGCGAGTACGTGGCCGCCTGCCTGGCGGGCGTCCTCACGCTGGAGTCGGCGCTGGCGCTGGTCGCCCACCGGGCGCGGCTGATCGACGCGCTGCCGGCCGGCGCGATGAGCGCCGTGCCGCTGGCCGCCGACGACCTGCGGACCCGGCTGGAGCGGGCGGGCATCACCGACGTGGACGTGGCCGCGGTCAACGGCCCCGAACTCACCGTGCTCGCCGGCCCGCCCGCCGCGATGGCGGCGGTCAGGGAGTTCCTGGCGGGCGAGTCGGTGCCGTGCCGGCCGCTGGCCACCAGCCACGCGTTCCACTCGCGCATGATGGAGCCGGTACGCGACGAGCTGACCCGCTGGATCACCACCCACATCACCCTCGAAGAGCCGCGCATCCCGTACGTCTCGAACGTCACCGGCGCCCTCATCACCGCCTCCGAGGCGACCGACCCCGGCTACTGGGCGCGGCACATGTGCGGGCCCGTGCTGTTCGACGCCGTGCTCGGCACGCTGCTCCAGCAGGGGGAGCCGGCGCTGCTGGAGATCGGCCCCGGGCAGTCGCTCGGGGCGATGGCCCGCGGTCACCGCGACTGCCCTCGGGACCGCTGGCCGCTGGTGGTCTCCTCGCTCCCCGCCGCCGCCGACCCCCGCCCGGCCGGCACCGTACTGGCCGAGGGCCTGGGGCGGTTGTGGCTGGCGGGCGTGCCGGTCGACTGGGCCGGCTACCGGCAGGATCGGCCCGTACGCAAGGTGGGGCTGCCCAGCTACCCGTTCCAGCGGGAGCGCTACTGGATCGACCCGCCCCGCCACCAGACCGGGCCTGCACCGACCGCCCTGACCGCCGCGGCTCCGGCGCCCGCTCTCGTTCCCGAGGAGGCGGTTCCGCACGTCCAGCTCATGGTCCCGCGCTGGATCGCGACCGATGTACCCGCCGCGACCAGCGCCCCTGGTGCGACCGGTTCGGGCACGGCCGGGCGCTGGGTGGTCCTCGCCGACGCGGGCGGTGTCGCCGACGCGGTCGTCGAGTCGCTGGGCTCCGACGGCACCGAGATCGTGCTGGTACGGCCGGGCGGCGCGTTCGCCGAGATGGCCGGTGGCTACACGATCGACCCCGAGTCGGCGGCCGACCACGCCGCCCTGGCCAGGAGCCTGGCGAGCGAGACCCCGACGGCCCTGCTCGACCTGCGGCTGCTCGACCACGCCGGCTCCGGTGGCGACGGGCGCCAGGTGGTGCTCCCGCTCTCCCGGATGCTGGACGCCTGGGGCAGCGAGGGCGGCGACAGCACCAGGATCATCGTGGCCACCCGGGGCGGCCAGGCGGTCATCGACGGCGAGGTGCAGGACCCCGGCCACGCCGCCGCCGCCACACTGCCGCTGGTCGCCAACCAGGAGTACCTCAACCTCGACTGCCGCTGCGTGGACGTAGAGGCCGGAGCCGACGTCACTACGACGGCCCGGGACCTGGTGGCCGAGCTCCGTGATCCGGCGACCGACGCTCTGGTGGCCTACCGCGACGGACGCCGCCACACCCGCGACTACGTCCCCGCCGACCGGGACGAGGCACAGAGGGTCGGCCCGACGGCCGGCTCGGAAGGGGCGCAGGCGGTCGGGTCGGGCGGAAACCTGACGGCCGGTCTGGGGGTGCGGCCCGGTGGGACGTACCTGATGACCGGTGGTCTCGGGGACGTCGGGCTGCTGGTGGCCGAGCACCTGGTGCGGGCCGGAGCGGCCCGGCTGATCCTCACCAGCCGGGGCGGCGTGCCCGCTACGGCCGGTGACCCGCGCCACGAGGGCGTCCAGCGGCTGCGGGCGCTCGGGGCCGAGGTGCTGACACCGCAGGTCGACGTGACAGACGCCGACGCGATGCGCGCCCTGCTGGCCGAGGTGCTCGCCGACGCGCGAGCCGAGGCGTCGGCCGAGGTGCTCACCGACGCGCGGGCCGGGGCGTCGGACGGGGCGCTGCGGGAGGGCGGGCGGCTCGACGGGGTGATTCATGCCGCCGCCGAGACCGGCCGGGACACGTTCCTGTCGATGCGCGACCTCGATCAGGAAGCCGTAGCGCGGCACTTCGGGGCGAAGGTGACGGGTGCGCTGGTCCTGCGTGAGGTGCTCGGCGAGCTCCCCGCCGAGCGGGCGCCCGGCTTCTGCCTGCTGTTCTCCTCGACGTCGTCGCTGCTGGGCGGCATCACGTTCGGCAGCTACGCGGCGGCGAACGCCGCGCTGACGGCGGTCGCCCACGACACCGCCGCCTCGCCATCGCCGACCCGGTGGGTGGCCGCGAGCTGGGACACCTGGTCACGGACGCTCGAAGGCATGGAGGGCGGCATCGGCGCCGCGATGGCCGCGCACGCCATGAGTACCGAGGAGGGGCTGGCGGCGTTCGACCGGCTGGTGGCCGACGACCGGCCGAGCCTCGTGGTGGCGGCGGGCGGTCTCGACGACCGGCTGCCCCGGGCGGTGACCGGGCCGGAGCCGGAGGCGGGCGGCACCAGGTTCCCTCGTCCCGAGCTGCCCCAGCCGTACAGCCCGCCGCTGACCGCGACCGAGCGGGCGCTGGCCGAGCTGTGGTCCGACGTGCTCGGCATCGAGCCGGTCGGGACCAGGGACAACTTCTTCGACCTCGGCGGCAACTCGCTCGTCGCGCTGCAGATGCTGGCCCTGGTGAAGAAGCGGTTCGGGATCGCGGTCCCGACGGTGATGCTGTTCGAGGCGCCGACGGTGCACACGCTCGCCGGAATCCTCGATGAGAAGGGCGCCACCGCCGGCCGTACCGATAAGACGAGCGCCCGCGCTACGACGGTGGCCAAGCGGGTCGCCCATAAGACCGTGGAAGGCACCGCCGGACCTGCCGACCACTCCGGCACCGACATGGACGACGATCGGCGGATCGCCATCGTCGGCATGGCCGGCCACTTCCCGGGCGCCACCGACGTGGGTACGTTCTGGAACAACCTGCGCGAAGGCGTCGAGTCCATCAGCTTCTTCTCCGAGGAGGAGCTGCTGGCCGCCGGAGTGGCCCCCGACCTCATCCACGACCCGTCGTACGTCCCCGCCCGCCCGGTCCTCGACGACGTCAGCGGCTTCGACGCCGCGTTCTTCGGCCTCAGCCCCCGGATGGCGGCGATCACCGACCCGCAGCAGCGGGCGTTCATCGAGGTGTGCTGGGAGGCACTGGAGCAGGCCGGGTACGCGGTGCCGGAGAGCAGGGGCCGGGTCGGCGTGTTCGGCGGCAGCAACATCAGCACGTACCTGCTCCGCATGGGCGAGCACCTCCTGAACGACGAGGAGGAGGTCAGCCACTACGAGATCATCATGGGCAACGACAAGGACGCGCTCACCACGACGGTCTCCTACCTGTTCGACCTGTACGGGCCGAGTGTCGCGGTGCAGACGTTCTGCTCGACCTCGCTGGTCGCGGCGCACCTGGCGGTGCAGAGCCTGCGTAACGGCGAGTGCGAGCTGGCGCTGGCCGGCGGCGTGTCGATCCGGGTGCCCGACCGGGTCGGGCACAAGTTCGGGCCCGGCGGGCAGGAGTCGCCCGACGGTCACGTGCGGACGTTCGACGCGCGGGCGCGGGGCAGCATGTTCGGTGACGGGGCCGCGGTGGTGCTGCTCAAGCGGCTGTCGGACGCGGTACGCGACGGCGATCACATCTGGGCCGTGATCCGCGGCTCGGCGATGAACAACGACGGCGCGCTCAAGGTCGGCTTCACCGCGCCGAGCGTGGTCGGCCAGGCCAGGGTGATCGCCGACGCGATGGCCGACGCCGGGGTGACCGGCGAGGACATCAGCTACATCGAGGCGCACGGCACCGCCACCGAGCTCGGCGACCCGATCGAGCTGGCGGCGCTGACGCGGGCGTTCGGCGACACCGAGCAGACGCAGTACTGCCCGATCGGCTCGGTGAAGACCAACATCGGGCACCTGGACCGCGCCGCCGGCGCGAGCGGACTGATCAAGACCTCGCTCGCGCTGCGCGAACGGGTCATCCCGGCCAGCCTGCACTACACCAGCCCCAACCCGGAGATCGACTTCGAGAACAGCCCCTTCTACGTCAACGCCGAGCTCTCCCCATGGCGGACCCGCGACGGACGTCCGCGCATCGCGGGCATCAACTCGCTCGGCATGGGCGGCACCAACGTGCACATGGTCGTCGAGGAGGCTCCCGTCCGGCCCCCGGCGCCGCCCGTTTCGCCCGAGTCCTCCCGCAGGTACCAGGTGCTGCCCGTGTCCGCGCGCAACGCCACCGCGGCCGACCAGGCGGGCGAGCGCCTCGGGCGGCACCTGGCCGCCTCGCCCGGTATCCGGCTGGCGGACGTGGCGTTCACCCTCCAGGTGGGGCGCAAGACGTTCGAGCACCGGCGCGTCGCCGTCGTCGACAGCCTTGAGTCGGCCGCCGCCGTACTGAGCGGGCCCGGGGTGCTGAGCCGGGTCGACACGGTGCAGGGGCGTCCGGTGGCGTTCCTGTTCGCCGGGGCGGGGGAGCAGTATCCCGGCCTGGTCACCGAGCTGTACCGGCGCGAGCCGGAGTTCCGCGCGGCGCTCGACGAGTGCCTGGAGCTCCTGCGCGGGCCGCTGGGCGAGGTGGACCTCGCGGACCTGCTCGCGGGCGGCCGCGGCACCGCCCCCGACCTCGCCGCCCTGCTGGGCCGCACGGGCTCGAACGGGTCCGCAGGCTCGAACGGGTCCGCAGGCTCGAACGGGTCCGCGGCTTCGGGCGGGTCCATTGGCTCGGGTGGGGACGAGCGGGTCGGCGTGCTGGAGCGTACGGAGATCGTCCAGCCCGCCTTGTTCGCCGTCGAGTACGCCCTGGCCCGCACACTCATGACCTGGGGCGTGCAGCCGCGGATCATGCTGGGCTACAGTCTCGGCGAGTACGTCGCCGCCTGCCTGGCCGGAGTCCTGTCACTGCCGGACGCCATCGCGCTGGTGGCGTACCGGGCGAAGCTGATCGACGGCGTGCCGCCCGGCTCGATGGCGGCCGTGTCGCTGCCCGCCGGCGAGCTGCGGCGCCGGTTCAGGCTCGACGAGCGGGGGCTGGACCTGGCCGCCGTCAACGGCCCGCAGGTGACGGTCGTCGCCGGTCCGGTCGAGGCGATGGACGGGCTCCTCGCCGACCTGCGGCGGGCCGAGATCCCGTGCCGCCCGCTGCAGACCACCCACGCCTTCCACTCCAGGATGCTGGCCCGGCTGAGCGACGAGCTGACCGCCTGGGTCGAGGCGAACGTCCAGCTCAACCCGCCCGCCCTGCCGTACATCTCGAACGTGACCGGCGAGATCGCCGACGCGGACCTGGTGTGCGACCCGGGCTACTGGGCCCGGCACATGTGCGGGACCGTACGGTTCGCGGACGGGGTCGACGCGCTGCTCGCCGACCCGGAGCTGGCCGTGGTCGAGATCGGCCCGGGGCAGTCGCTCGGCGCCCTGGTGCGCGCCGCCGGCTGCCCGCCGCAGCGGTGGCCGCTCATCCTCAACGCGCTGCCCGGCGGCAGCGACAGCCGCCCGGACGACGAGGTGCTCGCCGGCTGCCTGGCCCGGCTGTGGCTGCTCGGCGCCGACCTCGACTGGGCCGCCCACCACGGCAGATACCGGAACCCCGAGCTCGCCACAAGGCCCGTTGCCGGGCTCACCGTAGGGTCCGCCGCCGGACTCGCCGCCGGTCCCGATGCCGGGCTCGCCGCCGGGTTGCCGGGGCGGATCCCGCTGCCGACGTACCCCTTCCAGCGCCAGCGCTACTGGATCGACCCGCCCGCGACCGGTGCGCGGCGGCAGCCGGTCGGCGCGCTGCCGGCGCTCGTCCCGGACAACCTGTTCGAGGCGATCACGAACCTGCCCAGGCTGCCGGAAGACCAGTGGATGTACCTGCCCGTATGGCGGCAGACCGCCGCGCCGGCGCCGGGTGAGGAGCCGGGTTCGTGGCTGGTCTACACCCGCGACGGGCTCGCCGACCGGGTCGCCGCCGAGCTGCGGCGGACGGCGGGCGCCACGGTCACGCTGGTACGCCCCGGCGACGCGTACGCCGTCACCCCCGACGGCTACACGGTGCGGCCGGGCAGCGTGGGCGACACGCTCTCGCTGCTGCGCGACCTGCGCGCCGCCGGTCGGCCGCTGGAGCGGGTGGTCCACCTCTGGACGCTGGACGCCGCTACCGGCGACACCACCATCCGGTACGGCCTGCACACGCTCGTCGCACTGGCCAGGGCGGCGGCCGAATCCGGCACCGACGACTGGTCCCTGGACGTCGCCGTCACCGGCACGCAGCAGGTGCTGGGTGACGACGTGTCCAACCCGGACGGCGCGACGCTGATCGGTCCCTGCCTGGTGATCCCCCTGGAATACCCGAAGGTCGCCACCCGCCTCATCGACCTGGAGACCGGCCCGATCGCGGCCACCGGTTCGGGCGCTCTCGCGCCGGCCGGTCGGGGTGCTTCGGGAGCCGCTGGTTCGGGCGTTTCCGCTGCTGGCGGCAGGGGCGGTTCAGCGGTCGGCGGGCTGGTGGCCGAGTTGCGGAGGCCGCAGGCCGACCGGATCGTGGCGCTGCGCCACGGCCGACGCTGGGTGCCCGGTTATGAGACCATGGCGGCCGATCCGGACCTGGAGACGCTCCGCGAGGGCGGTGTCTACCTGATCACCGGCGGGCTCGGCGGTATCGCCCTCGGCCTGGCCGAACGGCTGGCCCGCGACTGCCACGCCAACCTCGTCCTGCTCGCCCGCCGCGGCCTGCCACCCCGAGCGGAGTGGTCCCGCATCCTGGCGGGCGCGGGTACCAATGGCGCGGGTACCAATGGCGCGGGTACCAATGGCGCGGGTACCAATGGCGCGGGGCGAAATGCCGCAGGACCGCACGGTGCCGGACCCAACGGTGCGGCTGAGGAGGCGACCCGGCGGCGGATCGCCCACGTGCTCGAGATCGAGAGGCTCGGCGCCCGCGTCGAGATCGTCACCGGTGACGTCAGCAAGCCCGAGGACGTCCGCCGGGCCGTGGAGACGGCGGTCGAGCGCTTCGGTGCCCTCCACGGCGTCCTCCACGCTGCGGGAGTCCCGGGCATGGGGTTGATGCAGTTCAAGCGGTCCGACGAGCTGGACCAGGTGCTCGCCCCGAAGATCGGCGGCACCCTGGCCATCGCCGAGGCGCTGCGCATCGGTGAGCCCGACGAGGTGGAGCTGGACTTCCTGGTGCTGTTCGCCTCCATCACCTCGGCGACCGGCGGCGGGCCGGGCCAGGTGGACTACTGCGCCGCCAACGCCTTCCTCGACGGCTACGCCCACCAGCTCGCCGACACCGGCAGGCGGGTCCTGGCCATCGACTGGGGCGAGTGGACCTGGAACGCCTGGGAGGAGGGCCTGGCCGGGTACGACGGCGCGTTGCAGCAGTTCTTCCGCGACAACCGGGCTCGAGTCGGCATCGACTTCGAGGACGGCTGGCGGGCACTGCTGCGCGCGCTGGCCAGCGGCGAGCCCCGGGTCGTGGTGTCCACGCAGGACTTCCCGACGGTGGTGCTCGGCAGCTCGCGCTTCAACCTGGAGGCGGTCACCTCGCCCGCCGTGGGCGGCGTGAGCGGCGAGCGGCATCCCCGCCCCGAGCTGGTCACCCCCTACCAGGAGCCGTCGGGGTCGGCCGAGGAGCAGATCGCCGGCATCTGGTGCGACTCGCTCAAGCTTGACCGGGTCGGCGTCCTGGACAACTTCTTCGAGCTCGGCGGCAACTCGCTGCTCGGCGTCAGCATCGTGGCCGCCATGCGCCGGGCGTTCGAGCTGGACGAGCTGCCGCCCCACATCCTCTACGAGGCGCCGACCGTGTCGGCACTCGGCCAGACCATCGAGGCCATGGCCTCGGGCGCGGGCCCCGCGCTCGGGACCGGCGCCGACGGCGGCAGCCACGTACGTGCTCAGCTGCGCCGATCGGGACTCGAAGCCTCCGCCGCCCGCAGACGCGGCCGGTGAGACCCAACCCAGTGAATGGAGCAGCGTCATGACAGTGATCGGCGTAGTGGGCGCCGGTGTGATGGGCGTGGGAGTGGCCCAGAACCTGGCCCAGACCGGACACGACGTGGTCCTGGTCGACAAGGACGAGCAGATTCTCCAGCAGGCGCTCGCGAACATCGAGCGCAACAGCCGGATGAGCCGCCTGATGGGCGGCCCGGCCCTGGACGCGGACGCGATCCTCGCCAGGATCACCACGGCCGTCGGCGCCGACGCCCTGGCCAAGGCGGAGATCGTCATCGAGAACGTGACCGAGAACTGGGACGTCAAGCGGGAGGTCTACGAGGCGCTGGACGCGGCCTGCGGACCCGACACCGTGTTCGTCGTCAACACCTCGGCCATCCCGATCACCAAGGTCGGCGCCGTGACGGGCCGTCCCGACAAGGTCATCGGCGTGCACTTCATGAACCCGGTGCCCGCCAAGCCGGCCGTCGAGCTGATCCCCGGCTTCCACACCACCCCCGACACCATCGAGCGGACCAGGAACCTGCTGGCCGCGATGGGCAAGCGGGCCGTCGACGTCAAGGACTCGTGCGGCTTCATCTCCAACCGGGTGCTCATGCTCACCGTCAACGAGGCCGCCTACCTCGTCCACGAGGGCGTGGCCACGGCCGAGTCCGTCGACGAGGTCTTCCGCAGCTGCTTCGGCCACCCCATGGGGCCGCTGGAGACCGCCGACCTGATCGGCGTCGACACCATCCTCTACAGCGTCGAGGTGCTGTACGAGCACTACGCCGACAGCAAGTACCGGCCGTGCCCGCTGCTCAAGCAGATGACCGACGCCGGCCTGCACGGACGCAAGTCCGGACGCGGCTTCTTCACGTACGCCAACTAACTCAACAAAAAGGAGCACCGCAATGTCGAACACCGCGGAGGCGCAGATCCTCGCTTTCGTCCGCAGCCGTTACCCGCAGGCCGAGATCACGGGGGACCAGGACATCTTCTCCCTGGGCTTCGTCAACTCGCTGTTCGCGATGGAGCTGGTGATGTTCGTGGAGAAGACCTTCACGGTCACCATCCCGAACGAGGAGCTGCGCATCGACAACTTCCGGACCGCCGGCTCGATGGCCGAGCTGGTGGGCCGGCTGTCGGAGGAGCTGGCCGCGTGACGATCGTCACCCAGGCGCCGCTCGCGCAGGAGACGCTCCCGGTCACCGATCGGGCCAGCGCCCGCGCGTTCGTGGACACCTTCATCGTTCCGTACGCCGAGGCGTACGACCAGGCCGGCTACATCCCCGAGGAACTGCTGGACCGGATGGCCGAGGCGGGTCTGTGGGCCCCCTTCCTGCCCGAGGAGGTGGGCGGCGCCGGAATGGACCTGGTCACCCTCGGCGAGGTCCACGAGGAGGTGGGCCGCGGCTGCTCGTCGGTCCGCAGCCTGCTCACGGTCCACACCATGGTGGCGTGGGCGGTGCAGCGGTGGGGTAGCGCGGCGCAGCGGCAGAAGTGGACCCCGGCCCTGGCCAAGGGCGCGGTCCTGGGCGCGTTCTGCCTGTCGGAGCCCGGCGCGGGCAGCGACACCTCGGGCATCACCACGACCGCCGTCCAGTCCGGTACGGGCTGGGTGCTCAACGGCGGCAAGAAGTGGATCACCGGCGGCCAGCGGGCGGACCTGTACCTGGTGTTCGCCCGCACCGCGTCGAGCATCGGCGCGTTCCTCGTTCCTCGGGAGAGTCCCGGGGTCGGGGTGCGCCCGATCGACGACATGCTGGGCACCCGCGCGTCGATGCTCGCGGAGGTGACGTTCGACGACGTCCGCCTCGACGCCGACGCGCTGCTCGGGCCGAGCGGGTTCACCGCGGGCATGGTGCTCACGGGCACGCTCGACCTCGGTCGTTACAGCGTGGCGGCCGGGTCGGTCGGCATCATCCAGGCGTGCCTGGAGGCGTCGGCGACCTACACCTCGGCCCGCGCGGTCGGTGGCTCGGTGCTGCGGGACCTGCCGCTGATCCAGGCCAAGCTGTCCGACATGGTCACCGACGCGCGGGCGGCCCGGCTGCTGCTGGCCGAGGCGGGGCGGCTCAAGGACGCAGGTGAGGCCTCCACGATCATGGCGACCTGGGTGGCGAAGTACTTCGCGTCCACCGCGGCCGCCAGGCACGCGTCGGAGGCGGTCCAGATCCACGGCGCCAACGGCTGCAGCCCCGACTATCCCGTGGCCCGCTTCTACCGGGACGCCAAAGTCATGGAGATCATCGAGGGCAGCAACGAGATCCAGCGGATCACGATCGCCGGCCAGGCGGACCGGGAGGTGACGTCATGAGTGTGGCCGTACTCCACGAGAAGCCCAAGCAGGGCCGCATCAAGTGCGTCGTGTGGGACCTCGACAACACGCTGTGGGACGGCGTGCTGCTGGAGGACGAGAACGTCAAGGTACGGCCGGCGGTCGTCGAGCACATCAGGCGGCTGGACCGCATGGGCGTGCTGCACTCGGTGGCCAGCAAGAACGACCACGAGGCGGCGTTCGGCAAGCTGCGCGAACTCGGTCTCGACGACCTGTTCCTCTACCCGCGGATCAACTGGAACGCCAAGTCCGACTCGATCCGCCAGATCTCCAAGGCGCTCAACCTCGGGCTCGACGCGTTCGCGTTCGTGGACGACCAGGAGTTCGAGCGCGCCGAGGTGGCGCACGAGGTGCCGGAGGTGACCTGCGTCGACGTCGCCGACGTGGACGAGGCGCTGGTACGGCCGGAGTTCACGCCCCGGTTCGTCACCGACGAGTCGGCGCAGCGGCGCGGCATGTACCAGGGGCAGATCGCCAGGGACGAGCTGGAGAGCGAGTTCGTCGGCACCAACGAGGAGTTCCTGGCCGGGCTGAAGATGGCGTTCACCATCGCGCCCGCCCAGCGGGAGGACCTGCAGCGGGCCGAGGAGCTGACGGTACGCACCAACCAGCTCAACTCGACCGGGCGCACCTACTCCTACGAGGAGCTCGACGAGCTGCGCGAGTCGCCGGACCACCTGCTGCTGGTGGCCTCGCTGACCGACCGGTTCGGCAGCTACGGCAAGATCGGGCTCGCGCTGGTGGAGAAGGAGGAGACGGTCTGGCGGCTCCGGATGATGCTGATGTCGTGCCGGGTGATGTCGCGCGGTGTCGGGATGGTCATGCTCAACCACATCATGCGGCTGGCGAAGGAAGCCGGCGCCTCGGTGCGGGCCGACTTCGTGGAGACGGGACGCAACCGGATGATGCAGGTCACCTACGCGTTCGCGGGTTTCAGGGAGGTGGAGCGGAACGGCGCCCACGTGGTGCTGGAGGCCGATCTGACGAACGTGCAGCCGCCTCCGCCGTACGTGCGGCTAGAGATCCTGGATTGAGGCACGATGACCGTCAATGATGTGACGAGCGAAGACGCGGTCCAGCGGTGGCTGCCGTTCCGGGCCCAGACCGGCGCGGCGGCCGACGCGCTCGCGCTGTTCTGCCTGCCGCACGCCGGGGGCGGGGCCTCCGCCTACCGGGCGTGGCAGCACCGGTTGCCGGGTGTGGCGGTGCTGCCGGTCCAGCCGGCCGGCCGGGAGAACCGGCTGCGCGAGCCTCCGTACGAGCGGATGGCGCCGTTGGTGTCCGATCTGGCCGATGTCATCCTGGCCGAGGTGAGTGGAGGCCGCCGGTACGCCGTCTATGGGCACAGCCTGGGCGCGCTGGTCTCCTTCGAACTGCTGAGGGAGATCCGCCGCCGGGGCGGGCCCGAGCCGGTGCACCTGTTCGTCTCCGGCTGCGTCGCGCCGCACCGGCCGTTCGACGACGGGCCGCCGGTGCGCGGCATGAGCCGCCCCGAGCTGGTGGACCTGCTGCGTAAGCTCGGCGGGACCCCCGACTGGCTGCTGAACGACCCGTCCGTGCTGGAGATGATCCTGCCCGCCATGCAGGCCGACTTCAGCGTCAAGGAGACCTACACGTACTATCCCGAGCCCCCGCTGGACGTCCCGATCACCGCGCTGCCGAGCACCGGCGACCCGAGGGCCGGCCGGGAGCTGGTGGCCGCGTGGCGGGACCAGACGACCGGGCGGTTCGACCTGCACACCTACGTCGGCGGGCACTTCGCCGTCTTCGAGCAGGCGAAGCTGACCTACAAGCACATCTCGGAGGCGCTGCGCGCGTGGGTATGACGCAGCCCAGGGTGTGGAAGATCCACCTCGACCGGCCGTTGGCGCCGGGCGGGTGGCGGTCGCTCTCCGACGCCGAGCGCGAGCGGGCCCGACGGCTCGGCTCGGCCCGGGAGCGGCACCGGTTCATGGTCGCGCACGCCGCGCTCCGCGCCATACTCGGCGAGGTCTGCGGCGTGCGCGCCGCGCGTCTGGCCTTCGGCGCGGAGAACGGCGGCCGCCCGTACCTGGCCCTGCCCCACGGCCGGACCGCGCCCGGTTTCAACCTGTCCCACGGCCAAGACACGCCTGACTTCAACCTGCTCGGCGGCCGGGGAGCGCCCGACTTCAACCTGTCCCACTCCGAGGAGTGGGCGCTGGTGGCGGTGGCGCCGCCGGGGTCCAGGGTCGGCGTGGACGTCGAGCGGATCCGCGAGGACCTCGACTGCCTGGCGATGGCCGGCAGCATGTACCAGCCGGAGGAGGTCGACCGGCTGCGCGAGGCGGACCCTTCCGACCTCCGTACCGGATATTTCCGCCTCTGGACGGCCAAGGAGGCGTACGTCAAAGCCGTCGGAGTGGGCCTGGCCGGACTCCGAGGCGTCCTGGTACACGAAGAGAGCACGACCCATGGGGCCGTGCTCTCTCCTCCCTCGCCGCCCGGCGCCGCCCTGCCTGTCCGCTGGCTCGACGTCGCGCCGGGCTACGCCGCGGCGGTCGTCACCGCCGCGGCCGCTTCATGACCGCTTCGACACCGGCACCACGTACCGGCTGAACACCAGGTCGCGCAGTACGTCGTCTCCGCCCTCGACGATCGACACGTAGCGCACGTCCCGCAGCAGCTTGCCGATGACCGAGTCGTGCGTGTAGCCGAGCCCGCCGAACATCTCCGAGGCCGTGGACGCGATCTGCCACCCCGTCTGGCCGCAGAACATCTTCGCGGTCAGCGCCGACTTGAGCGTCCCGACGCGCAGGAACTCCTCGCCGGCGTCCGGCCGGGCCGCGACCGCGTCGTACGCGCGAGCCGCGGCCAGGCACTGGTTCGCCATCACGTCGATCTGCATTTCGAACTGGCCCAGGCGGCCGGCGAAAACCGCGTTGTTGGCCAGCGGCGAGCCCTTCACCGACTTGGACTTGCCGTACTCCATGCACACGTCGCGCACCCGGCGGGCGATGCCGAGCGCGGTCGTGGCGATGAGGATGCGGCTGGCGTTCAGCCCGACCTCCAGCAGCCGCAGACCGTTGCCGCGCAGCACGTTGGCCGCGGGCACCCGGCAGTCGGTGAGCGAGACCTGGTAGGTCGCCGACGAGCGCAGCCCGATGACGTCCCAGCGCTTGTCCACGCGGAGGCCGGGCGTGTCGCGCGGCACCAGGACCGCGAGGTAGCCGGCCGGGTCGTCCTGGGCCCGCGCGATCACCACGATGAACTGCGCGAAGTCGGTGTTGGTGGAGAACGCCTTCTGGCCGTTGAGCACGATCTCGTCGCCGTCGCGGGTCGCCGTGGTGGAGATCCGGGCCAGCTCGCTGCCCGCCGCGTGCTCGCTGCCGAGCGTCGCGCAGAACCCGTTCTCCGCCGACATGCGGCCCAGGTGGCGCTCCCGGAGCTCGGCGGAGCCGTACCACTGGACCATGCTCGTCGTGAGCACCGGGATGAACAGCGTGAACGCCACCCCCGCGTCGGCGTAGGCCAGCTCGGAGACGATGCGGACGCTCTCCTCCAGGCCCAGCCCGAGCCCGCCCGACTCCTTGGGCAGCCACCAGTTCGCCAGGCCGGTGTCGGCGAAGCGCTGGTAGAGCGGCATCGGCGCGTCGGCCGGCGAGTCCAGGTAGGCGTCCTTGTCGAGCAGCTCGCGCCGGGCGAAGCTCTGGATCTTGCGGAGATACTCGGGCTGCTTCACACGTCCTCCCTTGAGTCCAGCAGAGCGGCCAGCTGGCGGACCGTCGGGCACTCCAGCAGCCCGGTGACCGGCACCGAGGCGTTCAGGGCCTTGCGGATCCGCGTGGTCAGCTCGATCGCGAGCAGCGAGTGGCCGCCGAGCTCGAAGAAGTTGTCCGTGGCGCCGATCGGGTCGATGCCCAGCACTCTCGACCAGATGCCGGACAGCGTGGCCTCGGTGCCCTCGTTCGGCTCGACGTACGGGGTGCTCAGGTCCGGGCGCGGGTGGCGCTCGCGGTCGTCGTCGAGATCGTCGTCGCCGGCGTCATGGATGTCGCCGGTGACCCACTGCGCGATGCGTGCCTCCAGCGAGCCGGTCGAGATGACCAGGTGCCCGACGCGGTCGGCGGCCGACAGCGCCCGCTCGAACACGTCCACGCCCTCCGCGGGCGTCATCGCGTAGTCGATCACCGCGCCGCTGTGGCCTTCGAGCCGGTCCGGGTCGATGTTCCAGGTGTCCCAGTCGACGGTGACCCACCGGCCGCCGCCCAGCCGGGCCACGCGGATGTAGGCGTCCAGTGCCGCGTTCGCCGACGCGTACGGCGCCAGCGTCATCCCGCCGAGCACCGCCGCGATCGACGACAACGTGACGCGCCGGTCGCGGGCCTGCTCTCCCAGTACGGCCTCCAGCACGTGGAAGCCCTTGACCTTGGCGGCCAGGTGCGCGTCGCACTGGCCGCGGTCCATGAGGTGGGCGAAGTTGAAGTAGCCGCCGTCCTGGACGCCCGCGCCGTGCACGGCCACGTCGATGCCGCCGAAGCGCTCGACCGCCGCCTCGACGACCGCCCGCATTCCGGCCTCGTCGGCCACGTCGGCCGACAGGGCGAGCACGGTGGCGCCGCGCTCCTCCAGGTCGCGGATGTTGCGGAGGTGCCGGGCCGTACGCTCCCCGCCCTGCGGTACCGAGGCCAGGAAGGCGTCCCACTCCGCGCGGGGCGGCAGCGGGGCGCGGGCGGTGAGCACCAGGCGGCAGCCGTACCGGGCGGCCAGGTGGCGGGAGAGCACGAGGCCGACGTCGCCGAGACCGCCGGTGATCAGCACGGTGTCGCCGTCGCGGAACGGCCGCTCCTCCGGGCCGGGCTCCTCGATGGGGTACTGCTCGTACTGCCGCAGCCACGTCTCGCCCGAGCGCACCGCGACCGGCCCCTCGTGCGGGGCGACGGAGGCGGCCAGGATCTGCGTGGCGAGCTGCTCGGGAGCGATGTCGGACCCGACGTCGATGTGCCGGCAGCGCAGGCGCGGGTTCTCCTGCTGCAGGCTCGGCGCCAGCGCCGCGAGCGTGGCGTGCTCGGGGTGGCGCAGGTCCGAGCCGACCACGCCCACCGCTCCCGACGTCAGTAGGACCAGCTCGGCGCGCGGCGCGGAGCCGGTGTTGTCGACGAGTTCGCGGGCCAGCGCGAGGGCGGAGTAGAAGCCGCGGCTCTGCTCGGCGTCGAAGTGGGCGACCGGGTCCGGCCCCGGCTCGGGGGCGGACAGGCTGAAGGCGTGAATGATCGAGCGCGGGTTGACCACGAGCGAGTAGAGCACCTCGGCCATATCGTCCGCCTTATCGGGGCGAATCGTGAAATGTCCGGTGTCGTCCTCGTCGAACCGGTCGCCCCGGCGCACCGCGGTCACCTCGGCGCCCGCCTCGGTCAGCCGCTCGACCAGGGCCTCGCCCCGGGCGTCGTCGGTGAAGACCAGCCAGGGACCGGCCAGCCTGAGCTGCTCGTCCAGGCCGTTGAGGGTCAGGGGCCGCTGCCGCCACGTCGGCAGGTGCGTCCACTTCGAGCGGTCGAACGTCTTGCCGGTGCTCGGGGGCGCGGCCATCATGCTCGGGTTGGCCTTGACCCAGAACCGCCGCTTCTGCCAGGGATAGGTGGGCAGCTCGACCCGCAGGCCCGCGCCCTGGTGCAGCACCGCCCAGTCGATGGCGCTGCCTGCCTGCCACAGCCTGCCCAGAGTGGCCAGGAGCCACTCGGCGGCGCTCTCGCCGTCGGCGGGGGCCACGGCGACCTCCTCGACGCCGGACGTGTCGGTCCCGTCGTGGAAAAGGCGGACGCTGAGCGCGGTGAGCGCCTCGGCGAGCGCCGCGACCGCGTCCTCGGGGGAGGCGGTGGCGCCGAGGGTACCGGTGGCGCCGGCGGCACCGGGAGAGACGTGAGCGCCGGCGGTGCCGGGGCGGGTCAGCCGGCCAGCCGCCGCCCGCAGGTCCGCCCACCAGGCGGCCGGTACGTCGCCGCCGGGCGTGACCAGCCGGACCTTGGGGTTGCGGCGCTGCGTCTTGGCGTCGATCCAGCGCGCCGGGTCGCCCAGCGCCGCGACCGCGTCCTCCCGGTCCCGGACCACGATCGCGCGCCGTGTCGCGAAGCCGCCGCGCGACACCTGGAGCGTGTAGGCCACATCCGCCAGATCGTCGGCGAGGTCGCCGGAGAGGTGCTCCCGCAGCAGACCGGTGAGGTCGGACAGCGCCTGCCCGTCGGCGGCCGAGAACGTCAGCAGGTGCGGTCCTGGCCGGGCCGGCCGCGCCGGCCGTACCGGCGCCTGCTCCAGCACCACGTGCGCGTTGGTGCCGCCGAGCCCGAACGAGCTGACCCCGGCCCGTCGCGGGTGCGGCCCCGCGGGCCAGGCCCGATGCTCGGTGAGCACCGTGAACCGGTCCCGCGCCGTCGCCAGCGCCGGGTTGGGCGTCTCGTAGTGCGGGGTGCCGGGCAGCAGTTCGTGCTTGAGGGTGAGCGCGGCGCGCATCAGCCCGGTGACGCCGGAGGCGCGGTCGAGGTGACCGATGCTGGGCTTGAGCGAGCCCAGCACGCACGGCGTCTCGCGGGGCTGGGCGAACACCCGGTTCATCGCGGCCAGCTCGATCGAGTCGCCCAGCATGGTGCCGGTCGCGTGGCACTCGACGTAGCCGACGGTGTCGGACTTGACCCCGGCCACGCCCAGCGCGGACTCGATGACCTCGGCCTGCCCGTCGACGCCGGGCGCGGTGTAGCCGGCGCGTGTGCGGCCGTCGTTGTTGGCCGCCGAGCCGAGGATGACCGCGTGGATGACGTCGCCGTCCTTGAGCGCGTCGGACATGCGCTTGAGCGCCACCGTGCCGACGCCGCTGCCCATGACCGTGCCGCCCGCCTCGGCGTCGAAGCTGCGCACCCGGCCGTCGGGCGACATGATCCCGCCCTGCTCGTACAGGTAACCGGCGGGCTGGGGGAGGGGCGTGAACGCGCCGCCCGCCAGGGCGATGTCGCACTCGTACGTCAGCAGGCTCTGGCAGGCCAGGTGCACCGACACCAGCGAGGTGGAGCAGAAGGTCTGCACGGTGACGGCCGGGCCGCGCAGCCCGAGCTTGTAGGAGACGGTCGAGGCCAGCGAGTCGCGCTCGTTGCCGGTGGCCATGAGCAGCGCGCCGCCCGGCTGGCCGGCGAGGTGCTGGATGTTCTGGACGATGTAGTCGGGGAAGCCGCAGCCGGCGAAGACGGCGACCTGTCCCGGGGTGTCGGTCGGGCAGTAGCCGGCGCTCTCCAGCGCCTCCCACGAGCATTCGAGGAACAGCTTGTGCTGGGGGTCCATCGTCTCGGCCTCGCGCGGGTTGATCCCGAAGACCGTGGCGTCGAACTGGTCGAGGCCGTCGATCGGGCCGCCGACGCGGACGTAGCGCGGGTCGGCCACCTTGCCCGGCTCGACGCCCGACTCGGCCAGCTCCTCGTCGGTGATCTCGCGCAGCCCCTTGATCCCGGCGAGCACGTTGCGCCACAGCTCGCCGACGCTGCTCGCCCCCGGAAAGCGACCGGACATCCCGATCAGGGCGACCGCCGAGTCGTAATCCGTCTCAGTGTCCGTCATGATGCCGCCTTCCCGCGGAGCATGTTGCGTCGTTGTTCGATGCGGGACCGCCGCTGGTCAAGGGCCCCGAGGGTCTGCTGGTCCTGCTCGCCCCCCGAGGTCGCGGCTTCGGCGAGCGAGGCGACCGTGGGCGACTGGTAGAGGATGTGCGGGGGCAGGTAGGACAGTTCGAGGGCCTTGCGGACCTCGGCGATGATCTCCATGCCGAGCAGCGAGTTGCCGCCGAGCTCGAAGAAGTTGTCGTGGATGCCGACCTGTTCCAGACCGAGCGCCTCCGCCCAGACCGCGGTGATGGCCCCCTCGGCCGGTGACTGCGGCTCGACGTAGGCGGTCGACAGCTCGGGCCGCGGGTGGCGGCCGAAGGCATCGCGGATCTTCTTCACCGTGGCCTGGTGGCTCTCGATCGACGAGCGGCGGCTCATCGCGACCAGCGGGGCGAAGTCCTGCGTCGAGGTGATCACGTGGGCCTCGCCGCTGGCCAGCACCCGCAGCAGCGTCTCGTAGCCCTGGTCGAAGGTGATGCCGAAGTTCTCCCGGTACCAGGTGAAGTAGTGCTTGGAGCCCTCGTCGTAGTTCTCCAGGCCGTCGGTCCAGCCGTTCCAGGTCCACTCGCACCAGTCGATCGCCGTCACGGTCACGCCGGGCAGCGGGTCGCTGAGCGCGTACGCGTCGAGGAAGGCGTTGGCCGCGCAGTAATCGACCTGGCCGGCGCCGCCGCCGGTAGCCGATGTGGTCGAGGAGAACAGAGCGACGAAGTCGACCGGCACGTCGCGCAGCGCCTCGCCGATGGCCAGCGTGCCGGCCACCTTCGGCGCCAGCGTCCGCTGGATGTCGGCGGCCGTCTTGAACTGCATCAGGCCGACGGCCGGCACCCCGGCGCAGTGCAGCACGCCGTTGAGCTCGCCGAACGTCTCGATCGCCGCGCCGACCGCCCGCCGTACGTCATCGGGCTGGGAGACGTCACCGGCGACGGTGATGACCTCGATGCCCGCGGCCTCCAGCCGCCGCAGCCCCTCGATCCGCCTGCGTACCTCGTCGGCGGTGCGCTCCGAGGCCAGGATGGGGCCCCACTGGTCCTTGGGCGGCACGGGGGTGCGGCCCATCAGGACCAGGCGGGCCTGGTAGTGCTCGGCGAGCCGTTCGGCCATGGCCAGGCCGATGCCGCCGAGGCCGCCGGTCACGAGGTAGGTGCCGCCCCGGCGTACCTGGGCCTTGGGGGCGTCCTGGTCGATGCACGAGGCGTCGAGCACCTCGTACTCCGGGACCCAGCGCCGGCCACCGCGCAGCCCCACGACCTGGTCGGCGGGTTCGGCGCGCAGCTCGGTGAGGAGGTCGCGCGGCGACGACACCGTGTCGATGTCGATCAGGCGGGTGCGGACCCGCGGGTACTCGACCGGGATCAGGCGGGTCGGGCCGAGCAGGGTGCCGCGCTCCGGGATGACCCGGTCGCCGGGGAGCACCCGCTGGCCGCCGACGGTGACGATGTCGAGCGACCACCGCGTGATCCCCATGTCGCCCGCGGCCCGCGCGAGCGCGACCAGGGTGTGCAGGCCGCGCCGCAGGCACTCGTCGGTCGAGTCGGGGCTCTCCTCGGCGGTCCACAGGTGTACCACGCGCTCGGGCTGGAAGTCCCGCTCGGCCAGGGCCCGCAGCGCGCTGACGGCGTCCTCCGGCGAGCCGGGCCGGATCACCAGGCCGTCGGCCTCGTCGGCGAACCGCTCGCCGGGACGGATCAGCACCACCTGGTGCCCCGCCGCCTCCAGGTGGGCGCGCAGCGTGTCGGCCAGCGTGTCGGCCCGGCCCGCGTCGGTGTAGACCAGCCAGCGGCCCGCCTCCTCCTCGCGTGCCGGGCGCGGCGCGGTCTGCCGCCAGGTCGGCACGTTGATCCAGCGCTCGTCGGGCAGCCGGGGCAGGGCGTTCAGGATGCTGGTGGGGTCGCTGTCGTCGATCGCGGGCGCGCCGGTGCTCGCCGCGGTCTGGTCGATCTCCAGCCAGTAGTCCTGGTGCTCGAAGGGGTAGGTCGGCAGCGGGATCCGGCCCGGCGCCCAGCCGGCGTGCAGCGCCGCCCAGTCGACGGAGACGCCGGCCAGCCAGAGCTTGCCGACGGCCGTGGCGGTGGCGGCGTGGGTGTCGAGGCGGTCGTTCGCGGCGGGCAGCGTGGTGACGATCAGCGGCCACTGGGCGCGGTCGCACTCCGGGTGGCCGCGGGTGAGCGCGCCGAGCGACTGGCCGGGGCCGATCTCCACCAGGGTGAGGTCGCCTGTGCCGAGCACGTGCGCGAGCCCGGCGCCGAACTCCACGGTCTCGCACATGTGCCGGGACCAGTAACCGGGGTCGGTGACGACGTCCGCGGTGGCCAGGCGGCCGGTGACGTTGCTGACGTACGGGATGACCGGGGGGTGCAGGGTGACGTTGTCGCTGATCCAGGCGGTCAGCTCGGCGGCCACCGGCTCCAGCATCCGGGAGTGGAAGGCGTGCGTGGTGTCCAGGCGGCGGCAGCCGATCTTCGCCTCCACCAGCAGCGCGCCGGCCGCCTCGACCGCTGCTACGGGCCCGGCCAGGACGAGCTGTGAGCCGGTGCGCACCGCCACGTCCAGGTCGCGGGTCAGCAGGTCGCCGAGCACCGCGCGCAGCCGCCGCTCGTCGGCGGCCACCGCGAGCATGGCGCCCTCGGGCTGCGAGGTGATCAGCTTGGCCCGGTAGGCGACCAGCCGCAGCGCGTCGGGGAGCGAGAGGACGCCGGACAGGCAGGCGGCCACGTACTCGCCGAGGCTGTAGCCGACCATGATCTCGGGGGCGATGCCCCAGCGGATGAGCTGGCGGGCCAGCGCGTACTCCGCCACGAAGACGGCGGGCTGGATCAGGTGCGCCTCCACCGTGGAGCGTGGCGCCGCATCGCCGGTCCGGCCCAGGAGCCGGGCCAGGTCGCCGCCCGTGTCCTGGCGCTCGGCGGCCACGAAGACGTCGGACAGCTGCGCGGCCTCGGTGAGGCCGAGGACGGTCAGGCACTCGTCGACGTCGTCGCGGAAGGCGGGCTCGTCGGCGTAGAGCGCGGCCACCATGCCGGGGTACTGCTCGCCGACCCCGGCGATCAGGAAGCCGACCCGGCGGCCCACGGTCGCGTCGTTACGGCCCAGCCGCCCGGCCGGGTCGGCCAGCAGAGTGGCGGCGCGGCCGGTCGAGTCGGCCACGACGACCCTGCGGTGGTTGAAGACCTTGCGGCCGACCTGCAGCGTGTAGGCGACGTCGCCGAGCTCGAGGTCGGAGTCGATCTCCAGCCGGTCGGCGAGCCGGACGCAGGCGTTCTCGGCGGCCGACTCGGAGCGGGCCGACAGCGGCAGCACCTGCCAGCGGCGAGACCGCTCGGGGCGCCGCTCGGGGCGCGGGGCCTCGGTGATGATGGCGTGCGCGTTGGTGCCGCCCATGCCGAGCGAGCTGATGCCCGCGATCCGGGGCCGGTCGTCGTCACGCGGCCAAGGGGTGACCTCGGAGGTGACGCGGAACGGGCTGCTGTCGAAGTCGATCTCCCGGTTCGGGGAGGTGTAGTGCAGGGTGCCCGGGATGCGCTCGTTGCGCAGGGACTGGACGACCTTGATGAGCCCGGTGACGCCGGAGGCCCGGTCGAGGTGGCCGACGTTCGGCTTGATCGAGCCGAGCAGGCAGTACTGCTTGTCCTTGGTGGGCCCGAAGGCGCTGGTCAGGGCGGCCACCTCCATCGGGTCGCCCACCTCGGTCGCGGTGCCGTGCGCCTCGACGTACGAGATCTCCGACGGGTCGACCCCGGCCCGCTCGATCGCCCTGCTGACGCACCTGCGCTGCCCGTCGATGCTGGGCGCGAGATAGCTGAACTTGAGCGCGCCGTCGTTGTTGATCGCGGAGGCGCGGATGACGGCGAGCACGGTGTCGCGGTCGGCGATCGCGCGGTCGAGGCGCTTGAGCGCGACCACGGCGGCCCCGTCGCCGAACATGCTGCCCTTGCCCTCGGCGTCGAACGTACGCACATGGCCGTCGGGCGACTCCTGGCCGCCCTCCTCCCACAGGTACCCGACCCGGTCGGGGATGCGTACGGACACGCCGCCGGCCAGCGCGATCTCGCAGTCGCCCCGGCGCAGCGCGTCGCTCGCCAGGTGCACGGCGACGAGGGAGGTCGAGCAGAACGTCTGCACGGCCACGCTCGGGCCAGAGAGGTTGAGGCGGAAGGAGACGTTCGTGGTGAGCGCGTCCTTGTCGTTGCCGATCATCAGGGCGGACGGGTCGATGCCCATCTCGAACGCCCTCAGCCGGGTGAGCAGGTAGCCGCTGATGTTGGTGCCCGCGAACACGCCCACGCTGCCCCGCGCGTCGGGCGAGCCGTACCCGGCGGCTTCGAGGACCTCCCAAGCGACCTCAAGGAAGATCCGCTGCTGGGGATCGGCCAAGGTCGCCTCACGCGGGTTGTAACCAAAGAATCCGGCGTCGAATCCCCGGATGTCCTCGAGGATCGGCCGGCTCCTGACATAGTTCGGCTGCTGGAAGGTCGCCGGACTGACCCCCGCGTCGATCAGCTCCTGGTCGGAGAATCGGGTGAACGATTCCACACCGGTGCTGATGTTGCGCCAGAACGTTTCGACGTTGTCCGCCCCGGGGAATCGGCCGGCCATGCCGATGATCGCGATATTCGACTCGTCCGCCGAGTGTTTCGAGTCGCCGGGTGAATGCTGCTGATCCATCAACATGCCTCAATTCACTACATGTCACTGAATTACCGACAGAAAGGTGAGCGACCCGCGGCCACCTGGCCGCGGGTCGGCTCTTCAGAGCAGGTGTCCGCGCCCCCAGCCGCGCGTGAGCCTGCGGACGGCGAACGTGCCGGCGACGAGGCCGATCGCCAGCAGGACCCCGGCCGGTGCCAGGGTGCCCGCCGCGTCTCCGCGGACCGCGGCCTGCATCATCGTCAGGGCCCAGTAGCCGGGCGAGATGTGCGCGGCCACCTGGGCCCACTCGGGCATGATGCTCAACGGCACCAGGGCGCCGCCCAGCGAGCTGAGCGTCAGGGCGCCGACGTCGGAGATCACGCTGAGCTCCCCGTGGCTGCGGACGATCGTGGCCAGTGCCGCGCCGATCGAGAGCAGCGCGAAGGCCCAGATCGCGATCGCGAAGACCACGTACTGCGGGGCCCTCGGGATCGGCAGCCCGATGACGAGGCAGCCGTACACCAGCAGGATCGACTGCTGCACGACCATCACCACGAAGATCGGGATGGTCTTGCCGAGCAGCAGCTCGGTCGCCGGGGCGCGGCTGGCGCGCAGGCGGTCCCAGGTGCGCCAGGTGCGCTCGACGAGGATCGCGTTGCCCGCGATGGAGATCGCGAACACCGAGAACATCACCATCAGGCCGGTCGCCACCTGCGTGGCGCCGCCTTCGACGGCCCGGACGTACAGCGGCTTGAGCACCAGCATGAGCACCATCGGCATGGCGACGTAGCTGATCATCTGGCCCGGGTCGCGCAGCCGGATGAGCGTGTTGTGCTTGGCCAGCGCGCCGATGCGGTACGCGGCGCCGCGCAGGTTGTCGAGCAGGCCGGTGGGCGGCGGGGGTTCGACCCGGTGCTGGGTGTGCGGGGTGTCAAGGAGCATTGCTGACCGCCAGGGATCGGTAGAGGTCGTCGAGGGAGGGGTTGCGCACGTCGACGGTGCTGATCGGGCGGTCGGCACGGCTGAGCAGGTCGATCAGGGTGTTGGCGGGGTGGGTCGTCGAGACCGTGATCTCCTCTTCGTTGTCGAAGGTGAGCTGCACCTCGCCGGGCAGGCCGTCAACCAGCTCCTCGTGGGTGCCCCTGGCGATGACCCGGCCGTCCCTGACGACCGCGATCGTGGCCTGGAGCTCGGTGAGCTCGGGCAGGTAGTGGGTGGTGTAGACGACGGCGGCGCCCTCGCCCGCGCGCTGCTTGACCACGTCGAGCATCGCCTGCCTGGTCTCCAGGTCGGCGCCGGCCGTCGGCTCGTCGAGCAGCAGCAGCGCCGGCCGGTGGATGAGCGCGGTGGCCGCCTGGGTCCTGCGCTGCTGGCCGCCGGACAGGACCGCCGCGTGCCGGTCGATGAAGTCGGACAGCCGCAGGGCGGCCACGATGTCGTCGATGGCGGTGGTGAGCGCCTGGCCACGCAGCCCGGCCAGCTTGCCGAACAGCTCCAGATGCTCCCTGACGCTGACGGACGGGTAGAGCGCGATGTGCTGCGGTGCGACGCCGACCTGGCCTTTGACGCCGGACGGCGGCTTACCGTCGATGGTGACGTGGCCGCCGTCCGGACGGGTCAGGTACGACACGATCTCCACGAAGGTCGTCTTGCCCGCGCCGTTGTGCCCCACGAGCCCGACGATCTCGCCCGCGGCCACGCTCAGGCTGAACTCGTCGAGGGCTCTGACCGGGCCATAACACTTGACAAGATCGATTGCCTCCAGCAATGTGTCACCTCCTCCAGTATTCACACCGAATGCGACGTCTACCCTTTGTCGGAAATTAATCGGTTGAATACGATTAACTGGGTGTTGCTGGCAACGATAGCGGGAGCCGGCCCAGGTGGCCGATGGCAGGAAGTGGCAGGAAAGAGTAGGCCACTGGCCGGCGGCGGGGTTTGGCTGCCATAGCTGGTAAGTCCGCACTATGGACCCGCTGTCATCAAATGACGGTAATTAGCTGCCAGTGCACCGGTTATCGCACAACTAGAATGACTCATCTTTACCGCATAATCTGACCACCATGCGTGTGGGAACGTTGCTCGCGGCAGGGCAGGACTGCGACGTGTACGAGGCCGGGACCGGCAAGGTGATCCGGCGGGCCCGCGACGGCCGCAGCCTCGAACGCGAGGCGTCGGTCATGCGGCACGCCCGAAGACAGGGCTTTCCGGCGCCCGAGGTCTTCGACGCCGACGGGGCCGACATCCTCATGGAGCGGATCGTGGGCCTCAGCGTGTCGCGCGAGGCCACCCGGCGGCCGTGGCGCGCGCCCGCGTACGGGCGCCTCCTGGTGGAGCTGCTCCAGCGGCTGGCCACCGTACGCGCGCCCGGCTGGCTGCCCGCCGCCGAGGGTGCGCCCGGCAACAACCTGCTCCACCTGGACCTGCACCCCGGCAACGTGCTCGTCACCGCCGACGGCCCCTGGGTCATCGACTGGGCGAACGCCGGCCGTGGCGCGCCGGCCGCCGACGTGGCGTGTACCTGGCTGATCATCGCCGCCGCCCCCATGTCCGGACCGGTCCAGTGGGCCAGGCGCGCCCTCATGGCGAAGGCATTCGCGGACGCCGTCGACCGCCCGGCCGTGCTTCCCTACCTGGCCGCGATGGCCGCGCGCCGCCGCGACGACGACAACACCCGCGACGCCGAGCGGGCCGCCATCGACCGCCTGCTCGCCCGCGAGACGGCGACATCCTCCCCACGGCTCACGCCGAAAGACTCCACGCTCAAGGAGAACCGATGAACGAGCGGCGAAAGATCCGGGCGTCGGACGGCGATCGCGAGGTGGTCGCCGAGCGGCTCAGCTCCGCGCTGGCCGAGGGGCGTCTGAGCATGCAGGAGTACGACGACCGGCTGGGCCGGGCCTTCCAGGCGGTGACGTACGGGGAACTGGCGGATCTCCTGGGCGACCTGCCGCGCGCGAAGGCGAAACCGCAGGCCACGCCACGTGGGACGGCGGTCTCGGCCGGGCTGCTGGCCACGCTGCCAAGATGGCTCAGGATCCTCTGGGCGATCTGGGCCGTGAAGGTGTCGATCAACGTCGTGGTCTGGGTCATGCTCAGCGTCTCCGACGCGCACCTGGTGTACTTCTGGCCCATGTGGATCATCGGCCCGCCTGGTGCCGCCCTGTTCGGCCTGTCGGCCGCGACCACCATGATCCGCCGTGGCCGCGCCCCGCTGGAAGCCGCCGCGACGCCCTCGCCTCTCGACGGCGGCTGACGCGCGGCTGCCCGGAAACCGTCAATGCCAACCCTTAATTTCCTACCAAATGTGTGGGATAATGGTCGGCATGAGCTTGGATCGGACGCGCTCATCGAGCGAGCGTGCTGAGTCACCGCTGACCGCCGCCATCATGGCCGGCCGCTGGATCCGCTCGGCGGCCGTCGACGACGAGCGCGGCCGGCACTGGCGGGCCAACCCCGACCCCCGAGGCAGGTCGGCCCTCTCCGCCGAGCCGGCCTCGCTCTACGCGGGGGCGGCGGGCATCGTGCTGTTCTTCCTGGAGCTGGCCGCGGCGACGGGCCACGAGGCGTACCTCGACGAGGCCCGCGCGGGCGCCCGCTACCTCTCCGGGACCTGGGCGAACCAGACCAGCCTGTCGCTCTATCACGGTCTGTCCGGCGCCGTGGTCGCGCTGGCCGAGGCCGGTTGGGTGCTCGGGGACGGCGGGTTCGAGGAGGCCGCCGTGGCCGCCGCCGACCGGATCGTCCGCTCCGCCCGCCCGCTCGACGGCGGTCCCGGCTGGTCGCGCGATCCCGCGCAGAGCGGCGACGGCGGCGTGGTGCTCGGCCTGCTGCACGCCTCCTCGATGCTCGGCATGCCCGCCTACCAGGACCTGGCCGTCGAGGCGGGCGCCCGCATCGCCCGCCTGGCCGTGCCCGGCCACCGGTTCGGCCACTCCACGGGCCTGCCCGACGCCCTGTTGGATGACGGGACGCTGCCGGACGGGCAGACCTGGCCCGGTGACTGCTCCGACCTGCCGGGAAAGCCCGGTGACGCGGCCGGTGGCCGGGCCGATCTGCCGGTGGACGCCGTCACCCCGGGCTTCCTGTCCGGCACGGCGGGCACGGCGTTCCTGCTCGCCCGCCTGTACGGCGTCACCGGCGACCCGCTCTTCCTCGACGCGGCCCGCAGAGGCGCCGGCTTCGTCCGGATGGTCAGCGTCGAGGCCGGGAGGTGCGTCGCCGTGCCGCACCACGTGCCGCAGGGACGGGGGCTGCACTACCTGGGCTTCTGCTCGGGCTCGGCCGGGGTGGCGCGGCTGTTCTACGAGCTGTACCGGGTCACTGGCGAGGCGGACGACCTGGCCTGGTGCGAGCGGCTGGCGCACGGCATCGTCGAGAGCGGCGTCCCGCACCGGCGTACCCCCGGCTTCTGGAACGTCTCCTGCCAGTGCTGCGGAACGGCCGGGCTGGTGGAGCTGTTCGTGGGGCTGTGGGCGGCGACGGGGCGCAAGTCGTACCTGGACTTCGCGAGCGTGCTCGCCGAGCACCTGATCGGCCGCGCGGTCAACCACGACGGGCGGGGGCTGCGCTGGTATCAGGCGTATCGGCGGCTGCGACCCGGCGAGGTGTCGGCGGACACGGGCTACATGGTCGGCGCGGCGGGCATCGGCGCCGCGCTCCTGCACCTGGACGCCGCCCTCCAGGGCGACCAGGCCCGCCGCGTGATCCTGCTGCCGGACAACCCATTCCCCTCGATCCCCGTGCCCGCGCACCGCCTGGGCCGTCCCGGCGCGGACGGCTGACGGTGCACGGAGCGGATCAGGACGTGGACAGAGCGGTCAGGACGTGGACTGCGCCGTCAGGACGCGGACAGAGCGGTCAGGACGTGGACTGCGCCGTCAGGACGTGGACTGCGCGGGTCAGTCAGGACGTGGACGCCAGGGGCGCGACCGCGCGCAGCCGCTCGAAGTTGGCCACGTACTGGCGGTACATGGCCCGGTCGTCGAGCCGCAGCAGGGTCTCGTCGTTGCGGCGCAGCGAGCTCTCGATGTAGTTGTGGCTGCCCGTCAGCACGACCTGGGCATGCGCGTCGCGGTCGTAGGAGCCCTCGATGAGCAGGTATTTGGAGTGGATCCGGCCGGGCAGCGCGTCGCCGGTGCCCAGCGTGCGCAGCTCGATCCGGGGCTCGGCCAGCAGCAGCTGCTTGACCTCGTCGGCCATGATGCCGTAGACGATCTTGACCGAGCAGCCCTGGGCGGCCAGGTCGCGCAGCTTCTCGGGGATGGCGATGCGGTAGGTGTCCCATTCCGACATGCCGACGCGGATCTTCGTACCGGGAGTGCAGCGGACCCGCGCGAGGTGCTCGGCGACGGTGTCGGTGCCGGCGTCCGTCCCGGCGCGGGGGAAGAACCAGGCCTGTCCGGAACGGGTCGTGGTGGTGCGGTAGTAGTCGGGGTTCTTCCGCTCCGCCGCCAGATCCTGGAAGTAGCTGTCATACGCCCGGTACAGCTTCTTGTCCCTGGGGAGGACGACCGCGTTGTTCCAGTACGTCGCGGAGTTCAGGTCGGTGAGGTTGGCCGACGACTGCACCACCACGTCGGAGGCGTTGCCGGTCCGCGAGAACAGGTAGAACTTGTTGTGCTGGCCCTTGCTGCCGACGCAGGCCGCCGTGCCGCCCGACGGCGGGCCGGTGCAGACGTGCAGCCAGGAGCCCGTGGAGATGTCCGTGCCGAGCGCGGTCGCGAGCTGCGTGGCCACGGTCGCGCCGCGCGTGTCGCCGTCCAGGATCACCCGCACCTCGACACCCCGCTGGTGCGCCTTGATCAGTTCGCCGGCGAAGTCCGCGCCCGCCTGGCCGGACATGACGAAGTGGGCGACCTGGATCCGGGCGCCGGCGGGGGTCTGGTGGATCAGACCACAGAGGCGCCGGACGATTGCGGCCGGGTCGCCCCCCACCGGGTCGTTGAAGACCGCGCCCTTGGTTACCGGCGCGTCCGGCGCGTCGGCACAGGTGGTGGCACTCGCCGCCGCCGTGGCCGGTCCGCCCCCGACGGGCGTGGCGCTCGCTGTGGCCGGGCCGTCCCCGGCGGGCGTGGCGCTCGCTGTGGCCGGTCCGCCCCCGGCGAGCAGGGCCGTCAATATGACGGCACCCACCAGGGCGGACAGGAATCTGTTCGACATGCGATCGCTCCTTCGCGAGGCGGCCGGATCCGTCCCGTCCGCCGGGGGGCTCGTCAGGACGGGTCGGTCTCGGGGAAATGGCAGGCCACGGGGTGGCCGGTGCCGCGGTCGAGGAGCTCAGGCTCCTCCTCCCGGCATCGATCCTGGGCCCGCCAGCAGCGCGTCCGGAAACGGCAGCCTGACGGCGGGCTCAACGGTGAGGGAACATCGCCGTTCAGCACGATCTCCTGCCGCCCGCCGTCCCGCCAGTCGTCGAGACTCGGCGCCGCCGACAGCAGGGCCTGGGTGTACGGGTGGGACGGCCGCAGGTAGACGCTCTCCTTCGTGCCGATCTCCACGATCTTGCCCAGGTACATCACCGCGACCCGGTCGCAGATGTGGTGCACGACGCCCAGATCATGGGAGATGAACAGATAGGCGACCCCCAGGTCGCGCCGCAGCTCTTCGAGCAGGTTCAGGATCTGCGCCCGTACCGACACGTCCAGAGCGGACACGGCCTCGTCGCAGACGATCAGCCGCGGGCGCACGGACAGCGCGCGGGCGATGCTGATGCGTTGCCGCTGGCCTCCGGAGAACTGGTGCGGATACCTGTCGGCGTGCTCGGGACGCAGGCCCACCCGATCCAGCAGCCTGCGCACCTCCTCGTCCCACTGCTCCCGCGGCACGATCCCCGGATGGATCCGCCACGCCTCCTTGATCAGGGCGGAGACGGTCATCCGCGGGTTGAGCGAGGCGTACGGGTCCTGGAAGATCAGCTGGACGTCCTGGCGGAGCCCGCGCAGCTCCTTGGCCGGCAGCGTCGCCAGGTCGCGGCCCTCGAACAGCACCTGCCCGCTGGACGGACGCACCAGGCCGACGATGGTCCTGGCGATCGTGGACTTGCCGCAGCCGGACTCGCCCACCAGGCCGACGGTCTCCCCGGCCCGTACGTCGAGGCTCACCCCGGCCACGGCGCGCACCTCGGCGCCGGAGCGGCCGAGCCCGCCGCGCAGGCGGTAGGCGGTGACCAGATCGACCAGCTCCAGCAGGGGCGGGCCGTCGCCGTCCCGGGTGCGGGACTCAGCGAGCGCCGGTGTGGACACCCGCCATCACCTCCTCGGCGAAGTGACACGCGCTGGTCCGGCCCGGGGCCACCTCGCGTGGCTCGGGCTCGACCTCCCGGCACTTGTCACGGGCGAACGGGCAGCGGGGATGGAAGGAACAGCCGGCGGGCGGCGCGGTCGGATCGGGCGGGTGGCCGTCGATCGCCACCAGCGGCCCGCCGCCGTCGCGCGGCGCGGGCACGGCGCGCATCAGGCCCAGCGTGTACGGGTGCGCGGGCCGCTCGTACACCTCGGCCACGGTGCCCACCTCGGCGATCCGGCCCGCGTACATCACCGCCACCCGGTCGGCCGCCCGCGCGACCACTCCGAGATCGTGGCTGATGAGGATCATCCCCAGCCGTTCGGCCTGCTGACGCTGCCGCAGCAGCCGCAGGATCTGCGCCTGCACGGTGACGTCGAGCGCGGTGGTGGGCTCGTCCGCGATGAGCAGGCGGGGGTCGAGGGCGAGCGCCATCGCGATCATGACCCGCTGGCGCATGCCGCCGGAGAACCGGTGCGGATGGTCGTCCAGGCGCCGCGCGGCGTCCGGGATGCCCACCTGGACCATGAGCTCCGTGGCCAGGCGACGAGACTCCGCCCGGCCCAGACCCCGGTGCCTGCGGAACATCTCGGCGATCTGGTAGCCCACCGTCAGCGACGGGTTCAGCGCGCTCAGCGGGTCCTGGAAGATCATCGCGATGCGCTCGCCGCGGAGCCGCTGCCACTCCCGGTCCGGGAGCCCGGTGACGTCGCGGCCCTCGATCACGACGCGGCCCCCGGTGACGCGGGCCCGCTGCGGCACCAGCCCCAGCAGCGCCTGCGCCGTCACGCTCTTGCCGCTGCCGGACTCGCCGACGATCGCCAGCGTCTCGCCCTCGTCCACCTGGAAGGACACCCCGCGGACCGCCCGCAGCGGCCCCTTCGGCGTGTCGAACTCCACGGCCAGATCGTCGACTCGCAGCAGCGGCGTGACCGGCTCGGCGTCTCGCGGCGGCTGGGTCACCGGCTCGGCGTCTCGCAGTGGCTGGGCGAGCGGCTCGGCGTCTCGTTTCATCGTCAGAGCTCCGTCATCGGGTCGGAGGCGTCGCGGAGCAGGTCACCGAGGATGCCGATGCTGACCACCACCAGTGCCAGCGCGGCGCCGGGCGCCGCCGCGATCCACCACGCCGACGCCAGGTAGTCACGGCCTTGGGCGATCGTCGATCCCCAGGACGCCTGGGAGGGCGGCACACCGAGGCCGAGGAAGCTCAGCGACGCCTCGGCGACCATGGTCAGGCCGATCTGCACGGTCGCCGCCACCAGCAGCGGCGGCAGGCACGACGGCAGGATGTAGTGGATGAGGATCCGCCCGTGCGAGGCGCCCATCACCCGGGCCGAGTCCACGAACTCCCGGTCGCGGACCGCGAGCGCCGAACCCCGTACCACCCTGGCGAAGATCACCCAGCGGGTCACCGCGAGCGCGATGATCACGTTCGTCATGCTCGGGCCCAGCACGCCGGCCAGCATGATGGCCAGCAGCAGGCTGGGGAAGGCGAGCTGGATGTCGCCGAGCCGGGAGATGACCCCGTCGGCCCAGCCGCCGAAGTAGCCCGCCAGCAGCCCCATCAGCAGGCCGACCGACCCGGCGACGACCACGGTGACCAGGGCCACGGTCAGTGAGGTACGCATCCCGGCCAGCACCGCGGCCAGGATGTCCTGGCCGACCTGGTTGGTGCCGAGCCAGGCCACGGCGCCGTCGGACAGCCGGGCCCCGGGCGGCAGCAGCCGGTCGGGCGGGCTGGTCGCGGCCGCGTCGAAGGGCACCAGCAGCGGCCCCAGCACACCCGCCACCACGAACAGCAGCACCAGCCCGAGGGCGAGGTGAGCGCGCGGCGGCAGCCCGGCCAGCCGCCGGAGAGCCGCTCCGGTCCTGCCGGGCGGTAGGTCGGCGCTCCGGTCGCGGAGCTTCGGCGGCATCATGCGTTCTCCAACTGGATCCTGGGGTCGAGGTAGCCGTAGAGCACGTCGACCAGCAGGTTGAGCGTGATGTAGCAGAGCGTGATCACGGTCAGGACGGCTTCGACCACGGCGTAGTCGCGGAAGGTGATGGAGTCCACGAGCAGCCGGCCGATCCCCGGCCAGGCGAAGACCACCTCGACGATGACGCCGTTGGCGATGAAGTTGCCCATGAGCAGGCCCAGCATGGTCACCACCGGGACCAGGGTGTTGCGCAGGACGTGGATGTAGAAGACGACCCGGTCGCTCAGCCCCTTGGCGCGGGCCGTACGGACGTAGTCCTGGTTCATCTCCTCCAGCACGCCGGTCCGTACGAGGCGGCCCAGCCAGCCCACGAACGGCAGCGCGAGCGTGAAGGCGGGCAGGAGCAGGCTCGCCATGGTGCCGTCGGCCGTGCTGGGCAGGATCTGCAGCCCCCGAGCGAAGATCAGCGAGAGCATGATGCCGATCCAGAAGGGCGGCAACGCCTGGCCGACCAGCGACGACACCGAGATCAGGCGGTCGGCCAGGGAGTTGGCGTGCCGGGCCGCGTAGGAGCCGGTGAGGAAGCCCAGCACCACGGTGAACACCATGGCCCAGGCGGACAGCACCAGGGTCGGCCCCAGTCTCTCCAAGCAGGCGTCGAGAGCGCCCATGCCCTGCCGCCACGACTGGCCGAAGTCGAGGCTCAGGAGACCCTGGAGGTGGTGCAGGTATTGGACCGGCAGCGGATCGTCGAGCCCCAGTTGCGCCCGCAACCCGGCCAGCTGCTCCGGTGTCGCCTGGCTGCCCAGGATCAGCTCGGCGGGGTCGCCGGGCAGCACCCGGAGGGCGACGAAGACGATGGTGATGGCGCCCCAGATCTGCAGCAGCGCCTGGGCCAGCCGGCGCCCGACGAAGCCGGTCATCTGCCGCCTCCGCTCGACGCCCGCTCGACCAGCCGGGGCGGGAAGAGGATCTTCTCCGGCGGCCCATCCGCCGGCGGCCGAGTCAGCCGCCGGAGCATGTGGTCCACGGCGGACACGGCGATCTCCGCTGCCGGCAGCTCGACCGTGGTGAGGGAGGGGATGACGTACGGGGCGAACGGGTGGCCGCCGTAGCCGACCACCAGCACGTCCTCCGGGATCCGCAGCCCGGCCTCGTCGGCCACCCGGTAGACGCCGAGCGCGAAGTAGTCGTTGCCCGCGACGAAGGCCATCGGCCGTCGCGCCGTCCGGAGCACGTCCTTGGCCAGCCGGTAGGCCTCCCCCGGATCCCAGGGCATGGCGCTCTGCTCCAGCCGCCTGGTCGGCACCTTGATCACGGTGTCCGCCTCCACGGGCAGCCCGGCCTCGGTCATGGCCCGGTGATAGCCCGCCACGCGGTCGGTGACCGACGAGACGCCCAGGTCCTCCTCCAGGAAGCAGATCTTCCTGGCGCCCCGCGCGATGGCGTGCCGGGCGGCCTCGTAGCCGCCCAGGACGTGGTCGACGCCCACCAGATCGGTGTTCAGCTCGGGGACGTCCCGGCTGATCAGCACGAGCGGGACCCCGGCGGACCGGAATCGGCGCCAGTGCTCGGCGCCCTCCTGCACCGTCACCACGAGCACCCCGTCGACGCCGCGGCGCAGCAGCTCCTCGGCCGCGCGCCGCTCGTTGTCCAGGCTCTCCTCCGTCGCCATGAGCAGCAGCGAGTAGCCGTGTTCGCGGCAGTGCTGCTCCATGCCGCTGATGAGCTGCGCGTAGAACGGGTTGGACGGATTGGTGATCACCATGCCCAGCGTGCTCGCGGAGCCCAGCACCAGCGAGCGGGCCGTGACGTTGGGCACGTAGCCGAGCCGCTCCGCCTCGGCCTTGACGCGGTTCCTGGTCTCCACGCCGACGCTGTCCTTGTCGGACAGCGCCCGCGAGACGGTGTTGACCGACACGCCGAGGCTCTCGGCGATGTCCTTCAGGGTCGTCCGGTGGCCCTCAGGCATGGTGTCCCCAGAGTCGATGGAGGTTCACAGGCATCACTCCGCGGTCGACACCGTGCGGAACTCGGGCTGGCTGTTGGCCGCCGGGGTGAAGCCCTTGACCGTGGAGCGCAGCCCGTACGTGCTGGACAGAGCCGCGGGGAAGACGCCGACCGCGTCCCGCCAGATGATCTCGCACGCCTTGCCGTAGAGCGACTTGCGCTTGTCCTGGTCGGCGGTCGAGCGGGCCTGGGCGAGGATGCCGTCGAGCTCCTTGTTCGCGTAGCCCATGCGATTGGCCGTGCTGGTGTAGAGCCGGCCCAGGGTGTAGTCGGCGTCGCCGGTCGTCACCGTGTTGACCTGGAGCTCGATGTCCCAGTCGAGGGCCGTCAGCCGCTTGATCCAGGCCGCCTTCTCGATCTGCTGCTGCTCCACGATGACGCCCACCTTGGCCCAGGCCGAGATGAGCGACTGCGCCAGCTCGGTCGCCAGCGGGCCGGTGTCCTTGAACCACATCATCGAGGTACGGATCCCCGAGGCGTAGCCGGCCTCCGCCAGCTCCCGCTTGGCCAGCTCCGGGTCGTACGGGTAGGCCTGCTGGCTCGCGTGGCCGAAGACCGCGGCCGGGATCGGCGCGTCCATGACGGTCGCCGCCTCGCCGTACAGGTTCGCGACGATGCCCTTGATGTCGAGCGCGTGGTAGAGCGCGCGGCGGACCCGCGCGTCCGAGAACGGCTTGCGGCCGCAGTTGAACCAGGCGAGGAAGTAGTTCACGCCCGGCTTGCTCTCGACGCGCACGCCGTCCACGCCGGCCAGCCGCTTCAGCTCGTCCGGCGGGATGATCCAGGTGACGTCCACCTCGCCGTTCTGCAGCGAGGTCATCCGGGTCGAGGTCTCCGGGATGTACGGCAGGCGCAGGCCGCGCAGCGTGGGGGCGCCGCCCCAGTAGTTCGGAACCGGTTTGAGCAGCAGCTGGGAGGACGGGGTGAACGACTCGACGGCGAACGGCCCGCTGCCGATCGGCTTACGGAAGAAGTCGGCCTTGCCCAGCTGGGCGGCGGGGAGGATGAAGGCGAGCGTCAGGTTCGTCGGCAGGGTGCCGAGCGGATCGGTGGTGGTGATCCTGATGGTGTGCGGGTCGGGCGCCTCGACGGTGTCGATCGCGGTCCACAGCGGCTTCTGCGGGCCGTCGGACTTGGCCAGCCGCTCCAGCGACGCCTTCACATCGGCCGAGGTGAGCTTCGTGCCGTCGTGGAAGGTGACGTCGTCGCGGAGGGTGAACTCCCAGGTCTTGTCGTCGGGCTGGGTCCAGGACTTGGCCAGCTTCGGGGCCAGCTCCTCCCCGTTCCTGGTGACGAGCGTGTCGTAGATCTGCCGGTTGGCCAGCAGCGACGCCTCGTCCACCGCGCTCGCGCCGTGCGGGTCCAGGTCGTTGATCGGCTGGTTGAACGCGGCGCTCAGCGGCCGGCTCTTCCCCGCCGCCGATCCGCCTCCGGCGCCGCCGGGCGCGCACCCCGCGACCAGGCCGGGAAGGGAGACGCCGGCGACCCCGGCCCCGAGGAGAGACAGGAACCGGCGCCTGTCCACCTCGTCCATTGCTGCCATGTCGGTTGCTCCCGTCAGCTCTTCAGTGCCAGGTAGACGAGGATCTTCGCCTGGGGATCGCCCCCGGTCAGGTGGGCCCGCAGCCGCAGCCAGTGACCGAACTCCCGGACCCGCCAGGTCACCTGGCCCGGCTCGGTGACCACCTGCACGGGGGTCTCGTCGTCGTCGCACCAGTGCAGCCCGTCGGGGGAGACCTGGGTGACCAGGTGCAGCTCGCCCTGCAGGCCCAGGGTCCGTACGAACCAGCGCGCCTCGGTCGCCCAGCCGGCCTCGTACGGCTCGGTCGTGAAGTCGTCGGTGAAAGTGGTGTTCCGCTCCAGAACCGCGGTAAGAGCGTGCTTCATGCCGGCGTCACCAATCCACGGAAATCAGTGCGGAATCGAGGAAGAGAAAGTTGCGGACCGGAGAATGGGTGCGCACGCTCACATAGAAGTTGAGCAGGTTCTCCAGGCCCTCGTATTTGTCCGGATACTGCGGCACCGGGATCCGGCGCATGTCCATGACCCGGTCATTGACCTGGAGCTCGATATTCGTCCGGGTGCGCGTGTCGAACTGCCAGCGCAGATAATGCCAATTCACCTTGGTCGGGACCTCGTTGTAGCAGAGGTTCTGGGGGTCCTCGTCGAAGGCGTGCCAGTCGGCGGGGTCCGGCGCCGTGAAGTCCTCGGTGGGGGACAGGTTCTCCTGGTTGTGCAGGTTGTCCCTGGGCGTCGGCTCGGGCACCACCGGGTAGACCCACCGCCGGGTGAGCTTGTTGTCCAGGTCGGTGTTCTGGTAGCGAGCGACGCAGTGGTAGCGGATGCCCTCGCCGTCGCACAGGTCCGTGGCCACCGTGAACGCGCCGAACTGGGCTTCCGACGGGTGCAGGTTCCCGTCCCATGCCACGTCGCCGAAGGTGTCGCCGAGCGAGGTCTCGGCGGTCGCCGCCTCGCTCTTGTAGGTGAAGTACGTCTCGAACTGCACCACACCGCGCTGGGCCATGGTCAGCCGGCGGATCGCCACGGCGGTGTGACCCGTCACCGGCCTGGTCGCCACCTTCAGCGCGTAGTTGCCGCTCATCGCGCCGTGGGTGCCGATGTCGAAGAAATCGCAGGAGCTGAGCTGCGGCGGCCGGAAGTCGCGCATGTGGACGTCGACCTTGTCGAGATTGCCGTAGCCGTCGTGATTGCCGATGAGTTCGGTCCAGCCGTGTGTTCCGGTGTTGAACTCGTCGAAGGCGAGTATGCGGGGGAGGGGGTTGAACTTCGAAAGTCTGGGGTCCGCCGCGATCAACGCGCGTCGCAGGTCCCCGGCCGGATCATGAGTCGTCTCCACGCCCAAGACGTCCTTCCGTAGACGCTTTCAGCCGCCAGGATGAACGTTCACGTGAACGTTAATCCTAGGTTTCGAGGAAACTAACTTGTTACATCCGCGATGTCAAGGGATGTTCGTGACGGAACAGGACATCTGGCGCTCGCGGGAGCGGGGGTGATGATCACCCCGATCCGGGCCGCTCGTGGTGCTGTAAGTGACTTGTAAGTCAGATGTGAGCGTTGAGGCCTACGTTCCTTTTGCCACAACACAGGCGGAACATCCCTGAACGGAGCGCATCATGCGGCTGAGGACCAAGAGCGTCCGCATCACCTGAGCATGAGGTGACCACATAGCCGGTGGGGGCCGGAAGGTGCAGGTCCGGCCCCCACCTCATGCGCCCAAGGCGACCTGCGCCAACGGATCTTTCCAGCTTATTTGAAGCATCCATCCAGATATGTCAGGTCTGCATACAGTACGACCCGTGGGGGCTCCGGTAACCAGAACGAACGTGTGGAGCGAGCTACGAGTGACCTCCGCTCCTCAGCTGTCCGTGTCGATCTCTCCGAACCTGACCGCTCTCGCCGTGATCGCCGACGCGCTGGCCGGCCGCCGGCGTGGCCTGCCCGAGCTGTGGCGGCGCGCGGTCCAGTCGAGGGTGAGCCCGCTGGGACGCGAGGCGGTCCTTCCGCTCGCCGCTCCCGGCTACTCCGTCGTGCCCGACAGCGTCGCGCCGATCACCCCCATGGACGACATGTCCGTGGCGGCCCAGGTGAGCGCGCTGAGCGACATACCGCCCGAGTCCTTGATCAAGGACCTGGAGCAGGCGTTCGGCGACGGGGCGCTGCCGACGCACTGGAGGGCCGCCGCCGAGCGGCCCGGCCGCTGGCTGCGCGGGTACGCCACCGCGCTCAACGACGTCTGGCACACCACCGAGCCGCTCTGGCAGCGGGCGCGGCCACTGCTCGACCGGGAGATCGAGCGCGTCGGCATCACCTCCGTCCGCGGCGGCCCCGAACTGCTGCTGGGCTCACTGAACGACCGCATCCGGTACGGCGAGCGCGGCCTGCTGATCGCCGACATCGAGGCCAGCACGTACGAGCTGGGCAACCGGCGGATCATCCTGGTCCCGATGCTGGCCGGCAAGGACGCCGTGATCGTCAGCCTGGACCATCCCGACGCGGTGTGGATCGCCTACCCCGTCCCCGGCGCCGAGTCGCTGTGGCGCCGGCCCGTCGCGCCCGCCGTGGACGAGCTGTCCGCCCTGGTCGGACCGGTACGCGCCGAGCTGCTCTGCCAGCTGGAGCAGCCCATGACGATGAGCATGCTGGCCTCCAACGTCAAGATCGCGCCCAGCGGGATCACCTATCACTGCGACCGGCTGCACGCCGCGCGGCTGATCAGCAGGGAGCGACGGGGACGCGAGGTCTGGATCGCCCGCACCGACCGGGCTCAGGAACTGCTGTCGCTCTTCCGCCGCTGAGAGGGCTGAGCTTGAGACCCTGAGACGGCTGCGCTTGCGACGCCGAGAGGGCTGAGTTCCGACCGAGGAGATCTGCTGTGGTCCTGAAATATCACCGTGAAGCGCTCGACGGGTGCGGAACGGCGGCGAAGAACGCGTCCGGTGCCTTCGCCGAGGTCGCCGCGTCCGTGTCCGGCGCGGCGATCGACCAGGCCGCCTTCGCCCGGCTCGACAACTCCGGGGCGCTGGCCGCGGCGGTGAACGAGCTGAACGCGGCCGCCGGGACCACCGCGCGGACGCTCGGCGGGCACCTCCAAGCGGTGGAGCAGGCGCTGGACGCCGTGGAGCGGACCTTCACGGACGCCGACGGGGCCGCGGTGCGCCGGTGAGTGCCATCGACGACGTCCGGGGCGTCCCCGGCGGCACCGAACTGGCCACGCTGGCCGCCGCGCTGGTGGGCGACCCGGGCGCGGTCGGCCGCGTGGCGAACGCGTGGCAGTCGGCGGCCGACACCGGCCGGGGACAGACCGCCGCGGTCAGGTCGGCCGTCGGCGATCTGGACGCCGCATGGCAGGGGGCGAGCGCCGACGCGTTCGTCACGTACATGGACCGGGCCGGAAAGATCGGCGACACGCTCCAGAGTGTGCTGTCGCAGTGCGCCACACACCTGGCCACCGCCGCCGAGGCCCTGCGGACGGCCGAGTCCCAGGCGAACGCCATCTGCCAGAACTACGCCGCCGCCGTACGCGACTTCCAGGCCAGGAACCCGAAGGCCACGCAGGACCAGATCCTGGAAGGCGTGCAGGGGCTGGCCGGTGACGCCCGCAAGCAGCTGGCGGAGCAGCGGACGACCGCGAACAACGCCCTGGGCACGGCCGCGGCCGGCATCCGGGGCCTGCTGGGCGGGCTGGGTAGATCCACCGAGAACTGGCCGGAGCCGGACGCGGAGCCCTTCGCCCCAGGTCCGGGGAGGGCCCTGGACTGGACCCCGTCGCAGCAACAGAACGGCACGACCCTCGCTGAGGCGAGCGGAACGAGCGGGACGAGGGGCCAATCGCCGAGCCTGCCAGGTTTTGGCGGTTATGGTCCGAGTGGTCCGCCTCCGGCCGGTGGCGGACCCGCCCCGCAGGGGCAGGTGGCCGACTGGATCACGCAGGCCGTCAACGTCCTCAAGGCGCAGGGCTACCCGGTCGAGAAGATGAACGCCAACGACATCTGGACCATCATCCGGCACGAGTCGGGCGGCAACCCCAGCGCGATCAACAACTGGGACTCCAACGCCGCCAAGGGCACGCCGTCCAAGGGGCTCATGCAGACGATCGACCCCACGTTCAACCGGTGGAAGCTGCCTGGGCACGAGAACATCTACAACCCGGTCGACAACATCATCGCCGGGGTCCGCTACGCCATCGAGCGCTACGGCTCGGTCTCCAACGTGCCCGGCGTCGTCGGCACGAAGACCGGCGGTGGCTACCGGGGTTACTGAGCCGACTCGGAGCTGCCGAGCCGACTCGGGGCTGCCGAGCCGATTCGGGGCTGCTGAGCCGATTCGGGGCTGCTGAGCCGACTCGTGGTTACTGAGTCGGCGAGGCGGTGGCCACCGGTTTGGCGGCGCGCGCCGGGTCCAGCACCGGCCCCTCGGGGATGAGCTGCAGCACGTTGGCGGGCACCGGGGTGGCGCGCTTGGCGTCGTACCCCAGTTTGCCCAGCACGTCCGCGTTCGGCACGGCGTAGCGCCGCCCCTCGTCCGTCACCAGGTAGTACGACTGCACCGCGTCGAGCTGGCCGTCACCGGGCAGGACCCCGGCGACGATCGCCCGGCCCGGCGGCAGCCGTACCAGATCGGTGGCGTCGCCGTGGGGTGCGGGCAGCGTGCCGCCCGACATGAGCCGGGCGCGGACGGAGCCCTTGTCGGCGTCGGCGTAGACCGCGCAGAGCGGGCTCGCCGGGTCGTAGGCCGTCATCTTCGGCATCGACGCGGGCAGGCCGTCGGCCGGAAGCTTGGTGCGGGAGCGCGGGGCGGCGTTGGCCGTCGCCGCGTCGATCTTGACCTCGGCGGTCGTGCCACCGCTGTAGGCCGCCGGGTCGCTCAGCAGGAGCGTCGCCTGCGTGCGCGTGACGGGCGCCAAACCGTCGGCCAGCTGCACGTACCAGCGCGGCTCACCCCCGGCGACGGCCGTGGCCCGGAAGACCTGCCCCACGGCGGCCTTCTCGCCACCGGGCCCGGTCACCGGCCGGCCCCGCCCCACGATCGCGGGCGCGGCCAGGTCGGGCCCTTCCGGCAGGGCGTTCAGCCAGGCCACGGGCACGGCCGCCGGGTCGGTGCCGCTCAGGCCGCGCGCGATCCCGGCGGGCACCCGCATCCGCGCGCCGCGCCAGATCGCCCAGGTCTGCCCGCCGACGTCCACGAGCATCGCGCTGTCCTCGGCGAGCGGCCGATCGCCCGCCCGCCGCCCGGCGATCAGCGTCACGTACGGCTTGCGCCCCGTGTCGCTCTCGCGCTCCTGCACGCAGACCGACCAGGGACCGCCCGCGAGCCGATCGGCGGCCGGCAGTGAGTCGGGCGCCCCCGGAATGCCGACCGGCGTGCCCCGCTCGTACGAGCTCAGCGCCTCCCTGGCGACCACCCGCTCGGTGATCTGCGGTGAGTCGAGCACGAGCCGCGCCGAGGCGTAGTTGGCCACCGGGATCAGCCTGCGCTGGGGCTGGCTGTAAACGTAGCGGGCACCGGTCTCGCGTTCGATGATCAGCGTCCCCGGATCCCGCAGCGCCTTCGTCCCGCTGGGCCGCAGCAGGCCGACGACCGCGAAGCCGACGCCCAGCAGCACGGCGACCATCGCGCCGGCCATGAAGCCGATGTTCTGCCGCCGCAGCGGCCACTCGGGCTGGTTGGGCTGGGCACGCATCAGTGCCAGGCCGATCCGCTGGACCGTGAGCCGGTACGCCTGGTAGAGGTCGCGCTGGCTGTGCACGCCCACCTCCCCGGAATTCGCCCGGCCTAATTTATCCAGATAAGAACGGCCAGAGCGCGACACTTCAACAGTTCTGTAATGGACATACTCGCCGCGAATCCGCGCCCTTCACCTCCACGAGCTGAACCTGCGGGCGGGTGCCCGCGCGGTGCGGCAGGGGCCGCCCGGCTCGTCATCACAATCCGCGTCGGCGGCCGTTGCCGACAGCCCGCCGCCGAGATTGAGGAGGAGCTAACAGACAATGATGAACATGACACGTGCGGTGTACGTCGCGGCGGGCGAGGCGGAAAGCAACAAGGGCACGGTCGCCCTGGGCATGGTGGAGCTGCTGTCCCGGCAGGTGAAGACCGTGGGCGTGTTCCGGCCGGTGGTGCGGGCAGGCTGTGAAGACAACCTGATCAACACCATCCGGAGCAGGTTCCAGCTCAGCCTGCCCTACGAGACGTACGCCGGCGTCACCTACGACGAGGTGCACGCCGACGCCGAGCGTGCGGCCGGTGACATCGTGGCTCGTTACCGCGCGCTCGCGGGGCGATGCGACGCGGTGGTCGTGGTCGGGACCGATTACACCGATGTGGGCGCGCCGACCGAGTTCGAGTTCAACGCCAGGCTTGCCGCGGACCTGGGAACGCCCGTGCTGAACGTGGTGAGAGGGAGAGCCAGGACGGTCTCGGAGATCAGCGCCGCGGTCGAGCTGTCGTCCCGGCAATTGGCGCAGCACCACGCCCAGGAACTGGCGGTCGTGGTCACCCGGGCAGCTGCCGAGCGCATCGCGATCGACCACCCTACGCCGGTGTTCGTACTGCCCGAGGCTCCCTCCCTGCGCGCCCCCACCGTCGCCGACCTGCTGAATGCCTGCGACGGCAGGTTCTTCCTCGGCGAGCGCGACGGGCTGGGCCGGGAGGCGAGCGCGTTGATGGTGGGCGCGATGTCACTGCCCGGCATCCTGGACCGCTACACCGAGGGCGCCGCGGTGATCATCCCGTCCGATCGGGCCGCCGCGCTACTCCCAGGGCTGATCGCGGCACACGCGGCGCCGGGCTTCCCCGCCCTGTCGGCGGTGATCATGACGGGTGGCACGGATCTGCCCGCCCCGGCGGACCGGCTGCTGCGCAGCATGGCCATTCCCCTGCCGGTCATCGCCACCGACCATGACACCTTCGACACCGCGACCCGCCTGTCGGCGGTGGAGGGCCGGTTCACCCCCGAAGCCGGCGGGAAGATCGACACAGCGCTGCGGCTGTTCGCCGAGCACGTCGACGGCCGGCTGCTGCTCGATCGGCTGGCCATCGCCAAGACCGACGTCGTCACGCCGCTGATGTTCGAGTACGAGCTGCTGGATCGGGCACGTACCCGGCGACGGCACATCGTGCTGCCAGAGGGCGAGGAGCCACGCATCCTGCGCGCGGCCGACATCCTGCTGCGCCGTGGCGTGGCCGAGCTCACTCTGCTCGGCGACGAGGAGCGGATCAGGGTACAGGCCGCCCAGCTCGGCCTGGACCTGGACGAGGCCAGGGTGCTCAGCCCGTTCGACGCGCAGCTGCGCGAGCGGTTCGCCCGCGAGTACGCGAGAGTCCGGGCGCACCGGGGAATGACCACCGAACTGGCCCGCGACACCGTCACCGACGTGTCCTACTTCGGCACGCTGATGGTCCACACCGGCATGGCCGACGGCATGGTCTCGGGCGCGGCGCACACCACCGCGCACACCATCAGGCCGGCGTTCGAGATCCTGCGCCTGGGGCTGGTCTCCAGCGTGTTCTTCATGTGCCTGGCCGATCGGGTGCTGGTCTACGGCGACTGCGCGGTCAACCCCGATCCGAGCGCGGAGCAGCTCGCCGACATCGCGATCTCCTCGGCTCGCACCGCCGCCCTGTTCGGCGTCGACCCTAAGATCGCCATGCTGTCGTACTCGACGGGTGCCTCGGGTGCCGGCGCCGATGTCGACAAGGTCCGCACCGCCACCGAGCTGGTCCGCGAGCGCCGTCCCGACGTGATGGTGGAGGGGCCGATCCAGTACGACGCCGCAGTCGACCCCTCGGTGGCGCGGACCAAGATGCCCGACAGCCAGGTGGCCGGCCACGCCACCGTCTTCGTGGTGCCCGACCTCAACACCGGCAACAATCTCTACAAGGCCGTCCAGCGCAGCGCCGGCGCCGTCGCGGTGGGACCGGTGCTGCAAGGACTGCGCAAGCCCGTGAACGACCTGTCTCGCGGTGCCACCGTCGCCGACATCGTCACCACCGTGGCCATCACCGCCGCCCAGGTACGCGACGACGAGTCAACCGCCGACCGCGAGGACGCGGTGGAAACGGCAACATGGCGCTGACTCACTCTCCAGCAGCTCTCCTCCCCACGGCAGGCAGAGGCACCGTCGTACCGACCGTGGGGATGTCTAGCGGTGGGGCACCAGAGCCCAAACGACCTGCTCGTTCTGGGTGTTGTAGTAGTGACCCCACGACCCCTCGGTGATCTTGTGCACTACCTGCAGCCCACGGCCGAACTCGATCGCCGCGTCCTCGTCGTCGGGACCGGGGTCGTTCACGGGCTGTCGAAGCTGAGGGAAGGTATTGGCGTGTCCAGGATCGACCACGACCAGGCGGATGAAGCCTTTCTCCGGCTCTAGCCTCATGCGCACCCACCGCGCCGCGGGCATGGTCCCGAGACCGTACCTGATGGCGTTGGTGACCAACTCCGTAGCGAGCGTCTGAAGGTCATACGCCCGGGGGTGGTCCGCCCCCACCCACGACGTGATGGTGTCGCGCGCTCTGGCGGGGATCGCGCGGGGATCCAGATCCTTTATCTCGAAGGTGTGGCATTGGGTGGGGGAGTGGATCGCCGCATTCATGATTATTCACCGACTTTGTCTGTGCCGTTCTCGCCTCTGGGTTTCTTCAGGCTGTGTCACCACGAGTGGAGGGGTGTGGTGAATCGCTAGCCAGAATGGCACTGGAGGGGTATTTTTCTAAGCGATCAGCAAAGTCTGTAGCGACACAGTTTCCGGGCCACCGAGTTTCACCGCAGTGGTACAGAAGGAGGGAGCGGGGCATGGGAATCGAGGTGGAACTGGACCCCGAAACAAGTCCAGAGGCGCGATATGGTTATGAATTGCGTAAACGGCGCAAAGAGGCGGGATTGACGTTGGCTCAGCTGGGAGCCCGGGTCGCTCTCACGGGTCAGCAGATCGGCAACATCGAGCGGGCCGACCGCCGGATGGATGAAAACAGGGCGCGCCGGTGCGAGGAAGTCATGGGACTCCCGCCAGGTGATCTCGTGCAGCACCTTCCCCGTAGGTCTCGGAGCAACGTGACCTTCCGCAACTTCCTGCCGTGGCTGGACAGGGAGAAGCGGGCCACGGAACTGTGCGCCTATGAAGGGTTGATCGTTCCTGGCCTGCTCCAAACTCGGGAGTACGCGGAAGCTGTCTGCCGGGGTAAGCCCGGTACAACTCCTGAGCAAGTGAAAGAAGCCGTAGAGGCGCGGATGCAGCGACAAGCCATTTTGCGCCGGGACAACCCTCCGTTCCTATATGCCGTTCTCGACCAGTGCGCACTGCTACGCCCCGTAGGAAGTGAGGAAATCACCCGGGATCAGCTTCAACATCTCCTCATAATGGGTAGAAGTCCGAACATAGTGATGCAGATCGTCCCCCTACGCGCTATGTCTACGGGTGGCTTGGTGGCAGGGTTCGTGATCGCTCGGACGGCTGGAGATGGCGACGAGGCCGCCTTCATCGACTCCCCTGGTGGGGGCCGCATGGTGGACCAGCTTGAGGCTGTGGAGAAGCTTAAGGCTCGGTTTCAGACGATCAGGGCGGATGCGCTGCCCCGGGCAGACTCGATGGCGCTGATCGAAGAGAGGTTGAAACAAGAATGGATCTGGCACTGAGCGAAGAACTCAGGAACGCGGCGTGGCGGAAGAGCCCTCTCTCTGACGCCGAGGGGAACTGCGTACAGGTAGCTCGCCTGTCGGCCGGACGCGTCGCGGTGAGGGACAGCAAGGACCCCGATGGGCCTGCTCTGGTGTTCACCGATCCAGAGTGGAAGGCGTTCGCCGGTGGGGTGAAAGAGGGAGCATTCGACTTCTAGACACCGGTGCAGGGGGCCTGGCCTTCGGCCAGGCTCCCTCCAGGTTGGGAGAAACAGAGCGTCGTGCCGTCGAGTACGACGACCTCTCAGACAGCAGCAGCGAACCCGGCATTATCGAGTGGGTGAATTACCGTAAAGCCGCCGATTCTCTGCGGGTTGCTCGATGTAGCGGGAACAGATTCCGAGGAGATCGGTCAAGTCGCGGGCGGGCGGGCCGTGCGGGGGTAGCGTGGACGAGGTGAGTCAGACCTATCTGCCGCCCGAGCAGTGGTATGCGAGCCTGCCCACCGTTCACCTCTCCGCGTGCATGCTGCTCACCGACGATGCCGATCGCGTCCTGCTGGTCAAACCCAACTACCGCCCCTATTGGGCCGTGCCCGGCGGGATGGTGGACGAAGGCGAGCCTCCGCATGTGTGCGCCGTGCGCGAGGTCGGCGAGGAACTCGGCCTGCAGGTCGAGCTGGGCGCGTTGCTCGTGATCGACTGGATTCCCGCCATGGGCGATCGGCGGCGGCCGATGGTGAACTTCATCTTCGACGGCGGGATCGTTACCGACCCGTCGCGGATCCGGCTGCAGACCGACGAACTCGACGCCGCCCAGTTCTGGCTCTGGGATGAGGCGGCCACCAAACTGCCCGCGGACACCGCCGCCCGCATCCCGGCCGCCCGTGCCGCCCGCAAGAGCCAGCACACGATCTTTCTGCCGGCCGAGCGGCATTGGGGCTAGATCACCCGCACACCATCTCCCTGGACGTGAACGCAATGAATGTGCCGTGCGGGCGCCCGATGTGTTGTCCGCACAGCACGTTTGGTGCTACAGAAGGGGAATTTCCTGCTGTGTTGCCTGGTCCACCAAATGGCGCCCTGCAAGTGACCCCTTGAGGTGGAACTGATAGTTGCGCGCAAAGCCAAGGTTCGTTGATATGCGTCCATCTTCCCACGGAAAGGTCGGCTCACAATCGTCGTGAACCTTGATTCCCAGAACCACCTGCTCCGACGTTTCTGACACCTCGGTATCGGTGACCCGTTCACAGGACCTTCCATCGGAGCCCGGCCTGCCGGTGAGGATCACGGCGGTTATCGTGCGACCGCCAGGGTCGACAGCAGCGGACTCGATGGGATACCAGTGTGCTTGCCCGGCGCACCCGGCAGTCAGCAGGACGCTGATAGCCGCTAACGCCATTCCCCGGCGCTTCGCCATGATCCACTCCAGCTGCACTCAGGTGGTCTTGCATTTTTGCGAATAGGCCCTGCGCCTTAGCTGACCAGCCCGCGAATCGTCTCGTACACATCCAGTACGGCCAGCGCCAGCGGCAGCAGGGCGATCATCAGCACGATGTCGAGGATGTCGGCCAGCCGCCCCCAGAACGGAGTGGGCCGTGACGCGGTGAGCCAGAGCGCCACCCCGGCCACCAGCAGGGCGAGCACCACGAGCGCGGGCACCACGCCGAACAGCACCACTTCACGTGACGACCCCACCGCCACGGCCAGGATCGGCAGGCCGGCGCCGAGCAGGGCCGAGGTCAGCAGCCACATCCGCTGGGTCCGGCCTTCGAAGACGCGGGCGCGTAGCAGCAGGGCGGCCGAGAGCGACAGGCTCATCGCGATCGCCGGCCAGGTGCCGGCCACCGCCAGGAGTACCTGGGCGCCGAGCGTGAGGAGCGAGACCCCGCCGAGCAGGCCCGTGCAGAAGGCGTCCGCGACGACCGTCCGGTCGATCACCATCCGGCCGTCCAGGTCGCCGCCCTCGCGGCGCAGCTCGTCGGCGGTCGTCGGCAGGGCGGGCAGCGGCAGCCCGGCCAGCCTGAACGAGACCGACGGCACCACCGTCGTCAGGCCCACGGCCAGTGTGGCCAGCAGCGCGGCCACCCCGGCCGCCGGTACGGCGAGGACCATGACCGCCAGTGCGCCGAGCAGGCCGCAGAACGCGGCGAAGGCCACCCCGAGGAACGTCGGCAACCCCTGGGCCACGGCGAACCCGATGGCCGTGGCCAGCATCAACGTGACCCCGAACGCCGCCAGCAGGTGCGGCGCGCCCAGCCCGGTCAGGCCGGTCGGGGAATCGGGGCCGAGCAGCCCGGCGACGAACCCGTACGGCAGGGCCGCGTACCCGATCGCCGCTCCCGCGCCCGCGTCGCCCAGGGCCCGTGACAGCGCCGCCGCGGCCAGCAGCAGCACCAGCGCGATGCCCGCCGCGACGATGGCGGCGGGCGTCCACGGCGGGCCGGTCAGCAGCAGGGCGGCGGCGCCCGCGCCCAGCGCCAGCGCGGCGGTCCGCAGCCCGTACGACCTGGTGGCGGCGGGCTGCCACCGGCTGGTGCGTTCGAGTACGCCGGTCGCGACGGCGTCGGCCACGTCGTCGAAGACGGTCTCGGGCAGCTCGTGCCCCCGGGGCCGCAGGTGCAGCAGCTCTCCGTCGTGTACGGCCAGGTCAGAGAGCGTGACGTTCACGTCGAACGGCTGCCCGCCCACGCGCTGGAGCACCCAGCCGCCATGGGCCAGCCCTGCCTCCGCCAGCCCCTCGCCCGCGATGCGCAGCAGCGTCGGCAGCATGCTCGCCAGCGGCATGTCCGAGGGCAGGCCGAGATCGAGGGACCCCCGAGGGGTGACGATCGTGACCCGGCACAGGTCGGTTCCGGTGGCGCTCACTTGGAGGAGTGTATGGACTGGCTTCCCGCCGTGCCGCCGTAAATATGTCGAGAAAATTTGAAATGTCGCTGAATACGTGGTCTGACGGGCTTTTATGAGGGGTGTTGGGTGGCCGGTTCGGTGAGGTGTGGTGAGCGGCAACACATGGGTGGTGCGTCGGCCCGACCGGCGCAGGCCGCCGGAGCAGCCGAGCGGTGAGGTCCTGCTGGAACCGCCACCCGAGATCCCCGAGACGGTCACGGGCGGTGGCCTGACCCAGATACTGACGTACCTGCCGATGATCGCCGGGGCGGGCGCGATGGCGCTCATGTTCACCGGCGGCGGCACGGGCAACCCGATCATGATGGTCTCCAGCGGCCTGTTCGCCGTCTCGATGGTGGGCATGACGATGGGCCAGATGCTCAGGAACACCGGCGAGCGCAAGAACCGCGTCAACGGCCAGCGCCGCGACTACTACCGCTACCTGGAGCAGGTACGCAAGCGCGTACGCAAGGCCGCCGAGCAGCAGCGCAAGGCGATGACCTGGAACCATCCCGACCCCGTCACGCTGTGGTCGCTGGTCATGACCTCGCGGCTGTGGGAGCGGCGCCCCCGCGACGACGACTTCGGCCAGCTGCGGATCGCCACCTCCGCGCAGCGTCTCGCGCTGCCGCTCATCCCGCCGGAGAGCAGGCCGATCGAGGACCTCGACCCGATGTCCGCCGGGGCGCTGCGCCGCTTCGTCCGCACCCACGCCACGGTCCCCGGCCTGCCGGTCGCGCTGGCGCTGCACTCCTTCGCCCGGATCACGCTCGCGGGCGAGGCCGAGGCCGTCCGCGGCCTGGTCCGCGCCGCGCTGGCCCAGGCGGTGGCCCTGCACTCGCCCGAGGACCTGCGGGTTTCGGTGTGCACCGGGCCCGAGCACGCGGCCGAGTGGGAGTGGGTCAAGTGGCTGCCGCACGCCTTCCACCCCGAGGAGGAGGACGGCGCGGGCCCGGTCAGGCTGGTCACCAGGGACCTCGGGGAGCTCGACGACCTGCTCGGGTTCGAGCTGAAGGACCGGCCGAGGTTCAGCAGGGGCCTGTCGCAGGACGTACTGCCGTACCACGTGGTGATCCTGGACGGCGGCCGGGTGCCCGCGGGCAGTCAGCTCGGCACCGACGCCATCGAGGGCGTGACCGTGATCGACCTCAGCGGGTCGGCGGGACAGGTGCCCGCGCCGCTCTCGCTGTATCTCGACGTCACGGCCGACGAGGTGGTCCGGGTCGTCGAGGACGACATGGGCAAGCAGGTCAGGACCACGCTCGGCCGGCCGGACGTGCTGGGTCTGCCCGCGTTCGCCGCGCTGGCCAGGCAGCTCGCGCCCATGCGGGCGGGCGCGGCCGGCGGGGCGGAGGAGGAGGGCGATGCGTTCGCCACCAACACCACGCTCACCGACCTGCTGCGCATCGGCGACGCCCGCCGGATCTCGGCCGCCGTGACCTGGCAGGCACGACCGGTCAGGAACCGGCTGCGGGTGCCGCTCGGCCTGGGCGCCGACGGCCGGCCGGTCGAGCTCGACATCAAAGAGGCCGCGCAGGGCGGCATGGGCCCGCACGGGCTCGTGGTCGGCGCGACCGGCTCCGGCAAGAGCGAGCTGCTGCGTACGCTGGTGCTCGCGCTGGCGATCACCCACTCCTCCGAGGTGCTGAACTTCGTCCTGGTCGACTTCAAGGGCGGCGCGACGTTCCTGGGCCTGGACACGCTGCCGCACGTCTCGGCGGTCATCACCAACCTGGAGGACGAGCTCCCGCTGGTCGACCGCATGCACGACGCGCTGCACGGCGAGCTGGTACGCCGCCAGGAGCTGCTGCGCTCGGCCGGCAACTACGCCTCGGTACGCGACTACGAGCAGGCCCGCGAGCAGGGCGCCCGGTTGAGCCCGCTGCCGACGCTGTTCATCGTGCTGGATGAGTTCAGCGAGCTGCTGTCGGCCAAGCCGGAGTTCATCGAGCTGTTCGTGATGATCGGGCGGCTGGGCCGCTCACTCGGCGTGCACCTGCTGCTCGCGTCCCAGCGGCTGGAGTCGGGACGGCTGCGCGGCCTGGACACGCACCTGTCGTACCGGATCGGGCTGCGGACGTTCTCGGCGGCCGAGAGCCGGGCGGTGCTGGGCGTCGCCGACGCGTACTCGCTGCCGCCCGAGCCGGGCAACGCCTACCTGATGTTCGAGACGACCGGGATGACCAGGTTCAAGGCCGCCTACGTGTCCGGCCCCTACCAGGCGGCGCAGCGGGAGAACCGCGCGGTCGCCGCCCGACCGGGCCACCAGGGCAAGATCGTCTGGTACGGCACCGAACGGGTGCCGCTGCCGCCGCCGCCCGCGGTCGAGCCCGAGCCCGTCGCCGAGGACCGGGAGCAACAGGACAGCCTGCTCAACATCGTGGTCGACCGCCTGAACGGGCAGGGGCCGGCGGCTCACCGGATCTGGCTGCCCCCGCTCAAGGAGCCGGCCTCGCTCGACCGGCTGCTGCCGCCGGTCCAGGCGACCACGTCGCACGGGCTCACCGCCGCCGGCACCGGCCAGAACCGCCCCGGCCGGCTGCACGCCGTGGTGGGCATCGTGGACAGCCCCTTCGACCAGCGGCGCGACCCGTACTGGCTGGATCTGTCGGGCGCGGCGGGCAACGCCGCGATCATCGGATCGCCGCAGACGGGCAAGAGCACCTTGCTCCGTACGCTGATCGCCTCGCTCGCGATCACCCACACGCCCAAGGAGGTGCAGTTCTACTGCCTGGACTTCGGCGGCGGCACGCTGTCGGCGCTGGCCGGGCTGCCGCACGTCGGCGGCGTGGCGACCAGATTGGACACCAACCGGGTCCGGCGAACGGTGGCGGAGATGACGGCCCTGCTGGCGCGCAGGGAGCGACTGTTCGTGGAGCGGGGCATCGACTCGGTCGCCACCTACCGCCGTCTCGTGGCCGCGGGCGAGTACGAGGGCGACGGCTGGGGCGACGTCTTCCTCGTCGTGGACGGCTGGGCCACGCTGCGCCAGGAGTTCGAGTCGCTGGAGGCGCCGCTGAGCGAGCTGGTCTCCCGAGGGCTCGGCTTCGGCATCCACGTCGTCGGCACGGCCAACAAGTGGTCGGAGTTCCGGTCCAACGTACGCGACATGTTCTCCACCAGGCTGGAGCTCAGGCTGGGCGACTCCTTCGAGTCGGAGATCGACCGGAAGGCCGCCGCCAACGTGCCCGAGGGCGCGCCGGGCCGCGGCCTGACCCGTGAGGCGCTGCACTTCCTCGCCGCGCTGCCCCGCGTGGACGGCAAGGCCACCGTGGACGACCTGGCCGAAGGGGTCGCCGCGCTGGTGGCGGACGCGGCGAGCGCCTGGCACGAGCCACCGGCGCCGCCCGTACGGCTGCTGCCCGACCTGTTCCCCGTACACACCCTGCCCGGACCGGACCAGAGCGGTCCGCGCATCCCGATCGGCATCGACGAGGCCGCCCTGGCGCCCGTCTCGCTCGACTTCGACGCCGACCCGCACTTCGTCGTCTTCGGCGACACCGAGAGCGGCAAGACCAACCTGCTGCGCGTCGTCGCGGAGGGCATCGTCGACAGGTTCACGCCGCTGGAGGCGCGGATCGTCATCATCGACTACCGGCGCTCACTGCTCGACACGGCCGACAACGAGCACCGGATTGGTTACGCCGCCTCCAGCACCGCCGCGGCCACCGTGCTCAAGGGCATCCACGAGGTCATGCAGACCCGGCTGCCGCCGCCCGACCTCACCTCCGAGCAACTGCGTACCAGGAGCTGGTGGACCGGCCAGGACCTGTACGTGATCGTGGACGACTACGACCTGGTGGCCACGTCCGCCAATCCGCTGGCCGTACTTGGTGATCTGCTGCCACAGGCCCGCGACATCGGGCTGCACCTCATCCTGGGGCGGGCCATGGGCGGCGCGGGGCGCAGCCTGCTCGACCCGGTCGTGCGGCGGTTGAAGGAGATGAACACCCCGGCTGTGCTGCTGTCGGGGCCTCGGGACGAGGGGGCGCTGTTCGGTAACGTGCGGCCGCAGCAGCTTCCGCCTGGGCGGGGGTTCTATGTGGACCGGCGTTCGGGGGCGCGGCTCATCCAGACGGCGTATCTGACGCCGCCGGAAGCGGGCTGGTAATCCAGTGACACTTCACGATCATGGTTAGGATCTGCGCTGGTAGTGACAGCGTCGAGCGGTGGCTTGATGGCTGTAGCGGATGAGCACGCCGAACACGCTGGCCGCTCCGTGCCGCACCTCACGGGAGTCGGTACGCCTGCCGGAGCAGCCGCCAGCCCAGGGCCCAGGATCCGGTCAAGGTCATCGTAGGGAGCAGGTGGTCGAGCCGGCGCCGACCAGGTGGCCGGCATTCAGCCCACTTCGTCGAACAGCCCTTGGAGGGTCTGGGCGGTGGCCGCTCGGGCGAGCCAGGTCTCGAGTTGGGCAAGGTCCGTGCAGGTGACGATCCGGGTGCTCACCTCGTCGGGAACGTTGAAGCCACGGGCAGCCAGCACGAGCAGCACCGACCTACCAGCCTCTTCCGCCTTGCCCTCTGCCTTGCCCTCTGCCTTACCTTCGGCCTTACCTTCGGCCATGCCTTCTGCTTTGCCGCGGCCGAAGTGCTCGCGGGCGAAGGGGCTGTAGACCGGCCATTTGGTGGACGCGGACTTCATGATCTCCTCCATGAGGTGGCGGATCTCGGGCGCGGACATGTTGTAAGCGTATTCATAGTAATCCGGAGCGTGTTCGTCGGTCACGTCCGGCAGCGCGGCGGTGAACGCCTCGATGACCTTGCGGTCGCGTCCGTGGACCATGACCGACAGGGCCGCCAGGTCCAGGTGGGCGGCGGCCTCTTGGGGGTCGGTGATGGCCGGGATGCCGTCCGGCCCCAGCACCCAAGGCCGCAGGCGAAAACCGGTCAGCCCGGACTCGATCGGCTGCGCGTAGTGGGCGGCGACGTTGCGGTCGGGGCAGATGACCAGGACCGAGACGTCGCAGCCCAGCATGAGCCACAGAGCTGCGGCGTAGCGGGCGAGCTGCCGGGGATCCTTGGACTTGTCCTGCTGGATCTCCACGATGATGGCGTGGGCGGGCGTTTGCGGTGGGCCCAGCACGAGGACCAGGTCGGCCTCGATGTCGTCGGAAGGGCGGGTGTTGAAGGTGCTCGCCTCCCGCCGGATCAGCGGGGTGGCGGGCAGGTCCGCACCCAGGAAGTCGCGCAGGATCTCCACCGCCAGTTCAGGGCGGTCGGCGAACAGCTTGATGAGGGTGTCATGTCGGGGGGACGGCATGGCACCCATTGTTACATCGCAAGCACGTAAAGTGACGATCATTCGCCTACCTCCGTGGCGACTGCCCGGACATCAAGGCACCACAACGTGTCGGCCGTCCTCTTAGGAACCGTCCACGCGTCGGTGGATGCGGGCGAGTTCGGCCATCGCGTTCTCCATGGCCCTGTCATAGGTGTCCTGCGCGTTCTGCAGGCGCAGCGCGGCCGGGTTGCCCTCTTCGGTGAGGTCCGGCGGGGCCGCGCCCCACCGCTCGGCCATGAGCGCGTTCGACTTCTGCTGCAGGTCGGCCAGTGACGCGCCGATCAGCTCCAGGATCGTGGTGGCGAGCTTGTCCGAGCCCCAGCGCAGCGCGCGCGGGTTGATGTCCAGCGCGGTGACACCCTGGGTGGAGCACTCCACCGTCACCAGCTTCTCCGCGTCCTGGGCGAACCCCTGCACGGCCAGGACCTGCTCGTACAGCCCCGCGAACCCGTCCAGGGGGCGCTGGGTGTCGGCGATCATGCGGTCGATGGCCGCTTCGTCGAAAGCCGGCATCACACTTCCTTCGGGTTCGGCAGGTTGCGCTGCGTCGGATTCGGCTGGTTGCCCCGAGGGAGGGACGCCTCGGTGAGGTCGTCGGCCGCTGCCGAATTGGCGACCATCCCGCCGCCTATCGCCGTCGCGCCGCCGAAGAGCAGCTTCGTGGTGGGCGACACCTCGGCGAACCGGCCGGCGATCTTTCCGGCCAGGCTCTCCGATCCCCTAAGGAACGTCTGCAGCTTGATGGCGCCTTGCCCTGCCTGCTGGTCGGCCCGGCGGCCGAATATCGTCGCCGCCACCTCCGCGGCGGGCCGGACATAAGGGTTGATCCGCCCGAGCTGGTAGATCGTCCCCGCCAGGAGGATGGCGGCGCCCACGTCGAACATCAGGTTCCCAGCGAAGTCGAGAGCGTCGGCCGAGGTGCGCATGGAGTCCGCCGTGGCCTGCGGCAGGTCCGCCTTGTCGGCGACCTCGTCGCTGTGCGTGTCGACCGTCTGCTGGAACAGCTCGGCGCTTGTCGCCATCCAGTGCACATCCTTGACGGAGTCTTGGACCAGCCCGGGGTGCTCGCGTAGCCCTGCCGACAGTTCCTCCCATTGGTGCGCGGCCCGCCGCAGCTCCGGGGCGTCGGCGACCGTGAGAGTAATGATCATCGCCGCGTATTTCGCGCGGCCGCCGCCCAGGAGCGCCGAACCTAGCTGGGCCATGCCCGCGCCCGCGATCACGGAGTCCGGTTGTGTCGGCATGTGTCCTCACTCTCAGACTTGCTCTCGGACGACCAGACTTGCTCTCAAATGACGGCTCTCAGACGGCTGTGATGCCGGCAGCCGCCCCGGTGGCCGCGCCGTCGCCCTGGACGGCGGTGTTGGCCGTGTCGAACGCCTTCGACTCCATCTCGGCCAGCTCGTGTCTGGTCGCCGACACGTACTGGTGGGCAGCCAGCTTGACTTGGTCGAGCGCGTCCGCCAGCGACGAGCCGAAGAAGCCGAACAGGCCGTACGCGCCGGAGTGCACGTTGAGCCCCGCGACGACGCGGGTCATGTCGTTGAGGCGCTGCATGGGCTTGCCGGCGATGTTGCGGCCGACCTCACGGACGGAGTCGGCGTTCATCTCCATGCGTTTGAGGTCGCTGTCGGATGTCATGGTCAGTCCACCACCGGTTGGCCGGGATCGTACGCGGGACGGAACAGGCCCGGCTCATCAGGGGGCGGCGGGGCCGTCCGGTGCGCGACCGGCGCACCCTCGTACCCGGCCGGGCCGCCGCCCATCGGCATGAACGGCATGCCACCGGTACCGGCGGCCGCCCCTGTGGGGCCGCCGGACGATGTGGGATTCGTGGCGGGCCATGTCCCGTCCACGACCGGCACGACGCCGGGCCGTACGGACGGGCCGGTCTCGCGGGGGAGGCCACCGAGCGGGCTGCGGGCCTGGTCGGCGATGGGGCTCTCGTCAAGGACGTCAAGGGCGGAGCGCATGGGGCCGGACCGGTACGGGTCATCGGTCCGCGCGCCGTCGGTCCGCGCGTCGTCTGTTCGCGGGTCACCGGTCCGCATGGGGTCGGTCCGCATGGGGTCGGTCCGCGCGGCGTCGGGTCGGGTGCCGGTCAGGGAGCGTGTCGGCTCGCCCGTCGTGGGATGAGTCCCGGTCGGCGTGGGGCCGGTCGTCGGCGGGTACCCGGTGAGCTGGGCCACGGAGGGGGTTCCGCCCGTTGACGTGATCAGCCCGGGGACCTGGCCCGGCGTCGTCCCGAGGGTCGGGGGAGTGGCGGGTCCAGGGACCGCCGCCGCGAGTGGCGCTCCCGAAGCTGTCGCCGGTACGGATGCCGGGGTTGCGGGCGGCGCCGCTGGATCCACACTGGCCAGCCGGGCGACCGGGCGCGTGGACTCCAGGTCGATCCCGCCACCGGTCGGCGTGCTGTCGCGCACGACCGGTGCCGGCAGGTACGGCGCGCTGGAAGCCAGGTCGGCGTCCCATTGCAGGCGCGCGGGAAGGGTCCCGTGCGCGTCCGCCAGGCGGCCGTTCAGATCGGCGAGGAAACGCCGGGCGTCGGCGTCGGGGTCGTTGCTCAGCTCCCGGGAGATGTACGAGCCGGTGTCCACCGTGGCGTACTGCTCCCGGGTGGCCTGCTCGAACTGCTCCTTCGCCGTGGCCAGCGCACGACTGGCCTGCTGGACGGATGACGGGATGTCGCCGATCTGGCTCCGCAGCGTGCCGAGATACGACTGCACCCGCGCCATCCGCCCGAGCATGGCCCGCGCCGACTCGCCGCCCCAGTTTCCATCGGCGACGAGACGTGAGGCGTAGTGGGACAACTCCTTGATCGTCTGGTCGAGGAGCGTGCCCGCCGACTGGTAGGCGTCCGCGACCCCGCCGAACTCCTCCGGCCGGGTGCTCATGATCAACCGTCGGATCGAGTCGCGCCCGCCGTAGCTCTCGGGCGCGCCCGCCGGCAGCGCGCCCTCCTTGATCGGCTTCGGTTCTCCCACGCGGCCCTCTATCCGGCAGATCCGGCAGGTCCGGAAGACCCGGTTCGGCGAGCGGTTTCGCCGGCCCGCTGGTCGGCGTCCCTGACGGTGTTCGCGGTGGCGACGAGGTCCTCGACGACCCTGCTGACCAACTCGGTCACGAACCCCATCGTGTCCACCGTGGCAATGCGCGCCCGTTGCATGGTCTCGGCGTACCCCCGTGCCACATCCCAGTCGCCGACGGCCGTGAACGACAGGTCGGGCACCCGGTGCCCGGCCGACTCGAGCCGGGGCAGCAGATCCCTCGACATCGCTCCCGCGACGTCCAGCAGCGCGTCCGGCCGGCACATCGCCTGGTCACCGGCCGCCGCCGGGTCGATGACCAGCTCGGCGGGTATCCCGTTGTCGCCTTCAGCCATCGTTCGGCTCAGGTGCCCCAGCGCCGGACGTTGGCCTGCTCGGCGTCGCGCATGATCTCGGTCGCGTCGTGCAGGGCCGGGCCGAAGCGCTGCATGGTGTCACCCATCGTCACCACGGCCTCGTTCCACTGGCGCTTGGCCTCCAGGTAGACGCCCTTCGCGGAGCCGTCCCAGGTTTCCAGGATCTTCAGGTCGTTCTCGAGGTCGGTCAGCTCGCCGACGAGGTTGGCGTACGCCCGGCCGAGCTCGGCCGCGATCTCTTCCATCTCGTCGAAATCGGCGAGGATGATGTCTCCGCCACCGGTCATTGAGATCCTTCCCTGACGTCGATCCCGCTCATTTGACGGCACCGCCGTTGAGCGCGGCCATGAGGTTCTTCGTGACGGCCTGGGTGGAGGTGCTGGCCTCCTCGTACTCGATCCCCGAGCCCTTGAGGTTCTCGGCGATCTGGTGGAGGGCGTCGATGACCTTTTTGAACTGCGGGTTCCACTCGTTGAGAACCTGCGTGTAGACGGTCGCCGACTCGCCCTTCCAGGAGCCGCCGAGCTGCTCGGGGATCTGGAGCAGTCTGTTGTGGATCTGCGTGATGTGCTCGTGCGCGGTCAGCGCGCGAGCGGCCGCGTCGTGCTGACTGCCCTGCTGATAAGTGGTCGGCTGCGCCACGGTTCACCTCCCGGTATCGAACATGGGACAACGCGAGCACCATAAGCCGGTGCGCCGGAGGGCCGACCTGACTTCAACATTCCTGGAAATGTTGGATCACCCGGCGCGCCAGCCCCGGCGCCTGGCCCTGGGGAGCATGATCGCCGCGAACACCACCAGCCCGGTCACCGCGACCGTGCCTCCCGCGATGCCCACGGCCAGCCCGCGCGTGCGCGGGTCGGGGGCGGTGGCCTTGGCCACGACGACCGGCGCCCCGCCGCCCGCCTTCTCCACCGCGTCGGGCAGTACGGCGGTGACCGCGAGCAGCGGGTTGACCAGGCCCGCGCCGGTCCCGGTGGCGCCGCCGCCCTCGGCCGTCAGTTCCACTCTGCGCTTGACCTGCCACAGGTCGAGCTCCGGATGTCTGGCCCTGACCAGCGCCACGACCCCCGACACGTACGGCGCGGCGAAACTGGTGCCGTCCAGGTCCGTACGGTAGCCGCCGCCCGTCCACGTGCTGGTGATCCCGGAGCCGGGGGCGGTGACGGAGACCCTGGTGGTGCCGTTGGAGAACGCCGACTTCGTGCCGTCGGGTGAGGCCGCGCCCACCGCGATCACACCGGGGTAGTCGGCCGGGAAGGAGGGCGTCACCTCGCCGTCCTCACGCTTCACGTTGCCTGCCGCCGCGACGATCACCGCGTCCCTGCTCTGCGCGTAGGCGACGGCCGACTTGAGCTCCGGCTGGTCGTGCGCCTCCACCGACACGTTGATGACCTTCGCGCCGAGCTCGGCGGCCCGCCTGATGCCCCGGGCCAGCAGTGACACCTCGCCGTCCGGCGTCTCGGTCTGCTTGATCGACAGGATCCGCGCGCCCGGCGCGACACCGAGGAACGGTACGCCGCGCGAGGTGAGGTCGCGGCCGGCGATGATCCCCGCCACGGCCGTACCGTGGCCCACGCAGTCGCGCTGGTCCGTGCCCGTCAGGTCCTCGGAGGTCGTGATCGCCCCGGCGAGCTGCGGATGCCGCGCGTCCACGCCGCTGTCGACCACGGCGACGGTGACGCCTTCGCCCCGGGTCAGCCGCCACACCCGCTGGAAGCGCAGCCGCTCCTGCGGCCAGGGCTTGCCGCTGACGTCCTGGACCCCGGCCTCCGGATTGCAGGGGGGAGCGGCCTCCGCCCACGCGGCGGTGAGGGGAGCGACGGCGGTGGCATCCGCTCTCGCGGCGGTGAAGGGCGTGACGGCGAGCACCAGGGCGAGGGCGGCCGTGCCGCTCCAGGACATGGGCATGGGATGGGATTTTGCACCATTTATCGGTGCTTGCAGGGGAAGCTGGCTTCCGTTCCAAATATTTTGAAGTGACGCCGTGATGCGGCCCGCGCGGGATACAGAGGACATGCAGACCGACGTGCGGGGGAGAGATTCATGCCGAAACCTGATGAAGGCGGCACCACGGACGGGCGCCCCATGCCCGGTGTCGGCACCCCGAGTGACGAGCGCGAACCGCAGAACAACGGTGAAGCCGGCTACGCGAACTCCACGGAGGACTACTACGCCGACTACCTCGCCAGGCCCAAGACGGACCCGAACGTCCACGACGAGAACATCGAGTGGCACCGCATCGGCGACTACCCGTCCGAGGCGCCTCCCGGCGCGCCGTCGGCTGAAGAGCGTGACGCCCTGCTCGCCCCGAACCGCGTGGATCCGGGCACGGTGAAGAAGGAGATGTTCATCAAGATCGCCGACTTCGTGGACCCGGAGACCGGCAAACCGCGTCCCGACTCACCCGTGGAGAAGCTCCGCGCCGACCTGGACCGGCTCCGGGGAATGGGTGACCTGCCGAGCCTGGAGGCCCTCGTCACCCGCGCCACGCTGACCGATCGCCACCTGGGCACCTGGCAGGCGGCCGCGGATCTGCGGGCCACCACCGACAAGGCGCAGCACAACATGCAGCTCGCCGTCACCCAGCTCTGCTCGGTCTACGAGGCCATCGTGGAGACGCTCGACCAGACCGTGAAGACGGCCATGGACGCCGACAGCACCGTGGCGGACGGCCTGCGCAAGGCCGCGACATGAGCGGCTACACCCTTTACCAGCTCAGAGAGGCCAACCGCCCGCTGGTCGACGACATCGCCGCGGTCGGGGGCGGCGACAGCGATTCCAGCGAGGGCATCGTCGACCTGATCCTCAACCACACCGACCCTGGCAGGGTCGTGGAGGCCGGCAACAGCTATGTGACCATCGCCGACTCGGTCGCGACATCGATCAAGAACCTGCACGACGAGGCCCAGCGCCTCGCCGGATCCATGGGCGGGGCGACCCTGGAGGGCGTCTTCAAGAAGATCGACGAGCTCCAGAAGGACATGGCCGCGGTGAACTACGGTGCTCAGACCGTCGGGCGCCCGCTCGTCTGGTACGGCCAGCAGGTGCTGCCGTTCTTCCGCGACAACGTCCCCCAAGTCGGCGACGTTGGCCTGGATGACGACATAGGCGACACCTTCGGCACTGATGGCAACGCCCACGCCCTGGCCCGCCATCATCTGAAGCAGCTCAACAGGTTCATGGGAGAGGTCTACGACCACATCTCCCCTGAGATGGAGCAGCGCGCGGCCCCTCCTCAGGGCGGTGGCGTCAACCCCGGCCCGATGCCGAGACTCGGCGGTACGGGCAACGGCCGGCTGGGTGGCGGCGTCCCGGATCCGTACACGGGCCTCGGCAGCCCGTACTCCAGCCTGTCCGGCCTGACCGACCCCACGTCGTCCGGTATCGGCGACCCGTCCGGCCTGACCGACCCGAACCAGCGCCCGACCGATGCCGGTACGAACCTCCCGGACCCCAACAGCGCTCAGACTCCGGGCGTTCCAGGACTCGACCAGACCGGCGTGAAGACCCCTGACCTTCAGACCCCACAGACCCCGGACCTGAAGAATCCCGGCGACCTCAAAACCCCCGGCCTGCCCGACACCAGGGCGAACCTGGCCGGCTTCCCGGACACCATGTCGCCCGACCTGGCCCACAGGGTGAACACGGGCGTGCCCTCCACCGGCCCGCTGAGCCCCTCGGGGACCGGCACCGCCACGACGGCCGCACAGGGCGCGGGCGGCCTGACGGCGGGTGGGGCCGCGCGGGGCGGGGCCGGTGGGATGCCGATGGGCATGTACCCGCCTGGCATGGGAGGTGGCGGCCAAGACCAGGAACAGGACCGCGAACGGACCCGGTTCCCGATGGTCGAGGACGAGGCGTTCGAGACCGATGACCTGGGCGGTCCCGCAGTGATCGCATGACGGTGACGGAGAAGGTCCGTGGTTACCGGCTCCAGGAGCGGGCCGGGCAGGACGGGCCGTGGAGCGCGTACCTCGCGACGGCCGACCGCGACGGCGCCTCGGTGCTGCTGCGGTCCCTGGCCTGCCGCCGCGTGGACAAGCGCCGGCTCAAGCCGCTGCTGCGCGGCTTCCGCTTCCCCGATAGCCTCGCTGCCCATCCGAACGTGATCCCGGTACTCGACATCGGCACCACCGCCGACGGCCGCCCGTACCTGGTGACCGAGCTGCACGGGGGCTACACGCTGGCCGAGCGACCCGGCCGGACCCTGCCGGCGCCGCCGGGCGAGGCGCTGCGCGTCGCGCGCGCGGTGGCCGCCGCGCTCGCGGCCACCCACGCGGCGGGCGGGGTGCACGGCGACGTACGGCCGGAGAACGTGGTCCTGCCCGAGAACGGCGAGCCCAGACTGACCGGGTTCGGCATGAGCGGGCTGATGTCACTGGCCGAGCTGCCCGACGGGACGTCCGTATCCGTCCACACCCCGCCTGAGCTGCTCGAAGGCCGCTCGGCCAGTCCGGCGTCGGACGTGTACTCGCTCGGGTCGATGCTGTACGAACTGCTCGCCGGGCGGCCCGCGTTCGCCCTGGACGGCCCGGACACCTCGGCCCGGTTCGTCTTCGGCGTACTGAGCGAGGAGCCGCTGCCCCTGGCGTCCCCCGGCCTGCCGCCCGACCTCGTGGACGCCGTCCACCAGGCGATGGCCAAGTCCCCAGACTCCCGCCCCACGGCCGCCGATCTCGCCACCCGCTTCGCCCACGCCGCCCTGGACCAGTTGGCCCCACCCAACGACCACCAAGCGGCCCCATCCACCTACAAACTGGTCGTCCCGAGTTCCCGCCTGACGCCCTCGCAGACCGGGCCTGGAGACTCGCCACCAGCGCTGGCGGTGCCGTCGTCGGCGGTGGCCGCTGAGACGTCGATACCGCGCGCTCTCGTCTGGACCGTCGACCCCGACCGCTCGGCTTCACTTCCCCGACCGCCTCGCCCGCTCTATCCGTCCTCCCACCAGCCGGGTACGGCGCAGCCGCAGGCACCGGCGGAGCCGAGGCGCAGGAGCAGGAAGGTCCCTCTGTTCATCGCCGGCACCTCCGGCCTGGCCGTACTGATCGGCGCGGCCAGCGTCGCCGCCGCCATGAACGGCCGCCCGTCGACCCCACCGCGGATCACCCTGGAGCCCCAGTCCGCCACGACCGGAGGCACGGACGCCGGGACCGGAGGCACCGACCCCACAACGGGCAACGCGCACTCCACGACGACCGCCAAGCCATCCGACTCGACCGCCGCGACATCGCCACCCAGCGCCCTGCCGTCCGTCCTGCCTTCCACCGGGCCGTCCATCGCCCGCCCCGCCAAGACCCGGGACGCGGCGGCGATGAGCGCGCAGCGACCCAAGGACCTCAGGCTGGTGACCGATAACGGCACAACCGTGACGCTGTCCTGGAAGCAGCAGCGCAAGAGCGACTTCCCCATGGTGCTCCAGCAGTCGCCCGGTGATCGCGTGCTGTCGATGGGGAGCGGCAGCAGCACGTTCACGGTCGGCGCCCTGGACGCGGCCACGGGCTACTGCTTCAAGGTCGGCACGGTGGTCAGACTCGGCCAGCCGTCGTCCGTCGCCTGGTCACCGTCCCTGTGCATCCGCGGCGCGGTGGAAACCGACCCAGGCGGCCGGGACGAACAGGTCCAACCCCCCATCGTCCTCCCCTTGGCCACCCCACCCACCTGATCACGGAGTAGCGGTCGGCTCACCGCCGGCTTGCTCACGCGCGAGGAGTCCGCCCAGGGCGGCGGCGAGGACGGGCAGTCCGACGGCCACCGCCGCGATCACCGGCCACGGGGTCTCCCAGGGCACCCGTGGCGGCGACTCCCATGAGTTCGACGCCGTCAAAGGCCATAGCAGCAACATCCCGATGGGGCACCCGGCGACCGCGCCCAACACCGTTCCGCACAGCGTGCTCAGCCCCGCACGGCAAGCGGCGAACCACCGGAAAGTCGCGGCCGATCCGTCGCCGGCCCGCCTCAGCACCCGACTCGCTCGCGAACTCGTATCTTTACCGTCCCCGGCGGCCCATACACCGCAGAGGGCGATGAGGAGCGTCGCCGCGGCGACGACCAGCCAGGTGGTCTCAGCCTGGAACCCCCGCTCGACATAGGTTTCCGCGACGTCGCCCAGCCGGCTGTCGAGCCGCGCCTGTTCGCCCGCCGAGATGCGATGGAGGGAGGGATCGACGATCAGCTCGCCCGGCTCCAGTTGATATCCGAGATCCCGGACGACCTTCGCCGGGACGAAGATCGTCTGCATGTTCGGGTCGACGGTTCTGGCGGCGATCGCCGGGATGGTCTTGGTCGCCAGCGGGCCGTTGTTCCCGGTCACGTCGTAGCCGATCTCGACCGAGTCGACCTTCACGTCGGCGTTCATGACCACCACGGCCTTGCCCTCGTCGTAGGGCGTCGACTGGTCGCCCGTGATGTACCGCAGCAGTGCCTCGTCGCCGATGACTTCGTGCGGGTAGACGGACTCTTCCAGCAGGCCGACGTTCTCGGCATACGTGTTGAAGTGTCGGTATTCACGCGGACTCTCACTCTGGGCGATGGGAACCCCGGGTAACTCCCGCTGGATCGCCGCACGTACGGCATCGGCCTGCTCCGCCGAGAAATACCTCACCACGAGGGTGCCGGGCCGGGCGCTGGGGGAGTAGGCGGCCCTGTCCTGCGCCGTCATGCCGACCGCGACGATCGTCAGCGCGATGCCGAAGCTCGTCGCCATCATCGTCACGGTGATCGCGGGAGCCGTGGTCGGGCGACGACCGGCCAGGTCGCGGGCCGCCAGGCGAACGGGCAGCGGCAGCCGTTCCGCGTACCGACCGAGGATTTCCAGCAGCCACGAGGCGAACGGGCCGAAACCGAAGAGCAGCAGACCTCCGCCTATGAGGGTCACCAGCATGATCCCGATCGAGTAGATGGCGCCGTAGCGCGTATCTGCACGCGCCGACCACGCACCGAATGCCATCATCCCGACGCCGATGAACGACAGGAACAATCCCCCGACCACATGTCGCCGGCGTATGCGTACGTGGCGATTCCATGGGGCGGACTGCCCCGCGATCGCCACAGACGCGCAGGCGAACACCGCGGGAATGGCCATGGCCAGGCCGATTCTCAGGAGTATCGAAAGGTCGAAGATCATGGCCGAATGGTAATGAGCTTCAGCCGTCGCCGTACGGGCGCTTTGACGGCGTCGAACAGGACTCCGCACCAGCTGCCCGCCAAGTGCGCGGCCCGTCACCTTCCGGCGCTCAGCTCCGGATCGGTGACCCCGCCGGGGCAGGCGAGCCGGGCGATGTCCCAGCCGGCGCGCCGGGCTCCGGCCTGGTAGGCGCTGTCGTAGAAGGCGAGGACGGCGGCGCGCGGATCGGCCTCGGCCAGGGCGTCGGCGTGGCGCAGCACGGCCAGATGGCCGCCTCGCTGCTCGATCCACCGCGCGGCCGCGGGGTTCAGGGGTTCGTTGTCCAGGCCTTCGGGCTCGGGAGCGGTGTAGGAGTAGAAGGCCGGGTCTGAAAAGGCGTCGTCGCCGAACCAGAAGCCGGAGCTGATCACCTCCCGCGAGTACGCTTCCCGCGTCACCGGGTCGGCTCCGGGCGGCTGGTCGATCGTCCGGTCGGAGAAGCGGCTGCAGGCGATGTCGAAGGTGTGCCAGAAATGGTGCACCGGACTGATCTTGCCCGAGAAGCCCGCGGAGAACTCCTCCAGCAGGAGGTTCACCTGGCTGAGGACCTGCCAGTAGCGGGTGACCTCGGCCGGATCGTAGTGCGCGTGCTCGGTGTCGTCGGCGAACGGCCGGTCGGAGTCGGGCAGGTCGAACGGCCGCGGCACGGGGATGTCCACTCGCACGTCCAGGGCCGTCAGTGCCCGCATGGTGTGCTGGTAGAAGGACGCCACCGACTGGCCGGGGAGCGCGAACGACACTGCCCTGCCGTCCACCGTGCTGACGAGTAGCTGGTGGCCGACGAAGTCGAAGTCGATCGTGAAGATCGGGTTGCCGTCGGCCTGTCCCATCGGACGGGTGGTGATCCCTCGCCCGGTGACGTGGAACGGCGCGTTCCACCAGTGGTTGCGCCGGATCGTCGAGGCGAGCCGGATCTTGCCCACTACCTGGCAGAACCGGTGCAGCGTCGCCTTGGTGTCCCGCCACTCGGCGGACGGCGCGGCGGTGTACAACTCCATGACGCCATCGTTCCCAAACGGTCGCGGCGCTACCCACGCAACGGCAGGACCCGGCGATGACAAGATCACAATTTGCCGCCGGCAGCCCCTGCGACAACGGGGGGTTGACAGTGACAACTGGGGGTTGTCATTCTGGCCGGGTGAGTAAATACATCGAATCACCGGCGCACGCGCAGCTCATCGCGAAGCTCAAGGAGGTCCGGGCCGCAGCCATCGAGCATGCGCGCATCGCGCGGGAGCTGGCTCGCGAGCGACGGCAGCTCATCGACGCCCTGCTGGCCGAGGGTTTCTCCCAGTCTGACCTGGCCCGTGAGCTGGGAGTGACTCGTCAGGCGATACAGAAGATGGTCGCAGCCGGCGAAGACAGGTCGCGGTGATGAGGCGCAAGGGCGTGCTCTACGACGTAGGCAGGGTGCTGGGCGTCAATTGGCGCCCCGTCTTCGATCCGAAGATCGTGCGCCGCGAACTGGAGATCATCCGGCACGATCTCCATTGCAATGCGGTCAAAATCTGCGGCCGGGACCTGGACCGTCTCACGTTCGCCGCCGAGGCGGCCCTGGCGCTCGGCTTGGAGGTCTGGTTTTCGCCCGAGTTATGGGACAAAGGCGCCAAAGATACGCTGGAACATATCACCGCGGCCGCTCAGGAGGCCGAACGGCTGCGCCGTCGATCACCCGACCGGCTGGTGTTCAGCGTGGCCACGGAGTCCACTCTGTTCATGCGTGGCATCATCGCGGGCCGAACGTTTCGCCGACGGCTTGCGAACCTTCTCAGCGAAGTCCGGGCCGGTCGGCACCTCGCGCCGCTGGAGGCGTTCCTGGCGCACGCCAATCCATCCCCGATTGGCGAAGGGCGACCATGTCCGAGACGAAGCCCTGCAAGCGAGGAGAATCGCCGAGGATTTGGTGATCCTCGACACCGCAGGCGTCGACGGGGCGTTCGTCTGCACCTTCGTCGAACCGTTGTCCACCCCTTTGCCTATCCGTACCCCTTGGCGGTTGACGGCGACGGTCCCACACACCACAAGGTCGATCGGCCGCATGTCTTCCGTGCCCACAAGCGGGCTGTTCGCGGCAGCGGCCCCGCTCGTCGCGGCCTCCGTCGGTGACATCCGCGATCGAGCCGGATCGATCAGATAGAACGGCTGCACAGTCGCGATCTTCGGAACAGCCATGTAGAGCAGCTTGTTCACCGCCAGCACGCCGTGGCGGGAGGTCAGAGAAGGAAGGTGAACAGCGGCGAGCCAGGTGGGACTCGCTCCACCGTGAGCGGGCTGGCCTTCATGCGGAACAGGAGACTGTCGAGATCGCTGGCCCGCTCGAGCTCGATGCCGACGAGCGCCGGGCCGGTTTCGCGGTTGTTCTTCTTGACGTACTCGAAGGCGATGATGTCCTCGCCATCGCCCAGTACCTCGTCCAGGAAGTGCCGCAGAGCGCCGGGACGCTGCGGGAAGGTCACCAGGAAGTAGTGCCGCAGCCCGATGTGCACGAGAGAGCGCTCCAGCACCTCGCCGTACCGGCTGACGTCGTTGTTGCCGCCCGACACCACGCACACCAGCGGCCCTCCGGAGGAGTACGGCAGCAGCTCACGGGCCGCCGCCCCCGCGAGGGCTCCGGCGGGCTCGGCGATGATGCCGTCGGTCTGGTACAGATCCAGCATCTCGGTGCACACCGCACCCTCATCGACCGCGACGACCTCATCCACCAAGTCCTTGACCAGGGGGAACGTGGCGTCTCCCACCCTTCCGACGGCGGCGCCGTCCACGAAGGTGTCCAGCTCGGGCAGGGCGAGGGGGCCGCCATTGTCGAGGGCGGCGCGCATGCTGGCCGCTCCGGCGGGTTCGGCGCCGACGATGCGGGTGCGGGGTGAGTGCTCGCGCAGCCAGACGGCGATGCCGCTGATCAGACCGCCGCCACCGACCGGGACGACCACGGTGTGCGGCGCCTCCCCGGACTGCGCCAGGATCTCCAGGCCGACCGTGCCCTGCCCGGCCATCGTCCTGACATCGTCGAACGGATGCACATAGATCGCACCGGTGTGCTCGCTGTCGGCGTGCGCGGCGGTGCTCGCCTCGTCGTAGGTGCCGCCGCCGACCACGACCTCCACCCGGTCGCCGCCGAGCGCCGCGATGCGCTCGCGTTTCTGCCGTGGTGTGGTGGACGGTACGTACACACGCCCGCCTATCCCGAGACGCGCGCAGGCGAACGCCACTCCCTGCCCGTGGTTGCCCGCGCTCGCACAGACCACACCGCGCCGCCGCTCCTCATCCGTGAGCGAGGCGATCAGGTTGAACGCTCCGCGCACCTTGTACGAGCGGCAGACCTGCGCGTCCTCGCGCTTGAGCAGCACCTGACCGCCGAGCAGGTCGGACAGCCGCTGGTTCGGCTCCAGGGCGGTGCGACGTACGACCGGCCGCAACCGTTCGGCCGCCTGACTGATCAGCGCGGTGGTGAGACGGTCGGTCATGCACACTCCAGGCGCAGCGGTTGATCAAGGGATGTTAGCAAGGCGTCGCGTGGTGGTGACGACGGCAGCCGTATAGAGGATCACTGGGAACGGTGCCCGTCGCCAAGCGAGCACACTGGTCACAACGATCCCACCAGGCCGTGCGATTCCCGCAGCGCCCGTCTCCCTTGACCAGACAGTGATCGACTCAGCCGACCCCCTCAGCGGAGCAGCGAGCCGGGTGCCAGGCGATGGGCCAGTCGGCGCGGGATCGCGACCTTCTGTCTGACCAGCACGTCGACGTCCGCGTAGTGCCGCCAGGCCGTGTCCGCGGCTGCCTGGTCCACGGGGGCGTCACCGAAGCGAGTGAGGTTCGCCAGGTCCGCCAGCGCCGTCAGCGGTTCGTACGCAGGGGCGCCCAAAGCCGTCACCCCCAGCGTGGCCACCTCACGAGCCGTCAGGACGCGCGACGAAGCCGGAACTCCGGCGGCGCGCAGCCGTACCACCGTCTGCCGCCACGCGCCCGCCACTCGCGCCCGCGGATCGCCCGCCCGGCGGCGTCGGCGGCGCAGAGGCGGCAGGACGGTCACCGCCAGCAGGTAGCCGCCCAGCAGGCCCCCGGCCACGGCGCCCGCGACCGGCAGCCAGGCGATCCTCGCCTTCTTCTGGCGGGCCGACGGCTTCGGCGTGGGTCGGTGGGGCGTAGGCGTGGGAGCGGGTTCCGCGTTCTCGCTGCTGATCTCCTGCTCGACCTCCTGGCGCTGCTTGGACACGCCCTCGGCCACGTCGCCGCTCTGGCCCGCGTGGCTGCGCGCCGGGGTCGGGTAGAACGGCACCCAGCCGATCCCCTTGAACTCCACCTCCGCCCAGGCGAGCACATCACCCGCCAGCACCTGCCGTACGCCGCCGCCCTCCGCCTTGCCCGGACCGAAGCCGACGACCACCCGGCTGGGCAGGCCGAGCGAGCGGGCGAGCAGCGCGTACGACGCCGCGAACTGCTCGGTCGTGCCCTTCTTCGCCTCAGTGAGGAAGAACTCGATGCTGCGATAGCTGTGCCCCGGCGGGGAGTTGACGTCGTACTGGGCGTGCTTGCGCAGGTAGGCGGCCAGTCGGACGGCCTGCTGCATGGGGCTGGTGGCACCGGCCGTGGCCTTGCGTGCGATGGCGGCGAGGCGGCCCCGCTGCGGGGGAGTACGGCCGTCGGGGCCGTTGGGCAGCGCCAGAGCGGCCTGGTCAGCGGCGGGGACCGCCTCGCGCAGCTCTGCGGCGGAGTAGCGGCGGATGCCCGAGATGACCCGGTACGTGATGCCCTCGCGAGCGGGGGCGGCGGCAGTACTCGCCAGCATTCCGGTGGCCGGGTCGGCCATCAGGCCGGCCGCGGATCCGCTCGTGGTGTCGCCTGTGGCGCTGATCGTGGTGCTGTTCGTGGGGACGGGCGCCGGTCCGGTGAAGCTCACCTGCTGCGGGCGGTCCGCCGCGGGCAGCCAGGGCCCGGTCAGCTTCTGCAGCGTGAACTGCTGCTCGACGATGTCGAGGGAGCCTGCGGCCCCCTCGCCGGGGACTCGGCCGCCCGTTGGCAGGTATCCGGCGCCGGAGGTCCATGTGACGCCGTCGAAGCGGTCCAGTACGGCCAGCCGCCAGTTCGCCTCGGTCGTGGACTTGACGGTGAAGAGCTGGCGGTAGGGGTTCTGGAGCCAGGCCGACACCTGGTCCAGCGGGCTCACTCCGGCGAGCGGGCGCGGGGGCGGCTGAGCCACCAACTGCCGCACGTCGTACGGCTTGGCGGCGAACGGCAGCACCGGCCCGGCCGCGACGGCGATCAGCACGAGGACGGCCAGCAGCGGCACGCCCGCCGCGAACGTCCTGGCCGCTCGGGCCGCCCGGACCAGGGCGAGGGCCAGGGCCAGCCCGACGAGGACGGCCGGCGTCGGCAGCCGCGACCCGGGACCGGACACGCCCAGCACGACGGCGGCGGCCAGCACCGGTACGGCCGGGGCCGCGGGCAGCGCCACCGCCCTGGTCCGCAGGGCCAGCTCGGCCCCGGCCACCGCCGCCGCCCAGACCAGGAAGTGCGCCAGCACGATCGTCCTGCCGTCCCCCTCGGCCGGCAGAATGGTCGTGAGCAGCGCCTTCCCCGAGTCGCGCACCCCGAGCAGCGCGGCCCGCACACTGGTCGGACTCGGCAGGAACCCGGCCAGGGCCTGCGCCCTGAACAGCATCGCCGACACCGCCACCAGCCAGGCCAGGAGATTCACGGCCAGAGACGCCCAGAGCGGCAAGATCCTGGCCAGCGCGTACGACACCACCCCCGGCACGACCGCCGCCACGGTCACCACGGGGAGCAGGGCGCTCAGAGTGAACACCCCGTCGAACGCCAGCCCGGCCGTACCCGCCAGCAGGATCACGATGACGACCGACACCACCCGCCGCCACTCGGGCACAGGCGGCAGCGGTACGGCCTCGGACACCCCAGGCCGCACGTCCGACCGCATGGGCCGCACGTCTGGCATGGCCCGCACGTCTGGCATGGCCCGCACGTCCGGCATGGCCCGCACGTCCGGCATGGCCCGCACGTCCGGCGTAGGTGGCACGTCCGGCGAGGGCTGAGCGACCGGCCGGTCCGGCGGGGTGGTCAGCGCGGCCATGCCGCCGCCAGTTCGGCCAGTTCGCCGATCTCGATGACCGTCACACCGGGCACCATCGGCGGTCTGTCGCCTGAGGAGGCCCCGACCCAGACACAGACCACCTGGTCGAAGCGCCGCCGCACCGACGCGACGCTCGACAGCGCGGTCCGCGCCCCGGTGACCAGGATCAGCGCCCCGCCGGAGCCCGCGCGGCGTACCGCGTCCACCGGCGTCTCCGCGTCGGCCGTCCGCTCGACCAGGGCCAGCCGGTCGAGCACCTCCTCGGCCTCCTCGGCGCCGCCCTTGGCGGACAGCAGCTCGCCGGCGCCGGTCAGCAGCCGTACGGGGAAGCGGCGGCGGCTCGCCGACCAGGCGACCGACGCGGCCGCGTCCACCGCCAGCTCGAACTCGTCGTCGTCGCCGTAGGAGTCGGCGCGCGTGTCGAGGATCGTGGTCGTGTACGGCAGGCTGACGTCCTCCAGCTCCTTGACCATGAGGGTCCCGGTACGCGCCGTGGAGCGCCAGTGGATGTGCCGCAGGTCGTCGCCGATCACGTAGTCGCGGACGCCGTTGAAGGTGATCGTGCCGCTCGGCGAGCGGGAGGCGGAGCCGTCGAGGTGGCGTCGCCTGCCGGAGTTCAGCGGCTCCAGCGGCACCGTACGCGGCCGGACCAGCAGCAGGTCCGCCTGACCGTACGAGGTCGTGCGCCGGGCCAGGCCGAACGGGTCGGCCCGGTCGAGCCGCAGCGGGCCCACCGGGGTCTCGCCGCGCCTGCGGGTGGGCAGCCGGTACGACACGGTTCCGGTGGAGTTCCTGGCCAGAGGCGGTACGCCGACCACGATCGCGGTGTCCCGGCAGGTGTCGTGGGCCTCCAGGGCGTCGCGCCGCCAGCGGCCCCTGTTGGTGACGCGCAGCATCGCGATGGCCGCCTCGCCCCTGGCGACCTTGACGGGCGTGACCTCGCGGCGTACCTCCAGGCGTGGCCGGCGCAGCGTCCACAGCAGACCGGCGCCCACGGCGGCGATACCGCCGACCGACAGCGCGCCCGCCTGCTGGTAGCCGAGCGGCGCCGCCACGGCGTACAGCAGCACGGAGGCGGCCAGGGTGCCCCAGCCGGCTCTGGTGATCATTCGCACTCCCAGAGGGGGGCGGCGGGGAATCCCCCCTTCGGGGTGTCCATCAGCACGTCGTTCAGCCAGCCGCTGCCCCGGCTGGACTCCACCTTGTTCCAGACGTCGCTGCTCATGCCCGTGTCGTCGTCGGTGTAGCCCGCGCCCTTGGTCTGGCAGATCACGGTCATGGTGATGTACTCGCCCTGGGGGATGCGGCCGGACTCCGCCCCCGCCGAGGGGCCGGACCGGATCAGGGTGTCCCTGTTGTCGTTGTGCGCGTTGCGGAACTGTGCCGACGGCGGCTGCAGCCCGGCCTTGGCCTCGGCGCGCTCCTGGCCCTCGCCGGCGCCGTTCTTGGCGCGCAATGTCCAGGTGTAGTCCTGGCCGTTCTTCAGGCCGGTCACCTCCGCGCCGGTCCCGTCGAGCGTGCCGGGGTGCTGGCCGGGGCCTTCGAGGACGTAGCTGACGCCGCCGTCCTTGGCGTTGTCGGGAGCCGACCAGGTGAGGTCGGCGCCGTGGTTCTTGCCCTTGGCCTCGAAGCTCGCCGGTCTGCCCGGGGCGACGCAGGGGCGTACCGGGATGGTGGGGTCGGAGACGGACTCGCCGCCGTCGTACTGGGCCGCGACGCGGAAGGTGTACTCCTGGTCGCACCGGCCTCCGGTGACCCGGAACTGGAAGGGGCCGTCGGACCGTACGCGGTCCGGGGTCACGTTCGCGCTGTCCGGGGCGCCCTTGAGTGTGTAGCCGGTGGCCTTGCCCTGGCTCGACGGGGTGAACACGATCTCCATCCAGCCGGGTCCCGAGTTCGCCGTTACGGTGCCCGGCGGGCCGGGGGTCTGCGTCGGTGTGGGCGTGGGTGTCGGGGTCGGAGTAGGCGTCGGGGTGCTGGTCGGGGACGGGCTGGGGGTCTCCGAGCGCTTCGTCGGGGTGGGTTTCGGGGTACGCGTGACCGTCACCGTGGGGCGTGCCGTGGGCTGGGTGGTCTGCCGGGTCGGGACGGTGGTCGGCAGCGCCATGGTGGGCGTGCCGGTGGGTACGGGCAGCGGCGTGGGGGTGTCCTTCTGGCCGAGTGCCTCGTCGTACTTGCCGACCCGGTGCGCCCTGCCGTCCTGCTCGACGACGAGCGCGGTCTCGCTGAACTGGTCGTTGACCCAGAGCAGGCCGTCCTTGACGAACACCTCCAGCGGGCCCGCCTTACCGGTGATCACCTTCTCGGCGTCGAACCTCTTGGCCACCGTGTCGTACACGATGAGCCGCCCGGTGCTCTCGTCGGCGATGTAGACGCGGCGGCCGAGAGCCTGCGGCGGCCCGAGCTTGCCGCCCTTCACCGACACGGTGCTCAGCGCGCCGCTCGCGGTGTCCACGAGCACCAGCGCGCCCTGCTTGGGCGCGAGCATCGGGACGATCGTGGCCTCGGCGACGGCGGGCATCAGCATGCCGCCGCGCCCTGCCTCGGTCACCGTGCTGGGCAGGCTCACCGTGAGCCGCGTACCGGTAGAGCCGATGACCATCGCCGACGCGGCGGCGGAGTTGGTGACCAGCGGTACGCCGTCCGCCATGGTCAGCGTGAGCGGGTCGCCCGGCTCGCCCACGGTCACGGCCTTGCCCTGCTGGGCGCCGTTGATCTGGGCCAGCGTGCCCTCTTCCGGTACGGGCACCCAGAGGGTTCCGTTCTTGTCGATGCCCGCCTGGCCGAGCGGGCCCTTGAGCGTGATCGCGGCGCCGATCGTGTCCACGGTCAGGGGGTTCACCTGCTGGACGGTGCCCGCCCGCGGGTCGATCGCGTACGCCTTGCCCGCACCCATGACCAGCTGCGTGCCGCCGGCGCCCAGGCTCTTGGTCTGGGCGACTTCGAGCTGGGTGGGGTCGATGCGGCTGACCTGGCCGGTCGACTCGTCGACGACGAGCACGCTGTTGCCGTCCTGGACCACCTTGAGCTCGTCGCCCTTCGCGGCGGCCAGGTCCACCCGGCCATCTATCTGGCCGGACAGGCCGTTGGCGTGGACGACCTCACCGTTGAGCGCGCTGGCGAGCCACGCGCCGATGTCGGCGAGCTTGGGCCGGGCGCTGGACACACCCGTGCCCAGGAAGAACCCGATGCCCGTGAGCGCGGCGACGACCGTGAGCGCGACGAGGCCCGCCACCCTCCGCCGTGCCGCCTTCTGCCACCGAATGGCCACCAAATTCACATCCCGCGACATTTGCGCACATGCATACCCGCCGACACCCTAGAGCGGCGGGGTCGGCTGGGAGCATTCTTCAAACAACCTCGAAGTGTCGGTCAGGTCGTGTCCCGGCGCCGCTCGTCGATGGCCCGCATGCGCTCGTCCATCGACGATTCGAAGGACTCGAGGATCTGGCTGAACCGGTCGTCGAGCTCCCGCTGGGTCGGCATCGACTCGCCGAGCGTGTCGGCCATGACCGCCCTGGCCTTCCTGTCGGCTTCGTCATGCGCCTGCTGGGCGGCCCGCAGCAGCTCCTCGGCGAGCTTCTGGCTGTCCAGGCGCATCGCACGCGGGGCGATGACCAGCTCGACGAGCCGCCCGTCGGCGCCGGCGGCCACCCGTACCTGCCCGTCCGCGCCGGTGCCCCGGCCGACGACCACGTCGACCTCCTTGCGAACCCCTTCGACGCGGAGCAGCATCTGCTCCGCCTGGGCGGTGATCCGTTCGAGGTCTTCGGGGCGGAATTCCGCAGCGTCCATGCTGGGATGATCGCCGACACTTCACCTACGGTGGCGATATTTCGGGAAAGGTCGAAGCGACGGCAGGGTTCCGGAGGCTCGGCTGCGCGAAAGAGCTACGCGAGATCCTCGCGCAGCCGTCACTACGCGAGATCCTCGCGCAGCCGTCACAACGCGAGGACCTCGCGCAGCCGTCACTACGAGAGGACCTCGCGTAGTGAGGCCGCGTACGCCCTGGGGTGCGAGGTGTTGCCGTTGTGGCCGCCTGGGAAGTGCACAAGTTCGGTGCCGAGCAGCCGCGCCAGCTCTTCGGCGCACCGGCGGTCGAAGACCGTGTGCGGCGTGGCGCGACCGGCGACGGGCACGATCGGGGCGCCCTTCAGCGTGGCCGGGGCCAGCTGGTCGGCGATGATCGCCGTCCAGTCGTGCTCCACGAAGTAGCCGAAGTTGGCGATCCGCCGCTCGGTCATCGGCTGCGGGGTCAGGTCCGGCTCGACGTCCTTGGCGGCGAGGTCGATGCCGAGCGTCCTGCTGATCTCCTTGAGCAGGGCGGGCAGACCGTCACGCCGATAGATCTCCTGCCCCTCGGCCAGTTCCCGCCGGTGGCCGAGGCACTCGTCAGGGGGGAGCAGCCATGGCGCGACGGGCTCGTGCGCGATCAGCCTGCTCAGCCGGCCGCTGGCCATCAGGTGGAGCCCGATGGTGGCGCCGAAGCTCATGCCCAGCATCGTCACCGGCTCGCCGGTCAGGTGGTCGAGCAGGCGCAGGACGTCGTCGGCGTGCTCCTCGACGGTCGCGCCCCGGGCCGGGTCGTCCAGGGTGCTGCGGGAGAGCCCGCGCCGGTCGTACGTGATCACCGTGTGGTCGGAGACGAGCCGGTCCACGAGGTCGACGCTGCGTCCGGCGTCACCCTCGCCGCTCTGCGAGATCAGCAGGACAGGGCCGGTGCCCCGTAGCTCGAAGTAGAGGTGCGCGCCGGCCACCCGCAACATGCCAGTTTCCATGGCACTCACCTTAATGCATCAAGAATGATGTATCAAGAATGATTGATTTCCTCCCATGGCATGCCCTCGAAGTAGCCGATCAGCCGGCCCATCGCCGCCTCGTCCACCTTCAGCGTCAGATCGTCGACCTGCCCCACGGCCACGACGCCGTGCGAGTTGGTCAGGAACACCGTCTCGAAGTCCGGCAGATCCGCCACCCGCAACACCCGGCTCTCGTACGGCACGCCCGCCTGAGTCAGCCCCGCCTCCATGAGCTGCATCGTGATGCCGTGCAGCATGGGCGCGTCCGGCCAGATCACCCGGGTGCCGTCGAAACAGCCCAGATTGGTGATCGAACCCTCGGAGATCACCCCGTCGTCCGCGGTGAGCAGGGCCTCGTCGAAGCCCTCGGCCTGCACCCGCCGCCCCAGGTAGCCCTGGGGGAAGCCGCCCGTGTGCTTGACGTGCGGCAGAAAGCGCTGGTAGCGGACCGATCTGAGGCTCCGCGGGGTGGTGGCGACGTCGGTGGGAGGGTTTGCGGTCACCAGCACGTGCAGGCGGGCGACCTCGCACACATAGACCCGTACGGACGCGTCGGGCGCGGCCGCCTGCCGCCGGTCCAAACCCAGGGCCGACCTGATGGAGTCGACCACGAGCCCGCGGTCGAGCGGGCGGCCGAACAGCTCCTCGGTGGCCCGGTCGAGCCGGTCGAGGTGGCGGTCGAGGCCGCGTACCCGGCCCTGCCTGACCTGCATCGCGGTGAAGTGCCCGTATCTCGCCGAGACGGCCAGCGTCACCTCCGGCGCCTCGACGGGCCTGCCGTCGATCACGGTGCGTTCGATGTCGATCAACTCCCTCGTACGGCTAACGGCTGAGCGTCCCGGGGATGAGGCGCCGGGCCAGCTCCTCCAGCATCTCGACCGTCTCGGCGATGTCCTGCCGGTCGTCGGTGTCGAGGGCCGCGGCCACGGCGTCGTCCACCGGCGCGGCACGTACCTCCGACACCCGATCCGAAACCTGCGGCGACTCCCTGATCAGGGAGCGCCGCCGGTCGCGGGGGTCGGTCATGGTCTCCAGGGCGCCCACGGACTTCAGCCGCGCGACGGCGGCGGAGACGGCGCTCTGCGGCAGGCCGGTGCGGGCCGCCACCTCGCCCACGGAGGTGCCGGGATGCTCCCGGACGTCGCTCACCACGATGAGGACGGTCCGGACGCTGGTGGAGTGCTCGCCGATGCCCTCGGTGGGCATGGCCTCCTCGCCGATCTTCATCAGCGTCCGCCCGAGCAGGAACAACTCGACCCCGTTCACCTCAGGCACGATACAGCTGAACGGAGGCGGGCTCGATCAAGGGCCGGAGACCCTGGTTTCGTCACGCGACCGTATCGGTCTCTGTGACGGTTCGTGGTGGCTGGTGTCCCTTGGGAGGGACCCCTCCGGGGGAGAAGAAGGCAGCGGTCTGTCGTGGTGGGTGTCCTTTAGGGGGGATGCCCGCTTCGGGGGAGAAGAAGACAGCGGTCTGTCGTGGTGGGTGTCCTTTAGGAGGGATGCCCGCTTCGGGGGCGAGGGGAAAGGCGGGCTGTCGGGGGAGAGGTCCCTTGGAAGGACCCCCGTTCGGGGAGAGGGGGAACGGAGGTCCCGTGGGTGTTCGTGGTCAGCGGCCGCCGCGGGCGTACCAGTTGAGGTAGGCGACGCAGAGCAGCGTCGAGCCCTGCGGTGTCTCGACGGCGTGGTCGACGTACACCGCCCGCGCGTGCGGGAAGAGGGCGCTGTCCCCGCGGGCCACCGGCATGTAGCGCGGCGCCTGGAGGTACTGGCCGGCCGGTGCCAGGCCGCCGCCGCCGTCCACCGAGACGAAGGTGGTGGCGACGCCGTTGTCGGTGGTCGCCATGTTCTTGGTGTACGTGCGGGCGAAGCGGGCCAGGTCCCGGTCGTGGAAGCCGAAGCCCCAGCGGTGGGCGACGGCGGCGAACTCGACGTCGATCCCGCCGTGGCTCAGGTCCTCCATCTGCTGCGCGCCCTTGGGCGGCGTGCCGTACGACGGGGTCCACTCGGAGACGTTGTCGGCCTTGGTGTAGCCGCTGTAGAGCTTGCCGAAGGTCGGCCAGTACGGCCAGACGTAGGCGTCGTCGGCGTCGGTACGCAGGTCACCGGCGAAGCCGCGGGCGAGGCGGCGGGTGCGGTCACGGAAGGTGGGGTCCCCGGTCGCGGCGGCCAGTTCGGCGTAGGTCTGGCCCAGGCCGAGGCTCTGGTTGGTGGGCTGCTCGACGCCGTCGTACGGGACGGGCATGCCCTTGAGCCAGATGAAGTAGCCGAGCCCGGCGTCGGTCTGCACCCACTCGGGCTCGTGCACCGCCGCCGCGGCCTTGACCGCGGTGAGGTACTCGGCCGCCTTGCTCCGGTAGCGGGGGTTCGCGCGCAGGCGCGGGTTCTGGAGGACGAGCCGCACGAACGAGGCGAGCGGATAGGTGATCATGCCGGTGTGCACGGTGAAGATCGCCGGCGCGGCGGCCAGCTTGGCCGTGCCCGGCACGGGCATCGCGTTCCCGGACGGGGACGGGCGCAGGTCCTTGGCCGTGACCATGTTCGGCGACGGGTAGGCGTCGAAGATCCGGCGCACCGCGTAGTCGGGGCTGGTCGGGTCCATCGACAGCTCGGCGAAGGTGGACACCCGGTTCTTCTTGGGGTTGGCCACCTCAAGGGTGAAGCGGCCCTCGCCGGTGCCCGCCCGTACGGTGGCCACCGCGTCGTTCACGTTCGTCAGGGCGCTGCGCACCTCGAGCAGCGGTTGCCCGGCCGCGTCCAGGAGGCTCACGCCGCCCGCGGTGTAGCTGAGGTTGCGCCAGGCGGGCAGCGACAGACCTCGGTAGTCGGTCACGCCGCGCTCGGAGTCGCGCTGGGCGAGCACCAGATCGGCGTTGTGGATGAGCCGGTCCAGGTAGTAGGGGTCGCGGTAGGCCTCGTACATCCTGATGTAGGCGGCGAGCACGTAGGACGCGCCCCAGCCCAGGCCGCCGAGCTCGTTGGTGTCGGTCGGCTGGCCGGCGGCGCCGCTCTCGTGGAAGGTCTTGTCGAACAGGTCGAACGTCGCGCGGGACGTGTAGTCGTGGCCCGCCGCGCGTGCCGTGCCCGGCATCGCGCTCAGGGCTCCTGCGGCCAGCGCGCCGAGCGTCAACTGCCTGCGTGTCAACATCGGTCGAACACCTCCGGGGGGGTGGTACGCGGTGTCAGCCCTTTACCGCACCGCTCATGCCTTCGAGTACGTGACGTTGCATGATCATGAAGAAGACGACGACCGGCACGATCGAGATCACGGTGCCGGCCGCGAGGCTGCGGACGTCGGTGCCGGTGATGCCGGCTAGGTAGGCGATCCCCAGCGCGATGGGGTAGAGCGCGGAGTCCTTCAGCACGACCATCGGCCAGATGAAGCTGTTCCAGACCGAGATGAAGCCGAAGACGCCGAGGATGGCCAGGGTGGGACGGGCGGCGGGGAGCATGACGTGCCAGAAGATGCGCAGCTCGTGGCAGCCGTCCGTCCTGGCGGCGTCCACCACCTCGCGGGGCACGCCGGCGAACGTCTGGCGCAACAGGAAGATCCCGAAGGCCGACAGCAGCCCCGGCAGGATCACCCCCAGGTAGCTGTCGGCCATCCCGATCTGGGAGACCACCAGGAACCTGGGCAGCAGCATGACCTCGCCGGGCATGAACATGGTGGCCAGGATCGCGAAGAAGATCACGCTCCGGCCGCGGAAGTTCATCAGCGCCAGCGGGTAGGCGCACAGCGCCGACACGAGGATGTAGGCCGGCACCATCACGACGACCAGGAGCGTCGAGTTGAGCAGGTAGCGCGGGAACGGGATGGCCGTCCACGCCTCCTTGGCCCAGGTGAGGACCGGAGGGCGGGGGATGATGTCGGGCGGGAAGGAGAAGACGGCCTGGCCGGACGGCTTCAGCGCCGCCGACAGCAGGATCAGGAAGGGGCCGACGAACACCAGGGCGATCGCGGTGAGCAGGACGTACATGCCTGCCCGGCGCAGCCACCAGCCGAGTCTGGGGGTCAATGCCCGACCTGCTTTCCCCTGGTGAGCCGGTAGTTGAGCAGAGCCATGACGATCAGCAGGGCCCACAGGACGAGCCCGACGGCGCTGGCGTAGCCCATGTCGTACTTCTCGAACGCCTCGGACCAGATGTAGTAGCCGAGCATGAGCGTGGCGTCCTGCGGGCCGCCCTTGGTCATGACGAAGACGGTGGTGAAGGCCTGCATCGCGTCCAGCATGGTCATCGTGATCGTGACCGCGATGTAGGGCATCATGAGCGGCACGGTGATGTCCCGCATCCGGCGCCAGGCGCTCGCGCCGTCCACCCTGGCGGCCTCGTACAGATTCGCCGGGATCGTCTGGAGGCCCGCGAGGTAGATCATCATGTAGACGCCCATGCTCTTCCAGCCCTCCACGAGGATCAGCGCCGGCAGCGCCCAGGCGGGATCGAGCAGATACTGGATCGGCTCGTCGAGGACGCCGAAGCCGGTGAGCAGCCAGTTGAGCACGCCCTGCTGGTGGAAGACGTAGTTCCAGGCCACCGCCACCGCGACCATCGAGGTCACGACCGGCAGGTAGTAGAGCATCCGGAACGTCCTGATGCCGGGCAGCTTCTGGTTGACCAGTACGGCCAGCGGCAGCGGCAGCACCACGAGCAGCGGGAACAGCCCCGCCAGGAACACCAGCGAGTTGCGCAGGGCCGTCCAGAACCGGGCATCGTCGATGATCTTGACGAAGTTGTCCACCCCGGCGAAGACGGGCGGGGTCACCCCGTCGTAGTCGGTGAACGAGAGCTGCAGCGCGGTGATCGCCGGCCATGCGAAGAAGACACCGAACAGCACCAGGGCCGGGATCGGGAAGAGGTACGGCGTGTACCAGCGCTGCCCTGGGATCCGGCTGGTGGTCATCGGCGTCACATCCCTTGGATTGCCAATAGTGCCGACCTAAGCACCGATAAGGGCTGGCCAGAATTTGGCCGCAGCTTATAGACGGTCCCTTGAGACCGTCAAGGTGCACATAATCCCGAGTCTTGACGGTCCGCGCCCCGGACTGGCATGGTGCCGAAAGAAGGTATTAAGGACGGCCATATTCTGGCGGAGGTACGCGGTGATGAAGAGAAGTGCCTTAACGGCAGGCGCGCTCGCGCTGGCCCTCGTGACGTCCGGCTGCGTCGCCGGCACGTCGGACGGCTCCGCCGCGGTGGCCGACGACCAGCCCTTCGAGGGAGAGGTCGAGTTCTGGACCATCAACCTCAAGAAGAACTACAGCGCCTACATCGACGGGCTGATCGCCCAGTACCAGAAGGACCACCCCAAGGTCCGGATCAACTGGGTCGACGTGCCGGGCCAGGACATCGCGACCAAGATGCTCGCGGCGGTCGCCAGCGGTGACGTCCCGGACGCGGTCAACCTCGCCTCCAGCGACATCGGCAGGTTCGTCCCGTCGCTGAGCCCGCTCGACGACGCGTTCAAGGCCGCCGACCTCGCCGACTTCCAGCCCAACCTGGTCGAGCCGCTGCGCGTGTCGGGCAAGCTGTACGCCGTGCCCTGGTACAACGGCGGCACGCCGGTGGGCATCTACCGCAAGTCCGTCGTCGCCAAGGCCGGCTTCGACGGGACGACCCCGCCGAAGACCTACGACGAGGCGCTCGCCCTGGCCGACAAGGTCTACGAGAAGACCAAGGTCTACGGCACCAACGACATCCCCGGCATCAACACCCCCCTCGTGCTGCGCTACTACGGCGTCGAGCTGCTGTCGGCCGACAAGAAGAAGGCCGCGTTCAACACCCCGGAGGTCGCCGCCCTCCTCGACCGGTTCAAGCAGAGCTACGACAAGCACGGCATCGCGCCGGGAGCAGTCTCCAAGGACGTACGCAACTTCCCGCAGAGCCTGGACAACGGCCAGCTCGCCCTGTCCGCGGGCACGTTCGCGGCGACGCTGCTCAACATCCAGAAGAACGCCCCGGACATCTACAAGGACCTGCTCATCACCGAGCCCGTCCAGACGAAGACCGGCGGTTACCTGCTCCTGGCCCAGCAGACCTTCGCCATCCCCAAGGCGTCCAAGCACCAGCGGGCCGCGGCCGAGTTCATCAAGTTCTTCACCAACGGGGCCAACCAGCTCGCCTTCTGCAAGCTCGTCCCCATCTATCCCTCGACGATCTCCTCGACGAAGGACGCCTTCTTCGCCGGCGGTGGCGGTGACGACCCCATGGACCTGGCCCGCCAGGTGATCGTCAAGGGGCTGCCGAAGCTCGAGTACACCCCGCTCGGCACACCCAAGGACACCGAGCTGGGGGAGTCGCTGGCCGAAGAGGTCAGGGCCTTCCTCCAGGGCTCCAAGAGCGCCAAGGAGGCGCTCGACGCCGCCGAGAAGGAATGGAATGACGCGCTTGCCTAGGCTCAGAATCGGGATCGTCGGAGCGGGGATCATGGGCCGGGGCCATGCCGAGGTCCTGTCCGCCCATCCCGAGGTCAAGATCACGGCGGTCGCCCGGCGCGCCCTGGAACACGCCCAGGACGCGACCGTCTACCCCGGCTACCGGGAGCTGCTCGCCTCGGGCACGGTGGACGCCGTGTCGATCACCACGCCCGACCACCTGCACGCGGACGTGATGGTGGCCGCCGCGGAGGCGGGCGTGCACATCCTGGTGGAGAAGCCGTTCACGACGACCGTCGAGGACGCCGACCGCTCCGTCGCCGCGATCCGGCGGGCGGGCGTGATCGCGATGTGCCTGTTCAACCATCGCTGGGTGCCCGCGTACGCGCAGGCCAAGCAGCAGATGGAGCTGATCGGCGAGCCGGTCGTGGGCTACGCCCGCAAGGACGACACGATCCACGTGCCCACCGAGATGATCGGCTGGGCGGACCAGACGACCTGCGCCTGGTTCCTGTCCAGCCACGACATCGACCTGCTCACCTGGCTCTACGACGACCAGGTGGCCGAGGTGTACGCCACCGCCCGCCATGGCAGGTTGCGCGGACTGGGCATCGACACCCCCGACGCGATGCAGATCCAGGCCCGCTTCTCCCGTGGCGCGGTCGCCACCTTCGAGTCGGCCTGGATCTACCCCAACACCTTCCCGACCATGGTGGACAGCTACGTCACCGTGGTCGGCGAGTCGGGCGTCATCCAGCTCGACCGGCAGAAGGAGAACATCCAGCTCGCCACCGAGAAGTCCTACACCTACCCGCGCAACATGCTCCAGCGGGTGGTCCACGGCGTACCGGCCGGCGCCTACCGCGACGCGATCCACCACTTCGTCGACTGCGCCCGCACCGGCGCGGAGCCGCTGATCAGCGTGGAGAGCTCGCGGCACGTGACCGCCGTGCTCGCCGCCGCGCACGAGTCCGCCCGCACGGGATCGCCGGTGAAGCTCTGATGCCCGTCGAGAATGCGCCGGTGGAGAAGGCGCGGCACGTCGATCCCGTGCGGATGCTGCACATCACCGACGAGGCCCTGCTCGAAGCGCTCGGGGCGTCGAGCGTCGCCGCGGCCAGGCCCTGGCGCCGGCCGCGGCCGGTACCGGCGGCCCTCGGCTCGGCGGGCGCGGGCGATCTGCACGGGATCGAGGTCGACTTCCTGGACAAGGGGCACGGCCGTTCCCAGCTGTACGGCTTCCACTACCTGAGGTGGATGACCCCGCTGATCACGGCCTACGCCGAGACCGGCGACCCGCGCCACGCCGCCGAGTGGGACCGGTTGTTCCGCCAGTGGTACGCCGCCCGCGACCTGGTCCAGGGCGACTGGCCGGGCCTCGACGTGGTCTGGTACTCCCTCGGCGTCCGCGCCCGCGCCATGTACGTCACCGAGGCGCTGGCCGTCTTCGCCGACGAGCCCGCGCTGAGCGACGACTGCTGGCTGGAGATGATGAAGACGGTGCTCGGCGGGGCCCGATGGTCGGCCGAGGAACACGACGCGTTCCGGCACGGCAACTGGCAGTTCGTGACCGCCTGCGAGCTGCTCCACACCTCCAGGGTGTTCGCCGACCTGCCCGAGGCGGCGCGATGGGCCGAGGTCGCCATGGCGCGGGTCCTGGAGCACCTGGAGCACGACGTACGCGCCGACGGCGGGCACCATGAGCGATCTCCCGGTTACCACGACATGTGCCTGGGGAGCGTCGACAGGGCCGCGGCGGTCGAGCCTGAGCTGTCCCGGCATCCCCGCTACCTGGCCATGCGGCACTGGCTGGCGGTCCTGGCGACGCCGGGCGGCTGGGTGCCGCACCTACAGGACAGCGGCGTGGTCTGGCCCGAGATCGGCCGGCCGGTCGAGGAGTCGCACAACCTGGAAGCCAGCGGGTACGCGACCTTCCGCGCGGGCGGCTTCCACACCGTGGTCAACTACGGCCCGTACGTGGGGCACGAACTGGAGCCGCACAGCCACCACGCGGCGCTCGACTTCGTGCTGTCCGGCTGGGGCGTGCCGCTGGCATGGGAGGCCGGCGGCCCGCCGTCCTACGACGACCCCCTTTACTACGACTGGTACCAGGCGACCAGGGCGCACAACACGCTGCTGGTCCCCGGCGAGGAGTACACCGAGGACCGCCGCGCGGCCTGCGACGTGTTCTCCGTCTCGCCCGAGGCGGACGTCTTCGCCGGGCACCACCACGGCTACGGCAGGCGGCATGACCGCCGGATCGTCTTCGTCAAGGGCGAGTCGCCGTACTGGGTGATCACCGACCGGATCGACACGGAGGCGATCTGGCAGCTGCACGGCCTGTCACCGTGGGTGGAGCAGGGCGGCGGGTACGCCGGCACGCGCGGGCCGGGCATCCTCGTGGTGCCGCTGGAACCACCGGACGAGGTCCTGTACGGCAGCGGCCCCGCCCGGATCCCGGACCCCGCCACCAGGACCGCGGCCTACGGCGAGATCCACTCGCTCGGCCTGCGCCGCCAGGACGGCAGGTTCACCGTCGGGATCTTCCCCTACCGCGACCAACTCCCCACTGTCCCCGAGGATTGGATGGTTCATGCTGATCGACGCTGACGCGATGCTCGGCCGCTACCCGCGCAGGGATGTCGGCACGGGCTCGATCACGGAGGCGATGGCCAGGATGGACCGGTTCGGCATCGCCGAGGCCATGGTCAGCCACACCCTGTCGTGGCTGCACGATCCGGCGACGGGCAACCGGGAGCTGCTCGAGCTGGTCGCGGGCGAGCCCCGGCTGCATCCGTGCTGGGTGATGCTCCCCGACACCTGCGGCGAGACGGGCACGGCCGCCGAGTTCGTGACCGCCGCGCTGGACGGCGGCGTACGCGCCGTCCGCGCCTATCCCGCCGACCACGGCTACGACCTCGCGGGCCGGGACGCCGCCGCGATGCTCGGCGCGATCGCCGAGGCCGGGCTGCCGCTGTTCGTGGACGCGCCGCAACTCGGCTGGGCCGCCCTGGAGTCGATCGCCGCCCGGCATCCCGGCCTGCCCGTCGTCGTCGGCGGGCTCGGCTACCGCCTGCTCAGGCAGGCCGCCGGGGTGCTCGCTCGGACGGACAACGTCTACATCGGGCTGGCCAACCTCTCCTCGCACTGCGGGCTCGAATGGCTCGTCGAGCGGTACGGGGCGGGCCGCGTGGTGTTCGGCACCGGGGCGCCGCTGAGGGACCCGGCGGAGGCGGTCACCCGGCTGATGTGGGCCGAACTGGACAACGACGCCGTGGCCACCATCGGCTCCGGCACCCTGCTCGGCCTGCTGCCGCTGGCCGCCCGGTGAACGCGCCCATGTCCGCTGCCGACGGCTCGGCGTCCGCTGCCGATGGCTCGGTGAACGCGCTCACGTCCGCATTGTGGGAGCGGCGCCCACAGACCAGCGTGCGGATCGTCGACGCGCACGCCCACGTCGGCCCGTACAGCCTCTTCTTCATCCCCGACGCGGGATCCGACGGCATGGTGCGGGTGATGGACAGGTGCGGGGTGTCGCACGCGGTCATCTCCAGCCACCTGGCGATCCAGCTGGACGCCGCGGCGGGGAACGCGGCGACCGCCGAGGTGGTCGGCCGCGCGCCAGACCGCTTCACCGGGTACCTCACCGTGAACCCCTGGCAGGACCCCGCCCGAGAGCTTGGGATGTGGGGCTCCGACCACCGGTTCGGCGGCATCAAGCTCCACCCCGACCTGCACGATTATCCGCTCACCGGCGGCCGTTACGCTCCGGTGTGGGAGTTCGCGCAGCGCACGGGCTGCCCGGTGCTCACGCACACCTACGACGGCTCGCCGTACAACGACCTGCCCATGGTGGACGAGGTCGCGGCCCGCTACCCCGATGTGGCGATCCTCGCCGGGCACGCCGGCGCCACGCCGAACGGGTTCGACGCGGCGATCGAGGTGGCACGGCGACGTCCCGGCGTGGTGCTCGAGGTGTGCGGGTCCTTCAACAGCGGCTCCGACATAGCCAGAATGGTGAGAGAGGTGGGAGCGGACCGGGTGGTCTACGGGTCCGACTTCCCGTTCATCGATCTACGGATGTCGCTGGGACGGGTAATCTTCAGTGGCCTCACTGAGGAGGACCGAGCCGCCGTGCTCGGCGGCACGATGACCCGCCTGCTTCAGTGGAGATCCGGACGGGAGTGATCAAGATCATGGATCGGCTGCGTTCCGAGACGCGGTCCAGGGTGGCGATCGGGATCGTGGGGCCGAACGATCTCGTCCAGCAGATCATGATGATCGGGGCCGAGCTCCCCGCCGCCGCCGACTGGCGACTGGTCGGCGCGTCACACGCGGAGGAGCACGAGACCTACGAGAAGTTCGCCAAGATCTCCGACAGCATCGACGTGGTGCTCTTCACCGGGCCGCTTCAGCACGATCTGGCCAGGCAGGCGGGTGAGCTGCCCGTTCCGGCGACGTTCGTGCCGATGAGCGGGGCCAGCCTGTACGCGAGCCTGCTGCGCGGGGTGCTCACCCATGGCCTCGACCCGGCTCGGGTCAGCATCGACTCGCTGCTCGCGGCCGACGTCGAGGAGGCCTACGGTGAGATCGGGGTCAGCACGGCGGAGGTCCATCTGTCGGAGTACGACCAGCCGGAGTCGGCCCGCGGCTTCATCGAGTTCCACGAACGGCTCTACCGGCAGGGCGCCACCACCGCGGCGCTGACCACGATCAGGAGCGTGGCCACGAAGCTGACCGCCGCCGGGGTGCCGGTGCTGCGCATGCTGCCCACGTCCCACACGCTGCGCCTGGCGCTCAACACCGCCGCCCTGCTCGGCACGGGCAGCCGGCTGGAGGACGCGCAGATCGCCATCGTGGTGGTCGAACTGGCCGCCTCGGCCCGGCCCAGCTACTCGGGGCCGGGCAACTACTGGCAGCAGGAGCTCAAGCTGTCGCTGCACCAGTCATTGCTGGCCGACGCCCGGCTGATGGGCGCGACCGTGGTGCCGCGCGACGAGAACAGCTACGTGGTGACCACCACGCTCGGCGCGCTGCGCCAGGCGACCGAGGGGTTCAGGGTGGCGCCGTTCATGGACCGGATCCTCGCCGACATCGGCGTCGCGGCCGAGGTCGGCATCGGCCTGGGCGGCACGGCCCGGGACGCCGACGCCAACGCGCTGGTCGCCGTGGAGAAGGCACGCAACGCCGGCGCCGCGGCGGCCTACCTGGTCGGCGGGGACGGCACCGCGCTCTCGCTGCCGGTACGCCGGCGCCGCCAGCCCGAGAGCGGGCCGGTGGCCACCACCAAGGCGGCCAAGCTGCTGGACCGGCTGGTCGAAGGGCTCGGCGACGGTCCCGACGCGATGGTGGTCGACGCCGAGATCGTGGCCGACGTGCTGGCCATCGCGCCGCGCAGTGCCCGCCGGGTGCTGCAGAGTTTGGCGGAGGAGGGGCTGGCCTGGCCGATGCCACCCGTCAAGGGCACACAGGCGGGGCGGCCGCGCCAGCCGTACCGGCTCGTCAAGGCTTAGCGGTCGGACGCGCCAGCCGTACCGGCCCGTCAAGGCTTAGCGGTCGGACGCGTCATTTAGTCACGCGCGCAGTTTGACCACGTAGCGGTAGCGGTCGCCGCGGGCCGCCGAGCGGGTGTACTCCACCGGCCGCCCTGCCCGGTCGTAGGTCCACCGTCTGATGACGATGAGCGGGCTGCCGACCGGGACGCCGAGCACGCCCGCCTCCCGCTCGTCGGCGGCCTCGGCGTGGATGCTCTCGGTGGCCTCGGCGACCCTGGTGTCGAGGTCCTCGGCGAGCGAGGCGTACAGCGACTGACGCCGCGACAGGACCTCGGGGTCGATGCGGGAGCCGATCCGGTCGGGGAGCCACGAGTCCAGCAGCGCGAAGGGGGAGCCAGAACCCGTCCGCACCCTGCGGACCAGCCACACGGCCTCGGAAGGGAGGAAACCGAGTATCTCCAGCGGGGGGTTCGGGTCGCGGCGGATCTCGACCCCGCTGATGCCCGGCTCCAACCCCAGGTCGCGCAGCAGCGTGGTGAAGCTGCGCAGGCTGCCGAGCGAGTGGCTGATGCCGATCTCCACGTTGACGTAGCTGCCCGAGCCGCGGCGCCGGGTGATGAGGTTGGCCGCGGCCAGGCGGTCGAGCGCCACCCTGACGGTGTTCCTGCTGACGCCGTACTCGTCGGTGAGCGCTTCCTCGGACGGCAGACGCTCGCCGGGTTTGTAGCGGCCATCCAGGATCTGCGTACGCAAAGAATCGGCGACGATCTCGTGCGCGTGGCGCTTGGTCATGCGGGCATCTCCCTCGCTCACAAAGCCTGGCGCAGACCGAAATATCAGCAACAGTCGACCAACACAACCTATACCAACAGAAACAAGATTAGTACCTACAACTCTTGACATTATTAGGTACTGATTCCTAGCCTGAGCCACACAGACGGCACGGGGCGCGCCTTCGTGACCAGTCAGTCGTCTCGTGAGGATGCGATATGCGAAACATCAGAGCCGGGATCGTGGCCACCCTGACAGCGGTCGCGCTGACGGCCTGCTCGACGGTGGGCGGATCGGCAAGCCCGAGCGCCGTTCCGGACGGCAGCGGCGGCGGCGGAGGCCAGAAAGTGGCCTTCGTCTCCCAGGTGGAAGGGGTCCCGTACTTCTCCGCCTTCAAGCAGGGCGCCGCGGAGACGGCACGCTCACTCGGCATGTCCTACACCCAGGCAGGGCCGGCCACCGCCGACGCGACCGAGCAGGTCCGCATCTTCAACAGCCTGGTCCAGCAGGGCTACGCCGCGATCGCGGTGTCCCCGCTCGACCCTCGCTCCATGAACCCCGCCATCGCGGCGGCGCGGCAGAAGGGCATCGTCGTGATCACCTCCGACGCCGACGCGCCCGACAGCCAGCGCCAGCTCTTCGCGCAGCAGGCCACCGACGACGCGCTCGGCGCGACGGTCATGGACCAGATCGCCAAGACGATGGGCGGCAAGGGCAAGTACGGCATCGTGTCCGGCGCGGCCGACACGCAGACCTTCAACAGCTGGGTAGCGCAGGCGCGCAAGCGGCAGGAGTCCGCGTACCCGGGGATGCAGCTCGTGGGCGGGGTGCGCTACACCACCGATACCGCGCAGGCGCTGAAGGAGGCACAGGACCTCATGACCGCGAACCCCGACCTCAAGGGGCTCATCGCGGTGCCGTCGACGGCCGTGCCCGGCGTGGCCCAGGCCGTCCAGAACGCCGGCAAGGCCGGCCAGATCGCCGTCTCCGGCTTCGGCTCGCCCAAGACCGCGCGGACGTACGTCGAGTCCGGCGCGATGACCTCCACGGTCCTGTGGGACGTGCCGCAGCTCGGCATCCTGACGGTCTGGGCGATGAAGCAGCTCCTGGACGGCAAGCAGATCGCCGCGGAGTCCACTGTGCCAGGGCTCAAGCAGCCGGTGAAGTACGACGCCGGCCACAAGACTTTGGTGCTGGGACCCCCGATGGTCTTCACCAAGTCGAACATCGCGCAGTTCGACTACTAGGAGCGACGTGCGGACCATCCTCTCGGTGACCGGGCTCTCCAAGAGCTTCGGAGCCACCGCCGCGCTCACCGACGTCGGTTTCACGCTGGCGGCCGGCGAGCGGCTGGCCTTGCTCGGCGAGAACGGCGCCGGCAAGTCCACCCTGATCAAGCTCATCGCCGGGGTGCACCGGCCGGACGCCGGCGAGATGACGCTCGACGGTGAGCCGCACAGGCCCGCCTCCCCAGGTGACGCGCTGGCCGACGGCATCAGCGTCGTCTACCAGGAGCCGTCGTTCTTCCCGCGGATGTCGGTGCTGGAGAACCTCTTCGTCGGCCGGGAACCGCGCGACCGCCTGGCCCAGGTCGACTGGGGCGAGATGCGCAGGCGCGGCGCGGAGCTGTTCCGCCGGCTCGACCTGCCCGTGGAGCTGCTGAACCGGCGGATGGACGCGCTCAGCCTGGCCGAGCAGCAGCTCGCGCTGATCGCCAGGGCGGTCGACGTCGACGCCAAGGTGCTGATCCTGGACGAGCCCACCTCGATCCTCACCGACGCCGAGGCCCGCCGGCTCTTCCGCATCGTCCAGCGGCTCTCGGAAGCCGACGTGGCCATCCTTTACATCACGCACCGCTTCGAGGAATTGGCGCACGTCGCGGACCGGTTCATCGTGCTGAAGGACGGGCGGCTCGCGGGCGACCTGCCCGCCTCGGCAGCCGACCACGACAGGATCCTGGAGATGATGTCCGGCCGGCCGGTCAACGCCACGATCAGCCGGTCGGTCCCCGACCCTGGCCCCGTGGTGCTGGAGGCCGAGGGGATCACGGTGCCCGGGTCGCTGTCCGGCGTCGGCCTGACCGTGCGCGCGGGCGAGGTCGTCGGTCTGTACGGCCTGGTCGGCGCCGGGCGTACGGAGCTGGCGCTGACCGTCTTCGGCATGCTGCGCCCCAGCGCCGGGTCGATGCGTGTGCGGGGCGAGCCGTACACGCCGAAGAGCCCGCGCGACGCCATGGCGCGCGGGATCGCCTACCTGCCCGAGGACCGCAAGACGCAGGGGCTCTTCCCCGGCATGGACACGATGAGCAACCTCACGGCCGTCCGGCTGCCCGCGCTGCTGGGGCGGCTCGGCGTCATCCGGCGGGCTCAGGAGCGCGAGCTCGCCTCCACATGGATCCGCTCGCTGCGGATCAAGGCCCCGACGCTGGACTTCCTCGTCACCGGCCTGTCCGGCGGGCACCAGCAGAAGGTGCTCTTCGCCCGGCAGCTCGTCACCGAGCCGGCGATCCTCATCCTGGACGAGCCCACCCGCGGCATCGACGTGGCCACCAAGACCGACATCCAGCAGCGGCTGGTGGAGGTCGCCCGTGAGGGCACAGCGGTGCTGGTCATCTCCAGCGACCTGCCGGAGCTGCTGGCCGTCTCCGACCGCGTCTACGTCATGCGCGAGGGCCGGATGGCCGCCGAGTTGCACGGCGACGAGCTGACCGAGGACGGCGTGCTGCGCGCCACGATGGGGGTGAACCGGTGAGCACGACCGCTCTCTCCCCCGTGACGGCGCGCTCGACCCGCACGCTGACCTTGCTGCGCGACGCCCTGCTGCCGATCCTCCTCGTCGCCGAGGTGATCCTTTTCGGCCTCGCCGCCCCCGATTTCCTGTCCGCGTCGAACCTCGCCAACGTCGTGATCAACTCGGCCGACCTGGCCCTGCTGGCGGCCGGCATGACACTGGTCGTCCTCCTGGCGGGGATCGATGTGTCGGTCGGCCCGATGCTGGGCGTGGTCGCCTGGGTCGGCGCCTCGCTGTTCGTCGCCGGCCTGCCGCCGGTACTCGTGGTGCTGGCCTCGGTGCTGCTCGGTGGACTGCTCGGCGCGGTCAACGCCGGGCTGATCGTCGGCGGGCGGATCTCCCCCATCATCGCCACCCTCGGTACGGCCGCCATCTTCAAGACGGTGCTGTTCGTCCTGTGGAACAGCACCGACGTCTTCGCGGGCCCCGTGGTGCCGATGCTCGGGCCGGCGCGCGCAGGCGGCATCCCCCTGGTCGGCCTGGTCGTCCTGCTGGCGTTCGGGATCTTCGCGTACGTCCTGCGCCACCGGGTGTTCGGCCGGCGGCTGTTCGCCATCGGCAACGACGCGGAGGGCGCCAGGCTCCTCGGCGTGCCCGTCGGGCGCACCTCGTTCGTGGCGTACGTGCTCGTGGGCGCCCTCGTCGGCCTCGCGGCCCTGATCTACGTGGGAAGGGTGGGCGTCGTGCAGGCCACGGCCGGCCAGGAGCTGACCCTGCCCGCCATCGCCGCCGTGGTCGTCGGCGGCACCAGCATCCTGGGCGGCGAGGGCGGCGTGCTGCGCACCCTCGGCGGCCTGGTCTTCATCGCGCTGTTGCAGAACGGAGTCGTCCTGATGGGTGTGCCTCCGCTGTGGAACGGGGTGCTGGTCGGGCTGGCCGTCGCCCTCGCAGTGGCCTTCGACGTCCTGACCAGGCGCATCCTCGACAAGCGGATCGGAGCGCAGAAATGACAACGACAGCCGTGGCCAGGCGATCGCTCCGCGACCGGGTGAGCGACCGCAGGGTGTTCCTCGCCGTGCTCGTCGTCGCGCTCGGCGCTGTGATGAGCCTGCTGTCGCCGTACTTCCTGCAGGTGGGCAACCTGCTGGCGATGACGCAGTACGGCGCGGTCATCGGCCTGCTGGCCCTCGGGCAGGCGTTCGTCATCCTGGGCGGCAGGGGCGGCATCGACCTGTCCGTGGGATCGATGCTGAGCCTGTCGGGGATCTTCATGGGCCTGCTCGCCCAGAATCTCGGGCTCAGCCCGTGGCTGGCCGCGCTGGCCGCCGTCGCCTTCGGCGGCCTGCTCGGCTCGGTCAACGGCCTCATGATCGCCCGGCTCGGTCTGCCCCCGCTCATCGTCACGCTGAGCACGCTCTTTCTGTACGGCGCTCTCGCCCAGGTGCTGACCGGCGGAGGTCAGCTCGGCGGGTTCGACGGGGAGGGCTTCGCGGCACTCGGGCAGAGCGCGATCCTCGGCGTCCCCACCCAGGTCCTCCTGGTCCTGGCGCCGATGTTCGCCCTGGCCATCTGGGCCCAGAACCGCACGGCGTTCGGCCGCCGCCTGTACCAGACCGGCGCCAGCGACCGGGCCGCCGGCCTGGCCGGGATCGACGTGAACCGGCTGCGGTTCCGGCTCTACGTCCTGTCGGGCGCCCTGGCCGCGCTCGGCGCCGTGGTGACCAACGCGTGGCTGCTCACCGCCAGGCCCAGCGCGGGCACCGGCATGGAGCTCCAGGCGATCACCATCGCGGTGCTCGGCGGCATCGACATCTTCGGCGGGCGGGGACATCTCAGCGGGGTCCTGCTGGCGCTCGCCGTCGTGGTGGTCCTGTCCTGGGGGCTGCAGCTGGCGCAGGTCGGCAACTCCGTGCAGACCGGCATCCTCGGTCTGGTCCTCGTCGGCGCTGCCCTGTTGAACAATCTGATCGGCAGGAAGGCCGCCGGATGACGACCTCGAACGCCCAGCGCGTCGATGTCCTGGCGGTGGGAGACGCCAGCGTCGACTACTTCGTACGGGTGCCCCACATCGCGGTGGCCGACGACAAGGCGATCGGCCGGCTGGTCGGCGTGCACGGCGGCGGCATGAGCGCCAACCTGGCCGCCGCCGCGAGATTCGCCGGGGCCCGGGCCGCGCTGGCCACGGCGGTGGGCTCGGACGAGCCCGGCCGCCAGGCGCTGGAGCGGCTGGCGGCCCAGGGTGTGGACGTCTCCGCCAGCATCGCCGTACCCGGCGGGCACACCTGGTTCTGCGTGATCCAGCTCGACGCCACCGGGGAGAAGTCCCTCGTCGGCGCCGTGACCGAGGTGAAGATCCCCGCCGTCGGCCAGATCTCAGACGACCTGCTCCGCATGGCGCGGGTCGTCGCGCCCCTGGCGGACGACCTCGACTGGGCCATCGGCCTGGCCGGGCGAGCTCGGGCGAGCGGCGCGAAGGTGGCCGTCGACCTGGAGCCCGACGCGGTCGCCGGCCGGTGGGACCAGGTGCGGACGCTCGCCCACCTCAGCGACCTCGTCTTCTGCAACCAGGCGACGGTCGGGGTGCTCGCCGACGGCGACCCCGCGCGCTGCGCCGAACTCCTGATCTCGGCCGGCGCCGGCGCCGTCGTGGTGACCAGGGGGCGCGACGGCGCGCTCTGCTTCGGCCCCGGGGAGAGCTGGTCCGCGCGCGGGCCGGAAATCGAGGTCGTGGACACCACCGGCGCGGGCGACGCGCTGGCCGGGGCGTTCACCGGGTCCTGGATCCGCGGGCGGACCCTCGCCGACAGCCTGCGCGCCGGTGTCGCCGCGGCCTCGCTCTGCGTCAGCCATCTCGGCTCACGTGCCTACCTCGATGCCGGGACCGGCATCGAGACCCTCGCGCGGGACGTCACCCTCGACGCCGCGCCTCGTCTCCAAGGACTCTGATGACCGCACTTCTGGACCGCATCCACGGCAGCCTCGCCGCCGCCTGCATCGCCGACGCGCTCGGCGCCCCCACCGAGGAACGCTCCATTCCGGAGATCCGGCGGCTGTTCGGCCGGCGGGTGGAGAGTTTCCACGCACCGCTGCCCGACGCGCCGTACGCGGTCGGGCGCGGGCCGGCCCAGATCACCGACGACTCCAGCCAGATGCTGCTGCTGGCCGAGGCATTCATCGCGCACGGCGGGGAGGTCACCCCCGAGGTCATGGCCGACCTGCTCATCGGCTGGTCCGGCAACCCCGACTACTTCCCCCACTTCGCCGGCCCCACCACGCGCCGGGCGATCGAGCGGCTCAAGGCCGGCGACAACCCCTGGGACGTGGGCAAGGCGGGACGCATCATGAGCGAGGGCGCCAGCAACGGTGGCGCCATGCGGGTCGCCCCCGCCGGCCTGGTGCACCCCGGCGACATCGAGGGCGCCGTCCACGCCGCGCACCTGACGTGTGTGCCCAGCCACCACACGAACATCGGTGTCGCCGGGGCCGCGGCCATCGCCGCCGCCACTGCCGCGGCCTGCGTGGACGGCGCCGACCTGTTCCAGGTCGTCCGGGCGGCGCGGCACGGCGCGGAGCTCGGCGAGCAGCTGGGCTCCGACCAGGGCCGGCACGTCCCCGGGCCGTCGGTCGCCGAGCGGATCGACCTCGCGGTCACCCTCGCCGTCCAGTCCCGCGACCTGGACGACGCCATCGAGCGGATCGCCGCCGTCATCGGCACCGGGCTGGCGGCGGCAGAGGCCTGCCCGGCGGCCATCGGCCTGCTGGTGGCGGCCGATGGCGACCCATTCCGGACGGCGGTCGCGGCGGCCACCGCCGGCGGGGACTCCGACACGGTGGGTTGCATGGCGGCGGCCATCGCCGGCGCACTCAACGGCATCGCCGCGGTGCCCGCCGAGACCGTCGCCCGGGTCGAGCAGGCCAACAAGCTGGACCTGGCCGACGTGGCGGCCCGCCTGGCGGCGGTCGCCCGCCCGATGCCCGCGTAGGGCGTCGCGGGCCGGCGGTGCGCCCCGCGTGTGGGGCCGGCTCGTCGGCCGGCCTCACGGGCGTCCGCCCAGGCGTGCGTGGGCCGGTCGTTGTTCAGGCGTCGCCGAGGCGTACGCGGGAGCCGTACTCCTCCAGCAGCCTGTCGTTGTACGCGTCCCCGCCGGGCGTGTTGGCGGACCTGAAGACGGGCGGGGCCTGCCCGGCGGCCAGGAAACGGCCGGCCACCTCGGCGACCAGGAGCTGGGCGATCAGCACGCCGGTGAGGTTCGAGACCGGGCAGATGGCGCCGCCGCCGGGCAGGGGCAGGGCCGCGTCCCCGTACGGGGCGCCGTTGTCGATGACCACGTCGGCCAGGTCGGCCAGCCGCTCGTCCACGGACAGCTCGGCGGTGTGGGCGCGCGAGGTGATGGCGATGACGCGATGCCCACGCGTCGCGGCCAGGCGGGCCATCTCCACGATGGACGCGTTGCCGCCGGAGTTCGAGATGATCACGAAGATGTCCTCCGGCCTGATGTCGGCCAGCTCCCAGATGCGCAGCGCGAGACCCGGCTCGCGCTCGATCTTCGGGTCGAGGATGTCCTGCGGCGAGGCGTCGCCGTAGTAGGCGACGTCGCGGATGCCGAGCTGGTTGGCCGGCACCAGGCCGCCGGCCCGGCCCACGAGCTCCAGCGCCACCGACCTCGAATGACCGGTGCCGAAGGCCTGCAGCACTCCGCCCGCCCGCAGCGCCGCGAAGATCAGGCCGCCGGCCTCTTCGATCGCGGACCGCTCCGCGTCGAGCAACCGGTTCACGGCGGTCCGTGCGGTCTCGGCGTACGCGTTCTGGTCGATCAAGATCCCTCCAGGAGGTGTCGTGCGGTCTCGGCGAGCAGCTCGGCGCTGCCCGGGGCCACCGGGCTGGCCAGCACCTCGTACTCGGTGCGCCGGTAGGCGTCGATCGTGGGCAGGTAACCGGGATAGCCGTTGACGTAGCCCAGGACCACGACCGGCTCCCGGTGATCCGGGGCGCGCAGGCTCTCGGCGACGGCGAGGAACGGCTCACCGGGCAGCCCGACCATGGCGAGCCCGCCCAGGCGGGTGGTGTGCACGGTCACACCGATGGGAGCCGGGGGAGCGTTGGGCGCAGTCATGCCGTCCGGCCCGTTGCGCGCACGCCCGCTTTCCGTCCAGCGCTCGTCTTCCTGGCCGCTGTGCGCACGGCCGCCCGCCAGCCCGCTGCGGGCGCGTACGCCTTCCAGCCTGCTGCGGGCCAGGCGCGTGGCGACGGGATCGCCTGCGGCCAGTGCCGCCTCGTAGTCGGCGGTGAGCGCTGCCGGGTCGGCCGCCACGGAGGCGGGGCGGAGCGTCAGGCGCCGCTCGGCCGAGGAGATCCGCGAGCCCGCCGACCAGCCCCGGGTCGCGGGCTCGGTGAGCAGTTCGGCGCAGCGATCCGCGACGACCCCGCCGAGCCGGTCCAGCTCGGCCGTGTCCTGGCCCCGCCGGGTGTGCCGGGTGCTGATGTCGCCGGCCGCGCCGGTGGCGACCACGACCCACACGTCCCCGCCGAGCCGTTCCCGCAGGCTCCGGCGTACGGCCCCCACCAGGTCGGCGCTGGTCTGGCGGTTCGCCGCGGGCAGGACGGTGGGATGGACGGGCAGCACCACCAGGACTCCGGCGAGCCCATCGGTTCGGACGGCGGGCTCGCCGGCACGGACGCCGGGCTCACCGGCACGGGCGGCGAGTCCAGTTGGTCGGACGGCGGGCCCATCGGTTCGGACGGCGACCAGGTCGAGCGGCACCACCGCCTCCGCCGACGGTCTGCTCCGGTCGGCGCCGACCCCGCGCAGCTCCCCGTGGTGGACCATGCCCGCGCACGGTTGCTCATTGTCGATCGCCTGCCGTACGGCGGCCCGGGTAGCCTCGGCGATCCGGTCGAGCCACGGCTCCGGCGTCGGCCCGCCACCGGGCACGCAGCCGGTCTCGGGTCCGGCGTGCGTATGGCTGGCGGCCAGCCACAGCTCACACTTCGTCAACTGCCTGGCTCGCCGGCCCAGGTCCTCGTTGACGCAGACGACGTCGGCGGTGGCCAGCGCGAAGCGGCGCTCTCCATCGAACCAGGTGATCGCGCCGACCTGCAGCGGGTCGAGCCGGCCGGTGGACGGCCCGGAGCGGTCGAGGTAGCCGCCCATCGGCGTGCCGTCCGGCACGGCGAACTCGACTCTGCCGTATCCCACTCTCATCGCCGTACCGTCCTGATCATCGTGTCGTAGCGGCCGAGGTCGTCGGCGGCGGCCAGCAGGGCGGCGCCCGCGAGGCTGTCACCCGTGGGGGGCCGCAGGCGGGCCTGGGGCAGCCGCCGCGCCAGCTCGGCCTCGAACCCGGCACGCAGGACGGGGTCGCGTAACAGACGGCCGGTCCACGCGACGGGCACCGTGGCGCCCGCCGGGAAACAGCGGGCGGCCGCGGTCACCGTGCTCGCCAGCTCGCGGCCCGCCTCCTCGACGATGGCGCGGGCCGTAGGGTCTTCTGTCAGCTCCAGGACATGTACGGCGAAGCGTGCGACCTGCGCCACCGCGTCAGGAGCCAGGTAGAGCTTGGCGGGGAGCTCGGCGAGGTCGCCGAAGACGGCGCGGGCTCGGTCGGTGAGCGGTCCCGGCGCGGATCGGCCGTCGAAACCTCGGTAGGCCGCGTCGAGACCGCGCCGTCCGATCCAGAACCCGCTGCCCGCGTCGCCGAAGAGGTAGCCCCAGCCATCCGCCTGCCGAATCTCGCCGCCGTCGCCCGCGCCCACGCCCACGCCCACGCCCGCGCCCGCGCCCGCGCCCGCGCCCACGCCCGCGCCCGCGCCCGCGCCCATGCCCGCGCCCACGCCCACGCCCAGGGCTATGGCGCCGGTGCCCGCGGCCAGCACCACGCCCGGTCCGCCGGAGAACGCGCCGGCGTGCGAGGTGACCACGTCGGTGGTGATCAGCACGCGCCGGGCCATCGTGAGGAGGCGGACGGCCAGCTTGTCCGGGTCGTCCAGGATCGTGGTCAACCCCAGGCAGATCGTGTCGACCTCTCCTAATCCCACTGCGATCCGATCGGCCTCACTCAATCCCGCCCCGATCTGGTCGGCCTCACTCAATCCCGCCCCGATCTGGTCGGCCTCGCTCGAAGCCGTTCCGATCTGGTCAGTCTCGCCCCAAGCCGTCTCGATCCGGGCGAGCACGGCCTCGACCGGCGAGCCTTCCGCGTAGGACAGGCCGGGGACCTCCCGAACCTCCCGGATCCGCCCGGCCACGGCCAGACCCAGCCGCAGCCCCGTCTGGCCGCCGTCGATCGCCACATCCATGTTGGGCCTCACTCCCCGCTCACGGTCCGGACTGGAATCTGTTCCGGCGGTACTCCGTCGGAGAGCAGCCGACGTGTCGCCGGAAGGCGGCGCGCAGCGCCTTCGTACTCGGATAGCCGGTGTGCGCGGCGATCACGTCGATGGGCAGGACGGAGGTGGACAGCAGTCTGCGCGCGTGCCGCAGCCGCAGCCCGGTCAGGTGGCGCAGGAACGTCGTCCGCCGCTCCCCGGCGAACAGGTGCGAGATGTAGAACGGGCTCGCGCTCACGGCCCCGGCCACCGTCGCCAGGCGCAGGGCCGGGTCGGTGTAGTGCTCGGCCATGTACGCCTCGGCCAGCGCGAGCACGTCCCGGCGGGACGGCGGCGGCATCAGCCGTTCCAGCGTCTCCCGCAGCCAGATGTGCAGGTACGAGCGCTCGTGGATGTCGCCGACCATGAGGATGTCCTCGATCGGCAGCCGGGCGCAGGCCTCCACCCAGTCCGTCGACCCGTCGGCCAGCCTGGCCCGGTTGGCCACGTCCGCCACGAAGAGCAGCTCACCGATGAGCCAGTTGCGCAGCGTGCGCGGGTCGACGTCACGCTCGCTCGCGCATCTGTCCACCCACCTGACCAATAACCCGGCCGCGCCGTTGCGATCGCCGGCCCGTACCGTCCTGGCCAGTTCCTGCTCGATCCGTACCGGAGGCGTCAGGGCGGCCGTACCGTGCGGCGGAGGGGGGATCACCCGGTCGCCGCCCAGGACGAGCTTGTAGTCGTTGACCCGCCTGGCATCCTGTTCCGCCGCTCCGGATGCCAGGCTCGGCGCGCCCAGACTGACCGTGGCGGTCCACACCGTCTCGCGGACCATCCGGGCGCGTACCTCCTCGGCCAGTTCGGCCGCGTCGGACATCAGCGCGTCCGGATCGTCGCCGGTCAGCAGGACCAGCCACTCCTCCGGAGGTTGCGGCCGGCACATCGCTCCCGGGCGCCCGTTCGCGGCGGCCCGTACCACCTGGTCGGCATGCCCGAGCTGGCGGCGTGCCCACAGCCGCCCTCGGGTCTGCTCGGCGGCCATGAAGTCATCGAGGTCCACGAGCGCGGCCACGGCATAGGTCATGGCTCTACTTTAGGCGGACCGAAATTGGACCGTATTCACGAGTGTGCCGACTCCGGCCACCGTCGCCCGCATGGTGTCACCGTCCTTGAGCGGGGCGATGCCGGCTATGGTGCCGGTCGCGATCAGATCGCCCGGCATCAGCGTCATGCCGTCGGACAGGTCGGCGATCAGCCGGGGCAGGCCGAACACCATCTGCCCGGTGTTGGCCCGCTGCCTGATCTCGCCCCCCACCTCCAGCGTCAGCTCCAGCTTGTGCGGATCGGGTACCTCGTCCACCGTGGCCAGGTACGGACCCACCGGCGCGAACGTGTCGAACCCCTTCGACTGATCCCATGGCACGTTGCGGGAGATGTTGGCCAGCTGCAGGTCGCGGGCCGTCATGTCGTTGATCACGGTGTAACCGGCGACCGCCTCCAGCCACCGCTCCTCCGGTAGGTCCCGGGTCACCTTGCCGATGACGACCGCCAGCTCCACCTCGTGTTCCAGGTGACGGGTACGTGCCGGGGCGACCACCGGCTGGTTGTGGCCGGTGAGCGCCGACGGCGGCTTGAAGAACAGCACCGGCTCCGGCGGCACCTCCATGCCGCTCTCCTGCGCGTGCGCGAGGTAGTTCAGCGCCAGGCAGCAGATCTTCGTGCAGGTGGCCACCGGTGGCTCGAAGAGGACCGCCGACTCGTCGAGTGTCGGGCCAGAGGACCAGCGCCGGTCCACTTCTTCGGTGAGCCGCTCGAGCCCGAGGGAGTCCAGCAGGGCCACGGGATCGGCGCCCAGGCCGGAGAGATCGGGGTCCAGGCCGGAGAGGCTGAGCAGTTCGCCGCCGGCGCGCCGGGCCACCAGCTCGACCGGACTGGCTGGAGCCCGTCGAATACGTCCGAGAAACATGCCTGCAAGCCCACCAAGCGCCCGCGACCTCCACAAGCACCGAAATTTGCACTCTCGACCCTCTTCTTGTCCTCTTTCTTGTCGCCGGGCGATATGTCGCCGTTTGATGATTCCCATGACCCGGAATCTGGACGTCAGCCGCGATCTGTACGCCACCGCCCAGCGCTTCATCGCGGGCGGCGTCTCCAGCGATGCCCGCCGTACGGCCGGTGTCCCCCTCTACGTCGACCGAGCGGCCGGCGCGCGGATCTGGGACGTGGACGGCAACGTCTACCTCGACTACGTACTCGGCCAGGGCCCCGCCCTGCTCGGCCACTGCCCCGCCCCGGTGGCGGAGGCGGTCGCCGCGCAGGTCGCCCGCGGCATCGTCTACTCGGCCCAGCACGCGGCCGAGGTACGGGTGGCCGAGCGGGTGTGCGCCATGGTGCCCTCGGCCGAGCGGGTCCGCTTCAACACCGTCGGCTCGGAGGCGGTGCACGCCGCCCTCAGACTGGCCCGCGGTTACACCGAGAGGTCCAAGATCCTCAAATTCGAGGGCCACTACCACGGTTGGCTGGACCCCGTCCTGTACAGCGTGCACCCCGCCGTCGACTTGGCGGGTCCCGCCGCCGCGCCGGTCGCCGTGCCGGGTACGGCGGGTCAGCAGCACGGCCACTCCGACGACCTGATCATCTGCCCGTGGAACGACCTCGAAGCCCTCACCCGCCTGATGGACCAGTACGCCGGCCAGATCGCCGCCGTCATCACCGAGCCGGTGCTCTGCAACACCGGAGCCATCGAACCCGACCCCGGTTACCTGGGGGCGGTACGCGACCTCTGCGACCGCCACGGCACCCTGCTGATCTTCGACGAGATCATCACCGGCTTCCGGCTCGCCCCCGGCGGCGCGCAGGAGTATCTCGGCATCACCCCCGATCTCTCGATCTTCGGCAAGGCCATGGCCGGGGGCATGCCGGTGTCCGCGCTGGCCGGCAAGGCGGCCGTCATGGACCACATCTCCGCGGGGAAGGTCGCGCACGCGGGTACCTTCAACAGCCAGCCCGTCGGCATCGCGGCCGCCGAGGCGACGCTGCGCATCCTGGACGAGCGGCGCGAGGAGGTCTACGGGACCCTGTTCGCACGCGGTGAAGCGCTGATGGAGGGCCTCAGGGCGGCCGCGGACAAGGCGGGGGTGCCGATGCTCGTGGCCGGGCCGGGGCCGGTCTTCCAGACGTACTTCACCGACGCCCGTGCCGTACGCGACTACCGGGACTTCGCCGCCACCGACCGGGCCATGATGACCCGGCTGCACGCGGCGCTGCTCGAACGCGGAGTCAACATGGTGCCGCGTGGCCTGTGGTTCATGTCCACGGAACACACGGAGGCGGACATCGCCGCCACCGTCGACGCCTTCACCGACGCCCTCGGGGCTCTCTGAGCCCCCGCCCTCGGCGACGATCTCGGGACTCTGTGACCCTCAGCGCCGCGAGGCGGTCTCAGGCCAGAACGTCACTTCGGGGAAGTCCTTCGACGGCTTGTCCAGCAGCGGCTCCCGCTCCTGGCGCAGGTGCCGGTCGAGGAAGGCGCCGACGTACGCCCGGGTGATCGACACGGCGCGCTCACCGCCCAGCGCGGGTGCGGGCAGGCCCACCTGCGGCCTGATCACCGCGTAGTCGGTGAACGAGGCGTGGTCCGTGTCCGCGACCGACACCCAGCGCTTCCATCCGTTCACCTTCGGCCACCAGTTGACCCACGACACGTCACCGGCCGGCGTGTGGGTCTGCTTGGTGCCCATCATGAGGAGCGGCCCGCGTACCGTCCCCGTGGGCTGCTTCGGGTTGTAGCTCCCGTCGAGGTTCACCCCGGCGCGCACCCGCTTGTCGGCGGCCATGAGCTGCGGGGTCGTGTTGCCGCCGGCCGAGAAACCGACCATCCCGATGCGCGATCTGTCGACCAGCCGTCCCCACCCGCTCTTCGCGGTGAGCCGGTCGAGCACGAACGACAGGTCGATCACCCGGCTCTTCGCGATCGTGGCCCCATACTCCTCGGTGTTCTCCCCGGCGCACGCCGCGCAGGTCGTGGTCCGCCCGTCGGGGAACGTGGTGGCCACCGACTCATAGGTGTGCTCGACGGCCGCGACGAGGTACCCCTTGCTGGCCAGGTCCTCCGCCAGCGAGGTCATCGTCGCGCGGGAGAAGGAGAAGCCGGGCGATATGAGCACCAGCGGCAGGCCGCGGGCGAGGGGCTTCGCGTCCACCGTGGCGTACGTCCGGGTCTTGGTCAGCGTGTCGGCGGGGACGCTCGGGTAGGGCTTGAGGATGAGCGCCGACTCCTGCGGCGTCACGTAGGGAGCCGCCCGCGTGCCCGCCTTCGCCGCCGGGTACCACAGGGAGACCATGAGCTGCCGCGGCCCGTCCTGCGGCACCCACGGATCGGGACGATCGGAGTCGACCAGATGCAGGGAGGCCAGCCCGACGGGGTACTTCCCGGTGGGCGCGGGCAACGAGGTGCCCGAGGTCGTCCGTAGGGGCCCGGTCTTGGCCGGTGTCTGTTGGGGCCCGGTGCGTGCGGTCTCGGCCTGTGCCTGTGCCTGTGCCTGTACGGTCGGCGTCGCCAGCAGGGCCACGCCCAGGGCCACGATCAGGTGTCGTTTCATGCGGCCCAGCCTGGGCCCGGACCCACCGGCCCGGCTTGCCCGGTAAGTCGACCGGCACCCCCTCCTTTCGTAGCGGTCCGGATCGACGATCGGCTCGGGCGGCGGCCCCGCGTCGCACCGTAGGCTGACGAACATGCAGGTGAGCAGACGGATCGAGGGCGGCTTGCCGGTGTTGCTCGGGCTGGCCGTGTTCGTGGTGTCCGCGGTGCCGTTCGATCAGACCGACGGCCTGACGTCGCCGGTGTTCGTCACGACGGCGGCCGCCGCGGGCGTGGCGGCGTGGTGGGCGCGGCGGTCGTGGTGGCCGCTCGCCGTGCTCGGTGCCGTCTTCTACGTATGGCTGGTGATGTGGCCGCCGCTGATGGTCGCCTCTTACTACGCCGGTACGACCCTGCGCGGGGCTCGCGGCATCGCGAGCTACCTGGGTGGCACCGCCGTGGCGCTCGGCGCGGCCGTCGTCGTAGGCGACCTGATCGGCGGACGCCGGGAGATGGTCACGGCGACCCCCGCCAACGTGGCGCTGATGGCCATGGCCCTGGTGGGGCTGCCGTTCGTGTTCGGGCTCTGGACCCGGGCCCGGCGCGACGTGCTGGCTGCCGCCAGGGAGCGGGCCGACCGGCTCGAACGCGAGCAGGTGATGCGGGCCGAGCAGGCCAGGGCCCAGGAACGGGCCCGCATCGCCAGGGAGATGCACGACGTGGTCGCGCACCGGGTCTCGCTGATGGTGCTGCACGCGGGGGCCCTGGAGGTGCGGGCCGCCGACGAGCCCACGGCCCGTACGGCGTCCATGATCGGCGACATCGGCCGGGAGGCGCTCGCCAACCTGCGCGAGCTGCTCGGCGTACTGCGCTCGAACCAGCAACCCGCCGAGCTCAGCCCGCAGCCCACGCTGGCCGACCTCGACCGGCTCCTCGACCAGTCGCGCGCGCTGGGCATCTCGGTGCGCAGGCACGACCATGGCCGGCCGCGCGCACTCGGCTCTACGGTGGAGCGGACCGCCTACCGGGTGGTTCAGGAGGCACTCACCAACGTGCACAAACACGCCCGCGACGCCCACACTGACGTACACGTGCGCTTCCTGAACGACACACTCCAAGTGGAGATCCTGAACCGTGGCACCGCCGACGGGCCGGGCGCGGAGCGGTCGCTGCCGGACGGGCGGGACCCGACGCGGTCGGACGGGCCGGGCGCGGAGCAAGCGCTGTCCGGGACGGAGCGGGCGCTGCCCGGGGCGGGGTGGGGGCTGGCGGGGTTGCGTGAGCGTGTCGAGCTCCTCGGGGGATCGCTGGCGGCGGGCCCCAGACAAGACGGCGGCTACCGCGTCACCGCCGACATCCCCGTGAGGGCCGCGGCATGATCCGGGTGCTGGTCGTGGACGACGAGGCCCTGGTCAGGTCCGGGTTGCGGATGATCCTGGAGACGGCCGACGACATCGTGGTGGTGGGCGAGGCCAAGGACGGTGAGGAGGCCATCGGGGCGGCGGCCCGGCTCAGGCCGCACGTGGTGCTCATGGACGTACGGATGCCCGGCACCGACGGTCTGACCGCCGCCGCCCGCGTGCTGGCCGCTCCGGACCCGCCCAAGCTGGTCATGCTGACCACGTTCGACCTGGACGAGTACGTCCACGAGGCACTACGGCTCGGCGCGGTCGGCTTCCTGCTCAAGGACACCCCGCCCAGAGACCTGACCGCCGCCGTCCGTACGGTGGCCGCCGGCCAGGCCATGCTCTCCCCGTCGGTCACCAGGCGACTGATCGACGCGTACGTGGACCGGGCGCCCTCGCGGTCGGACGCGGCCCGCAGGCAACTCGCCGCGCTCACCGGCCGCGAGGAGGACGTGATCAGAGCTCTCGCCCGCGGCCTGTCGAACGCCGAGATCGGCCGCGCCCTGCGCCTGTCGGAGGCGACGGTCAAGGCGCACGTGAGCCGGGTGCTGGCCAAACTCGGCCTGACCAACCGCGTCCAGGCCGCCATCCTCGTCCACGATGCCGACCTTTGAGCTTGTCTTCTTAAGTGCGCCACGAGCACGGAAGGCGAGGTTGGTGTGCAGGCGTCCTTGCTGGATGCGGTGCTGTACACGTACCGGCGAGCAACCAGGGCGGATTGACGCTTCCTCGCACCTGTACCTCGGCTGTCGGCTGGTTCAACGGAACTCGGCGTGGTCGATGTGTGGCAGGCGCTGGGCGGTGCGCTTGGCTTCGCTCCACGGCACGAAGGTCCGTCGACCTGTGACCAGCCTAAGCGCATGGGCACGGACCTCGACGAGTTGGTCGGGGGTCAGTTGCTCGACGAGGTGATGTACGTCCTCGTGTCATGGGTGGCGGTCATGTCCTCGAGTGTGCGCTCGATGGTTATCTCAGCAGGTGGAAGTGCTTGAGCTAGCTAGGGATCCGTTCAACGGATTTCGTGCTCGTGGAGAGCACTCGTGCCACGTACTTGCCACGGCCGTGGCCATCGGCCAGCAGTTGGTGCACTGCGGGCACATCGGAGAGGGAATCCACCTCGGTAACGTCGACATCGAGCCGACCGGCGGCGATCAGGTCCAGGACGCGGCGCAGGGCCGCGGCGACGCGCTCGGGAGCGGAGGCGCTCAGGCTGCTGATGCTGAAACCGCCGACCGAGACGTTGCCGCCGATCAGCCTCCCCGCGGGCGGGAGAGGAGCGGGCTGCCCGCCGCCGGCATTGCCGAACAGCACGATCCGCCCGCTGGGCGCCGTGACCGTCAGATCGACGTCGAGCATGCTGGTGCCCAGCGGGTCCAGTACGACGTCAACGCCGCTCCCGCCGGTGGCGGCCCGTACCGCCTCGCTCAGATCGTCACCACGAGCGAACGCGACGTCGTAGCCGCTCTTCTTGGCCGAGGCGATCTTGTCGGTACGGCCGACGGTCCCGATGCGCAATCCGCCACCCAACGTGGGCACCAACTGTGCCAGCGCGCTGCCCACGCCACCACTGGCCGAATGCACCAGCACACTCTCACCCGGGCCAAGCCGGGCCGCGTCGGTCAGCAGTAGCAGGGCGGTCGAGAACACCATCGGAGCGCCTGCCGCGGTCGTGAGCGAGATTCCGTCCGGTATCGCTACGGTGAGCGACGCTCGCGCGAGTGCGACTTCGGCCAGGCCACCTCCTCGCGTGAACGCGGCCACCCGCTGTCCGATCTCGAGATCGACGCCCGCGCCGACCTCTCGGACGAGGCCGGACACCTCCAGGCCGGGTACGTACGGCCAGGCGGACGCGTATCCAGGGTCCCCGCGGCGGGCCATCACGTCCATGAAGTTGACCCCGGCGTATGCGACATCGATCGTCACTTCGCCTGGCCCCGGACGGGGTTCGTCGATCGTCTGGACATGCGTACGGTCCGATCCCTGTGACGGTGCGGTCATCACCAAAGCACGCATCTGAAGCCCCTTTTTCGACGTTCGTCGTACAACGAAAGTCGTACCATAGTTGTACGATGTTTGTCGAAAGAGAGGAACGGGATGCCCAGATCTCACGGCCGCCGCGCGGCACTGGTTCACCCGGACGCCGACGCCATTGACGTGCTGGACGTTCTGCACGCCCTCGCCGATCCCACCCGCATGACCATCGTGCGAACCCTGCGCGCCGATCCCGAACGAGCCTGCGGCACCTTCCCCGTCGATGTCGCGCCTTCCACGCTCACCCACCACTTCCGGGTGCTACGCGATGCCGGCGTCATCCGCCAGCGCGAGGACGGCAACCGCCGTTGGACCACACTCCGCCTCGAAGATCTCGACGCCCGTTTCCCTGCCCTCCTCGACACCATCGTCACGGCATATGACCGCCAGGCGAACTCCTCAGCGGCGGGCTAGCGCGGAAGCCGGTGACCGGGGTCGTCCGGCTGCGGGTCCTCGGTCGGAAAGAAGATCGTGCTCAGCAGGTGGGAGCTGCGGTCCGGTGCGGGTTCGTTCCGTAGCCGGGGCATGATGACGTCGACCATCTCGCTGATCATTTCGGTGCGTTCGTCCTGGTTGAGCCAGAGCGGGAACTGCCGGTAGGACACCGAGTCCGCGCTCGGGTCGGCGTTCTCCCGGTCGAGATAGGCGTTGAACTCCGCGAGCAGGGCCGCCATGGCCGCCGCGAAGCCGTGCCGGTGGTCTTCCAAGGACATCGACGCGGCGGCGTCCTGGTCGATCACCGCCCGCGTCCGGCGTAGCCGGTAGTGGCGTTCGACGGCGCCGTGCACCCGCTGCTCGCCCTCCACCTCCAGCACGCCCGCCTCGGCCAGCAGGCCCACGTGCCGGTACACGGTGGTCTTGGGGACGTCGGGCAGGCGAGCGCACAGGTCGGACGTGGTGCGGGTCCGCCCCCCGGACATGGCGTGCACGATGCGCAGCCGGACCGGGTGCAGGAGCAAGTCAAGCGTGTCCATCTGGCTACGATCCCATATCTGGTACTGTTCCCAAACTTGGGAAAGCAGCTCATTGGCAGGAGGGGATCAGCGATGAAGGACCAACCGACGCTTCCATTGGGGCGGTTCTACGAGGTGGGAGGGCGGCGGTTGCCGCTGCACCGGTCGGGCGGCGGGAGCCCGGCGGTGGTGTTCCTGCCCGGGGCCGGATCGTCCGGCATGGACTTCCTGAACGTCCAGGAGCGAGCCGCCGAACTCACCACGAGCGTGTTCTATGACCGTGCTGGGACGGGGTGGAGCGACCGGGTTGAGCTGCCGCGCACCTCCACCGAGGTCACCGACGAGCTGCGCGAGCTGCTGCGGGTCGCCGGGGTGCCCGCGCCGTACCTGCTGGTCGGCCATTCGCTCGGCGGCCTGTACGCCCGCCACTACGCGCAGCGCTTCCCCGGCGACGTGTCAGGTCTGGTCCTGGTCGAACCCGAACATGAGGACTACGACGCCCACATGCCCCCGAAGCTGGTCGAGACCTGGGCCGAGTGGGACTCCGACCAGGCGGTTCCCGACGAGCTTCCCGACGAGGTCATCCAGTTCTACCGCGGCCTGTTCGCGCAGGTACTGGCCGACTGGCCGGCGGCCACCCGCGAGCTGCTCATCGAACGCCATGTCAGCCCGGAATGGATAAGGATCGGCGCCCAGGAGGCGGCGAACCGCTACCAGCTCCACGACGAGGTACGCGGGGCGGGGCGGCTGCCCGACGTGCCGCTGATCGTGCTCACCGCCACGGGTATCGACGCCTTCAAGGAAGCGGTGTCCCAGGGAACCCCCGAATCACTGCTGCACGAGGAGATCGACGGCAAGCGGCGACTCTATGACACGCTGGCCGCGTCGGTTTCGCGCGGCGAGAACCGCCTGGTCGACGACGTCGGGCACGCCTCCATCATCTTCCGCCGCCCTGACGCCGTCTTCCAGGCGATCCACGACCTCCTCGGCCACGGTTCCACAGGCGAGCGCTAAGGTCGTCAGGCGTGACGAACGAGTTGGAGCCACTCGCCGAACGGCAGCGGGAGTTCGCGCGTGCGCGGGACTGGGAGCAGTTCCACACGCCGAAGAACCTCGCCATGGCACTGGCGGGGGAGGCAGGGGAGTTGCTGGCGGAGTTCCAATGGCTCACCCCCGACGAGTCGGCCGACCTCGACCCCGAGGCGCTCGCCCGGGTCCGCTCGGAGCTCGCCGACGTGACGCTCTATCTGGTACGGCTGGCGGACGTGCTCGGCGTTGACCTGGTGGCGGCCGCCAACGCCAAGCTCGACGAGGGCGAACAACGCTATGACGCCGACCTCTACCGCGGCTCCGCCAGAAAGGCCCCACCCCTCAACCGGCCACCCAGCGCCTGACCCCAGGAGCGGCCGCTCAGTGCCTGTCGGCCGTCGCCAGCTCCGACAGGTTCATCGCCATCGTGTGGTGGACCGCCGGGATCCAGTCCAGGGCGCGCAGGGCCGTGTTGCGCAGGACCCGCAGCGGCGAGTTGCCCACTGTCGCGATCTTCGTCATCTTGTGGGTGAAGGCGACCACTTCCTCGGCGACCGGGCGGCGCTCCGCTTCGTACTCGTCCAGGACCGTCTCCGGAGCGCCGTCGCGCAGCACCGCGGTGAGCTTCCCGGCCAGGTTCAGCGCGTCCTGGATGCCGGTGTTCATGCCCTGACCGCCGGCCGGGCTGTGGACGTGGGCGGCGTCTCCGGCCAGGAAGAGCCGGCCCGCCCGGTAGTGGTCGGCCAGCCGGTGGCCGAGCTGATCGCCTCGGACCGGCTCCCCGGCTCGCATTTGGTCCCGACCGTACGCGGCGAGCTGCTGGCCCGGCTCGGACGGCAACCGGAAGCACGCGCCGAACTGGAGCTGGCGGCCCGGCTGTGCGCCAACCAGCGCGAACGCTCAGTGCTGCTGCGCAAGGCGGCCGAGCTGGGCTGACTTCTCCAGCTCGGCCGGCGGCTCGCTCCTGTCGCTTGGTTGGTGGCGACGGACCGCCGAGTCGATCCGGTGTCTCATGGGGTGAGGGCGTCATGCGGCGACCGGCACCTCCGACGGCGCTTCGGACGCCTGCGCGCCACCGTCGTGGTGGCGGAGCACGGCGATCGTGACGGCGGCGAGGACGAGGAAGACCACCACGCCGACCGCCGCGACCGCGTTGAGCCCGGTGGTGAAGGCGTTCCTGGCGGCCTCCAGTACGCCGGGCAGATCCTTGGCGACCGTCACCGCCGCGGTGATGCTGTCACGGGCACCCTCCACCGGCAGCGTGTCCGGCAGCCGGCCCCGATAGACGGCGGTACCAAGGCTGCCCAGCACGGCCACGCCCACGGCCACCCCGAATTCGCCGGAGGTCTCACCGAGCGCCGCCGCCGATCCGGCCTTCTCCACCGGGGCGGCCGTCATGATCAGGCCGTTGCCCGCGCCCATCGGCACCGCGATCCCGGCGGAGGCGAGGATCAGGCCGGTCACGACCAGCCACGTACCGCCGACGCTGGGCACCTGGGTGTGCACGAACAGCCCCACGGCGCCGACCACCAGCCCGGCCGCCATCGCGTACGCCGTCCCGAACCGGCGGGCGAGGACCGGGGCGAGCGTCAGCGCGGCGATCATCACGATGTTCTGCGGCACCAGCCACAGCCCGGCGCTCAGGGGCGACAACCCGGCGACCGTCTGCAGGTACGTCGTGGACATCAGCGTGGTGCCCGCCATGACCACGCCGCCGAGGAGCATGATCCCGAGGGTGGCGGCGAACGCGCGGTTGCCGAACAGGCGCAGGTCGAGCAGCGGGCTGGCCAGGCGGCGCTGGCGGCGGACGAACACCACGCCGACGGCCGAACCGATCACGACCGCGGCGACGGCCACCGGGTTGACGCCGTTCCTGGCGACGTCCTTGAGCCCGTAGATGAACGGCAGGATGGCGGTCAGCGACAGCGCGACGCTGGCCGGGTCGAGCCGCCCGGCGCCCGGGTCGCGATACTCGGGCAGCAGCGCCCGCCCGGTGGCCAGCAGCAGCACCATGAACGGCACACCGAGCAGGAACGCCGAGCCCCACCAGAAGTGCTCCAGCAGCAGGCCGCCCACCAGAGGGCCGAGCGCCATGCCGACCATGAAGCAGCTGAACCAGATCCCGATCGCGGCGCCCATCTGCTTCGGATCCCGGAACATGTTGCGCAGCAGCGCCATCGACGACGGCATCAAGGTGGCCCCCGCGACGCCCAGCAGGGCCCGGGTGGCGACGAGCATCTCGGCGCTGACCGAGAAGGCGGCCAGGACGGACGCGGCGCCGAAGCAGGCGGCGCCGATCATCAGAAGCCGGCGGCGGCCGATCCTGTCGCCCAGCGTTCCCATCGTGACCAGGAACCCGGCCAGCATGAACGAATAGATGTCCAGGATCCACAGCTGCTGCGGCGCGCTCGCGCCCAGGTCGGCGCTCAGCCGCGGCAGCGCCAGATAGAGGACGCTCCCGTCAAGGGAGAGAAGCAGGGCCACCGAGGCCAGGACGCCCAGCCCGAGCCATTCCCGTCGTCCGGCGAGGTTGTTCATCGTGTTTCCCATGCCTCCACGGTGCTGGAGCGGCCTTCAGATCCACTTCTCGTCCGCTTAAGGTGGCCCTTATGCGCTTTGGGGTGCTCGGGCCGCTGGCCGTATGGACCGACCAGGGGGAGCCCGTCACGATCCCCGGGTTGAAGGTCCGCGCGCTACTCGCCGACCTGCTGGTGGACGAGGGCCGGCCGGTCTCGACCGACCGGCTCGTGGACGACCTGTGGGCCGGCGAGCCGCCGGCCAAGTCCGCGGGCGCGCTCCAGGTACGGGTCTCGCAGCTGCGGCGCGCGCTGGAGGAGGCCGAGCCGGGCGGCAAGAACCTGATCGTCTCGCGCGCGCCCGGCTACCTGCTCCAGGCCGCCGAGGGTACGGTCGACGCCGCGCGGTTCGCCGGCCTGCTGGCCCGCGCCGAGACGGCCGAGAGCCCGCGGACCAGGGCGGAGCTGCTGTCCGACGCGCTGGCGCTGTGGCGCGGCCCGGCGTACGCCGACTTCGCCGACGAGGAGTACACCAGGTCCGCGATCCTCCGGCTGGAGGAGCAGCGGCTGTCCGCCCTGGAACAGCAGGCCGAGGCGCGGCTGGAACTGGGCGAGCACGGCCTGCTCGTGGGCGAGCTCGGCGACCTGGTGGCCCGCAACCCGCTGCGGGAGCGGCTGCGGGCCGTACACATGCGGGCCCTGTACCGCGCGGGACGGCAGAGCGAGGCGCTGGCCAGCTACGCCGACCTGCGCGAACGGCTGGCCGAGGAGCTCGGCCTCGACCCCGGGCCCGAGCTGGCCGCGCTGCACCAGGCCATACTCGGCCAGGACCCGGCGCTGAGCAGCCCGGCCGACCGGCCCGCCACGAACCTGCCCGCCTCGCTCAGCGACCTGATCGGCCGGGACGGCGCGCTGGCCGAGGTCCGTACTCTGCTGGAGAGCAATCGGCTCGTCACCCTGACCGGCAGCGGCGGCGTCGGCAAGACCCGGCTGGCGCTGGAGACCGCCACCCGGCTCGCCGGCGCCTACGCGGACGGCGCGTGGCTGGTCGAGCTGGCCCCCCTCGACCGGGGGACGCGCTCGCCGGACGCCGACGAGCGAGCGCCAGACCTCGACGGACGGGCACCGACCGACGGGCGGGCGGTCGCGGAAGATGTGGCGGCGGCGCTCGACATCCGGGCGGTGGTGGAGACCGTCGCGGCGGCGCTCGACATTCGGGAGGAGTCCGACGGGACGCCCCTGGTCGACCGGCTGGCCGACGCGCTGCGCTCCCGGCAGCTCCTGCTCGTCCTCGACAACTGCGAGCACGTGATCGAGCGGGTCGCCGAGCTGACCGGCCGGTTGCTGCGGGCCGCTCCCGGGCTGCGCGTGCTGGCCACCAGCCGGGAACCGCTGGCGGTGGCCGGTGAGGTGCTGTGGAGCGTGCCGCCGCTGGACGTACCGGCCGGCGCCGACCCCGGTGAGGTGGCGCGGTCCGAGGCGGCTCAGCTGTTCGTGGCGCGGGCCGCCGCCTCGGCCCGCGGCTTCACCCTCGACGAGGGCAACGCCGGGGCGGTCGCGCAGCTCTGCCGGCGGCTCGACGGGATCCCGCTGGCCCTGGAGCTGGCCGCGACGCGGGTACGCGCGCTCGGCGTGCACGGGGTGGTGGCCAGGCTCGACGACCGGTTCCGGCTGCTCGCCTCCGGGCAGCGCGGCGCGCCACCGCGTCAGCGGACGTTGATGGCGGTGATCGACTGGAGCTGGCAGCTGCTGACCGAGCCCGAACGCGCCGTCCTGCGCCGCCTGGCCGTCCACGCCGACGGCTGCACACTGGAGGCCGCGGAGGAGACCTGCGCGGAGGACGGGCTCGACGTGCTCGACCTGCTCGCCCGGCTGGTCGACCGCTCGCTGGTGGTCGTGGCCGACGGTACGGGGGGCATGCGGTACCGGCTGCTGGAGTCGGTGGCCGAATACTGCCTGGAGCGGCTGTCGGAGGCGGGTGAGCTGGATCGGGTACGGCAGGCCCACTCCGCCTACTACACGGCGCTGGCCGTACAGGCTGAGCCGTTTCTCTACGGGCACGCCCAGCGGGAGTGGCTGCTGCGGCTGGACGCGGAGTCCGCGAACACGCGGGCGGCGCTCGACGCGGCTGCGGCGGCGGGCGACGCGGCCGGTGCGCTGGCGCTGGTGAACGCGCTGGCCTGGTACTGGGTGCTGCGCGGCCGGTTGGCCGAGGGACGCCGGTCCCTGGAGTCGGCCCTGGCCATCGCGGACGGCGGTCCTGTTTCGGAGGCTCAGGTCAAGGCGGGGGCGTGGCGGGCCGGGTTCGCCGTCATGCTGGGGGAGGACGTCGACTGGCGGTCCGCCGTGGAGCGGGTCGAGGATCCGGGCGTACGGGCCAGGGCCGAGTGGTTCCTCGGCTCGGCGCTGCCCGACATGGTGACCGGGCAGGAGCTGGTGACGAGCGCGCTGGCGACGTTCCGGGCCGTGGGCGATGAGTGGGGGATCGCCGCGGCCCTGAGCCGCCGGGCGCGGGACGCCTTCACGCGCCGGGATTTCATGGCCCTCGAACGCGACGGTGAGGAGAGCGCGCGGCTGTTCCGGCAGCTCGGCGACCGGTGGGGAGTGCTCCAGGCCACGGAGTGGCTCGGCGGGCTGGCCGAGATGGGGGGCGACGGGGAGCGGGCCAGGCGGCTGTTCGCCGACGGGCTGCGGATGGCGGAGGACCTCGGGCTCTGGCCGGAGGTGGCCGGACGCACCGCGTGGCTGGGCTGGATGGCGCTGGGGGCGGGCGAGTTCGAGCGGGCCATGGAGCTGTGCGGGCGGGCCCTGCACATCGCCTCCGGGCAGGGCCATCGCGAGACCTCGATCATGGCCGAGATGGGGCTCGCCTACGCCGAGCGCCGGGGCGGCCACCTCGACCTGGCGGAGCAGCACCTGAACCACCTGCTCGAAGGGATCGCCAGGGGCCCCGGCGTCGAGCCCGCCCTGCACCTGCCGGACACGCTCGTCGAGCTCGGCTACCTCATCGAGCGGCGCGGCGACGCCGCGACCGCCAGGGATCTGCACCTGGAGGCGCTCACGGCGGCGCAGCGCATCGGCGACCCCCGCTCGGCGACGTGGGCCGTGGAGGGCCTGGCCTCCGCCGTGGCCGCCGGGGGCGCCCACGAACGGGCCGCCCGGTTGCTGGGGCTGGCGGCGGCCGTCCGCGAGCACAACCAGACGCCCGCCGCTCCGTCGGAGGCGGCCGAGATCACGCGGGTCACCGAGGCGGTCGTGCAGGCGCTGGGCGAGGCGGAGTTCGGCACCGCGTACGAGCAGGGCGGCAGGCTGAAACTCGAGGACGCGGCCGACCTGAGCCCGTAACCATCAGGACCATCAGCCGGAGCCTCATAAAGCCGTCGAGACCATCGCCCGGAGCTTTGTAGAGCCGTCGAGACCATCGCCCGGAGCTTTGTAGAGCCGTCGAGACCATCGCCCGGATCGCGCTCAGCGCAGGCCCATCGGGATCCGGGCCCGAACCGTGAACCCGCCGCCGGACCGTACCCCGGCGCTCAGCTCACCACCGACCACACTGACGCGCTCCCGCAACCCGACCAGCCCCCGCCCGCCGCCACGGCCCAGTCCGGGGCGGCTGGGTCCGGAGCGGCTGGGTCCGTCAGTGGTGACCTCCACGTCCATCCACTCCTCGCCGTGGCGCACGTAGACGAGCGTGCGCTCGCCGGCGGCGTGCTTCACCGCATTGGTGAGCGCCTCCTGGACGACCCGGTACGCGGCCACCTCCGCGGCCTTCTCCATGGCGCGCGGCTGCCCGTCCTCGATCAGCTCCACCGGCTGCCCCGCGCCACGGGTCCGCGCCACCAGATCGGGCAGCTTGCTCACCGACGGCTCGCGGCCTTCTCCGTCCGCGTCCGGCGTCCCGTCCAGCGCGCCGAGCAGGTAGCGCAGGTCGGTCAGCGCATGGCGACCGGTCTCGCTGATCGCCACCAGACCGGTCGCGACCCGCTCGGGCTGCCCGGCCAGGAACTGCGCGGCGTCGGCCTGGACCACCATCGCCGTCACATGGTGGGTGACCACGTCGTGCAGCTCCCGGGCGATCCGCGCCCGCTCCGCCGCGACGACCGCCGCCTCGGCCAGCCGTGCCCGCTCCGCCTCAGCGGTGGTCCGCTCCCGTACGACGACACCGGCGGCCCAGCACGCAACCAGGAACAGCAGGAAGGTCGTGTAGTCCAGCGGGCGTGCCGGCGACCCCAGCTCGTGCAAGGCGACGGCGAGCGCCACGTACGCCACCACCGCGACCACGGCCACCGCCACCGCGAGCGATCGGCGCCGCCGGTGGGCGCCCGCGCTGTACAACGCGACGACCAGCCCGAGCCCGGCGAACGCCGTGGGGTAGCGCAGCAGTTGAAACGCCATGAACGCCCCGCCGACCACCGCCAGACACCCGGCGGGCCACCGCCGCCGCATGACCAACGGCAGACTCTGCGCCAGGATCAGCAGCACTCCTACCGGGTCCAGCGGCAGATCCGGCAGGTCCGCCAGATCGACGCCCTGATGAGCGATCCCGGGCACGAACGACAACCCGGCCAGCGTCCCCGCCAGTACGGCATCCGCCGGCACGATATCCGTCCGTCGACTCCACGGCGCCGTCATCGCCATCAGCCGGAAAGAGGCCGTCACTCGAGACACGCCCGCCAGCCTAACGGGACTCCGTTCGGCCTGGCGCTGTGCCGACCCTCGTGGGCGAGAGGCGGCGGGCACAAGGCGAGAGGCGGCGGTCTCAGGGCAGAAGACAGGGACCTCAGGGCGAGAGGCGGCGGTCTCAGGGCAAGAGACAGGGACCTCAGGGCGAGAGGCGGCGGCTCAGCCAGGCCAGGGCGAGCGGGTAGCGATACTCGATGGCGCCATGCCCGGCGTCGAAGAGCTCGAAGTAGATCCGCTCGTCCGGCACCCCCGCCGCCTCCAGCGCCCGCCGGAAGGCCGTGGCGCCGAAGTCCAGGTAGTACTCATCCTTGGTGCCCGCGTCGACCCAGATCGCCCGCATCGACCGCAGCGCCTCGGCGTACTCGGGCCGAGCCGCCATCACCACCGGGTCGCGGGCCAGCCAGCGCTCCCACACCTCGGGTATGACGGCGCCCGTGTCGTCGAACGGCAGGCGGACCGTGCCGTCCTCGTCGGCCGAGTACGCCGCCGCGTAGGCGTACATCTCCAGCAGTTCGAGGTCGCCGTCCCTGGTCCCGGCGATCCTGCTCCGGAAGTCGGACAGGAACTTGTCGTACGAACCGCCGTACATGTCGCGTAGCCGGCGCGCGACGACCGGCAGCCCGGACCGGAAACTGACCTCGAACAGCGAGTCGCCCGCATGAGTGGCCAGCGCCCCGAACACGTCCGGCCGCAGCATGGCGGTGACCATCGCCCCGCCGCCCCCGCTGGACTTGCCGGTGACCGCGCGGTGGTCACGGCCGGCCAGCGTACGGTAGCGGGCGTCAACCCACGGCACGACCTCGTCGCACAGGTAGGAGTGGTAGCGGCCGGTCGCGGGCGAGTCGAGATACTGGCTGCCGCCCAGCGAGGTCCACGCGTCGACGTAGACGACGATCGCGGGCGGCACGTCACCGGCCGAGAACACGCCGTCAGCCAGCTCCGGGTACGTCCGGCGGAACGGTGTCCGGTTGAACCACATGGCGACATGTCCGGTGTAGCCCTGCAGCACATAGATGGTCGGGTAGCGCCGGTCGGGGCGGTCGTCGTACCCCGGGGGGACGTACACGTACAGGGGGCGCTCGTGCGGATCCCCGAGGGGGTTGCCGCGCAGCAGCGCGCTGTCGATGACGTTGTGGTCGAGGCGGCCGGCCAACTCGTCGGACCAGGGCAGCATGAGCTTCCTCTCGTTTGGCCGGTGTCAGCCGACCGAGATGTCGATCCCCGATGAGCACTTGAAGATCAGCCTGCCACCTCCGCTTTGCCGTTGCGCGGCCATCCGGGGCGTCGGGGGTCGCTAGGCTTCCTCCGTGGACAGCGCAGAACTGAAGGACCGGGTACGCGAGCTGCGAGCCGAAGGCCGCTCTCCCAAGGAGATCGCCCGCACGCTGGGCGTGTCGCCGTCGGTGGTGGCTCCGCTCGTCCGGGCCGTGGCGGCCGAGGGCAGCGCGGCGGCGGCAGGGGAGCCCGAGGTGGCCGGCTGCTGGATCAACGTCGGCTGGAGCAAGGGCCTCACCGTCGACCCCGCCCGAGGCTGGATCGACGAGAAGCCGGATGCCGACGGGCTGGAGGGCAAGGTGTCCGTGCTGGTGGCCCGGCGGCACAAGTGGGACCGGATGACGGTCTCCGGCTACCTCGCCGACGTCTACTGCACGGGCGTCAAGGACCTGATCGAGCCGGACGTCATTGACGACCGGCAGCTCAGCAGGTTCCGCGAGTTCTTCTTCAGCGACTACGCGGGCTGGCAGGAGGCGCCGATCGAGTTGGCTCAGCATCTCGTCTTCGGCTCGGTCGACTATGCGCGCACGCTGGGCCTGGAGCCGTTCGTGACCTTCGACTCGGCCTCCCACGTCCTGGGCACCTGGGACGGCGGCCCGTCCGCGATCACTTTCGGCCGCGACGGAAAGCCGTTCTACGTCCCGGGCGAGAACGACGAATCCGGCAAGATCATCAGAATCTTGGAGCGCAAAGTAGGCCCGTCAGGCTTCGACTCCTCCCTTTAGATGCACAAGCCTGAGCAGGGCCGTACTCAGGCGCATTCTGTGTCGCCTTCACCAAGGGTGGAGCACAGGAAGCCGGACATCTCCCTCCAGGACATCAGCACTCCGCGTTGCAGATAACGCATCGTTTCACGATGAGGTTTCCTGGGCTGACTCCGCGCGGACGCACGGCCGCAGGCGGATGTTGCGCCTGCGGCCGCGCCACCACGGATCAGTTGCGCAGGCTCCATCGCTGGTTGGCGGTGCTGTGGCAGGTCCAGATGTTCGCCTCGGTCAGAGGCTGGTCCACTTCTGGTTGTTCTGGCCTGTGCACGACCAGATCTGGGCCTTGGTGCCGTTGGCGGTGCCCGAGGCGCTGACGTCCAGGCACTTGTTGGCTCCGATCGCGGTGATGGTGCCGTCGGGGTTGATGCGCCATTTCTGGTTGTTCTGGCCGTTGCAGTCCCAGATGATCACGGTGGTGCCGTCGGCGGTGCCGGCGCCGTTGACGTCCAGGCACTTGCCGCCGTACACGCGGAGCTCGCCGGCGCTGGTGGCGGTCCACTGCTGGTTGGACTGGCCGTTGCAGTCCCAGATCTGCGCCTGCGCGCCGTTGGCCTGTGAGGCGCCGTTGACGTCCAGGCACCGCCCCGACCCCACGCCCTTGAGCGCGCTGGTGCTACCCGTGGGCGTGGGCGTGGGGGTCGGTGACGGACCCGTGGTGCTGGGGGGCAGCAGCGTGATGGTGAAGGTCTCATCGGCGTTGGTGTGCGGCAGGTTCACCGTCGTGCCGTTGTTCGACAATGTCACCACCGTGTTCTGCACGGTGACCGGACCGGCGACGGCGCCCCCGCCGTTGTACGGGATGCGCTCACTCACCACCCGGACCTGGTTGTCCTGCACGATGCCGCTGGTGGTGTCGAGCCGCTGCAGGTTGACCGCGACGTTACCGGTCGCGCTGCCGCCGCCGACAAGGACCTTCGCCTCCCCGCCGGTCTTGGTCGCGAAGGCGTCGTAGGAGGTGCTGGGCGTGACTGAGGCGATCTGCCCGGTCTGGGAGCCGTAGAAGCGGTAGGCCCACCATTCGCCCTTGGGCTGGTACTGCCCGGCGGAGTTGCGGATGAGGAGGTTGGCCAGGTCGTTGTGCAGGTTGCCGCCGCCCGCCCAGTTGGCGCGCAGGCCGTCGGCGCCGGCCCGCTCCAGGCGCGCGATGTACCAGGCTCCGTCTCCCGGGTTCTGCTCGTTGCTCGCGCCGTACTCGTTGATCTGGTACGGCCGCGTGTGGGGGATCCCGCGCGAGTCGAGCGTGGTGTTCGCGGTGGCGACGTTCGCCACCGGGTCACCGGGCAGGGAGTGCCAGCTGACGATGTCGGGGACGGCGTTGTTGGCCTTGACGTAGTCGAGGTACTGGGTCCAGAAGCCGCCGGTGGACGGCACGCAGGCGCAACTGGGGCCGACGATCAGGTGGGACGGGAACGCGGCGCGGATGCGCTGGTAGGCGCGCTTCCACATCTCCAGGTACTGGGAGATGGGGCGGTTCCAGAACAGGGTGATGTTGGGCTCGTTCCACAGGTCCCACTGGACCGGGGCGCCGGTGGCCCGGACGTCGTTGATCAGGCGGGTGAGGAAGGCGTCGTAGTCGGTCCAGTTGCCGTTGTCGCCGGGGAAGCGGGAGATCGGGTAGCCGTCGGCCCCCCACAGGTCGTGCACCAGCAGGACGAACTCACCGCCCAGTGACCGGGTGCGCAGCACCTGCGCGCGGGTGGCGTTCCACCGGCGGTCGTACTTGCCCGACACCCAGCCGCCGGGGCTGTCGAGCTGGGCGCCGCCGGCCCGCATGTACCGGAACTTCACGTCGGTGAAGAAATGGTCCGGCGGGTTGGCGGCGTCCTCTGTCATGCCGTAGATCCAGCCGGAGGCCCGGTAGGTCGGGGAGCCGCCGGCGACGGAGAAGTTCACGGTGATCGACTCGTCCGCGGCCTGGGCCGGCGCTCCTGTGGTGAAGACGGAAGCGGCGACGAGCGCACCGAGGGCGAACAGAGCGGCGATCCTACGACGGCCTGTGCGGCGCCTCTTATCTTTTGTGTCCACTCATATCTCCTTGGACGGAGGGGGATGGGAAATGACGCCGGTCACCGGCGGCCGTCTCCTGGAAGACCGCCCGACTGCCGTCTCCGGCAAACGAGACGCTGCCACGCGACACCTCGGCACGGCCGCGATGTCACAGGCTGTCCCGCGCTGTCAGACGCTGGTCCACTTCTGGTTGCTTTGGCCGGTGCACGACCAGATCTGGGCCTTGGTGCCGTTGGCGGTGCCGGACACGTCCAGGCACTTGTTGGCGCCGATCGCGGTGATGGTGCCGTCGGGGTTGAGGCGCCATTTCTGGTTGTTCTGGCCGTTGCAGTCCCAGATGATCACGGTGGTGCCGTCGGCGGTGCCGGCGCCGTTGACGTCCAGGCACTTGCCGCCGTAGACGCGAAGCTCACCGGCGCTGGTGGCGGTCCACTGCTGGTTGGACTGGCCGTTGCAGTCCCAGATCTGCGCCTGCGCGCCGTTGGCCTGTGAGGCGCCGTTGACGTCCAGGCACCGCCCCGACCCCACACCCTTGAGCGCGCTGGCGTTCCCTGAGGGGGGTGGCGAGGTCGTATCACCGTTGTCGAGACCGAGGAAGGAGATGGCGTAGGCGAGTTGACCGCTCATCGGCAGTTGGTGGCCGACCCCGCTGATGCTGATCCCCTCCACTGTGGACTGGGTCGAGATGGCGCCGTACCGGGTCCGGGTCCAGCTCGACTGCGGGTGGTCGGTGAACGCCGGGGTCTGACTCAGCCCGTGGAGGTTCGTCCACTGCTTCATCTCTTCACCGAAGTTGTTGTAGTGCAGCGTCGTGTCGGTGGTGCCGTGCCACAGCTGCATCCTGGGGTAGGGCCCGGTGTACCCGGGATACATCGCCCGCGCCAGGTCACCCCACTGCTGCGCCGTCTTGATCATTTGCCCGCCCGAGCACATGCTGTTCCACAGCGACCCGTTCGTGGTCGCGAAACACCCCGCGGGGACCCCGGAGAACGCCGAACCGGCGGCGAACACATCCGGATACTGCGCGGCCAGCACGTTGGTCATCATCGCCCCGGAGGAGAACCCGCTGACCACGATCCGCCCCGGGTCCACGTTGTAGCGCTGCCGTGCCCAGGCGACCATCGCCATGATGCCGGTGGAGTCGCCGCCGCCGTCGCGCCGCAGCGCGGCCGGGGTGGACACGTCGAAGCATTTCTCGCTGCGGGTTGCCTCCGGCACCACGATGACGTACCCGTATCGGTCGGCCGCGGTCACGTAGTCGTGCCCGTTGCCGTTGAAGATCGCACCGGCTGATCCGCCGCAGTAATGAACCAGCACCAGCAGCGCCGGCCGTGCCACGACCCTGTCCGGTACGTAGAGGTACATGTTCAGATTCGTCGGGTTTGTCCCGAAATTCGTCACCTGGGTCAGTGTCGCGGCGGATGCCGGTCGTACCCCGAGGAGGACACCGGCGGCGACCAGGGGTAAGACGGCGGCCACCAACACCGCGCTGATGATTCGTTTCACACGGTTTCCCTTCATTTCGCCCGCTCATTCCGCTTGACCCCGCTGCTCGCGCCGCCTGCCGGTTGGGCGTGTCGTTCGCGTCCAACCGGCAGGCGGGACCGTGAGCGATGCTTGTCGCAGGATCAGGTCCGGGTCCATTTCTGGTTGTTGCCGTTCTTGCTCACCCGGTCGATCGGCGCGTGGAGCAGCGCGGCGGAGCCGTAGTACGGCATCCCGCTGGTGTAGGACCAGGACGGGTTGCTGACGGCGTCGTCGGTCAGCCATTAGGGGGACCGGATGTCGGCCGGGCCGCCGCGCAGGGACGGTGAGGAGGGCTCCGGCGAGCAAAGCTGTACCGGTCAGCGTGATCCGTCTACGAAGCCGCGACAGCTTGACGGGGGGCATGCTGGCTCCTGTTGATGACGCAATCGTATCGATTCGATTGCCTCAGACATCACAGGATCGGCTTTCTCCTGTCAAGGGTGTCCGATTCCCGCGTCGGCCGTCGGACATGCGGTTAGTGGAGCCCTGGGTAATCGACCACGTCGGTGGCTTCGGCCTTTGCCGGGCTGGCAGGTGGAGAGGGCTTCCCTGCGGATAGGTGAGAGGGAGGCGCGGCCCGCCGCAGATCGCGAAAGTTTCATGCTCATCACGGTCCTGCCCCTTCGAGGCGTATCACCAATCTTCGCGGGCCGAGAGAGCGGCGAGACAGATATGGCGCCGTCAACACAGGCATCAACAGCCATCAACGCCAGCCTGACATGCGGATTCCTGGCCGACGCGGCGAGACGCTCGTCCAGTAGGACGGCAAAGGTCATCTCTGATCCGCTGGATAAGGATGCTTCCCGAATCGATTCGACCATGCGTATCGTCGCGTGGACGTGCGAGGTGCTGTCCGTCAGCCAGTCGGGCGCGCGTACGGCCCGGGAGCGATCTCTCGTGCTGGGAGCGGGATCACGCTGGGTCCGGTGGATCAGGTTGCGGCTGATTCGCCAGGTGGTGCCGTCGTCTGCTCCGCGCATGCCCTCCAGCATTCCCGCAGTCGATGATGGGCCGGATGACCGCGGTGCAGTTCAGATCATGTGGAACCACGATATGTAGTGAGTCGTTAGGGCGCCCGCACATTGGCGCCGGACTCGGCATCGCCGAGTGTGCGGAGGCTGCGGGCCGCACCCACTCGATGGCCGGTGCCGCGGTGGATCTCCAGAGCGAGCCGCGCCTGCCGTACCGCCTCGGTGGATTCTCCGGCTGCCGGCGGGATGTCGGCGAGTGCGGAGTGGGCCAGCCCTTCGAGGATGCGGAAGGATCGCTCGCGGGCGATCTGAAGAGGCTGCTCGGCGAGCGAACGGGGGTTGACCTGGAGCGTACTCCAGGATGCAGGCTCTCGCTGAACACGAGAGCGGAAGGAGTCGCGCGCATGAGATATCGGATGATCGGAACGGATCCGACGACGCGTCGTGAAGTGAGCGTGCTGAGTCTGGGGGCGATGCGGTTCGGTACGGACACCGACGAGGCGACGTCGCTGGCGATCCTGGATCGTTATGTCGAGGCCGGTGGCACCTTCATCGACACATCCAACAATTACGCGTTCTGGGCCAACGGCGGTCAGGGCGGGGAGAGTGAGGCGCTGCTCGGGCGGTGGCGGCGCAGCCGCGGTGTCGGGGACGAGATCGTCGTCGCCACCAAGCTGGGTGCCCGGCCGCTGGCCCCCGGCACCAGCTTCACCGACAATCCCGAAGGGCTGTCGGCCAAGGTGATCCGTGAATCGTCGGAACGCAGTCGTGAGCGGCTCGGCATGGACAAGCTGGACGTGCTGTACGCACACATCGAGGACCCGCGGGTGCCGTTGCGGGAGACCGTGGAGGGCTTCGCCGACCGGGTCGCCGAGGGCACCGTCGGGCTCCTGGGGGTCAGCAACCACTGGGCGTGGCGGGTGGAACGCGCCCGCGCCCTGGCCACATCGGCCGGTCTGCCCGGTTATGAGGTCCTGCAGTACCGCCACAGCTACCTGCGGCCGCGCACCGACGTGCCCAGCATGCTCTCCCCGGACGGAATGCCGGGTGATGCCGGAGGCGACCTGCTCGGCTACTTGCGGGAGGAACCCGGCCTCACGCTGGTGGCGTACTCCCCGCTGCTGGTCGGCGCATACACCCGCCAGGACAAACCATTGGACGCCGAATTCGACCACCCAGGCACGCCCGCGCGGCTGGCTGCCCTGCGAGGGGTGGCCGAGGAGACGGGAGCCTCCGTCAACCAGGTGGTGCTGGCCTGGCTGATCAGCGGGGACGTCCCGGTGATCCCGCTGGTGGGCGCGTCCTCGGTGGCCCAGCTGGACGAGAGTCTGGCCGCGGTCGACCTCGAACTGACCCCCGAACAGCGTGCCAGGCTGGACACGGCGAGGTAGGGACGGGCCACCCATTGTTCCGCGCGCCCGCAGTCGGCGGGTGGTTCGATGGGGACGCCGGTTCGCGGGGATCGCTGCGCGAACGCGCCACGCGAACCGGCCGCCACCGAGGTCGAGCTCAGCGCCACCGACGAGCACGCGGCCCGCGCTGTAGTGTCGCTACGCCTTTGTCATCGGGGGCATAGCGCACCTGGGCGTCGGAATCATCTGACCGCCCGCACCACGTACGTCATAGACCGGTCACTCGCATGGTGATGTTGAGGCGGCCCGAGGCCAGACCGGTGGCGGGATCTGCGGTGCCTGGATAGACCTTGGGGACGCCGTGGTAGGCGAAGCGTGAAGGGCCGCCGAAGACGAACAGGTCGCCGCTGCCGAGACGCACGTCGGTGTACGGCTTGCCGCGCGTCTCCGTGTTGCCGAAACGGAACAGGCACTCGTCGCCGATGCTCAGCGACACCACCGGGGCGGAAGAACGTTCGTCTTTGTCCTGGTGCATGCCCATTTTCGCCTGGCCGTCGTAGAAGTTGATCAGCGCTGTGTCGGGGGTGTAGTCGTCTGCTGGTTGGCCGTACGCCGCTGTCAGGGCGCGGCGGCCCAGAGCGACCATCCAGTCGGGGAAGTCGGCGACCTGGAGGCCGTTCACGTCGCTCGCGACGCGTGTGTACTTGTACGGCTGCCAGTGCCAGCCGACACATACGGTCTGCACCGACATGACGCCGCCTCGGGGGAGTACGGTGTGCCGGATCGGGACCGGGCCCGCCGCCCACTCGCGGCACGCGCGTACCAGGTGCTGTTGCTCGTCGAGCGTCAGCCAGCCGGGCGCGTGGACGGCGCCTGGGGCGATCTCTCGCATCGGGAGCGGGATCATGTCGGGTCCCGGTGGATCAGGTTGCGGGTGATTCGCCAGGTAGTGCCGTCGGTATCCGCTCCGCGCATGCCCTTCAGTGTTCCAGGGGCGGCGAGGGCGACGGCTTGTGCGGTGGCGGCGAAGCCGAACGTACGTGCCGGGTCCCAGTCCGTGCTCTGCCGGAGCCGTTCGCTCATCCGGGCCCAGCCCAGCGGCGCCCCCGCCACCACCCACGCGTCCGGCGGACCTGCCGCGAACCGCCTGGCCTGGCGGAGCCATGACGCGGCCTCCTCCGGCCAGTCGATGACCGTCAGCACGGTGCCTTGCCATGTGCCGCCGTCCCAGGCGTTCGCGAACGCCACAGCGGAGGGGCCGGCGTCGCGGCCGTGACCGATCACGACGGTCTCCACGCGCGGCCGGGCCGCGGCCAGCAGGCCGAGCAGTCCGGCCAACTCGGCCGCCGTGTGCCCAGCCATCGCCTGTACGGTCGCGGTGTGCCCAGCCATCGCCTGTACGGTCGCGGTGTGCCCAGCCCCCGCCTGTACGGTCGCGATGTGCCCGGTTGCCGTCTGCTCGGTCTTCCAGAGCTGGTACGCCTGCGGCAAACAGACCGCGCACGGCCGGTACCCCGCCGCGATGGCCGTCACCTCGTCCGCGAAGAACACCCGCTCCCGCACGTACCCTCCGCGCGAGATCGCCCGCAGGGCCGACGGGCAGTCCAGTCGCCCGTACAGCCGCGCCCGCCGATGCCCGCCCAGTGTCCCGGGCAGCACGCTGACGTACGGCCAGCCGTCGGCCCCGATCAGCGTGTACGTCACGAGGCGTCGTGGAAGACGAGGCCCAGCGTGTGCCGCAACCCCGAGCGGACAGTGCTGACCCCATGCCGGACCGGCGACGCCGACCACCCGCGCGACGACCGCACCGGCCGGTCCCGGGTGGTGAAGATCAGCCCGTGTCCCTGCGGCAGCAGGGTCACCGTCCCGCGCGACTGCGCCCGGGGGCGCTGCTCCACCAGCAGGAACTCGCCCCCGGTGTAGTCCTCGCCCGGCTTGTCGAGCCCGATGACCACCTGCAGCGGGAACACCAGGTCCCCGTACAAGTCGCGATGCAGGGCGTTCCAGTCGCCCTCCTGGTAACGCAGCAGGATGGGCGTCGGCTTGGTCTGCCCGGCTTCGTGGCACATGTCCAGCCACTCGGCGAAGTCGTCCGGCCAGGGCGCGGGCTGTCCCAGCCGGGCGGCCCAGTCGCGGGCGATGGGCAGCAGGTGCGGGTAGAACGCCGCCCGCAGCTCCGTCACCAGCGAAGGGAAGGGCTCGCGGAAGTAGCGGTACTGCCCGCGGCCGAACCGGTAGCGCTCCATGTCGACCGTGGAACGGAACCGGCCGACCTCGCCGTACAGGTTCGCGATCTCCTTGCAGTCGGCCGGCGAGAGGACCGGCGGCGTCAGCGCGCAGCCGTACGCGTTGACCTCCTCGGTCAGTGCCGTCCAGTCAGCCTTCATGATGTCCTTCCTCCATACGACAGAGCAGGTCAGATGAGCTGCGGCTGCAGCGCGCCTTCGAGCGTGAGCAGTGCATGCTTGCGCTCGACGCCGGCCGCGTAGCCGGTCAGTGAGCCGTTCGCGCCGACGACGCGGTGGCAGGGGCGGATGACGAGCAGCGGGTTCGCGCCGATGGCCGCGCCGACCGCGCGGATCCGGTCGCGGGCCACGCCGATGCTCGCGGCGAGCTCGCCGTACGTCGTGGTGGTCCCGTACGGGACGGCGTCCACGGCGGCCCAGACCCGCTCCTGGAAGGCGGTGCCGCCGGAGACGCGATCCAGGTCGAAGGCGGTCCGCTCGCCCGCGAAGTACTCGCGGAACTGACGCTCGGCCTCGGCGAACGCGCCAGGGTCGCGCCGCCACTCGGGCCGCACGGCACCGCCGAACGCCACGCGGGTCAGCGCGCTGCGGTCGTCGCCTACGAGCAGGATCTCGCCCAGTGGGCTGTCGATCGTGGTGTAGATGCTCATACTCTCTACAACACCGTCGCCAGCCAGAAAGTCAGCGGTTTTCGGACCTCTGGGCATACCGACCGATGCCCGCACGCTGGACGCGTGGACGGGAACGGTATGTTACGCGCGTGCCCTCCACACCGCGTCCTGACGACCGCGTCGCCTCCGCCTTCCGATTCGCCACCGAGCTGATCGCCTGGGTCGCGACTCCGTGGGCTCTGGCCGCCTATTCCGTGCCGCTGGCCGTGCTGTCGGTGGTGGTGCTGATCGGGTTGCCGACGCTGTTCTCGACGCCGGGTGACAAGCGGAATGTGATCGTCGCGGTGCCGGGGCCGGTGACGATCGCGCTGGTCGTTCTGCAGGTCGTGGCCGCCGTGGTGGCGGCATGGGTCGCCTGGTACGCGTTTGCCGCCGTGCTCGTGTCCGTGCTGGCCGTGGTCACCGTAGTGCTGGAGCTGCCGCGCTGGCGGTGGCTGGTCGCTTCATCGCTCTGACGGCGGCAGATCTCTGACAGCGGCAGATAGCGCGGGGCGGAGTCCGTCCAGCAGGACGGTTAGGTAAGCATCGGCGAGTTCCTGGGACGGCGGCTGAGCACGAGCGACCGCTAGGGCGGTCTGGCCGATCAGAGTCGTGATGATGGCGGGGTCGATGTCGGTGCGGACCACGCCGTCGCGGCGTGCCCCGTCGATCATCTCCTCGACGGCGCCGACGAGGTCAGTGCGCAGGGCCGTGGTGGCAGGTAGGTCCAGGCCGCCCAGCTGGTCGTTGATGGCGTGGTGCGCGGCCTGGAAGGCGATCAGCTCGCGGAGGAAGATCCGCAGGGCCCGCGTGGGCGTGGTCTCGGCGAGCAGGTCGCGGGCGTGCTGCACCACCGGTTCAAGAAGCCGGGACACAGCGGCGTCCAGAAGTGCGTCCTTGCCGCCGAAGGCGCGCACGACAGTCGCCGCCCCCAGGCCCGCCTTCTTGGCGATGACCTCGACCGTAAGGGACGCGCCCGGCTCGGTCAGTAGCGCGGTGGCCGCGTCCAGGGCGAGCCGCCGGTTGCGAACGGCATCGGCCCGGCGCCGGGGTTCAGTGGGTGTTGACAACTGGAATGCTCATTTCACATAATCAACTGGAACGTGCATTTCAGTTATCGTAGCGCGAAGGAGCCCCCCATGAACGAGCGGATCCTGATCTCCGGCGCGAGCATCGCCGGCCTGACCCTGGCCCACTGGCTGGCCCGGCACGGCTTCAAGCCCACCGTGGTCGAGCGCACCCCGGCGCTGCGCTCCGGCGGCAACGGGGTGGACGTGCGCGACAACGCCGTCGAGGTGATCGAGCGGATGGGACTCCTGTCACGGGTCCGCGAGCTCGCCACCGACGTCCACGGCATGAAGTTCGTCGACGCCGCAGACCGGGCCGTCGCCCGGATCGACACCCGGGACCCGGCCTCCGTCGAGATCATGCGTGGCGACCTGGTGGCCCTGCTGCACGAGGTGACCGACGCCGAGTACTTGTTCGGCGACTCCATCCTCGGCCTGCAGCAGGACGACGACGGCGTGACGGTCACCTTCGAGCACGCGCCTGCCCGCCGCTTCGACCTGGTCGTCGGCGCCGACGGCATGCACTCCAACGTCCGCCGTCTCGCCTTCGGCGCCGAAGAGCAGTTCGTCCAGTTCAAGGACCACTACTTCGCCTTCGCCGACACCGACGCCTCGCTCGGTGAGGACCGCTGGGTGACGATGTTCAACACGCCGGGCAAGATGGCCGGCATCTACCGATCCGGCAACCACGCTCAGGCCAAGGCGTACTTCATCTTCCGCTCCGCGCCGCTGGAGTTCGACCACCGGGACCTCGCCGAGCACAAGCGACTGATCGGCGAGGCGTTCGGGGGCGACCCGTCCTGGCGGGCCGGGGAACTGCTCGACGCGGCCCTGGCCGACCCCGACTTCTACTTCGACGCCCTGGGCCAGGTGCGGATGCACTCCTGGTCCAACGGCCGCATCACGCTCGTCGGCGACGCCGCCTGGTGTGCGTCCCCCGCCTCGGGCGCGGGCGCGGAACTGGCTCTGGTCGGTGCCTACCGCCTCGCCGGAGAACTCGCCACCGCAGGCGGCGACCACCGCATCGCCTTCGCCCGTTACGACCTCGCCCACCGTCCGCTGGTCGACAAGAAGCAGCAGATCGGTCCTAACGTCCGCCTCATGGTGCCCAAGACCGAAGGCGGCCGGTGCGTCCGCGACGTCGTCGCCCGCCTGCCGTTGATGAAGGCGATCGGCGCGGTGGAGCGCCGGGTGCGGGCCGGGAACGCCCGGCCTCTGCCGGAGTACGCTCCAGCCCGCTAGGCCGGTGGTGCGGCTGTGGTTGGGCGGGCCCGGCGGCCCAGGGCGCACCGGCCGCCGTCGTCGTCTTACGCCTGGCTGAACTCGCCGTCCCTGGCTCCTGCCAGGAAGGCTGTCCACTCGTCGGGGGTGAAGATCAGCGTTGGCCCGTGAGGGTCCTTGCTGTCGCGAACGGCCACATGGTTAGCAACGAAGGCAACCTGCACACAATCACCGTTCGAGCCGCTGAAGCTGCTGGTGCGCCATTGGGCACGGGAGAGATCGACTTTCTCTTTGGCCATCCCGCACTCCTCTCACTTCGTGCTGGCAAGCACACGAGCGACCAGATCGCGTGTTGCTTCCGGGCTGACCGCCATGGCTTGAAGTCGCTCCAGTATGTTCCTATATCGTCGCAAATCCTGGTCACTCTCCAGAAACAGGTCGGCGGCGTTCGTCTCGATGTAGACCACATCGTGGGCATCGTGATCGAACTGGAGAAGGACGAAGGAGCCGTGCATCCCTGGGTGGACACCGGCTACGAAGGGGATCACTTGCAGCGTCATATGAGGATGCTCGCTGCCATCAAGGAGTCCCTGTAGCTGCTCCCGCATGACCTTGGGTCCGCCAACGACTCGATGTAGTACCGCCTCGTCGATGATCGCCGTGAGGGCGGATGCAGGGTCGCGTTGCGCTTGGCGAGCCATGCGGGCTGCCACGCGATTTTCAACCACCTCTGCGGACAACTCCGGGTCGCCACCTGGGATCGCGGCCCGTGCGTAGCCTTCGGTCTGAAGCAAACCCGGGATGAACGACGACTGGTAATTGAAGATCGCTATCGCTTCCTGCTCAAATCCGATGTAGGTGGCGTACTGATCAGGCAAGCCCTCTGAGGCGACCTGAAGCCAGCTCTCTTCCTTCGCCAGCTTGAGGAGTGAGATCAACTCGCTCTGACGTGCAGCCGGCACATCGTACGCGTCGAGCAGTGCCCGCAGGGTGCGCACTTGCGGCTTCGCCTGCGCCATTTCGATCCGGTAGAGAGTGGCGCGGTTGATCTCGGTCGAGTCCGCCACCTGCTCACGTGACAGGTCTGCGCGCTCTCTGAGCTGCCGCAATTCCATCGCAAGCCGCCGCAACCGGGCGGTCGGTGCGTGTCTACGTTGAGCCATACGGCAAAGGGTAGCGGAGCTATCACGATCAGTAATCAAACAACCATTGCGTTCTCACTGGATCGTATGCATCATGTGCGTACCAGGTTGATGACGGATCGTATGCGAATGACCACGGATTGCATCTGGCGAGGGTGCGGCCTGGGAGGAGACGCAGTGGCGGAGCGGTTTCTGGGGGAGATGGTGTTCCCTGGCGAGACTTGGGTGGTGCCGGTGGTTCGCCGCTGCGTCGCGGCGATCCTGCTGGGTGCGGGTCATCGGGACGTGGACAACGCGCGGTTGATCGTCAGCGAGTTGGTCTCAAACGCGCTTCAGCACACGGCCTCGGGTCGTGGTGGCGGTCTCGTCGCGGTGGATGTCGTCGGATTCGGTGCCGACGTGGCGCGGATCGAGGTGACCGATGACGGGGCCCGCACCATTCCGTGTCCGCGCGCGTCCGATGACCTGGACTCTCGCGGACGGGGCCTGAAGCTGGTGGAGCAGATCTCGACCACCTGGGGCATGCGTCGGCCGGGCTCTGGCCACCTCACGGTCTGGGCGGAGTTCGCCACGGTGATGCACACCGCGTACCTGTGCGAGGCGACCGGCCATGCTCTGACGCCAGAAATCGGGGCGTGAGCCGGATGATTCGATGGGATTTTCCGCCACGCTGCAAGTCGCTGCACGTTCGCCACGCCGCGTCCATACGACCCGGGTCGCGTCCGCCTTTCGGTTTGCCACTGAGCAGCCGTAGACGTGATATGTCGGTGTTGTATAGCCTTTCTGGAGGTTTTCCCGGGACTCAAGGGGCCTATGAACAGGCTGGCTGACGAGGACTTGGCGCTGCTGCTGCTGATCCGGTCCTTCGAACGGAAGCTGCTCGCGCTCTTCGAGCGGGGCGAGCTCAACGGCACCACCCACACCTGCCTCGGGCAGGAGTACGTCCCCGTCTCCCTGCGCCCGCTGCTGCGTGACAGTGACTGGGTCTTCAGCAACCATCGCGGTCACGGTCACTACCTGGCCCGGTTCGAGGATCCCGAAGGGCTGCTTGCCGAGATCCTGGGCCGCAAGGGCGCCGTGTGCGACGGGGTGGGGGGTAGTCAGCATCTGCGCCGCGACCGCTACCTGTCGACCGGGGTGCAGGGTCAGAGCCTGCCGGTGGCCACCGGGGTCGCCCTGCACCTGAAGCGGCGCGAGCCCGGTGCGCTCGCCTGTGTCTACATCGGTGACGGGACGTGGGGCGAGGGGGCGGTGTACGAGGCGTTGAACATGGCGCAGCTGTGGCGGCTGCCACTGCTCGTGGTGGTCGAGCACAACGGCATTGCCCAGTCCACGCCGACGGAGCTCCAGATGGCGGGCACGATCGCGGGGCGGGCGGCCGCTTTCGGGATCGAGCACACTCGGGTGACTAGCTTGGATATTTATGACATTAGGCGATATCTCGCTCCTTTGGTGGAGAGAGCCAGGGGTGGCGCGCCGTTAGTGGTGGAGTTCGCCACGCACCGCCTCGGCCCGCACAGCAAGGGCGACGACACCCGCCCGCCGGACGTCGTACGTCCCGATTGGTACGCCGCCTACCAGGCCGAACATCCCGAGCAGCCGGCCCGCCTCGAAGCGGCGGCCCGCGCCCGTGTCGACGTGATCGCCGAAGAAGTGGCTGCCCGGCCCCCGGCCGTCTGGAATCCCGCCGCTCAATCCTTGGCAGTCGGGACCCCCGCCGTCGGGACCCCGGCCGTCGGGACCCCGGCCGGACGGACGCCCGCGTGAGGGTCGGCGAGAACCTCAACCAAGCCCTGCACGGCCTGCTCGGCGACGACCCCGGCGTCTACGTGCTCGGCGAGGACCTGCTGGACCCCTACGGCGGCGCCTTCAAGATCACCCGTGGCCTGTCCACCCGCTTCCCCGACCGCGTCCTGACGACGCCGCTGAGCGAGGGCGCGATCGTCGGCGCCGCCTCCGGCCTCGCGCTGGCGGGGGAGAAGGCCGTCGTCGAGATGATGTTCGGCGACTTCGCCGCGCTCGCCTTCGACCAGATCGTGAACTTCGCCGCCAAATCAGTGTCCATGTACGGCCGGCGCGTCCCGATGCCGCTGGTCATCCGCTGCCCCTCGGGCGGCAACCGCGGCTACGGCCCCACCCACAGCCAGAACCTCCAGAAGCACTTCATCGGCGTGCCCGGTCTCTCGCTGTTCGAGATGTCGCCGTTCCACGACAACCGCGCCGTCCTCGACCGCATGCTCGCGCTGGAAGAGCCCTGCCTGCTCTTCGAGGACAAGGTCCTCTACACCCGCCGGATGTACGAGGTGGACGAGCTGTTCTCCTGGGACCTCGTCGAGGACGTGGCCGTGGTGCGGTTCGACGGCGACCTCGACTACGCGGTGATCGCCCCCGGCGGCGTGGCGCACCGGGCCATCGCCGCCATGCGCACGCTGCTGCTCTCCCACGACCTGGCCGGGGCGCTGCTCGTCCCGTCGCGCCTGTACCCCTTCGACCCCACCGCCGTGCTGCCGCTGCTCGGGCAGGTGGGGCTGGTCTGCGTGGCGGAGGACGGCAGCGCGGGCGGCACCTGGGGCAGCCACCTCGCCGCCGACCTGCACACCCGGCTGTGGGGCTCACTCCGGCGACCGATTCGCCTGGTCAGCTCAGCCGACAGCGTGATCCCCACGGCCGCCCATCTGGAGCGTGACGTGGTGCTGCAGGACAGCACGATCTGCCAGGCCGTACTGGAGGCGCTCGATGGGTGAGATCCGGGTCCCGAAGCTGAACAACAACGACTCGGAGTACACGCTGCTGGAGTGGCTGGCGGCGGACGGGGCGCGGGTGCGGTGCGATGACCCGCTGGCGACGCTGGAGACCTCCAAGGCGGTGGAGGAGCTGGTCAGCGAGCAGGACGGGGTGCTGACCCAGGTGGTACGCGCTGGCGCGCCGTGCGCTCCCGGCCAGCTGATCGCCCGGATCGGCCCGGCACCGGCCGCTCTTCCGGAGCCGGTCCAGGCGCCGATCCCCGCAGCCGACAGCGGGCCGAGGGCGTCGGCCGCGCTTCCGGAGTCGGTCCCGGCCGCCGATGGCGGGCCGATCATCACGGCGCCGGCCCGCGCGCTCCTGGACCAACTCGGCCTCGACCCCGCGCTGGTGGCCGGGCTGGACATCAAGGTGGTACGCCGTACCGACGTGGAGCGGCTCGCGGCGGCCACCGGCGCCAGCGAGGCCCCCGAAAACGCGGAGCGCGCCACACCCCCCGAGAGCGCCGTACCTTCCCACGGCGGGCAGACCCACCCGCTGTCCAACCACCAGCGCGCCGTCGGCAGGACCGTGACCCTGTCGCACCAGACCATCCCCGCCGGATACACCGCGATAAAAGTCGACGTAAGCCCCGCCCTGACGACCGCCCGAGCCCTGACCAGACGCCTCCGCAAGCTGGTCGGCCTTCCGGACCTGCTCATCGCCGCCGTCGCCCGGCTGCACGCCGACTTCCCATTGTTCTTCGCCGAACTCCTCGACGACAGAACCGCCCACGTACCCGACCAACCACGCATAGGCGTGACCATCGACATGGGAACCGGCCTCTACGTGCCGGTGATCCGCGACCGCCTGTCCGTGCCGGACATCGCCGAACGCCTGGCCGAGTTCCGCAAACTCGCCCAGCACGGCGGCTTCAGCGAGGCGCACCTCACGGGCGGGAACATCGTCGTCACCCTCCACCACGACGCCGACATCATCCTGGCCATCCCGATCGTCTTCCCTGGTCAGGCCTGCGCCATCGCCCTCACCTCCCCCCAGACGGAAGGCGAGCGGACGGTGGCGGCGATCGGCCTGGCCTACGACCACCGGCTGGTCAACGGCAGGGACGTGGTCCTGTTTCTGCAGGCGCTGAAGGAGACCCTAGAGAGTACGCCCGAGAGCCTGTAACCCGACCAGGTCGTCCGGGGTCGCGTCGGCGCTCCTGTCGAGCAGGCCCGGCAGCCGTGACCGCAGCGCGACCGCCGCGAGCACCGCCATCGCCACGGCGAACAGCACGTACATCAGGCCCACCCCGCGCCCGGCGCCGGTGCCGATGAGCGCCCCGACGGTCGGGGCGAGCGGGCCGTCGGGGGCGAGCAGCGGGTCGAACACCGCCGCGCCGTACGGTGCCACGAGCCCGAAGCCGAGCGGCAGTGTGGATCAGGCGATCAGGGTGTTCAGCGCGAACACCCGCCCGTGGAACCGCTGTGGCACCTTGACCTGCACGATCGTGGCGTAGACACCGTTCAGCAGCGTCACCCACAGCGATATCCCGAACGCCCCGACCCCGATCGTCACCAGATCCGCTCGCAACCCCGTGACCAGGCAGAACACCGCTAGCGCCAGCGCAGCCGATACGGGTGCGCCACCTTCGACCTTCTACGGGAGATCATCCTCTGCAGCTGCTGACGAGACGAGATCGCGCTCGGTTACAACGGTACACACTTTGCGCCAGAGTCACTTTTACACGGCCACGGACAGCAATACGGGCAAGGCCATGGATTGGGCCCAGGCGACCGCGCCCGCGATGGTCCAGCTAGGGGCCGTGGGAAATTCGCGGGATGATCTTGTATGGCCCGGGGCCCACGCAGGCTATTTGCCCAGTTCAAGCTGCCTAAAGAGACGAAATAGCCTCCACTCTCCTACAGCGGGTGCCGCAGACATCCGATCTGCCTAAGGTGTCAAGCCGTGGCCTTCGAACGCGGCGGGAAGGCCACATGTTCGTTGTAGGTCGCGCCTTTCTGTAGGCAGTGGTGCAGGCGTCCGAGCATCCGGTTGAAGGTGTTGCGGAGCGCGCTGGAGTGTCGATCGCCTTCGGCGCGTCGACGGTCGTAGTGGGCTGTGGGGCCTGGTGCTCGGAGGGAGGCGAAGGCCCAGACGTAGCCGGCGGCGGCCAGGCGCTGGTTCTTCACCTTGCGGTGATGGACGACCAGGCTCTTGCCGGAGGCTCTGGTGATGGGGGCCGCGCCGGCGTAGGCCTTGAGCGCGCGGGCGTCGGCCAAGCGGGTGCGGTCGTCGCCGAGTTCGGCGAGCACGCGGGCGCCGGTGAGGTCGGCCAGGCCGGGGAAACTGGTGATGATGGCGGCGTCGGGGTGCTGGTGGAAGGCTTGGCTGGTGGCGTCGGCGAGTTCGTCGGCGGCGCGGCAGGCGGCGTCCAACTGCAGCAGTAGGGCTTGGGCCTGGCGGCCAAGAGCTTCCTCGACCAGCGGCAGTTGGCGGAGGTGTTCTTCGCGAAACAGCGTCTGCAGCCGCTCGGTCCAGGTTTCGATGTTGCACTGGCGTCCCGTTCGCCGATCGGCCGGCCGTGAGTGCGGTGAACCTGGCCGCGGCGGATCGGCACCCACGTGGCAAACGCGGCATCCAGGTCGGCCAAGCCCTCGAAACGGCGTCCGGCCAGCACGTGATTGCGCACGATCTCCACCTGCCGCTCGACTCTGCCCTTGCCCGTGGGCCGATAGGCGGCCAGCGGGTCGACCTCGAAGCCGTAGTGCGCAGCGAATGCGACGGCGTCGGGGTGCAGCGGAACCGCCTGACCGGGCCCGACATGCCGTTTGACCACGGTCTTGGTCCAGTCGTAGACGATCGAGCCCGGCACGCCGCCGAAATGCGCGAACGCCCGCCGGTGACAGTCCCAGAAGGTCACCAGATCCATCGAGGCGGTGAAGCAGCAGAACGGGTCCCGCGAATACAACAACACCATGTGGAAGGAGTAGACCTTACCGATCCCGGCGTGGGCGAGCAGGTCACCTTCTTCGCCCCAGTCCACCTGGGCTTGGGCGCCCGGCGTGGTCTCGAACCGGCGGTGCAGCCCGCGCATCCGCTCGGTCGCCACCTCGGTGCCGGCCTCGGCGGCCAGACGAGGTCGCGCCTGGGCCACATACAGCTTCACCCGCTGGTAGGAGCGGTCATAGCCGTGCCCAGCGACCAACCGTTCGTAGATGACCGACGCCTTCATCATCAGATCAGCGCGGAGCATCGCGTCGATCACTCCCGTGTACGGGGCGACCACCTGCGGCTGAGTGCCCTTACGCGAGGGCGCTGCCGGAGGCGTCGCCCCGGCCGGTTCGGTGAGGTACTTCTTGACGGTGCGCCAGTCCACACCGCACGCCTCGGCGACTTCTTTGTAGGTGGCGCCCAACTCGTGCAGGGCGCGGAAACGTCGTATGTTCATCCAGGACTCCGGATCCAGGATCATGGAGGTGGTCATCCTTCGGGTTGTCTGCTTGGCCGCCGACAATCCGAAGGATGATCAACTTCATGGCGAGTAGTCAGGTCAACTCGCCGGAGCCCCACCGACATATGAGGTCGTATCCTCAGCTACATGTGAGGTCGTACGCGGACACCCCCGCCTTCACCGAGCACGCCCACCGGGTTCTTGCCGTCCAGCCCGGACCGGTCACGGTGCTGGGCATCGAGGAGGTACGCCGCGGCCGTGCTCGCTAGGTGCTGGAGGAGGCCACCGGCAGTTGGACGACGGCGGTGGATCGTAGGCATACCGGCTTTGTGGACCTGTCTGGCGAGCAGGGGCTGCCCGGCCAGACCGAGGGCCGCACCATCGCCGCGGTGACCGGCTGGCTCGGCCAGCGAGAGGCGGCCTGGCGCGCGGATGGCCTTGGTCGCGATCACCATGTGCACCATCTTCAAGGCCGCCGTACGTGCGGTGTTGCCCCACGCCACGCTGGTGGTCGACCACTTCCGCGCGGTGCAACTTGCCAACCAGGCCCTGACCGAGGTTCGCCGCCGCCTCGCCGTCCAAGTACGCGGCCGCAAGGACAACCGCCGATGGGGGTGCACAACCGGCTGACCTGCTCCGCGATGCGGATGCACGCCCGCCATCTGGATCCGATGATCGATGACCTGCACGCCAGCCTGGGCCGGCCGATCATGGCCGCCTGGAACGCCAAAGAAGATCTGCTAGACCTGCTCGCCCTGACTCGCCCCCACCCCGACCGGCACGTGATCGCCGACCGGCTGTTTCGCTTCTGCGACCGCTACGCCGCCTGCGGTCTGCCCGAACTTCACCGCCAGGCCACCACCATCGAGACCTGGTGGCCCGAGATCCTGGCTTTCATCCGCACTGGCATCACCAACGCCGGCGCCGAAGGCACCAACCGCGTCGTCAAAGCCATCGCCCGCGACGTCTACGGCTTCCGCAACCCCGAAACCCAGCGGTACGCACTCGCTGCGCAACCACCCGAAAAGGCCGCGGACACCTCAACCCCGCTTAAATTAAGTCGAAGAGCCCGAACGAGGCCAGTCAAGGGTAGATACGTAGTCGCCATAAAGGTTCGAGTTCCAGGAGGTCGACTGGATTGGCAACGGAGATAGCAAGGGCGCAAGTCCCTTGAATGAATGGCAATCCTGCTGCCTACGTAGCCGCGCCAGGACCTGATCGAGTTGGCGCACAGTCAGGACACCGTCGCCTGACCGATCAAGCCCAAGACGTCCACTTAAGATAGCGATGTCAGTTTCCATCCTTCTTTGTCCTGAATAGTCTCGCCAGTAGCGTGTTTTCCAGATTTCTCGCGACGTCAGGCGTGAATCTGATGGAACTACGCCAAATGAGGACGCATTGATGTGTGGGCTGGCATACTCGTGGCACGTCAGCGCGCCTTACCGGAGTACAGCTAATGAGTCTCAAAACCAGGCGAGGGATCGCCGCAGCGGTGGCCGTGGCGATCGCGGCTGCGGTGAACGTGGCCACTGGAATGCTCACCCAGCAGTGGGACCTCGCGTGGTGGATCGCGACGGCCGCGCTCGTGGTGGTCGGCGGAGGGATCCAAGCCTGGTTGACCATTGCCGATCCACCACCGCCCACTCGGACTCAATATATCAGCAACACAAGGGTTAATGGGTCGACGAAACAGATCATGAACGCTCCAGGCGAGCAAAGCGTGTCCGACTCCGACATAGGCGGAGATCTATCGCAGAGCCAGTGAACTGGAGAGATGATGGCTATCAGGCGCCGACGCGCATTATCGCCTTCGCCCGGAACGTGCGGGAACGACAAGCACGAGAAGACTCAAACGGTCGGCGATTCGATTATCCTCGGCAACGTCTATCAGACGATCAACGATTGGAGGTCTGCTCACCGGCTCAGCCTTTTTATACTGACACTAGTAGCACTTTTGGCGACCAGCGCCTTGGTTGTCGTTCTCATATATCCTCAAGGTGCTGGGTCGAAAACTGTTCCCACCTCCCCCCCATCGACACATGAACAAGCCTCACCTTCTGTGTCAAGTGAACGAGTCTCAACTCCAGCGCCAAGTAAACAAGATGTGCGGTTCGCCGTCGTCGGCATCTCAGAGGCCGGACCACTTCAATTAGCCACGCCGGTCGGCGTGCGCCTAAACTCGCAGCAACTGCGATATCTGAAAAAGTGGTCATATACGAACATGGACCCCGCGGGGTATGGCAACCACATCCGCGAAGATCTTCAGGCTGTCGGCGCTGCAAGCGTCGACAAACAGTACGTGAGTATCAAACTTGAAGGTGGACGAAACCGCTCGATATCCGTTGACGATATACGCCCAATCAACATTAAGCGAACAGCACCCCTCGCTGGCGCCTTCGTGAATTTCCCTCCCCAAGACGGTGGCGAAGCTCTTCAAATGATCTTCAACTTTGATGAGGCGCAACCTCGAGCTCGAGACAAGGCCGGTAAAGACTTTGAGGAAGCCAGACCAGGCGGTCTATATTTTCATAATCGTTCCATCACTCTGAGAGAGGGCCACGAGGACTCCGTCGTTATAAAGGCGATCACTACGCGATGGTCTGCCACCTTTAACATACGCATTGACTATCACGTTATAGGTGAGGCTATGGAGTCTAAGCATTTGATCTTAAGCAACAACGGCAAGCCATTTGCCCTCACGGCGCTCCACTGCACCCAGTCCACCAAACTTGTGCCAGACGGCTACATCAACGGGCGTATTTCCTATCAAGATATCTGGGAACTTGGCTCCACTGCAATGGTCCGCGCTGCCAATCCCCGTAACCATCCGATCGGCTCCCCATATTGCCTGCCCCCAGACGCGAAAAAGAGAGCCGCTTGAGAAAACTGTAAGCCAATCACGACAGGAGAAGTTCGGCGAAATCTCGACTCGGTATTCGGTGTTCAGGTTCGGTCTTTCAGCGGACGCGAGGGTAGTTCTGCGGCCATACCGCCGGCAGATTGTATCAGTGCCTGTCTGGGAAACCGGGTAGAGACGAAGACAGCAACCCTGCGTCACCTACCCTTTCCGTGGATCCATAGAGATGTCATACGTCTTTGGATTAACTTCAAAGAACTGCTGACCGTAGAGGACGTCAGCGATGTAGAGGCGATCCAGCGGTGCGAAAGAGCCATCGTGATACGGATCGCCACCAATCCCTGAAACCTTAAACGGGCTCCCGTTATTGTCTACCACTTGTCGCACCGTCTTGTCACCGTCGAGTACGACGAGGACTAGCCTGAACTCACAGTAGTACTTACTCACAACAGCGGCTACTTGAAAAACCGATTGCTCTCCTTGCTTCAGGCTCACACTGTTCTCGTCGAAGTACCGGCCGCGCCAGCGATCCTTTTCCTTTAGTTGCTCGTCTACTATTTGCGCCGAAGGCTTCGCCATGTCGAGATTGAAGCCGATGCCTATGCTAGGGTCGCCACCTTGCTCAAGCGCAATGAATGCAGTGCCTTGTAGAGGGACGCATTTCTTCTCGACCTGCATATCAAGTATGCGCACTGGAGACTCTCGTCGCCCTTCCGCTACTATCTTCAGGCTGAGCCCTCGCGTCCATACGCCACCAATTTTTGGCATGTAGGTGTCTGACTGCTCGCCAAAGAGCTGCGTCGTAATCTCCTTGAGGTCTTTTTTGGAGAAGTCGATCCGGTTTGGGATTGCCCAAGAATAGTCGCCGCTAACCTTTCGTTCAATGGCGACCGGCTTGATCCACACTGGATCAGAAGCTGCCACGGGCTTCTTTGGACTCGACGATGCGCTAGCCGACACGTAAACGCTCGGGGTCGTGGTATTTGCATCGCTTCCGATAACCTTCTTAGCTGTATCGGTCACAATGGTCGTTATCGCGGCTGTAAGTGCAGCAGCAGTAATGCCGGCAAGCCAAACCAAGGGCTTCCGTAGACTTCTTCCCCAAAAGCCTTCAGGCTTTGTCGGTCGCCGCCGCGGCACTCGTGGCGGTTTCTTGATCTTCTTAACCTGCCTCATTTGACCCCGGACTTCGATGAAATCACGCGATGCCTACATCGCCAGTAAACCCTCGCCTCCATGATCCGGATAGCTATTCACGTAGAGTGGACCATAATGATCTTTAACGATTTGGCGGAGGTCTGGCGTGCACCGCCCATTGAGGACGAATGCGGGATTAAACGGGACTGGGGCCAAGCAGTCAGGCTGGAGGCTCCGCCGGCATGCAGTGCGCGCAGGAAGGCGCGGGTCTCATCGTTCCCCAGACCAATGCCGTAAGCAGCGCAGGCCGACGCGCGGGGTCGCTATGGCGATACTTGCGATCGGGGTCGGCACGGCAACCGGCGGCGAACGCCTCGGGACAACCCATCAGCAAGGCATGTAGCCGATGCTGCTTATCGGACTGCCATATGGGGTCGGCGCCGCTGGGCTCGGCCATGACCTTGTCACCCGAAGGGGGAGCCATGGCGCGATGATAGTGGAGGTCACCGACACGTTCGCCGGATTCAAGGCGCCCCGGTTCCACTTACGACGGTGTTGGGCAACGGCCCCCGGCTAATGTGTGGATGTGTCCCTCGCCTCATAGCTCAGCGATCGCACCAGCCCACTCAGCAGGTTCTTGGACGCGGAGCTTTCCGGCGTGGCCGACCTGTCGGCGGATTACCGGGCTGTGCGGCCCGCCGATGCAGACGCGGTGCGCCCCGAAGCTCCGCAGGACGGCACCCGGCCGGCGTGGGGGACTCTAGGCGCCGCGATCGACCACCGGATCCGCCACGCATTCAGCGACCAGCGCACCCCCTCCGAATCGGTCCGCAAGGGCGTAGCGGGCGCTGCGGCTCGACCGTCCCGGCCGGTCCGCCAGGCGGTTACCCAGACCGGCGAGGCGTTATGTGCGGCATTGGCCGACCTCATCGAGCACGAGCGGCCCTACGACCGTGCACAACCGATTGCCCTCGCCTCAGCTTCCGAAGAGGAGCTCAACAGGCTCTGTTATGTCATGGCATGGTTCGAAGAGGTCTATCGTTCTGGCCGTTCATTCCGCGGACGCCGCTCGGCGAGGCCGACCCTGACCTGACCGTTGAGCGGTTACTCGCGACCGTACCCGACTACGCTGTCGCTGACCTGGCCGCACAGGTCCAACTGGCCGACTCCGCGCTCGCTCCGCTACGCGCAATATCGTCGCCCGGCCAGGCCGGAACGGGCCAGGTTCACTGGGTCAGCCGACGTCGGCGATGCCGACGCCGACCTGATCACTGGCGGCTTGCTGCTGGATGTGAAGGCCTCAACCAAGGCCACGGCAGGGCGCAAGGAGTTCTACCAGCTCATCGGATATGTCCTGCTGGATTATGACGACCGCTATCGGATCGACAGTGTGGGCCTGTACCTATCCCGTTTCGGCCGCCTGATCACCTGGACCGTGACCGATTACCTGCGACTGCTGGGCTGCCGCCAATCGCTGGTGGAACTGCGCGAGGGATGCACCGCCGCACTCTCAGCACCCTAACCGGTGCGCTCACATCGCATCGCTACAGCATGAGCACAGGCTCGACGGAGAGGGCTCCGCATGGGGCCGGGCCTGGGAAGAGGTCTGGGCGTTACTGGCCGGCCTGTGCGGAGCACAACCCTTGGTCTTCGCGCCACCTGTGTGGCTGACCGGGGCCAGTGCTCAACCTCCCGGTCCGGCGCTACCAGAATCGCCTCAGCTTCGGTAGAGACCTTGGTGTGCCCGGAGCCTGGTTAGGTGTCAATCTTGAAGTACTGGGTGGCTTCATCGATGCTGAACCTTGATCGGAGCCTGCAGGCTGAGTTCTGGTTAGCAAACATGCCCGGCTTCCACAATGCATGGTTGCGTGGAACCGTTGCTTGCCAATCCACAGGTACAACCCATTCACGACGATCTTGTTCGTCCTGGGGAACATTGGCGTGGACGTAGTTGCCCGCGAGATCGAGTTCCGTCATCCTGCGGGTGACTTCGCCTGTAGTCAGCAAGACCTCCGGGTAGGGACGTGCCTCAGCCGTGACAGTTCCGATACCGACATACCCCGACTGCGGGATGTGAACGAACACCCGCGCCCCGATCGGCAGGGCCCGCAGGGTCCTAGAGTAGAAATCTCCGCCACCAGCGGCGACGAAGCCATAACGGCGTGCGTCTTCCCAGTCGCGTCCCTCTGATTCCTCGCCAAAGCTGACGTACCAGTCCTGCCCGTTCCAGGCCTCTTTCTTGCTGCGGCTTGTGGAGCCAGCGGTTGGACTCGCGGCTTTGGCTTCATCCATCAGCCAGGTACGAGCCAGATAGGACCGGCCGTCGTCTTCGAAGTAGCGGAAGAACAGCACGTTGACTGGGACCTGGTGCTCCGTGGCCAGGTAAGTGACGATCCGCTCAGTGGCTGCATCAATCTCGCTAGCGACAACTGTCAAAGTGTGACCCGTGTTGAGTAATTCAGGAGGGTATGTGCCGAACCATTCCGCAAAAGCTTGATCGAATTCGCCTCCACGTCCCTGTTTTCTCGCATAATCGTCATAGATGGCGCGGATCTCCTCGTTGGCGAGGTTCCGCACCCACGAGCCGTAGTCCAAAACCTGTGCCACGACGTCCCGGGGAGTTCGGTCCCGCTTCAACTCCAAGATATGAAGCGTCCCCTCGGCGTCAATGCCGAGGAGGTCGACAAATTTGCCGTGTGCGGTGGGAACTTGCCTGCCGATCAGGAGTATGGGTAGCCCAAGGATGCTCGGGTCCGTCTCCAGCAACTCCTCCAGCCGTGACTCCAGGGGCATCTTGGATGTCCCTACTTTTGCTGGCCTGCCATCGACCCGCCACAACCCGATCTCCAACGGCACGGCACGTACCTCCAATCATCCAGACGCTGCAGGCTAATGACCAGACCGGTCCTACCAGCAGCCAGCAACTGCTAACAATGACCGTAGACCGGCTCCGATGGATCTGGAACAGGAAATAGCATTCACGCCCTCCCGCCAAGGACGAGGAGCGTTTCGCCTGGTGATCGGCACCTGATTGCAAGCTGCAGTGAGGCTCTTTCATCCTCTGGCGGCAGGGGTAGTGGTCACAGCATGATCGCGAGTTTGGCGTTCGCCTGGGGACGTAAGAAACCCCTGGTAGATGGTTTGATCACCACAACCAGATCCGTCACAACCAGGGGCCTCGGATGCTGTTCTATCGTGCCGCCGTCGATTTGTCGCGTGCAATGCTGAACTACGTCGCTGGGATGATCCGCCGGCGCCGCAAGGCGATCAGGTCGGCCTGGCGGCTGCTCAACCCCGGACAGCAGGCCCTGATAGTGCTGGTCTACCTGCGCAAGGGCGAGACGTTCACCGAGCTCTGAGCCGGGTTCGGCATCTCAACGGCGACCGCGTGGCGGTATGTGGAGGAGACGGTGACGCTGCTGTCGGCGCGCTCACCGAAGCTGGCGCAGGCGTTGCGTAAGGCCCTGCGGGACGGCCTGCACTACCTGGTGCTGGACGGCACGCTCATCCGCACCGACCGCATCGCCGCCGACCGGCCCTATTACTCCGCCAAGCACCGCGTGCACGGGATGAACATCCAGATCATCGCCACAGCAGATGGGACGATCGTGTGGACCTCGGCAGCGCTGCCGGGCAAGACACACGACCTGACCGCCGCCCGCATCTGGGGCATCCTGCGCGCGCTGGACAAGGCCTGGATCATCACCCTGGCCGACAAGGCGTATCAAGGAGCCGAGGGCCCGGTTGTCACCCCGTACAAGGGCAAGGACAAGCCCGAGTCCCAGAAACGGGCCAACCGCGCTCACGCCCGCCTTCGCGGACCGGGCGAGCGCGCGAACGCCCAGCTGAAGAACTGGAAGATCCTCCGCAAGCTACGCTGCAGCCCTTCCAAAGCCGGCCACCTATGCAAGGCCATCGCAGTCCTTCAAAACCACCGCGTCGCTCAGGCCGCCTGAGGATGAAAGGGGTCAGTCATGCCGCCGGGTCGAGACATGCGCGGGATGATCAAGCAAGTGATATGAGCCGTAAAGGCATTTAAGCAGGTCAGCTTGGTTGATCAGTCTGCTCTACCCTCGCTCTCCTAATGTGGGTGTCTTTGTCGAGTTCTACGGAGAGGCTGCGACGCTCGCTGACATGATGGCCGCCGTTGGCGCTGGGGCGATCGACGCGAAGCCCTTGAACGCGGCGCTCGATGCCTGAGCAGGGTGATTGGTCCGACGGCGGAGCGGACGATCAACCTGCTGTACATGCCGAAGGTGAGCGGATATGTGAAGACGGAGTTGACGCATTGGTCGGGACACTAGGTCGGCAGCTATCGGGGGCAGGGGAGGAGACTCTGGAGAGAGCGGGCCAGGAGTCGCCCGGTTGGCCCTTGGCACCTCGAGAGGCGTGGCGGCGCCGTCCCTCCAGATCCCACGCCGCCACGCCCGTCTACCGGACACCTCCGGACAGCAGGGCCATCCAGACGGTCCGAGCTTCATTGACCGGCCATCGCGGGGACTCGTGCACAGTGGCGTTGCCGTCGGACTGGACAGTCCGGCGGATGAAGGCTTGGCCGCCGCCGGCGCACAGTTCGTAGAACGTCGCCCTGCACGTGCAGGTCCATGCCATCGGCCGCACTCGGTCGGGCGTCCGGTACGGCTTCCGCCACTCCAGCCGCACATGGTCGCGTTGCGCCATCCCCACGTGTGGACTCAGGCACGGCTCAGCCCCGGTCAAGGTGAGTTCCCGGCGAGAAGTCACGGGCACGGGTCTGGCGGAGGAATCGGCCGATGCGCTTGGCGCGGCGGGTCAGTTCCAGGGATTTGAGGGTATCTGCGATCGCGTCCGCAGGGCCCCCGGCTGGCCTTTCTGTGAGTCGGGGATCCCATGCACCGTCAGAGCGCCGGATAACGTCGAACGCGGGGATGCTCCAGGTGACCACGCTCGTCATCATAGGAGAACATGTAAACACCTGTAAAGAGACGTTAGCTAACGTCATATGACGCCTGCTTCTATCCTTGCAAGTTAAGGCATATCTAGCCTAGGGATCATGTTCAGGTACGACCCGCGCAAGCCCAAGTGGTCGCAGATCGTCGAGGAGATCCGTAGACGGATCGACACGGGCGAGTACGACGCCGAGACTCTGCTCTCCGAGGTGGCGATGGAGGAGGAGTTCCAGGTCTCCAGGCCGACCGTCCGTAAGGCCATGAAGGTGCTCCGCGACCAGGGGTGGGTCGTGACCTCTCAGGGCGTCGGATCGTTCCCGACTACCGCAGAGGAGCGGGCGGCGAACCCGAGCGCTTCGCAGTAACCTCGCCTGCCCATCAAGCCCGAATGGGCGGGTGCGTGGCGGTAGCGTCGAAACAGCCTGGGCGAACGGGGAGGGGTGGCATGGTTTATCGCCCGATGACACTCGTCGACCTTGCCGCGCGCCTGGTGGCGAACACCCATGACAAGATTCGTTGGAAGCTTGTGTGGGAGTTTCTGGAGGAGTCCCGCTCGGAGACTTCCAGCCGGCAGCCCTCGTTGCTCCAGTCCGAGCCGGAATCCGTGGGTGACGAACGGTGGGACGCGTTGCTCGCCGCGCTGGCCGAGCATCTTGCCGCCAAACACGATCTTGCTCCGCCGCCGTGGACGGCGCTACGGGTGTTGCGGCGTCCCTGGTTCCCGGCGGAGCTGGCCAGTCAGCGTGCGGACGCGCTCGTGTGGGCCCCTGCGGCGTTCCGTAAGCACGGGGTCTACCTTTCGAGTAAGGACCTTGAGGCGGCATGAGCGAGGCAGACGGCGGACTGCTTGGCCGAGCGCTGAAGGAGACCCTAGAGACCTCGCCCGAGAGCCTGTAGCCCGACCAGGTCGTCCGGGGTCGCGTCGGCGCTTCTGTCGAGCAGGCCCGGCAGCCGTGACCGCAGCGCGACCGCCGCGAGCACCGCCATCGCCACGGCGAACAGCACGTACATCAGCCCCACCCCGCGCCCGGCACCCGTTCCGATGAGCGCCCCGACGGTCGGGGCGAGCGGGCCGTCGGGGGCGAGCAGCGGGTCGAACACCGCCGCCCCGTACGGTGCTACGAGCCCGAAGCCGAGCGGCAGCGTGGACCAGGCGATCAGCGTGTTCAGCGCGAACACCCGCCCGTGGAACCGCTGCGGCACCTTGACCTGCACGATCGTGGCGTAGACGCCGTTCAGCAGCGTCACCCACAGCGACATCCCGAACGCCCCGATCCCGATGGTCACCAGATCCGCCCGCAGCCCCGTGACCAGGCAGAACGCCGCCAGTGCCAGCGTGCACCACAGCACCGCCCGCATCCGCCCCCGGCTCGGCCCGCCCCAGGCCGTCATGGTCAGACCGCCGAGGAAGACCCCCAGCCCGGACACGAACGAGATCCGGCCCACGTCCTGCAGCGTGCCGAAGGAGAGCACCAGCGGCGAGATCAGCAGGAACAGGGGGGACAGGAAGACGTTCAGCACGGCGAAGTAGAGGAGCATCTGACGGAAGCCCAGGTTGCCCCAGGAGTAGCGGAACCCGGCCGCCATCTCCGCCAGCACCGGCTCCTTCCGGCGCCAGGCCATCGCGGCGGGGAAGCGCACCAGCAATGTCACGCCGATCGCGAACACGTAACTGGCCACGTCGAGCACCAGGATCCCCTCCAGCCCGATCACGGCCATCAGCCCGACGGCCGCGAGGGGGACGAGCAGCTGCGTCATGCCGCCGGCCATCTGGACGATGCCGTTGGCGTGCCCGAGGTACCGCTTGGGGACCAGCTGCGGCACCGCCGAGGTGTAGGCCAGTCGCTGGAACGTCAGCGCCACGGACAGCAGCGCGAGGAGCGGGTAGACGTGCCAGGTCTGCAGGTTCCCGGTCCAGAGCAGTGTTCCGAAGACGAGCTGGGTGCCGACGGCGGCGGCGTCACCGCCGAGCATGACGGCCCGCCGGTTCCCGCGATCGACGATCGCCCCCGCCAGCGGCGCCACCACCATCCCCGGGACCAGCCCGACCACCGACAGCAAGGCGAACTGCGCCAGCGAGCCCGTGGTCAGATAGATCCAGATGGGGATGGCGAACCCGGTCAGCGCCGACCCCAGGATGGACACCAGCTGACCACTGGCGACGGCCGTGAACCGCTTCATGCTGGGCTGCGGGCCGGTCGCGACGGCCGACACCCCGCCCCGCGACACCTCCCGCACCCGCCAACTGGCCCCACTCACTGCCTCGACATCGCCTGTGCCAACTGCCTCCGCGTCGCCTAAGCACACTGCCTCCGCGTCGCCTGAACCCACCGCCTCCGCGTCGCCTGACGCGATGGCGACATGCGTGCGGGTGACGATCTCGGCGAGCTCCGCCGCCCGATATTTCAGGAAAAAGTGTCCGGCCTCGTCCAGCTCCACCACGGCGGCCGTGGGCGCGAGGAAGTGCCACTCGCGGTACCGCTCCTCGAAGTACTCGGTCGCCGGATCGTGCTCTCCCGCCACGCTGACGATAGGCGCCCGCAGCCGCTCGACCGAACTCGCGAATAGCCCGGTGAAGTACTCCTCCGCCGCCTCGCTGTCGCGTCGCATATTCCTGATGATGTGCCGAGCCTGCCCCGGCTCCAGATCGCCCATGTCGAGCCCCATGGACGTCAGCCAGTTGACGTAGCTCCGGTCACTACGGAGGAACTCGCGCCTGGCCAGCTTGGACAGCAGCGCCATGGGCCCCTTACCCGGGCGGGCGAAGGGGAAGATCGCCCCGATGTACACCGCTTCGAGCTCGCGGCCCGCCGCCTCCAGCCGTCGCGCGATCTCGACGATCAGGGCCGACCCCACGCCGCAGTGCCCGTACAGCGCCACCGGGCCGCGTACCTTCTCCTGGATCTCGCTCACGCACCGGGCCGCCACCTCGTCCAGGGGCAGCCGCTCCTCCTCCAGGCCGACGTCGTGGCCGGGGATGGCCACCGACCACAGGGCGTATGTCGCGGGCAGGGCGTCGGCGAGCGGCTGGTACACCACCGCCGCGCCGCCGCCGTACGGCACGCACACGTAGGTCAGCTCGGCGGGAGAGGTACGGCGCGGCGTCAGTTCGTGCAGAAGCCCGCGCGAGGCGGTGGCGGTGCCGTCGACGAGCATGGCCAGCTCGCGGACGGTCGGGTGCTTGAACAGGTCCACCACGGCGATCGGCGCGGCGCCGGGCGGCAGCGCCCTGCGCAGCCTGGCCACCACCTTGATCGCCAGCAGCGAATGCCCACCGATGTCGAAGAAGTCGTCATCCACCCCGAAGTCGTCCACCCCGAAGTCGTCCACCCCGAAGTCGGCCATGTCGAGCGCCTCGGCCCAGACCGCGGCGACCAGGCGCTCCGCCTCCGTGGCCGGTGGGACGCGCCGGCCCGGTTCCGCGCCGTCCGCCGATGAGGTGGGGGCCGGGAGGCGCCGCCGGTCCACCTTGCCGTTGGCGGTCAGGGGCAAGTGGGGGAGGGGGACGAAACGGGTGGGGATCATGTACGCGGGCAGGGTCTCGGCGAGGTGGCCGCGCAGGCGGGTTGGATCCACCTGGCCCACCACGTACGCCACCAGCTGCGCCTGGGTGCCCGAGCCGTGGGTGGTGACCACGCACTCGCTCACGTCCGGGTGGCGGGCGAGGTGGGTCTCGATCTCGCCCAGTTCGATGCGGTAACCGCGGATCTTCACCTGCGCGTCGGCGCGGCCGAGGAACTCGATCGTGCCGTCCCCGGTGTAGCGGCCCAGGTCGCCCGTTCGGTAGAGGCGCTCGCCGGTGCGGGGGTGGCTGATGAAGGCGGCGGCGGTCCGGTCCGGGTCACGCCAGTAGCCGGTGGCCACGCCGACGCCGCCGATGTACAGGTCTCCGGGTACGCCGATGGGCACATCGCACCGGCCCCGGTCCAGGATGTGGAAGGACTGGTTGGCCAGCGGACGTCCGTACGGGATGGACGACCACCCCGGGTCCACCTCGCCGATCGGGTAGGAGATGGACCAGATCGAGCCTTCGGTCGCGCCGCCCAGGCTGATGATCTCGGCCGCCGGGGCGAGGGCGCGGATCCGGTCGGGGAGGGTCAGCGGGATCCAGTCGCCGGACAGCAGCACCAGGCGCAGCGAGCTCAGGTCGGTGCCTTCGTGCTCGGCGTGGTCGACCAGGAGCTCCATGAGGGCGGGGACCGAGTTCCAGACGGTGACGCGGTGCTCGGTGACCAGCCGGGCCCAGGCGGCGGGGTCCTTGTCGGCCGACGGCTCGCCCATGACGAGGGAGGCACCGGTGGCCAGGGCGCCGTAGACGTCGTACACGGACAGGTCGAAGCTGAGGGCCGACAGGGCGAGGAACCGGTCCTGGGGGCCGACGTGGAAGCGGTGGTTGAGGTCGCGGACGGTGTTCAGAGCGGCCTGGTGCTCGATCATCACGCCCTTCGGTGAGCCGGTCGAGCCCGAGGTGAAGATCACGTACGCGAGCTCGTCGGGCGCGGCCGGGCAGGCGGGGAGTGTCAGGGGAGCGGCCGGGTCAGGCGGGGGAGCCGGGGCGGACGGGGGAGTCACCGAAAGGCGGGTCACGTCGGCGGGCCAGGTCAGGTCCAGCCACGGCTGGGTCACCGCGACCCGGCACTCGCCGCGTGCCATCAGCTCGAAGCGCCGCTGGTCCGGCAGATCCGCGTCGATCGGCAGGTAGGCCGCCCCGGCCATGTTGATGCCCAGCACCGCCACGACCTGCTCCCACCCCCGTTCCATCACGACCGCGACCAGCTCGCCGCGCCCGACGCCCGCCGACGTCAGCTCGGCGGCCAGCAGCCCGGCTCGGCGGGCCAGCTCCGCGTAGGTGATCTCGCCGCCGGGGTGGGCCACCGCGACGGCGTCGGGCGCCTGCGGCACCCGCTCCTCGAACGGGCGGTGCAGGAGACCGGGTTCGCCGAGGTCGAGGGCGGTGTCGTTCCAGCGCTCCCGCTCCGCTCGCTCCGGCGCGGTGAGCAGCTCGATCGTGGAGACGGGGGCTGACGGGTCGGCCACGATCCCGCCGAGCAGGGCGGCGAAATGCCCGGCCAGGCGGGAGATCCGCTCGGCTGAGAACAACGCGACGTTGTACACGAACAGGAACGAACCATCGCCACCGGTGTACAGCTCCAGATCGAACCGGGTGGCCCACACCCCCGGCGAGAACCCCTCCACGGTCAGCCCACCGGACGACGGCTCGCCGCCGTAGTTCTGCATCGCGAACAGGACCTGGAACAGCGGCGACCGTGACACCTCCCGGGGCACGTTCAGCTCCGACACCAGCCGCTCGAACGGCAGCTCCTGATGCGCGTACGCGTCCATGGCCAGGTCACGCACCCGGTGCAGCAACCCCAGGAATGACGGATCCCCCGACAGATCCACCCGCATCGCGAGCATGTTGATGAAGCAGCCGATCAGCCCGTCCAGCTCCGGAAGCGACCGACCGGCCAAGGGGGAGCCGATGGCCACGTCCTCCTGCCCGGCGTACCGGCCGAGGAGCGCCGCGAAGGCCGCCAGCAGCACCATGTACGGCGTGGCGCCGTGCTCCCGCCCGAGCCGCTCCAGCCGCGCGACCAGAGCGGGGTCGATGGTGAAGGAGTGCGCCGCGCCGAGGTAGGTCAGCTCGGGCGGCCGGGGGAAGTCCGTGGGCAGTTCCAGCGGCGACAGCCCGGCCAGCCGTTCCCGCCAGTAGGCCACGTCGGCCGCGTCGCCGGGCCGCTCGCGCTGCCAGGCGGCGAAGTCGCCGTAGGTGACGGGCAGGTCGGGCAGGGGGTTCCGGTCGTAGCCGGTCAGGAGTTCGCGGAGCAGGATGTTCGCCGACCAGCCGTCGGCGGCGATGTGGTGGACGGCGATGGCCAGCACGTGGTCGTCGGCGGCCAGCCGTACCAGCAGAGCCCTGATCACCGGCCCGGTCACCAGGTCGAACGGCTCGGTGAGGAAGCGGTCGACCAGAGCGCGTGCCTCGTCCACGTCGTCGGCGGCGGCCACGGTGAACGGGACGGCGGCGTCGGCGGAGACCGTCACCGTGGGCTGTCCGTCGTCGCCGACCGGGAAGCGGGTCCGCAACGCCTGGTGCCGGGCGGCGACCTGGTTCAGCGCGTCGCCCAGCACGGAGGTGACGAGCGGGCCGCGCAGCCGCTGCACGAACGGGACCGTGTGAGCGGGGTTCCCCGGCGCGTACTGCTCCATGAACCACAGCCGCTCCTGGGCGTACGACAGCGGCGGCGCCTGACCGTCCGGCAGCGCCGGAATCGTCGACACGCTCTTGCGCCGCCGTAGCCGCTGGGTCAGCAGCGCCCGCTGGGCCTCGGTCAGCTCGGTCACAACGTGTCCTCCGGGTCGAGCATGCTGAGCGCCTGTTCGTCGGACAGCCCGGCCACCTCCGCCACCAGCGCCTCCTCGACGGCGCGCGCCAGCTCGGCGACGGTACGGCGGGCGAACAGCGTACGGATCGGCAGCTCCACACCCGCGATCGCCCGCAGCCGGGCCGCCACCCTGATGGCGAGCAGCGAGTGCCCGCCGAGCGCGAAGAAGTCGTCGAAGGCGCCGACCTTGTCCGCGCCGAGCACCTCGGCCCAGACGTCGGCGACCAGCTCCTCCGCGTCCGAACGCGGCGGCGTGGCGTCCGTGCCCGCGGCGCGGCCCGGCTCCGGCAGCGCGCCCCGGTCGAGCTTGCCGTTCGCGGTGAGCGGCAGCGCGTCGAGCACCACCCAATGAGCGGGGACCATGTACGGCGGGAGCCGCCCGGCCACGTGGTCGGCCAGCTCGGCCGTCTCGCCCACGACATAGGCGACGAGCTCGCCGTCCCTGGCGACCACCGCCGCCTGCCGTACGTCCGGATGCGTGCGCAGGCAGTGCTCCACCTCGCCCGGCTCGATGCGGAAGCCCCGCACCTTGACCTGCTCGTCGATGCGCCCGAGGAACTCCAGCAGCCCGTCGGGACGCAGCCGCACCCGGTCTCCGGTACGGAAGTACCGGCCCCCGTCGGGGAGCCGGACGAAGCGCTGGGCCGTCAGCTCGGGCGCGCCGAGGTAGCCGCGGGCGACGCCGGGGCCGCCGATGTACAGCTCGCCGGGGGCGCCGGGCGGAGTGGGCGTGCCGTGCGGGTCGAGGATCCGTACCGTGGTGGCCTGGATGGGGCGGCCGATCGGCGGATGCGGGTCGTCGCCGGTCAGGTCGGCGGCGGTCGCGACGATCGTGGTCTCGGTGGGGCCGTAGGTGTTGACCAGGCGTACCCGGTCGCCGAACCGTCGCCGCCAGCGGGCCACGGCGGTGGCGTGCACCTGCTCGCCACCGATGATGACCAGCCGGAGGGCCGCCGGCCAGGCGATCTCGTCGATCAGGTCCACGAGGTGGTGGAAGTAGGCCGTCGGCAGGTCGAGCACGGTAATGCCGGGCCGTTCGGCGAGCAGGTCGGGGAGGGTGGCGCCGCCGTCGGGCACCAGCACGACCGTGGCGCCGGTGGTCAGGGCGGGGTAGAGCTCCTCGGCGTGGGTGTCGAAGCTGAGGGAGGCCAGCTGGACGACCTGGTCGCCGGGACGCAGGCCGTACTCGTGACGCATCCACCGGACCCGGGCGGCCAGCCCGGCGTGCTCGACCGCCACGCCCTTGGGGGTGCCGGTGGAGCCGGAGGTGTAGATGACGTAGGCGAGGCCCGGCTCCTGGGCGCGGGGGTTGTCCGTGGCTGTCAGGTCGTCTACGGCGGTCAGGTTGTCCGCGGCTGTCAGGTCGTCCGGGACGATCAGGTGGGCGCCGCTCGTGGTGATCATGTGCTGCAGACGGGCGGCCGGGTAGGCGGGGTCGAGCGGCAGGTACGCGGCTCCGGTACGCCAGATCGCCAGCATCGCCACCACCGCGTCGATCGACCGGCCGAGACGGAGACCGACTATGTCGCCATGGCCCACGCCGCGCCCGGCCAGTTCGGTGGCCAGCCGCGACACCCGTTCGGCCAGCTCGCCGTAGGTCACGCTGTCGGGCCCGCAGACGACGGCCTGCTCACCGGGGTGGGCGGCGACGGCCGCCGCGATCATCTCCAGCACGCCGCCACCCGGCTCGGTGGTCCTGTCGCCGCCGGCCGAGGCGATCAGCGCCGAGTCGGCCGTGGTGAGCACCGGCAGGGCCGACACACGGGCGTGCCGGATGTCCGGGTCGGCGATCCCGCGTAACAGCACCGCGAACCGCTCCGCCAGCCCCGCCACCGTCTCCGCGTCGAACAGCCCCGCGTCGTACCCGAACGCCACCCGCAGCCGCCCCGGCGCCCGCCACGCCTCCACCACCAGGTCGAACTTGGCCTGCCGATACCCATCGTCGAAGTACGACATCTCCAGATCGTCGGCGAGCCGATCCCGCTCCCCGTCGGCCGTCTGGCTGTTCAGCGTCAGCATCGTCTGGAACATCGGCTTCCTGGTGACATCCCGCTCGATGTCCAGCTCCGCCAGCAGCCGCTCGAACGGCACGTCCTGGTGCGCCATCGCCTCCAGCACCGTCCGCCGTGTCCTGGTCAGCAGCTCGTCCAGCGTCGGATCGCCCGACAGATCGCCGCGCAGCACCAGCGTGGTGCTGAGGTAGCCGACGATCGGCTCCAGCTCCACCCGGTCCCGCCCGGCGGTGGGCGAGCCGACCAGGACGTCCGTCTGCCCGGTGTGCCGCGCCAGCAGCACCTGGTAGGCCGTCAGCAGCACCATGAACAGCGTGCTCCGCTGCCGCCGCGCCGTCGCGTCCAGCGCCTTGGCCAGGTCGTCGGGGATGTCCAGCAGGTGGAAGTCGCCGCGCCCCGGTCCCGGCTGGTGCGGCCGGTCGGTGTGCAGCGCCAGCGTGGGCGGGTCGGCGAGGCGTTCCCGCCAGAACTCGAGTGCCGCGCTCCCGTCCTGCTCCCGCTGCCAGCGCGCGACGTCTCCGTGCTGTACGGCCAGCGGTGCCAGGCTCCCCGTCCCGGCGTACAGCCTGGCCAGGTCGTCCAGGAGGACGGTGATCGACCAGCCGTCGGCGATGATGTGGTGCAGCACCACGCACAGCACGTGGTCGTCCCCGCCCAGGCGGATCAGCGTGATCCGGAGCGGCGGTGCCGCACCGAGGTCCAGCGGGGCGTTGGTGCGGGCGGCGACCAGCGCGCGGGCCTCCGCCTCGTCATCCGCGTCGAGCAGCTCGACGTCGGCGGGCCGTCCGGCGGGCTCGACGACGGCGACCGGCCGCCCGTCCACCTCGGGAAAGCGCGTGCGCAGCGACTCGTGCCGGGCGAGCAACGCCGTCAGCGCCCGTCGCAGCGCCTCGGGGTCGAGGGGGCCGCGGAGCCGGCGCACGATGTACATGTTGTACGAGGCGTCGCCCGGATCCAGCCGGTGCAGGAACCACAGCCGTTCCTGGCCCGCCGACAGCGGGGGCAGCGTGCCGGGCGGGCGCGGGGCGAGCGAGAGGCCGGGGCCGTCCGGCAGCCCCTCCAGCGTCGCCGCGAACCCGGCCACCGTCGGCTGCCCGAACAACGTCCGCAACGGTACCGTCGTCCCCGCGGCCGCCAGCCTGGCGATGACCTGGGTGGCCAGCAGCGAGTGCCCGCCCAGGGCGAAGAAGTCGTCATCCGCGCCGACGTCGCCGATCCTGAGCACGTCGCCGAAGATCTTGGCCACCTGCCGCTCGCGGGCGGTACGCGGCCGGCCGCCCCGTCCCGCCATCGGCCCCGCCGGCTCGGGCAGCGACAGCCGATCGACCTTGCCGTTGGGCGTCATCGGCAACGCGTCCAGCACCACCACGACACCGGGCACCATGTAGGCGGGCAACCACCCGGCCGCGTGTTCGAGCAGGTCGGTGGGGTGTTCCGGCGTGGTCATCGCGTCCGGTGTGGTCACCACGTCCGGTGTGGTCTCCACGTAGGCGACCAGTTCGTTCCCGCGGACGACGACGGCCGCCCGCCGTACGCCCGGATGCGACTCCAGCGCGGCCTCGATCTCGCCCAGCTCGATCCGGTGCCCGCGCAGCTTCACCTGTCCGTCGCCCCGGCCCAGGAACTCCAGGGTGCCGTCACCGAGCCACCTGACCCGGTCGCCGGTCCGGTAGAGCCCGTCCGCGAAGCGCTCGGCGGTCGCCTCCGGCCGGCCCAGGTAGCCGAGCGCGAGCCCGGCCCCGCCGATCGCCAGGTCACCGGGTACGCCGATCGGCGCCGACCGGCCGGCGCCGTCGAGCACGTGGACGCGGGTGTTGGCGATCGGCCGCCCGATGCTCACCCGGCCGGGCTCCGCGGGGACCTCCCAGGCGGTGGACCAGATCGTGGTCTCCGTCGGCCCGTACATGTTGAACAATCGCGCCACCCGCCGCCGCAACCGCCTGGCCAGCGCGAGCGGCAGCGCCTCACCGCCCGCCAGCGCCACCAGCCCGGAGGCGTCGAGCCCGGCGGAGAGCAGCATGTTCCAGCCCGAGGGGGTGGCCTGCACGTGCGTGACGCCCGACGCGGAGATCAGCCCGGCGAGCGCGGCGCCGTCCCGCGCGGTCTCGTCGTCGGCCAGCACCAGCCGCCCGCCGGTCACCAGCGGCAGGTACAGCTCCAGCCCCGCGATGTCGAAGGACAACGAGGTGCTGCCCAGCCACACATCGGCCGGCCCGGAGCCGAGCAGGTGCTCCATCCCGGCCAGCAGGTTCACCAGCGCCGAGTGAGGGACGACCACCCCTTTCGGGCGGCCGGTCGAGCCGGAGGTGTAGAGCACATAGGCGGCCGACCGGCCATCGGGCCCGGCGGCGACGGACTCAGGGCCGGGCTCGGTACCGGCAGCTGGGAGCCAGGCGTCGGTGCCGGCAGCCGAGAGCCGGGAGTCGTCCAGGGTGAACCGGGCTCCCGAGTCCGCCAGCATGTAGGCCACCCGGTCGGCCGGCAGCACCGAGTCGATCGGCAGGTAGGCGGCTCCGGCCAGCAGCACACCGAGCAGGATCCCGGGCAACTCCACCGACCGCCGTCCGCGTACGGCGACCACGGCTCCGGGCCCCGCGCCTCGCTCCCGCAGCTCGCCCGCCACTCCTACGGCCTGAGCGGCCAGCTCCGCGTAGGACAGGCGGCGGTCGCCGCACGAGACGGCGATCGCGTCCGGCCGCAGCTCCGCCTGCCGCATGACCAGGTCCACCACGGTCGCGGCCGGCACGTCCAGGTCGGTGCTGTTCCAGATCCGGTCGAGCAGTTCGCGTTCGGCGGCGGGCAGCAGGTCCAGCTCCGACAGACGAGCATCGGGAGCGGCGACGATCGAGGCGAGCAGGGTCTGGAAGCGGTCCGCGAGCCGGGTCACCGTCTCCCGGCCGAACAGCTCGGCGCTGTAGAAGAGCGCCCCGTGCCAGCCGCTGCCCGACGGCCAGAGATCCATCCGCAGGTCCACCATGGCCGGCGGCGCCCCGTGCGGGAACGGCAGGCTCTCCATCCCGGCGAACGACTCCGCCTCCGCGTACCCGACCGCGGAGTTGTGCAGCGCCAGCATCGCCTGGAACAGCGGCGTACGCGACAGGTCACGCTCGATGTCGAGCGCGGACAGCACCCGCTCGATCGGCACCTCGCGGTGCGCCATCGCCTCCAGCACGGTACGGCGGGTACGGCGCAGCAGCTCGCTGAACGGCGGATCCCCCGACAGATCCCCCCGGAGCACCAGCGTGGAGGCGAACAGCCCGACCATCGGCTCCAGCTCCGGCCGGTCGCGACCGGCGGTGGGCGAGCCGACCACGATGTCGTCCTGCCCGGCATGCCGGGCCAGCAGCACCTGGTAGGCGGCCAGCAGCACCATGAACACCGTCGAGCGCTCGGCCCTGGCCAGCCGGGACAGCGCGCCGGCGACTTCGGGCGGCAGGTCGAAGTGCACTTCACCGCCCGCGCTGCCGCGCTGCGCGGGACGCGGCCGGTCCGTGGGCAGCTCCAGGGGCGTCGCCCCGGCGAGCTTGGCCGTCCAGTAGTCGGCGTCGGGGACGGCCACCCGCTGGGCGTCGGCGTACTCGGCGTAGCTGACGGGCAGCTCGGGCAGCGCGGCCGGTTCGCCCCCCGTGCGGGCGAGGTAGCAGATGGCCAGGTCGCTCAGCAGCACGTTCAGGGACCAGCCGTCGCCGATGATGTGGTGCAGCACCACGCACAGCACGTGGTCGTCGTCCGCCAGCCGGACCAGGGTGATCCGCACGGGCGGAGCGGAGGCCAGGTCGAAGGGTGTGTTGACCCGCTCTTCAAGCAACCGCATGACCTCAGACTCGTCCGGGACCGTCCGCTCGGAGGACTCGTCCGGGACCGTCCGCTCGGAGGGCTCGTCCGGGACCGTCCGCTCGGCGCCCGAGGGGTTGCCGGGGACCGCCCGATCGAGGGCCACGAACTCCACCGGCACCGCCGCCCCCGGCGGGTCGATCACCGCGATCGGCAGCCCGTCCTGGTCGGGGAACCTCGTGCGCAACGACTCATGCCGCGCCACCACATCCCCGAACGCCCCGGTCAGCGCCTCGATGTCGAGCGCCCCCCGCAACCGCCGCACCGCCGCCACCCGATAGGCCGCGTCGGACGGATCGAGCCGCTGCAGGAACCAGAGCCGCTCCTGGCCCAAGGAGATCATGGCCGCAGCCCGCCGATGGCCGCCGCCACCCCGGTGATCGTCGGATCGTCGAGGAACACGTCGAACGGCACCTCCACCCCGAGCCGTTTCCTGATCCGCGCGCTGATCTGCGTGATGGTCAGCGAGTGCCCGCCGAGGTCGTAGAGGTCCTCGTCCGGCGCGATGTGGTCCATCCGCAGGACCTCCATCCAGATCAGCCGCACCTGCTCGACCAACTCCGCGTCGACCTCGTCATGCGCGGGCCCGGCATCCGGCGCCGCTTCTGGAGCGACCTCGGGAGCGACCTCGGGAGCGATCTGGGGGACGGCCGGGAGCGGCAGATCGGCGAGCCGTATGTCCGGATCGGCCGCGACCGCGCGCAGTACCGCCCTGAGGTGTTCCCCGGCCAGCTCGACATCCCGGCGGGGAATGACGTCCGGGCTGTAGTGCAGCGTCAGGTGCAGGCCGTCGTCGCCGTCGACGGCCTGGAGGTGGAGCGCGTTCCTGACCGTGTGGCTGGACATCTTCCACTCCACCGACAGCTTCAGCCCGGGGAAGACCTGTTCGGGCGCGCGCCGCCGGAAGCTGATGGACACCGGCGCCAGCGCCGCCCTCGGCTTGATCCCGCCCACCGCCCTGGCCACGGGCACCTGGCGGAAGGCGTTCAGCTCGCGCAGCTCGCTCCGGATGCTCAGGGCCAGCTCGCGGAAGGAGTCCTCGGCCGAGAACGACGCGAACACCGGCAGCTCGGTGGCGAACAAGCCGATGTCGTCGCGGGTCTCGGCGGTCCGGGTCGACATGGCCACGGCCACAGGGGTGCCGGCGTTGCCGTACCGGTGAAGGAGGGCGTGCACGGCGGCGAGGAAGACCTCGAATCTCGTCACACCGGATAAGTCGGGCATGTCGTTAGTCAGGGCGAGCAGGACGGTCTCGCCGCGCTCGGCCAGCCGCGGCGATCGCGTCGCCCCGTTGATCACCACCTGCGACACCTCGCGCCAGCGCGCCCGCCAGTACGCCGCCGCCTCCGGCGACGGCTTCTCCGCCGCCCCGTACGGCATGGGCAGCGGCGGAGTGGGCGCTCCGGTGTAGGCGGCGGCGAGATCCCGTACGAGCAGATCCTTCGACATGCCGTCGAAGACCAGGTGATGAGCCACGAACAGCAGCAGGTGCCGCGACGGCGAGACCTCCGCCAGCGTGAACCGGGCCAGCGGCCCGGCGGACAGCTCGAAGGGCCGCGCGATCTCCCGCGCGATCAGCGCCTCCGGGTCCGGCTCCACGACGAACGCGACCGGCGGGAGCTCCCTGGCGGGCGCCAGGTGCAGCACGCCGTCGCGCTCCTCGAAGGCGCAGCCCAGCACCGGGTGCCGCGCGAGCACCGCCCGGCACGCCGCCAGCATCGCCGCCCGCTCCAGCGGTCCGTCGAACCACATGGCGAACGGCATGTGGTACGCCGTGCCGGTGCCGTGCAGCACCTCGGTGATCCACATCCCATGCTGGGCCTGTGACGCCAGGACCATGCTCACTCCTCTGCCATACTGCGCAGTTCTCGCTTGATCACTTTTCCGGCGGCGTTCCTGGGCAGCGCGTTCACGCACAGCAGCCGGGTGGGCAGCTCGTGCTGGGCGAGCCGCTCGGCCAGGAAGGCGCGTACACCGGCCAGCGTCACCGGCTCGCGGGACACCACCGCCGCCGCCACCACCATGCCCATGACCGGGTGCGGCACGCCGAACACCGACGCCTCGGAGACGGCCGGATGCTCATGCAGCGCGGCCTCGACCTGCAGCGTCGAGACCTTGAAGGCGCCCGACTTGATCACGTCGCTCTCCCGGTCGACCAGGTACAGGTAGCCGTCGTCGTCCAGGTAGCCGAGGTCACCCATGCGTACCCAGCCGTCCTGGAAGGTGTCCTCCTGCCGCTGCTCGCCGTAGTAGGCACGGGAGTGCGCGGCGGCGCGCAGCCACACCTCGCCGCTCTCGCCGGGCGGGGCCGGGTCGCCGTCGGCGTTCACGATCCGCAGGCTGCCGGCGGCGTGCCCGAGCGCGCCCGGCCGGTCCGGGTCGTAGATCATGATGGTCTGGGCGGGGGCCGCCTCGGTCGAGGTGTAGTAGTTCGCGACCGTCGCGTTCGGGAACGCCTCGGTCAGCTCGGCCGCGACGCTCGGTGGCAGCGCGGCGGCGGCCGAGCCGAGCAGCAGCACGTTCGACAGGTCGTGCCGGTCCTGGACGCGTGCGCCGAGCAGCTCGATGGCCATCGCGGGCACCACGAACACGGTTCCGGCCGCGTACGACTCGATGAGCGCCGCGAAGCGGGCCGGCGTGAACAGCGGCAGGGTGACCACGGTGGGGGCGGCGCTCAGCGCGTGGAGCAGCATGACCTGGCCGGCGTTCGTGCCGATGGGGAAGGCGTGCACGAGATGCCTGGAGTGAGCGAACGGGCGGCGTTTGGGATGTACGGGCGGGGAGGTGAGGTTCGCGTGGCTGGCAGCCACTCCCTTGGGCTGCCCGGTGGTGCCGGAGGTGTAGAGGATCTGGGCGTAGCCGAGCGGATCGACCTCGACCGGGACCGGGCCGGTCGGGCCGCTGAGCTCGTCGCCGCTGCGGATCACCATGGTCGCACCGCAGTGCTTGATCAGGCGGGCCAGCTCCGGCTCGGCCAGGCGGTCCGACAGCGGGACCGCGACCGCGCCCGCCTTGAGCACCGCCATCCAGCTCACCGCGTAGTCGAGCCAGTCACGGCCGCCGAACACCAGCGCGACTCTGTCTCCTGGCCGTACGCCCTGGTCGAGCAGGCCATGGGCGGCGGCGTCAGAGCGCTCGTCCCACTCGGCGAGTGTCAGGGCGCCCGTTCCGGTGACGATGAGGGCTTCGTGGTCGGGGTCGGTGGCGGCGCGTGAACTCAGCAGAGCAGGGACAGGACGGGCCGACTGAACCACCCCCCAAAATTATTATCGGGATGTCGCAAGACGCTAGAAAAAATGCACAATTGCGTCAACCCCTTACCGCCAGGCGCTTGCCGCCGTCAGGCCCCGCGTGACACACTCGCCCCGGATTTCCCTGGAAACGGGAGGGCTTCGCCAGGTGCAGACGGACGGGGAACTACGCGGACGCCTCGCCGAGATGGTGGCCGAGGCCACCGACGGCGCGGTCGAGGCCGCCGACGTGCTGGCCGGGGAGACCCGGCTGGCCGATCTCGGCGTCACCTCGCTCGGCTATCTCAGGCTGATCGACGCGGTGGAGGCGGAGTTCGGCATCGAGCTCGACATGACCTCGGCCGACAGCTTGGACGAGCTGGTGGACTACTTACGGCTCCATGCTTGAGTCGCCGCTGACCTGGGGGCAGCAGGACATCTGGCGGGCCGTGGTGGCGGCGCGGCCGCAGGAGCACTATCTCAACATCGGCCGGATCTTCGCTGCGCCGAAGCGGCCCGTCACCGTAGAGCGCGCCGTCAAGGCCCTGGACGACCTCGTCGCCAGGCACGAGGCGCTGCGCACCCGGCTCAGCGGGCCGCGCGACTGCCCCCGGCAGCGGGTCTCGCCCATCGCCCGGCCATACGTCGAGGTGACGGACGAATCGGCTCAGGTGGTGTGCGACCGGCTGTCGGGCGAGCCGTTCGACTACTGGGAGGAGTGGCCGCTGCGGGTGGCGTTCCTCGTGACCGGCGACTATGTCCGGCATGTCGTGCTGGTGCTCTGCCACCTGGCCGCCGACGGGCACGCGGCCGATCTCCTGGTGAAGGACTTCCGGCTGCTCCTGTTACGCGACTCGCTGCCGCCGCTGGACAGCGCCACGCCGTGTGAGCTGGCCGAGTGGCAGCGCTCGGCCGAGGGCAAGCGTACGTCCGAGGAGGCCGTGGCCTTCTGGCTGTCCGAATACCGGCGGATGGATCCCGTGACCCTGGCGGACGTCCCGCGGCGCCCCCGGTTCTGGGAGGCCACGATGACCTCCACAGCCATCGCCGCGGCGGCGCAGGCCGTGGCCGCCCGCGAGCGGGTGAGCTCCTCGACGGTGCTGCTCACGGCCGCGGTCCGGCTCGCCGGGCGGCTCACGGGCCAGCGGTTCTGCGGCATGCGGGTGATCGTCAACAACCGGTTCGCGGCCGAGCGCCGCGACGTGGTCTCCACGATCTCGCAGGAGGGGCTCGTCCTGCTCGACCTGCGTACGCCGGACTTCGGGGAGTTGGTCCGGCAGGGCTGGCAGGTGGCCTTACGGGCCTACCGGCAGGCCCAGTTCGATCCGTACGCGATGGAGGAGGCGGTGTCGGGCATGGGGCCGGGGATCAGGTCGTTCGGCTGCTTCAACGACCAGCGGCTGGTGCAGCGCGACGAGGTGACGGGTCTGGACGAACGGGCCGTACGTACCTCGATGGAGCGGACCGAACTGGTCTGGACGGACACCATGGACCGCAACATCTGCGACTTCCGGCTGCACGTCGGCGGCGAGCCGGGGCGGATGGAGGTGTCGCTGTACGCCGACACCGGGCTGCTCGCGCCGCCGGGGATCGAACGCTTCCTGTACGACATGGAGTCGACGCTGGTCGAGGCGGCGTTCGCATGAGCCTGTACGCGGCGGCCACGTCGTGCGCGCAGGGCGAGTCGCTCCGGTTCCACCTGCTCGGGGGCGGCGGCCCGATCACCGTGGAGGACGTGCCGTCGGGCCGGGTCGTGCTCCGGGACACGGCCGAAGTCGACACCTGGACGCTGAAGGTGGGCGCGGACTGGCCCAGCTCGCTCTACCGCGCCGTCTTGGGCGACGAGTCCGCATATTTCGTCGTACGTGCGGCTGTGCCTGCTTCGCCGGTGATGGTGGCGATTCCCTTTCCCACCTGGGAGGCCTACAACCGGCCCGGCGTGCCCGGTGAAGGGCTCTACCAGGCCGAGCAGCCCGATCGGGCGGTCAAGGTCAGCTTCGACCGGCCGGGGGCGGGGCCGCAGATCGAGGAGTGGGAGCTGGGGCTGCTGCGGTGGCTCGGGCCGTCGGGCCATACGGTCGACTACTGCTCGGGGCTGGACCTGCACGACGGTCTCGACCTGCTGAGCCGTTACCGGCTGCTGGTGATCAACGGGCACGACGAGTACTGGTCGTGGGAGATGCGGGACGCGGTGGAGGCGTTCGCGCGGGCCGGTGGAAATATCGCCATATTCTCCGGCAACACCTGTTGGTGGCAGGTCCGCTTCGAGGACGACCTCCGCACGATGGTCTGCTACCGCGACGCCTTCGCCGACCCCCTGGCCGCCAGCGACCCCGGCCGGGCCACCGTCGAATGGCCCAGCGAACCCGTCAACCGCCCGGAGAACACCCTGACCGGCGTCACCTTCCGGAACGGCGCGGGCTGCTGGGTCGACTCGCGGGTGATGGCCCACGAGTCGTACACGGCCCGCTTCGCCGGTCACTGGGTGTTCGAAGGCACCGGGCTGGCCGACGGCGACACCTTCGGCAGGGGCGCGCTCGGCTACGAGACGGACGCGGCCGACCTCGAATGGGTGGACGGCGTGCCGAGGGCGACGGGCCGCGACGGCACACCGCCGTCGTTCGTCGTACTCGCCACCGCCGACCTGAGCCACTGGCGCCGGTACGGCAGGGGCGGCGCGGCCACCATGGGCGTACACCGCCTCGGCGCGGGAACCGTCTTCAACGCCGCCACCATCAACTGGGGCAACACCCTCCACGACCCCGTCCTGGACAGGATCACCCGAAACGTCCTCGACCGCCTGTCCCGACCGCCAAGCCACCCACCCTCCTGGGACCCGATCGGTCCCGCCCCGACCAGCCCATCTCCACGCGAGTCGGCTGCTCGCGAGTCGTCTTTTGACGCTGTCGGCGGCACGCGTGATGGTGCCGGCGGCACGCGTGCTCTGGTCGCCTGCGACAACCGGCTCTTCGCCGCCTGCTCGGACGGGACACTCGCCGTCCGCGACATCTCCGGGCAGAACCTGCCATGGCGGGTGATCGACGAGACCGACGTGATCGCTCTGGCGGCCCCCCGAGAGGCGCACGGCGGCCCACCCGCCGGCCTGTACGGGGTGGCTCCCGACGGCACGATCCGCTACCGCGACCCCGTCCTGGCCAGGTCCACCTGGCAGGACGTCAGCCGGGCCCCCGAGGGCGCCACCGGCCTGGCCGCCGTGGACGAGGGCCTGTTCGCCGTCACATCGGCGGGCGAGCTGTGGCACCTCCCGATCCGGCGGCTCGACACCCACGACTGGGCCAGAGCGGGCTCGGCCGCGGGCGCGGTGAGCCTGACCGCGATGAACGGGCGGCTGTTCGCCGTCTCCGCCGACCGGATCCTGACCAGGCCGGCCGAGCGACATGAGACCGACTGGCAGGACCTGGGCCCGGCCGGGGGCCACACCATTCTCGCCGCCGCCGCCGGACGACTCATCGGCACCGGACCGGGGACCGGCCTTTCCTGGCGGTAGGAGGGCAGCCCACCCGTCACCGCGAGCCTGGTCCAAAGGTGGCCCGACGCCCCGCCCTCAATTCCGCGCAGTCGTCGGTCACATCCAGCCCGCCTCGATGGCAATCCGCACCGCGTCCACCTGGGTGCGGGCGTTGAGCTTGGCTCTGATCGAGCTGAGGTAGTTGCGGACCGTGGCGGTGGAGATGAACAGTTCCGCCGCGATCTGCTTCGCAGCCGAGCCACGGGCCGACAGCCGCAGGACCTCGATCTCCCGTCGGGTCAGCGGATTGGCCGGGAGCGTGAGCGCCTCGGTGGCGAGCTGCGGATCCACCACCCGCAGTCCGGCTGCGACCTGGCGGATCGCGTCGGCGAGGGTCTCGGGCGCCACGTCCTTGGTGAGGAAACCGGAGACCTGGTTGCCGAGGGCTCTGCGGAGGTTCCCCGGGCTGCATAACGCGGTCAGGATCAGCGTCCGGCAGGAGGGAAGTCGCTTGCCGAGTTCGGCGGCGGCGGTCAGGCCGTCCTGGCCCGGCATGTCGATGTCGATCACGGCGACGTCCGGCCGGCACTCCAGCGCGGTGGGCACGATCAGGTCGCCGCAATAGACCTGGGCGACCACCTGGAGGTCCTGGTGCCGGTCCAGCAGGCTGGTGAGGGCGGCCCTGATGAGTTTCATGTCATCGGCCAGCAGAATCCGGATCACAACGTTCCCCTCTGCGGTAGCCGTTCACCCTGGTGCTCTTTGCTCGGTCCCAGAGGATTGGGGTGTGACATTTTCACAGGCCAGAAGGTGATCACGTAACTGTCGGTACGTCCGCTCTCGCAGCAGACTCTCCGCATCAGGGATTGTCCAGAGCGGAGATTGCCGAAGTGCGTGTTCTGATCATGGGTGCCGGAGTGGCCGGCACAGTGGCCGCGATGGCGGCGCAGAAGGCCGGTCTGGAACCGGTCGTCTTCGAGGCGTACGACGAGAGTGCGGGCCTCGAGCACGGCATCTACCTCGGGGTAGCCGTCAACGGCCTCGCCGCGCTCAAGCTGGTGGACGCCCACCAGGTCGTCCTGAAGGCGGGATTTCCCAGCGGGCGGATGAACTTCTTCAGCGGCACCGGCAAGAAGCTTGGCGAGATGGCGATGGGCCCGGCCCTCGGCGACGGTACCGTCACGCACACGATCCGCCGAGCGGACCTCTATCGGGGGCTTTACGAGGAGGCGGTCAGAAGAGGAATTCCGATCGAGCACGGCAAACGGCTGGTCAGCGCCGAGGAGACACCGGACGGGGTCGTCGCCCGGTTCGCCGATGGGACGCTCGCCAAGGGGGACGTGCTGGTCGGGGCCGACGGTGTGCATTCGGCCACCCGGAGGGTCATCGACCAGGCCAACCCCGGTCCGCGCTACACGGGGCTCGGCAACACCGGAGGCTTCGCCCGGGGCGTCGCAGTCGAAGCCGAGCCCGGCTCGTACGTGATGATCTGGGGAAAGCAGTGCTTCTTCGGCTACACGGTGAGCCCGGACGGCGAGATCTGGTGGTTCGCCAATCCGCCGAGCCGCACCGAGCTCTCCCGCGACGAACTGCGGGCACCCGGTCTGCGCGAAAGGCTCGTCGCGCTGCTGGAGCCGGACCGTACGCCCGGAGCCTCGATCGTACGGGCGAGCGAGGAGTTCCGGCTGAGCAACCAGTACGACCTGCCGCTCGTACCGACCTGGAGCAGAGGGCCGATGGTGATCATCGGGGACGCCGCCCATGCGGTCTCGCCCGCTTCGGGTCAGGGAGTCTCGCTCGCCTGCGAGGACGCGGTCGTGCTCGCCAGAAGCCTGCGCGACCTGAAGGACGTGCCCAAGGCGCTCGCCGCCTATGAGCTGGCCCGCAGGGAACGGGTCGAGCGGGTCGTCAAGTGGGGTTCTGGCATGAACAACACCAAGAAACAGGGGCCGGCCGGCCGGATGGTCAGGGATCTGATCCTGCCGGTCATCCTCAAGAAGGGTGCGAGCCCGGCGGAGGCGGCGAAGATGAGCTGGCTGTTCGACCATCGTCTTCATTGGTGAACGGGAGTGTTGAGGATTCCGTTGATGAGGACCTGAAGGCCCCAGCGTTCGCGGTCCCCGCCGGAGAGCAGTTCCTCGCGCATCGAAGTGATCATCGGGTAGCGGTCGGCGGGCAGCGCGGCGTAGTGCCGGTCGACTTCGGCGATGTGGGCGTTTTGCTCCATCCCCTTGGTGTTGTAGGCGCTCTGCTCGGCGCCGCCGGCCGTGATATGGAGATAGATCAGGTCGACGGCCCAGGTGGCGGTGGTGTCGTCGAGGCCGCCCTCCTTGAGCAGGGCGAGCATCCGGTCGAGGACGAGCAGGGCGTTGGCTCCGGTGGGGATGGAGCCAAGCGCCACCAGGGCCAGGCCCTCGTGCCTGCTCATCTCCTCGGTGGCTGAGTCGACCAGGGCCCGCAACCGCTCCTGCCAGGTGCCCTCGGCGGTGAAGCCGACCCGGCCCAGGGCTTCGTCGAGCATCGCGGCCATCAGATCGTCGCGGTCCTTGACGTAGACGTAGAGCGAGGCGGCTCCGGTGTCGAGTTCCTGGGCGACGCGGCGCATCGTGAGCGCCTCCAGCCCGTCGCGGTCGAGGATCCGCAGCCCGGCCTCGATGATCGCGTCTCGGCTCAGCGGGGCCTTGGCGGGGCGGGCCCGACGGCTCACCGGTTCGGCACTCATACCTCGGAGATTACTACCGAACACCGTTCGACACGAACGTCGTTCGTCATCCATCGCCATGAGCGAACATTGTTCGTCACGATCGACGTTCGCCCATATAGGAAGGGAGTCCAGCCATGACCACGCCCACCAGCCCCGCCACAGCGGTTCCGGTGGCCCGTCGATGGGCGATCCTCGCCGTGATCCTCGCCGCGGACATCCTCGACCTGCTCGACTCGACCATCACCAGCATCGCCGCCCCATCCATCACCAGGGCCCTGCACGGCGGTGACTCCCTCGTCCAGTGGCTCGGCACCAGCTACGCCCTCGCCCTCGGCGTCCTGCTGGTCGTCGGCGGCCGGCTCGGCGACAAGTTCGGCCGCCGCAGGCTCTTCCTGATCGGCCTCACCGGATTCACGATCGCCTCGATCGCCTGCGGTCTCGCGTTCGACCCGGTCTCGATCATCGTCGCCCGGCTGGTCCAAGGGGCCTTCGGCGCCCTGCTCATCCCGCAGGGTTTCGGCATCCTCGGCTCGGTCTTCCCGCGTGAGGAGATCGGCAAGGCCTTCAGCGCCTTCGGCCCCACTCTGGGCCTGTCGGCCGTCGGCGGCCCGATCCTCGCGGGCTTCCTGATCGACGCCGACCTGTTCGGCCTCGGCTGGCGCGCGATGTTCCTGATCAACATCGTGCTCGGCGGCACCGCGATCGCCGCCTCCGTCAAACTCCTTCCTCATGACGAAGGCGACCCGGACGTCTCTGTCGACGGCCTCGGCTCCGGCCTGCTCGGCGTCGCGATGTTCGGCCTGCTCTTCGGCCTCATCAACTGCTCCGCCAACGGCTGGACCCTCGGCCCGGTCCTCTCCCTCGCCGCCGGTCTCCTCTTCGCGGGCCTCTTCGCCCGCCGTCAGGTGACCGCGGCCAACCCGCTCATCCAGCCGTCCCTGCTGAAGAACCGCGGCTTCACCTCGGGTCTGATCCTCGGCGTCGTCTTCTTCGCCGCCGTCGCCGGGCTGCTCTACGTGCTCTCGCTCTTCCTGCAGAACGGGCTCAGCAACACCCCTCTCCGCGCCGCGCTGGTCGGCATGGCCCCGGTCGCCGCAGGCATCGTGATCTCGTCGATCGCCTGCTTCACACTGATCGCCAAGCTTGGCCGGACCCTGATCTTCATCGGCCTGCTCATCACACTGACCGGCACCGGCTGGCTCTACGCCCTGGTCCACACCTCAGGCGACTCGATCGGGGCCTGGGAACTCGTCCCCGCCGTCTTCGTCATCGGCCTCGGCATGGGTACCTGCTTCGGCACGATCTACGACGTCACGATGGGCGACACAGACCCCGAGGAGGCAGGCAGCGGCAGCGGATCGCTCTCCGCCGTCCAGCAGCTCGCCAACGCGATCGGTGCGGCGGCCGTCACCACCGTCTACTTCAAGTCCCTCGGCGGCGGCCAGGCCCACGCGGTCACCACCAGCCTCATCGTCGTCGCCGGAGTCACCCTCCTGAGCTGCTGCGTCGTCTGGCTGCTGCCCCGCCACGCCCCCACCCAACACCACTGATCCCAAGGAGTACCAAATGATCCTCATCACCGGAGGCCGCGGCGCGGTCGCCGCCCACCTGCTGTCCCTTCTCCACGAGCACGACCTCGCCGTCCGAGTCGCCTCCTCGGACCCCGGCAAGCTCGAGCTGCCCCAGGACGTCCCGTCGATCAAACTGGACCTGACCGACCCCGCCACCTTCCCGGCCGCCCTCGCCGGAATCGGCTCGGTATTCCTCTACGCCGAGGCCTCGCACATCACGCAGTTCGTCGCCGAAGCCGCCGCCGCCGGAGTCCAGCACATCGTGGTCCTGTCCTCTGCGGCGGTCCTCGGCCCCAACGCCGAAAACGACCACCTCGCCAAGGGGCACCTGGACGTCGAGAACGCCGCCTGGAACTCTCCGATCACCACGACGATCCTGCGTCCCGGCTCCTTCTCGGGCAACGCCGGCGCCTGGGCCTGGCCCATCAAGTCCGGCCGTCCGGTGAGCCTGCCGTTCCCCGGCTCCTACAACGACCCCATCCACGAGAAGGACGTCGCCGAGGCCGCCTTCGCGGTCCTCACCAAGCCGCGGTTCCAGCAGCAGAAGTACACCTTGAGCGGACCTGAGTCCCTGACATTCGGCGAGCAGATCGACCAGCTCTCCCAGGTGACGGGTCAGCCCATCACGATCAAGCAGGTCTCCCCTGAGGAGTGGAAGCAGGAGATGGCGGAGTACATCCCAGACCTCTACGCCGACGCTCTCATCAACTGGTGGAAGTCCAACGACGGCAACCCCACCCCACTGACCCACACAATCGAAGAACTCACCGGACACCCCGCCCGCACTTTCGCCAGCTGGGCCCAAGACCACGCCGCCGACTTCAAGCACTGACACCAGAGCCATCGCGCTCACCGCCCCGGCCTATGCCGGTTCGACTGGCCGGACCATCGCTCAAGGTCGCCGTCTTGGTCGTCCCGATGGTCTTCACTGTGCGCTACGTCGCCCACGTCTATGAGCGGTCGCTTTCGTAGGCCAGCCACTGCGCGCAGGTGTGGAGCCCGTAGTCCAGTGTCACGCTCGGCCGCCAGCCCAGCTCGGTGGCGGCCGGCTCGACATCGACCAGTGGCTTCGGCGGGCCGTCTGACGTTTCGACGTCCAGTGGCCGCACCGCTCCTGACACCGCCTCGGCCAGCTCCCGCATGCTCAGCCGTTCCGGGTTGGCGATGTTGAACACCCGCGACTCCGGATTCCCGGCCAGCGCCGCAAGCACCGCGCGAGCGATGTCCTGGACGTGCACCAACTGCACGGCAGAGCCCGTGACGGGCGCGGGACGGTTGAGCGACGACCGCAGCACCAGCTCCGCGACAGCGCCCCGCTGCGGCATCCCGGGCCCATAGGGCTCGCCCAGCCGCAACACCACGGCGCCGCCCGCCGCCTCCTCCACCTGCCGAATGGCCCGCACCAGCGGCGTGGCGGCGGGGGCGTCCGCGAGTGGCGAGGAGGGGGCGGCATCCCCGAGCGTAGAGGAGGGGGCGGTATCCCCGCGTGGCGAGGAGACCGCGTGCTTCTCTTGCCCGTAGACGGCGCAGGAGCTGAGCAGGACGCCGCCGCGCCCGTCGGCGAAGGCCGCTCGCGCCAGGCGCAGTTCCTCCTCCGGGTCGGCGTCCTCGTCCCAGCCAAGCGCGCAGACATGCACCACCACGGCGGCACCCGCCTCGGGGCCGGCCCTTCGATAGCCGTGGTCGGCGAGCGCGCCCGCCAGGTGGTCGCGGACGAATGTGTCGGCGCCCGTCAGGGCCACCACGGGGCGGTCGGCGAAGGCCGGGGCGCGGTGTGCGGGCCGGTCGGCGAGGCCCGCTTCCAGGCCCGCGCGGGCCGCCTCGTGCAACTCGGGCGCGAGCCGGGCGAGCTCCCGGGCCCCGAGCTCATGGCAGAGCCCGCCGGGACCCATCGTGGCGAGCGCCCGGTCCAGCACGCGCGGGTCGCCGCGCACCCCGCCACGCACGTCGGCGCGCACCCCGCCACGCACGTCGGCGCGGTCGCGCGGGTCGGCGTCGTCCCCAGCGCTATCCGGGGCACCGTCTCCGCCGGTCTGGCCGTGGACGATGCCCATGGTGTAGGCCGTGAGCCAGAGCGGCCAGTGCCGGGTCGCCGCCCTGGCCCGCAGCGACTCCGCGTCGATGCCCCGCCCCGCCAGGTAGTCCTCGCAGCGGATGTCGCGCCACCGCCCGGTCCCAGGGACACGGACGGCACACTGGGCCACCCCACGCTTGAAGAACGGGATCACCGGCAGCTCCCCGAGCACGCGCTCCTCGGAGCACCGGTCCGCCTGGGAGCCATCGGGGAAGAAGCCCTGTGGGTGGTCCGGGAACATGCCCTCCGAGCCGCCGGGGAAGGAGCCCTGCGGATCGTCGGAGAAGAAGCAGGGGGAGCGGCGCAGCCCCTGGAAGTCGTTGTCCACCAGGCTCGCCAGGTCCTCGTGCTCGGCCAGGCTCGGCACCGCCACGAACACGGGCACCCCCGCCTGGCGTAGGTACCGCCCCATGAGCACGTCGTCGGGCCAGGTGTCGCCCCGGTCGCGGGCCCATTCCACGTACCCGCCCGCGACCTGTCGAGGCAGCAGCAGGGCCGCAACCGGCGTGTACTCGCCGGCCCCGGGCACCCATCGAGCCCCGGCGAGCGCGCCCTGCCGGACGGCGGCGCCGTTGCGCGAGTTCCAGAAGGCGAACAGGGCGAGCGCGGCGTGCGGCATGGCGCGGGCGGCACTCTCGGCGCGTTCGAAGAACGTGCTTGAGAGCACCATGTCGTCGTGCAGCAGCAGATGGTGGGTGGCGTCCGAAGGGATGCTGGACCAGGCGAGCAGCGAGGTGCGGAACGCCGACGGACGCCCGGCCGGGTCGGGATCGGTGACGACGTCGAAGACCCCGCCGGCCAGCCGGATGGCCGCCTCTCTGCGCTGGGGATGCGCCATCACGGCCCCGGTCAGCTTCACCTGCTCAGGCATCGGCTCCACCTGCTCAGGCATCGGCTCCACGTGCTCAGACGTTGGCTTCACGTGCCCAGGCATGCGCCTGCCGCGAGCTCGCCCGACTCCAGCAGGTCGAGGGCGTCGCGCCGGTCCCCGCCGTCCCACTGCACCTCGCGGACGACCAGCAGCCCCGAGCCGCACGCCACCAGTACTCCGCCGACGCCGGTGGACCAGACAGGCGCGAGTACGGTGCCGGGCGGTTCTTGGCCGCCGTATTCGATCAGGTCGGCGGTGTGCACGAACAGCTTGCGGCCGCCGACGAAGGTGAAGGCCCCCGGGTACGGCGCGGCCAGCGCGCGGATCCAGTCGTAGAGGTCGTCGGCCGGCTTGGACCAGTCGATCACCCCGTCCTCCGGACGGCGCTTGTCCCACCACGAGCCGCCCGGGGGCTGCGGTCGTGCCACCACTTGTCCCGCCAGCAGCAGCGGCACGTACTTGGCGAGCAGCTCGATGTTGATCTCGGTGACCTTGCGGTACACCTCGGTGACGTCGTCGCGGCGGCTGATCGTGAACTCCCGCTGCGCGATGAGGTCCCCGGTGTCGGCGCCCTCGTCGAGGAAGAACAGGCTCACCGCGCTCGTCGTCAGCCGCTTGATGATGGTCCACGGCAGCGCGGCGCGTCCCCGGCCCTCCGGCAGGCGGGTGGGGTGCAGGCCGATGGAGCCGAGCGGGCAGACCGACAGCAGCGGCTCGCGGACGAGCTGCGACCACCCGGCGATCACGAACAGGTCCATCTCCTTGACCCGCTCGTACGCCTCGCCGTCGTTGATGTCGGCGGTCTCCAGCAGCGGGATGCCGTGCTTCTCGGACGCTTCTCGCAGCGGGGCGTACCCGGAGCGGTGCTGCAGCTTCGGCGGGTAACCGATCAGCAGCGACGGGGGAGTGCCCTGCGCGGCCAGTACGTCCACAGCGGGGGCGGCGAACTCCATGCCCGTGGCGAACGCGAACGTCTTCACAAGACCTCCCTCAGCACCCCGAACGCTTCGGCGTGCGTGACACCGATCTCCGCGCCGCGCAGTGTCGCCAGCGCCGTCACCGACTCCTCGCTCCTGATGTGCGGGGAGGGCCGGTGCTGGCTCTTGTAGCCGCGCAGCGCCTCCAGTTTGCGTGCTAGGTGGGCGCTGATGTCGCAGAACGCCGTCGATCGCGGCATCGGCTCGGCCGCCCACTGGATCTTCGACATCTCGTACAGCAGCACGGTCGGCACCAGCCACTTGCCGAACTGCTGGGCGATCGGCCTGGCGGCCGCGAACCCGGCGCCGAACACCGCGAGATGGTCCTGGTCGTAGTCGGCGAAGCTGGGCAGCAGGAGCAGGTCGGGCCGCCGCTCGTTCAGCGCCCGCTCGAACAGGTCGACCAGTTCCCTGCGTGGCAGCGTGTCCAGCCGCTCGGTCAGGTCCATGTCGCCGTACGCGATCTCGTACGAGAAGCCCAGTGTGGCCCGTACGGCCTCGATCTCGTCCAGCCGCTGCCGATAGCTGGTGGCGCCGTCGAGACCGTAGTGCCGCATCCCGTCGACCGCCAGATACAGGACGTGGACCTCGGCCCCCGCCTCGACCTGCGCGGCGATCAGGCCGCCGCAGCCGAGTACCTCGTCGTCGGCGTGCGGGGAGATCACCAGCACCCGGTCAAAGCGGCGCATTCACTGCCCTCCGGTCCTCGCGGGCGCGATAGTACTCGGCGGTGCTCAGGATCAGCTCGTCGAGCGCGATCCGGGGCCGCCAGCCCAGGTCGGTGGCCGCCCGCAGCGCCGGGATCTTGTGGAACGACTCGGCTTCCGCGTAGTAGGGCCCGTGCACGCTCCTGCCGTCGACGCTGACGATCGGCGACGGGCTGCCGAGTAACTCCTTCACCCGCTGGGCCAGCTCCATGATGGTGACGGCGTTCGCCGGGTTGCCGACATTGATGATGATGTCATCGCAGTTCAGCGCCGCGTCCATGTAGTCGATGAGGAACCCGGTCAGGTCACTCGCCGCGATGAACGCCCTGACCTGCTCGCCGCCCGCGAACACGGTGATCGGCTTCTCGGCCAGCGCCTGCTGGACGAACGTGGGCATGACGAACCCGCCCGCCCGCGACTGTCGCGCCCCCGCCACGTTGAACGGCCGGATGACCACCCCGCGCAGCCCGTGCTGGCGGCTGTTGGAGACCATCGCCTCGGCCAGCGTCTTGGCGATCGCGTACTCGATGCGGGTGTTGTACTGCGTCGGTACGACGATGTCGTCCTTCTCGTCGAGCACCCCACTGCGGCCGTACACCTCGGCCGAGCTGAACAGGCATAACGGCGCATCTGCCCGGATACAGGCGTCGATGACCGGCGCGGTGCTGCCGATGATGTCGTGGCCGAGCCGGCCCGCCCTGGACAGGATGCTCGCGGGGCCGACGTAGGAGGCCGCGTGGATGACGCGGTCGGCCCCCGCGAAGTCGCCGCCGTCCGTCAGGTAGTCCTCCACCCGCTGCCGGACGACCGTGCAGCGAGGGTCGGCGTCGTAGTCCTCGCCGTCGATCACCGCACCCGCGTTGGAGTCGATGATCGTTACTCGGTGGCCCGCGTCGAGATACGCGTCCACCAGATGTGAGCCGATGAAACCGAGACCGCCCGTGACGATGACTTCGCCACTTGGAGCTCCCACGGGCCTGCCTTTCCCACGAAGCCGTGATTTCGAGGAAAAAAGGTCACTCGGGGCCTGTGCCGCCCCGGTGGCACCTAGCGTGGGATTAAAACAGTTTTCGCCACGCTTGTCACGCGTGGCACAAGTTTTCATGGTTTGACGCTGGCTTCCTGGACCGATCAGCCGGATCGGGCGTACGCTCGCCGCAATTCGGGCACAGGGAGTGACATGGCCACGTCGAGGGAACGCACCTTCACCGGCACCCGCGCCGCGAACGTGGTGCGCGAGTGGCCCCACGAGCAGCCGCGCTACGTCGCCATCCTGGTCCACGGGTACGGCGAGCACATCGGCCGGTACGAGTACGTGGCCGACGCCCTGGTCCGGCACGGCGCCGCGGTGTACGGGCTCGACCATGTCGGCCACGGCAAGTCGGCGGGCGACCGGGTGCTGGTCGTGGATTTCGAGGACGTGGTGACCGACGTACACGCTGTGGAGGAACAGGCCCGCGCCGACCACCCGCGCGTACCGGTCGTGCTGATCGGCCACTCGATGGGCGGCATGATCGCCGCCCGCTACGCCCAGCGCTACGGCGACGGCCTGGCCGCGCTCGTCCTGTCGGGCCCGGTGATCGGCGAATGGGAGGTGATCCCCGTCCTGCTCGCCCTCGACGAACTGCCCGACGTCCCCATCGACCCGGCCACGCTCTCCCGCGACCCGGCCGTGGGCGTCGCCTACGCCGAGGATCCGCTGGTCTGGCACGGACCGTTCAAGCGGCCCACGCTGGAGGCGTTCGCCACGACGATCGCCACGATCGCCAAGGGCGGGTCGCTGGGCAGCCTGCCGACGCTCTGGATCCACGGCGCCGACGACCAGCTCGTCCCGCTGACCTCCAGCCGTACCGGCATCGAGACGATCCGCGGCGACGACCTGACGGAGCGAATCTATCCCGACGCCCGGCACGAGGTGTTCAACGAGACGAACCGGGACGAGGTCCTGACGGACGTCACGACCTTCATCGACCGCGTCCTCGGCCACTGACGAGCGCTTGGCCACTGACTCAGCCACGTTTGACTCAGCCACGTTTGACTCAGCCACGTCGCAGCGCCCTCCTTGGTGCCTCGCGGCGGGGTCATTTCACGGGCAGCCACAGGTGTCCGGATCCGTGGGTCCGCGTCAGGTTCACGCGGTAGCACCCGGCCTTGGGGAAGACGAAGCCCGTGCCCCACTCCTCACCCGGCCGCCGCCAGGTCGAGCCGCCGTGCTGCTCGGGACCGAATGTGGGCTTCGCGCGGGTGCCGTCGGGCAGCGCGGCCGTGACCTTCAGCGGCCCTTCACCGGTCATCCGCCACACGATCTTGACCTCCTTGCCCCGCTTGAACGGAACCGGAGCGAACAGCAGCCCCCACACCTCAGCGCCCTGCGAGACGCCGCGCACCTCGGGAAACCCGTCCCCTTGGGTGATCAGCGGCGTCCCGTGACACGCCACCCCGGTGGTGGCGGGCGTCGGAGTCTCCGTCGCTGATGTCGGTGCCCCGGCCGGCGTCGGTGTCCCGGCTGATGTCGGTGCCCCGGCCGGCGTCGGTGTCCCGGTCGCTGTCCGTGCTCCGGCTGGTGTCCGCGAGCCGGCCCCGCCGGTGGCGGGCGCTGTGGCCGCCTCTCGCGGCTGCGCCGCCTGGCCGCTGCTCGCGCAGCCGGCGGCCACTATGAGCACCACGCCGATTGTCATCCGTCTCATCGAACCTCCTTCGCTCTCACGACACGTACTCCGGAGAGCGGCAAGAGGTTCCTGGTTCAGGGTTCGGCGCGGATCTAGGAACCCGCCCGTGGCCTCGCGCCCGTGGAGCGAGAGGCCCGTACTCAGCTGGCGCCCGTACCCGGCTGGCGCCCGTACCCGGCTGGCGCCCGTACCCGGCTGGCGTCCGTACTCGGCCGGCGCCCTACGAGGCGTCTTCGCAGCGGACCGTGACCACCGCGAACCACACATGCGAACGCGCGTCCTGGGACGCCACCGACTCGAACACCTCGCACGCCGTGAACCCGTGGTTCAACGCGTTCTGCCTGGCGGCGGCCTCGGCGCTGGCGAGCGCGGCGTCCTCCTCGATGCCCTTGCCGAACCCGTCGAACAGCGCGCCGCTCCGGACGGTGACGTTGGTGGAGGCGTCGGCGGAGGCGGGCAGAGCGGCGACGAGGGCGCCCGCGACGATGCCGGAACCGGCCAGCGTCGTCGCAGCCAGCGCGCCCAGCAGCTTTTTGGTCAGGTACTTCATGGGATCTCCCCGAGCTTCGATCGTTGGGGCTTACGCCTGAGAGGCGTTCCATCCCGTTCCACCTGTCACCGGATGCCTTTTCACCGGATGCCTTCGCGGTCAGCAGCCCGGAAACGGTCGGAGCTCGTCACGCGGAAATGGCCGAGGTCCTATTCCTCTCCCGATTCGAAAATAAGCCAGCTCCTTCTCGGTGGGTCTCTTTCGAGCCAGTAACCCCAGCTGTATTCATACGGCGCGTTTCGGTCGTGGCTTTTGAGTTCGAGTCTTACCGAGACGTTCATTACGGTTGTATACCTACCCGTGCCATCCACATCAGGATAGGCCGGATGGATGGTGACTGCCGTAAGATCGGTCCAGCTACAGAATGGACTGTCGGCCATAGACTCCTCGCGATCGGCGAATTCTGAGGTGGACAAGCGGCGGGCAGTGCCGATGTCTCTCGCTATGATCGCCTTCAGGTAAGTCCTTACGACGTCTTCGGGTGAGGTGCTTTCCGCCGGCGGTCGGATGTCGTGAAGCTTGCGGGGAACGCAGTAGAAGCCAGTGAATTCACCGATGGCCGGATAGAGCAGGCCGAATGAGGCGGCGAACAGCACTGCTAAACCAGCGGTGACATAGGTTTTCGGCTTCAAGGCCGCTCCCCGGACCAGCGCTTTCCAGGCACGAACGCCGTATGCATGAGAGGAGGGCTGCTCGCGTCACCATCGTTGAGCATCTCCAGTGCCCTATCCACCAGGCCACCGTACAAGCCGGACGCCGACCGCGCGCCTGCCCGCAGTCGTCGCCCTGTGTCATGAGCGTAACGGGCAGCGAGGTCCGCCCACGGGACATCTGCCCCACCGCAAGCATGAAGATCCCTCCGCCCCGTCCGCCCCAAGGCCCCGGGAGAGCTTTATGATCGTAAAAAGAAATACCAGATCAGGCCCAGGGCAATCAGCCAGACAATGGCGCCGACGCCGCAGACCACCAGGCAGCCGGTGATGACTGTTCGTTTTCTGCCTCGATCGCCCCATTCGTGACGACCACGATCTGGATCCATGCTAAGAGGCTACTTCCCTCTCGCCTCGAATAATCGACCATGGCCATAATGGAGGGGCATTTGTGGCATTTATCTATTTCCGAGGATGGGAAGGATCATTGCGGAGGGATATTCCTGACCATGAAAGACCTCGAACCGGGTACCCCGTGTCCGCACGGCCCCCGCCGCCGGCTCCCCGGTCCCATGGTTGCGCGCGAGCTGACCAGTACGCTCGCGAACGCCTTCGCGTCGATCCGGTGCTTTCCGTACGGCGTGCGCATCAACACCACGGGCAGCGGCCCGGCACCGCGCGGTCGGTAGCGATCGGCTAGCAGCACCACGCCGTCGGGCATCGAGACTCGCAGATCACGAGCGACGCCACATCATCGACCACCGCCTCCGGCAGCCCGAGGAACCTGTCGAACAGCCTGCCGAGCATGCCCATGAGATGTCCTCCAGCTCGGCCCCCAGAGTAGAGCTCCGGGGCGGAAGGAACAGTGGTTGACGGTGAGAAGGATGTTGCCTCAACGGAACCAAGGCGCCTGCCGGCAGTCGGCGGGTCTTCGAGCTCGTACGCGCATACGGCGTCGGCCGACGGCCACCGGAGACCGTCGGCCGACGTGGGACCGGTGACTTCCTCCTCGTCGCCTTGTCTGCACAGACGAGACATGACGAGGACAGACGAGAAGGAGGCGAAGATGCGAGAGCCCCCACCCACGAGCCACGCCAACACCGCCGGTGACGCGTGGCTCGGCGGGGTCGCGCTGCTGGGCCGGGCCGCCGACTACGCGCTGGACTGCCTGCGCCTCGCCACGTCCGCCGATCTGGACCGTCCAACCCCGTGCCACGGCTGGGACCTACGGACCTTGCTGGCACACACGAACGACTCGTTCGCGGCACTGACGGAAGCCGCAACCTTAGGACATGTCGCCCTCGTCTCTTCGCTGAGCGACGACAGGGGCGACCGCTACAGCGCTGGCGGCGACAGCGGCGACCGCCACGGCGAAGGCGACGGCGACGGAGACAGCGGTGACCGCCACGACGGAGACGAGCGCCACGACGGAGACGAGCGCCACGACGGAGACGAGCGCCACGACGGAGACGAGTGCCACGACGGAGACGACGGCGACGTCCACGGCGGCCATGACGTCCACGGCGAGGGCGCTGACGGTTTGCGAAACCGCGCCACCAGCCTGCTCCACGCCTGGGCAGGGGCCAAGGACGCGGTGATCTCCGTCGGCGGCTGCCCCTTGACGGCCGCGATGGTGTCCGCCGTAGGCGCCGTCGAGGTGGCCGTGCACGCCTGGGACGTGTCCCAAGCGTGCGGTCACCCCCGCCCCATCCCGGACGACGTGGCGGCCGAGCTCCTCCCGCTGGTCCGCCTCTTCGTCACGGACGCCGACCGGCCCGCCCGATTCGCCGTACCCCTGAACGCCGCCCCCCGAGCCCCAGCTCAGGACCGTCTGCTCGCCTACCTGGGCCGCGACCCCCACTGGACTGACAACAGGAAGTAGCTTGACAGCATTAATTGTCGGTGTCAGCGTGGAGCCATGTACGAAGTCGCGGTGATCGAGGACCCGGCCGCCGCCGAGGCGTCGCTGGATCCGGTACGCGCCCGGCTGCTGGCCGAACTGGCCGAGCCGGGATCGGCCACGATGCTGGCCGCCAAGGTCGGTCTGGCCAGGCAGAAGGTGAATTACCACCTCCGAGCCCTGGAAAGCCACGGTCTGGTCGAACTCGTCGAGGAGCGGCGCAAGGGCAACTGCACCGAACGCGTCATGCAAGCATCGGCTGCCTCCTACGTCATCTCGCCGACGGCCCTGTCGGCGGTCCAGCCCGACCCGTCCCGTTCCCCCGACCAGCTCTCGGCCCGCTGGCTGCTCGCCCTGGCCGCTCGCCTGGTACGTGACGTGGGCGCCCTCATCACCGGTGCCACGAAGGCCAAGAGGCGGGTGGCGACGTTCGGCATCGACGGCGAGGTCCGCTTCGCCTCCGCCGCCGACCGTGCGGCCTTCGCCGAGGAGCTGTCCGGAGTGGTGGCCGCGCTGGTCAGCAAGTATCACGACGAACAGGCCGAGGGTGGACGGCCCCACCGTCTGGTCATCGCTATCCACCCATCTGTGGGGAAACAGAGCACCGACGGGTGATCTGCTCGCTAATCAGGGGTTCCGCCGACGGATGATCCGGCCGAGATGCGGGTACGGATAGCGGCGCATGAGTGCGAGGGCGGCCCTGTACCCCAGGCCGTACCAGACCGATGAATGCATGTGCGGCCTTGTCGACGCGGCGGTGAAGCCCAGCGCCGAGACCAGGGCGAGCAGCGTGGTGGCGACGGCCGATCTTCGTGCGGCCGTCGCCCCCACTAACGGCCGCCGAACGAGCGGACCATGTCACGACGCGAGCGTCTCCAGGACCTGGTCGCCGTACTTGGCCAGTTTGTTCTCGCCCACCCCGTTGACCGTCCCCAGCTCCGCCAGCGTCGACGGCGAAAGCGTCGCGATCTCCCGCAGTGTCGCGTCATGGAAGATCACGTAAGCCGGCACCCCCTGCTCCTTGGCCGTCGCCGCCCGCCACGTGCGCAGCCGTTCGAACACCGGTGCGGCGTCCGCCGGCAGCTCCACCACGGGACGGTCCTTGGCACCGGTCTTGGCGGTCTTCGCCCGCGCGGCCCGCTCGGGGTCGCGGCGCAGCCGCACCTCGCGCTGCCCGCGCAGCACGTCGGCGCTCGCGTCGGTGAGCACCAGCGCGCCGTAGTCGGACTCGACGGCCAGCAGCCCCTGCGCCAGCAACTGGCGCACCACCCCGTGCCACTCGGTGTTGCCCAGATCGGCGCCCACCCCGAACACGCTCAGCGAGTCGTGGCCGTGCTGCAGCACCTTGGCCGTCTTCTTGCCGAGCAGGATGTCGGCGATCTGCCCGACGCCGAACTTCTGCCCTCGCTCGCGGCGCAGCCGCAGCACCGTGGAGAGCACCTTCTGGGCGGGGACCGTGCCGTCCCACGACTCGGGCGGCGCCTGGCAGGTGTCGCAGTTGCCGCACGGCTCGGAGCCCTTCTGCCCGAAGTAGTCGAGCAGCATCACCCGGCGGCACTCGACCGTCTCGCACAGCGCCAGCATCGCGTCGAGATGGAGCACCTGGCGGCGCCGGTGGGCCTCGTCGCCCTCCATGGCCAGCCGCCGGTGCTGGACCACGTCCTGCAGGCCGTAGGCCATCCAGGCGGAGGCGGGCAGCCCGTCGCGCCCGGCCCGGCCGGTCTCCTGGTAGTAGCCCTCGACGGACTTCGGCAGGTCGAGATGGGCGACGAAGCGTACGTCGGGCTTGTCGATGCCCATGCCGAACGCGATCGTGGCCACCACGACCAGCCCGTCCTCACGCAGGAAGCGCGCCTGGTGCGCGGCACGGGTGCGGTTGTCGAGGCCCGCGTGGTAGGGCACGGCGGCGATGCCGTTGTCGACCAGGAAGGCCGCGATCTTCTCGACCGAGGAGCGCGACAGGCAGTAGACGATGCCCGCGTCGCCCTCGTGCTCGGTGCGCAGGAAGTCGAGGAGCTGGCGTTTCGGCTCGCTCTTGGTGGCGATGCGGTAGTGGATGTTGGGCCGGTCGAAGCTGGCCACGAAATGCCGGGCCTGCTCCAGCCGGAGCCGTGAGGCGATCTCGGCGTGGGTGGCCGGGGTGGCGGTCGCGGTCAGCGCGATGCGCGGCACCTCCGGCCAGCGCTCGTGCAGCTCCGACAGCGCCAGGTAGTCGGGACGGAAGTCGTGTCCCCACTGCGACACGCAGTGCGCCTCGTCGATGGCGAACAGCGAGATCTCGCCCTTGGCCAGCAGCCGCAGCGTCGTCTCGACCCGCAGCCGCTCCGGCGCCAGGTAGAGCAGGTCGAGCTCGCCCGCGAGGAAGGCCGCCTCGACCCGTTGTCGCTCGTCGAAGTCCTGGGTGGAGTTGAGGAACCCCGCGCGCACGCCGAGCGCCGTCAGCGCGTCGACCTGGTCCTGCATCAGCGCGATCAGCGGTGAGATGACCACCCCGACCCCGGCGCGGACCAGCGCGGGGATCTGGTAGCACAGCGACTTGCCGCCGCCGGTCGGCATGAGCACCAGCGCGTCGCCGCCGTCGACGACGTGATCGATGATCTCCTGCTGTCCGGCCCGGAACGAGTCGTAGCCGAACACGCGGTGGAGAGCCTCGGTTGGGGTATCCATGCGGCTACCTTACGTGTTCGCCGGAGGCCGTTCGCTCTGTTCGCCCACGGCGATCGTAGGCCACCAGGCAGAGAGCGCCGAGCCCGCAGGCCGCCGCCAGCGCCACCATCACCGCAGAGTACCCGGCCAGCTGCGCGACGCCCGCCGCGAGCAGCGGGGCGACGCCCTTGGCCACGGTGATCGGCAGGGCCAGGGCCCCGCTGAGCGTCGCGTAGGCGCTCGTGCCGTACCGCTCGGTGAGCAGCGCGGGACGGGCGATCGTCGCCACCCCGAACCCCAGCCCGAACAGCACCACGCCGCAGACCGCGCCCGCCACGCTCCGCCCGGCCACCGGCAGCAGCAGCGCGGCGGCGCCCTGCGACCCGAACACGGTTGCGGTGATCAGCGCCACCGGCCATCGCCCCTGCAGGCCCGTGGTCACCAGCCGGCCGGTCACCGACAGCACGCCGAGCAGGCCCGCCACGCTCGCCGCGAAGAGGGGCGAGTGGCCGAGCGCGATCAGGTACGTCACCAGCAGCACGCCCATGACCGACACGGCGCCCGTCTGCGTCAGGAACGCCGCCGCCAGCAGCCAGAACGGCCGCTCCCGCAGCGCAGCCCCGACGACGCCCCGGTCCACGACCCCAGGAGAGGGGCGGTTCCGTACCGCCAGGAAGTGCAGGGGTATGGCCGTCAAGGCGTAGCCGATGGCCAGGATGACCAAGGCCTGCCGCCAGCCGTACCGATCGACGAGGAAGCCGGTCAAGGGTAGGAAGATGCTGGAGGCGAAGCCGGCGACGACGGTCACGGCGAGCAGGGCCCGCGACCGTCGCGCCGCGTCGAACCAGGCGACGATCACCGCGAACGCGGCCTCGTACAGCACCATCGCGGAGGCGACGCCGAGCACCACGCAGACGAGATAGAGCTGGGCCAGGGTGTGCACCTGCGACCAGGCGAGCACGGACGCCGCGCCGAGCGCCGAGCCCGCCGTCATCAGGCCGCGCCCGCCGTGCCGGTCGAGCCATCGGCCGATGGGCGGCGCCACGACCGCCGACACGAGTACGGCCAGCGTTATCCCGCCGGTGAGTTCGGCGACCCCCGCGTGCATATCGCGAGCCATCGGGGTGATGAAGACCGAGAAAGCGTAGTAAAGGATGCCGTATCCGGCGGTCTGGGTGATCGCCAGCGCACCGACCAGGCGAGCAGACGAGGCGATCACGCATGATGTCGTTCCCGTTCACCAAGCTATGGACACTGTGACATGAATCCCACCTTTGTCGTCACCGGCGGCGGCCGGGGCATCGGCCGGGCCGTGGTGGAACGGCTCCTCAAGGACGAGGCCACCGTGGTCGCCGTCGAACGCGACCCCGCCGCGCTGGACTGGGCGGGCCCCCGGGTGATCCCGGTCGTCGGCGACGCGGCGGACGAGACGGTCACCGAGCAGGCCGCCGACCTCGCGCAGGACGCGGGCAGGCTGTCCGGCTGGGTGAACAACGCCGCCGTCTTCAGGGACGCGTCCGTGCACACCGCCACGACCGCGGAGATCCGCGAGCTGATCGCCGTCAACCTGGACCTCGCCGTCGTCGGCTGCGCCACCGCCGTGCGGCGCTTCCTCCAGTCCGGTACGGCCGGCGCCATCGTCAACATCACCTCCCACCAGGCGCGCAGGGCGGTGCCCGGCAGCCTGCCCTACTCCACCGCGAAGGCCGCCATCGAGGGCCTGACCAGGGCGTTAGCCGTCGAGTACGGCAGGCGCGGCATCCGGGTCAACGCGGTGGCCCCTGGTTCGGTGGCGACGGAGAGGTACGCCGAGTTCCTGGCCGCTCAGCCGTCCGAGGTGGCGGCGGGAATCGAGGCGGAGATGGCCAGGTTGCACCCCCTCGGCAGGGTCGCGGGAGCGGACGAGGTGGCCGACGCGGTGGCGTATCTCCTCTCGGACGGCGCCGCCTTCGTCACGGGCGCGACCCTCCCGGTGGACGGCGGCCGCGCGGCACTCGGACTCGATCCCGAATTCAGGGAATGAAAACCATTGTCGTACGGTTGCAGGGGGCATGAGAAAGAACCTGCACCCCTCGTACCAGCCAGTCGTCTTCCGCGACCCGAGCGTCGGGTTCGCCTTCCTCACCCGCTCGACCCTGACGAGTGACAGGACCGTCGAGTGGGCGGACGGCCACACCTACCCGGTTGTCGACGTCGACGTCTCCTCGGCGAGCCACCCCTTCTACACGGGGCGCGGACGGGTCCTCGACGCCGCCGGGCGCGTCGAGCGCTTCAAGCAGCGTTACGGCAAGGTCTGATCGCTACTTCCGCCGGTGGAAGCCCGCATGTGCCGGTTACTAGTGGGTACATGGCTTTCACCGGCGTGGAGTGATGGTGGTCAGAATGAGTCTAACCGGAAGGGAACGCCGCATCCTCGGGGAAATCGAGCAGGCACTTGAGCTGGAGGACCCCGACATGGCGCGGCGGGTAGCCGCAATCAACAAGATCGAGACAGGGTCGGACGCGGGGGCTTACCGCGAGCGCATGCAGTCGTGGGCCGGGGCGCACATCTGGCTGATCGCCTTGCTCGGGGTGATCGCCGTGCTGTTGCTCGTGCTGGCTGTCATCACCGCCTGAGCGAACGCGTCCGCCTTCGCGCAAAACGCAGCCTTCACACAAAACGCACCCTTCACACAAAACGCACCTGAGCCCACGCACCTCAAAGCCCGGTAGCTCAGGCCAAGCACCTCAGGGCCGAGGCGATCCGCGGGTCGAGATCGTGGCCGGCCGGCAGGCGCCCCACCGTGGCCTCGACGAATTCCTGCGGCGCCAGCGTCGCGCTCAACCCGTCCGTGCGCACCACGACCTGCTCCTCGGCCGTCTGCTCCACCTGGACATCCGCCTCCTGCTCCGACAGGGCGAACCGGCCCACCGCCACCCGCCAGCGCGTCCGGCCCTCTGCCTCCTCCGCCGTCACCGGCGCGCCGACGTCGTCGGCGTGCGTGGCGTACTCGGAGTCGTAGTGGAGGGCCTGCAACCCCACCGGGTACGGGCCGGCCATCGTGTCGAGCGAGGCGTCCCGGCCGAGCTCCCGCATGCGGCGCCGGGTGTCGGCGTTCTCGGTCCGCCATTCGGCCAGCACCTGTTCGACGGGCATGTCCCGGCGCTGTCGTACGCTCCACTCGTTGAAGTCGTGGAAGCCGTTGACGCCCTCCCTGGCGAGGCGGGCCAGCAGGTGCTGCACATTGCCGTCGAGGCAGGCGTGGTTGTAGAGCTCCTCACCCGCCAGATGGCCCAGGACATCGCGGACGGACCATCCCTCGCAGCGCGACGGCCGCGCCCATCCGGCGTCATCGAGACCGGCGAAGAAGCGGTCGAGCCTGGCCGCCTCCGCGTCGAAACCGTCGAACGGATCGAACTCTTTCAACAGATCATCAGCCATACCTCGAAGCTACCCGTCGGCTGTCGTCTCTCACGAAAGGCGCGGCGCAGAACGGTCAAGCTCCGGACAAGACGGAAGCCCGGCCCCCACAGGGGGACCGGGCTTCCGCTCAGATGTGTCCAGCCAGGTTTCCGCTCAGACGTGCTCAGCGGAGCCGGCATGGTGCTTAGCGGTACCAGCGCGGGACGACCCGCACGTAGTCGGTGCCGCTCGTGGCGCCGTCGAGCTCGTCGTCGCCCGCGTACACGGCCTTGAACACGCCGCTCTTGTAGGCGCGCGTCCTGGCCTCGATCTTGCCGTTCCAGCCGGTACGGTCGGAGGCGACCCACTTCCAGCCGCTGGAGCCGTTGGCCTTGTAGAAGATGCTGACCCGCTCACCGCGGACGCCCTTCCAGCGGTCGTCGTCGTTGACCTGGAGACGACCGGAGAACCAGATGGTCCTGCCCTTGCGGACCTTCGACGGGTCGGCGCTGAAGCGCGAGATGCGCGTCTCCGCCTTGCCCTTCTGGATCTCGACGGCGAAGAACGCGGTGTCGGTGTCGACGACCTTGCCGTCCTTGTCGAAGGCCTGGGCGGTGGCCTTCCACTTGCCGTCCTGGTCGTTCTCGTTGAACGGGACGGAGAAGCGCCAGCTCTCGACCTTGTTGACGTCCTTGGCCCGCAGGGTGCGGGCCTGCGGGTTGACCGGCTCCACACTGAGCTGGACCTTCTCGACGTCCGAGCTGGCGTCGACCTTGAAGAAGGCGTCCGTCTCGCTACCGGCCTTGACCACGACCGGGTTCGGTGAAATGTCCCTGATGTCGACGGTCGGAGCCTTCGTCGTAGCCGACGCGGCCCCGGCGCCCGAGATCAGAAGTGTCCCGCCCACAAGGGCAGAGACGAGTCCTACAGCGATGTTCTTCATGAGGGTGCTGATTCCTCTCGTTCCCCGTTTCGCTGAGGCCGGCTCGGGATAGCCAACCTCCTCTACTACTTTGAGGCACAAGATGGGGAAAAGGTTGTCTAAAGTTACAGAAAATCTTTGATCACGGTCTTGACCAGGACCGTTACCAAAAAATCCGATTTGTGACCCCCTGACCGGCTACAGTCTGCCGCATGACCGACGTCTACACGCTCGGCGAGGCGCTGGGGGTCGTGTCCAGCGGCCGGGTACGTCATGAGACCGAAGCCCGGTTGGACGTCACCGGCCCGGAGTTCAACCTCGCCATCGCCCTGTCCCGACTCGGACATAAGGCCGCCTACCTGGGCAAAGTCGGCAACGACGAGCTGGGCGCCAGAGTCCTCACCGTGCTGCGGGGCGAGGGCGTGGACGCGGCGGACGTCAGGGTCATCGAGGGCGCGCACACCGGGTTGCTCCTCAGGGAGGCGCGGGTGGGCCGCGAGCAGCGCCTCACGCACTACCGCAGCGGATCGGCCGGTACGAGCCTGAAGCCCGGCAACGTGCCCATCGACCGTATCGGCTCCGCGAAGATGCTGCACGTCACCGGCCTGACGGCGGGGCTCGGCAGGGACACCCTGGAGGCGGTCCGCACGGCCGTGAGCGCGGCCAAGACCGCCGAGGTGGCCATCTCCTTCGCCGTCGACTACGTACCCGAGCTCTGGCCGTCGGTACGCGAGGCCGAGGAGGTGCTGGGCGAGCTGGCCTGCGCCTCCCACCTGCTCTTCCTCGGCCAGGACGAGCTCGACCTGGTCAAGCCCGCGCTCACGCCGGAGCGCGAGGTCGTGGTGAACCGCGGCCTGAAGGGCGCGAGCGTACGGGCGGACCGCATGCGCTACGACGCGCCCGGCCCGCAGGTGCCGATCGTGGACACCGCGGGCGCGAGCGACGCGTTCGTGGCCGGCTACATCAGCGCGGCCCTGGACGGGCTGACCCCACCCGAGCGCCTGCACCGCGGGACGCTGCTGAGCGCCGCCGCGGTGACCAGCGCCAGCGACTGGCAGGGCCTCCCCACCAGGGCCGACATCTAGCGCACGGCCCGTTTTTCCGCTCCCCGGAAGGGGGGCCCTCCAAAAGGACCCCAGCCGCTGTCAGGGGGTGACCGTGATCGTGAAGGTGGACGTCGTGTTCTTGATGTTCTGCGCGTTGTTGCCGAACCTCAGGTTGTTGAACGTCACAGAGCCCACAGCCGGCCCCTGGCCCGGCTCAGGAAGCTCGTTGGCCCAGACTCCGAAACCGGACTTGGCGTCGAAGGCGTCCCCGCTCTTCTGAGCCCCACTGATCGACACGTTCGTGAAGATCGTGTCCTTGACCGGGTTCTGCGGCTGGTTGCCCACGTAGTTCGTCTGGAACATGATCCCGTGGTAGGTCGGATCGACGATGTCCAGGTTGCTGACCCTGATCCCCTGGAACACCTTGGAAGCGGAGAACACCCACATCGCCGGGAAGGTCTGCTGGCCCCAGAAATGCCCGCCGGCCCTGACCAGCGAGATGTTCTCGAAGCTCGTCGGCGGGCTGGCCCCGAACCCGAGCATCTGGATGCCGAAGTCCAGCGAGCTGATCGTGACGCCCGAGTAGACCAGGGTGTCGGCGACGTAGATGTTCCTGAAGGTGTTGGCGTACCCGCCGTAGACCGCCACGCCAGCGGCCCGCCAGGTGAGCAGCGACGTCAGGTTCTCGAAGACGTTGTCCCGCTGCTCGCCGTTGTTGATGTCGATGGCCGAGAACAGCGCGAAGCTGTCGTCGCCCGTCGAGCGGGCCTCGATGTTCGTGACCAGGTTGCCGGTGCTGCCGTTGGTCATGTTGATGCCGTCCGCGAAGGTGTCGCGGATGCGCGAGTTCTTGATCGTCATGTTGTCGGTGTTGGTGCCCCAGAGCAGGCACATCTGGTGCTCCACCCAGATGTTGTCGATCACCATGTTCGCCACGCCGGCCAGGTCGAAGACCTTGCCGGGGCCGTCGTTGCGGGAGGTGTAGTTGCCGAAGGAGGCGAAGTTCGCGAACGTCGACCCGTTGGCCGTGGCGTCCGCGCGGAAGCCGGTGTCGGTGTTCTCCTGCCCCGACGGTGAGACGAACCTGGTGAACCACGGCCCGGCCCCGACGACCTTGACCGCCTTTCCGTACACCTGGAACTTACTGGCCGTCTGGTAGTCGCCCGCGGGCAGGTAGACGCCGACGAGCGTGCTGTCCTGGCGCGCCTTGTCGAGCGCGTTCTGCACGTCCTGGTGGGTGAAACCGGCCGGTACGGCATAGTGCGCCGGGTCCGGGTTGGGGATCTGCGTCACCTGCTCCAGGTCGACGAAGTCGATCGTGTACGTCGAGCCGTTGGCCGCGTCCTTCTGCAGCTTGATCTTGTGTCCGGCCTGGACCGTGGTGCCGAGCAGCAGGTTGGCCTCGTCGTAGATGTGCCTCGGCGCCCCGGACCCGGGGGAGTTTCCGGGGCCCGCCTCAGGGCCGTAGAGCCAGGCGTAGCGGGAGGTCAGGTCGATCGTCTTGAGGAAGGTTCCGTCGACGTAGACGTTCAGCGACGAGCTGGTCCCGCCGCCGCCCGCCGCGTCCGGGATGGAGAACCTGGTGACCAGCGTGTTCGTGGCCGCCCTGGTGGTGAACTCGACGTAGGAGCCGTTCGTGCCCAGAGTCACCGCCCGGCGTCCGGACGCCTCGCCGGCCAGATCGCCGACGGTCCTGTTCGGGCCGATGCGGGTGGCGCCGCCGCCGATGGTCGCGTCCTCCGCCTCATAGGTGTCGTACGGCATGTGCGCGCCGCGCCCGACGAACAGCTGCTGCGTGCTGGTGTTGTTGGCCCGCTTGACCGGCAGCTCGTTGGCGTCGTCGGCCAGCACCACCTTGACCGTGTACCTGCCGTTGGCGGCGGTCCAGGTGCCGAGCCCGGCCGGCCCGGCGGTGGCGCCCGGCGCGATCGCGCCGCTGGTGGCGCCGGTCAGCGTCTTGACGACCGTGCCGGACTCGTCGGCGACGGTCAGCGTGATGCCGTGGGAGCCGCCGCTGGAGGCGAGGCTGCCCTGGTTCTTGATTCCCACCGAGAACGTCACGGTGTCGCCCTGGCCGGGATTGCCCGGCGTCCAGGCCACCGGCGCCGCGACCAGGTCGGCGGTGTCGACCGGCTTCACGGTCAGTGAGGTGGTGGCCGTGTTGTTGCCCTCGTTCAGCTCGACGACCTTGCCGTCTTCGTCGACCTTGGCGCTCACCTGGTAGGTGCCCGCGTCCCGCGCGCCGATGGCGCCCGACACGGTGGCCGAGGCCCCGGCGGCCAGGGCGCCCACGTTCGCGGTGCCCGCCTTGACGGTGCCCAGGTAGAAATTGACGGAGGTCGCGGCGGAGGGGGCGGTGCCGGCGTTCTTGACGGTGGCCGACAACGTGACCGCGTCGGTCTCGACCGGGGTCGCCGGCGACGAGGTCAGCCCGCTGACCGTGAGGTCGGGGTTGGCCGACGGGGTGCCGAAGACCTGGAACTCGGCGACCTGCCCGCCGGGCGCCCCCGAGTTCGTGGTGATCTTGAGCTGCACGTCCGCGACCTTGGCCGTCACCGGGATCGTCACGGAGTTCCCGGTGGCCGGGTCGAAGGTGTAGACGGCCTGCGCCACCAGGCTCGACAGGCCGGTGGCGCTCTGCTCGCGGCCGAGCACCTGGATGGTCTGCGTACGCCGGGCCCAGGCGGGGTCGGGGTTGAGCTTGAGCACGATGGAGGTGAGGTCGGCGTTCGCGCCGAGTCGCACGGTCAGCGTGTTGGGATAGGCGGCGCCTTCCCAGTACGTCTGGACGTTGCCGTCGTTGGCGTTGGCCGCCACGTAGGTGTGGGTGTGCGACGACTCGGTCATTGGCTTGCCGGTCGCCAGGTTCGTCCCGTCACCTGGATCTCCGGGGCCCGCCTGGCCATACACCTCGAACTCGGAGAGCTGACCGGCGGGCCAGGCGCTGTTCGCGGTGATCTGGAGGCGCACGTAGCGCGTGCCGGAAGCGCTGAGGGGGATCGTCGCCGTGGGGTTGAAGGTGTAGGTGGCCGCGTCCTTGATGGTGCTGAAGCTCGTCCCGTTCGCGCTGCCCAGCACGGTGAGCGTCTGCGTACGGCTGGGCCAGCCGCTCGGGAGCTTGAGCGTCAGCTGGTTCACGGTGGCGGCGGAGCCGAGGTCCACCTGCACCCACTGGGGGAAGGCGTTATTGGCCGACTCCCAGTAGGTCGCCTGGTCGCCGTCGGTGACGTTGGGGGCGGGATAGACGTCGGTGAAGCTGCTGGCGGTGGCGGTCTTGCCGGCGGAGAGGTTGGTGTCGGCCGCCCACGCTGGGGCGGCCAGGACTCCGATGACTAACGCAAGGGCGGCTAGGACAGCTCTCATGGGGGATGGCCCTTCGAGGAAGACGATGGCCGAACCATAAGATGTCCAGCAGAAGGCAGCAATATTTCGACGACATTTCGCAAAGAATTGACTGACAAGTGACGGCTGCAGCCCTCCCCTCTGGCTGGTCAGGAGGCGTAAGTCCGCTAAATATCGGCGGCGACCGGCCGCAAGCGGGAGACGTCGGATCCGCGTAAGCGGTTGCAAGCCCTTGCGTGATCGGCCTTATAGTTTGCGCATGACACGACGACTCGCAGAGGTGGCCAAGAAGGTCGGGGTGAGCGAGGCGACCGTGAGTCGCGTGCTCAACGGCAAGCCCGGGGTGTCCGAGGCGACCCGCGAGGCCGTGCTGACCGCGCTCGACGTCCTCGGCTACGAGCGCCCCACCCAGCTGCGCGGCGACCGGGCCCGGCTGGTCGGCCTGGTGCTGCCCGAGCTGCAGAACCCGATCTTCCCCGCCTTCGCCGAGGTGGTCGGCGGCGCGCTGGCCCAGCAGGGCTTCACCTCGGTGCTCTGCACCAGGACGGTCGGCGGCGTCTCCGAGGCCGACTACGTCGATCTGCTGCTCCAGCAGCAGGTCAGCGGCGTGGTCTTCGCCGGGGGCCACTACGCGCAGGCCGACGCCTCGCACGCCCACTACGCGCTGCTGCACGAGCGCAAGCTGCCCACGGTCCTGGTCAACGCGGCCGTCGCCCACCTCGACTTCCCGCAGGTGTCGTGCGACGACATCGTGGCCGCCGAGATGGCCCTGGCCCACCTGCGGGCGCTCGGTCACGAGCGCGTCGGCATGGTGCTCGGACCGAAGGACCACATGCCGTCGCGGCGCAAGCTGGAGACGTTCCTCGCGGGTGGCGGCGATCCCGAGCTGGTCGAGCACACGATGTTCGCGCTGGAGAGCGGGCACGCGGCGGCCGCGAGGCTGGTCAGGCGAGGAGTGAGCGGCATCATCTGCGCCAGCGACCTGCTCGCGCTCGGCACGGTCCGGGCCGCCCGGCGCGCGGGGCTGACCGTGCCGGCCGACGTGTCGGTCATCGGCTTCGACGACTCGGCGCTGATGAACTGCACCGACCCGCCCCTGACCACGGTCCGCCAGCCGATCGACGCGATGGGCCGGGCCGCCGTGGACCTGCTGGTCGCCCAGATCGACAAGGCCGTGGTCCCCGCCGACGAGCTGCTGTTCGAGCCGGAGCTGGTCGTACGGGCGTCCACGGCGCGCAAGGCTTAATCCAGTCGTTATCTTGCAATCCACAGTCGTAATATTGCGGAGATCGGTCGGCGAACCTATGGTGTGGGCACCTCGCATTAGAAGGGTCAGCCCATGCAGAGATCCACAGGACTGTTAGTCGTCACCGTTCTCGGCCTGTCCGCCACGGCCTGTGGTTCGGGCGAGCCCGCCAAGTCGACGGCGGGCGGAGCCGCCCCGGTGTCGATCACGGTGGCCTGCCAGCCGGCGAAGTCCGCGCCCAAGGAGCGGCAGGCTTGGGACGACGACGTCGCCACGTTCATGAAGGCGCACCCCGGCGTGACAGTGAAGAGCACGGACCAGCAGCCGTGTTACGACCCCAAGACGTTCGGGCCCAAGCTGGCGGGTGGCCAGATGGAGACCGTCTTCGTGGTGCCCGTGACGAACTACAACGACGTGATCGGCCAGGGCCAGGCGCTGGACATCACCCCGTACACCAGCGAGATCAAGAACTGGAACGACCTGCGGCCCGACGTGAGGCAGTTGGTCACCAAGGACGGCAAGGTGTACGGCGTGCCGAACGTGCACTACGGCGTGGGCCTGGTCTACAACCGCGCGCTGTTCACCAAGGCCGGGCTCGACCCGAACACGCCGCCCAAGACGTGGGCCGAGGTCCGCGAGGCGGCCAAGAAGATCGCCGGCCTCGGCGCCGGGTACGTCGGCTACGGCGAGTACTCCGGCGGCAACACCGGCGGCTGGCACTTCACCCAGGCCATCTACGGCCGCGGTGGCAGCATGGTGACCGACGACGGCAAGAAGGCCGCGTTCAACTCGCCCGAGGGCAAGGCCGTGCTGCAGAACCTGCACGACATGCGCTGGGTCGACAACAGCATGGGCAACAAGCTGCTGGTCGGCTGGGAGTCGCTGATGATGGCGATGGGCAGCGGCAAGGTCGGCATGATGCTCGGCGCGCCCGACGTGGTCACCGACGTCGTCAACAAGTTCAAGGGCAGCGTCGCCGACTACGGCATCACCGGCCTGCCCGAGGCCAAGGCGTCGCTGAGCGGCGGCGAGGCGTACATGATCAACCCGAAGGCCACCCCCGCCGAGGCCAAGGCGGGACTGGAGTGGGTCGACTTCCGCTTCAACACCGCAGGCAAGGGCCGCTTCGACTTCGCCCGCGGCAAGACGCTCGGCAACCCCGTCGGCGTGCCCGACAACGACGTCTACGGCGACTCGGCCACCGGCAAGGCGATCAAGCAGGACCGCACGGCGAACGCCACGCTGCCGGTCGCGAACTACCAGCCGTACGTGGACGCCGCGGCCACCATCCCGCCGAAGGCCGAGCCGGTGCACGCCCAGGAGCTGTACGCCATCCTCGACGTGGCCATGTCGGGCGTGCTGAGCCGCCAGGACGCCAACATCGACAGCCTGCTCTCCGACGCCGAGACCAAGGCCAACTCGATGCTGGCGACCAAGGGCTGACCTGGATGCGTGTCCTCAGGCGCAATCTGACGGCCTACGGGTTCCTGTGCGCGGCGCTGGCGTGCTTCGCGGTCTTCGCGTGGTACCCGATGATCAGGGAGTTCGTCCTCAGCTTCCAGAAGACCACCCTGGTCAACCCGCCCACCTGGGTGGGACTGGACAACTTCCTGACCGTCGTCCAGAACCCGTCGTTCGGCAAGGCATGGCTGAACACCGTGGAGTTCACGGCACTCGCCCTGCTCTGCGGCTACGCCGTGCCGTTCGTCATGGCACTGGTGCTCAACGAGTTGCGCCACGCCCGGGCCTACCTGCGGTTCGTGGTCTACCTGCCGGTCATGCTGCCGCCGATCGTCGCGGTGCTGCTGTTCAGGTGGTTCTTCGACCCCGGGCCCGGACTGTTCAACCAGCTGCTCGACTTCTTCCACCTGCCGGCCCTGGCCTGGCTCGACTCCTCCTCGACCGCGCTGATCTCCCTGGTCATCGTCGCGACCTGGATGAACATGGGCAGCGCGACACTGATCTACCTGGCCGCGCTGCAGAACATCCCGCCCGAGCTGTACGAGGCGGCCGAGCTCGACGGGGCCGGCATCTTCAAGCGGATCAGGCACGTCACCATCCCGCAGACCCGGCTGATCCTGCTGCTCATGCTGATGCTGCAGGTCGTGGCCACCATGCAGGTGTTCATCGAGCCGTACATGCTCACCGGCGGCGGCCCGGAGGACGCCACGATGACCGTCGCCTTCCAGATGTACCAGTTCGCGTTCACGCTCCAGGACTACGGCGCGGGCGGCGCGCTCGGCATGATGCTGATGATCGTGCTCCTCGCCTTCGCGGCCTTCCAGCTGCGATTGACCAGGGAGGACAAAGCATGATCTCCGTCGGTGCCCGGGCGGCTACCGGGGCGCGGCGGGAGAAGAGAGCGCCTAAGCGGATCGAGGTCCAGTTTCGTACGATCGTCTCGCCGCATCAGCTCAACAGCAGGTGGGGGCGACGCATCTACTGGGCCGTCCTGATCGCGGTCGTCACCGGCTCCACCCTGGTCTTCGTCTTCCCGCTCTACTGGATGATCACCGGCGCCATGAAGACGGGCGAGGAGATCGCCCAGATGCCGCCGACCCTGTTCCCCGCCCACCCCACGTTCGACGCCTTCATCGAGGCGTGGGACCTGTTCGACATCGGCGTCCTGCTGAAGAACACCGCCTTCTACGCGCTGGGCGCCTGGCTGTTCTCCATGGCCGTGGACGTCGCGGCGGCGTACGCGCTGTCGAAGCTGCGGCCGATGTTCGGGAACGTGGTGCTGGGCGCGATGCTGGCCACGCTGATGATCCCGCCGATGGTGGTGATCATCCCGCTGTACGTCACGATCGTCGACCTGCACCTGCTGAACAACGCCTGGGGCCTGTGGTTCCCCGCGGCGGCGAACGGCTTCAACATCTTCCTGCTCAAGCGCTTCTTCGACTCCATCCCGCGGGAGCTGGTCGAGGCGGCCCAGATCGACGGCGCCGGGCCGCTGCGGGTCCTGTGGTCGGTGATCCTGCCGATCTCCAGGCCGATCCTCGGCGTGGTCTCCATCTTCACGATCGTCACCGCCTTCAAGGACTTCCTGCTCCCGCTGCTGGTCATGACCGACAGCGAGAACATGACGGTCAGCGTCGGCCTGTCGCAGACCGCCGGCGCGGTGAGCCAGAACCAGATCATGGGCGGCCTGGTCATCGCCGGCATCCCGATGATCATTGTTTTCTTCATCTTCCAACGGCACATCATGGCGGGTCTCACCGCCGGGAGCATTAAGGGATAGCGCATGTCGCAAACGTGGTGGCGGGGGGCCGCGATCTACCAGGTCTACCTGCGCAGCTTCGCCGACGGCAACGGTGACGGCATCGGCGATCTCGCCGGGCTGCGCTCGCGCCTGCCGTACCTGAAGGAACTCGGCATCGACGCCATCTGGCTGAACCCGTGGTACCCGTCGCCGATGGCCGACGGCGGCTACGACGTGGCCGACTACCGGGGTATCGAGCCGGTGTTCGGCACTCTGGCCGAGGCGGAGACGTTCATCGAGGAGGCGCACGAGCTCGACATCAAGGTCATCATCGACGTGGTGCCGAACCACAGCTCCACGGCGAACGCCTGGTTCCAGGAGGCGCTGACCGACCGCGGGGCCAGGGACCGGTTCTGGTTCCGTGACGAGCCGAACGACTGGCAGTCGATCTTCGGCGGGCCCGCCTGGACACAGGTCGCCGACGGACAGTGGTACCTGCACCTCTTCGCTCCAGAACAGCCGGATTTCAACTGGGACAACCCGGAGGTCCACCGCGAGTTCGAGGACGTGCTGCGCTTCTGGTTCGAGCGCGGCGTCGACGGCTTCCGGATCGACTCGGCGGCCCTGCTGTTCAAGTCGGACACCTCGTACGAGGACCTCGACGAGGTGCACGAGGTCTACCGGCGCTGGCGCGAGGTCGCCGACGAGTACGGCGACCGGGTGCTGATCGGCGAGGTGTGGCTGCCCGACCAGGAACGCTTCACCCGCTACCTGCGCCCCGACGAGCTGCACACCGCCTTCAACTTCGACTTCCTGGCCTGCCCGTGGGAGCCCGCCGAGCTGCGCCGGGTCATCGACCTCACACTGACCACGCACGCGCCGGTCGGCGCCCCGCCGACCTGGGTCCTGTCCAACCACGACGTCACCCGCCCGGTGACCAGGTACGGCCGGGCGGACACGACGTTCGCGCACGGCGGGCGCCTGCACGGCGTGCCCTCCGACCCGGAACTCGGCTACCGACGGGCCAGGGCGGCGGCCCTGCTGGCCATGGCGCTGCCCGGCAGCGTCTACGTCTACCAGGGTGAGGAGCTCGGCCTGCCGGAGGTCGAGGACCTGCCCGACGAACAGCGCCAGGACCCCATGTACCACCGCTCGGGCGGCACCAACCGGGGCAGGGACGGCTGCCGGGTGCCGCTTCCGTGGGCGGGCGACGAGCCGCCGTTCGGCTTCGGCTTCGGTGGGGCCCGCACCTGGCTGCCGCAGCCCGACAGCTGGCGCAAGGTAACGGCCGAGGCCCAGTCGGCCGACCTCGGCTCGATGCTCAACCTCTACCGCACCGCGCTCGCCCACCGCCGCGACCTCCTGGGCGACGGCACGCTCAAGTGGCTCACGATGGGGCCAGACGTCCTGGCCTTCACCCGGGAGTCCGGCCTGACCTGCGTGTCCAACCTGGGCACCGCTCCCGTACCGCTGCCGCCGGGCCGGGTGCTGCTGACCAGCGGACCTCTGGAGGACGGCGCCCTGCCGTCCGACACGACCGTCTGGCTAACATCGCCAGCGTGAAACGCCTGCCGTCCAAGCCACCGGCCCATCTCGACGCTGACGCCCTGTCCCTCTACGAGAAGATCATCGCGGGCCCACGCGGCACCTCGATGCTCGACGACGAAGGCGGGCTGATCGGCCCGTTCAACGCGATGCTGCTCAGCCCGCCGGTGGGCGACGCGCTGCAGGAGCTCGGCGCGGCGATCCGCTACCGCTCCGTGCTGAGCTCCCGGGCCAGGGAGATCGCGATCCTGGTCGTGGCCGGCCACTGCGACAGCGCCTTCGAGCAGCGCGTACACGAGGAGATCGGGCGCGGGCTCGGCCTGACCGACGACGAGCTCATGGCGCTGCGCACCGGCGCGCCACTGGACCTGCCGGATCCGGAGGAGGCCGCGGTGCTCGGCGTCACCAGGGCGCTGGTGGCACGGGCCGACCTCGACGACGCGGAGTACGCGCGGCTGGGGGAGCGCGTGGTGTTCGAGCTGACCACGCTGGTCGGCTACTACACCACGCTGGCACTCCAACTGCGCGTCTTCCGCGTCTAGGCCGTCAGCCGTCCCAGCCGTATGTTGAGATCAACGAAAGGGACAACATGCATCGAACGGTCACAACCTGCCTGACACTCGCTTTCGCCGCCATTACCGCCGTCCCCCTCTTCGCCGCTCCGGCATCGGCTGCCGCTCCCATAGCGGCTGCGGCCGCGAAGCCGCCGAACGTACGCGCGTGCTTCGACGGGAAGTGCAAGATCACGATCACCAAGGCGGTGAGATTCCGCATCTCCAGCCGGTACGGCTTCACCCGGCTGTCCATCGCGCGAGTCGGTTCCGGCATGGTGAAGGTGCAGGGCACGGGGCCCGGCGTCTCCTCGACAGTGGTGCTCGGCTCGGGCGGCCGGGGGACGATCAACAACCTGTCCGTGAGGGTGTCGGTCGCCCAGAAGTCGGCGACCATCCGCCTCACACCACGCTGACGCACTCCCGTTGCGTGTCTTCCGGGTCTCGGCGTTCTTCTCGTCACTACCCTTGGTAGCTGATCAGTCACATCAGGTCGCTTGACCTGACGGAGACCACCGAAAGGGACACCATGCATCGGATGGCCACAACCTGCCTGGCGCTCGCCTGCGCCGCCGCCGTCGTCGTCTCCGGCGCGTCCGTCGCCGCGGCTTCGGCGGGGAAGACGCGCGACGTCAGCGAGTGCTTCGACGGGAAGTGCAAGATCACCATCACCAAGCCGGTGAGCTTCCCCGTCTCCAGCACCCTCGGCTTCACCACGCTGTCGATCGCGCGCATCGGCGCCACGGTAAAGGTCGAGGGGACGGGGCCCGGCGTCTCCTCGTCCACGCAGCTGAGCGTGGGCGGCAACGGCTCGGTCGGCGCGCTGGCCGTACGAGTGCTGTCGATCACCCACAACTCGGCGACCGTCCACCTGGCACCCTCCTCATCCCGCTGACCACCCGCGCCCGGCCATGCGTCAGGCAAGGGCCGGGGCGCAACTCCGACCACTGAAACCACTGGAGAGTCACTGGAACCATTCGGCTAGGCACCAAGTTTCGGGCAGGTCTGGGGAGTTCTCCCGAGCAGATCGGGATCCTTCCATGAGGCTCGGCACCGGAGACCGCAGGGGCGTCGGGGGACGTTCACACGCCGCGGTCCTCAGGTCATTTCCGGAATGCCCGGAAGGGGATTGCACGTGCCTAAACCACGCCCACGCCAGACCGCGGGGGCCATCGCCCTGACGCTGGCCGCCTCCGGCAGCGCGGTGGTGATCCAGCCGCTGGCCTCGGCCCCGGCCATAGCCGCGAGGGTGAGCGCCACCTGCGTCAACACGGCCGCCGACGCCAGGACCATCCAGGCCGCCATCGACGCCTCCAAGGAGGGCGACGAGGTCGTGTTCAAGGGCCCGTGCCTGATCAACAGGACCATCACCCTGCGCGGCCGCCGGACGTACCGGGGTGACGCCAAGGCCGGGACGGTGATCAAGCAGGCCGACGGCGCGAACCTGCCCGCCATGCTGGCCTCGGAGTCCTGGGTCACCGACCAGGCGTACAGCTCCGACCCTGTCCGCATCGAGCGGCTAACACTGGATGGCAACCGCGACCACAACACCGGCACCGTGGGCCTGATGCTGCGCTCATGGGACAGCCGGATCTATGACGTGGACATCCTCGGCACGCCCAGCGACGGCATCCGCGTCAGCAACCCCTCCAAGAACGGCACCCGGCTCCGCAACACCATGGTCAACAGCGTGATCAGCGACGTCTACATCGAGCGGGCGGGCGGCTCCGGCCTCAAGGTGGTCGACCCCGGCAACGCGGTGACCGACTGGACGTTCCAGCGCTCGTGGATCGGCTTCAGCGGCGAGAGCGGCGTCGACGCGGAGAACTCGGCCGGATGGACGTTCAGCGACCTGCACCTGTACGCGACGCCGAAGAACGCCATCGACGCCCACCGCTGCTTCGGCACCTCCATCCACAACAACTACATCGAGGACTTCGGCACGAAGGCCACCGCGAGGCAGACCTATTACGGCATCCGCTGCGACCTCCAAGGCGAGGCCGGCACCACGATCTCCAACAACCTCATCCACAAATTCGGGCCCCGACCCGCCGTGACCCAGCCCGCGAACACCCGCCAGTACGGCAAGGCGCCCGCCCCGCAGCAGGACCCCTCCTTCGTCTACCTGGCCCTCGACTCCGTGAACTACGGCACCGGACACGCCACGGTGACCGGCAACTCCATCCTCGGCCACGGCACCAGACGGGAAACCGGCCTGCTGTTCAGGAGGGGCAGAGGCAACGGGCTGTCCATCGCGTCGACCGGCAACCTGGTCGACAACGTCGGCATCCCACGCTCGATCGGCTCCGGCGTACGGGTCACCGGCGGCTACTGACGCCGAAGCGACTGCCTGGCGTCAACGCGAGGTTGACGCCATGCGTCCGTCAACCTATGGTTGACGCATGTCGTGTGTCAATCGTTCACGTTCTGGCAGGATGTCCTGGCAGGGCCTCGCATGAGAGGCACGCGCCCGGTCCTCTCCAGAGCCCTCCGCTTCACTCTCGTCGCGCTGATCCTGGTCGCCGTGGTGATCGGAGCGCTGTGACCAAAGGGACGCTCTGGCGGCCGTCCCCGGTCAGACAACACGATCAGGCCGATGGACGCGGCCACGCCGAGCATCGGCGTTCTCCGGGAATCGGCGGCGTGTTCTGACCACTGTTGATCATCGACCCCGACGCGGACAACCTTGGCGAAAGTTCCAGGCATTTCGAAATGGGACGATCGCCCACCATGTCTGGATAGCGTCCTTCTCGCTTGATCATCCATATGCAGCTTGGTCATCCACACGCAGGGGGAACGCATGAGAAGAACGACTATGTACATCGGTGCGCTCGCGTTGGCGAGCACGATGGCCGTGGCCTCGGTCTCACCAGTGGCCTGGGCGGAGGTGAAGCGCTCCACGGCGGCGGTGAGCGCCGACCGTACCGTATGGCTGAACCCCGGTCAGACGCTGACAGCCGGCCACTCCGTACGCTCGTCCGGCGGGGCCTACGTCCTGCAGCAGCAGGAGGACGGCAACCTGGTGCTGTACCGGGGCAGGACGCCGCTGTGGAGCAGCCAGACCGGTGACAGCCCAGGCGCGTTCGCCGCCATGCAGAGCGACGGCAACCTGGTCGTCTACCGGGGGAAGACGCCCCTGTGGGCGTCCAATACCGGCGACAGCCCAGGTGCCCGCCTCGCGGTGCAGGACGACGGCAACCTGGTCATCTACGACGGCAAGACGCCGGTGTGGAACCGCCATGCCACGATCAGCGTGCTCGCCCCGGGCTACGCGCTCAAGCCCAACCAGTACGTCCGCTCCCGCAATGGTGACTACCAGCTCGTCCAGCAGGAGGACGGCAATCTGGTGCTCTACCGCGCCCGCCGGGCCCTGTGGGACTCCAAGACCGGAGGCAACCCCGGGGCCGTCACCCAGATGCAGAAAGACGGCAATCTGGTCGTCTACCTGGGCAAGACGCCGCTGTGGAACTCCGAGACCGGCAAGAACCCCGGGGCGCGACTCGAGGTGCAGGATGACGGCAATGTGGTCCTCTACGACGGCAGGACACCGCTCTGGTCCACGAAGACGGGCAGGTAACCAGCCCGGGTCATTGCCGGAAGGCGTCGGCGTTGTCAGCGACCCATTCGGCGTAGGTGCGAGGGGGGCGGCCGAGGATCCGCTCCACCTCGCCCGTGATCGGTACGGGCTTCCCGATGCTGTCCGCGAAGTAGCTCAGCAAGGAGTCGACCTGCTCCTTGCGCACCCCGTGCGCCATCATCGCCTGCGCGGCCATGTCCGGGCTGATCTCCTCATACCGCAGCGGCCGGCCCACCACCGAGCCGATGATCTCCACCTGCTCGGCGAAGGACAGCCCCTGCGGTCCGGTCAACGTGGGCGCCTGTCCCAGCAGGTCGTCTCCGAGCAGCGCCCGTACGGCGACGGCGGCGATGTCCGCCTCGTGGATCGGCGAGGTACGGGCCTGGGCGTACGGTCCGCGGACCACGTCTCCGGCCTGGAGCTGGGGGGTCCAGCGCAAGGAGTTCGCGGCGAAGGCGCCGGGGCGCAGATGCGTCCATTCCGGGACGGCGGCCTCCACCGCCGCCTCCAGCTCCCGGTGGATCGCGGCATTGCTGCCCTCCTCGGGGTCCTCCTCCTCGGCGACGACCAGGGCCGAGACGGTGACGACCCGCCGTACCCCCGCCGTCCTGGCCGCCTCCAGCAGGGCGACGGAGCCGCCCGTGATGTTCAGTACGAGGGCGGTCACGCCGTCGAAGTCGGGCCTGGCGCTGTCGCAAGCCTCGACTCCCTCGGGGAAGCGGGCCGTCTCGGGGGTACGGGTCAGGGCGCGTACCTTCACACCCTTGGCGGCCAGCTCGGCGACGAGCGGACGGCCGATGTTGCCGGTGGCTCCGGATACCAGAATCATGAGGTGCCTCTTTCCAGGTGGGAGAGTTTGTCGGGGTTGGTCACGGCGTAGATGCCGCATACCTGAGTCCCGTCGGGGACGAGGTCGAGGACGATGACCGCGAACGTGGTGTCACCGGACAGCAGCAGCGCCGACGGATCGCCGTTGACGGTCCGGAAGCGGATGTTGAGATCCGTGACAGGATGCAGGGTCGCGTTTCCGACGATCAAGCGGGCGATCTTGTCCCGCCCGTAGAGCGGCCGCAGCCCGGCCGCCCGTGCCTTGCCCCCGCCGTCGGCCCACATGACCACGTCCGGCGCCAGGACCCGCATGAGCGAGTCGAGGTCGCCGCCGGCCACGGCCGCGATGAACCGCTCCGTCACCTCCTGCCGAATCCGCGGGTCGGCCTGGTAACGCGGGCGGCGGGCGTGCACGTGCTCGCGGGCGCGGTGAGCGAGCTGGCGGATCGCCGACGGGCTGCGGTTCAGGATGCCCGCGATCTCAGTGTGGGCGTACCCGAAGACCTCGTTCAGGACGAACACCGCCCGTTCCAGCGGGGTGAGCGTCTCCAGCACCACGAGCAGCGCCATCGACACCGACTCGGCCCGCACCGCCGGATCCACGACATCTGGCTCCTGGGTGATGAGCGGCTCGGGCAACCAAGGACCGACGTAGTCCTCCCGGCGCCGGCTGATGCTCTCCTGCCGGGCCAGCGCCCGGTTGACGGCGATCCGCACCAGGTACGCGCGCGGGTTGGCGATCTCCTCACCCGTCTCGCTCCTGGGCGCCCAGGCGAGCCAGGTCTCCTGCAGTACGTCCTCGGTGTCGGCGACGCTGCCCAGCATGTTGTAAACGATCGAGAACAGCAGCTCGCGATGGCCGTTGAAGACGCTTGTCGCCTGCTCGCTCATTGTGCGCTCCTCCCTTCCGGGCCACGGGGTCATCAATGGAGAGCGGCGCCGCACCCTGGAGTGTGACCCGTTCCCCGCGAATGTGACCGGCATCTCACTGAAAGAATTTCGCCCGGCATGTACAGAACACGCGGACGGCTCCGACCCCCTCGTGAGCGGCGCGAGACGAGCGCCGGAATGTGGAAGGCAGTGAGATGAGCAAGGTCACCTGTGACATCGCGATGTCCGTCGACGGCTTCGTGGCGGGACCGAACCAGAGCCTGGAGAAACCGCTCGGCGAGGGCGCGGAGGAGCGTCTGCACCGCTGGATGTTCGACGAGCCCGAGGCGCACGCGGCCGTGATCGAGGGCATCACCGCGGCGGGGGCCTTCATCATGGGCCGCAACATGTTCGGCCCGAGCCGGGACGCCTGGGACATGGACTGGAAGGGCTGGTGGGGCGACGAGCCGCCGTACCACGCGCCGGTCTTCGTCCTCACCCACCACCCGCGCGAGCCGTTGACGATGCAGGGCGGCACGGTGTTCAACTTCGTCACCGAGGGGATCGAGGCGGCCCTGGCCCAGGCCCGTGAGGCCGCCGGAGACCGGGACGTCGCCATCGCGGGCGGCGCGCTGACGGTGAACCAGTACCTGGCCGCGGGTCTCATCGACGAGCTGCGCCTGCACGTCGCGCCGGTGATCCTCGGCAGGGGCGAGCGGCTGTTCGACGGCGTCGGAGACACCAACCTCGAACCGGTCAGCGAGGTGTCGGGCACCGATCTGGTCACGCACCTGATGTACCGCGTGATCCGGTAGCGGCGAGGGTTGCATCCGGTACCTAGGTCCAGGTTTACCGTCGAGGTATGAAACACCAGAACATAGCTCTTGGCCAGCAGTGGGTCCCCTCGGCGTGCACACTGCCCACTGCCGAGCAGCCGTTGCGGGTGGCCGAGTTCGACGCGTTGTTCGCCGAGGTCGTGCTGGCGATCCAGCGGCCGGACCCTACCCGGCTGCGGCTGGAGCTGATCATCACCGCGGAGAACGCGGCCCGGGCCGCTGAGCTGGCGGCCCGGGAGAACGGCTGCTGCTCCTTCTTCACCTTCACCCTCACCATCGCCGACGGCGCCATGGGTCTGGAGGTTCGGGTGCCCGAGCAGCGGGTCGACGTGCTGAACGCACTCCAGCGGCAGGCTGACGCGGCCATCCCGTCGGCGTGAACGCCGGACCGATCATGAGAGGCTTCTTCGATGGCCGCAGCGCGGGTCAGGGCGTGGCGGCTGACGGGGGCACGCATGCCGCATGAGATTCGGGAGCCGTTCCTGCTCATTGGGCAGGTCGCAGAGCCTGCCGAGATCAACGTCGAGACCCTGCGCACCGGACAGGTCGCCGAGCGCGCTGGGGTCAACGTCCAGACCCTGCGCTATTACGAGCGGCGCGGCCTGATCGCCGAACCGGGGCGCAGCCCTGGTGGGCACCGCGCCTACCCGCCCGAGACGGTCACCCTGCTCAGAGTGATCAAAGCCGCACAGCGGCTCGGCTTCACCCTGGAGGAGGTTTCCGAGCTGCTGGAGACCGGACGGCGCAGCCGCCCTGCGCCGGACTTGCAGGAGCGCGCCAAGCGCAAGCTCGCCGAGATCGAAGCCAAGATCGCCGACCTGCACACCATCCACGACGCCCTCAGCCAGGTGATCGCCGCCCGCTGCGCCAGCCTGACCCACTGCGCCTGCCCTGACTGCCCGCTGCCCTATGTACAGCTCGCTGACTAGCGAAGCACAGGACAGTGCCCACTGCCGCCCCCGCCACCGACGCCCGAGTATCCCACCAGCACGCAACGAGTCCAGGCCCGCACTATTCCCGGGCTGCGCCCTCTGGCCAGATCACGGTCACCTTCACCCCACGCGTCCTAGCCTCGGCAACCACCTCAGCCGTCCCGCCTGCCCCTGTGCCTGGCTGGCCATCCCAGACGGCCACCATCTCGTCCACAGACCCGAGCATGGCTTCATTGGCCGCCTCGTAGGCGCCCCTGTTGGCGTGGTCGAAATCCATGACGCGGACCAGCTTCGCGACGTCCATCAGCCGGTCGAACTGCTCGGCATGGTCTGCCTTCACCTTGGCCTGCCGGTAGTCGCGCGACGGGATGACCACTTCGAGTGTTCCGCCAGCTGCCAGGACGGCATCGGCGAACAACGAGTCGGCACCGCGAGCGATGCATGATACGCCCGTCAGGTCGTCGCCCACCTGTGCGAGGTGCTCGCGGATCGCTGCGAACATGAGGGAGCTTGTGCCTTCCGTCAGGTTCATGTGGCCGGTCACGCCGATCCGCATAGTCATACCCTTCACGTCAGGTGATCTCTAGCGGGCCAGCGTGTCGCGGATGTGCTGGCTCAGGTCCGCCGCCGCAGGATCATTGCGAGTTTTGACCTCAAGGTAGAACTCGCGGAGCTGCACGCGCACTCGATCCGCACCTGATCACGTCAGCTGGGTGAAGGAACTGTCCCGCTGGCTCCTGGAAGGCGATGGCCAGCGCGAACACGACGCCGAGCGCCACCTTGAGCCGATCGGGAACATGCACGGCGTCCAGGCTAGGGCAGGGGTTCCGGCGGTCTGTACCAGCCGAAAGTACTGTTGCGTTCCCTTCTTTCAGTCGATGTGGACACCGGGTCCTGTTGTGCAGGATGAGGTCCCATGCCACCTGAAGTGCCTCAACGACGCCTGGGGATCGCGGGGCTGGACGTGGTCCGTGGGTTCGCGTTGTGCGGGATCTTGTCGGCCGACGTCCAGCCGATCGCCAGTATCGGGGCTCCGCCCGTTGCGGCGACCTCGGCGAGCTCCGCGGACGCCTGGCTCGGGCTGCTCGTCGAGCAACGCTTGACCGGCCGCTGCCGGCCGGCCGCTCCCGCTTGAGGCGCTCAGCCCCGCCTGAGCGGTGCTCCGCCTCACGACCACCAGATCTCGCGACGGCTTTTCCCGGCCCCACAGTTTCCGCTCCATGCCGCGCGAGGAGTTCCCCACCAGCCGGCCGTCACCACCGAAAGACGGAAGAAGGACACCCTCATGACTCATACGACCGAGCCGAAGCCCACGGCCACGCCGCGCCGTCCTCTCCTGCGCCGCGGCCTGGCCGCTGCCGCCGGGCTGGCCACTCTCACGGCGTCCGCCTGGCTCACCCTCATCCCCGGCGCCTTGGCCGACGCCACGCCCACCCCGGCTCCCACGCCCACCCCGGCTCCCACGGCCACACCGATCGCCACCCCCTACCTGCCCGCGCCCACCGGCCCGCATCGGGTCGGCACCGCCTCCCTGTACCTGAAGGACAGCTCCCGGCCCGACCCGTGGGTCCCCGAGGTCAAGGCCAGAGAGCTCATGGTGTCCCTGTGGTACCCGACCGAGGCGCGCAGCGGGCAGCGGGCCCCGTACATGACGCCGAAGGAGTCGGAGCTCAACCTGAAGGGCTCGAAGATCACCGGCGTGCCGTCCGACATCCTGAGCAAGACGCGGACCGGCAGCCTCGTCGGCGCCGCGCCCGCAGGAGGCAAGCACAGCCTGCCGCTCGTGGTGCTCTCACCCGGCTTCACCCGGTCCCGCAGCTCGCTCACCGGCCTGGCCGAGGACCTGGCGAGCCGAGGGTACGTCGTGGCCGGCATCGACCACACTTACGAGAACTACGCCACGACTTTCCCCGACGGGCGCGTCGCCACCTGCGCCGCCTGCGAGCTCGACACCGCCGAGAACATCGGCCAGAAGGTGGTGGAGAACCGACCGGCCGACATCTCCTTCGTCCTCGACCAGCTGACCGGCCCGCACCCCAAGTGGAAGGGCGGCGCCCTGATCGACACCTCCCGGATCGCGATGGCGGGCGCCTCCGTCGGCGGCGCGAGCGCCGCCGGGGCCATGCTGAAGGACTCCCGGATACGCGCCGGGATCAACCTGGACGGCAACATGTTCGTCCCCGTTCCCGACAGCGGACTGGCCAGGCCGTTCATGTTCATGGGCCAGCCGGCGCACCAACCCGGCGGCCAGGACACCACGTGGGATCGCGACTGGAAGAACCTGACCGGATGGAAGCGCTGGCTGGTGCTGGAAGGAGCGGTGCACCCGTCCTTCACCGACCTCGACATGCTGGCCCGCCAGATCGGCGTCAACCTCGGCAGCACCCTGACGGGAACCCGCTCGGTGGACCTCACCCGCAAGTACGTCGCAGCCTTCTTCGACCTGCACCTGCGCGGCAAGCGGCAACCCCTGCTCGACAAGCACTCCACGCGTTACCCCGAGGTCGCATTCTGCTCACCGCCGACGACGACCTGCCAATAGCAGATCGCCCACATGCAGCCAGTCCACCGAGATGATCAAAGGCCCTGCCTCTTCGTGGGCGGGCCGCGGCGGCACTCCCCTGAGCTCGGGACATGGCCATCAAGGTCCATCTTGGAAGTGGTTAACCGCCGGGGGGCGGGGGCCGGCAGGCCCTCGCCGAATGGCGAAGCCCCCAGGAAGACAGCCCGAGCGAAGAGCGAGGACCTTGCTGGTAAATGGGGGCGTCAGCCCCTGGCAACACAGCCCGAAGCCCCAAGGCGCGAAGCGCCCCATAGGGGAGGTCATTGCTTTCAGGCGGATTCGCGGACGACCAGTTCGGTGGGGAGGATGACGGGCTCGGCGGGGCCGCCTGTGAACAGGCCCAGCAGTAGGCGCACCATGGCTGCCGCCTGTTCGGGCACCGGGTGGCGCACGGTGGTCAGTGGGGGTTCGGTGTACTTGGCGGCCTCTATGTCGTCGAAGCCCACCACGGCCACGTCGTCCGGCACCCGCCGGCCGGCCAGGCGGAGTGACTGCAGAGCGCCCACCGCCATCAGGTCGTTCGCCACGAAGACGGCGTCCAGGCCGGGGTCGTCGCCCAGCAGTTGGCGCATGGCCACCGCGCCGGACTGCCGGGTGAAGTCGCCCACCGCGACGATGGAGCGGCGGTCGGAGTCGCGCAGGATGTTGCGGTAGCCCGTGAGGCGGTCCTGGCCGCCGATCATGTCCTGGGGGCCGGCGATCGTGGCGATTCGGCGTCTGCCCGCCTCGACCAGGTGGCGGACCGCCGCCTCGGCGCCGCCGACGTTGTCGTTGTCGACGTACGGGATGTTGACGGGTACGGCGGGCCTGCCGTACGAGACGACCGGGACGCGCAGGTGGGACAGCGCGGCGGGCAGGGGGTCGGCGCCGTGCATGGAGATGAGCATGACGCCGTCCACGTGGCCGCCCGCGATGTAGCGCTCCACCCGCGCATGGCTCTTGGGGGAGGAGGCGAGCATGAGGACGACCTGCTTGTCGGCCGCTTCCAGTTCGACGCTGGCCGAGCGGATGGCCGTGGCGAACAGCGGGTCCTCCGAGAACACCCTGGTAGGTGGTTCGGAGACGACCAGGGCGATGGAGTCGGTGCGCTGGGTGACCAGGCTGCGCGCCGCCGGGTTGGGCAGGTAGCCCAGTTCGTCGATGGCACGCAGGACGGCGTCGCGGATTTCCGGCGCCACCGTCGTCTGCCCGTTGACGACCCGGGACGCGGTGGCGCGCGAGACCCCCGCGCGGGCGGCGACCGCCTCCAGCGTCGGCCGTCTCACGGCCGTGCCACCGTCTCAGCGCGGGAGTCCGCCATGTGGGAGAGCACGGAAGGAATCTACAGGCCGTTCCTGCGGATCACGCCCCGATACCACAGCGCACTGTCCTTGGGCACCCGAGCCGGCGCGTTCAGGCCGGGTCGTGGCGCAGGCGCTCGACCATCTCGGCCGCCCTCGCCCGCCAGATCGGCTCCTCGACCAGGTCGAGACAGAGCTGGAAGTAGTGCAGCGCCTCGTCGGGCCGGCCCTGCTTCAGGCTGACCTCGCCCCGCGCGTAGAACGTCATCCCCTGGCCATGGCCGTCGCCCGCCCGGGCGAACATGGCGGCGCACCGGTCGAGCGTGGTGGCGGCGAGCTCGTACCGGCCCAGCTCGGAGTACGCCTGGCCGAGCCTGCGCAGCGCCATCCGCTCGCCGGTGCCCCAGCCCAGCTCGCGGCTGGCCTCGATGCTCGCCTCATAGTGCCCGATCGCGGTCTCGACCTCGCCCAGCTCGAAGTGCGCGATGCCGAGCACGCGGCGGAACCTGATCGCGAAGTCGGCGAAGCGCGGGTCGGCCGCCAGCTCCAGGCCGCGCCGGCAGGTCGCTATCGCCAGGTCGTACTCGGCCCGGTCGAGGTGGATCCCCGAGGTCGTGACCAGCGCGCTGATCAGCCCGTTGGTGTCCCCGTACGCCTCGAAGAGCGGCAAGGAGCGGGTGACGAGTGTGAGAGCGCTTTCGTAGCGGCCGGAGATCAGCTCGCAGATGGCCAGCGTGGCCAGCGCGTACGCGACCGCGTGCCGGTCGCCCGCGCCCTCGAAGTAGTCGATCAGCAACCGCAGCTCGGGCTCGGCGAGCGCGGTCCGGCGGCGGTCCGTGAGGATGTCGGCTCTGACCAGGCGGATCAGCATGGTCGTGTGGGTGTCGCCGGTCCGTTCGGCGACGTTCTCCAGCAGGCCGATCGCCTCGGCGAAGAAGCCGTGCGCCACGAGGAACGGCGCCAGCCGCTGGGCGAGCTCGGCGGCGGTGACGGGCTCGGCCAGCGCGACGGCGTCGGCCAGCGTCTTGCGCTCGGCGTGCAGCCACGCACGCTGCCAGCCGCCGTCCACCCGCGCGGACTCCACTGGTGGCGGCACGGTGTCCATGGAGGGCCTCATGGGCGGGGGGTACTCCAGCGCCGCCGCGCGTAATCGGGCCAGGCACTCCTCGACGAACCCCAGGAGCGCGGCGGCCCGTCCGGCCGGGCTCTCCTCCGCCTCCGCGCGCTCGCGGGCGAAGGCGCGCAGCAGGTCGTGCATGCGGTAACGGGGCTGGCCGCTCTCGTCCACCTCGTTCGCCGTCACCAGCCCGGCCAGCGCCAGCGTCTCGACCGCGGACTCCGCCTCGCGCCGCGGTACGCCCATCAGCGCCGCCACGCTCCAGTCCGCCGCGCTCTCCAGCCCGGCCAGCCCCAGCAGGCGGAACGCGCGGCGCGCGGGCGCGGACAGCACCTCGTAACTCGCCACGAAGTGGGCCCGTACGTTCTGCCCGCCGAGCGCCAGTTCGTCGAGCGGCGCACCGGTGACGGCCAGTCGCGCGGCGAGGTCCTTGAGCGACCAGGCGGGCCTGGCGGCGAGCCGGGCGCCGGCGATCCTGACGGCCAGCGGCAGCCGTCCGCAGGCGTGCAGGATGGCCCGCGCCGCGTCGGGCTCGTCCCGTACGCGTGAGCCGCCCGCCACGCTCTCCAGCAGTTCCCGGGCCTCGCGCTCCGGCGGCACGCCCAGCGAGACCGCGACCGCGCCGGGCAGCGCGATGAGCGGACCCCTGCTGGTCACCAGCACGGCGCAGCGCGGCGTACCCGGGAGCAGCGGCGCCACCTGGAGCCCGTCGGCGGCGTCGTCGAGTACCACGAGCACGGCCTTGTCGGCGAGCAGCGACCGGTAGAGCGCGGCCCGCTCCGCCACCGTGTCGGGGATCGAGTCGCCCTCGACCCGCAGGGCCCGCAGCACCTCCGCCAGCAGCGCGCCGGGCTCCTGCGGCACCGGCGAGGCGCCGGAGAGCCGCAGGTAGAGCTGGCCGTCGGGGAAGTCCTCGCGCAGCAGGTGCGCGGCCCGCACGGCCAGGGTGCTCTTGCCGACGCCCGGCGGCCCCGTGACGGTGACGATCGGGAGGGCGGCGGGCGTGATCTCGGGGCGCAGGAGCGTGGCGATGGCGGTCAGCTCCTCGGACCTGCCCACGAAGTCGGCGATGTCGGCCGGCAGCTGGCAGATCGCGCCCCGCTGCTCCGGTCTGTTCGCGGAGGGGGCGCCGGACAGGACGGCGGCCTGGAGCAGCCGCAGCTCGGGTCCTGGCTCGATGCCCAGCTCGGTGACCAGCGCCTCGCGGGCCTGCCGGTAGGTCTCCAGCGCCTCGGCCCGCCGGCCGGAGCGCGCCAGCGCCAGCATGAGCTGCTGCCAGGCCCGCTCGCGCAGCGGCTGCTCGGCCACGAACACCCGTAACGCGCCGATCACCTCATCGTGCATGCCGAGTTGGAGTCGCAGGTCGGCCCAGTCGGCGCGGACGTCGGCCAGCCGCTCCTCCAGCTCGGTCAGCCGGGGGGTCATGACGTTCCCCAGCGAGGCGTCCTCGGCGGGACGGCCGCGCCACAGGGCCAGGGCGTGCTCGAGCCGCCGGGCGGCCGACGCGGGATCGGATTCGACCCGGGCCCTCCGTACCTCGTCCTCGAACAGGAGCAGGTCGAGCTCGTCGGGCGCGGCCTCGAAGAGGTACCCCGCGCCGCTGGTGTGCAGCCGGGCCTCCGGCTGCAGCGCCCTGCGCAACTGGGCCACGTACGTCTGGAGGTTGGCCACGGCGGACGGGGGCGGATCGTCCCAGACGGCGGCTATGAGGCGGTCACGGGAGACGGTCGTGTTGACGTTGAGCAGCACGGTGGCCAGCACGGCGCGCTGCCTGCCGCTCAGACGGATGTGGCGCCCGGTCGCGTGACGTGCGCGAACAGGACCGAGGACGCCGAAGATGGCATCAGCCAACGGGCTCCGCTCCCTGCTGTAACCATTTTGTGGCGATTGTATGGGGACTTAACAGATTTCATCCCGTGAACGAGCAGAGGATTTCGGCTAGCCGCTAAGGACGCGGCCGACCATCCGGGCGTACATCCGGCCCGGGCTCGGCGACCTGTCCAGGAAGCCGGGCAGCATGGGCAGCCCCACGGCGAACGGTTCCAGCCGCTTGTACAGCGTGTTGGCGTCGGCGGGACGGTGGCCCGGCGTCTTCTCCAGCAGCCCGGCCAGGAGCGCGCCCAGCGCGTCCGGCAGGCCCGGAATCGCGGGCGGGCGCTCCTTGACCTGCTTCTCGAAGACCACGTAGTCGGTCGGCCCGGTGAACAGCTGCCGCCCGGTCAGCATCTCGTGCAGCACGCAGCCGAGCGCGTAAAGGTCGCTGCGCGGCTCGGCGACCCCGTGCTGGATCTGCTCGGGAGCCATGTACGCGGGCGTGCCGAGTATCTGGCCGATCCTGGTGAACGTGGTGACGTCGGCGTCGCGCAGCAGGGCCAGGCCGAAGTCGAGCACCTTCACGCTGCCGTCGGGACAGAGCATCAGGTTGGTCGGCTTGAGATCGCGATGGCAGATCGACAGGGCGTGGGCGGCCGACAGGACCGCGCATGCCTGGGCCGCGATCGCGGCGGCCCACGGCACGGGCAGCGGGCCGTGCTCGCTGACCACGTCGGCCACCGTGACGCCCTCGATGAACTGCATCACCTGGTAGAGGCGCTGCTCGTGGGCGCCGAAGTCGTAGAGCACCGGGGCGCCAGGATGCTCCAGCCGGGCCAGGATGCGGGCTTCGCGGATGAAGCGGCGTTCGAGCTCCTCGTCGGGGCCGCCCGGCAGGTGCAGCAGCTTCACGGCCACCCGGCGATCGAGGTGGCGGTCGTGGCCCGCGTAGACGGCGCCCATCCCACCCTGACCGAGCGGGAGATGGTCGAGCACATAGCGGTCACCGATGACCATTTGCCCCTCCCAGCCCCGCCTTTTCCCGGAAAAAGCTACACCGTCAGGACTGCGGACGCAGGTGGCCGTCGGTCAGGCCGTCGAGACCGAGGCGGATCAGCGCCTGGCCGAGAGCCGAGGTCTCGCGCAAGGCGTCTTCGAGCACGGCCAGTTGCCGGAAGGCTTCGCCGTAGGACTTCTGCTCCTTGAGCGAGAGGCGGGGCAGGCGGGTGCGGCGCACGTCGAAGCGGCTGGAGCCGGTGGTCGCGCGCCCGCCGGCGGCCCGCAGGTGGCCGGCCAGGAAGTCGGGGTCGAGCCGGCGCGCGTCGACCCGGTAGAGCGTCAGATGCGGGCCGAGCACGCAGCCGCCTTCGGTCATCACCCGCACGCTGGAGTAGGACGCGACCACGTCGCCCGGCTGGACCGGGACGAGCCCCTGCTGCGCCGGAGCCCGGCCGGAGGCGCCGCCGCCGCCGGTCACGTCGTCGGCGGTGAGCATCGGCAGGTCGCCGCCGCCGGTCGCCATCTTGGGCGGCGCCTGCAGCGTGGTCAGCAGACCCTCTTTGATCAGGTCGCCGACCGTGGTGACGGGCTGGTCGAGCGGCTCGTCGAGCACCTTGAGATCGGGCGGAGTGGCCGCGGCGGCCAGGAACCGGTCGCGCGCCTCGGTGAACGCCCGGCCGAGGTCGTCGCGGCGCTGGTGGCGGGCCGGGGTCATGTCCACCTCGTCGGCCAGCAGGTCGATGATGCGTACGGTCTGGTCGGAGCGCTCGTCGAGGTAGGCCCGCCACGCGGGATCGACGATGGACAGGTCGGCTGTGGCGTCGACGATCAGCACGTCGGAGGGCGGGCGCTCGCCCGCGGCCGGGCGGCGCAGCAGCCACAGGTCAGAACCCGTCAACGCGATCACGGCCCGCAGGGCGCCGGCGCGCAGCAGGTTGGCCCGGATCCGCCGCCCCGCCTTACGGCTGGCCGCGGCCGGGGGCATCAGCACGGCCACCATGCCGCCGGGCCTGACGTGGGTGAGGCAGTGCTGGACCCAGGCCAGCTCGGGCTCGCCACGGGGCGGCAGGCCGTACTCCCAGCGGGGGTCGCCGGTCAGCTCCTCGTAGCCCCAGGCCCGCTCGTTGAACGGCGGGTCGCAGACGACCGCGTCGGCCTTCACGCCCGCGAAGCCGTCGTGGCGCATCGAGTCGCCGGGCACGACCGCCGCCTCGGCGCCGCGCAGCCGCAGCCGCGCGGCGGTGATGACCGCCGAGGTCTCGCTGAGGTCCTGGCCGAGCACCTTGACCGCCCCGGAGTTCAGCAGGAGGGTGCCGACGCCGCAGGCGGGGTCGAGGATCGTCGCGTCGTCGGTGCGGACCAGGCCGACCATCAGCTCGGCCACGTCGTCACGCGTGACGGACAGCTGCCTGGAATGCGCCTCCAGGTAGCGCTCACAGAGGAATTCGTAGGCGGTGAGCGGATCGTGCTGTTCGGCCAGCTCGGCCACCAGCCCGGCCAGCTCGGGCTCCAGCTTGCTCTCGCCCGTGGTCAGCAGCACGCCGGCCTGCGCGACCAATTCGCCCAGCCGCAAATCGCCGGCGGCTTTCAGGCGTTGCCACACGCGATCACCCAGCGAGACCTGGTAGGACTTCCCATAGCGCCGCAACCATGACTCGACCTGGCGCAGCGAGAACAACGGTTGATTGGCGGTGCCGCCGATGGGCAGAGGGAAGTCGTCGTGGCGGCGGCGCCAGTTGCTCACCGCGGCCCGCCCGACACCGGCGAGCCGGGCTATGTCCCCGGCGTTCACGGTCGGGTCGTGGGTCATGTAGCCCACAGTAGTTCACAAGAGTCTTCAGTGCATCTGCTTGTGAAGTCTTTCAACCAATGATTTACTGCTGGGTATGAAGCACAACATCCGCTATGCCGCCGGATCAGACGTGGGCCGCCGCAGGGAGCAGAACGAGGATTCCGGCTACGCGAGTGGCCGATTGCTCGTGGTGGCCGACGGAATGGGCGGACACGCGGCCGGCGAGCTGGCCAGCTCGGCCGCGATCGCGGTCATGCGCGAAATGGATGCCACGCTTCCCGAGACGGGCTCGGACCTGGAGGCAGGCCTGGAGGGTGCCGTGCACGAGGCGGCCCGCAGGCTGGTGGAGCTGGCCGACATCGACCCGGCGCGCAGGGGGATGGGGACCACCGTGACCGCCATGCTGTGGGACGGTTACCGGTTCGCCCTTGCTCATCTTGGTGACTCCCGCGGATACCTGCTGCGCGATGGTGCTCTCTACCAGATGACCAAGGATCACACACTTGTGCAGTCCATGGTGGACGAAGGACGGATAACGGAGGATCAAGCGGCCGTGCACCCGCGCCGGTCGATGGTGCTGCGCGTGCTGGGCAGTGAGGGCAGAGCGGAGCCCGACATGGCGCTGCGTGAGGCCGAGCCGGATGATCGCTACCTCCTCTGTTCGGACGGGCTGACGACCGTCCTCGGGCCCGAGGTCCTGCACGAGGTGCTGACCACGGTGACAGACCCGGCGGCGGCCGTCCAGCGGCTGATCGACCTGGCCAACGAGGGCGGCTCGCCGGACAACGTGACCGTGATCGTCGCCGATGTGGTGGCGCCGGGCGCGGGCGACGAGCAGATCTTCCGGGTGGGCGCGGGGGCCTGAGGACGATCACGCCTGGTACGGAGCCTCAGGAGTCCCACCAGTCACATAGCCGAAATTTCGCCTCATAGGTTGACACTTTCCCGGTGTTCGGCGCGCGCATGGGATCTCCCTATTACAGTCCATCCTGATCTGCCGGTTTTTCTGGGAGGAGTGGGCTCTGGACCCGATCGCGGAGAATCTGCTGAAAGAGGTGCGTGGGGAAGTCGGCTACCGCGAGAAGGGCGGCCAGCTCACCAAGTTCGGACAGTGGTACGCGGATCGCGTCAAGGACCCGCAATACCGGGACGCGCCGTGGTGCGACATGTTCATCGCCTGGGCGGCCGACAAGGCCGGGGTCGGTGACTACGTCGGCCAGTTCGCCTGGACCCCCTCGCACGCGTCCTGGTTCATGAAGCAGCGCGCCTGGTCCCAGCAGCCCGAGCCCGGAGCCCTCGTCTTCTTCGACTGGGGCGGCGGCAAGAGCTACAAGGGCGTCGACCACGTCGGCATCGTCGAGCGGGTCGACGGCAAGAAGATCCACACGATCGAGGCCAACGTCGACCACGTCTGGCTCAAGCGCAAGTTCCGTGACACGGACAAGGTCGTCGGCTACGGCTTACCCCGCCTGGTGAAGGCCAACGCCACCCTGAACGAGATCCGGACCACCGAGCAGCCGCTGGCCCGCCAGCCGGAGCCGGTGTCACAGGGATCGCCGATGGACGTCCTGGGCTCCCCGCTGGCCCTGCTCACCGTGATGGTGCTCACCACGGTCGCGATCTCCTTCCGCCTGGCGGGCCGCCGCCGCGGCAGCCACACCAAGCCGGAGCTGCGGGCCGCCGCCGCCGAGAAGAGGGCCGTCGAGAAGAAGGCTGTCGAGGAGAGGGCTGTCGGGAAGAAGGCGAGGTCCGCCAGCTACGCGGAGGCGCCACCCGAGCCGGTCCGGGTGGGTGGTCCGCCCGACCCGGACGAGACTCCCGCGCCGGCCAGAACGCTCGTGGCCGCCCACCGCTCCACCACCCGCCGCAATCCGTACGAGCGGCCCTGACCGCTACAGGTCGCTGACGACCTCCCGAACCAGCACCCGGCTGTGACGTCGGCGTCCGCATGCCGGATTACTGCCCGCCTGAAACCTTGGGATTTAGTAGGACGTCCTAGTATCTTGTAAGAGGACCCCTCACAAAGGAGTGATCAGGCGTGCACGTTCCGGCGTACCCAGTCCGTTTCGTGACCGCCGCGGCGCTGTTCGACGGCCATGACGCGGCGATCAACATCATGCGGCGGATCCTCCAGTCGCAGGGGGCGGAGGTCATCCATCTCGGGCACAACCGATCGGTGGACGAGATCGTCACCGCCGCCGTCCAGGAGGACGTCCAGGGCGTGGCGATCAGCTCCTACCAGGGCGGCCACGTGGAGTTCTTCAGCTACCTGGTGGATCTGCTGCGCGAGCGCGGCGCCGGGCACGTGAAGGTCTACGGCGGTGGCGGCGGCGTCATCGTCCAGGACGAGATCGACCTGCTGCACTCCCGCGGTGTCACCCGCATCTTCTCGCCGGAGGACGGCCAGCGGTACGGCCTGCCCGGCATGATCAACAAGCTGATCGAGGAGTGCGACGTCGAGCTGGACGGCCTTCCCTCGGTCGAGGCCGTCGGCTCCGGCGACCAGGCGGCCCTGGCCAGGGCGATCACCCTGATCGAGTCGGGCCGCGCCCCGGCCGAGCTCCTGGACGGCCTGCGCGCCGGTCCCGGCTCGGGCGACGGCCGCGCTCCCGTGCTCGGCATCACCGGTACGGGCGGTTCCGGGAAGTCATCGCTCACCGACGAGCTCGTACACCGCCTGCGGGTGGACAACGACGACAAGCTGCGCGTCGCCATCATCGCGATCGACCCGACCCGCAGGCGCGGCGGGGGAGCGCTGCTCGGCGACCGCATCCGGATGAACAGCCTCGGCCCGCAGACCTTCTTCCGCTCGCTGGCCACGAGGGGCGCCGCCAACGAGGTCCCCGTCTGCCTCGACGACGTGACCGCCGCCTGCCGGGCCGCCGGATACGACCTGGTCATCGTGGAGACCCCGGGCATCGGGCAAGGCGACGCCGGGATCGTGCCGCACGTGGACGTGCCCATCTATGTCATGACCCCGGAGTTCGGCGCGGCGTCCCAGCTGGAGAAGATCGACATGCTCGACTTCGCCGAGGCCGTCGTGATCAACAAGTACGAGCGGCGCGGCGCCGAGGACGCTCTGCGCGACGTCCGCCGCCAGATGGTGCGCAACCGCGCGGCCTTCGGGGTCGCGCCCGACGACATGCCGGTGTTCGGCACGATAGCCGCCCGCTACAACGACGCCGGTGTCACGGCGCTCTATCACCACCTGAAGACGCTGCTGGCGGACAGGGGCCTGCGGGCCGGGCCGGGCCTGCTGGCACCGGTGCGCGGCCGTACATCCCAGGTGGCCGCCGCGATCGTCCCCCCGGCGCGGGTCCGCTATCTGGCCGAGATCGCCGAGACCGTCCGCGACTACCACGCGGAGACGCTCGCTCAGGCGGAGGTGGCCCGCCGCCGCCAGCAGCTCACGGCCGTCCAGGCCCTCCTGGACGACGGCGCCGACGGTACGGGCGACGGCGACGGTACGAGCGGCGGCGCCGACGGTACGCGCGGCGGTCGGCCCGGCCCGGGCCGGACCGATGGCAGGCTGGCCGAGCTCGCGGCCGAGGCCGAGCGGGAGCTGAGCGACGAGAGCCGCGCGCTCCTCGACGACTGGCCCGCCACCAGGGAGCGGTACTCCGCCGACGAGCTGGTCGTGAAGGTACGCGACCGGGAGATCCACACCCCTCTCTGGCGCGAGACCCTCTCGGGCAACCGCATCCCCCGCGTGGCCCTGCCCCGCTACACCGACCACGGCGAGCTGCTCAGGTTCCTGCGGAGCGAGAACCTGCCGGGCCGGTTCCCGTTCACGGCCGGGGTGTTCGCCTTCAAGCGGGACGACGAGGACCCCACCAGGATGTTCGCCGGAGAGGGCGACCCGTTCCGCACCAACAGGCGCTTCAAGCTGCTGTCCGAGGGCCAGCCCGCGACCAGGCTGTCCACCGCGTTCGACTCGGTGACCCTGTACGGCCACGACCCGGACCTGCGGCCCGACATCTACGGCAAGGTGGGCACGTCCGGCGTGTCCATCGCGACGCTCGACGACATGAAGGTGCTCTACGACGGGTTCGACCTGACGAGCCCCAGCACCTCGGTGTCGATGACGATCAACGGCCCGGCCCCGACGATCCTCGCCTTCTTCCTCAACGCCGCGATCGACCAGACCCTCGACCGGTTCGAGGCGGAGCACGGGCGCCGGCCGCACGAGGAGGAGGAGCGCGAGCTGCGCGCCCGGACCCTCGCCACCGTCAGGGGGACCGTGCAGGCGGACATCCTCAAGGAGGACCAGGGGCAGAACACCTGCATCTTCTCCACGGAGTTCTCGTTGCGGATGATGGCCGACATCCAGCAGTGGTTCACCCGCAACAGCGTCCGCAACTTCTACTCGGTGTCGATCTCCGGCTACCACATCGCCGAGGCCGGGGCCAACCCGATCAGCCAGCTCGCCTTCACCCTGGCCAACGGCTTCACCTATGTGGAGGCGTACCTGGCGAGGGGGATGCGGATCGACGACTTCGCGCCGAACCTGTCGTTCTTCTTCTCCAACGGCATGGACCCCGAGTACAGCGTGCTCGGCCGGGTGGCCCGCCGCGTCTGGGCGGTCGCGATGCGGGAGAAGTACGGCGCGGCGGAGCGCTCGCAGAAGCTGAAGTACCACATCCAGACCTCGGGCCGGTCCCTGCACGCCCAGGAGATGGACTTCAACGACATCCGCACCACGCTGCAGGCGCTGATCGCCATCTACGACAACTGCAACAGCCTGCACACCAACGCCTTCGACGAGGCCGTGACCACGCCGTCGGCCGACTCGGTGCGCCGGGCGATGGCGATCCAGCTCATCATCAACCGCGAGTGGGGTCTGGCCCGCAACGAGAACCCGCTCCAGGGCTCGTTCATCATCGACGAGCTCACCGACCTGGTGGAGGAGGCGGTGCTGCGGGAGTTCGAGCGGCTCTCGGACCGGGGCGGCGTGCTGGGCGCCATGGAGACCGGCTACCAGCGGGGCAGGATCCAGGACGAGTCGATGCTGTACGAGTCGCGCAAGCACGACGGTTCGCTGCCCATCATCGGCGTCAACACCTTCCGCAACCCACGCGGCGACGAGCCCCACCAGAAGAAGGTGGAGCTCGCCAGGGGGACCGAGGACGAGAAGCGGTCCCAGCTCGACCGCCTGCACGCCTTCCACGACCGCAACCGGACCGAGGCTCCCGTGGCACTGGCCCGGTTGCGGGACGTCGCCATGTCGGACGGCAACGCGTTCGAGGTATTGATGGAGGCGGCCCGCGTCTGCTCACTCGGCCAGATCACGGACGCGCTGTTCGAGGCCGGAGGACAGTACCGGCGCAACGTCTGAACCGGCCCAACGTTCTGAGTCAGCAGTACTTCGCGCCGTCGAACGTGCGGATGCCCCTGGGCACCGTGCTCCAGATGGTCCCCTTCGGGGCCACGGAGTGGCAGGCCCCATCGGAGCCGTGTGCCCAGACGATCTTCATGTTCAACCGGCGGCCGCATCCGTTGTAGGCGTAACCGGTCTTGTGGGCAGTGCCGGTCTTCTGCCAGACGCTCACGCAGGACGGGACCTTGCCCAGCGTGCTGGCCTGTGCGGGGGCGGCGGCCACCAGGCCGGCGGACGCGGCTCCGGCGATGACCAGGGCGGCGAACGACTTGCGGAGGGTGATGTTCATTGTCGTGTTCCTCTCTCGATGTGCTCGATCGATGTGCTCGATGAGAGGAAGGTAGGTCCGTAGGTGTTGAGGATCTGTTGAGGTTCTGTTCGGTCCTGTGGGCGTCGATAGGATTGCGGGTCGGGGCACTATCGCTAACTGGAGGCATTCATGGCTGACGTCACTTTCAAGGGCAACCCGATCACCGTGGGCGGGACCTTTCCGCAGCCTGGCGACCAGGCGCCCGCGTTCCGGCTGGTGGGCGGGGACCTCGCTGACACCACGCTGGCCGGTTTCGGCTCCGCGACCAAGGTGCTCAACATCTTCCCGAGCGTCGACACGGGCGTCTGCGCCGCCTCGGTGCGCCGGTTCAACGAGGTGGCCGCCGGGCATCCCGGCGTCGCTGTGCTGTGCGTCTCGGCCGACCTGCCGTTCGCGCAGAAGCGGTTCTGCGCCGCCGAGGGGCTCGAAGACGTGACCATGCTGTCGCTCATGCGGGGCCGCGAGTTCCTGCGCGACTACGGCGTGGCGCAGGAGAGCGGGCCGCTGGCCGGGCTGGCCGCCCGCGCGGTGGTCGTGCTCGACGGCGACAACCGCGTCATCTACTCCGAGCTGGTGCCCGAGATCACCCAGGAGCCCGACTACGAGGGCGCGCTGAGCGCGCTCAAGTAGGCCGGACCAGGCCGTACGCGGGGTCACCCCAGCGCCCGACCAGGCCGTACGCGGGGTCACCCCAGCGCCCCACCAGGCCGTACGCCGGGTCACCCCAGCGCCCGACCAGGCCCTACACCGAGCCGCCCCGGGTCTCAGTTCTTCCTGCCCACCCCGCAGAGGATGAGCGACGACTCGGGGCCGGCCGCGAGGTCGATCAGGTCGGCCTCGTCGGGGCGCCACTGCGGCAGCCAGGTCAGGCCCGGCTCGATCAGCTCGAACCCCGCCCACAACTCCTCGATCCGCCGGCGGGTGCGCAGGGTCAGGGGAGCGCTGGCCCGGCGATAGACCTCGGTGCCCTTGCTGACGGCGGCGGCGCGGGCGTCGCTCGTGCCGTGGGACATGACGACATAGCTGCCGGGGGCCAGGGATTCGCGGATGGCGGCCATGATGCGCAGGGGGTCGTCGGCCTCGCCGATGTAGTGCATGATCGCGACGAGCAGGACGCCCACCGGCTGGTCGAAGTCCAATGCCCCCACCACGTCCGGATTTTTCAACAGGTCGTGGGGATCGCGAAGATCGCCGTCCACCACGGTGATCCCTTCGCTGCCCGCCAGCAGCGCCCTGGCATGCACCAGCACGACGGGGTCATGGTCGACATAGACCACCCGCGACTCCGGCGCGACCGCTCTGGCCACCTCGTGGACGTTGTCCCGCGTCGGCAGACCTGTACCGATGTCGAGGAACTGGGTGACGCCGGCGCCGGCGAGGAAGCGTACGGCACGACCGAGGAAGGCCCGGTTGGCGCGGGCGGCGGTACGAACCTCGGGAGCCACCCGCAGCAGCCGTTCAGCGGCTCGCCGGTCGGCCGGGAAATGATCTTTCCCGCCGAGATAGTAGTCGTACAGCCGGGCGACGTTGGGCGTGTTCGGGTCGAAGCCCAGCGATTCTCGCTCCAACCAGCGATCCCCCGATCGATAGTTAACGATCTTTTCTCGGGATTCTACGGATTTGTGACCTGCCTTGGGGTGATATTCCCGCAGGCTGGGCGTTACTTGCCTTTAGTCCCTTTTGTCGTCCGGGTGGCGGTCTAAGGTGCGAGTGTGAGCCTCGACGACACCGGTGTACCCGTCCCCGTTCCCTCGAACGTCCGGCGGATCGTGTCGCTGGTACCCTCGCTCACCGAGTCCGTGGCCGCGACCCTCCCTGAGGCGCTGGTCGGCGCGACCGACTGGTGCTCGCACCCGGCGGACCTGGACGTGGTCAGGGTGCGGGGCACCAAGAACCCCGACCTCGACGCCATCCGGCGCCTCGCCCCCGACGTGGTGCTCGCCAACGCCGAGGAGAACCGGCAGCCGGACGTCGACGCGTTGCGCGAGGCGGGCCTCGCGGTGTGGGTCACCAGGATCGAGACGGTGGACGAGGCGTTCAGGTCGCTCGACCGGATGTTCCACTACGCCTGCCGGACCGGGCGGCCCGACTGGCTCGACCGGGCGGAGTCGGTGTGGGCCGAGCCGGTGGAGGTGCGCCGGACTGCCATCATCCCGATCTGGCGGCGGCCATGGATGGTGGTGGGACGCGACACGTTCACCGGCGATGTGCTCGCGCGGCTCGGAGTGGGCAATCTCTACGCCGGTCATGCCGAGCGCTATCCCAAGATCCCGCTGGCCGAGCTGGTGGCGCGAGGCGCCGACCTGGTGGTCCTGCCCGACGAGCCCTACGCGTTCAGCGCCGAGGACGGGCCGGAGTCGTTTCCCGGTCACCGGTGCGCGCTGGTGAGCGGACGCGATCTGACCTGGTACGGTCCCTCTCTCGTCCAGGCGCGCGACCGCCTCGTCCGAAGCCTGGACTGACAGAGGCCAGGCTCAGATCGAGCCGGGTTCCAGGATCAGTTCCTGGATGTCGCGGAGCGACAGCGTCACCGTGTAGAAGAACGGGAACGCGGTGATCACGAACAGAAAGAGGATCACCAGCGGCTTCAACGCCCGGAACAAAGAGCGCTCGAACCGATCCCTGCTCATCGGTCGCGCTCACCTCCTGAGAAGAACCGGAGATACAGGGCCAGGAACACGACCAGGACGACCGCCAGCACGATCGCCTGGGCGGCCGAGGCGCCGATGTCGTCGCGCGCGGTAAGGAAGTTGTAGACGCGCACGCTCACCGCCTCCGTGCCGGCCCCGCCGCCGGTGCGCGCTCCTACGTCCGGGGATATGCCGCACTTACCCCCGAGCGTGAAGGCGCAACTACGTAGGCGATTCCGAGACCCGTCTGTACTCCGTCTCTGTTCCGTCCCCAGGCTTTCTGGCGCGCCGATCACAGAAAGCGATCTCCAGGCGGGTTATGTCGGTAAGATCGCTTACCGGAAGACAGTCGGGGAGAAGCCCTAATTCGCTGGTTGCCGGCGGTGGCCGTCATTTGACTTAAGGGTTCCGGGAGAGCAACTATGGTATAGAAACGCCTACTAAACCTTTAAGTTGCGATTGATCATAAAGCGTAAGTGTGGGGAATGCGCGTCATCACCTTTGAAGAGCCAGGCCGTGTCCGCGTCAGCCTGGAGTCGCCCGCCGATCTTGAACCGGGTTGCGTGCGGGTTCGCACGATCTATTCGGGCGTCTCCGCCGGCACCGAACTGACCGCCTATCGCGGCACCAACCCCTATCTCACCCGAAAGTGGGACACAGAGCAGCGGCTGTTCCTCGACGGCCAGACGCACGCCTATCCGCTGACCGGCTGGGGCTACCAGGAAGTCGGTGAGGTGGTGGAGGCGGCGCCCGACGTCACCGATCCGCCGGTCGGCCACCTGGTCTGGGGCGTCTGGGGCCACCGGGCCGAGGCCGTGGTGCCCGCCGAGAGGCTGGTCGGCCACGGGCTGCCGCCGGACGCCGATCCGCTGAGCGGAGTCTTCGCCCGGGTGGGCGCGATCGCGCTCAACGCCGTACACGCCGCCGACGTGCACCTGGGCGACCAGGTCGCGATCTTCGGGCAGGGCGTCATCGGCCTGCTGGCCACCCGCCTCGCCGTGCTGAGCGGCGCCCGGGTGGTGGCCGCCGACGCCATCCCGGCCCGCCTCGAGCTCGCCAGGCGTTACGGCGCGGCCGAGACGTTCGACATCGCGTCCGGCTCCGTGGCCGAGTTCGTCCGCAAGCGGATCGAGGGCGCCGACACCGCCATCGAGCTGAGCGGCAGCCACCTGGGCCTGCAAGAGGCGATCAGGACCGTCCGCAAGGGGGGCAGGGTCGTGGCCGGCGGCTTCTACCAGGGCGAAGGCGTGGGGCTGCGGCTGGGCGAGGAGTTCCACCACAATCAGGTGCAGCTCGTCTCCTCCCAGATCGGCGGCGTCGCCTCCTGGCTCGCCCACCGCTGGGACGTCGAACGGCTGCAGCGCACGTTCATGGACCTCGTCCACGAGGGCCAGGTCGACGTGAGCGCCCTCGTCAGCCACGTCGTGCCCGTCGGCGACGCTCCCGGGGCCTTCGACCTGCTCGACAAGCACCCGTCCGAGGTGCTCCAGCTCGTCTTCGCCTTCGAGGAGGAGCCACTGCAACAGGAGCCACTGCAACAGGAGCCACTGCAACAGGAGCCACTGCAACAGGAGCCACTGCAACAGGAGTCACCGCAACAGGAGTCACCGCAACAGGAGGAGTCACAGTGAAGCTCGCGGCACAGGAGCAGCTGCTGCCCGGCCGTTCCCTGCAGGAGAAGTTCGCGTTCGCGACCGAGGCCGGGTTCGACGCGATCGAGCTGCGCGGGAAGGGGGACTTCCACTTCGCCAACCGCCTGACCGAGCTCAAGCGGGCGCTGGCCGACGGCGTGGTCATGCCGACGGTGTGCGTGGACATGCCGCACTTCATCGGCGACTTCGACCCCGCCAAGCGCACGGACGCGATCCAGCAGCTCCGATCGCAGCTCACGGTCATCGCCGAGCTCGGCGGCGTCGGGGTGATGACGCCCGCCTCCTGGGGACAGTTCTCGCGCCGCCTGCCGCCGTTCGAGCCGCCGCGCAACGCCGCGGAGGACCGCGAGGTGCTCACCGAGGCACTCGGGGTGCTCGGCGAGCACGCGCAGCGCAACGGCGTGCTGATCATGCTGGAGCCGCTCAACCGCTACGAGAACCACATGGTCAACACCCTCGCCGACGCCGTGTCGTACTGCTCGATGGACTCCATCAAGGTCGTCGGCGACACGTACCACATGAACATCGAAGAGGACGATCCCTGCCGCTCGCTGATCGAGGCGGCCCCCTACCTCGCGCACATGCAGATCAGCGAGTCCAACCGGAACGAGCCCGGAACCGGCCATCTCGACTGGGGCGCGCAGCTGGCCACGCTCGACGCCCTCGGCTATGACGGCTACCTCGCGCTCGAATGCCGCCTGCGCGGCGAGCCCGAGATCGTCCTGCCGCAGACTGCCGCCTTCATCAGGAAGTTCCTGTGATCCTCCGCGACGCCGTGCGCGTGCTGGTGGCCAACTGGGACGGCAGCTACACGGTTCCCTCCCGGCGTCTCTATCCCCACCAGTGGAGCTGGGACTCCGCCTTCGTCGCGATCGGCAACGCCCGCTGGTCCCCGCGCCGGGCCAGGTCGGAGCTGCTGGCCCTGTTCGGCTCGCAGTGGCGTGACGGCAGAGTGCCGCACATCGCGTTCAATCCCAGGGTGCCCGAGGGCGCCTACTTCCCCGGCCCAGAGTTCTGGCAGTCACGGGCCCCGTCCGGCTCGGCGACCTCCGGCATCGTGCAGCCGCCCGTGCACGCCCTGGCCGCCTGGCAGGTGTACCTGGCCGAGCCGGACCCGACCTTCCTGCGCCGGCTCTATCCCCGGCTGGTGGCGCAGCAGCAATACCTCCGCACCGCGCGGCGCTCTCCCGAGGGGCTGATCTCGATCGTGCACCCGTGGGAGTCGGGCATGGACAACAGCCCGGCCTGGGACGGTCCGCTGGCCGCCGTCGACGCGGGGTCCGTCGCGGTCACGCGCCGAGATCTGGACACCGTCAGCGCCGACGAGCGGCCCACCGACCTGGACTACGAGCGCTACATCGCGCTCGCCCGTGCCTACCGCGACACCGGCTACCGCCGGGCCGGCGCGTTCTGCGTCGAGGACCCGCTGTTCAACGCCGCGTACGGCGTGGCGGAGCTGACGCTGGCGAAGATCGCGAAGGTGTGCGGCGGCGACCCGGAGCCGCACCTGCGCGAGGCCGCCGCGGTCACCGAAGCCATGGTCGAGCACCTCTACGACGACGGCCTGTTCCACTCCCGCGACGTGCTCACCGGCTGCCCGATCCGTTCCAACAGCGCCGCCGGGCTGGTGCCGCTCATGCTGCCCGACCTGCCGCGCGACATCGTCAACGGGCTGATCGGCACGGCACTCGACCGGTTCGGGTTGAAGGACGGCGTGCTGCCCAGCTTCGCGCCCGCAGCGCCGGAGTTCGACCCGGCGCGTTACTGGCGCGGGCCGAGCTGGATCAACCTGACCTGGCTGGTCTGGCAGGGCCTGCGGGACCGCCGCCCGGACCTGGCGGGTCCGCTGGCCGACGGCATGATCAGGGCGGTCACCGAGTCCGGTTTCCGCGAGTACTTCGACCCGTTCAGCCTCCAGGGACACGGCTGCCGCGACTTCAGCTGGTCAGCCGCGCTCATCCTCGACGTGGTCGCGGAGCACGGCCTGGACGGTATGCCTCCTACGGGCGGCGAGATCGGCCAGGAGCTGGGGGGCCTCGGCGAAGCCGACGACATCGGTGATCAGGTGCTCGCGTAGCAGGTCGCCCCGCTGCCTGAGCAGCGCGATCGTCTCGTACGACAGCCGCTCCCGGTCCCAGGCGTGGGCCAGCCCGCGCGGCACCCGGCCGATCTGGGCGCAGCGTAGCGACAGGCCGTTGTGGTGGAACTCCTCACCCAGTCGCACCTCGTCGGCGCCGTCGGTATAGAAGGCCAGGTCGATCACCGTGCCCTGCGGCCTGAGCAGCTTCAGCGCCATGGCGAGGGCGCGGGGCCTGCCGCGGCACTGGAAGACCACGTCGGCGCCGCGGTCACTGGGCGCGTGCCGCCAGCGTCGCTTCAGCTCGATGGCCGGGTCCTCGTCGAAGGCCAGGCTCCCGGCGCCGAGCGCCACGGCGATGTCCAGCCTGGCCGGGGTCTCGTCCACGACCACCACCTCCGCGGCGCCGTACGAGAGGGCGAAGGAGGCGGTCAGCAGGCCGACCACGCCCGCGCCGACGACGGCCACGCGCCGCCCGCGTACCCCGTCACCGAGGTCCGCGACACCGGGACCGTGCAGGTCGGTGGCCGCGTGCAGCAGCCCGTTCGCGCAGATCGGCCCCATATGGGCGACGAAGACGCCGAGCATCGGGTCGAGGTCGCCGGGCAGCTCCACAAAACGGTCGTTCATCGGGTCGGCCACGTAGCCGGTGCGGTGCCCGTAGGCCATAGCGACCAGCGCGCCCTCGCGGACCGCCCGGGTGCGCGTCTCGACCACCCGGCCCACCTGCATGTACCCGATGCCGCGCACCGGATAGCCGATCGACGGGGTGCCCTCGGCGAACAGCCCGAGCGCCGGATCCCAGGTCGCGGCCAGGTAAGGGTTGCTGCCCTTGACGTAGGTGAGCTCGGTGCCCGCCGAGATCCCGCTGTGCGTGGTAATCACCCGGAACCCGCCCTCGGACACGGCGCCGAGCTTCTCCGCCACCAGCCTGACCTCGCCGGGCGCCTCTATGCTCAGCACCTCACCCATCGAGCGTCGTCACCGGCTTCCGTGACGCCGCGGACCGGGCCAGGGCGAGCGCGAGCCGGTGGGTCTTCAGCGCCTCCCGGTACGGCACACGCACGTCGGCCTCCTTGCCCTGTACCGCGTCGATGAAGGTCCGGTCCACCCGCACCTTCGCCGCCCCGCCGTCCTGGACCGTGGTCTCGCCGTCCACCAGCAGCCGATCCTCGCTCAGGTCGAGCGAGACGCCCTCGGCATGCACCTCCAGCCCCGCCCGGTGCTTGCGCGCGAGCAGGCTGGTCGCGGCGAGCAGTCCCGCCGCGCCGCCCGCGAACCGCAGCACCGCCGCCGTGGCCCGGTCGACCTCTCCGTCGGTGTCGTTGTCGGCCGGTACCGCATGCACCATCGTCACCTCGCCCACCAGGACTCTGGCCAGGTCGAGGACGTGGATGGCCTGCTCGACCAGCTGGCCACCCGACATTTCAGGCTTCAGCCACCAGCCGACCGGCGGTACCTTGTCCAGCCAATGGCCCAGCGCCAGCCGTACTGGACGGTCGCCCAGCACTTCGCGTGCCTGGTCAACGATGTCCAGGTAACGCCAATGATGTCCGACGGCCGAGGGGAGGCCCCGGCGATCGATTTCATCGGCGATCTTTTCCGCTGTCGAGAGGTCAAGTGAAAGCGGCTTTTCTACAAAAATCGGCAGATTGAACTCTAGGACCTCCTTTTCCGGGTTACCGTGCGCAAAAGGAGGCACACACACATAGACAGCGTCCAAACCGCCGGCATCCAGAAGCTCGGTATGGCTGCTGTAGGCAGGGGAGCCATACCGCGCGGCCAGAGCCCCGGCCCTTCGGGGATCTGTGTCGGCGATCCCCGCGATCACCACGTCGGAGAAACCGGACAGGACATCCGCGTGGCGAGCAGCGACATTTCCGGCACCGATGAAGCCGACCCGCGTGATGGGGAACACAGACCGGCTTATCCCACATTTACGGAGAATGAAACAAACATGTTCGAGGATGCATCGTCGGGGCAGATGTCGCCAACCTGACCAGATGAGATCGGGGCTAACCGTATGGAGACAGATCTGCGCGCCTTGGCCAGGGTCCAGGACTGGTACGGACCCCACTCGAGCGTCGCAGCCGAGTGGCCGGTAGAGGCGCTCCTCCGGGCCAAGGGACGGACCACGATCAGTGTCATCCTGCCCGCTCGCGACGAGGAGCGGACGGTCGGCGAGATCGTCACCGTGCTCCGTCGCGACCTCGTCCAGCGGGCGCCGCTCGTGGACGAGATCATCGTGGTCGATTCGAACTCCACCGACGCGACCGCCGCCAGAGCGGCCGCGGCGGGGGCCCGCGTGGTGGCGCAAGGCGCCGTTCTCTCGCATCTGCCGCCGCTGAGCGGCAAGGGAGAGGCGCTGTGGAAGGGGCTGGCGGCCTCCAGCGGGGATCTCATCGTGTTCGTGGACTCCGACCTGCGTAATTTCGGCTCGCACTTCGTCTCCGGGCTGCTCGGGCCGCTGCTCGCCGACAATGCCATCCAGTTCGTCAAGGCCGCCTACGAGCGGCCCTTCACCGGCGCGGACGGGGTGGCGTGGCGTGGCGGGGGCGGGCGGGTGACCGAGCTGGTCGCCAGGCCGTTGATCAACATGTTCTGGCCGGAACTGGCCGGTTTCGTCCAGCCGCTCGGCGGGGAGTACGCCGCCCGCCGCGCGGTGCTGGAACGGGTCCCGTTCGTCACCGAGTACGGGGTGGAGTTCGGGCTGCTGGTGGACCTGCTCGAGCTGGTCGGGCTGGACGCGATGGCCCAGGTGGACCTGGGTGTCCGGGCGCACGGGCACCAGGCCATGCCCGCGCTCGGCCGGATGGCCGGCCAGATCATGCTCACCGCGTGGTCGCGGCTGGAACGCCAGGGCCGCGTGCTGTCCGCCACCTCCCCGGACCACCGGCTGCTGCAGTTCGGGCTCGACGGGCAGGTCGACCTGGTGGATATGTCCGTGGCGGAGCGCCCGCCGCTGGCCTCCCTCGCCGTCGAGGACGTGGCATGAACGTCCTGGTGAACGCCGGGCCGTGGCTGCGGGTGCCGCCACCGGGTTACGGCGGGATCGAGAACGTGGTGGCCACGCTGGTCCCCGCCCTGCGCGAGCGCGGGGTGCGGGTGGTCCTGGCCTCCGTGGGATCGAGCACGCTCGAGGTGGACGAGCTGATCAGCGTCTTCGACGAGGGCCAGTTCGCCGAGCTGCAGAAGCCGTACAACCAGGTGATGGGCCTCGCGCACGCGCACCAGGCCCGCGTGGCGCTCGAAATCGGCCGCCGCGACGACCTCGACCTCGTCCACGACCACCTGGAGGTGGTCGGCCCGGCCGTGCTGTCCGCGCTCGGGGGCCCGCCGGTCCTGCACACCCTGCACTGGGACCTGCGCAAGCACGCCGCCTTCTATGGGGCCTTCCCGCGGTCGATCGCGGTCAACGGCGTCTCGAACTCCCAGCTCGCCCGCGCGCCCGACGCGCTGCGCGCCGCCTCGCTCGGCGCCATCCACCTGGCCACCCCGCTCGCCGACCGCGATATGCGAACCGAACGAGGCGAGCACCTCGTCGCGATGGGCCGCGTCTGCGGGCTCAAGGGCACGCACGTGGCCGCCAGAATCTGCCAGAAGCTCGGCCTCCCGCTGGTCCTCGCGGGCCCGGTGAGCGGCCTGAACACCCCCGCCGAGCTGGAGGCCGTCGTCCAGGACCCGGACCATCCGCTGAACGGCCACCCCGACGTCCGCTACCACGTCAACGCGGTCACCCCTTACCTCGACGGCGATCTGGTCAGATGGGTCGGCTCCGTAGGGGGCGAGGCCCGCGACCACCTGTACGCCTCGGCCCGCGCCGCCCTGTTCCCCATCCAGTGGGACGAACCCGGCGGCACCGCCGTCGTCGAGGCCCTCGCCCTGGGCGTGCCGCCCGTGGGGCTGCGCCGCGGCTGTCTGCCCGAGATCATCGACCACGGCCGGACCGGGTTCCTCGCCGACACGGAGGAAGAGCTGGCCGAGTGGGTGCTGCGGGTGGCGGAGATCGACCCCGAGGAGTGCCGCCGGGAGGCCCGCCGCCGTTTCTCACCGGCCGTCATGGCCGACCGCTACCTGGAGCTGTACGCGGAGGTAAGGAGGTACGAGGGGATCAGGAGAACCCGCGCGGCAGCACGGTGACGGGACACGACGACGCCCGCAGCACCTTCATCGCCAGTTCCCCGAGGAACACCCGGTGCGGCTGCGCGTCCTCGCTGGCCGCGCAGACCAGCAGCTCGCCCGGCAGCCAATCGATCGCCTCCAGCGCCGCGGTCACGTCGTGCCCCTCGGCGATCTCCGTCTCGGCCTCGATCCCGCTCGACTCCCATGCCAGTCGTACGGCCAGCGCCAGGTCGTCCCCGAGCCGGCCCGGATCGTCCGTACGCAGGTCGAGCGTGATCAGCCGGAGCGGCACCCCGAGCCGGAGCGCGGCCTGCGCGACCCGCTCGACGGCCTCGTCACACTGCGGGCGATGGACGTAGGCGAGCGTCAGCCGCGAGGGCTCACCCGGCGCCCGGTAGCCGGCGGGCGTCAGCATCACCGCCTCGGACGACAGGTGGAGCAGGCTGTCGGACGTCGCCCCGATCGAGATGCGCCCGGCCTGCCCGCCGCCCGCCGAGCCGGCCACGATCAGATCGGCCTTGATCCGGCCGGCCAGCACCGACAGCCCGCGCCCCGCGCCCCTGCTCTCGAACGCGATGTACTCGGCCGGCACCCCGCCGAGCTCCTCCGCCGCGTGCGCCAGGCCGGCCTGCGCCTCGACCGCCAACCCCGGGCTGCCGGGCGGGTAGATGGCGGCCACGGTGAGCTCGCCGCCGGTGACTCGCGTGATCGCGGCACCCAGGGCGAGAGCGTCGTGCCCCCCTGACTCGCCGGTATAGCCGACGACCACGTGCTCTCCGATCACGATTACCTCCCTACCCGCTCTGAACTGGGACCACGCGATCTGCCGGACCTCTCCTAGGGGGATCGGCAGGCCTCTCAGCTGAAGATCGGGCGATCGTCCGGACCTTTGGCCGTTCGGCGGAGGCGGCGAGCGGTGATCGTTCGTAGGGTTATGTCCATTACCCGTTCACGGATTGGACACCTGTTGTACCGCGACATCGTCGACTTCGCCCTCTCCACGCCCGCGTGGCTGCACACTCTCGCCGAGAAGGGCACCGACGCCGGGCTGTTCCTCTTCGCGGCGCTGTTCGCGCTGTGCTGGTGGCGGGCGAGGAACGCGCCGGCCCGAGACCTGGCCATCACGATCGCCGGACCCGCCGGTGTGGTGTGCGCGTACGTCCTCAGCGAGGTGGTGAAGACCTTCGTCAGGGAGGACCGGCCGTGCCGCGGCGGGATCCCGACGATCGCAGAATGCCCGTCCCCGAGTGACTGGTCGTTCCCGAGCAACCACTCCGTCATCGCCGCCGGCGCCGCCGGGGCGCTCATCCTGGCCTGGCGCGCTCTGGCCTGGGTGGTGCTCCCGCTGGCGGCGGTGATGGCGTTCTCGCGGGTGTTCGTCGGCGTGCACTACCCGCACGACGTGGCCGCGGGCTTCCTGATCGGCGTGGCGCTGGCCCCGCTCTTCACGCTGCTGCTGGTGGGGGCCGTCACGCCGATGGTACGGCTGGCGCGAAGCCGTCTGTCGCCGCAACGAGCCGACTGACGATGCCCGGCTCGGTGGCGGCGTGCCCGGCGTCGTCCACCACCTCGAACCCCGCTTCCGGCCACGCCTTGTGCAGGTCCCAGGCGGTGGCCATGGGCGTGCACACGTCGTAGCGGCCCTGCACGATGACGGCGGGGATGTGGCGGATCCGGTCCACGTTCGCGATCAGCTGCCCGGGTTCGAACCAGCCCAGATGCGTGAAGTAGTGGTTCTCGATCCGCGCGAACGCCAGCGCCATCTTCTCCTCACCGAACTCCTCGACCAGCCCGGGATCGGGCAGCAACGTGACCGTGCTGCCCTCCCACTGCGCCCATGCCTTGGCCGCGGCCAGCCGCGCGTCGGGATCGTCCCCCTCCAGCCGGGCGCGGAAGGCGGCGATCAGATCGCCGCGCTCCTCGACGGGGATCGGCGCGACGAACGACTCCCACACGTCAGGGAAGAGGCGGGAGGTGCCCTCCTGGTAGAACCAGCCCAGTTCGTCGGGGCGGAGGGTGAAGATGCCGCGCAGCACCAGCTCGGTGGTCCTGTCCGGATGCGTCTGCGCGTACGCCAGGGCCAGCGTGCTGCCCCACGACCCGCCGAACACCTGCCACCTGTCGATGCCCAGGTGCTCGCGCAGCCGTTCCATGTCGGCGACCAGATGCCAGGTGGTGTTGGCTTCCAGCGAGGTGCCAGGGTCGCTGGCATGCGGCAGGCTACGACCGCAGTTGCGCTGGTCGAACAGGACGATGCGATACAGCTCCGGGTTCCACTGGCGGCGGTGCTTGGCGCTGCACCCGCCACCGGGGCCGCCGTGGAGCATGACCGCGGGCTTGCCGTCCGGATTGCCGCAGACCTCCCAGTAGATCTGGTTACCGTCACCCACGTCGAGCAGGCCCGAGTCGTAGGGCTCGATGGCGGGATACAGGTTTCTCATGCGCGCTCCTGTGGTTGATTCCTTCCGGAACTTAGCCGATACGGCCTGCTCTCGCCTGGTGCCGATCACCGAAGATCAGGGTGAGGTATGGAGCTGGTGACGATCGATGGCATCCGGGACGCGGCGGAGCGCATCAAGCCGGTCGCGGTGCGTTCGAGGGCCGGACGGTCCTGGTGCTGTCCGGCGGCAACGTCGACCCGGACCTGTTGCGCGAGGTCGTCCAAGCCAGGTCGTCTTAGACGTCCAGTCGTCTAGGAAGTCCACTCATGGCGGGCAAGGAACGACCGGTCCCCGGTGGCGTACTCCTGAAAAGCCCGCCGCACCTCCGCCAGCTCGGCCACCATCGTCCGCGCCAGCGCCTCCTCCTTGTACTCCAGCTCGTAGCCGGGGGAGACCTGGATGAAGTGGCGCCCGAAGTTCACCAGCGTGACGAACGGGTTCTGCGGCGACATGGTGGCCAGCACGTCGTGCACCAGCCCGAGGTCCGGATCGTGGACGATCATCCCGTCACCGGTGTGGAGCTGCATGCCCTCGTAGACGCCGAGCGGCGCCACGTTGTGCACGAGATCGCGCTGCGGGTCGTAGCAGACGAGCCCATGAGCCCGCGCGACGGTGAACACCTGGGCCGACATCTCGTCCATCGTGTCGAGGTCCATCGTCACCAGCACATGCCCCGGATAAACCGTGACCACGCCGGGCAGCTCCTTGGCCACCTCCGGCACGTCGCCCGCGACGGGTTCGCTCTTCTTGACCGCCAGGTAGGCGGCCCGCGCCTGATCCCTGCTGATCGGCGCGGACTCGTCCCAGACCATCAACTCAACGCTCACCCGCCCATCTTGTCGGATAGAGCAGCAGTTGGTGGCGCTCACCCCCGCACAAGCGGGAACGCCCACCTTCATGACCGCGTCTAGCGCGGCTTCTCGGACTCCGGAACCAGCTCCGCCGTGCAGTGAGCGCATCGGCGAGCCTCAAGGGGGATGTCACTCAGACATTCCGGGCACTGCCGGGTCGTCGCGGCCTCGTTCTTGTCGAACAGGCTGATCAGCCGGTTCATCGGCAGCACGATCAGCCAATAGACCACCGCCGCGATGATCACGAAGGTGAGCAGGTGGTTGAGGAAGTCACCGTACTTGAACTGGCTCCCGTTGACGGTGAAGGAGTATTCGGCGAAGTTCGGCTGCCTCCCCCCGGTGACCGCCCCGATCAGCGGTGTGACCAGGTCGGCGACCAGCGCCTGCACGAGTCCGCTGAAGGTGGCGCCGACGATCACCGCGATCGCCAGCTCGACGATGTTGCCGCGTAACAGGAACTTCTTGAATCCGCCCATGGCTTGGGTAAATAGCCAGGCAAGGAATGGTCAAACCCTGCCCTGCCGCTACGGGCATATATCCATTCCCTCTACGTGGGTCGCCTCTGACCCCGCGCCGTCAGGGGCGGCCCACCGGCGGGAAGCGTGCGAAGCCGTCTGGTGGGAAGGACCTGTGATCAGCCAGGGCCGGACGCCTCCTTCGAGGCCGGGCTTGTCCGGCGAAGCGAGGGAACGGAACATGGGGAAAGACGGCAAGGGAGCCTCGATGATCGAAATCTGGCCGGGAGACCCCTATCCTCTCGGTGCGACATATGACGGGGCAGGCACCAATTTTGCGCTTTATACGGAAGTGGCGGACAAGGTCGAACTGTGCTTCTTCGACGAGGCCAACGCCGAGTCCAGGGTGCCGCTGACCGAGGTCGACGGGTTCATCTGGCACGGTTACCTGCCGGGCATAGGTCCGGGGCAGCGCTACGGATATCGCGTCCACGGGCCCTACGAGCCGGCGCGCGGGTTGCGGTGCAATCCGGCCAAGCTGCTGCTCGACCCGTACGCGATGGCGATCGAGGGTGGCGTCACCTGGAACGAGGCGGTGTACGGCTACCCTTTCGGACAGCCCGACGCGCGCAATGACGCCGACTCGGCGCCCTATGTCCACCGCTCTATCGTGATAAATCCGTTCTTCGGGTGGGGACACGACCGGCCGCCCACCACGCCGTACCACGACACCGTGATCTACGAGGCGCACGTGCGCGGCCTGACGATCAGCAACCCGAAGATCCCCGAGCACCTGCGCGGCACGTACGCCGCACTCGGTCACCCGGAGATCATCGATCACCTCACCAAGCTCGGCGTGACGGCGCTCGAACTGATGCCCGTCCATCAGTACGTCACCGACGACCTCCTGGAGCAGCGCGGGCTGACCAACTACTGGGGCTACAACTCGATCGGCTTCTTCGCGCCGCACAACCGCTACTCCAGCCAGGGGCAGCGGGGTGGTCAGGTGCTGGAGTTCAAGGCCATGGTGCGGGCGCTGCACGAGGCGGGGATAGAGGTCATCCTCGACGTCGTCTACAACCACACGGCCGAGGGCAACCATCTCGGGCCGACGCTGTCCCTCAGGGGCATCGACAACCCCGACTACTACCGGCTGGTCGACGGTGACAAGCGTTACTACCTGGACACCACGGGCACCGGCAACAGCCTGCTCATGCGCTCGCCCCACGCGCTCCAGATGATCATGGACTCGCTCCGCTACTGGGTCATCGAGATGCACGTCGACGGGTTCCGCTTCGACCTGGCCTCGACCCTGGCCCGGGAACTGCACGAGGTCGACCGGCTGAGCTCCTTCTTCGACCTGGTCCAGCAGGACCCGGTGTTGTCGCAGGTCAAGCTCATCGCCGAGCCGTGGGACCTCGGGCCGGGCGGTTACCAGGTCGGCAACTTCCCCTCACGTTGGACGGAGTGGAACGGCCGCTACCGCGACACCATCCGCGACCTGTGGCGGGGGCAGCCCGCGACGCTGCCCGAGTTCGGCTCCAGGTTCACCGGCTCCAGCGACCTCTACCTGGACGACAGCCGCCGTCCCGCCGCCTCGATCAACTTCGTCACCTGTCACGACGGTTTCACCCTCCAGGACCTGGTCTCGTACGACGGCAAGCACAACGAGGCCAACAAGGAGGGCAACTGCGACGGCACCGACGACAACCGGTCCTGGAACTGCGGCGCGGAGGGCCCGGCGGGCCTGGCCATCGAGTCGCTGCGCGAGCAGCAGAAGCGCAACTTCCTGACCACGCTCTTCCTGTCGCAGGGCGTGCCCATGCTGTCCCACGGCGACGAGCTGGGACGCACCCAGCACGGCAACAACAACGGCTACTGCCAGGACAACGAGCTGACCTGGGTCGACTGGTCCGATGTCAGGGAGAACTGGCTGCTGCTGGAGTTCACGCAGAGACTGGCCGCGCTGCGCAAGAAGCATCCGGTCTTCCGGCGCAGGCGCTTCTTCTACGGCAAGCCGGTGCGCGGCCTGAACGACATCGCCTGGCTCACGCCGTCGGGGGAGGAAATGACCGACAGCGATTGGAATGTCGGCTACGCCAAGTCGCTGGCCGTCTTCCTCAACGGCGAGGCCATCACCGAGCCCGACCGGCGCGGGCGGCCGATCCGGGATGACTCGTTCCTGCTGCTGTTCAACGCCCACCACGACATGATCACCTTCACGGTCCCCAAGCACTACGGCGAAATGTGGCAGACCGAGATCGACACCGCCATGCCGATCATCCTCGACGTCCGGATGTGCCGAGCCGGGGAAGGGGTCGCGGTGCCTGGTCGCAGCGTACGGGTGCTCCGGCGTGTCTAGGCCGGTCTCGACCTATCGGGTCCAGCTGACGCCCGACTTCGGGTTCGCCCAGGTGGGGGAGATCGCCGCGTACCTGCGGGATCTGGGGGTCAGCCATGTGTACCTGTCGCCGATCCTGCAGGCGACGCCCGGCTCGCTGCACGGCTACGACGTCACGGACCACTCCCGGATCAGGGCGGAGTTCGGCGGCGCCAAGGGGTTCCGCGAGATGGCCGAGCAGCTGGCCGCGCAGGATCTCGGCATCGTCCTCGACATCGTGCCCAACCACATGAACACGATGAATGCCCAGTTCTGGTCCGTACTCGCCGAAGGCCCCGCATCGCCGTACGCCGGCTGGTTCGACATCGACTGGGATGGCGGGAAGGTGGCACTGCCGGTGCTCGGCGACGACGTCGAGCCGGTGGTCGACGGTGACGTGCTGCGCTACCACGAGCACGTGTTCCCCCATCCCGGGCACTACCGGCTGGTCGACTGGCGTCAGGGGCCGGGCTACCGGCGCTTCTTCGACGTGTCGACGCTGATCGGACTGCGGGTCGAGGACCCCGAGGTGCTCTTCGCCACGCACGAGGTGATCTTCTGGCTGCTCGACGAGGGCCTGATCGACGGGCTGCGCGTCGATCATCCGGACGGGCTGGCCGATCCGCGTGGCTACCTCGAACACCTGCGCGCCAGGTCCGGCGGCGCCTGGACGGTCGTGGAGAAGATCCTGATCGGCGACGAGCGGCTGCCCGAGGACTGGGAGTGCGAGGGCACCACCGGCTACGAGGTACTGAACCGGGTCAACGGCCTGTTCGTCGACCCGGCCGGTGAGGCGCCGCTGGTCGAGCTGTTCACCCGGCTCACCGGCCTGCCCGGCGATTTCCGGCCGGTGGTGGCGCAGGCCAAGCGCGAGGTCATCGAGCTGTTCTTCGGCGCGGAGGTGCGCCGCCTGGCCCGCGCCGCCGGTTGCGCTCCGGCCGCCGTGGCCGAGCTGCTCGCCGCGATGCCGGTGTACCGGGCGTACATGATGCCGGGCGAGTCGCCGCCGCCCGCGTCGGTGGAGATCGTCGAACGCGCCGCCGACGCGTGCTCGCCCGCCGTGCAACCATTCGTCCAGCAGGTCCTGTCCGGCCCCGCCGACGTGATCACGCGTTTCCAGCAGACCTGCGGGCCGATCATGGCCAAGGGGGTCGAGGACACGGCGCTGTACCGGTGGTTCCCCCTGTCGTGTCTGAACGAGGTCGGCGGTGATCCGGATCTGTTCGGCGTCTCGGTGCCGGACTTCCACGCGTTCTGCCGTGACCTGCGGCCGTACACGATGACCACGCTGTCCACGCACGACACCAAGCGGTCGGAGGACGTACGCGCCCGGCTGGCCGTACTGTCGGAGCTGCCCGGCGAGTGGGCGGAGGCGGTGTCGGAGTGGTCGGCGGCCGTGAGCTTCGATCCGCGGCTCGATTACCTGGCCTGGCAGAACCTCATGGCGGCCTGGCCGATCTCCGGCGAACGGTTCGCCGAATACCTGCTCAAGGCGGCGCGGGAGGCGAAGACCTCCATTTCCTGGATAAATCCGGATCCGGGGTACGAACAGCGGCTACGCGACTTCGCGGCCGCGGCCGTAAAGCTGCCGGTGGGTGAGTTCACCGAGCGCATCGACGCCTTCGCCATGGCCAACTCGCTCGGCGCCAAGGTCGTCCAGCTGATGATGCCGGGGGTGCCGGACGTCTACCAGGGCAATGAGATGACCGATTTCTCGCTGGTCGACCCGGACAACCGGCGGCCGGTGACGTTCGGGCGGTCGCCGGTGTCCCGCTGGGACGCGGCCAAGCTCGCGCTGACGACCCAGGCGCTGCGGCTGCGCCGGCGGCTCGACCCCGCGGCGCCGTACACACCGCTTCTGGCGGAGGGTGAGGCGGCGGAGCACGCGATCGCCTTCGCCCGCGGTGACGAGCCGCCGAGCGCGGTCGCGGTCGCCACGCGGCTGCCCGTCCGCCTCGCCCGCCGCGCACAGACCGCAGGTGCACCGACCACGGGCTCGCAGGCCGCAGATGCACATACCCCCGATGTACGGTTTGGCGAGCGGGAGATGCGGCTCGGCTGGGGCGGCACCACGTTAACCCTCCCCAACGGCACCTGGCGCGAACTGCTGACCGGCGGCGTGTACACCGGCCGCGTCCCCCTTGCTCACCTGCTCGCCCGATACCCCGTCGCGCTGCTGGAGAGACATGATCCTTGAGGTGTGGGCCCCGAATGCCACGACCGTGGAGGTCGACCTGGACGACGTCCTCGACGGGCGTCGCGCGATGACCGCAGGTGAGGGCGGTTGGTGGGCGGCCGACGTACCCGAGGCCGGCCATGGGACTCGCTACCGGTACGTACTCGACGGCGAAGGCCCGTACCCCGACCCCCGCTCCCGCCGCCAGCCCGATGGCGTCTTCGGGCCCAGCGCCGTCTACGACCACGCGCGCTACACGTGGGCCGACCACGAGTGGACCGGCCGTGACCTGCGCGGCTCGGTGATCTACGAGCTGCACATCGGCACCTTCACCCAGGCTGGAACATTCGAGGCGGCCATCGAGAAGCTGCCGCATCTCGTCGAGCTGTCCGTGGACTTCGTGGAGGTCATGCCGGTGGCGCCGGTGCCCGGGGGGCGCAATTGGGGTTATGACGGGGTGGACCTGTACGCGGTCAACGAGACCTACGGCGGCCCCGACGGGCTCAAGTCGTTCGTCGACGCCTGCCATCGCGCCGGCATCGGCGTCCTGCTCGACGTCGTCTACAACCACCTGGGACCGTCGGGCAACTTCCTGCACCCCTTCGGGCCCTACTTCGCCGGATTCAGCGGGAGCTACTGGGGCGAGGCGGTCAATCTCGACGGGCCGGGGTCCGACGAGGTACGCCGCTACTTCATCGAGAACGCCCTGCAGTGGCTGCGCGACTACCACATCGACGGCCTGCGGATCGACGCCGTGCACGCGCTGCACGACAAACGCGCCACGCACCTGCTGGCCGAGCTGTCCGACCAGGTGGACGCGCTGTCCTGCGCGGTGGGCAGGCCGCTGTCGCTCATCGCCGAATCCGACCTCAACGACCCGCGCATGATCCGCTCCCTCGACGCGGGTGGGCTCGGAATGACCGCACAGTGGGACGACGACGTCCACCACGCGCTGCACTGCGCGGTGAGCGGCGAGAGCCACGGCTACTACGCCGACTTCACCGACCTGTCCGCGCTGGCCAAGGCGCTGACCCGTGGTGTCGTCCATGAGGGCGGCTGGTCGAGCTTCCGCGGCCGTACGCACGGCGCGCCGTTCGCCGGAGTTCCCGGCCACCGGCTCGTCGCCTGCCTGCAGAACCACGACCAGATCGGCAACCGGCCCCTGGGCGACCGGCTGCCCGTCTCCGCCCTCAAACTCGGCGCCGGGCTGCTGCTGACCTCGCCGTTCACCCCGATGCTGTTCATGGGCGAGGAGTGGGGGGCCGGTACGCCGTTCCTGTTCTTCTCCGACCATGTCGATCCGCAACTGCGCGAGAGCGAGGGCGGGCGGAGAGAGCAGGAGTTCGACGGGTTCGGGTACGCCTGGGACGCTCCAGACCCGTCGCGTGAGGAGACGTTCCTGCGCTCAAAGCTCGACTGGGACGAGGTGAAACAGGAGGTCCACTGGTCGCTGCTCTGCTGGTACCGCGACCTGATCGCACTGCGCAAGGCGCTGCCCGAGCTGTCCGACCCGCATTTCGACAGGGTCCGGGTGGAGTTCGATCCGGACGGGAAGTGGCTGGTGATGTGGCGGGGCTCGGTCTGCGTCATCGTCAATTTCGGGGCGGACTCGGTGACGTTGCCGGTGTCGGTGGGGGCGGCCCTGCTGGCCTCTGATGAGCCGGTCGCCGCTGGTGAAGAGGGGGTTTGGCTGCCTGGGCAGAGCATGGCGATCTTCAGATCTCCCAGTGGTCAGAAGAGCGGGCTTGGATCACCTGTCTGACCATCCAGAAGAGCGGATCTGGATCACCTGTCTGACTACCCAGAAGAGCGGATCTGGATCACCGTTCTGAACATCGCTGGTCGGTTCGGCATTGGTCTGGCGGCCCGCAGGAGTCTCGACGGATGTCCTTATCCACAGCCCTGGCTCCGGTTGCCGAAACTTATCCCCAGAACGCTGTTCGCCTCCACGCCTCCACCTCCCGATCTCCGATCCTGGTGCCCCACCGCACATCCGGAGGCTCTCGTGAAGATCACTTTGCCCCTGCCTGCCCGCCTGACGTCTCACTTCATCGTCCCCGTCGAGCGCGTCCCTTTCGACATCGAGTCGTTCGTGCCATGGCGGGTCGGCAGGCCCTACAGACGGGCAGTGAGCGCGGCTCTGGGCAGCCCGCTTCTGACCGTCACCCATCACCGCTCCCCCTGGAGACCGGCCGGTGTCACGCTCGCGATCGAGGAGCGCCACCTGCTCCGCCGAGCCCAGCAGCATGTCGTGGTCTCCACGACAGCACCCCCGCACACGCTGCCCACCAGCATCCAGGTGGCCCGCGCGGCGGCGCGCGCGGTGGCGCAGGAGTGCGAAGGGCTGGTCATAGATCCGCTGACCGGCATCACACTGCTCACCTGCGATCGACACACCGACATTCCCACCGCTCCCTCGCCATCACCCAGATCCTGCGGCTCTCAACCAACCTCTGGACCAGTGTCCGGGCCGACTTCTGGGCCGGTGTCCGGGGCGACCTCTGGGTCGGTGTCCGGGCCGGTCTCTAGGCCGATGTCCGGGCGGGTATCCAGGTCGGCTCTCGGGTCGGCTTTCGGGTCGGTCGTCGGGGGGCCGGTGTCCGGGGCGGTCGGTCGTCGGCGGGGAGACGACCCGGTCACCTTTCCGGCAGTCGGTGAGCCGCCCATGTTCCGGCTGGCTGACGACTGGCTGGGCTGGGACGTGCAGGTGCACGGGGACGCCACCTGCCCACCATGGGACCCGGCTGACACCGGCGCCTGCGACTGTCTGCGCGTCACCTCCCGGGGACTGCGTCGCTTCGCCCTGCCCGAGATCACCTTGGACGGCGCAGCCTGCGCCCACAGCCTGTGCGCCACGAGCCTGCTCCGCAGAGTGGCACACCACCTCGTCACCGATCACCTGGCCTTCGTCGCGACCCACCCGGACGCCACCGAGCGCGCGATCGACGACCACGTCCGAATAGCGACCTCAGCCGGGCATGGCGGCTCACCGTTCACGGTCCACCTCACCCCCTGCGGCACCGACCCGACCAGCCACGGCCGCATCGGCCGCATCGGCCGGCTCAAGGTCGCGCAGGTTCCGGGCGCGGGCCAGGTCGCCTACCTCAGGACCGACTCACCCCCTGGCACAGGCCAGGTCACCCACCTCAAGGTGGGCCCACCATCGAGCTTCACCGGCTCCCTCAACGACTGGCTGTGCGCCACCCACCGCACCGCCCACGACATGCCGACCGTCATCGGCTGCGACCTGACGGACCCGTCCCCAGCTCTCGTGGCATAGACCGGCTTACACCTTCTGGGAGGAAGCCCGGCATGCGACCTGTCGGCCATCATCGGCAGTGACCAGGTAGACCCGCACCAGCCCACGGCAACCCTGGCATGCGACTTGTCGGCTGTCGTTGGCGGTGAGCTGACGGACCCGTCCCCAGCCCACAGCCCATAGCCCACAGCCCATAGCCCCCAGCCCATAGCCCCCAGCCCACAGCCCATAGCCCACAGCCCATAGCCCACAGCCCATAGCCCACAGCCCATAGCCCCCAGCCCACAGCCCTGGCGGTGTAAACCGGTCGACACCCTCTTTGGAGGAACCCCGTATGGCCGCCATTCGTAGAACCCATGTGGACGCTTTCGCAGACGTTGACCGTAAATTACGTGAGTCCCGCGAGCAGATTCGCCGATTCGACCACCTGACCACCCAGCGGCAGGCGACAGCCGACCAGATCCGGGCGGTCACCGAGCTGACCGGCCGGCTGGAGACGCAACTGGCCAAAGAGCAGCATGACGTCGCCCGCCTCGAAGGCAGGCTCGGGGCCTTCCTGGCCCTGCTCGCCGCCCCCGTCGCGGGCTCCAAAGAGGACAGGCTGGCGAGGGAACGAGCCGAAGCCGAGGCCGCCTGGGAGCGGCTGCACGGCCAGCGGAGGCGGCTCGACGATCTGACCGCCGACCTGGAGGGCACCGACCGCGAACTGGCCTCGATCTCGGGGGTACATCAGGCGTACGAGAAGCTGCTGGCCGACAAGGAGCGGCTCCTGATCGGGCTAGACAAGGAACGCGGTCGGAAGCTGCTCGGGACATCGAAGAAGCTGGCCGACACACAAGCCGACATCAGGGAACATGTCGAAGCCTGGCAAGCGGGCACGGCCGCGCGCGAGGCGCTGGGCGTCGTCCTGATGCTGCTGAACAAGGCACGCGGCGCGTCGACCTGGGACATGCTCGGTGGCGGTGTCCTAGCCGACGCGATCGAACACGGCCACTTGTCAAGGGCGGACCAGGCGGCCTGGCACGCCCAGCGAGCGCTCGACGTCTTCTCCCGCGAACTGGCGGACATCGGATGGGTCGCCGACCTCCAGATGCCCAAGGTGGACACGCGGTGGTTCGTGGACTCGTTCTTCGACAACATCATCACTGACGCGCTCAAACACCAGCGCATCAACAAGACCCGCGACGAGGTGGCCTCGATCTCCCAGTGGGTCGCCAAGACCGTACAGGCCTTGGCCAGCCGCAGAACGCAACTGGAAGCCCAGCACAGAGCACTGCTGGCGGAGCGAGAGCAACTGATCGCCAGCTAATCCCCCGGCGAGCCTCGGGGATGGCGAGAGGGGGCGCCGTTCGAGGATCGGGGGGATGGCCGGAGGGGGCGCTGGACGAGGATCGTCAGGTGTTTGCGTTGCTCAGCTGATAACTTCGGCGGCTGTCAATGCCTCGGTGATGGCGGCCGGGATGTCCAGTACGGGGAAGATGACGTGGCGGATCACCCGGGAACGGTCCACGACCAGGATCAGGCGCTTGAGCCGCAGGGCCTGGCCGGCGCGGAAGGTGGGGAGGCGGAGAGCCGCCGCCAGGCGCAGGTCCATGTCCGAGAGCAGGGGGAACGGGATGTCTTCAGCGGCGGCGAAGGCGGCCTGCTCGTCGGGGCGTTGCGTGCTCACTCCAAGGATGGCGATGTCATGGGCGGCGAACTCGGGATGCCTATCGCGGAAGATACGGTTCTCCAGCGTGCAGCCCGCTGCTCCAGGGACTTGATTCCAGCCGGGCGGTAGCGGCGCGGGCATGCCCGTCGACGGATACGCGAACAGGACCGTCGCCCGCGCATCCGCCACCACATCGAGCGACGCCGTTCGATCGGTGGGGTCGGTTGTGGCTTGCGTGTGGACGCCAGTGCCGTTCGAGTGAGTGGTGAACGATAGGCGGTTGGCGCTACCGGCCTGGCTAGTGCTACCGGCTTGGTTAGCGCTGTCGGCCCGGTCGGCCCGGTCGGCCCTGCCGGTGCGGTTGGCGCTGCCGATGTGATCAGTGGCGTCGGTCTGGTCAGTGGCGTCGGTCAGGTCAATGGTGTTGGTCTGGTCAGTGGTGACCGGTAGACGGTTGATGGCGGCGGGCAGGCGTAGCGAGCCCGGGATTTGGGTGCCCAGTAGGGCGTGGACGCGGGCGGCTTCTGGGCTTCGTGGGGCCGCCACACCCGTGAGGGTGCCGTCGCCGAGGAGCCAGCGGTCCGCCCAGTCCTGCATCGTGATGAGCATGGGCGCCAGTGCCCAGCCGGCGTCCGTGAGTACGTACTCGTACCGCACCGGGCCGCTCTGATACGGCTCACGAGTCAGCACCCCATGCTCCACCAGGTGCTTGAGGCGTTCTGTGAGGACTTTGCGGGAAATGCCCAGCTCGCCCAGCAGGTCGTCGAATCGGCGGTGGCCGCGGGTCACCTCGCGGACGATGAGCAGGCTCCACCAATCGCCCATCACGGCGGCCGCCTGGGCGATCGAGCAGTCGGCGTCCTGCGAGCGCAGCTCTCTGGCCATTCCCCGACTTTACCGTCAAGTGAGTCTCTGATAGAAACTCAGTAAGTTCCCAAAGGAGACTTATGAGCGTGGCATGGGCGACCCTGAGACGGTCGTGGTTGGTGACCAGGCGGGCTTACCCATGGTCATACTTCATCGGCACCTTGTTGCTGGGTTTCTTCACCATCGGGCTGGCCTATCTGGGGCTGCGGGCCGTGGCGGGCGGGGAGATATCCGCGGAGTTCCGCGGAAAGGCGGGCACCGGCGACTATCTCGGGTACATCGCCGTGGGCGCCGGCGCGTACATGTTCGTCGTCCACGGCATCCTCTGGATCGCCAAGGCGATGATCCAGGAGCAGCGCGAAGGCACGATGGGCGCGCTGCTCGTCGCTCCGGCGCGGCGCCTGCCGTACCTGCTGGGGTTCTCGGCGTTCGCCTTCACCGCGGTGGCGGTAGAGGTGGCCGTGTTGTTCGGGTGCGCGGCATTGTTCGGGGTACGGCCGGCGCCGACGGGGGCGGTGGACGCGGTACTGGCCGTAGCGGGGCTGGCTCTGGCGGTGTTCGGGATGTCGGCCGTGCTGAGCAACGTGATGATCGTCGCCGGTGAGGCGCACATCACCCAGAACAGTGTGTTTCACGCGATCGCCCTGCTGTCCGGGTTCACCTTTCCGAGGGAGTACCTGCCTGAGGCGGTCCGATGGCTAGGCGAGGTGGTGCCGGTGACGGCCGCCATGGACGTGGTGCGCGGTGTCTTCACCGGCGGCACCGGGCTGAACCCGGAGCGCCTCGCCGTCGCCGTCGTGCTCGGTCTCGCCTACGCCGCCGCCGGATTTCTCGCGATGCCCTGGGCGGAGCGCAGGGCCATGGAACGGAATTATTGATGAGCGGAATTATTGATGAGCGGAATTATTGGTGAAAGGAATTATTGGTGATCGAGACAGTGAACCTGCGCAAGGAGTTCGGCGCGAAGGTGGCCGTTGACGGCTTGAACCTGTCGATCCCTGGCGGCCGCGTCACTGGGCTGCTCGGGCTGAACGGCGCGGGCAAGACCACCACCATCAAGATCTTGTCCACTCTGCTCCGGCAGACGTCCGGCACCGTCAGCGTGGGCGGCCTCGACCCGGTCAAACAGCCGCATGCCGTACGCAAGAGGATCAACCTGATCGCCGGCGGCGAGCGCATGGTCTACGCACGGATGACCGGCCGGGAGAATCTCTGGTACTTCGGCCAGCTCTATGACATCCCCACAAAGGTCCTCAAGCCGCGCATCGAAGAGCTGCTAGCACTCGTCGGTCTGACGGACGCCGCCGCCACCCGTGTCGAACAGTATTCGCGCGGCATGACCCAGCGCCTGTCCATCGCCCGGGGCCTGATCAACGACCCCGACTACCTTCTGCTCGACGAGCCCACGCTGGGGCTCGACGCGCCGATCGCCCGTGACCTGCGCAGGGTCGTGGCCGGGCTGGCCGAGCGGGGCAAGGGCGTGCTCCTCACCAGCCACTACCTGGCCGAGGTCGAGCAGCTCTGCGAGCACGTGTACGTGATCGGCGACGGTCGCCACCTCGCGGCAGGCTCGCCGGCCGAGCTGATGGCCCAGACCGGTTGCCATCGTACGGTCCGGGTCACGGTCACGAACCTGTCGCCCCAGATCGAGGCCGCCGTACGGGCCTTCGACAGCCGCGTACGGGTAGCGCCGGGCGGGGTGGTCGAGCTGAACCATCCGGACGACCTGACCGGGGAGCTGACCACGACGATCATCGAGGCGGGCGGCGCGCTCGGCGGGCTGGAGATCGTCGAGCCGTCCCTCGAGGACGCGATCCTCGCGCTGAGCGACCGCTCCCTGGAGGTGGTCGCATGATCGCGCTGAGCGACCGTTCCCTGGAGGTGGTCGCATGATCGCGCTGAGCGACTGTTCCCTGGAGGTGGTCGCATGATCGCGCCGCACACGAGCTGGTCGCCGTGCCGCACGGGGATGGGCGTGACGTCGACATGGTGCCGCCCCCGGATGGGCGTCACCCCGCCGTGGACCCGCGCGGAGGTGGGTGCGGCTCCGGTGTGGTGCCGGACGGAGACCGGCACCGGATGTACGGCCTGCGCGCTCGGCAACCGCACCAGCCGGTGGCAGGTGATGACATGAGGCACGCGGTGAAGGTCATGCGGGCCGAGGCGCTCAAGCAGCATCGCCAGATCTTCGGCAGCAAGCTGGTCCTGCTCTCGATGCTGGTCTGGCCATTGCTGAAGCTCGCCGAGACCTACTACACGCTCCGGCCGCTGGCCGCGACGCCGGGCATCGCCGAGCGCTGGCCGCTGGCCGCCGACCCGGAACGGCTGCTCGCCTTCCTGGCCACGGGCGCGCTCGGGTTCACGTTCTTCTTCTCGCTGGTGCAGTCGGCCTGGCACTTCTCCTTCGAGCGCCAGACCGGCACGCTGGAACTCCTCTTCCTGTCACCCGCGAACCGGCTGGTCGTGGTCGTCGCCAACGGGTTCGGCGCGCTGGTGCAGAACGCCTGGCTGTTCGTGTGTTTCGCGGTGGCGATGTTCACGCTGCTGGACGTGGTGAACGTGGCCCACCCCGCCATGTACGCGGTGGTCTTCCTGGCCATGCTGGTGCCCGCGGTCGCGTGGGGGGCGTTCCTGAACAGCCTGCTGATCTTCTCCAGGGACGCGGCCTTCCTCTACACGCTGCTGGATGATCCGATGTGGTTCGCCAGCGGGGTGCGGCTGCCGGTGTTCGCGCTGCCCGGCTGGATCCGGGCCGTCGGCTCGGCGCTCCCGCTCACCGGCAGCCTGGCGGTCGTACGTGGTGCGCTGCTCGACGGGCAGGGCATGGGCGACCTGGCCGGGGAACTGGCCGGGCTGGCAGCACTGTCCGGAGTCCTGCTGCTCGCGGCGGTCGTCGCGCTCCGGCTGGGAGAGGCACGAGCGCAACGAACCGGGCAGCTGCGCCTCTTCTGAGGCGACCAGGTGGACCGGGCGGCTGCGCCACTTCCGAGGCGACCAAGGTAACCGAGGCGACCAAGGAAACCGAGTGGCCGCGCCAGCGACAGATGGCGCGCCTCTTGGGGCGCCGTCAGCGGTTGAGCACCTGCCGGAGCACCCCTTCGAGAGTGGTCGCGGGGTCTGGGTCGGCGTACGGCGAGCGCCAGGCGACGTAGCCGTCGGGCCGGATCAGCACGGCGCCACCCCTGTCCACGCCGTACCTCTCCGTCCAGCAGCCTTCGACGTCCATCAGCTCCTCATCCACCAGCACGCGCGTCAGCTGGATGCGCAGCCGCTCCTTGATCAGCCGCCCCGCGTCCATCCAGTGCTGCCCCCCAGGCCCGGCGATCAGTACGAAACCGGATCCGAACAGGTCGATGGTCGAGATCAGCTGCCCGTCCCAGTCGAGCGGCACGTGCGGGGCGCGGCTGCCCGGACGCCCGGTCGGTACGCGCGGATCCTCCAGGATCGCCCCGTCGTCGTCGGGCTCGGCCAGGATCGCCGTCGAGTGGTAGCGGTATCCGATCATGGCGGCCATGGGGTCTTCGAGCGGTTCCGGGTACTCGGTACGCATCGCCGGAGGCATGCGGTGGCCGAGGTTGGCGAGCTGGGCGTCGGCCATCAGCGTGCCGATGGGACGGCGTTCGGCGTCGTAGGTGTCGAGGAAATCCGGTCCGGCCTGCCCGGTCGCCACCAGCCAGAGCCGCCACGCGATGTCGCAGCCGTCCTGGAGCGCCGTGCTGCCGCCCTGCCCGCCGGTGGGCGGCATCGTGTGGGCCGCGTCGCCGGCCAGGAACACCCGCCCGTCGCGGTAGCGGTCGGCCAGGACGTGCGCCATGGCGAAGGTGGTCTTGTCGAGCACGCGTACGTCGAGGTCGGGCACGCCGGTCGCCACCCGTACCAGCTCGACGCAGCGCTCCTCGGTGAAGTCGGCCTCGCTCTCACCCTTGGCGGGGTCATAGTTGACCCCCACCACGTGCGCGCCCACGCCCGTGCCGGTCACGATGGCGCCGGTGAAGACCTCGTTCTGCAGGTACCAGAGGGTGACCTCGCGCTCGCGTACCAGCCCGGTCAGGTCGGCATCGAACATGATCGAGCACATCAGGCCCAGCTCGCCCTTCCCCGAAGCAGGGATGCCGAGCTGGGTACGGAGCGGGCTGCGGAAGCCGTCGGCGGCCACCACGTAGTCGGCCCGTACGACACTGTCGACCCCGTCGGCGCGGATGACCGCCGTGACGCCCTCGGCGTCCTGCTCCAGCGAGACCAGTTCGGTGGAGAACCGCAGGTCGGCCCCCAGCTCCTCGGCCTTGGCCCGCAGCACTCGCTCGACCTCCGCCTGCGGGGCGCCCACCTGGGCCGCGGGCGTGATGTCGGCGAGAAAGGCGAAGTCCTCTGTGTCGCCGGTCACGATCATGTGCGGGTTCGGGTCGGCCAGGTTCGCCGCGATCGCGATGCGCATGCCGTCACCGATGCCCTGCCAGATGTCGCGCAGCGACTGCTCGACCCCGGGCACCGGCCGTAGTAACTCGACGGCTCTGGGTCCCACCCCGAACGCCTTGGGCTGGACCGACGTACTGGGGTGCCGCTCGACCAGCATGACAGGCACTCCGCGCCATGCCAGCAGCGCCGCCGCGCTCAGCCCGGCGTAACCGCCGCCGACGACAAGAACGGGTACTCGCTCGTGCACTCAACCCACCTCCTGGAACGCGTAGTATCGCGTTGTTGTCGAGCAACACGATATGTCGCGTCTTCAGGACGGGTCAAGACATATCTCGAAATGTACTAGAGGGCGGAAGGGCGAAACCCCGTGAGCGGTGGACCGGAGGCAGATGGCTGGGGGCCGCAACGGTTGACCATGGTGGTCTTCATGCTGTGCCTCCGGTGATCGAGCGGCTCGCCAGTGCGTCGAACTCGCGGTCGGGCAGGGTCCGGTTGAGCTCCAGGAGTTTGTCGGCGAGCCAGCCGACGGCGTAGCGGGTCTGCGGGGCGTCGGACTCGACTGCCGCGCGGATGGCCTCGGCGACGACCCGGGGATCGGAGCCCTCGGCGAGCCCGTTCTCGCTGCGTTCGGCCATCGCCTCGGCCATCGAACGGTAGGCGCCGAGCCCGGAGTGGTCGCGCAGTTGCGCGGCGGTCTGGTCCTCGAACTCGGTCTTGATGATGCCGGGCTGAACGATCACGACGTTGATCCCGAACGGCGCGACCTCCATGCGCAGCGTGTCGGAGAGGGCCTCCAGGGCGTGTTTGGCGGCGTAGTACCAGGCGCCCAGCGGCAGGCTGATCTCGCCGCCGATCGAGGATACGTTGACGATCACCCCGGATCCCTGTTCGCGCATGTGTGGCAGGACGAGCTGGATCAATCGGGCGGGAGCCAGGACGTTGACCTCGAACTGGTCGCGCGCCCGGTCCAGGGGTACGTCCTCGACCGCGCCGTGCAGGACCGTTCCGGCGTTGTTGACCAGAACGTCGATCCGGCCCTGCTCCTCCAGGATTGTGGCGATCGCCCGGTCGAGGTCGGCGTCGTGGCGCACGTCCATCTCCAGAACGTGCCCTCCGGCCTCGCGCAGGACGTCCATCTTCCGTACGCGCCGGGCAGCCCCGTACACGACGTGGCCGGCGCGCAGGAGTTCCAGGGCGGTCGTCAGACCGATACCGGCCGATGCCCCGGTGATCAAGCAGACCTTCGGCATGGGTCACACCCCCCAGACGACGGGCAGCGCGTGCACGCCGTAGATGACCATGTCGGTGCGCAGGGCCACGTCCTGAACCGGGACGGCCAGGCGCAGGTCCGGGAACCTGGTGACCAGCGCGGGCAGCGCGACCTGCAGTTCCACTCGCGCGAGCTGCTGACCGAGGCACTGGTGCACGCCGTGGCCGAAGGCCACGTGCCCGCTGGTCGAGCGGACCAGGTCGAGGGTGTCGGGGTCGGCGAAATGCGCGGGATCGCGGTTGGCCGCCGGCACCGAGATGGTGACCGTCTCCCCGGCTTTGATCACCTCACCGTTCAGTTCCACGTCGGTCAGGGCCGTGCGGATGGTGAACGGGATGATGCTCGCGTACCGCAGCAGTTCCTCGACCGCGCGGTCGGCGATGTCGGGGTTCGCGCGCAGGGCGGCGAGCTGGCCGGGGTGGACGAGCAGCGCGAACACGCCGAGCGCGAGCATGTTGGCCGTGGTGTCCATACCGGCGCCCAACAGCACGAAGCCGATGTTGACCAGTTCCTCGTCGGTGAGATCGGTTTCGGTCAGGTCGCTGAGCAGGTCGTCGGTGGGGGCCACGCGCTTGGCCGCGACCAGCTCCTGGACGAACGCGTGCACCGCTCCGTAGGCCGCCGCCAGTTCCTCCGGCGAGGCGTTCAGGCGGAACAGGTCCAGCGTGTGCTGCTGGAATCGCGCCTGGTCCTGGTACGGCACGCCGAGCAGTTCGCAGATCATCTGCGCGGGGACCGGCTGCGCCAGGGCCGTCACCAGGTCCACCGGGCCGACCTGCCGCTCCATCGCGGCCAGGTGCTCTTCGGTGATCTGCGTGACCCGCTCGCTCAGCCGGCGCATGCGGCGAACGGTGAACTTCCCGGTGAGCAGGTGGCGGTAGCGCGTATGTTCCGGCGCGTCCATGCCGCCGAACATCCCTGGAGGTGGAGGCTGGTCGCTGTCCGGGACCCCGGGGATCGGCATGTGCCGTAGCTCGGCCCGGACGCTGAACCGCGAGTCGGCCAGCACCTCGCGCACCAGGGCGTGGCTGGTGACCAGCCAGCCTTTGTGACCGTCGGGGTAGGCCAGCCGGCTCAGCGGGCGATGCTCGCGGAGCTCGGCCAATCCCGTGGGCGGGTCGAACGGGTGGTCCGCGCGCCGCTCGGTCGGCAATGTTGCGCTCACCGCAGTCTCCTTGTCGTGTGCTGTGTTTGCGATGAGCGAAACGCTAGGAATGTGGTTCCATCAGAAACAACAAGTCGCAGCGATAAGCCGAGCTAGAAGCGGCGCGGTCGATGCGTTGACTCTGAAGCTGAATGCACCGGCAGGCATGATCGGCCCGCCGCGGAGGAGAGGAGTGACGATGGCAGGAGGCCGTCTGGCCTACGAGGAGCGCCAGCGCGTCGCCGCCGGGTTGACCGCGGGCCTTCCGTACGCCGAGATCGCCCGCCGGCTCGGACGGTCCAAGTCCACGATCATTCGCGAGGTCGCCCGAAACGGCGGACACCACCGCTACCGGGCCAACCAGGCCCAGCAGGCCACTCAGTGGCGGGCCCGTCGCCACCGGCCGGTCGCGCAGGTCGCGCCCGTCGCGCCCGTCGCCCACGCGGACGCGCCGGGGTGGGACCCGGAATCGGGGCGGGATTTCGAGGAGCGCTTCGCGACGATGATGACCCAGACCGGGATCCCGGCCATGATGGCCAGGGTCCTCGTCTGCCTGTTCGTCAGCGATACCGGCGGCGCCACCGCCGCCGAACTCGTCGCCCGGCTACAGGTGAGCCCCGCCTCGGTCTCCAAGGCGGTCGCCTGGCTCGGCCAGCGCGGGCTGGTCGCCCGCGAACGCCAGGGACGGCGCGAAAGGTACCTGATCGACGACCACGTCTGCTATCAGGCCTGGCTGGCCAGCCTCCAGGGCATGGCCCTGTGGGCGGACTTCACCCAGCAGGGCGCCCAGCTTTACGGCGTGACCAACCCGGCGGGCTCCCGCATGCACACCGCCAGCCAATTCTTCCAGCACCTTCACCAGGACATGGCCCAAGCCGCCGAGCACTGGCGGCACGCCCTCGCCAACTAGGCCAGGGTCGACTGGCTGTCTGACCGACCCCAGCCCAAGGGCACCGGTCAGGACAGGTGGCGTTCGAGGGACTCGATCTTGGTGGTCATGCCGTCGGTGACCCCGGCCCTGAGGTCGGCCTTCAGCACCAGGCTGACCCGCGGCGCCACCTCGGCCACCGCGTCCACCGCCTGCTTGACCACCGACATGACCTCGTCCCATTCACCCTCGATGGTGGTGAACATGGAGTCCGTCCGGTTGGGCAGCCCGCTCTCCCGCACCACCTTGACGGCGCGCGCGACCGGCTCGGCGACTCCCTCGCCGACGCCCAGCGGCGTGATCGAGAACGCGACGATCAATTCAGTGTCCCCTCACAGCTCGCAGATCACAGTCACGGCGCACCAGCGCGCGACTCACAACATGCTGGCGCACAACTCACAGCGCGGGCCACGATGCCGATCGATACTGCCGACCGAACAGACACTCGTGGCCCGCCCTGGACTCAGGCGTGCTCGTGGTCGTCCTCTTCCTCTTCCTCGCTAGGACCGTCGGAGGGCTCGACGCCCAGGACGGCCTCGCGCGGCTCGATCTCGTCGATGTGGTCGACGAGCTGCAGGACGTGGTCCGGCTCGATCAGCCACTGCAGGGCCGACGCGCCGGTGTCGTCGGAGTTGACGAGCTCCACCTGCTCGGCCCGCTCTTCCTCGGTGAGGTCGGCGTCGGGGTGCCGGATCTCGGCCAGCGCCGCGGCCTGCAGCGCGTCCACGTCGAGCACCTCGACGGTCAGCTCGACCGTCAGGCGCAGGAACTTCTCGTTATCACTCATGGCGAAGATGCTAGGGCAGCTTCCACTCGACAGGACCGGCGCCTTGCTGAACTAGGAGCTCATTGGCGCGGCTGAAGGGCCGGGAGCCGAAGAATCCGTTGCGCGCCGACAGCGGAGACGGGTGCGCGGACTCGATGCGCGGCACGCTGCCGAGCATCGGCGCCAGGTTGCGCGCGTCGCGGCCCCACAAGATCGCGACCATCGGCTTGTCGCGCGCCACCAGCGCGCGGATGGCCTGCTCGGTGACCTCTTCCCAGCCCTTGCCCCGGTGGGAGGCGGGCTTGCCGGGCATCACGGTGAGCACTCTGTTGAGCAGGAGTACGCCCTGGTCGGCCCACGGGGTCAGGTCGCCGTTGGACGGCCGCGGCAGCCCGAGGTCGGTCTCCATCTCCTTGTAGATGTTGAGCAGGCTGCCGGGCAGCGGCCGCACGTCGGCGGCGACGGAGAACGACAGCCCGATGGGGTGACCGGGCGTGGGGTAGGGGTCCTGGCCCACGATCAGCACCTTGACCTCGTCGAAGGGCTGGTTGAAGGCGCGCAGTACGTTGGCGCCCGCGGGGAGGTATTGCCGGCCTTCGGCGATCTCATTGCGGAGGAACTCGCCCATGTGGGAGATGCGCTCGGAGACGGGCTCCAGCGCACTGGCCCATCCGGCTTCGACGACTTCGTTCAAGGGACGACTGGCCATGGCTGTTGAGCTTAGCCAGGTCTGGTACGGCTCGCGCTCCGAATCCGGTGGGCGGCCGTACCAGAATGATCACAGCGTGGGCTTGCCCCGCTGGAACAGCCACTGGTCGAAGAGCGTGCCGAGATCCCGGCCCGAGACCCGCTGGGCCAGGGCGATGAAGGCGGCGGTGTCCGCGTTGCCGTACTTGTGATCGTTGACCCAGGTCCTGAGGATGGTGAAGAACGCGCGGTCGCCGACCGCGCCGCGCAGGACGTGCAGCGTCATCGCGCCGCGGGAGTAGACGGCGTCCTTGAAGAGCCCGGCAGCGCCGCCCGGGTCGGCGGCGGGCGTCTGCCAGAACTCGTCCTCCGGGGTACGGCTGTACGCCTCGTCGAAGGAGTCTTGGAGCTTCTTGGTGCCCAGCTTGTCCTGCCAGAGCCATTCGGCGTAGGTGGCGAAGCCCTCGTTGAGCCAGATGTCCTTCCAGCGGGTCGGCGTCACGGCGTCGCCGAACCACTGATGGGCGAGTTCGTGGGAGAGCAGCGGCTCGCCCGGCACTTGGGGGTAGATCGGGCGGGTCTGCGTCTCCAGCGAGTAGCCGACGTCCGACGCGCGGTCGATGATGCCGCCGGTCGAGGAGAACGGGTAGGGGCCGAAGAGCGAGCCGAAGTAGTCAAGGATGGGTTTGTGGCGCTTGGCGAAGTCTCCGGCTTTCGCAGCGTTCCGCGGGTCCACAGCGGTGATTACGCGGAAATTTCCGATCTTGGTGTCGGAAAGTTGGAATTTGCCGATTGTGACGGTCGAGAGGTAGCTGGCCATCGGCTCCCTCTCGTCCCACACGTACGTCGTGCGACCGCCTTGGGACGTCCGCGACACCAGGTCGCCGTTCGCCACCGCGACCCGCGTGCTCGGCACGGTCACCGTGAAGCGGTACGTGGCTTTGTCCGTCATGTGGTGATTGCCGGGATACCAGGTCATGGCCCCCTGCGGCTCGTTGGCGTTGAACACCCCGTCATCCGTACGGATCCAGCCGTCGTGTGAGCCGTCCGGGTCGACGACGTACGTCGGCTTGCCGTCGTACCGGACCACGACGGAGAAGGGGCGCCCGGAGGCCAGCCTGCCGGGCGGGGTGACCACGAGCTCAGGACCGCTGCGCCGGAACGCGGCCGCCGCGCCGTTCACCACCACGGACCGCACGGTCAGGGTGTCGACGAGATCCAGGTCGAAGCGGCTCAGCTCCTGCGTGGCCCGGGCGGTGATCGTCGCCACGCCGCTCAGCTGGTCGGACCCCGGATCGTAGCCCAGCGCGAGGTCGTAGTGCGTGGCGTCGTAGCCCCCGTTGCCCTGCTTGGGGAAGTACGGATCACCTGCGCCCTCAGCGCCGGGGGCGGTGCCCACACCGATGGAGCCGGCGCTGAGAGCGAGGGAGGTGGCGACCGCCGCCGCGAGGAGCTTCATGGCTGAATTTTAAGACGCGCCGCCGCCAATCCTCTGCGCGTCAGCGGGAGCGTTACGGGCGCCCGCCTACCCCCTCGGCAGGCGGGTGCCCATGCCCCCGCATCTGGCTGGCACATGCGGAGCTACTTCACCGAACCGGCCATCATGCCCTGCACGAAGTAACGCTGGAAGGCGAAGAAGAGGACCAGCGGGATGATCAACGACAGGAAGGCGCCCGACGAGAGGATGTCGACGTTCGACCCGAACTGCCGCATCTGAGACTGGAGTGCCTTGGTCATCGGCTGGTTGCTCGTGTCGGCGAAGACCAGCGCGATGAGCATGTCGTTCCACACCCACAAGAACTGGAAGATGCCCAGCGAAGCGATCGCCGGCTTGCCGAGCGGGAACACCACCCGCACGAAGATCTTCACCTCCGACGCCCCGTCCATCCGCGCCGCCTCCAGCAGGGAGGCCGGGATGCCGACGAAGAAGTTCCGGAGCAGGAAGATCGCGAACGGCAGCCCGAACGCCACGTGGAACAGCACCACGCCGGGGATCGTGCCGAAGATGCCGACGCCGCCGTAGAAGATGGCGACCGGGATCAGCGCGATCTGGATCGGCACGATGAGCAGCCCGACCACGATCAGGAACGACAGGTCACGGCCCGGGAAGTCCATCCACGCGAACGCGTAGGCGGCCATCGCGGCGATCCCGATCACCAGGACCGTGGTCGGCACCGTGATGAACACGGTGTTCCAGAAAGAGCTGGTGAAGCCGCTGGCCAGGAGGTTCTTGTAGTTCTCGATGGTCAGCTCGGCGGGCTTGGTGAAGACGGTCCACCAGCCCTCGGCGCCGTTGACCGCCGGGGTGCGCAGCGAGACGACCATCAGACCGAGCGTCGGGACCAGCCAGAACAGGCCCAGCAGCACCATCACGACCTGGACGGCGCCCCCGCCGAGACGGTCGGCGATGCGTGTGATCACACTCCGGCGGGGAGCGCCCGCATGGACCCCGGCAGGAGCCGGGGCGGTTGCCGTCGTCATGTGTCTTCCCTTCTGAACCGGCGGATATTCATGATCATGAAGGGAAGGACCAGGATGAGCAGGAAGATGGCGAGCGCGCTGCCCAGCCCCTGGTTGTTCCCGCCGCCGAACGAGACCCGCCACATCTCCAGCGCGACCACGTTCGACTGCGGCTGGACCGATGGCGGCGCGATGATGAAGACCAGGTCGAACACCTTCAGCGTATTGATGATCATCGTCACGAAGACGACGAGCAGCACCGGTGACAGCAGCGGCACGGTGATCCGGCGGAACACCTGCCACTCCGTGGCGCCGTCGATGCGGGCCGCCTCCAGCGAGTCGCGCGGGATGGCGGCCAGCCCGGCCGCGATCAGCACCATGGCGAACCCGGCCCACACCCAGACGAACGCGCCGATGATCGCGGGGGTGATGAGCGTCGGGCCGAGCCAGGTCAGGCCGTGGTAGGACGCCTCGAAGTTCGACTGCGGCAGCCGTACGACATAGGAACCCGCGGCCAGCCCGGTGAAGCGGAAGGAGCCGTCGTCGGCCGTCGTGGCGGTGCCGGCCACCTGGCCGTCCTTGACCGCCTCCACGGTCATGCCGGGCAGGCCCTTCTCGGTGGCGTCGGGCGTGCCGTTCTTGCCGCCACCGCCCGGGGTGAAGTCGAACCACACCGTTCCGGACAGAGCGTTGCCCGGCGGCGCGGCCTTGGCGGGCTGGGCGGCGCTCGGCATGATGTTCGGCTTGATGCCGACGATCGGGATCAGCACCGGCTGGCCCGGCTGGACGGGCTGCTTGGTGACGATCGCGCCCTTGTCCGCCACGACGCCCGACTGGTCGCCCTCACGGGGCCGCGCGTCCGGGTAGCCCTGGGAGGAGGAGAACGTGTCGTGCACCGTGGTCAGGACGGCGTTGGCGACGCCCTTGCCCGGGTCCTCGTCGTACACGAGCCGGAAGATCACGCCCGCGGCCATCAGCGAGACCGCCATCGGCATGAAGACGATCAGCTTGAACGCGGTCGCCCACTTGATGCGCTCGGTGAGCACCGCGAAGATCAGGCCCAGCGTCGTCACCACGATCGGGGCGACGACCACCCAGATCAGGTTGTTCCTGATCGTGGTGAGCATGCCCGCGTCGGTGAAGATCGTGGCGTAGTTGCCCAGGCCCACGAATCCGCTGCCGCTCGCGTCGAACAGGCTGCGGAAGATCGAATAGACGATGGGGTAGACCACCCAGATTCCCAGCAGCAGGGCCGCGGGGAGGAGGAAGGCGATGGCGACCGTCGGCGAAGGGCCGAGGCGTCGTTGCGTGCGGGGGGTTTCAGCCGGTCCGGAGGCGGGCCCGCGCGAGGTGTCGTCCTCGCGCGGGGCCTTCGGGCCGTCCACCTTTTCGGTCACGGCCTTACCTCTTACTTCCAGGCCTTCTTGGCCTCATCTTCGAGCTTGGTCTGCGCGCCCTTGATGTCGCTCGGGTTGCGCAGGAAGTCCTGCAGCACCTTCCACTCGCCCTTGCCGTCGGTGCCGCCGAAGGCGCTGGGCGCCAGGTCGGACATGTCATAACGGACGGCGTCACCGGCGGAGATGATCGTCTGCCCGAGCTGCTTGGTCAGCGGGTCCGGGTAGTTGTCGGGGGAGACGTTCTTGTTGGGCGACAGGTAGCCGGGCAGCTTGGCCCAGATCTCGCCGCCCTCCTTGGAGGCGAGGAACTGCAGCAGCGCCATGGCGCCGGGGGAGTCCTTCATCGCGACCGCCACGTCGCCGCCCAGCACGACCGGAGCGGTGTCACCGGACTTGGGGAACGGGATGATCTTGGCATCCTCGCCGACCTTGGCGCCGTCCTGCGTCGCCTGGGTGGCGACGAAGTCGGCCTCGATGACCATGGCCGCCTTCTTCTGGCCGAACACCTTGGTCACGCAGGTCGGGAAGTCGGTCTGCAGCGCGCCGGAGCTGCCGTCGAGGACGAACTCCTTCTTGCCCACGATCTGCTGGATCTTCTGCAGAGCCGTGGCCACGCTGGCGTCCGTCCACGGGATCTCGTGCTTGGCGAGCTTGTCGTAGTTCTCCGGGCCCGCGCTCGACAGGTAGACGTTCTCGAACAGGTCGGTCAGCGTCCAGCCGGAGGCGCCGCAGAGGGAGAACGGCGCCGTGCCGGAGTCGGCGATCGTCTGGGCCGCCTTGACCAGCTCGTCCCAGTTCGTCGGTGGCTGCACGCCCGCGTCCTCGAACGCCGGCGCGCGGTACCAGACCAGCGACTTGTGCGCGGCCTTGATCAGCACACCGTAGGGCTTGCCGTCGGCGGAGCCCAGCTCCTTCCAGTACGGCGTGTAGTTGGTGTCGATCTCCTTGGTGACCTCGGAGGTCAGCGGCTTCAGCGCGTTCTGCTTGGCGTACTGCTGCACCAGGCCCGGCTGCGGCAGGACCGCCACGTCGGGCGGGCTGCCGCCCTGGATGCGCGGGCCGAGGTAGGCGCCGGTGTCCTCACCGGTGGAGGCATAGGTGACCGTGGCGCCGGTCTTGTCGGAGAAAGCCTTGAGCACCTTTTCGAAGTTCTTCTGCTCCTCGCCGGTCCACTTGGCGGCGATCTCGAGCTTGACGCCCTGGAGCGTCTTGCCCCCGCCGTCGCTCGCCGGCGCCGAGCCCGACGCTGTGGGCTGGGTGGTCGTCGGCGCGTTTCCGCAGGCGGCGACCGCTACCGCGAGCCCGGCCAGGATCGCTGCTGCTCTGGCTTTTCGCATGGCTGCCTCACTGTGTGCTGATGATCTCTTGCAGTTCGGACTTCATGGAGACCGCGACGTCGTCGGCGGACTCGGTGTAGGGAGGGCTCAGCGCCTTGGCGACCGAGCTGGCGATCACCAGGCTGAGCTGGTTGTAGTTCGCGCTGACCGGCCGCGCCTTGGCGGCGAGGATGCTCTCCTTGAGTACGGGCAGGTAGGGGAAGCGCTTGATCAGGCCCGGGTCGTCGTAGAGCTCGGTCCACACCGGCGGGAACGAGCCGTCGGTGAGCACCCGCCGCTCGTTCTCCAGGCCAGTGAAGTAGCGGATGAACTCCTGGGCGGTGTGCTGGTGCTTGGAGTAGGCGCTGACGGCCAGGTTGACTCCGCCGAGCGTGCTCGACCCCGGGCCGTTGAGCCCGGGAAGCCTGGTCACCGCGAACTTGCCGCCGAGCTTGGCCGTCGCCGGCCCGTACGCGTGGGGCCAGTTGCGGGCGAAGGCCAGCCGCCCTTCCTGGAAGGCCAGGCGGGACTCCTCCTCCTTGTACGACAGCGACTCCTTGGGGATCCAGCCCTCGCGCAGGCCCTGGATGAGGAAGTCCAGCGCGATCCTGGCCTTGGCCGGGTCAAGGGTCACCTCCGTGCCGTCGGGGCTGAGTATCTGCCCGCCCGCCGACTGCACGGCCTCGGAGAAGTTCACGGTCAGCCCCTCGTACGCAAGGAACTGCCCGGCATAACCCTCGATGTCATGCTTTTTCGTCACCTCTAGGGCCTTTTCGCGAAGCTCCGCCCAGGTGCGCGGCGGTTTCTTGATCAGGTCCTTTCGGTAGTAGAGGAGGCCGGCATTGCTCGTGTACGGCACCGCCCAGAGCTTGTTCTTGTAGACCGCCGTGTCCACGACGGGCGGCAGGAGCCTGTCGAGCGGGAAGAGCCCGCGCTCCAGGGGGATGATCCAGCCGTTCTCCGCGAACTCGGCAGTCCACACCACGTCCAGCCCGAGCACGTCGTAGCGGTTGCTCCGGGCCTGGAGATTGGCCACCATCTGCGCGCGCTGCTCGTCGGCGGCCTCGGGCAGTTCGAGGAGCGTCACCTTCTCGGCCGGGTGGGCCTGGTTCCAGCGATCCAGCAGGGGTTGCAGGTACGCCGTCGTGTCGCGCCCGGTGGCGAAGGTGATCGGGCCGGTGCCGCCCGTGCCGGTATCGCCGCCGGCCTCGTCACCCGTCGCCGCGCACCCGGCCGCCAGGGAGACGGCCAGCATGATCGGCAACGAGCGATGCACCCGATGACCTCCCAGTTCAGAAGGATTACATTCGTGTTAGGTAGATGCATTCATGTTATGCACACATGTAATCTGGCGGTCAACGGAGAACCGCGTAACGCATCCGTAACACAAGGGGGAGGTGGGGCTTGCGGTTGCACCTGCTGGCGCTCCTGGCCAAGGAACCTGCCCACGGGTACGAGCTCAAACAGGCCCTTGAGCAGACCTTCGGCAGCGCCTATCCCTCTCCCAACATCGGCCAGATCTATGTGACCCTCGGCAGGCTGGAGAAGGACGGCCTGGTCAGGGCCGTTGACGTCGAACAGTCCAACCGGCCGAACAAGAAGGTCTACTACCTGACGGCCAAGGGCCGCGACGTGCTCACCACCTGGGTGGACGAGCCGACCGAGGGCCCGCGGGTGCGCGACGAGTTCTTCATGAAGCTCGTGCTGGCCCCGCTCACCGGCATCGCCGACCGGATGGCCCTCATCAACCGGCAGCGCCGGCACTATCTTTCGCTCATGAGCGACCTCAACGACCTCCTCGCCCGCACGGCGCCCGCCGACAGCGTGGCGATCCTGCTCATCGAGGGGGCCATGCTGCACCTCCAGGCCGACCTGGACTGGCTGGCACGGTGCCAGGAGGATCTGGCATGAGCGTGATCAAGACCGTCAACCTGGTGAAGATCTACTCCGACGGCGCGGTGCCCGTACCGGCTGTGCGAGGGGTGGATCTGCAGGTGGAGCCGGGCGAGTTCGTCGCGATCATGGGGCCGTCGGGGTCGGGCAAGTCGACACTGGTACATATGCTCGGCGGGTTGGACACCCGCACCAGCGGTGAGATCTGGCTCGACGACAAGCGCGTCGACACGCTGTCGGAGAGCGCCTGGGCGCTGCTGCGGCGCAAGAAGGTGGGCTTCGTCTTCCAGTTCTTCAACCTGGTCGCCAACATGACCGTGGCCGACAACGTGGAGCTGCCCGCGCTGCTGGCCGGGACCTCACCCCGGGACGCCCGCGAACGCCGCCAGAACCTCCTGGGCGCCCTCAACCTCACCGAACGCGCCGACGCCGCGCCCGGCCAGCTCTCCGGCGGCGAGCAGCAGCGGGTCGCGCTGGCCCGCGCGCTGGCCAACCAGCCGAGCGTGCTGCTGGCCGACGAGCCGACCGGCAACCTCGACAGCCGCAACACCCGCGACGTGCTCCGGCTGCTCAGCGACGTGCACAAGGACGGCCAGAGCATCGTCATGGTCACCCACGACGCCCGCGTGGCCGCCCTCGCGGACCGCCTGGTGTCGCTGTTCGACGGCACGATCGTCGACGACGGCCGGATCGCCCGCAGGCGTACGGGGACGGCCGGCGAGGTGATCGACCTCCGATGAGTACGGCCAGGGCGGGCAGCCGGTGGATCAGGGCCGACCTGCGGGCCAGGCGGGGCCAGGCGCTGCTCACCGTGCTCGCCGTGGCCGGGATCGTGGCCGCGCTGATCACCGCCGTCACCCTGCTGGAAGACGGCACCAACCCGTGGCGCAGCCTGTTCGCCCAGACCGACGGCGCCCACGTGTGGTTTTACACCAAGGACAGCCCCCAGGTCGGGCTGGGCGGCATCGACGGGGTCACCCAGACCGCCGGACCCTACAGATCCGCGCCCGTCACCGTGGTCCAGGACGGCAAGAAGGAGCCCGCGGCGCTGCGCGCGATGCCCGCCACGCCGCCCCGGGTGGCGCACCCGGTCGTGGCCGAGGGCCGCTGGCTCGACCCCGCCCAGTCCGACGGCGTGGTGGTCGAGCGCTCTTTCGCCAGGGCGCTACGGCTCAAGCTCGGCGACGCCTTCTCCATCATCGCGCTGAGCGGCGAGCGCCACACCCTGTACGTACGCGGCATCGCCGACTCCGCCGAGCAGGGCTTCTACCCCGAATGGACGCCCGGCCTGGCCTGGGTGCTGCCGGCGACGCTCGACCGGATCGAGCCCATGCTCGGCCGCAGCGAGTGGGTGACCGGCCTGCGCCTGGCCGACCCCGACGCCACCCAGGTCGTCTCCCAGCGCGTCGTGGTCATGCTGGAGGACCAGTTGCAGCGCGTCTACACCTGGCGCGAGGTACGGGCCGCGATGGAGCTCGACAACCGGCTGCTCGGCACGCTGCTGGCGCTGTTCGGCGTGGTCGGGCTGGTCGCCGCCGCCCTGGCGCTGGCCAACGCGGCCGGCGGGCGGGTGCTCGGCCAGCTGCGCGACCTGGCCACGCTCAAGTCGATGGGCTTCACCAGGGGCCAGGTCGCCCTGCTGCTCCTGGTCGAGCACGGCGCTCTCGGCCTGCTCGGCGTGGGCGTCGGCACGCTCGCCGGATGGGCGGTGACGGTGGCGGTGCTCGGCACGACCTCCGTCGCGCCCGTGCCCGTGCTGGCCATCGTCGGCGGAACCGCGCTGACCGTGCTCGCCGCGGTCGGGGTGCCCGCCTGGCGCGGCGGGCGCACGCCGCCCATCCCGGGCGCCCCCGCGGCGCCGCCGCGCGGCCACCTGTCCCGCCTGGCCAGGCTGGGCCTGCTCGTACGGCTGCCACCCGCGCTCATCCTCGGCACCCGCGACGCCTTCACCAGGCGGCTGCCCGCGTTCCTGACCGCGTTCGGCCTGGCCGTGCCGATGATGATGATCACGATCGGCCTCGGCGTCTGGGCCACGCTCGACAACTTCCTCAGCCACCCCGAGCAGGTCGGCCAGCACGCCAGCCTGTACGTCCGGCCGGGCAAGCTGGAGGCGGCCGACGCCCAGCGCATCGCCGAGTCCGACAGGGCCGTCCAGAGCGTCTACGCGGGCACCGACGTCAACGCCCTGGCCCCCGGCGCGGCCCGATCGGTCAGGGTCCGGGCCATCGGCAGCTCGGCCGACCCGTACCCGTTCCCGGTCGTCGAAGGCCGCATGTACGGCCAACCCGGCGAGGCCGTCGCGGGGCAGGGGCTGCTCAACCTGCTCGGCGCCAGGATCGGTGACCGGATCCGGCTGACCGTCGGCGGCTCGCCGCTGATCGTGCGGATCGTCGGCCGCACGGTGGAGCCCGACCTCGACGGCGAGGTGCTCTCCGTGGGGCTGGACAGCCTGGCGGCCAAGGACTCCGTGCCCCCCGAGTTCTACGCCCTCGCGCTGCGCAAGGGCGTCGATCCCGGCGAGGTGCGCGACAGGCTGCTGGCGGCCTCGGGGGAGAGCCTCGACGTGCAGCGGGTGGTCAACCCGGCCGACCGGCTGTCTGTCATCCGAGTGGTGATCGTGGCGCTGATCGCGGTGCTGGCGCTGATCGGCCTGGCGAACCTGCTCACGGCCAGCGCCCTGGGGCTGCGCGACCACGCGTTCGATCTGGCCGTGCTCAAGGCGATGGGGCTGACCCCGCGGCAGGTGATGGCCACCCTGGTGACGGGCACCGGGCTGCTGGTCGTGCTGGGCATCGTGGCCGGCACGGCGGCCGGGGCCTCGGTCGTGACCGGGCTGATCGACCTCCAGGGCTATACCAGCGGAGTCGGGGCGGGCATCGGCCGCCCGCCCTCGGTCCTCACGCTGATCGTCGCCGTGCTGGTCGCCGTGGGCGCGGCGCTCGCGGTCGCGCTCATCCCGGCCCGCCGCGCGGCCCGCGCCCAGGTGCCCGTCACCTCACGCTGAGGCACTCTCAAGTTTCTTGAGGTTCTTGAGCGCGAACCAGTAGAACCCGTGGCTCGGCAGCGTGAGCAGGTAGGGCAGCTCGCCGATCACCGGGAAGTGCACCCCGCCCCGCGCCTCCACCGGCGTCATGCCCGTGAAGCGGCGCAGGTCGAGCTCCACCGGCTGGGGATACTTCGACAGGTTGTTCACGCACAGCATGACGTCGTCGCCGTACTCGCGGACGTAGGTGAGCACGCTGTTGTTGGAGGACCACATTTCGGTGTAGGCGCCGAGGCCGAACACCGGGTGGCTGCGGCGGATCTCCAGCATCCGGCGGGTGAAGTGGAGCAGCGAGCCCTCGCTGCGCTGCTGCGCCTCGACATTGACCGCCTGGAAGCCGTAGATCGGGTCCATGACCGCGGGCAGGTAGAGACGCCCCGGGTCGGCGGAGGAGAAGCCGGCGTTGCGGTCGGGGCTCCACTGCATCGGCGTGCGCACCGCGTCGCGGTCCTCCAGCCAGATGTTGTCGCCCATGCCGATCTCGTCGCCGTAGTACATGATCGGCGAGCCCGGCAGGCTCAGCAGCAGGGCCGTGAACAGCTCGATCCGGTCCCTGTCGTTGTCCAGCAGCGGCGCGAGCCGGCGGCGGATGCCCAGGTAGGCCCGCATGCGCGGGTCCTTGGCGTACTCGCTGTGCATGTAGTCGCGCTCTTCCTCGGTCACCGTCTCGAGCGTGAGCTCGTCGTGGTTGCGCAGGAAGATGCCCCACTGGGCCGTGTCGGGCAGCTTGGGGGTGCGCGACATGATCTCCGAGATCGGCTCGCGCGTCTCCTTCTTGACCGCCATGTAGATGCGCGGCATGAGCGGGAAGTGGAAGGCCATGTGGCACTCGTCGCCGCCCACGGTGGGGTCGCCGAAGTACTCGACGACGTCCTCGGGCCAGCCGTTGGCCTCGGCCAGCAGCACCCGGTCCGGGTAGAGGCGGTCGACCTCGGCGCGGACCTTCTTCAGGTACGCGTGCGTCTCGGGCAGCCCCGCGCACGCCGTGCCCTCCCGCTCGAACAGGTAGGGCACCGCGTCCAGCCGGAAGCCGTCGATGCCGAGGTCCAGCCAGAAGCGCAGCACCTCCAGCATGGCCTCCTGCACAGCCGGGTTGTCATAGTTCAGGTCCGGCTGGTGGTGGAAGAAGCGGTGCCAGTAGTACTGCTTGCGCACGGGGTCATAGGTCCAGTTGGACTCTTCCGCGCCGATGAAGATGATCGGGGCGTCGGGAAAGCCGCTCGGCTCGTCGGACCACACGTAGAAGTCGCCGTACGGCCCTTCCGGGTCGTGCCGCGACGCCTGGAACCAGGGATGACGGTCACTCGTGTGGTTCATCACCAGGTCGGTGATGATCCGCAGCCCGCGCTCGTGCGCCGACTCGATCAGATGGACGAAATCCCCGAGGTCCCCGAAGTCCGGAAGGATCTTCATGTAGTCGGAAATGTCATACCCGCCATCGCGCAGCGGCGACTCGTACAAGGGCAGTAGCCAAAGGCAGTCGACGCCCAGCCATTCCAGATAGCCGAGCTTCTCCGTGAGACCACGCAGGTCTCCGGTGCCGTCGCCGTTGGAGTCCTTGAACCCTCGGACAAGAACCTCGTAGAACACCGCCCGCTTGTACCAGGAGGGATCTTCCGAGACGAACGCCTCGGAAATCGGCTCCGGTGTTGGGGATGCGTTGATCATATGTCGCTCACAGAAGGAGATGTGGGCAGGACGGAGTCACCGGTTTCCCCGGCGCTAACTAGCTGGTGACCGCGCCGCCTGAGGTCGTCATCCCTGCGAACCTCATGCCCTGAACGGACCGGATTTGTGACCCGGTGCCCGCTTGTGCGGCGCTTACGGGCCGAACACTACCAGCCCGTTGGCTTTCCGGAACCCGCTTGTGCTGTGCTCGAGTTAATACCCACGAGATCACTGTGTAACCGTGATGTTACCGAGAGTTCATCAGAAAGGGGACGATACATCACCGAGATCATTTTCGAAATCGCTCAGCCAGAGCCCGAAAAGCACCAGCCCCCGCACCCAGAACCGGTCGTTCCACCCGCTGAACCGGGTCAGCGCGTCGGGGCCGCCCGCGATGACCATGTGCAGCTCATCCGACAGCATTTCGGGCACCCTCGCGGCGACCGTCTCCAGCATGCGGTGCGCGTACGCCCGCGCGGGAGCGGCCGTGGAGCGCAGCGGGACCCGTAGCAGCGGCTGCTTGACCACGTTCGTGGACGGCAGGGCCGCCACCCGCGGGTTGGCGGCGTGCAGCACCTCGCGATAGAAGCGGCCCTTGTCTTTCCGGGCCACCCCTACCGACAACGCGGCGTCGAAGAAGTCGGGGTGGATGAACGGCGCCGCGAACGACGCCTCGGGCCCGACCAGGTTGACCGCCGAGCGGGCGATGCCCCGCACGGTGCGGGTGTGCAGCACCGACAGCGGCAGCTCGGCCCGGTGCCCGTGCAGCATGGAGGTCGCCGCGCCGAACTGCTCGCGCACCGCCTCCTCCATCCAGGCCTCGGCCGCCGCCGACAGGAACGGCTGTGACGGGGCACCGAGGGTGAGCGACTTCAGCACCGCGGCCGACCGCTCGGCCTGCGAGGTGGCCTCCAGCGCGGCGACGCTCACCATGAAGTTCTTCAGCAGCGGGCCGCCGGCCAGGCCGTCGACCAGCACCCGGCCCGCCCGCTGCACCTCCTTGGCGAACGGGGCGTACCAGGCGTGGTGCGGCGTCAGGTATTCGAGCCGGCGCGCCACCTCGCACGCGTCACCGGGGTAGTCGTCGGCGGACTGGGTGATCACCCGGTGCGAGATGCCCAGCTCGCGGGTGATGGAGCGGGCGAAGGCGATGTCGGTGTCGGTGCCCTCGTCGGGGCTGGTCGTCCAGGACTCCACGTCGAAGCCGCGCGCCCGTGCCACGCTGGCCAGCAGCCGCGAGTCGTAGCCGCCGCTGACCGGCACCAGCAGCTTGCGGCCGTCGTAGTCCTTGTAGACCTCGTGCAGCAGTTCGACGATCTCGTGGGCGCTGGTCCACCTCTCGTACGGCTCGCGGCGCAGCCAGCGCGGCAGCCCGCGCTCCGTGGCCAGCCGCTCGCCGTCGAACACCAGCGCGCTCGAGCCCGGCAGCCGCTTGATCCGCTGGTAGGGCGTCGCCTCGCCGAGCGGGAAGGTCACCTGGATGATCGAGGCCCAGGCCGACCAGTCGATCTCGATCGGGACCAGCGACAGCAACGGCTGGATCAGGGACGAGAAGTAGATCGCGTCGCCATGGCGTACGTAATAGACGTCGACCAGCCCGAGCGCGCCCGCGTGCAGCGTGATCCGCGGGCCGTCGCCGATCAGCCCCGGCACCTCGTAGGTCTCGGCGATGGACATCCAGCCGTCGAGAGCCGAGGGCCTGCGCTCACCCCAGGAGAACGCGAAGGAGCTCCCGGCGCGGTGATAGGGCGGCAGCGGCGTCGAGCTGTACAGCGCCGCCTCGGCCGTCTGGAGCGCCGGCCTGACCCGAGGCCCCGCGGCGGCGAGCTTGCCGAGTATGACGGTGTCGATCCGGCCGAGACCGCCGCAGACATAGGGCCGCACGTTGAACTGCACCGGATCTCATCCCTTCGAGCTGCTTCCCGCAAAAGAGTATCCTTTGCCGGGCTAGGAATCGGAGGTCTCGGTGAGCACTGAGCTGGAGAGCACTAGGCGAGCGCTGCGTGAGGCGATCGCCCAGGCCGAGCACGCGGCCGAGCTGGCCAGGCTGCTGGACGCGGCCCAGGCGCGGCTCGTGGAGGCCGAGCACCACGCCGCTGAGGCCAAGGCGCTCGCCGAGCGGCTCACCGACGCGGAGGAACGGCTGGAGAGCGAGCGCGCCGCCGCGGAGAAGCTCCGCAAGGAGCTGGCCGAGCAGCGCTTCCAAGCCGAGGTGGCCAACTGGAAGCTCACCTCGATCAAGGTGGCCCGCTGGAACCGGCTGGGCGATGCGATCAGGACCGGCAAGAGCAACCCGGTCCGTCTGGCCAGAGGTCTCAAGGGCGCCGCCAAACCGGTCAAACGACCCACCGCGCCCAAGCGCAAGCCGGTCGCCGCCGCGGCTCAGGGCAAGGACGAGCGGCCGGGCGCCGCCTACCAGGCCACCACCTCCACGCGTACGCTCAACGGCGCCTCGTTCAAGCTCAAGCCGTTCCGCGTGCCCACCGGGCCCAACACCCGCCCGCACATCACCGCCGCGGTGATCGCCGACCCGCACACCGAGGCGTTGCTGCGCTACGAGTGGCGGCAGACCACCGGCTTCACGCCGCGCGACTTCGCCAGGGTGCTGCCGCTGGAGGTGCCGCACCTGCTCGTGGTCGAGTCGGTCACCCAGGGTCCGTGGGCCGAGGAGATCACCGGCGAGCCCGGCGAGGGGCTCAAGGCGCTGCTGGCCTGGTGCGCCGAGCGGGGCATCCGCACGGTGTTCTGGCACACGCAGGGTGACGTGACCCCCTATATGGCCGCCGCCGAGCTGTTCGAGCATCGCTTCACCAACGACCTCACCGTGGGCTGGCCGCGCCTGCACTTCGGGGTGCAGCCACGGGTGCACAACCCGATCCCGCTTTCGGGCGGCCGCATCGACCGGGTGCTCACACTCGACCAGCTGCTACCCGCGCACCTGACCTACCCCGACGTGCTGACCTCCTACCGCTGGCCCGCCGCCGTCGACTGCCCGCCCGGCACCCCGCAGTGGGTGCTGGCCGAGCTCGCGGCCTGCAACACCTCGATCGGCACCGAGCCCGACGCGCGCCGCGCGCACGCGGCCCTGCGCCGCGCCCACGCCACCGGCACGATGTCCGAGCGGACCGACGAGCTGCTGGAGGCCATCGGCCTGCCCGCCGTACGCGCCACGCTCAACGTCTCAGTGCTGCTGCCGGTGCCCGACTCGGCGCTGCTGGAACACGCGCTGGCCCAGGTGGCCAGGCAGTCGGGGGTCACCCAGGCGGTGGTGTTCGCCTGGCGCGGGGCCGAGCAGCGCGTCCGCGAGGCCCTGCCGGGCGTCGACGTGGTCTTCCGCGACCTCGACCCGGCCGCCAGCACGGGCGCCATGCTCAACCACGGCCTCGACCTGTGCGAGGCCGACCTGGTCGCGGTGATGGACCCGCGCGACGTCTACGGCGCCCACTATCTGACCGACCTGCGCAGGGCGTTCCTGTTCAGCACGGCCGACATCGTCGGCAAGGCCGCCTTCTACGCCCACCTCCGCAAGCCGCAGGCGACGCTGCTCAAGCAGCCGGACGCCGAATACTCCTACCTGCCGGAGGTCGCCGGCGCCACGCTGCTGGCCCGTCGCAACACGCTGCGCGAACTCGGCTTCGCCGACCTCACGGACGGGTGGGACGAGGTACTGATGCGGCAGTGCCGGACGGACGGGATCAAGGTGTTCTCGGCCGACCGGTTCGGCTATGTGCGAGTACGCGAGGAGGACCGGTGGCTGCTGGGGGCCGCCCAACTGGTCGAGTACGGCTCCGCCGAGCCGCACGCGCTCATCTAGCGTCCAGAGCCGTCCTGTGACGCCGGAGCAGCTCGCCGAGGTGCTGGGGGAGCCGCCGGTGCCGGAGGGGACGTGGGAGCGGGAGGCGGTCTACGTCTCGGCCGCCGCGCTCCGTCGCGGCCTGCCCCCTGCCTCACTGGCGGCGCGCGTCTCCGGCGAGGTGCTGGACAACGGGTTTCTGCGGATCGTCGTCGACGTACCAGGGACACTGGTGGACTCTGTGGAGCCGCTCGACCTACCGGAGGACCCCTGGCCGGACTTCCCCCGCACGTGGGCGAACCCGGGCTTCGTCGTGCGCTACGGCCACGCGCGGGCGGCGGCCGTCCAGCGGTGGGCGCGCGACCTGGGCGTCCCGGCCGGGCCGTTCCGGCCGGAGCTGCTCGCCGATCCGCGTGACCGCGCCGTGCTGCGGGTGCTGGCCGAGCTGCCGGGGCGGCGGCTGAGCAGGTCTCCGGGGTGGGAGCCCTATCTGGTACGGCTGGCGACGGCGTACCACGACGCCCATGAGCTGGCCCCTGCCGTACCCGTGGGAGACGATGCGCCCGCACCGGTGCACACGGCGCGCGTCCGGCTGGCGGCGGCGGTGCTCAAGGTGTTGCCGGGACCGGAGCGTCTGTGATTGGCAAAATATCCGGCCAAAGGGCGAAAAATCGTAAAAATATCCCTCTTGGAGCTTGATCGCGTCTCGATACGTGGGCAGCGGGTCCGGGCGGTTCGACGGTTCCGATAGCCTCGTTCGGGTGAGTCGATTCGTCCATCCCGCCGGGGACCGGCACGCAGAGATGCTGCCCCACGAGCGCCCGCCGCTGGCGCCCGCCGACCTCAACCGGATCAATCCCTCGATCTGGCCGCGAACGTCGAGCCGGACCGATGGCGCGCTCACGATCGGCGGCGTGGACGTCCGCGATCTGGCCCGCGACCACGGCACGCCCCTCTTCGTGTTCGACGAGGACGACGTGCGCTCGCGCATGCGCGACTACGCCACGGCCTTCGCGGGCTCCGAGGTCCACTACGCCGGCAAGGCGTTCCTGTGCAAGGAGATCGTCCGCTGGCTCCATGACGAGGGCCTCGGCCTCGACGTGGCCAGCGGTGGCGAGCTGGCGGTGGCGCTCAGCGTCGGCTTCCCGGCCGCGCGCATCACGCTGCACGGCAACAACAAGTCGGCCGCCGAGCTGTCCAGGGCGCTGGAGGCGGGCGTCGGGCACATCGTCGTCGACTCCTACGAGGAGATCGCCCGGCTCGGGTTCCTCTCCGAGAAGCACGGCACGCGGCCCAAGGTCATGATCCGGGTGACGACCGGGGTCGAGGCGCACACGCACGAGTTCATCGCCACCGCGCACGACGACCAGAAGTTCGGCCTGTCGCTCAACACCGGAGCCGCCGCCGAGGCCGTACGCCGCATCCTCGCGCTGCCCGCGCTGGAGCTCGTCGGGCTCCACTCGCACATCGGCTCGCAGATCGTCGACACGGCCGGGTTCGAGGTGGCGGCGCGCCGCCTGGCCACGCTGCTCGTGCAGATCAAGGACGAGCACGACGTGGTGCTGCCCGAGCTCGACCTGGGCGGCGGCTACGGCATCGCCTACGTCGAGGGTGACGAGGCCCCCGACATCAAGGAGATCGCCGACGGCCTGCGCGAGATCGTCAGCAAGGTCTGCACCGACGCCGGGCTGCCGGTGCCGAGGCTGACCGTGGAGCCCGGCCGCACCATCGTCGGGCCCGGCGGGATCACGCTCTACGAGGTCGGGACCGTCAAGGACGTCGAGGGGCTGCGCACGTACGTCAGCGTCGACGGCGGCATGAGCGACAACGTGCGCACCGCGCTGTACGGAGCCGAATACACCGCCGTGCTGGCCAGTCGCGAGAGCTCCGCCGAGCCCATGCTCAGCCGCCTGGTCGGCAAGCACTGCGAGAGCGGCGACATCATCGTGCGTGACTGCTTCCTGCCCGCCGACCTCGCGCCGGGTGACCTGATCGCCGTGGCGGCCACCGGGGCCTACTGCCGGTCGCTGGCCAGCAACTACAACTACCTGCCCAAGCCCGCCGTGGTGTCCGTCACCGGCGGCGAGGCGCGCGTCATCGTGCGGGGCGAGACCGAGGACGACCTGTTGAGGGGGCAGTTGTGAAACCGCTGAAAGTGGCCCTGCTGGGCTGCGGGGTGGTGGGCTCGCAGGTCATCCGGCTGATCCACGAGCAGGGTGACGACCTGGCCGCCCGCATCGGGGCGCCGCTGGAGCTGGCCGGTGTGGCCGTACGCCGGCTGGGCCGCAAGCGCGACGTCGAGGTGGCCCCCGAGCTCCTGACCACCGACGCCGACTCGCTGGTCACCCGCGACGACGTCGACATCGTGATCGAGGTCATCGGCGGCATCGAGCCCGCCCGCTCGCTGATCGTGTCCGCCCTGTCCAGCGGCAAGTCGGTCGTCACCGCCAACAAGGCCCTGCTCGCCGAGGACGGCGCCACCCTGCACGAGGCCGCCCGCGCGGGCGGCGGCGACCTCTACTTCGAGGCCAGCGTGGCCGGAGCCATCCCGCTGCTGCGCCCGCTGCGCGAATCACTGGCCGGCGACCACGTCGAACAGGTCCTCGGCATCGTCAACGGCACCACCAACTACATCCTCGACAAGATGGACTCCACGGGCGCCTCGTTCACCGACGCCCTGGAGGAGGCCCAGACGCTCGGCTACGCCGAAGCCGACCCCACGGCCGACATCGAGGGCTTCGACGCCGCCGCCAAGGCCGCGATCCTGGCCGGCCTGGCCTTCCACAGCCGGGTGACGGCGGAAGAGGTGCACCGCGAGGGCATCACCGAGATCACCGCCACCGACGTGGCCTCGGCCAAGGCCATGGGCTACGTCATCAAACTGCTGGCCATCTGCGCCCGCTCCGACGACGGCCGCTCGATCGGCGTCCGCGTACACCCGGCGATGATCCCCCGGACACACCCGCTGGCCGGGGTGGGAGAGGCGTACAACGCGGTCTTCGTGGAGGCGGCGTCGGCGGGACAGCTCATGTTCTACGGCAAGGGCGCGGGCGGCGCACCGACGGCCTCGGCCGTGCTCGGCGACCTGGTGGCGGTGGCCCGCAACCGCCTGGCGGGCACGCGCGGCCCCTCGGAGTCGACCTACGCCGACCTGCCCGTGCACCCCATGGGGGAGACCGTCACGCGCTGCCACGTGGCACTGGACGTGGCGGACAAGCCAGGCGTGCTGGCCCGGGTGGCGGACCTGTTCGCCAAACACGACGTATCCATCCAGACGGTACGCCAGGAGGGCCACGGCGACGACGCCCAACTCGTCATCGTGACCCACCGGGCAACGGACGCGGCGCTGACGGCCACCATGGAGGGCCTACGGGACCTCGACATCGTCCGGGCCGTGGCCAGCGTGATGCGGGTCGAGGGCGACCTCTGACAGGCATGGTCCTCCCCTTTGGGCGCTTCGCGCTCTGAGGGGCGGACCTTTGGCCTGAGCGCGTCCGACAGCAGTCGGCTGGGATCACCTCGGCAGGTAACCGGCTCCGTTGACTTCGGAATTTGTTCCGAAGTAGATTTGCGGTATGGCCACTCCGACCGTGCCTTTCTCCGACCTCTCGAAGCACTCCAAACGAGTCGCCGACGCGCTCGACCGAGTGCACCGGTTGCATGTCAAGCGCCGCGACGGCGAAGACCTGTACATCACCACCGCGCGGCACGATCGGGAGCGCGAGGAGACGGCCGATGTCGTGTCACGTCTGCTTGCCGCACTGGTCGCCAGCGATGAGGGGGCTCGGGCGGTCGAACGTTCGCTACCGGTGGTCTTCCCGTGGGTCCGCCATCTTTCGCATGACGAGCGTCAGGAATTCGTCCGTGACATCGTCGACGCCACTCGCGATGTCGTCGATCTCGACGTGCATGCCACATTGCATCGAATGACGGCTGAATGGCGGGCGACCGCCCGAATCCTTGCCGATCCCGCCCTGGCGGCGCAGGCGGCCCGGCCGCTGCCCGATGAGGACCACGGCGAGGTATTCGCACCGTGAGCCCAAAGCGCGGAGATGACGTGGCACCACCCCCGGTGGGTGCCGAATGGCGGGTGCGGTTCGCCACAAACGATGCCGCCAAGGGGTGGGGAGACTTGTGCTCGCAGGCCCCCGGCAACACGCGTCGCTGTTTCGACGCGCTACGGAACGATCCGTTGTCACAGAAGGATCCTGACCGGCAGCATCGGCTTCGTGGGCGGCTGTCAACTGGCACGTTCGGCGACCGGGATCATCCACAGTGGGAGGATGAGGTCACCTCAGGCGGGCGAGTGCGCTACTTGGTTGACGAAGAACGGCGTTCTGTCTACCTCGTCTACGCCTCCACTCGGCATCCTAAGGACACCGACGCGTAGGTGGGATCGGTGAGAGCTGTTGCGTCGAGTGGGCCGTCACGCAACCTACAGCTCTGATCGTCATGCGATAGTTGCGGGTCGCAGTGCCTGCCGTTCGGCGTGATCGTGGTTGAGCCCAGTGCGTGCGTGGAGAGCAGACGGCCGTCGGCGCTGAACCGCACATGGTCCTCGCTGCGCTCGGGCGTCCTGTGTTCGGGAGGGCTCCGTCCTCCTGAACACAGGCGGACCTTTGGCCTGAGCGCGTCCGATGGCAGGCTGGGCGCGACGACGTAGGACTTACTCGTCCAGAGTGCCGCAGCTGATCAAGCGGATGAATGGTGGAAGTAGTGCCCCTTGTCGAGGTCGTCGATGAGTCCGGGGTGGGTCGGCTGCCATCCCAGTAGCTCGCGGGTCAGCGTGCTCGAGGCCGGACTGTCGGCCGCGAGGAAACCGGCCAGCCAGGTGAAGTGCTCGCCCGCGCTCTCCGGCGAGATGGCGGCCACCGGGATGCCGAGATGCCGGCCGATCACTTCGGCGATCGCGCGGATCGGCACGCCCTCGTCGGCGACAGGGTGCAGCGCCGAACCCGCCGGGGCCTGCTCCAGCGCCAGGCGGAACAGGTGGGCGGCGTCGACCCGGTGCACGGCGGGCCAGCGGTTGGCCCCATCGCCGATGTAGCCGGAGACGCCCTTGTCGCGGGCGATGCCGACTATGGCTGCCATGAAGCCGTAGTCTCCTTCGCCGTGCACTGTCGGGGGGAGCCGCAGCACCGACGAGCGAACGCCGCGGGAGGCGAGGGCGAGCGTCAGCTGCGCGGTGGCCAGACGAGCCCGCGGACCGCTGCCCAGATGCGCCATCTCCGATGCGGGACCATGCCCGTCCCGTTCGGTCGCCACCCGCCCAGGTGTCAGCCCGATCATTCCGGAGGCGAGGACGAACGGTCGATCGGAACCCGCGAGCGCCTCGCCCATCGTCTCGACGGCGCGACGGTCCGCGTCGACGGCGCCCTGGAAGTTTCCAGAGAAGGCGAGGTCGTGCTTGAACGCGAGGTGGATCACGCCGTCCGACGCGGCGGCCGCGCTCCGCAGGCCGTCGAGATCATCGAGTGTGCCGCGATGCACCTGCGCCCCGGCCGCGGTGAGGGCGGCGGCCGAAGCGTCCGAGCGCGCCAGCCCGGTGACCTGATGGCCCGCGCCGATGAGCTCGGGAACGACGGCGGAGCCGATCCAGCCGGACGCGCCGGTGACGAAAACACGCATGAGAAAACCTCCGGGTAAGTCGGCCTTCTTGGGCACAGGGTGTGCTTGAGCGGCCGACTGATGTCAGTTGCTGTCATCACAGTAGCAAGCATGTCAGTCGCTGTCATCACGGTACGATCGAGGGCATGGGGCGATGGGAGCCGAACGCGCGCGGCCGGCTGGAGCAAGCGGCAATGGAGCTGTACGGCGAACGCGGCTACGAGCAGACCACGGTGGCGGAGATCGCCAACCGCGCCGGGCTCACGGAGCGAACGTTCTTCCGGCACTTCGCCGACAAGCGCGAGGTCCTGTTCTGGGGCGGGGGCGCGCTGCAAGAGCTCCTCGTGAGCTCCGTCGCCGATGCCCCTGAGTCCACAGCGCCGATCGACGCGGTTGCCGCAGCCTTCGAGGGCGCCGGCGCCCGGCTTCAGGAGCGCCGCGAACACTCCCGGCAGCGCCAGGCCATCATCACCGCGAACGCGGAGCTGCGAGAGCGTGAGCTGATCAAGCTCGCGTCATTCGCCTCGGCGCTCGCCGACGCGTTGCGCCGGCGTGGCGTCGCGGACACGGCCGCGAGCCTGGCCGCCGAGGTGGGGATCGCGGTCTTCAGGGTCGCGTTCGAGCGCTGGATCGACACCGGCCAGCCAGACTTCCCGCAACTCATCCGAGAATCATTCGACGAACTGAAGGTCGTGACCGGTCACGGCAGGCGCCGCGATCTCGACCGCTGAATGGCGGGCGGCATCGGCCTACGATGTCATTGTCGCGAGTCGAGTTGGAGCTGGAAGACGATCCGGTCGACTTCTGGGCCGTCATAGTCGGGCACGGGACCCATGACCGTGAAGCCCATCGCGGTGTGGAAAGCGATCGAAGCGTGGTTCTGCGGAGACGTGATCGCCCGGATACTCGTACGCTGCCCGTCCCTGGCGAGTTCGAAGAACCGCTGGTAGAGACGGCGGCCAAGTCCACTACCGCGAAGGCGCGGGTCAATGCCGACAAAGTGGATGTAGGCGGCGTCGGGCATCGAAGGGGACAGGAATCCGATGAGGAACCCCACCAGTTCACCGCCCTCCTCAGCCACCGTGCTGGTGCGATGGAAGTGGTCGAGGAACAGCCGCGGCAGAATCGACCGAATCGGCCGGCCCCACCAGTCATCCACCACGGCAACGATTCGATCGTAATCGCCGGGGTCGGCTGTCCGCAGACGCGGGCCATTGCTCGTGATCATCAGAATGCTCTCCGTGTCGTTTGTCGGCTGTCCAAGGCCCAGACTCAGTCCAGGCGGCACACGGTGGCGATCTCCGGCATCAGCCCCGCGAACGGCAGCGGACGTACGGCCTGCTGCATGAGGGTGCCGAGCAGGTAAGAGAACAGCGCGTGAGCCCGCCCAGGCGGGTCGTCGACCGGAATATCGGCCAGCAGGTCCCGGAGGACGTCGATCATTGCCTGGTGCATCCGATCGATCGGCTCAAGGCGCCCCTTCTGCCCCACGTCCACCCAGTAGCTGAACCACAGCAGTGCCGCGTTCGGCCGCTCGGCGAAGATCTCCAGGTACGTTCGTACGGCGGCCCAGAAGCGATCCAGAGGGTGCACATGCTGCTTCGCCGCCTCACCGATGCGATCGAGGCATCCGCTCATGTGACTGGCCATCGCGCCGTCGATGATCTCGTCCATGTCGTCGAAGTAGTAGTGGATCGCGCTCTTGGTCAGGGGGCTGGCGTCCGCCACCGCACGCGCCGTACACGCGGCCAGGCCGTCACGGGCGATGACCTGCTTGGCCGCCTCGATGATCTGTTCCTGTTTGGCGCGCTGGTTCGGCGACCATTGCCTCGCCCGGCTCTCCGACGATGACCCCATGACTGAGGAGCATACCCGTCCGGTTGCGCTGTCAGGACACGCGTCCTAATGTTTGGGACATGCGTCCTAAGTTGGGCGCGTGCGCGACGCCACTTCGGCGAACGAAGAGGAAGCGAAAGCGATCATGACTCAGCCCTTTGTCTTCATGGACCTCCGAACCGCTGACCCCGGGGGCTCGCGGCGCTTCTACACCGAGCTGTTCGGCTGGAGGGTCGCCGACGTGCCCGCTGGACCCGCGACCGTCATCCAGGACCCGAACGGCGCCACAATCGCCCTGTGGGAGTCCGCCGCCCCCGGTACCACCTCATGACGAATCGGCCCAGCTACTCATGCGCGCTCGCGCCGACCGCCGACGTCGTCGATAAGGCCGGGCTCGCCGAGCGGCTCGGGTATCAGCGTGTCTGGCTGTTCGACTCGCCGGCGCTGCACGGAGATCTGTGGATCGCACTGGCCCGCATCGCGTCCGGGACCAACCGGATCGGTCTGGCCACCGGGGTGGCCGTCCCGAGTCTGCGCCATCCGATGGCGACCGCGTCGGCCATCGGCTCGATCCACGAGCTGGCGCCCGATCGGCTCATCGTCGCCTTCGGGACCGGCTACACGGCGCGCCACGCTCTCGGGAAGAAGCCCGTCACCATGGCGGCCACCGTCCGATATATCCGACAGGTACGGGCGTTGCTCGACGGCGAGGTCGTCGAAATCGACGGTCAGCCGTGCCAGATGATGCAGTTGCCCGGCTTCGGCCCCCCACGCCCCATGAACGTGCCCCTGTGGATGGCAGCCTCGGGACCAAAAGCGTTCGCGGCGGCGCGCGACCTCGACGCGCCCGGCGTGGTCATGACCAGCATCCCTGCGGAAGGCGATCCAGGATGGGCGCAGCGCGCATTGCTCAGGTTCGGCACCGTGCTGCGAGCGGGTGAGGATCACACCAGCCGACGTGTCATCGAGGCCGCCGGTCCCGGTTATGCCAGCATCGTTCACGCCGTGTGGCAGAACGCGGACGACAACGCGGTCGATGCCCTGCCCGGCGGCAAGGAGTGGCGTGCCGCGATCGAAGCCGAACGCCCTGAGGGCCAACGGCACCTCATTGTCCACCAGGGCCATCTCTCCCAGTTGACCGAACGTGACCTTGGCGTGGTGACCGCCGCCGGACCAGCGATGCTGGAACCCGGCTGGACGGGTGACGCCGCTTCCATCGCCGTCCGGTTCGACCAGGCCGGTGCCGCCGGAGTGACCGAGGTCGTGTACGTCCCGGCGGGCCCAGACATCCCCGGCGAACTCGAGGCGTTCGCCAGGGCGGCCGCGTCGTAAACCCGGCCACGTGCGTGGATGTGCCTCTGGAGAGCCGTACCTCTAGCGTCTGGAGAGAGGCAGCCGGACGGGCGGCGGGAGCGGCGTCGGGACCGGGTTCGCCTGGAACGACTGGAGCATCAGGGCCGCGAAGCGGCGCGACGCCGCCACTCGCATCTCGGGTGACTCGGCGCGGATGCCTTCGTTCGCCATCAGCGCCAGGCTGATGTCCTCCAGCACGAAATCCTTTCGCAAGGGGCCTGCTTCCTTCGCGCGCCGCACCAGTTCGAGCAGTTGGCGCAGCGTGCGAGCGTGGTCCGCGGCGAAGTCGGTCGCTTGGGGAAGCCGCGAGGTGAATGCGCGGGCGAAGCCTCGGTCGAGGGCGTGCACCTCCATGAGCCTCTCGATCACCAGGCTGAACCCGCGCCACGGGTCGCCCACGGACAGACCCTCCTCCACGATCGCCGAGCAAGAAGCCATCTGCTCGGCGAAGGCCTCGGCCTGCAGCGCTTCCTTGGTCTGGAAGTGCCGGTAGACGGTCGCGACGCCGACCTCGGCGCGCCGGGCGATCTCCCGGATCGGCACGTCGAGGCCCTCGGCGGCGAAGGCCGCGCGAGCGACCGCGAGGATGCGCTCGCGGTTGTCGCGGGCGTCCGAGCGGAGCTTCGTTACCACTTGGGCCGTCATCGCTCTCACTTTAGCTAAACGGAGGGGGTGCTCCGTTACGTTCGGCGCATGAGAGCGATTCAATTCACTGAGTACGGCCCGCCCGGCGTTGTGCACGTCGCCGAGGTGGAGGCGCCGCACGCCGGACCGAGCGAGATCCGCATCGCCGTACGGGCCTCCGGAGTCTCGCCCGGGGAGACGTACATCCGCTCCGGGGCGCTGCGTGACATGGTGCCCACGACGTTCCCCTATCGGACCGGCTTCGACGCCGCGGGCGTGGTGGACGAGGTCGGCGACGGCGTCACGGGCGTGAGCATCGGCGACGAGGTGTTCGGCATGACCAGCACGATCGGGCGCGGCGCCAATGCCGACTTCGCGGTCCTGGCCGCCTGGGCGCCCAAACCGGCCGCGTGGAGCTGGGAGGAAGCGGGCGGCGCCGCAGGCGGCGTCGAGACGGCCACCCGGGTCCTCGACCGGCTCGCGGTCGGTGCTGGGCACACCGTGCTCGTGCAGGGCGCGGCCGGTGCGGTGGGCACCGTCGCCGTCCAGTTGGCAGTCGCCCGCGGCGCCACCGTCATCGGCACGGCGAGCGAGCACAACCACGACTTCCTGCGTTCCCTCGGCGCGGAGCCGACGACGTACGGGGTGGGGCTCGTCGAACGGATCCGCGCGCTGGCACCGGCCGGGGTGGACGCGGTGTTCGACTGCGCCGGAGGGGCGTTGCCAGACCTCATCGCCATCGCCGGTGACACGACGCGGGTGGTGACGATCGCGGACTTCACCGCGGCGGCCCACGGCGTACACATGTCGCACGGAGCGCCGGCCGAGGAGACGGGTGCGGCCGTGGGAGCCGCCGCCGACCCGCAAGCGGTGCATGGCCTCGCGATCGCGGTCACGCTCGCCGGCGAGGGCCGGTTGCGGGTGCCGGTCGCGGCGGCTTTCCCGCTCGCCGAGGCCGCGGCCGCGCACGAACTGAGCGAAGGCCGCCATGCCCGAGGAAAGATCGTGCTGGTGAACTGATCGGCCGCCCGTGGCCGTTCACGACAACCGGTCACGGGCCCGCTGCTGCTCAACGGGCCGGGGCCGCCACCCGCAATCGCAAATAGTCCACAACCGATCCGAACTATCACTAAGGTGATCAAGTCAAAGATCGAGGAGGAACCTGGTGAAGCGGACAATCGCGCGGCGGATCGGCCGTTCTGTGTTGGTGGCGGCCCTGGCGGGAAGCGTCGTGCCGGTTGCCGTCGCGTCCCCGGCGCTCGCCGCTCGGAAGGCGACACTGGGGCCGTACGGGTACGGCGATCTGAAGCTCGGCATGACCGCCTCCAAGGCCAGGGCGACCGGGCGGATCGTCCACAAAGCGGTCGGGGACTCCGCCAGATGCACGGGCTGGGACCTCAAGGAGAACCCGTATGGGGAGTACCGGGTGGGGATGTACATCTCCAAGAAGCGCGGCGTGGCCATGATCGTCGCGCCGCCTGGCCTGAAGACACCTCAGGGCATCAGACTCGGCTCCAGCAAGGCGCAGCTGAAGGCCGCCTACCCCGGTCTGCGGCGTGGTCCGGGTGGGTATCCGAGCGCCACCGTGCCGGGCAACAAGAAGGCGTTCTACATGTTCTATGTGTCGGACGACAAGGTCTCCGGCCTGAGCCTGGTTCTGGCCACGCAGGACTGCGTCAGGTACTAGCCCCGTCCTTCGCCGAGCAGGTAGAGGTGATCGTCCGGTGCTCCAGCAACAGGGCAAAGGCGGCATTGTGCGCGAAGTGCGCCAGCACCGCCGGCCACACGCTGCATCGAGGTCGCCCCACTGAGCGGCGGGCGGGTCGCGATGCGGAACACCGAGCGTCCCGACCTGGAGCCGTGGGTGGTCAGTGGTTGAGTCTGGGCCGCCTTCGGCAAGGGCTGGCGAAACGGCGAATTCGCCTTTTAGCAGACTCTTCTAAACGGCTGGTCGGGCAGGTAGTGGGTCCATTCGGCCTCGGTCAGTGCTCGTCCGGCCCGCGCGCACACTGCCTTCATCAGGGGTTCCATCGCCATGGGCAGCCGGGTCAGACGGCCCGCCCGGCCCATGGCCAGCAGTTCGGTGGAGTCCGCCGCGACCAGCTTCAGATCGGCGCTGAACCAGATCTTCTCCGCCGTGCCGGAGAACAGGAGCCTCGGTCCGAACGGTCGGCCGGACTCGAGGTCGACCAGGCGCAGCAGGCTCGCGTCCAGGCCGATGAGACGTCCGTCGGCGGCGACCGTCCAGCCGAGCAGGCGTGGCCTGGCCACCTGCTTGAGGCGCCGGCCGCCGGGGACCTGCCAGAGCGTGAAGGTCTTCTCCTCGGCCGTCCAGAGCCCGGCCGGGGCCGGCAGCGCACCGTCCGAACCGGCGGAGGTCGGGACCTTCGCCAGCTCGCGCCGGGTGGCGGTGTCCCAGACCGTGACGTCGTCGCTGCGTTTGATCGCCAGCCGCCCGCCGTCCCGGCTGAAGGAGAGGCCGGCGTCGTAGTTCTGGAACGCCCCTGCCTCGAAGTCCCTGCCGTTCAGCGTGATCTTGGTGGAGTCCAGCGCGTGGGTGGCGAGGAGCTTGCCGTCGGCGCTGAACTGGATCTCGTCGAGGGTGTCTTCCCCGGCGAAGTACGGCCGGAGCGAGACGACCGTGTCCTCACTCAGGTAGCGCAGCCCGGTCGAGCCGAAGGCGACCGCGGACACCGGGTCCACTATGGCGCGTTTGAGCATCAGCGGCTCGTCGGCGTTCAGCTTGTAGAGCCTGATCGTCGAGCCGATCGCCGCGAGTACCTTGCCGTCCGGGCTGAACACCGGCACCGCCGTGCTCTCCCAGTCCGAGATCGAGGTGATCTCCTTGCGAGAATCGGTGTCGAAGACGGTGAGGCCGTTGTTGCCGCCGACGGCGAGTAGCCGTCCGTCGCGGCTGAACGCCGAGAAGGGGAGACAGTCGGAGCAGATACCGGGAAATCCGGGCTGTTCCTTGCCTGAGGGGAGCGCCCAGCGCCGGCTTCCGGCCACGGCGTAGTCGCCGCCCGGGTGGATCGCGGCCCTGGCGAGCGCGGGCAGCATGGTCGTCTTTCCGGTACGCGGGTTGTAGACGGTCTTCCCCTGCCCCCAGTCGATGATGAGGAGGCCGCCGCTGAAGCCGAGCTCCAGGTCGCCCATCTCGGAGGCGGGCATGTGCAGGCCCATCTGCTTGCCGGTGGCCAGGTCCCAGAGCCTGACGCTCTTGCTGTCGCCGACGGCCAGCAGCCGCCCGTCCTCGCTGACCGCGGCCCGGCGCAGGGGCGCGTCGGCCAGACCGAGTCCGGTGAAGCCGCCTGTCCGCCTGCCGGACGACACGTCCCACACCCTGACCTCGTCGGAGCTGACGCTGATCAGTGACCGGCCGTCGGCGGTGAGGGCGCGTACCACGTCGGGGCCGGTGTCCGGGTCGCGAAAGGCGGCGCCGCCCTGGTCGGCGACCGAGGCGAACAGGCTCGACCGGGCCTCGGCCGTGGGGGACAGGCGCCCGGCCGTGGCGCTGAGCAGCATGCCCAGCACAGGGTTCGTACCTCTCACCGTGTCGGCCACTCCGGCCAGCCGTGCGGACTCGGCCGTGTCGCGCTGCTCGGCGAGCATGACGCTCTGCTGTACGGCCATACCTCCCGCCACCAGGGCCAGTGCCAGGAGCACGGCCAGGCATATGGACAGGAATCTGGTCCTGCGGGATCGGCGCCTGGTGAGCGCGGCGGCCGCCGAGAGGAAGTCCCGTTCGCTGGGAGTGAGAGTGATGTTCCGGCGCTCGGCCGCGGCCCAGCGCAGCGCGTCGTCGAGCGAGCTGCCGTGGAACAGGTCGGCGTCCCGGCGCCCGTGCTCCTGCCAGCGTTCGGCGGCCGTCCAGATCTGGCGATGCATGACCAGGCCGTCCCGGTTCGTGGCGATCCAGGCACGCAGCCGGGGCCAGGCCAGGGGGAGGGCGGGACGCAGCAGCCGTACCGGATCCCCCTTCGAGACCAGGTACGTGAACGCGTCCAGCACCCGCTCGATGTCGTCGGGGAGCTCGGACCTGCGTAGTTCGCGCAGCTCCAGCTCGTCCTTGGCCGTCACCGTGACCAGCCGCAGGAACAGCTCGGGGACCAGCTCCTTGTCGGCCGGGGAGAGCGCGGCGTAGGCGTCCTCGGCGATGACGCCGAGCGCGGGGTCGTCGGCGGCCGTCCCACCCCGCCGGCCGTCACCGGTGATCCCGATCCGCTCGCCGTCGCCGGCGCCCAGGGCCAGCAGCCGCGGGGTGTCGAGGATGCCGTCGCCGTTGACCAGGCCGAGCAGCAGTTCGCGCGCGGTGGGGCGGCCGGCCGGTTCCTTGGCCAGCGCGGCGCGCACCAGGTGGCGCAGCGAGTCGGGCAGCACGGTCAGGTCGGGTTCGTGGGAGAGCACCCGGTGCATGACCGCGCCCAGGGCCTCGGCGGTGAACGGATCCTCACCCGTGGCGGCGAAGAGGATGACCGCGCCCCACGCGAACACGTCCGCGGCCGGCCCCGCCCGCTGTCCCGAGAACACCTCCGGCGCCATGTAATTGGGCGTGCCCGCCACCACTCCCGAGGCGGTGAGCGACATCTCCAGCGTGCGGGCCACCCCGAAGTCGATCACCCGGGGCCCGTCGGGGCCGAGCAGCACGTTGTCGGGCTTGAGGTCACGGTGTACGACGCCCGCGTCATGGATGGCGGTCAGCGCGGTGGCGATCGCCGTGGCCAGCCGGTGCAGGTCGTCGCCCCGGAACACGCGCCCGGCCTTGCGCAGGCTCGGGCCTTCGACGTACTCGCTGACGATGTACGGCCTGGACCCGTCGAGATGGACGCCGAGCACCCTGGCCGTACAGAACGAGGCCACCCGCTGCGTCGCGACCGCCTCCTTGGCCATGCGACCGCGCAGCTCGTCCTGGTTGGCCGGGTCACCGTGCAGCACCTTGACCGCGACCCTGGCGCCCGCCGGATCGTAGGCCTCGTAGACGACGCCCTGCCCGCCCGCCCCGATCCGGGCGGCCAGCCAGTATTCGCCGAGCCGCTGCGGGTCCCCGTCGATCAACGTGCTTCCCATGCCCGGTTGGACTACCGGTCCGACCAGATGGTTGCGCAGCCACTTGACTTAAACCCCAGTTCAGGGAGGAGCCTGTTCGCTATGACGGAACACAGCGAAGAAGTGCTCGACAGTCCGACCGACTGGGTGGCCGATCACATCCGCCGATACGTGGAGACGGACGGCCGGGACGGCCACATGTACCAGCAATGGCCGACCCTGCTGCTCAGCACGCGCGGCCGGAAGTCCGGCAAGCTGCGCCGCACGGCCTTGATCTACGGCCAGGACGGCGACCGTTACCTGCTGGTGGCCTCCAACGGCGGGTCCGGCAGCCATCCGGCGTGGTATCTCAACCTGGTCGCCGATCCCGAGGTGACGGTGCAGGTGCTCGCGGACGTGTTCGGTGCGCGAGCCCGTATCGCCACCGGTGCCGAGAGGGCGTCGTTGTGGCGGATCATGGCGTCGCTCTTCCCGCTCTATGACGATTACCAGAGCAAGGCCGAGCGAGAGATCCCCTTGGTCATCCTGGAGCGCTGATCACGGCACGTACTGCCGCCGATACCGGTGAAACTCAACGACGCATCCTTAGCCGTCAACCTCAGCGCTCCGAGGCGAACGAGTCCAGTTCGTCTGCCCGACGGAGGTCCTTGGGCCGGCCTAGGGCGCGACGCATCTGGATCAGGTCTTCTCGGGAGACATAGTGAACTTCCAGGCCGCCGGGGTCGACTGTGGTGCCTGCGCGGTCGAGGCACTCCCGGACCTGAAGGTTTCCCCAGGGAAGCGCCGGGGTGCAGCAGTCACCGCTGGCTCCGGGCGATGTGAACTGTACCTTGGGGGAGAGAAAGGAACTGGGGTGATTTGCTAAGGGTCTGCTCGTTTCGCCGGTAAGTTGGGCGTTGACGGAGGTGAAGGCGGCAGCCAGGGCCGGGGCATGGGCCGGGGCACCGTCCCAAAGCAGGTCCAGATCGCCGGTCAGTTCGGTGGATCCATGCATGATGCCAGCGACTTGCCCGATCACTACGACCCGGACGCCGCTACGGTGGAGGGCTTCGAGCAGAGGGAACGGATCGAACCCGAGGGCATTGTCGGTGCCGAACGTGCCGACGCTGTCGTCGGCCTCCTCGTGGCCCAGGCCAGTTTCCGCCCGGTTCAGGGTCAGTTCACGGGTGCGTCGGACGGCGACGCGGAGTCGTTCCAGCGGTTCGTCGGTCATCTGATTCATGAAACACCGGACTGCACTCCTGGCGCACTAGAAATTCTTCAAGCCTCTGGCGGCCCGTGACTGACCCAGTAATCGGGTGCTCAGCCCAGAGTTCGGGCCTCGCGAACCTTGTCCGGCTCAACCTACTTGATCGCGGCCAGGTCCAGGACGTACATCTCGTTCTTGATCGGGTAGGTCATCAACCGGTCGAGGCCGCCGTCGGGGATCGCCATGGTTCCTCTCGCATCCGGCCGTATGCCGAGATCGGCGGACCTGCCGGTGTCGGCGTCATACAGCGTCAGGACGCCCTGGTCTCCCGATCTCGGCAAGTCGACCTTGAAGAAGCGCTCCAGGCCGGCATCGTCGCCTGACTGGAAGTTGCTCGGCAGTTCGTGCTCCTGGGAGCCGTCGCGGTCGCGGACGAAACTACGCAGGATGGTCCGGGTCTGCACCGTGTCCGGGCACCGGCGAGTGCCGCACTTGATCTCCTTGCCGGAGCGGTCGCGAGGGCGTTCGACCTTGACGGTCTTGTATCGCACTGCCACGCCCGCGCACCGGTCGACGCCGCACCTGACCTCCTCGTCGGCCTTGACCACGGCGTCGCGCCGCTCACCGGTCTCGACGTTGAGCAACTCGCGGAAGATCGCTTTTCCGCGGTGGATGCCCACCCACGGCCATTGCAGGATGTGGTGTCGCTCGGCGCCCTTCACCGGCTGCGGCGAGCCCCCGCTCAGTGGCACCCGGTAAACCCCGCCCTTCTCGTAGGCGAAGACCACGTCCGAGCCCGTCACTGCCAGCCCGTTGATGTGCCCCTGCTTCATGACGTTTCCGAGGGGGACGTCGGTCACCGGCCGAGGTCGGCCGCCGGCGGCCGGCACCGTCCAGATCCGGGCGACCCGCGGGCTGCCTGCCTCCTTGTAGGACGCCCACCAGACGATGTTGCCGCCACCGGCGGCGACGCCGTCGGCGAAGATCGCCGATCCCTTGGTCGGGGGGATCTCAGCGATCTGCCTGGGCCGGCCGGTGCCCAGGTCGTAGCTCCACAGGAACTGACGCTTTCCGTCACCGACGCCCGTCATGACCAGCAGCGTGTGCTCGTCGAGGAGTAGCTGCGGGTAATACGCGCGGCCGTCGGGCAGCTTGGCCGGGATCTTGTGTACGGCCTGCGGCCACACCTTCTCGATGGGCGGCGGAATCTTGTCCGCCGACGGCTTGGCCTCGCCGGTCGCGCTGACCGCGGGGTGCGGCTCAGCTGACGCGCCCAGGGCGCTCACCGCCGTGCCCACCCCACCTGCCACCAGGACCACGGCCGCGGCCGCGCGTACGGCGGCGGTCCGGGCCCGCCGCCGGCGATGGCGCGTCTTGACCGTCGCGACCAGCCCGGCCGGCGCCTGCGGCGCACGATGAGCCGCCCCAGAGAGGACGCGGCTCAGCTTGTCTTCCAGATCGGTCATCGCATGCTCCTGTGGGTCGCCGGTGAGGAGGAGAGGGAGAAACGCAGCTTGTCCAGGCCCCGGAAGGCCTGGCTGCGCACGGTTCCGGGAGAGATGCCGAGCACCTTGGCGATCTCGGCGTCGCTGAGCTGTTCGTAGTAGCGCAGCACCAGCACGGCACGCTGCCTGCGGGGCAGCGCGGCCAGCTCTTCCCAGAGACCCTGTTCCTCGTCGGGCGGGAAGCCTTCGTGGTGAACCCGCTCCGGCGGCTCTCCGGTGAGGTGTTCACGCCTGTGCCGCCGCCAGACGCTGATGTGTAACCGTGCCATCGTGGTTCGGACGTAGCTGTGCGGGCTGTCCTTGCGTCTCACTCTCGGCCAGGCGCCACACAGCCGTACCAGAGCTTCTTGGACCAGGTCGGCGGCGTCATGAGGGTTTCCGGTCAGGACGTATCCGTAGCGGAGCAGCGCGTCCGTCTGCTCTGCCACGAAGTCGTCGAAGCCGGGGTCGTCATCCACTTGTAGTCCCTTCGGTAGTCAGGTTCCAGACGGCCGAAGGGACGAAGATGTTGCATCGCTGGCGAATGTTTTTGGGATTCTACTTGGGGTCACACAAAAGGCCCGGTCCAAACGGTCGACGCGCCTGTTGCGGCGATTGCTGCCTTCGTCGCTCGGGCTTCGCTGCCGCCTATCGTCCTCCATCACTTTGAGACTGTTCGCAAGACCATTCGGCAGGGCTGTCGCTAGCATGGTTCGTATGACGGCGATGGGGTAGTGTGTATGACATGAAAGGTCGTTGATGAGCAAGCCGCTCCCGATCATCGAGCTGCCACTGGACTGGGATGAGGGGAACCTGAGCCATGCACAAGGGCATGGCGTCTCACGCGACGAGATCGAACAGGTTGTTCGCAACATGCCCGAGGTGCGGCAGTCACGCAGGAAGGGGGTGCCCATTGTTGATCACTACCTGTTGGTGGGCGTCACCGATGCTGGGCGACGTGTCACCGTCGTTGTTGTCTATCCCGTCACTAGGAGGCGTGACTGGGGTAAATACGAACTGGAGATCGGACGACCAATTACCGCATACGACACGCCGAAGAGGGGCTCATCATGAGCAAGAACGATCCAACTGCGCGGAACATCGCTGAGATGGATGAGGCCGCGCGTGCTCAATGGTTCTATGACAACCGCGAGCAGGTTGCTGAAGAATCCACACCTGCCGTCCTCGACCGTGTCATATCAGTGCGGGTCAGCCCTGGTGATCTTGGTTTGCTGACTGAAGCCGCATCGGCAGCAGGAATGAAACTGAGCGCATGGTTGCGCAAGGTTGGATTGGAGGCGGCGGCATTGGCGCCTGCTGCCCCACCTGCGGCAGTGCTCTCAGGAGAGCAGACGCGGCAGCTCCAAGACTCGGTTATAAACATCGTGGAGCTGCTAGAACGTAGCGGTGTCAGACTTGACGCAGCACGAGGTCGCCGTGAGCAATCGCTGGTCCTCAAGGGGCTTCGTCACAAGCGAAAGAAGAAGATCGAGGCTGGGAAGTAGCGGCCCGCTCGATTATCGGCGTCAGATTTCGCTGACGTCCACTTAGGTGTAGATCGCCGTCAATGTGAAGTCCGGTTCTCCGTAGAAAGCGTCACGCGACCGCGATCAGCATCCGATGACACGGCAGCAATGCAAAGCGCCCGTATAGGGATCCGAGCTCGCGCAGGAATCGGACTTCGGTTACTTCGCTGTCCATCCACTCCGGCCCACGATGCGGGGAGCTCGAGGGGCGGCAGCCCCTCGACGGGGTTTGGGGCGCAGCCCCAATAGACACAGTCTGAGCTCCAAAGGCGCGAAGCGCCCCCTCGGCGAAGGCGATGCAGTTAGGCGGGTGAGGGGGCCGCACCCCACTGGACACAGTCTGAGCTCCCGAGGTGCCCCGATTGGCGAAGGCCATGCAGTTGGGGGTCAGTTGTCGGGGAAGGCCAGGTTGCGGACTCGCTGGACGGCGCGTTTGAGTACCGTGCGGTCCTGGGCACGGGACAGGCGGACCGCCTCGCGGCGCCACGACTCGGCCTTCTCGCGCCACCGTTCCGCGTCCCTGCGGCCCTTGCCCGCCTCTCGGCGGAGCTGGGCGAGTTCGGCCTGCATGAGGGAGGTGCGCTTGCGCAGGCGGGTGAGCTCCTTCTCGTACTGGGCAGTGACGCGGTCCAGTTCGGGGACGGGGCGGCGGCGGGGCGGGTAGATCGGGGGGCGGCGGGTGAAGCCCCAGGTGTCGCCGTCCACCCATTCCAGGCCGAAGACCTCGTCCAGGACGGTGTCCAGGTGCTCGCCGGGGCGGGCCACCAGAGCGGCGCGGGAGAGGGCGGCGGTGCGTTCGAGTCTGGCCACGGTGACGCCCTGGTCGGTTTCGTCGAGGGCGACGCAGAGGGCGCCGCCGTCGTGCTCTTCCAGGTGGTCGACCAGGCGTTGGAGGGTGTCGCGAGCCGGGACCCAGCCGGGCGGCATGAGGAGGCGGAACGGTGACACGACATCGGAAAGGTCCGAGGCCAGCCGTACCCGGGGGTCGTGTTCGAAGGTGGCGTGGATGAGGCGGAGGTCCAGGTCGGGGTCGCGGAGCGGGGAGCGGCGGCCGTCGCCCAGCTCGGACCAGGGGCCGGTGATGGTGATCGCGACGTCCGGCACCGAGCCGGCCAGCAGGGCGTCGACCGTCGCGCGGACGTCCTCGTAGCCCGCCGCGGGGACGATGGCGTCCACGTACGGGACGAGCCACTGCCGGCCCGGGTCCGTGCGCAGATAGCGCCGGTACGGTACGCGGTCCGCCACGTAAGGGTCGTTGTACCGCTTCAACGACAGGAAATCACGCATGGCCGTCGGCAGCCCGATGTGCCACACCCGCGAGTCCGGGTCCGGTACGTACACGGCGCCCGCCTGCGTGAGCCGGTAGCCGAGTTCCGTGTCCTCCGCCAGCACCAGGGAGGTGTCCAGCCCGCCGATGGAGCGCAGCAGCGTGGCGGGGTAGGAGGCGGTGGCGCCGACGTGGATGCGGGTGGCCAGGGAGTTCGGGGCGGTGCGCAGGCCGTCGTGGTCGAGGATGATCTTCTCGGCCCAGTCGTGGCGGTGTGGGGAGAGGGGGAACAGCTTGTCCTCGTGCCCGTCCTCCAGCGCCTGGCGTACCTCGCCGGGGGAGGGCAGCACGTCGCCGGCGGTGAAGTCGATCCAGCCCAGCACGACCAGGTACGGGGCCAGGTGGTGCCAGCGGAGCTGGGCCTCGACGTGGTGGCGATGGGGCACCATGTCGGCGTCCAGCACGAAGACGATCTCGCCGGTGGCGGCGTCGACGCCGGTCTGGACGGCCCAGGCCCGGCCCCAGCCGCCGGGCGGGCTGGTGATGAGGCGGGTACGCGCCGGGACGAGGTCGGGCAGGCGCACCGGCACCGCGCTGCCGTCGTCCACGACGATGACGTCCATGAGCTCGGCCGGATAGCTCTGCGCCGACAGCGCGGCCAGGGTGAGGTCGAGGGTCTCCTGGCGGTCGTGGGCCGGGATGACGACGGTGACGGTCAGCTCGGGTGTCCACTGGCCGAGGAGGGGCGGGGTGAGCACTCCGTAGTCGTTGCGGCGGATGCGAGGGGCCGACATGTCCCTTCCGGCACCGGTAGGAGCTGGCATGTCCCCTCCGAGGCCGGTACGAGGCGGCATGTGCCCGCCGGCATCGATAGGAGGAGTCACGGTAGTTCCATGAGAAGGCTGGGGTGGAAGCCGCGCCACTGGTTCCGGTTGCGCTGCAGGAACGTGCCGATCGGCTCCTGCCAGGTGTGGTTGGCGGCGGGGCCGCGGCGCAGGATGTAGCCGAGCCCGTGCGTACGGTAGATCTGCCCGCCCGCCGCCTGCAGCGCCTCCTGGAACTGGGTGTCGACCGAGCGGCGCAGCGGCCGGAAACCGCCCACCGCCTGGAACGCCGAGCGCTCCACCAGGATCGTGCCGCCCGCGACGAAGCTGGTGATCTGCTCGGTGATCTGCCTGCGGTGCACGGTGACGTCGATCGACGACAGGTAGACGAACTCCGGCACGGTGCCCACCACCTGGGCCCCTGAGTAGGAGTGCGCGAGCAGCAGGTCGGCCAGGAAGTCGGGGCCGTACCAGTCGTCGTCGTCCATCTTCAGCAGGAACGAGCCCGAGGCCCGCGCCGCCGCGTCGTTGAGCACCTGGCCGAACACCGCCTGGTGGTCGGCCTCCAGGACGGTCAGCGGGCCGTCGAAGGCGGCGATGGCAGCGGCCACGTCCGGATGGCCCTGGGGCACGCCGTGCAGGGCGAGGATCACTTCGAGCTGGGCGTCGCGCTGCCGGGCGACCTGGTCGAGCGCGAACCCGACCATGTCGGTGCGCCGGGTGGCCAGCAGTACCGAGGTCAGCGGGGGAGCGGGGGCGGGGGCGCCGAGCTGCTCCCAGCGCGCCGCGACGCCGTGGGTACGCAGCGCCTCGCGGCGCAACCGGATGCTGTGCTCCTCGCGGCGGAGCTCGTCGGACAGGTCGGGATCGGACATCAGGAGCCGGGCGAGCTCGTCGCCGAGTGCGCCCGCCCAGCGTGGCACCGTGTCCGCGACCAGCGGCACGCCGGCCGCGGCCAGGCCCGTCAGCACGCGGACGGCGGCGAGGGGGCCGCTGTGGGCGTGGTGCCAGTCGATCCGCACGCCGCGGAGCTGCCTGAGCCTGCCCACGTCGGCGTCCGTGACGCCGCCCGACTCGGCGAACGCCGTCACCATCTTCCCGTCGAGCACGACCGACCAGCGACCGTCGCGCTCCACCAGGGACGCCAGGCCGCGTGACGGGGTGGTGACGAAGCCCTGCGGGTTCACCAGCCGCTCGTCAACCGGCGGGATCATGGACGGCTGACCGAGCACGTCGGGGTCGGTCAAGGACAGCCCGGCGCCGCCGGGACGGCCGAGCTGCTCCCAGCTCGCGGACCGTGCGGTCGGCCGCTCGATCGGCGTCTGCGACCCGGACCAGCCGGCCACGGACGTGTCGTCCGCGCCCTCCTCGGATACGGAAGGCGCTCCGAAAGCTGTTCCGGCAGTGGCGAGTGTGCCGGAGGTGTCGAGGGTGCGGAGCACGACGTCGCTACCTGGGGCGCCGACCCGTTCCGGCACCGGCCCGGTCACCTCGGCGGGCGTCGCGTTCGGATCCCCGGGACGCCAGGCCGCCGCGCCGACGCCCGCGATCGCCGCCGCGGGCGCCGTGATGACGTCGAGCCGGTGCCCGGCGAACGCCCGAGCCGTCGCGGTCACCGTACGGCCGGCGGGCGTGGGCGCCGAGAACCGCGCGTCCACCACCCACACCCGGTCCTTCGGCTGGTAGACCCGCAGGTCCGTGAGCGAGCGCCAGCGGTGCGCGGGCGTCGGGGTGGGCACGGGGGCCGGATGGGAGGCGGGCGTGTCGAGCACGGCCACGACCACCCGCCGGGCCTCCGGCAGCAGCTTGTGCAGCGTGGCGGCCCGGCGCAGGTCGGCGGGGGTACGGGCGAGCACGAGCACCTCGTGCACCCGTTCCGTGTCCGCCGACGGCTCCAGCAGGTCCCGGTCCAGGTCCACGGCGGTGATGTCGTGCTCGACCCCGGCCAGGAAGACCCGTGCCTTGGGCATCTCGGCCAGCAGCTCGCGGATCATCCGGCGCTCCGCAGGTGTCTGATGAGCGAGGTCAGCGGTCCGGTGGCGGCGGGGTCGGGGGCGGGAGCGGCCGAGAGCCGCTCCACCTCGGCCGACAGCCGGTCGATCTCGGCCCGCAGCTCCTTCACCTCGTTCTGCCGCTTGCCGGCCAGCGCCCGCCACTTGGCGGGGTCTCCGGCCAGCGGCTCGGCCTGGTCCTCCGTGGCGAAGCCGTACTCGGCCCCGCTCACCCAGACCGACCCGAACATCTCGTCCACCAGGTCGTCGGTCCCCCCGTGGAACAGGGCCGCGCGGGAGAAGGCCGCGGTGCGCTCCAGCCTGGCGGTCACGACCCCGGTCTCGGCCTCGGCGAGTGCGGCGCAGAGGAGTCCCAGCGTGTCCTGCTCGGCCAGCCGTACGAGCCGGGACAGCGTGTCGGCGCCCAGCACCCAGCCGGACGGGAGCGTGAGCAGGAAGGGGGCGGGGGCGGCCGAGTCGGGGGCGGCCGTCACGAACGTGACGCGCGGCTCGTTCCGGTAGAGGTTGTGGATGAGGCGCAGGTCGAGCAGCGGGTCGTCGAGGCTGTCGCGGCGCTCGTCCGTCAGTTTGTCCCAGGGGCCGACGATCGCCACGGCCGTGTCGGTGATCGTGCCCGCCAGCGCGGAGTCGACTCCGGCGCGCGTCTCCTCGTAGCCGGCCGCCGCCACGACGACCTGGACGTACGGCACGAGCCAGCGGCGTCGCGGATGGCCGCGCAGCCAGCGCAGATCGGGGATCAGGTCGCCGAGGAAGGACCAGTTGTGCCGGTGTACGTCCTTTTCGCGGCGCATCACGGTGGACTGCCCGACGTGCCAGGCGCGCGCCTGCTCGTCGGGGATGAACACCGCCCCGGCCTGGGCCAGCCGGTAGCCCAGCTCGGTGTCCTCGGCCATGTTCAGGGTCCGGTCGACGCCGCCCGCGTCGCGCAGCAGGTCGGCGCGGACCGAGGAGGAGGCGCCGGTGTGCAGCAGGTACGCGCTCGAACCCGCGTCCTTGAGCATCCTGGTGGACTCCAGGGTCACGCGGGTGTACTCGGTCCGGGTGCCCTCCTCGCCCAACGCGGCCACGAACCGGGTGTCGCCGATCACGACGGCGTGGTCGATGAGGTGGTGCCAGCGCATGTGCGCTTCCAGGTGGTCCGGGGCCAGGACCATGTCCGCGTCGAGCCAGTGGATCACGTCGCCGGTGGCGGCGAGCCGGCCGGTCTCCCTGGCCGCGCCGCGTCCCCAGCCTTCGCCTACCCGGACGACCCGGACGCCGGGCAGGTCGATGGGCGGCTCGCTGCCGTCGTCGGCGACGACGACCTCGATCAGCCCGGCGGGATAGGTCTGCTCCGCCAGTGCGGCCACGGTCCGGGCGAGTGCCGGCGCGCAGTTGTAGGCGGGGATCACCACGGAAACGGTCAGCGCGGGCTGCCAGGCGCCGATGGCCGGCGGCTCCAGCGTTCCCCAGTCGTTGTGCCTGATCCGCGTCATACCCGGTCCTTGGCCAGCGCGCGGACCTCCTCGCGCAGCTCCTCCACCTCTCGCGCCCGCGTCATGGCGTTGACCCGGTCCTCGCCCAGCGAGGCCAGGATCGCGCCGAGGTCCTCCTCGCGCCGCGTCGCCGACTGCTCGATGGCCTCGGTCAGGCGGTCCAGCCGCCCCTCGACGCGCTTGAGCGCGGTGGCGGTCTTGGCCAGCTCGGCCTCGTGCTTCTTGGCTCGCAGGTCGATGCGCTGGGCCTTGCCGTCGAGGCGTCGTACGGTCAGCACGAGCACGGCGAGCCCGGCCAGCGTGACGGCGAACGCCCCCGAGGCGGCGGCGGCGCCGAGCGTGAGCAGATCGGTGAGGACGAGCAGCACGAGCACGGCGACGGCCAGAACTCCGAGGATTGCGGCGGTCGCTGCCAGTCGGCGGGGCGAGAACATCCGCGCATACCTTTCGTAGTCATGACGTATCTGGTGGCAATGGGATATTGACACCTTAATAAACATTTGCCACTACCGTGCCATAGCTTCCTGGATGAAAACTGGGAAGATCCTGCTAGTTCAGCTCCATCGCCGACCGCACCGGTCGTCCACACCTAAGGTGAACTCAACATCTCAGATGCTGTCAGACCGGCGTAAGGTAGGCGCCGACTGAGTCCCCGTCGGTCGAGGAGCACCATGTCCGTCACCCCCTGCGGCTTCGCGCGTACGCCGGAGAAGGGGCTCGCCCGCCTGCATTGGAGTGAGGGCCGCCCCGCCGAGCTGCCCAGGGCCTTCACCGGGTGGGCCGTCGATGGCCATGAGCCCGACGTGCCGTCGCTGCGCCCCCTGCGCGGCCTGGAGATCGAGTGGCCCGATCGTGAGGTGCCACTCGCCGGGCTGGTCCGGCTGGCGGCGGCGGGCGTGCCGCTGACCGCCGACGACGCCCCCGCATGGGTCCCCCCCGAGCTGGCGGCGCTGCTCACGGACCGCGACTGGCTCGCGCACACCGGGACCGGCCCCAGGTCACTGGCCGATCTGCGTCGCGAGGAGCACAGCGTCCGGCTGCGTCGCCTGACCCACCGCCTGCCGCCCTCGCGTACGCCGCGGATCAGCGTGGTCATGTCCACCAGGCGTCCCGCGCTGGTCGCCGGGGCGCTCGCGCAGATGGCCCGGCAGCGCGACACCGACATCGAGGTGCTGCTGGGCCTGCACGGTGTCCCCTTCGAGCAGGTACGGCAGGCGGTCGAGAGCTGCCCCCTGCCCGTGACCTGGGTCGAGGCCCCGGCCACGACGTCCTTCGGCGAGGTGCTGAACGAGGCCGCGGCCCTGGCGGCCGGCGACTACGTGGCCAAGTGGGACGACGACGACTGGTACGGCCCCGACCACCTCGCCGATCTGATCATGGCGGCGTCCTATTCGGGGGCCGACATCGTGGGCACGACGGCCGAATTCTTTTACCTGGAGCCCTTACACGCCACCATCAGGCGCACCACGTTCGCGAGCGGCGCCGCTTATCCGAGCGAGGTCTCCAGCGATCATGTCGCGGGCGGCACGATTCTCGCCTCAAGAACGATATTTCAGGACTTAGGTGGATTTCCGGCCCAGCCGCGGGCGGTGGACCGGGACTTCCTCAAGGCAGCCCAGGCGGCCGGGGCGAGCATCTACCGCACCCACGGCCTCGGCTACGTGCTCCGGCGGACGCTGAGCGACCAGCACACCTGGCAACTCCCGCTCGCCCACTTCCTGAAGGTCGCCACGAACCAGTGGCGCGGCTTCCGCCCGAGCCTGCTTCTGGAAGCGGCATGAGGGCCGAGCCTGCTCCTGGAAGCGGCATGACGGTTCCCGGGATGAGGGTTCGCGGCAACGACTACCGGATGCTCGAACCGCCGGAGACCTACACGCCCACGCTGCGGGTCAGCGTGATCGTGCCCGCGTACGGCAGTCAGGACAAGCTCGACCTGGCGCTGGCCGGGCTCGCGCGCCAGACCTACCCCGCCGGGCTGATCGAGGTCATCGTCGTCGACAACGGCAGCTCCCCGCCCCTGCGGCTGCCGGCCGAACGCCCCGAAGGCACCCGGCTGATCGTCTGCCACGACCCGGGCCGGGCCGGCGCGCGCAACGCCGGGCTCGCCGAGGCCACCGGCGACGTGATCCACTGGCTCGACTCCGATGTCGTGCTCACTCCCGGCTCGATCGAGGCGCACATGCGCTGGCACCACGCCGCGCCCTATCTGGCCGTGACCAGCTACATCAGGTTCACCGACGCGCCGCTTCCGTCCGAGCTGCCCGACGACCTGGAGAAGGCGTTCGAGCCCGCCGAGCCGCATGCCTGGATCGTCGACCTCATCGAGCGGACGAACGGCCTCACCGACAACACCCAGCGCCCCTTCAGCCTGCATGTCGGCGGCGCGACCTCGGTCAACGCCCGGCTGGTCGCCGTCGCAGGGACGATGGACGACGAGCTGATCCTCGGCCAGGACACGGAGATGGGCTACCGGCTCTACCAGGCCGGGGCGGTGTTCGTACCGGAGCCCAAGGCCCGCGCCTACCATCTCGGGCCGACCATGCGCATGCGCGACCAGCGGCCCATCGACCGCGTGAGCTACGCGTTCGTCGCCGACCGCATCCCCGCCTACCGGTGGCTCCGCTCGCACCCCTCCCGCCAGTGGAAGGTCCCGTACGTCGCGGTCGTCGTCGACGGCACCGCCGGCTATGAGCAGGTCCGCGCCACGGTCGACGCCCTGCTGGCGGGCACCATGCTGGACCTGTCCATCGTCGTGGTCGGTCCCTGGGACTCCCTCGGGCGCGAGCGCCGGGCCCCGCTGAAGGACCCCGACCTCGACCTGGTGCTGGTCCACGGCCACTACCTGCACGAGGGCCGGGTACGGCTCGCGGTCTCCGGCGAGGTCGACCCGGGCGTGCCGTACGTGCTGCGGCTGCCCGCCGGCTGGGTGCCAGGGGAGGACAGCCTGGCCAGGCTGCTCGACCTGGCCCGCAGCGAAGGGCTGGGGCTGGTGAACGTGCTGCTCCACGAGTCCAAGGACGGCGTCGTGGCCGCCCGGCTGGAGCGTGCCTCCTCCTTCGCTCGGGCGCGGATCGTCGTACGCCCCGACGAGGAGCTCGACGACGCCGTGGACGATGTGGCGGGCGTCGCGTGGGTGGAGGGCGAGACGTACGGGTTCGCCGAAGAGGCGGCGGAGCTGCTCGGCCGCCGCAGCGCCTACCGGGCCAGGCTCAAGGCGGAGGCCGACGCGGCGCGGCTGGCCAAGGAGGCCGAACGGCTGCGCGCGCAGGTGACCAAGTGGCGCGACGAGGCGGGGCGCTGGCGCAAGAGCGCGGTGGAGCTGCGGCGCGACGTCAGCACGCTGCGCCGCCAACTGGCCGCCGCCAACCGGGCCCAGCAGAGCATGAAAGTCCTGCTGGCCACCACGGTCAAGCGCGCCCTGGGCAAGAGACTGCGCGGCTAGCCGGGTCGGCGGGCCGCGCCGTGCTCAGTTGGGCCGGAGCGCGAGCCGCTCCGTGCTCAGTTGGGCCGGAGGCGCGAGCCGCCCCGTGCTCAGCTGGGCCGGAGCGCCGACTTGAGGCGGCCCAGGAGGGTCCGTTCCTCGGTGGCGGGAACCGTGACGATCGGCGGTAGCGGCGTGGCGGCGGGCTTCTGGGGTGCCGCCTTCTGAGCCGTGCTCTTCTCGCCAGTGCTCTTCTCCCCGGTGCTCTTCTCGCCGGTGCTCTTCTCGTTTGTGGGTTTCGGCTGCGGGGCCGGGGGCCAGTAGCGGTCCGGGTCCTCGTGCCGTACGCCGTGCGTGGTCTGGATGATCTCGTCGAGATCGTCGCCCGGTGTGGCGAGCAGCAGGGCGCGGCCCAGGGCGGAGGTGCGTTCGAGGCGGGCCGTGCGGCCGTCGGGCAGGTCCACGACGAGCACGCCCGTCAGGTCCTTCTGCACCGTCTCGATCATCCGCTCCAGCGTCGCCTGGTGCAGCGGCACGTCGACCGGCCCTCGGTAGCGGAACGGAGCGGGCGCCGGCGTCGGGGCCGCCTCGTCGATCAGCCGGATCCGGTCGTCGTGGGCGAACAGGTCGCGCATCAGCCGCATCTCGAAGAGCGGGTCACTGAGCACGGCCCGCCGCCCGTCGTGCAGTCGCGCCCACGGTCCCACGAGCGTCACCACGACGTCCTGAAGCCTGCCGTCGAGCGCCGCCGCCACCGCCTGCCGGACCACCGCTTCCGAGGTGTCCGTCACGTCCAGGACGATCTCGACGTACGGCACGAGCCACCGGCGGCCCCGGTCCTTGCGCAGGTCGCGGCGGAGCGGAACCCGGTGCGCCAGGTACGGCTCGACCGCTCGCACGGCGCGATCCCTGTCGCGGTGCTGAGCGGGCAGTCCGATATGCGCGGCCTGTGCTTCCATATCCGGAATGAACACGACGCCGTACATGGCCAGCCGGTAGGCGAACTCGGTGTCCTCTCCGCGCACGACGTTCGGGTCGAGACCGCCCACATCGTGGAAGACCTCCCGGGGAAGGGCGAAGGTCGGTCCTGTGCACACGTGGTAGGGATTGCGGCTCTTGCGAAGCCCGTCGGTCTTGGCGATCGTCGCCTCGGTGGAGCTCGACACGCCCGACGCCAGGTCGAACACGTCTCCCAGGTGTCCCGCCCGGAAGACCTGCTCGGCGGTGATGTCCGGCACCTCGATGAAGCGCTTCATCCCGATCGTGACCAGATAGTCGGTCACGTGGTGCCAGCGGGCCAGGGCCTCGATGTGCTCGCGGCAGGCCACCATGTCGGCGTCGAGGCGCTGGATGATCTCGCCGTCGGCGGCCTTGGCACCGGTGTTGACGGCGTTCGAGATGCCCCAGCCGGTCGTCACCGGGACGATCCGGGTGTTGACCGGGCGGAGCTCCGGCAGCCGGATCGGCGGCTCGCTGCCGTCGTCCACGACCAGGACCTCCATGAGGTGGTCCGGGTACGTCTGAGCGGCCAGCGCGGCCAGTGTCAGCTCCAGATGGGGCCCGCCGTGCGCGGGTATCACCACGCTCACGGACAGGGCCGGTGACCAGGTGCCGAGCTCTGGCGGCGACAGCGGAGAATAGTCGTTCTGCGTCATGGCAGGACGCGCGTTCATGGTGGTGACCCCCCTGCCGGGGACCTTACCGGGAGATGCTGAGAATTTCCTGAAATATGGGTTGTTGCAGCCACCGCTCGGCGGCCCGGGACTCGACTCCGTGAACACCGCCGGGACCCCGTACACTCGGTGCCCAAGACCGCAGGTAGGGAGTCAATATGACCAGGTCGTGGCGTGGCCTCATCGAGGAGTACCGAGAGCGTCTTCCGGTCACCACGAAGACGCCCGTCATCACGCTGCTGGAGGGCGGCACGCCGCTGGTGCCGGCGCATCGCGTCTCCGCGCTGACCGGGTGTGACGTCTACCTCAAGGTGGAAGGCGCCAACCCGACGGGCAGTTTCAAAGACCGTGGCATGACCATGGCCATCAGCAAGGCCGTCGAAGAGGGAGCCAAGGCGGTCATCTGCGCCTCCACCGGCAACACCTCGGCCTCGGCCGCCGCCTACGCCGTACGCGCCGGGCTCACCTGCGCCGTGCTGGTGCCGCGCGGCAAGATCGCGATGGGCAAGCTGGCCCAGGCGCTCGTCCACGGGGCCACGCTGCTCCAGGTCGAGGGCTCGTTCGACGACTGCCTGGAGATGACCCGCAAGCTGTCGTCCAGCTACCCGATCGCGCTGGTCAACTCGGTCAACCCGTTCCGGCTGCAGGGCCAGAAGACGGCCGCGTTCGAGATCGTCGACACGCTCGGCGACGCGCCCGACATCCACTGCATCCCGGTGGGCAACGCGGGCAACATCTCGGCCTACTGGATGGGCTACCGCGAATACGCCGCCGACGGGATCGCCACCAAGGCGCCGCGCATGTTCGGCTTCCAGGCCAGCGGCGCGGCACCCATCGTCAACGGCGCGCCCGTCGCCCATCCGCACACGATCGCCACCGCCATCCGCATCGGCAACCCCGCCTCCTGGCAGCTCGCCACGGCGGCGCGCGACGAGTCCGGTGGCGCCATCGAGTCGGTCACGGACCGGCAGATCGCGGCCGCGTACAAACTGCTGGCCCAGGAGGAGGGCGTCTTCGTCGAGCTCGCCTCGGCGGCCAGCGTCGCCGGTCTCCTGCAGGCGCACGCGCGGGGGCTCATCGCGCCCGGGCAGCGCATCGTCTGCACGGTCACGGGCAACGGCCTCAAGGACCCGGACTGGGCGATCGCCGGCGCCCCGGCCCCGGTCACCATCCCCATCGACGTCCACGCCGCCGCGGCCGCTCTCAACCTGGGCTAGGAACGCCGGACTCTCTCGTACGGAGCATGCGGGCGCATGCCGGACTACGCGGTGTGCGCCCCTGCTTTGCCGTACGGATGCTTTGCCGTACGGATGCTTTGCCGTACGGAAAACAGGCCCGTCGCCGCTGAGGGCGGCGGGGGAAAGATCAGGCGAATGAGCACCGTTGACATCCGTGTGCCTGCCACGTCGGCGAACCTGGGCCCCGGCTTCGACACCCTGGGCCTGGCCCTGGGCCTGTACGACGAGGTCCGGGCCACGCTGAGCGGCGAGCGGGGCGTCCACGTCACCGTCGAAGGACAGGGCGAAGGCGAGCTCGACCTCGGCGAAGGACACCTGGTCATCAAGGCCATGCGCAGGACGTTCGACCGCATGGGGGCCGCCCAGCCCGAAGGTATCCGGCTGCACTGCCTCAACCGCATCCCACACGCCCGCGGCCTGGGCTCGTCCTCGGCCGCGATCTGCGCGGGCATTCTCGCCGCCCGCGCGCTGGCGCGGCCCGCCGAATCGCGTACGGAAGCCGGTGACGAAGGGCCGCGCGCGGCCGGATTCTCCGATGGACACGGCCTTTCCGACGACGAGGTGTTCGCGCTGGCCACCGAGATGGAAGGGCATCCGGACAATGTCGCGCCATGCCTGGCCGGAGGCTTGACGATTGCGTGGACCGACCACTCCGGATCACCGCGTATGGTGAAACTGCTCCCGGATGTGCGCATCCAGCCTGTCGTGTTCGTTCCGGCGACGCGTCTGGCCACGGAGACCGCACGGGGGTTGTTGCCGAAGGACGTGCCCCACAAGGACGCCTCTTTCAACGCCGGCAGGGCTGCGCTGCTGATCGCGGCGCTGAGTCAGCGGCCGGAGCGCGGGCTGCTGCTCGCCGCCACCGAAGACCGACTTCACCAGAAATACCGTGCGCCTGCGATGCGGGCCAGTGCGGATCTGGTAGAACGTCTCCGTGCAGTGGGCGTGCCTGCGGTCGTTTCGGGAGCAGGTCCCACAGTTCTTGCGTTTTCGACACCGGATTCGCAGGATTTGATCGCGCCAGAAGTGGGTAATGACTGGCACATCCAGCTTATGGACGTCGACCCAGTTGGTGCGAACGTTCAGTTCCCCGAGACACGCTGATGCCTCTTTAGACCTTCAGGGAATAGCCGTGTGCGCTGGTGATGTTAGGCTGGTAGCCGCACCAGATGCCCCCTTGGTGGGTGCGTGCTTGTCAGCCACACATCGCTGCATAATGCTGCACGTCGCGAGGCGTGTGCAGCGCGGCTGTCTCCCCGGAATCCGTTGCCTCCGGTTGGCCCACACCCGGTTGGCCCAACGTGAGGCGGCGACGACGGGGGTCTGCGCGTTCGAATCACCTCGACATCTGGCTGGCGACAGCAACCTGAGGGGTGTCATCCACGCGTCACTGTCCTGTGGCCGCTTGGACGTGCCTCTCCCCAAGAGTGGCGGTCGTCCCCAGCGGCGGCCGAAGATCGCAACGTGCACCCCGACCCGGTCTGTCCCGCCGGATCGCAAGCACCTCCGGGACGCCCGGCAGAACAAAACCGGCGCCCGACCCCTGGGAAGGACCTTTAGTTGAGCGACACCACCGAACTCCTCTCCGACGCACCAGGCTCACCTGCGCAGCCCGCGTCCGGCGACACCCCCACCCGCGCCGCGGCCAAGCCGCGCGCGCGTCGCTCCGGCACCGGCCTGTCCGCCAAGGTGCTGCCCGAGCTGCAGAAAATGGCCGCTGAGCTGGGCATCAGCGGCACCGGGCGCATGCGGAAGAGCCAGCTCATCGCGGCCATCCAGGAGAAGCAGGGTGGCGGCCCCGGAGAAGGCGCGCCCGCTGCCGTAGCCGAGGCCCCGGCCGTCGCCGACGCGGCGCCCGCCGCGGAGCGGCCCACGAGGGCACGCCGGGAACGTTCCCGCCCCAAGACCGTTGAAGAGCCCGTCGCGCAGGCTCCCGAGCCGGTGGCCGCGGCCCCCGAGCCCGTGGCCGCCGCCGCCCCGGCCGAGCCGGTCGTGGAGCAGGCCCAGCCCGCCGACGCCCAGCTCGACCCGCGTGGCGACCGTGGTGAGAGCCGCCGTGAGCGGCGCACCAGAGGCGAGCGCCGTGACCGTGGTGATCGTGGCGGCAGCGACCGTTCCGGCAACGACCGTTCCGGCAACGACCGCGGTGAGGGCGGCCGCGATGTCCGTGACAGCCGTGACAGCCGCGATGTCCGTGACGGTCGCGATGTTCGTGACGGCCGTGACAGCCGTGGCGAGAGCAGCCGTGACGTTCGGGACGGCCGGGATGGCCGTGACAACCGTGATGGTGGCCGTGATGGTGGCCGTGACGGTGGTCGCATGGACCAGCGTGAGCGTGTGGCCGACAGCGGCCGCGGCGGTGACCCGCGCGGCGGCAACGACCAGCGCGGTGACCAGCGCAGCGACCCCCGCAACGATCAGCGGGGCGACTCGCGCAACGATCCGCGCGGTGGCGACGACGACGGCAGCGGTCGTGGCAGGCGGGGCCGGTTCAGGGAGCGCAACCGCGGCCGTGGCCGTGAGCGCTTCGAGAGCAACGAGCCCGTGATCGGCGACGACGACGTACTCATCCCGATCGCCGGCATCCTCGACATCCTCGACAACTACGCGTTCGTCAGGACGAGCGGCTACCTGCCCGGCAGCAACGACGTCTACGTCTCGCTCGCCCAGATCCGCCGCAACGGCCTGCGCAAGGGCGACGTCATCACCGGCGCCGTCCGGCAGCCGCGCGACGGCGAGCGCCGCGAGAAGTTCAACGCCCTGGTCCGCCTCGACACCGTCAACGGCATGGACCCGGAGCAGGCCCGCAACCGGCCCGACTTCAACAAGCTCACGCCGCTCTACCCGCAGGACCGCCTGCGCCTCGAGACCGAGCCGAACATCCTCACCACGCGGATCATCGACCTCGTCTCGCCGATCGGCAAGGGCCAGCGCGGCCTCATCGTCTCGCCGCCCAAGGCCGGTAAGACGATGGTCCTCCAGGCGATCGCCAACGCGATCACCCGCAACAACACCGAGTGCCACCTGATGGTCGTGCTGGTGGACGAGCGGCCTGAAGAGGTCACCGACATGCAGCGGTCGGTCAAGGGCGAGGTCATCCACTCGACCTTCGACCGTCCCGCCGAGGACCACACCACGGTCGCCGAACTCGCCATCGAGCGGGCCAAGCGTCTGGTGGAGCTGGGCCACGACGTGGTCGTGCTGCTCGACTCGATCACCCGCCTCGGGCGCGCCTACAACCTCGCGGCTCCCGCGAGCGGGCGCATCCTGTCGGGTGGTGTCGACTCGACTGCGCTCTACCCGCCCAAGCGCTTCTTCGGCGCCGCCCGCAACATCGAGAACGGCGGCTCGCTGACGATCCTCGCCACGGCCCTGGTCGAGACCGGGTCCAAGATGGACGAGGTCATCTTCGAGGAGTTCAAGGGCACCGGCAACATGGAGCTCAAGCTCAGCCGCTCCCTGGCCGACAAGCGCATCTTCCCCGCGGTGGACGTCGACGCGTCCAGCACCCGTAAGGAAGAGATCCTCATGGCCAAGGACGAGCTCCAGATCGTCTGGAAGCTGCGCCGGGTGCTGCACGCGCTCGACACGCAGCAGTCGCTGGAGCTGCTCCTGGAGAAGATGAAGGAGACCAAGTCCAACGCTGAGTTCCTCCTGCAGGTCCAGAAGACCACGGTGAGCAACGACCGCGACTGACGCTGGTTCAAGGGGGCGGCAGAGTTCTTCTCTGCCGCCCCCTTTTTTCTCTTGTACGGCAGGCGTCACGGGCCCCACATGGGGTCGAGGACCTCCAGGGACACGGCCGCCGACCCCATAGGCGGCCCGCTGTGGCGAGGCGATGACACTGGGGTTAACCCCACCTGAGGACGGAAGTCCGCCACATTCTCTGCGGCCGGTTGGACGGGCACCCTTGATGGCATGGTTGCTGTGCCGTTGAGGGAGCGCGTGCCGTTGGGGCCCCGGGGGCCCATTGGCGTTGTGGTGGATCCGGCCACGTGGCGGGCCGTGCCCTACATGCTGGTCAGTCTGGCCTTCGGGGTCGGCTGGTTCGCCGTGCTGGCCGTGGCGGTGCCGTTCTCCGTCGCGCTGGTGATCCTGTGGGTGGGCATCCCGCTGGTGCTGCTGACCATGTTCGCGTGGCGCGGAGCGGCGATGCTGGAGCGCCGGGTGCTGTGGGCCGCGCTGGGCGTACGGATCGCCGACCCCTACCGCACCCGGCCCGAGCGGGGGATCGGCGCCCATGTGGGGTGGTTGTTCAAGGATCCGGCCACCTGGAAGGACCTCGGCTATCTGCTGCTGCTGTTCCCGCTGAGCCTGGTGGAGTTCGTGGTGTCCGCTCTGTCATGGGTGGGGACCATCACGCTGATCACCGCGCCCTTCTGGCACGCGCAGGGTGAGGCGCTGCTGTTCGGCGACGTCCTGGCCGTCGACAGCTGGCCGGGGGCGGTGCTCAGCACGATCCTGGGCTTCTGCATGCTGGCCGTGACCGCCTATGCCGTACGCGGGATGGCCTGGCTGCACGGCACGCTGGCCGTGGTGCTGCTCAGCGGGAGCGAGGAGGAGCGGCTGCGGGCCAGCAGGGCCAGGGGCATCGACGCGGCCGAGGCCGAGCGCCGCAGGATCGAACGCGACCTGCACGACGGCGCCCAGCAGCGGCTGCTGTCCGTCGCGGTGGACCTCGGGCGGGCGCAGGCCAAGCTCGACCACGCCCCCGAAGAGGCCAGGCTCCTGATCGCCCAGGCGCACAGCGGCACGAAGGCCGCGATCGCCGAGCTACGCGACCTGGCCAGGGGCATCCATCCGGCCATCCTGAGCGACCGGGGACTCGACGCGGCGCTGTCCGGGCTCGCCGCGCGGGCGCCGGTGCACGTGGACGTGGCGGTCGAGCTCGGCACGATCGACGAGCGGCCACCCCCGGCCGTGGAGAGCATCGCCTACTTCATCGTGGCCGAGGCCCTGGCCAACATGGCCAAACACGCGGCCGCAACCGAGGCGTCCGTGCGAGTGACCAGGGAAAACCGGCAGGTGCTCGTCGACGTGTGGGACAACGGCATCGGCGGCGCCCTGGTCAGCGCGGGCGGCGGCCTGTCGGGGTTAGCCGACCGGGCGGCCACCATAGACGGGATGCTCATCCTGCACAGCCCCGTCGGCGGTCCCACCCTCGTGCGCGCGGAGTTGCCCTGCGAGTGGTAGGCATTGCACATGCGCGTGGTCATCGCCGAGGATTCCGTACTGCTCCGCGAGGGGCTGGCCCGGCTGCTAGCCGACGGAGGCATCGAGACCGTCGCGGCGGTCTCCGATGGGCCGTCCCTGATCACCGCGGTCAAGGAGCACGTTCCCGACCTGGCGATCGTCGACGTCCGGATGCCGCCGAGCCACACCGACGAGGGCCTGCGCGCCGCGTTGAAGGTACGGGCGGCCAGGCCGGACTTCCCGATCCTGGTGCTGTCGCAATACGTCGAGGAACACTACGCGGGTGAGCTCATCGGCCCGGCTGTCGGCTATCTGCTGAAGGAGCGGGTGGCCGACGTGGCCGAGTTCCTGGAGGCCGTGCGGCAGGTGGCGGCGGGCGGCACGGTCATCGACCCGGAGGTGGTGATGCAGCTCCTCAGCAGGCAGCGGCGTGGCGCCCCGCTCGACACGCTGTCCCGGCGCGAGCGCGAGGTGCTGGCGCTGATGGCCGAGGGCCGCTCCAACACGGCCATCGCCGCCCAGCTGGTCGTCACCGAAGGGGCCGTGGAGAAGCACATCTCCGGGATCTTCGCCAAGCTGGCCCTCGGGCCGGCGCCCGAGGACCATCGGCGAGTGCTCGCCGTACTCACCTACCTGGGTCGTTGACCACCTGACGCCCAAGAAGATCTGGGGCGTCGACTACCTGACGTCCACGAACTCCTGGGGCGACAGCGCGCTGCGGGTCTTGCTCGTGCCGGGCGCCTTGACGCGGAAGTAGCCGTCCTTCTTCATGGTGAAGGACCTGGCGTACTTGCCGGTCGAGTTCGTCTTCACGAAGCGCAGGAGCTTGTACGTCTTGGTGCCCTTGGTCTTGAAGTAGACCTCCAGCTTCTTCTTCGGATACGCCTTGGAGCCGCGATAGACCTTGCCGGAGACCGTGACGGAGGCGCCCTTCCGTACCTTGGCCGGGGCCTTGATCGTGATCCTGACCTTGGCCTTCTTCGAGGCGCCGCCCACCGGGGCGACGACGGTGAAGGAGCTGACGCCCTTGAGCGACTGGCCGCCGCGGTTGGCGTACACCTCCAGCGTCCACTCGCCAGGAGGCGTGTCGTCGCTGAAGAAGGTGCTGCCGCGGTAATAGCCGTCGGAGCCACGTTCCAGGTCGCCCAGGTCGTAGGACTCGTTGGACTCCTCGCTGATGAGCTTGGCGGAGACCGACTCCGCATCGGTCACCGAAGCCTTCACCGAGACCTTGACGTCCTTGCCCTTGACCAGGCGCACCGGGTTGGGCGTGACGCCGCCGCTGGTGATGCCCTGCTTGCCGGAGACATTGAGGACGAAGGCATTGCTACCGGTGCCCGAGGCGCGCGGGACGCTGACGTTCAGCTTCCAGTCGCCGGCGGGGTCGTCCTTGCCGATGCCGAACGTGCCGGTGATCGTCGTCTCCGTGGCCTTGCTCGCCGGAGACGGCCGGAAGTCGAAGGACACCTCCCGTGCCGATTTGCCGGGCGGAGTGATGCTGCCGGTGACGGCCGCCGTGACGGTCGCCGGGTCCTTCAGCCTGAGAGTGACGCTGACTTCGATGTCCCGGTCGACCGGGATGAACGCGTCCGACGTGGCAGCCCCGTTGAAGTCGCTTCCAGCACTGGCCGCTCGCGCGGCCGAGAGGTTCACGCATCCGAGGAGAAGCGCGGCCCCCGTAGCGGTCGCGAGTAGCGACCGCAGCCCCTTCTTCATCTGATCGCAGTCCTTATGGGATAAAAGTAATGGTTTGTGCGCGGGAGCCTAATGTGATGACAGTGAGTCCGCTATAAGGTTCCGGGAATGCCCGGTGGCCTGGGACGGTTACAGCATCTGGCACACTGGTAGCTGACCCGCAGCGGTTCCGGCTCCCGCCCGCGTTTGATCGCGACTTCTGGCGACCCGGCGGCCGCACCTCGAAAGGACAGCAATGAAGCCCGACATCCACCCCGCCTACAACGTGACCCAGGTGTCCTGCACCTGCGGCAACACGTTCACCACCCGTAGCACCGCCAAGAACGGCGCCATCCACGCCGACGTGTGCTCGGCCTGCCACCCGTTCTACACGGGCAAGCAGAAGATCCTCGACACCGGCGGCCGGGTCGCGCGCTTCGAGAAGCGCTTCGGCAAGAAGTCCTCGGGCAACTAGCTTCACCGACGCCGATCCGGACGCACTCACGTGCGCCGGGTCGGCGTTCTTGGTGAAGAGACCGTTACACCCCAGAAGAAGGACGCACGGTGAATCTCGACGAGTTGCTCAAGGAGTATTCCGAGCTGGAGCTGCAGCTCGCCGATCCCGCCGTGCACGCCGACCAGAACAAGGCCCGCACTCTCGGCAGGCGTTACCGGCAGCTGACCCCGATCGTGGGCACCTACCGGGAGCTGACGTCGGCCCGCGACGACCTGGTCGCGGCCAAGGAGCTGGCGGGCGAGGACGAGGGCTTCGCCGCGGAGGCGGCCGAGATCGAGGAGCGCATCCCGCGCCTCGAAGAGCGGCTCAAACACCTGCTCATCCCGCGTGATCCCAACGATGACAAAGACATCATCATGGAGATCAAGGCGGGCGAGGGCGGCGAGGAGTCCGCGCTGTTCGCCGGCGACCTGCTCCGGATGTATCTGCGTTACGCGGAGCGGCTCGGCTGGAAGACCGAGATCATCGACACCCAGCACTCCGACCTGGGCGGCTACAAGGACGTCACGGTCGCGATCAAGGCCAAGGGCGACGAGGGCGTGTGGTCCAGGCTCAAGTTCGAGGGCGGCGTACACCGTGTGCAGCGGGTGCCCGTCACCGAGTCGCAGGGCCGCATCCACACCAGCGCCGCGGGCGTGCTCATCTACCCCGAGGCCGAGGACGTCGAGGTCCAGATCGACCCCAACGAGCTGCGCATCGACGTCTACCGCTCCAGCGGCCCCGGCGGACAGAGCGTCAACACCACCGACTCCGCGGTCCGGATCACCCACCTGCCCACGGGCACCGTGGTCTCCTGCCAGAACGAGAAGAGCCAGCTCCAGAACAAGGAGTCGGCGCTGCGCATCCTGCGCGCCCGGCTGCTGGCCATCGCCCAGGAGCAGGCCGAGGCCGCCGCGCAGGCCGAACGCAAGTCGCAGGTGCGGACGGTCGACCGTTCCGAGCGGGTTCGCACGTACAACTTCCCGGAAAACCGCATCTCCGACCACCGAGTCGGCTTCAAGGCGTATAACCTCGACCAAGTTCTCGACGGCGAACTCACCGCCGTCACCCAGGCCCTCATCGACGCCGAAATGGCGGAGAAGCTCGCACAACACTCATGACATTTCTGCTGGACGAAATCGCCCTCGCCACCGCACGGCTGGCCGAGGCAGGTGTGCCCTCACCGCGTACGGATGCGGAGGAGATCGCGGCATTCGTCCACTCCGTGCGCAGGAGCGAGCTGCACACGGTCAAGGACGCCGACTTCGACGCGCTTTTCTGGGAGGGCGTCGCCAGGCGCGAGGCCCGCGAGCCGCTGCAGCACATCACCGGCCACGCCTATTTCCGCTACCTGGAGCTCGCGGTCGGGCCCGGCGTGTTCGTACCACGGCCCGAGACCGAGGTGATGGCGGGCTGGGCCATCGAGACGCTGCGCGCGATGGACGTCGCCGCGCCCCTGGTCGTCGACCTCGGCACCGGCTCGGGTGCGATCGCGCTGTCGATCGCCCAGGAGGTCGCGCTCTCCGAGGTGCACGCCGTCGAGGTCGACCCCGGCGCCTACGGGTGGGCCAAGCGCAACATCTCCGAACACGGTCAGGGCCGTACCCACCTGCACCCGGACGACCTGGCCGAAGCCCTGCCCGAGCTCAACGGCAAGGTGGACCTGGTCATCTCCAACCCGCCCTACATCCCTCCCGGCGCGATCCCGCGTGACCCCGAGGTGCGCGACTACGACCCCTCGCGGGCCCTCTACGGCACCGGGGACGACGGTCTGGGCGAGGTACGCGCCGTCGAACGGACCGCGCGCCGCCTTCTGCGCCCCGGTGGCTGGGTCTCCGTCGAACACGCCGACGAGCAGGGCAGGGCCGTCTACCTGACGTTCCCCGAGGACAACGGCTGGCGGGACGTACGACTGCGGCAGGATCTGACCCGCAGGGACCGCTTCGTCACGGCCAGACTCGGCCAGGACTAGGATGCACGCGAGCGGCGCGGCCTTCTCCTGACGGCGAGAGGCCGCGAAGCGACCGAATGAGGAGGGGGGAGCCTCGAGAGCACCGCTCCCCGCCGAGCGGAGCGAGGCGATAAGACCGTGGGAAGACGCTTTGACTGCACGGACATGGAGCAGCGGGCCGAGGGCCTGACGGAGGCCGCCTCCGCCGTACGCCGCGGCGAGCTGGTGGTGCTGCCGACCGACACGGTCTACGGGATAGGCGCCGACGCCTTCACACCCGCGGCGATCACCGCCCTGCTCGAGGCGAAGGGGCGCGGCCGCGACATGCCGCCACCGGTCCTCGTCGGCACCGTCAGGGCGGCCAACGCTCTGGTCGACGACCTGGGACCGTACGGTCAGGACCTCATCGACGCCTTCTGGCCCGGTCCGCTCACGCTCGTCTGCAAGGCCAACCGGGCGCTGTCCTGGGACCTGGGCGAGACCAAGGGCACGGTCGCGCTGCGCATGCCGCTCCACCCGGTCGCGCTCGACCTGCTGAAGGAGACCGGCCCGATGGCCGTCTCCAGCGCCAACCGCTCGGGCGCCCCGGCGGCCGTCACGGCGGCGGAGGCCGAGGAGCAGCTGGGCGAGTCGGTCGCTGTCTACCTGGACGGCGGCAAGACCACGGACAACACGCCGTCCACGATCCTCGACCTGACCACGGCGGTGCCGCGGATGCTCAGGCGGGGGGCGATCCCGGTGGAGAAACTACGCGGCATCATCGGCTACGTCGCCACCGACGACTGACCGTCATCGGCTTGGCCGCCACCGACGACTGACCGTCATCGGCTAGGCCGCCACCGACGACTGACCACCGGGCCTGTCGGCTTGGTGTGTCCGCTTGGCCCGTCCGTCTGTCCGTCCGCCTGATTTGTCCGGCGGGCCTGTCGGTCTGCCCGCTTGCCTGGTCCGTCCGTCCGTCCGCCCAGCCCGCCTGGATGCCTCCTCGGCGTCGCCCTGTCCGTCCTGTCGGGCTATCCGGTCTGTCTGGCCTGCTCACCTCGCCGATTGGCGCGTTCGTTCGTACGGTCGGCGATCGGCGTGTACGGCTCGGAGGGACGCCTGACGTATACCGTCTGATTATCCCGGCTGCGGTGATGCCAGCAGGCCCTTACGGTGAAGTCCGGAGCGGCGAGACGTCCGGGAGTGACCCATGGGCAAGTTCGACGGCATGGATCCCAAGCTGGTCCGTGATCTGCTGGCCGAGGTCAAGAACGCGGTCACGCAGATGCGGTCGGTCGAGGGCCGTGTCGGGCAGGTCATGAGCGGGGCGGGTCTGGCTACCCAGACCACCCATCGCCCGGTCCAGGTGGCCGACGCCGCCGAGGTGATGGTCCGCGACGTGACGGCCCGGCTTGGGCTGCTGGAGAAGAAGGCCGATCATCCGCGGGTGGGGGATCAGCCCAAGGAGGCCGCGCCGACGGTGGGCAGCGACGCCAAGGACGGCGACGAGCCCAAGAAGGACAGAGGCGACGAGCGGTCCAAGTACGAGAACCCGCGAGCCGACGACGGCACCCCTGCCGACAAGCCGGACGCCAAAACAGGCGAGGACAAGCCCGACGCGAAGACGGGCGATAAGCCTGATGCGAAGGCGGACGATAAGCCGGACGCGAAGACGGGCGAGGACAAGCCCGACGCGAAGACGGATGACAAGCCTGATGCGAAGGCGGATGACAAGCCGGACGCGAAGACGGGCGAGGACAAGCCCGACGCGAAGGCGGATGACAAGCCTGATGCGAAGGCGGATGACAAGCCGGACGCGAAGACCGACGATAAGCCGGATGCCAAGACGGGCGAGGACAAGCCTGATGCCAAGGCTTGCGATGATGACAAACCGGATGCCAAGACCGGTGAGGACAAGCCCGACGCCAAGACGGGTGACGACAAACCGGATGCCGACGTCACCACGCCCGACACCGGTGACGAGCCCAAGGACGACGACATCGCCAGCCGGCGCGATCGCGGCGCCGACTCCGACAGCGGGATCATCGACACCCCGGCCAAGGACCATCCCGACGACTCCGACCCGCACAAACCGCGGGTCATCGTGGTCGACGGTGTCAAGGTGCTCCAGGTGCCCATCGATCCGCCTACGGCCGAGGAGTTGCGGGCGCTGCTCGACGACATCGACAAGGTGCAGCCCGCCGAGATGCCCTCGGTCTCCGGCGACGCGTCCACGCACGGTACGGACGTCAACGCCTGGCCCAAGGACGGCAGCGACGTGGTGTCCATCGACGCCAAGCCGCTGGACCCCGGCGCGCTGTCGACGGCGGGGGACCATGCGCGCGACATCCAGCCGGCCGAGATGCCGAGAGTGGAGGTCCCGGCGGGCGAGTACGGCACGGGCGAGTGGGCACCCAGGCACATCAGCCCCGACGGTCAGCCGGGGACGATCGACACCGGCAACATAGCCGCGTCCACGGGACACAACCCATCAACGGGGGACATAGCCTCCACAACCGGCACGCCGTCCATGAACGACATATCGGGCTCGACGGCGGACACGGCCGCCACGGCCCAGACGGCCGACTCCGCCCCAACAGCCCCGACCACCGACTCCACCCCGACGGCGGACGCACCCACGGCTACGACCGATACCGGCGAGTGCCAGGCGACGGACACGGGGACGCGCTCGACCGGCGACGGGCCGGTGGTCACACCGACGGATCCGCCGGGTCAGCAGGTTCCGGATCACAGGGCCGGTGACGTGACGCCGACCAACCCGCCGGGTCAGCAGGTTCCGGATCACAGGGCCGGTGACGTGACGCCGACCAACCCGCCGGGTCAGCAGGTGCCAGACCACAGAGCAGGTGACACGGCGCCGACCAATCCCTCGGGGCAGCGGGCCACGGATGTCTCGATGCCCACCGTCGGTGAACCGGTCGTGGTGCCGCCCACCGAGCCGTCGGCGGATCAGGGCGCCTCCACCGCGCCGCCCACCACCGACGGCGCGACGCCCCCGCCCGCCGACACCTCCACCCGCGAGACCGCCGCTACGACCGTCTACGCGGCGCAAGGGGCCGATGCCGGGAAGTGGGCCGGCGACGGCAGCGACGTCGTATCCATCGACGTGAAGCCGCTGGACCCCGATGCGCTCAGGACCCTGGTCGAACACGCTCGTGACGTTCAGCCCATGGACATGCCGGGCGTGCAGGTCCCGGAGGGCGAGTACGGCAAGGGCGGGTGGGCGCTCAGAGACATTCAGCCAGATGGGCCGCCCGGCACGATCGAGCCGGGGACCCACGGGAGGAGCGTGTGATGTACCTGGACCCGCCCGCCCCCCAACCCCGCCAGCCGGGCGAGAACCCGCCCGTCAACGGCAACGGCAACCCCCTGGAAGCCCACCCAAGGGCCTGGGAGTTCAATCCCGAGTATCAGCGCCTGGTCACCGCCTGGCAGACCGTCCTACCCCTGCTGGAGAGCCTCACAACGGCCCTTGACAAGGCGTACCAGCTCGCCAGGAGCCCGCAGACGTGGGATGCCCCCGTTGGTACCCGCTACGTCGAGGACATCGGGGCGTGGCGCTCCAGGCTCGCCCTTTACCGCCAGGCTGTTCTGACGTCGATCAGCGAGGAGGCCGCCGACACGCCCCGCTGGGTGCCCAGCGCGATCGGCGCGCCCCACGCGTTCTCCTGACCGTCCGACCGACCGACCGACCGACCGACCGACCGACCGACCGACCGCCCGACCGACCGACCGACCGCCCGCCCGCCCCACCGACCGCCCCACCGACCGCTCTGCGGCCGCTCGGCTGGGCCGCTGGGCCCATCCACCCCACTGGCCACCCCGCCGGCCGCTCGGTTCACCGCCTCATCTGGTGCGGTGGCCTCAACGGGTCTGTGGGTGTCTCGTCACACGACCGTCTCAATCCCTGTGACGGTCCGTGGTGGGCGGGGATCCCCTCGGGGAAGGGAGAACGGATGCCCGGCGAACGTTCGTGGGCACCGCACTGGTCGCCCGCCTGACCGCCGGACCGACCGCAGGGCATGGGAAAAACGGACAAATGGCCGTACAGTGTGAGGATGGGTGTACCGCCCTATTACGGTCCCGATTTCGGACGGCTTCAGCGGCAGGACCCCGAGCTGGCTCAGGTGCTGCTCGACGAGCTGGAACGGGTCCGCGGCGGTCTCCAGCTGATCGCGAGCGAGAACCTCACCTCCCCAGCGGTCTTGGCCGCTCTGGGATCCACCCTCACCAACAAGTACGCCGAAGGCTACCCGGGCCATCGCTACTACGGCGGCTGCGAGGTCGTCGACCGGGCGGAGCGGCTGGCGATCGAGCGGGCGTTGAGGCTGTTCGGCGCCGAGCACGCCAACGTGCAGCCCCACTCGGGGGCCTCCGCGAACCTCGCGGCGTACGCGGCCCTGCTGCAGCCCGGCGACACCATGCTGGCCATGGACCTGCTGCATGGCGGCCATCTCACCCATGGCTCGAAGGTGAACTTCTCGGGAAGATGGTTCGACGTCGTGTCATACGGGGTGCGGCGTGACACCGAACTCATCGACTACGACGAAGTGCGGGACCTGGCGCTGCGGCATCAGCCGAAGGTGATCGTCTGTGGCGCCACCGCATACGCCCAGCTGATCGACTTCGCCGTCTTCCGCGGCATCGCGGACGAGGTGGGCGCCTGGCTGCTCGCCGACGCGGCGCATCCGATCGGGCTGATGGCGGGTGGCGCCATCCCGTCCGCCGTGCCGTACGCGGACGTGGTCACGTACACCACGCACAAGGCGCTGCGCGGACCGCGCGGGGGCGGCATCCTCTGTACGGCGGAGCTCGCCGCGCGAATCGACCGGGCGGTGTACCCGTTCATCCAGAGCGGCCCCCTCATGCACGCCGTGGCGGCCAAGGCGGTGGCGTTCGGCGAGGCGCTGCGGCCCGAGTTCGGCGAGTACGCCAAGCAGGTGGTCGCCAATGCCCAGGCCCTGTGCGACTCGCTGGCGGCCGAGGGGATGCGGCCGGTGTCGGGTGGCACGCAGACGCATCTGATGCTCATCGACCTGCGGGAACTGGGCGTGTCGGGCGCCGAGGCCGAGCGGCGGTGCGCCGCGGCGGGAATCACGCTGAACCGGAATGTGATCCCGTATGATCCGGAGCCTCCGGCCGTGACGTCCGGGATACGTGTCGGCACGCCGTGCCTCACCACGCAGGGGATGGGGCCCCAGGAGTTGAAGGAAGTGGGGGCCCTGCTCGTGCGGGCAGTGCGCCATCCGGGCACTGCTGCCGAGGTCAGGGGCCAGGTTGCGACCCTGTTGACGGCCTTCCAGCCATATGACAGCCAATATTAAGAGCCAAAATTAAGCTGGTGTGTGTCGATTTCCGGTCACAGCCGGTCGGAGCATCCAGGAAACTAGGTCCGTGCGCGAATACCTGTTCATGGCGCTCATTGCGGCAGCGGTGACGTATCTGCTCGTCCCGCTGGTGCGCCGCTTCGCCATCCGCATCGGCGCCATGCCCGAGGTCCGCGAACGCGACGTGCACACCACGCCGACGCCGAGGTTGGGCGGTCTGGCCATGTACGGCGGGCTGGTCGTCGGGCTGCTGGTGGCCAGCGAGCTGACCAACACCGGCAAGGTGCTGAGCGAGGCCGAAGGCAAGCCGGTGATGGCGTTGATCATCTCGGGCGGCCTCATCACGTTGACGGGGTTCCTCGACGACTGGTGGGGCATGGACGCCTTCATCAAGCTGGCCGGCCAGATCGCGGCCGCCGGCGTGCTCGTCTGGTTCGGCCTGCGGCTCACCTACATCCCGCTGCCGAAGGACTGGGGCGGCTCCACCAGCCTCGACTACACGCTGAGCACCGTCATCACGATCATGGTCGTGGTGGTGGCGATCAACGCGGTCAACTTCGTCGACGGCCTCGACGGCCTGGCGGCGGGGATCGTCTGCATCGCGGGCATGGCCACGTGGGCCTACTCGATCTTCCTCAAACAGAGCATCAGCGGCGACCGCATCGCCACCACGGCGGCCATCGCCGCCATCCTCATCGGCTGCTGCCTGGGATTCCTGCCGCACAACTTCCATCCCGCGAAGATCTTCATGGGCGACACCGGGGCGATGCTCATCGGGCTCGTGCTCGCCTCCTCGATCGTCACCGTGACGCCGGTCGACCCGTCGGTCATCGAGGGCATGAACCGGGTGCCGGTGCTGCTGCCCCTGCTCGTGCCCGCCGCGGTGCTGGTGCTCCCGCTCATCGACCTGGTCACCGCGGTCGTGCGGCGCACCTCGCACGGCATGTCGCCGTTCGCGCCCGACCGCGGTCACCTGCACCATCGCCTGCTCGACATCGGCCACTCCCACCGCCGCACCGTGCTGATCATGTACGCGTGGACGTTCCTGTTCGCGTTCGGCATCGTCGCGCTGTCCACGATCGGCGTGCCCGTCCTGCTGTTCCCGGTGGTCATCCTGCTCGCGCTCGGCGTGCTGGTCCTGATGGCCGCGCCACGCTGGCGGGGCAGGGGCGGCCTCCACTCCCGCGGCAGGTCCGACGACGACGGCCCGCCCACCGGCCCCATGCCGCCGATCGTGCCGGAAGCCGAGGTCAGGCGGCAGGCCCCGCCCCCCATCGGCCCGCCGCCCATCGGTCCGTCGCAGGAGCGCGCGAGCGCCGCGGCGAAACCGGTCATTCCTGCCGTTCCAGGTCGTTCATGATCGCGAACTAGAAACGGCAGGTAAAAGCGGTCTTCCGTGAGCTTGTGATATCTTTCACGAGCAGGGGCCCCCAATGCACCGGCTTTGGGGGTAGCAAACGCTCGCTTGATAACATGCTTACTGGAGCACCGATGCAGGCCAACGACGTGCGCGTACTCAAGAGTGCCGCGATCCCCACCCTCGCGGTTGGGGTGGTCGCCGTGGTCGTGGCCCTGCTCCTGTCGGGAGCGAAGGGAGCGCTGGGCGCGGCCATCGGCACTGCGCTCGTCGGTGTCTTCTTCAGCATCAGCGTGGTGGCCGTCTCCTACGCGGCCCGAGTTTCCCCGCAAATCATGGCCATCGTCGCGATGGTGAGCTACCTCATCAAAGTCATCGCCATCATGGCGATGCTGGCGGCCTTCGGTGACACCACGGCGTGGAACAACAAGGCTTTTGCCTGGTCCGTCGTGGTATGCACGCTCGTCTGGACGGCCTTCGAGGTCCGGGCGTTCATGAAGACAAAAATGCTTTATGTCGACCCCGAAGCCAAGGTCCCGGGGAACGGTGGCCCATGAGGCTGGTAAAGGGATGGGGTCCGATATGACTAGTCCTCTACTTGCCTGCTATCGTCGGCCCCGCGATGAGCGAACAGGAACGCCGACCGGAAGACGACGGTCAGGACTTCGCCAACGCCGCATGGTCGATCCCCAGCTATCTGCTCGCCGGGATGGCGATCTATGGCGGCGGCGGCTGGTTGCTGGACCGTTGGCTCGACACGTCCGCGTTCTTCCCTATAGGCGTCGTCCTGGGGATCGTGCTGTCCGTGTACCTGGTCTACCGCAAGTACGGTCGCTAGCCGCACGGCGCGACCACTTCGCTGAGGAAACCCTTGTGATCCGCTACGACGTTGAAGGGAACGCCGCGTGAGTGCGCTGACGGTCCTCGCCGACGATCAGTTCAAGGCGCCGTCGCCTGATGAACTGTTCAATTTCGCCCCCATCATTCCCGGGGTGGACTGGTTCACCAAGCCGGTTCTTCTCGCGCTCCTCAGCTCGATCATCGTGATCGGCTTCTGCTGGGCGGCCTTCGCCAGCCCGAAGATCGTGCCACGGGGAGTCCAGAATGTCGCCGAATACGGCTACATGTTCGTCCGCGACCAGGTCGCCCGGCCCTTCCTGGGCAAGGACGCCGACCGGTGGATGGGCCTGCTGCTGACGCTGTTCTTCCTGGTCTTCCTGTGGAACATCATGGGCGTCATCCCGATACTCCAGTTCCCGGTGGCCTCGCACATCGCCTTCCCGGCCGTGCTCGCGATCTCGATCTACGTGCTGAAGGTCTACCTGGGCGTCAAGCACCAGGGGCCGATCGGCTACTTCAAGAACATGATGTTCCCGCCGGGACTGCCCAAGCCGATCTACCTGCTGCTGTCGCCCATCGAGTTCCTGTCGAACATGATCATCGCGCCGTTCACGCACGCGGTCCGACTGTTCGCGAACATGTTCGCCGGCCACATGCTCCTCGCGTTCTTCAGCATGGTGGGCTTCTGGTTCCTGTTCGAGAAGCTGACCCCGCTGGGCGCGACTGTCGGCGTCATCGGCGTCGTGATGACCATCATCTTCACCGCGTTCGAGATCTTCATCCAGTTCCTGCAGGCGTTCCTGTTCGCCATGCTGGCCTCGATGTACATCGGCGGCGCACTTCACGCAGAGCACTGAGAACCATCCATACCGGAATATCCATGACCGGTGGAGACACGCTTCACCGGCCGTCCAGTAAAGGAATACAGCAATGAGCGTTCTCGCTGAGGTCTCCGGCAACGTCACCGCCATCGGTTACGGTCTCGCCGCCATCGGCCCCGGCATCGGCGTCGGCATCATCTTCGGTCAGGGCGTGCAGGCCATCGCGCGTCAGCCCGAGGCCTACGGCCTGATCCGCCAGAACATGCTCCTCGGCTTCGTCCTCACCGAGGCCCTCGCCCTGCTCGGTCTGGTCGCGCCGTTCATCTTCCAGGCGCTCTGACCAGAAGAATCCCTGACGAAAGGCTGCATCCATGACTATGGCAGCTACGATCCTCGCCGCGGAGGGTGGGTCCAACCCCCTCATCCCGCACACGTTCGAGCTCGTCGTCGGTATCTTCTCGTTCTTGGTCGTCCTCTTTGTAGTCGGTAAGCTGCTCGTCCCCCGCATCCAGAAGACGCTGGCCGAGCGGACCGAAGCTATCGAAGGCGGCATAAAGAGAGCGGAAGAGGCTCAGGCCGAGGCCCTCAACCTGCAGAAGCAGTACCGCGAACAACTGGCCGAGGCCAGGCAGGAAGCGGCTCGTCTCCGTGAGGAGGCTCGCGAGCAGGCCGCGGAGATCCGGGCAGAGCTCCGCGAGGAGGCGCAGGCCGAGGCCCGCCGTCTCGTCGAGGCGGCGCACGCCCAGATCGAGGCGGACCGGCAGGCGGCGTTCGCCCAGCTCCGTACCGAGATCGGCCGTCTGTCGACCGACCTGGCCGGCCGCATCGTCGGTGAGTCCCTTGAGGACGAGGCCCGGCAGAGCCGCGTCATCGACCGGTTCCTCGACGAGCTGGAGCGTTCGGACGCGCAGGCGGTGCGGTGAGCGACCAGATGAGAGGCCTCAGCAAGGACTCGCTCGCCGTGGTCGAGGAGCGGTTCAACGCTGTGGCGGGCTCGGCGGACCTGGGCCTGCTGGCCGAGGACCTCAACGCGATCGCGGACCTGCTGGACCGTGAGCACGGACTGCGCCGGGCCCTGTCGGACCCGGCCCGGCCCGCCGCTCAGAAGGCGCAGGTCATTCGGAATCTGCTCGATGGCAAGGTCAGTGCGGCCGCGCTCGCCACGGCCGAGGCCGCGGTCGAGGTCAAGTGGTCGCGCGCCGGCGACCTGGCCGACGTGCTCGAACGGCTCGGCGTCGTCGCCGCGGCCGCGGAGGCCGAGGCGCAGGGCAAGCTGGACGACGTGGAGGACGAGCTCTTCCGCTTCGGCCGGATCGTCGCCGCCAACCCCGCGCTCCGCCTGGCCCTCACCGACGCGGCCGCTCCCGAGGAGGGCAAGCGGCAGCTGCTGCAGGACCTGCTCGGCGGCCGTGTCGCCCCCACCAGCCTGCGTCTGATCACGCAAGTGGTCGTGCATCCTCGAGGGCGTAGCCTGGAGGCAGGCCTGGAGGAGTTCAGCCGGCTGGTGGCGCAGCAGCGCCAGCGCCTCGTCGCGACGGTGCGCACCGCGGTCGAGCTGACCGGGGAGCAGAAGCAGCGCCTCACGACGTGGTTGCGCACCTCTTACGGTCGCGACGTGCACGTCAACGTCGAAGTGGATCCCCGAGTGCTCGGTGGTTTCTCGGTCCGCATCGGCGACGAGATCATCGACACCACCATTGTGGGACGAATCGAAGAAGTCCGCCGCCGGTTGGCCGGCTAGGGCGATAGAGGAGACAGAGAAGAGATGGCGGAGCTTACGATCCGGCCGGACGAGATCCGGGACGCGCTTGAGCGCTTCGTCCAGGCGTACGAACCGGAAGGCGCCGCGCGCGAGGAGATCGGGACCGTCGTCGACTGTGGCGACGGCATCGCCCATGTCTCCGGCCTTCCCTCGGCGATGGCGAACGAGCTGCTCGAGTTCGAGGACGGCACGCGCGGCCTGGCACTCAACCTCGACACCCGCGAGATCGGTGTCGTGGTCCTGGGCGACTTCAGCAGCATCGAGGAGGGCCAGACGGTCCGCCGGACGGGCGAGGTCCTGTCGGTGCCCGTCGGCGATGGCTTCCTCGGCCGTGTGGTCGACCCCCTCGGCAACCCGCTCGACGGCAAGGGTGCCATCGAGTCCGAGGGCCTGCGCGCCCTCGAACTCCAGGCCCCGTCGGTCGTCCAGCGGCAGCCGGTGAAGCAGCCGCTGCAGACCGGCATCAAGGCGATCGACGCCATGACGCCGATCGGCCGTGGCCAGCGCCAGCTGATCATCGGTGACCGTGGCACCGGCAAGACCGCGATCGCCGTGGACACCATCATCAACCAGCGCGACAACTGGGCCTCCGGTGACCCGGACAAGCAGGTGCGCTGCGTCTACGTCGCGGTCGGCCAGAAGGGCTCGACGATCGCCCAGGTGCGGGCTCGCCTTGAGGAGGCGGGCGCGCTCGAGTACACCACGATCGTCGCCGCCCCGGCATCCGACCCCGCGGGCTACAAGTACATTTCGCCCTACACCGGTTCCGCCATCGGGCAGCACTGGATGTACCAGGGCAAGCACGTTCTCATCGTCTTCGACGACCTGACCAAGCAGGCCGACGCCTACCGCGCGGTCTCGCTGCTGCTGCGCCGTCCGCCGGGCCGTGAGGCCTTCCCGGGCGACGTCTTCTACCTCCACTCCCGCCTGCTGGAGCGCTGCGCCAAGCTCTCCAACGACATGGGCGCGGGGTCGATGACCGGTCTGCCGATCATCGAGACGAAGGGTAACGACGTCTCGGCGTTCATCCCGACCAACGTCATCTCCATCACCGACGGGCAGTGCTTCCTGGAGACCGACTACTTCAACGCCGGTATCCGCCCCGCCATCAACGTCGGTATCTCGGTCTCGCGAGTCGGTGGCTCGGCGCAGATCAAGGCGATGCGGAAGGTCGCGGGCACGCTGCGTCTGTCGCTGTCGCAGTATCGCGACCTGGAGGCCTTCGCGGCCTTCGCGTCCGACCTCGACGCGGCGTCCAAGGCTCAGCTGGAGCGCGGTCAGCGCCTGACCGAGCTGCTCAAGCAGGCCCAGTACTCGCCGTTCTCGGTCGAGCGCGAGGTCGTGTCGGTCTGGGCCGGCACCACCGGTGAGCTCGACGAGGTGCCGGTCGAGGACATCCGCCGCTTCGAGTCGGAGTTCCTGGACTACCTGCAGAGCAAGCACAAGGGCGTCTTCGACAGCATCCGTGAGACCAACGATCTGCTGGACGACACGGTGACCGTCCTCAAGGACGCCGTCACGGAGTTCAAGAAGTCCTTCACCACCTTCTCCGGCGAGCTCCTGGTCAAGGACGAGCCGGTCGCACCGCTCGAAGAGGGCGAGGTCGGCCAGGAGAAGATTCGCAAGGTCGTCCGCTCGGCGGAGAAGAAGTAGCCCATGGGTGCCCAGCTAAGGCTGCTGCGGCGGCGGATCAAGTCGGTCAAGTCGACCGCCAAGATCACCCGCGCTCAGGAGCTCATCGCCTCTTCGCGGATCGTGAAGGCGCAGATGCGGATGCAGGCGGCGCTGCCGTACGAGCGTGAGATCACTCGCGCCGTCACCGGCGTCGTGAGCAACGCGGCGAGCGTCGACCATCCGCTGACCGTGGCGAAGGACAATCCCACCAAGGCGGGCGTGCTCGTCGTCACCAGCGACAGCGGGTTCTGCGGCGGCTTCAACGCCAACGTCCTGCGCGAGGCCGAGGCCCTGCGCGGACTGCTGAAGAGCCGCGGCCTGGAGGTCATCCCGTTCGTCACCGGCCGTAAGGGTGTCACCTGGCACTCCTTCCGTAACCGGATGATGGGCGGGCAGTGGGTCGGCTTCTCCAGGAAGCCCGCCTACAGCGACGCCAAGGAGATCGCCGAGCTGCTGATCGAGTCGTTCAAGGACGAGAACGGGATCGACGAGATCCACATCGTCTCGACCGAGTTCGTCTCGATGCTCACGCAGAACGTCGTGGTCAAGCGCATCCTGCCGCTGGAGGTCGAGGAGACCGAGGCGAGCGAGAGCGACGCGATCCCGCCCTACTTCGAGTTCGAGCCCACCGCGGCCGACGTACTCGAGTCGCTGCTGCCGCGTTACGTGGAGTCCCGCATCTTCACGGCGCTGCTGGAGTCGGCGGCTTCAGAGGAGGCCGCGCGTCGCCGCGCGATGAAGTCCGCCACGGACAACGCCAACGAGCTGATCCGCGTGTTCACCATGCAGATGAACCAGGCTCGTCAGGCGGAGATCACCCAGGAAATCAGCGAGATCGTCGGTGGCGCCAACGCGCTCGCTGACGCCGCAGCGGGGAAAGAGTGAAATGACTGCAGAGGCTGTTGAGACCGTTGAGACCCCCGCGGCCGGTGTCGGCCGCGTGGCTCGGGTCACAGGGCCCGTCGTCGACGTGGAGTTCCCCGTCGAGGCGATGCCCGACATCTACAATGCACTGACCATCGACGTCACCCTCGGTGACGACACCAAGCTGCTGACCCTCGAGGTCGCCCAGCACCTCGGTGACAACATCATCCGGGCCATCTCCATGCAGCCCACCGATGGCGTGGTCCGGGGCGCGGCCGTCACCGACACCGGCTTGCCGATCTCGGTGCCCGTCGGCGACGTCGTCAAGGGTCACGTGTGGAACACGCTCGGCGAGTCGCTGGACGTGCCGACCGCTTCTCTCAAGATCAACGAGAAGTGGGGCATCCACCGGCCGTCGCCGCCGTTCGACCAGCTCGAGTCCCGCACTGAGATGCTCGTCACGGGCATCAAGGTCATCGACCTGCTCACGCCGTACGTGCAGGGTGGGAAGATCGGCCTGTTCGGCGGCGCGGGTGTGGGCAAGACCGTCCTCATCCAGGAGATGATCCGCCGGGTCGCCCGCAACTTCGGTGGCACCTCGGTGTTCGCCGGCGTCGGCGAGCGTACCCGTGAGGGCAACGACCTCTGGCTGGAGATGGAGGAGGCGGACGTCCTCAAGGACACCGCGCTCGTCTTCGGTCAGATGGACGAGCCGCCGGGCACCCGTCTGCGGGTCGCCCTGTCGGCGCTGACGATGGCGGAGTACTTCCGCGACGTGCAGAAGCAGGACGTGCTGCTCTTCATCGACAACATCTTCCGCTTCACGCAGGCCGGCTCCGAGGTGTCCACGCTCCTCGGTCGCATGCCGTCGGCGGTGGGCTACCAGCCCACGCTGGCCGACGAGATGGGTGTGCTCCAGGAGCGCATCACCTCGACGCGCGGTCACTCGATCACCTCCATGCAGGCGATCTACGTGCCCGCCGACGACATCACCGACCCGGCCCCGCACAACGCGTTCGCGCACCTCGACGCGCAGACCGTGCTCTCCCGGCCGATCTCGGAGAAGGGCATCTACCCCGCGGTGGACCCGCTCGACTCCAACTCCCGCATCCTCGACCCGCAGATCGTGGGCGAGGAGCACTACGCGGTGGCCCAGGAGACCAAGCGGATCCTGCAGAAGTACCGCGAGCTCCAGGACATCATCGCCATCCTCGGTATCGACGAGCTGTCGGAAGAGGACAAGGTCACCGTCCAGCGGGCCCGCCGTATCGAGCGGTTCCTGTCGCACCCGATGTACGCCGCCGAGGCGTTCACCGGCCAGCCCGGCGAGAACGTGCCGCTGGAGGAGACCATCCGCTCCTTCAAGGGCCTGTGCGCCGGCGAGTACGACCACCTGCCCGAGCAGGCGTTCTTCATGGTGGGCGGCATCGACCAGGCCATCGCCAAGGCCAAGGAACTCGAGCGCTGATCGCCCGCGGTGGGGGTATGGCGCGAGCCGTACCCCCACTCCTGTCCGGAAAGGAGCCTACGTGGCGAAGCTACGAGTAGGCGTTGTCTCGCCCGAGCGTGAGATCTGGTCGGGCGAGGCCGACATGGTGATTGCCAAGACCGTGGACGGCGAGATCGGTATTATGCCGCAACACGCACCTGTGCTCGGCGTCCTCGTCGAGGGCGGCGTGCTGCGCGTGAAGCGGGAGGGCAAGGGCGACCTGGTCGCGGCGGTCCACGGCGGATTCATCTCCGTGGCCGACGACGAGGTGTCCGTGCTCGCCGAGGTCGCCGAGCTCGGCTCGGAGGTCGACATCGCGGCGGCCCGTGACGCTCTCGAACGCGCGCAGGCCTCGATCGAGGCCGACCAGGCGGACGCCGACGCGGCCGTCGAGGCCAAGCGTGCCAAGGCCCGGCTGCGCGCGGCCGGCGAGGAGGTCTAGATCCTTGAGGTCTGGATCCTTGAGGTCTACTTTTTGAAGCGGGTTTGATGCAAGGGGGCGGCTTGGTAGCGACGGTTCTCATCTGTGTGCTGCTGGTCGCCGTCCTGGTGGTGTTGCGCGGGCTCCTGGTGGTGCGCTCCCGGGGGAGTGTGCCCTGCCGCCTGCGCGTGGGCGACCACGGCTGGCAGCGCGGGGTAGCCCGCTACGCCGACGGGGAGCTCCATTGGATCCCGCTCATAGGTCTGCGACTCAGGCCCCGCCACGCGATCGCGAGGCGGGGCCTCGTCGTTTCCTCCCGGCGGGAGCTGGACAGCGGGTTCTACGCGGTGGACTGTTCGGGCACCACCCGGGACCTCTCGCTGGCGATGAGCGCGGACGCGCTGACCGGGTTTCTCGCCTGGCTCGAATCCGCGCCGCCGGGCGCGTATCTGGACGTCGCTTAGACCCCCGTGGGCACCGCGCTAGCGGGTGCCGCCTGGCTTCCAGAGGATCTCGTTGCCCGCGTGCGCGACCCTGCACAGGACGAACAGCAGGTCTGACAGGCGGTTGAGGTATCTGGCCGTCAGTGGGTTCATGTCCTCGTGTGCTCCCAGCGCCGCCCACGTCGTACGTTCGGCGCGCCGGACGGTGACCCTGGCCACGTGCAGCCCGGCTGTCGCCGGGTCGCCGCCGGGGAGGATGAAGCTGCGCAGCGGCTTGAGCTGCTCGTTGAACTCATCGCACCGCGCCTCCAGCCAGTCGATGTAGGACTGCTCGACCCTCAGCGGCGGGAACTCCGGGTGGTCCGTGACCGGGGTCGCCAGGTCGGCGCCCACGTCGAAGAGCTCGTTCTGGACGCGGATCAGCACTGCCGTCAGCTCCATCGGCAGCGTGCCGTGGGATATGGCCAGGCCCAGATGGGCGTTCGCCTCCTCCACGTCCGCGTAGGCCGCCAGGCGGAGGTCGGTCTTGGCGGCGCGGCTCATGTCGCTCAGAGCGGTCGTGCCGTCGTCTCCGGTGCGGGTGTAGATCCGGGAGAGGACGACCGGCTTGTCCTTGTCGGCACGCGTCATGAGGTCAGCGTAATGACAAAAGTCACCCGGAACGGACGCGGGGCGCATACGGCGCCGGTGATTTCCGCGACTACCAGCGCGCATCGCCACCCGCGACGATGGCTTGCATGATGAAGGAGAGGATCTGATGCTCGAGATCAGCGAGCTGCGTAAGCGCTTCGCCGGTGGGCCGGACGCGCCGGAGGGCAAGGTGGCCCTCGACGGGATCAGCTTCGCCGTACGGCCGGGCGAGATGTTCGGGTTCGTCGGCGCGAACGGCGCCGGCAAGACGACCACCATGCGGATCGTCATGGGTGTGCTGCAGCCCGACGAAGGCTCGGTCGGCTGGCAGGGCCGGCCGTTGGAGTACACCGACCGGCGGCGGTTCGGCTACATGCCCGAGGAGCGGGGCCTGTACCAGAAGATGCGGGTCGCCGAGCAGGTCGAGTACTTCGGCCGGCTGCACGGCATGGACGCCGCGGCGGCCAGGACGGCGGCCGGCGACCTGCTGGAGCGGCTGGGCCTGACCGAGCGCCGGGGTGACGCGGTGGAGGCGCTGTCGCTGGGCAACCAGCAGCGCGTGCAGCTCGCGGTGGCGCTGGTGCACGATCCCGAGGTGCTGGTGCTCGACGAGCCGTTCTCCGGGCTCGACCCCATCGCGGTGGACGCGCTGGCCACGGTGTTGCAGGAGCGGTGCCGCGGGGGCGTGCCGGTCATCTTCTCCAGCCATCAGCTGGAGCTGGTGGAGCGGCTGTGCGACTCGGTCGGCATCGTGTCGGCCGGCCGGATGGTGGCCAGCGGCACGGTCGCTGACCTGCGGGCGGCGGAGAGCCGTACGCTCCGCGTCGTGGTGCGCGACCCGGCGCCCGGGTGGGCCGACGGCCTGCCCGGCACCGTCACCGTCACCGGCGAGCGGCACGTGCTGCTCACCACCGACGGCGACGACCAGGAGATCCTGCGCCGCGCCATGAAGGCCGGGCAGGTCGAGCACTTCGGCGCCGAGCAGCCGACCCTGACCGAGATCTTCAAGGAGGCCGTGGCGTGAACAGCGTGATCCTGGTGGCGCGGCGCGAGATCGCCACCCATATCCGGACGAAGGCATTCGTCATCGGACTGCTCATCACCGCCGTGCTCGTGGGCGCGGTGGCGTTCGCGCCGAAGATCCTGGGCGGCCCCGACTCGTACAAGATCGGCGCCGTGAACTCCCGGCAACTGCCGCTCAAGGCGGCGGCGCCGGACGCGGAGATCGAGTGGCGCACGTTCCCCGACGAGGCGGCGGCCAAGAAGGCGGTGCTCGACGGCGACGTGGACGCGGCGCTGGTGAACAACACCAAGGTGCTCACCGACGGCGAGATCGACTCCCAGCTCGGCGTGCTGCTGCAGAGCACCAACCGGGAGCTCAAGCTGGGCGCCGCGGGCGTGTCGATCCCACCGCTCCAGATGGTGTCCGTGGGCGCCGACACCCGCTACCAGGCCGCCAGGACCGGGATCGCCGTGGTGCTCGTCCTCGTGCTCTTCATGCTGATCATCGGACAGGTCATGATGGTCGCCATGGGAGTGGTGGAGGAGAAGGGCAGCCGGATCGTGGAGATCCTGCTCACCTCGGTCCGGCCGTGGCAGCTGCTCGCCGGCAAGATCATCGGCCTGGGCGCGCTCGGCCTGATCAACCTCGTCACGATCCTGGTGGTCGGGGTGTCGGCCTCGGTGGTCTCGGGCGTCGCGGTGGACTTCCCGCCCGGTCTGCCGGGGATCGTGGCGGGGGTGCTGCTCTGGTTCGTGCTCGGCTACGCCTTCTTCGCCACGCTCGCGGCCGCGTTCAGCTCGCTGGTCTCCCGGCAGGAGGAGGTGAGCAACGTGATGTCGCCCCTGACCATGCTGATCATGGTGACCTACTTCGGGGCCTTCTACGCCACCACCGACCCCACCGGGACGCTGGCCAAGGTCGCCTCGCTCGTCCCGCCGTTCTCCTCGATGGTCATGCCGGTGCGGATGGCCGCCGCCGACGTGCCGCTCTGGGAGATAGGGCTGTCCACGGTGCTGATGCTGCTCGCCGTGGCGGGCGTGCTGTCCTTCGGCGCGAAGGTGTACGAGCGGGCGGTGCTGCGGACCGGGGCCAGGATCAAGCTCGGCGACGTACTGCGCGCGAAATAGAGCGGAAGAGCGCGGAACAGATGGGCGCGAAATAGATGGATGCGATCAGGCGGGCGCGGCGCATCTCCCTGTGCGTGCTGAACGTCGTGATCGTGATGATGTGGATCGGCATCGCCCTGGCGACTGTCGCGAGCCTCGCCAGTGGCACGGTCTCCTGGCTGCGCATCGTGCCCGCGATGATCGCTTTGATCGTCTTCACCTGGCTCTTCCTGCGCATCACCCGCGCCGTCCTGGAGCGCCGCTACCTCACGAGAGAGGTGGTGGCGGCCGGCGCTCTCGCCGTCCTCGCCGCGGCATTGGGGGGCGCCGACCCGTTCGGATGGGGCTTCGCACTGCTGGCCTGGGTTTCCGTGGCGTCGATCGGCATTCGCGTGTGGGCGGCCGTGGGCCTGGCGGTGGGTACGGCCGTGGTCGGCACCGGTCTGGGCGTCGTCACCCTCTTCATGGGACAGCCTCTCCTGTCGATCCTCGTTCCGTACGACGACGGGGCGGTCTTCGCCCTGGGACTCATCTACGCGATCATGTGCGCCCTGCTGCCGCCGTCCAACCGGTTCTGGGCGTGGATCTACACGCTCGCCGTACAGGCTCACGAGGGCCGGGAGGCGCACACCCGGCTGGCGGTCGCGGAGGAGCGGCTGCGTTTCGCCAGGGACCTGCACGATCTCGTGGGGCACCAGCTGTCGGCCATCGCGGTGAAGACCGAGCTGGCCGTACGGCTGTCGGCCGCCGACACCGTCGCCGCGAAGGCGGAGATGGTGGCGGTGAACACCCTGACCAGGACGGCGCTGCGGGAACTGCGCCAGGCGGTGCGCGGCTACCGCGAGCTTGACCTGAGCGCTGAGCTGAACAGCGTGAAAGGCGTACTCGAAGCGGCCGGTGTCCGCTGCGAGCTCCGGTTGCCCTACCGTGAGCCGCCCGGCGGCGTGGCGCCCGTGTTCGCCTACGCGGTCCGCGAGGCGGTGACGAACGTGCTCAAGCACAGCACGGCCTCGTTCTGCGAGATCACGCTCCGCTTCACCGAGGAGGAGGCGGAGCTGAGCGTACGCAACGACGGGGTGGTCCGCCATCAGGTGTCCGACCTGGGCAGCGGCCTGACAGGCATGGGGGAGCGGTTGGCGGACATCGGCGGCAAGGTGACGGCGCGTCCCACCGGCGACGGAGAGTTCCTTCTACGGGCGGTTGTGTCACTTCCGCTGCGTGGGTAGGGGGACGGTGCCGGGTTCATCTCGGCGGACGCCCTGCGGAAGGGCATGAATACGCCGCGTGAGGTGTGCGGCGTGACTGAGGAGGTGGCATGCGCGTCCCGGGCAATCCCAAGGCCCAGGTGGTGCGGATCGGAGCGCGGCTCGACGCGGGCACGTCGGCGGGGGTGCGGGAACGTCTGCACGATGCGGTCGACTCCGGCGAGGGCGACCTGATCCTCGACCTCTCCGAGCTGGAGATGATCGACGCCACCGGCCTCGGAGTGCTCGTGGGCACGCATCGGCGCGCGCTCAGCGTGCAACGCCACCTCGTTCTTCGGGGGGTGCCGCCGCGGATCATGCGGGTCCTGGCGGTGACCCGGCTGAATCGGGTCCTGCGGGTAGAGGTTCAGGCAGCCGCGGTGGCCTGAAGCGGCGCCCGGCGGTGCTCGGGAGTGCGCCGGGATGTCGCGATATATAGGGGCGGGCAGCGATCAGCCGCTGCTCGCCCTCTTTCCTCCGGCCCTAACTCCCACACGCTGTAGTAGTTTCCCGAACGCAGATATCACCCTTTAGCGCGGTGATTATCGCCTTACCAGATCGCCATATAAACACGAACCGTAATCAGCGTCTCACGGCGAACCGAGGGATCTGCCGAAGATGTGTACGGCCACACCGACCAGTTCGTCGATGGACGGCGGCTCCTCCGACAGCAGCCATTCGATGAGCAGCTCTTGTAGCGCTCCAATAACCCCGAGCGCCACCAGGCGCCGATACGGCTGGGCGGGGAGGGGAAATTCCGCCGACGCCTCCTCGACAAGACGGGCGAAGGACTCGACGGCCCGCTGCCGAGAAGCGGTGAGAATGTCACCCGACCTGCGCACCTCAAGGTGCATGATGCGGGCGCGACGCCGGTCGGCCGTGGCGAACTCGATATACGCGCGAATCCCGGCCTGCACCCTGTCGTCCAGAGTCCCAGACGCCTCTTGTAACGCCTTGGCCACAACGGCGAGGCTTTCCTCCACGCACCGCTCGTGCAGCGCCTGAAGAAGTTCCTCTCGGCCGCCGAAACATTCGTAGAAGGCGCGGTTCGAGATCCGGGCCTCCGAGCACAGCCTTTCGATGGTCGTCGCCGCGAAACCTGGCTTCGCGTATAGCGTGTAGGCGGCTGTCATCAGCCGCTCGCGTCTGTCTGCCAGCCTTTGCTCAGCCGACATTCCCCGGTAAGACCGGTTCACATTCCACCCGTCCAACATGATCGTGGCCCCCAGAGCACACAATTATGGACGGATGATCCGTTTTGGGAAAGAGCATATACTTTATCTCTTACGTCGGCCGTGCAAGAACGTGACAAGCCTGATCAGCCGCTCAAGCTCAGCGGGGGCTCTGCTGAACGAAGTCAGGTTCACGCCGGGCATCGCGAAGCGTTGGCGGCTGATCGCTTTGGGCCTGGCGAACGGGCCCGGCATCTCCATCACTTACCAGCTCACGACGCCGCCCGCCACATGCCCCACACGGGCGGCCCGCCGGGGAGCCGGAACTCTTCGGTGACGTGGAATCCGTGCTTCTCGTAGAGGGGCACGTTGGACTCCTTGCTGCTCTCCAGGTAGACGGGCAGCCCGGCGCACCGGGCCAGGCCAGTCAGCAGCAGCGCCCCGCCCACGCCGCTGCCCCGCACTTCGGGCAGCGTCCCGATCTGCGCCAGGTACCAGTGCTCCTCGGCGGGCCGGTGCGCGGCGAGCGTCTCCTCCAGCACCATGCCGTAGGACACCCGCTCGCCCATGGCCTCGACGAAGCCGGAGAGGCCGGCCTCGTCCGCCTGGTGACCCGGCGGATCCCAGAGTGCGGCCCCCACCATCGCGCCCCCGGCGTCGTAGGCGGCCTCGGCGATCGCGTGGCTGTAGCGGGCGAGCGTGGTGAACATCAGCGCCGTGCCCGGATCGTCCGGCAGCAGCCACCTGACCACCGGGTCATCGTGGAACGCCCTGGCCAGCACCTCGCCGGCCAGCTCGAAGCCGTCCGGGTCCGCGAGGAGTGCGAGGTCCATGGCTCAGCCCTCCCTCAGCCACGTCCCGTGGAAGCCGGCCGGAACGCGCTGGGGCAGCCGGATCGACGCCACGTCCGACAGGTCGCTCGCGTCGAGCACCAGCAGCTCGGAGCTGCCGCCCGTGGTGACCACCGACAGCAGCCAGCCCTCGTCCTCGGCCCGTGCCCCCTCGGCCGCCACGAACACCGCCTCGCCCGTGTCGTCGCCGGTCACCCTGACCTGAGCGGTTCCGGTCTGGTGGTCGTACTTGACGATGGAGTTCGAGTGCTCGCCCACCGCGTAGAGGTAGCGGCTGGGGCGGCCCAGCAGCGCGTCGGCGAACGTGGGGAACTCGATGCCCCGGTCGTCCCGCGCCTCCTCCTTGACCAGGCCGGACGCCGGGTCGAGCGTCCACTGGTGCAGTGTCGCTACGCCGATCGTGGCCGCGTGCCTGGCCGGGTCCCCGGTGTTGCCGATGCGCGCCCAGATCCTGGTGAAGGACTCCCGTGAGTAGCGAGCGCCGTTGAGCACGATCCGGCCGTCGGCGTCCTCCCACGCGTTGCCGACGTGGAAGACGTAGCACGGGTCGACCTCGAACCACTGGGTCGGGCCGCCCTGCCTGGGCGTCACACCGATCCGCGCGCCGTATCCGTCCTCCCAGGCGTACGGCATGCCGCCCGCGCGGCCGGCCTCGAACACGAAGGGCAGGTCGAGCCAGACCAGGTAGTGCTCGGTGACGGCGAAGTCGTGCATCATCGTCGACTTCGGCACCTCGATCTCCCGGCTCTCCACCAGCTCGCCAGCCGCCGACAGGCGGTGGTAGGTGAGGTACGGCGGGGCGTAGCCGTAGCCGAAGAAGTGCAGCTCCCCGGTGACCGGATCCTCCTTGGGATGCGCGGTCATGGCCGTGGTCAGCCGCCCGCCGAAGTCGCACGGGCCGATCGTGGCCAGCTCCGGCGTCATCTCGTACGGCAGGCCGTTCTCGACGAGCGCGAAGATCCGGTCGGCGTGCCTGATCACGGAGGTGTTGGCCGTGACGGCGGCCAGATCGGCGCCATGCTCGCCGATGAAGGGCGCGTCGTCGGTGAACTTCTTGGTGCGGACCCACCGGTTTCGGTACCACGCTGCCCGGCCCCGGTCGATCCGTACGCCGTGCAGCATCCCGGCTCCGCCGAACCAGTGGCCGGGATCGTCGCCCGGCTTCGGATTGGGTCCGTTGCGGAAGTAGCGCCCGGTGAGCTCGGCGGGCAGGGCGCCGGACACCGGGAGGTCGTGGGCCTCGGTCTCGTCGGAGACGGGGGCGAGGTTGCCGCTCAGGTAGAAGGGCGTTGTCATATCACGCTCCAATCTTGATAGGTCAAAACTAGAATGTCTAGTCATGACATGTCAACACAGGAACGTCACTTGGATCAGAAGAGCGTGGGGTTCTCCGGTTCGATTCCGCGCAGCGTGTCGTAGTCGAGCGTGACGCAGTGAATGCCCCGGTCGGCGGCCAGCACGCGGGCCTGGGGCTTGATCTCCTGGGCGGCGAAGACGCCGCGGACCGGGGTCAGCAGCGGGTCGCGGTTGAGCAGCTCCAGATAGCGGGTCAGCTGCTCGACGCCGTCGATCTCGCCGCGGCGCTTGATCTCGACCGCCACCGTCGCGCCGAGCGCGTCGCGGCACAGGATGTCGACCGGGCCGATCGCCGTCATGTACTCGCGGCGGACCAGCGTGTAGCCGGGGCCCAGCGTCGTGATGTGCTCGGCGAGCAACTCCTGCAGGTGCGCCTCGACGCCGTCCTTGATCAGACCGGGATCGACGCCGAGCTCGTGGCTGGAGTCGTGGAGGACCTCGGCCATCGTCAGGACCAGCTTCTCGCCGGACTTGCCGTGGGTGACGGTCCAGGTCTCGCCGTCCTCCTTGAGCTTGCACGGCGGATTCATCCAGTTGAGTGGCTTGAAAGCCCGGTCGTCAGCGTGGATGGACACGCTGCCGTCCGCCTTGATGAGAATGAGCCTCGGCGCCATCGGCAGGTGAGCCGTGAGCCGTCCGATGTAATCCACGCTGCATCGCGCGATGACCAGCCGCATGACGGCCAACCCTACCGGCTCTGGAAAACTGGACGCATGGCGTTCGCGATGGTGGGAGTGGTCGCCCCCGGCCCAAGGGGCGCGGGGGCCGGCGAGATGTTCGCACGGGCGGAGCCATTCGTACGGGCGGAGCCATGAGCCCGCGCCGCGCCCGCCGCAGGGAGTCCTCTCGCCCGCTCGGCCTGCCCGGAGGCATGGAGCGGGTCGAGGAATGGCCAGACGGCGACTGGAAGGTACGCATGCTCACCGGCTCCTCCTCGACCAAGGACTATCGTTGCCCCGGCTGCGACCAGGAGATCCGCGGCGGCCAGCCGCACCTGGTGGCCTGGCCGAGCTGGAGCGGCGGCGACGACGAACGCCGCCACTGGCACCCGGCGTGCTGGCGAAAGAGACTTGACCGCGGCCCCGGCCGCAGCCGCTACTGAGCGGCTCCGCCCCCGCCCCCGCCGCGCCCGCTACTGAGCGGCCGCGACAAGCCCCGCCCCAGGGGCAAGATCACACTGAAGGGACCGACCTTGGAGATTCGCGCGGCGACGGTGCTGCCCGCCCGGCGAGAGCCGATCGAGTTGCACACGGCCGACGGCCAGACCCTGGTCGGGGAGCTGGCCCTGCCCCTCGACCGGCCCCCCCTGGCGACGCTGGTCACCTTCCATCCGCTGCCCACGCATGGTGGGTTCATGGACAGCCATGTCTTCAAGAAGGCGGCCAACCGCCTGCCCGCCCTGGCCGACCTGGCCGTGCTCCGCTTCAACACGCGCGGCACCTCCTCCGAGCGCGGCACCTCCTCCGGCACCTTCGACGGAGGGGAGGGGGAGCGGTTCGACGTGGCGGCGGCGCTGGAGTACGCCGAATACCACGACCTGCCGCACGTGTGGGCGGTCGGCTGGTCGTTCGGCACCGAGCTGACGCTGAAGTGGGCCCGCGACCCGCTCGTGGAGGGCGCCATCCTCCTCTCGCCGCCGCTGCACCGGGCCACGGACGAGGATCTGGACGCGTGGACCGAATTCGGCCGGCCGCTGGTGGCGCTGGTGCCGGAGTTCGACGACTACCTGCGGCCCGATGAGGCCAGGCGGCGGTTCGCGCGGGTGCCGCAGGCCGAGGTCATCGGGGTCGACGGGGCCAAGCATCTGTGGGTGGGTGAGCCGTACGTACGCATCGTGCTGGATCAGATCGTCCGCCGGGTGAACCCGGCCGCGGCTCCGCTGCCCGTCGAAGCCTGAGTTGGCGATTTTTTTCGGACACCGTGCAGTTCTTGATGAAATCCGCCGAAGGATCTAGACGAATCGTCTATCCCGGGTGACAATCCGATCGTCAATTGAAGATCGCAGAGACGCCGGGCGGGCCTGACCTGCGTGGCGTCGCTGGCTCGGCAGCGGCGAGGGTGGATGCGCGTAGTTCGTGGGCTGGTCGTGGTGATGTTGGCAGGGGCGGTAGTGGCAGGGCCCCTTGATCGTCTGGACGCCGTCGCCAGCGCGCGGCACAAGAGTACGGACACCACCCTTCGAGAACAGGACACGAACGGGACCCCCGGAGAGAGGTCCGCTCTCGCACTGGCCCGCCGGGATGGCCGGCCGGTCGAGGTGGAGGCGATGCGCACCGAGACGCGCCAGGTCTTCGCCCAGCCGGGCGGCACTCTCCTCCTGGAGCAGTACGCGCGACCGGTGCGGGTCCGCCAGGCGGGCGGCTGGGTGGCCGCGGACGCGGCACTCCGGTTTCAGCCGGACGGGACCATCGCCCCGGTCGCCACATCGGTGGATCTGCGGTTCTCCGGCGGGGGCAGCGCGCCGCTGGCCCGGATGGCCCGCGGCGGCAAGGCACTGGAACTCAACTGGCCGGGGCAGTTGCCCAAGCCGACGCTGAGCGGTGACACCGCGACCTACGCCGAAGTGCTGCCGGGCGTGGACCTTCAGGTGAAGGCGGACGTCGACGGCTTCTCGCATCTCCTGGTGGTCAAGTCGCGGGCGGCGGCCGAGAACAAGGCCCTGACTGAGCTGAGCTTCCCGATCTCGACCACCGGCCTGTCGATGAAGTCCACCCAGGGCGGCAACCTCGAAGCCAACGACGCGAACGGCGGCACGATCTTCACCGCCTCGCCGCCGATGATGTGGGACTCCTCCGGCTCCTCGGCCGCGCGCACGCCGGCCGCCGGGGAAGGCTCACCCGCGGATGCCCGGTACGAGGTGATGGGCCTGCGGCTGGTGGGCAAGAAGCTGCTGCTCAAGCCGCACCGGGGCATGATCGAGGACCCGGCGACCCGCTATCCCGTCTACCTGGACCCGTTCTTCTCGGCGGCCCGGGGCGCGTGGACCTCCGTCTGGAGCAACAACCCCACCTCCAACTTCCTGAACGCCAACGACGTCGCCAGGGCGGGACACGTCCCCGGGCAGACCAACCGGTCGTTCTTCCAGATGAACACCGGCTCGACCATCCACGGCAAGCAGATCATCAAGGGGACGCTGCGGACGTACGAGACGTGGTCCTACTCGTGCACCAAGCGGCCGGTCGAAGCCTGGTCCACCAACCCCATCAGCAAGGCCACCACCTGGAGCAAGCAGCCGACGTGGGTCAAGCTGCTCGACACCCAGAACGTGGCGAAGGGCTGGGGATCGTCCTGTCTGCCCGGCGGCGTGGAGTTCAACGTCACCAGCCAGATCGTCGATGCCGCCGCCAAGAGCTGGCCCAATGTCACCATCGGGCTCAGGGCGACGGACGAGGGGGACAACTACGGCTGGAAGAAGTTCAAGAACAACCCCAGCCTGGTGATCGAGTACAACTCGCTGCCGTCCGTGCCCGTCGCGGCCGACATGTGGTCGGACCCGGGAGGCGCCTGCGTCTCCGGCGACGCCCGGCCGGTCATCGGCGGCACGACGCCGAAGCTGTGGGCCAAGCTGCGTGACGTCGACAACTCGGTCAAGGGCCGGTTCGAGTGGTGGACCGCGGCCGGTGTGAAGGTCAGCGAGTACGTCACCGGGCTGCAGAGTACGGGCAGCGCCTTCTACGCGCAGGTTCCCGCGGGCGCCTATGCCGACGGCTCGGTGATCCGCTGGCGGGTCCGCGCCGAGGACGGCAAGGCCACCAGCGCCTGGGGCCCCTGGTGCGAGGCCACGGTCGACGCCTCCGCCCCCGGCAAGGAGCCGGGCGTGACGTCGCCGCAGTACCCCGAGGGCGGCTGGAACGACGGCGTCGGCCGGGCCGGCTCCTTCACCTTCGCCCCCAACGGCGTCTCCGACGTCGCCACCTACGTCTACGGGCTCGACACCACGCCGAAGGCGGAGGTCGCGGCCGGCCAGGCGGACGGCACGGCGACGATCCAGCTGACCCCGCGGCACGACGGTCCCAACGTGCTGGCGGTACGCAGCAAGGACCGCGCGGGGCAGCAGGGCCCGATCCGCACCTACCTGTTCAACGTCAACGCGGGCACGGGCCCCGACGGCCACTGGACCCTCGACGAAGGCCAGGGCACCGTGGCCGCCGACCGTACGAGCGCCCACCACGCCACCCTGTCCGGCCAGGCCACCTGGACGACCGGCAAGACCGGTCTGGGCCTGCGGCTCGACGGAGCCAGTGGCCAGGCGCAGACCAACGGCCCCGCCCTGTCCACCCAGCGCAACTTCACCGTCACCACCTGGGCGCGGCTGACCAGCACGAACGCCACCGCGACAGCGGTCAGCCAGGGCGGTACGCGGGCCGGTGGCTTCGCGCTGCAGTACTCCAAGGCCGACGACCGCTGGGCGCTGAGCCGTAGCGTCGCGGACGCCGACGGGGCGCAGAGCGTGCGCGCGCTGTCGGCGGCGGCGCCGAGGCTCGGCGAGTGGACCCATCTCACCGGCGTCTACGACGCGGCGGCCAGGGAGCTGTCCCTGTACGTCAACGGACGGCTGGAGTCGACGGTCCCGTTCACCCAGCCGTGGGACGCGACCGGGTCGTTGGCCATCGGCCGCGGGACGGTCAACGGGGCGGCGGCCGAATTCTGGCCCGGCGACCTGGACGAGGTCCGCGTCTATGGGCGGGCCATGTTCGCCGACGAGGTCGCCGACCTGGTGAACAGCGCCGCGACGCTGGTCGGGCACTGGCAGCTGGACGAGGAGTCCGGCACCACCGCCGCCGACTCCTCCGGCAAGGGCTCGGCCGCGACACTGGCCGGCGCCGCGACCTGGGGTGAAGGCTGGCTGGACGGCGGGCTGGCGCTCGACGGGGTCGACGGGCATGCGCAGGCCGGCGCGCCCGCCGTCAACACCAAGGCCGGGTTCACCGTCGCGCTCTGGACGCAGCTCGACTACCTGCCGACCCGCGACGCCGCCGCCGTCTCCCAGTCCGGCACCCGGGCCAGCGGCTTCCAGCTGGGCTTCGACAAGGAGCAGGGGCGGTGGGTGCTCGGCATGGCCGCCGCCGACACCGACACCGCCGCGCTGGTGCGCACGCGGTCCGACGCCGTACCCGCGCCGATGGAGTGGACCCATGTGGCCGGGGTCTATGACCCGCTCCAGGGCGAGCTGCGCGTCTACGTCAACGGCCGCCTGTCGACCAGCACCATCACCGACCACGTAAGCGCGTGGAACGCCACCGGCCCGCTGCAACTCGGCCGGGCCAAGACCGCGGGCGTCTTCGCCGGCTACTGGCCGGGAACCGTGGACGACGTCCGCACCTATGACGGTGTGCTCAACGCCGAACAAATCTCCCAACTAGCCGCCCAGTAACCCCCCATAGACCGGGAGAGGTCGAAATGGAGCAGTCAAGCGAGTTAGACCTGCCGGAATCCTACTGGAATCGTTTACAGACACCCGCGAAACGGTCGTCGTGGCCCCGCCGACTGGCGGCCACACTGACCGTGGTCATGGTCTCGACGCTGGTGTCGGGGATGCCCGCCCAGGCCGCGACCCGTTCCGCGCCGAACGTGCAGAAAGAGACGCCGGTAAGCGGGAAGAAGGTCCCGGTGCTGCCGGCACAGGCCGATCCGGCGCAGAAACAGGCGTGGAAGGCGCCACCAGGCACCACCTGGCCGAAGGCCCAGACGGTCGAGCTGACCACGACCGGCGACGCGCAGGCCAGAACGCTCGGCGCCGACACCTTCCCGATCCGCCTGGCCGCCCCCAAGACCGGCACGAAAACGGCCAAGGCGGCGGCTACCCCCACTCCCGCTCGCGTCGAGCTGCTGGACCCCGCCCAGACCCAGCGGGCCGGGCTGCTCGGCCTGGCCCTGCGGGTGTCACCGGGGCAGGGACTGACGGCCAAGAGCGGGAAGACCCGCCTGGCGATCGACTATTCGGGCTTCCGCTACGCCTCCGGCGGCGACTACGGCGCCCGGCTGCGGCTCGTCCGGCTGGACGAGTGCGTACTGACCGCCACCGCCACCGCGACCGGCTGCCCGCAGCCGCAGCCGGTGCCGGGCGACAACGACACCAAGGCGGGCACGTTGACCGCCGACGTGGACATGCCGGCGATGTACGCGCTGACGGCGGCCCCTTCAGGGTCGGCGGGCGACCACGCGTCCACCTCGCTCGCCCCTTCGGCACAGTGGAGCGTCGGCGCCCAGTCCGGCGACTTCAGCTGGGGTTACGAGCTGCGCGCGCCGCCCGCGCTGGGTGGTGACGAGCCGGACCTGTCGATCGACTACTCCTCCCAGAGCGTGGACGGCCGTACCGCCTCCACCAACAACCAGCCCTCCTGGGCCGGTGAGGGCTTCGAGCTGAACCCCAGCGGCTACGTCGAACGCCGCTACAAGTCCTGCATGATCGACGGCAAGAAGACCGGCGACCTGTGCTGGGACCAGGACAACGCGACGCTGTCCCTCGGTAACTCGGCCGTCGAGCTGGTCAAGGACGCCACCACCAAGCAGTGGCGCCCCAAGCGCGACGACGGCACCCGGATCGAGTACCTCACCGGAGCGGTGAACGGCGACAACAACGGTGAGTACTGGCGGGTCACGACCGAAGACGGCACCCAGTTCACCTTCGGCCTGAACCGCCTGCCCGGCTGGGCCACCGGCAAGCCGGAGACGAAGTCGGTCCAGACCGTGCCGGTGTTCGGCAACAACAGCGGAGAGCCCTGCTACTCCAGCACCCCGGCCAACGCCTGGTGCCAGCAGGCCTACCGGTGGAACCTGGACTACGCGGTGGACACCCACGGCAACGCCACCACCTACTGGTACGCCCTGGAGAACAACTACTACGGCCGCAACATGAAGCCCGAGCTGGGCACGCTGTACGCGCGCGGCGGCTACCTCACCCGCATCGACTACGGCTACCTGCAGAACGAGCTGTTCACCAAGGCGCCCGCGGCCCGCGTGGTCTTCGACGTGGCCGAGCGCTGCCTGCCCAGCGGGACGATCACCTGCGCCGCCGGCGAGCTCAAGAAGGAGACCGCGAGCAGCTGGCCGGACGTCCCGTTCGACCAGATCTGCGACTCCGGCGTGAAGTGCGTCGACCGCCTGTCGCCGACGTTCTTCACCCGCAAGCGGCTGTCCAAGGTCACCACCCAGGTGGTCAACACCGACACCGCCAAATGCGGGGGCGCGCAGTACTGCCCGGTGGACTCCTGGACGCTGACGCACCAGTTCCCCGCCACGGGTGACGGCCTCAGCCCGTCGCTGTGGCTGGCGTCGATCCAGCAGAGCGGCCATGTGGGCGGCACGATCACCCTGCCCAAGATCACCTTCACCGGTGTCCAGCTGCCCAACAGGGTGGACGCCAACGAGGGCCGCGCCCCGCTGGTCAAGTGGCGCGTACAGGCCGTGAACAATGAGAGCGGCGGCGAGCTGCGCGTCAACTACGCCCCGGCCGACTGCAAGCCGGGCGACCTGCCGGCCGCCGACAAGAACACCAGGCGCTGCTTCCCGCAGCGCTGGGCCCCGCAGAACGAGGCCGAGGTCACCGACTGGTTCCACAAGTACGTGGTGACGCAGACGGTGGAGGCCGACCGGGTCGCCGGCTCGCCGAACGTGGTCACCGACTATGAGTACCTGGACGGCGGCGCCTGGCGCTACGCCGAGAACATCCTGGTCAAGCCCGAGCACCGCACGTGGTCGGACTGGCGCGGATTCGGCCGGGTACGGGTGCGCGAGGGCGACGGCCAGGACACCAAGCGCACGCTCACGGAGTTCAGGTACTTCCGCGGCATGGACGGCGACCGTCAGGCCGACGGCTCCAAGCGCGACGTGCAGGTCGTGGACACCGAGGGCGGCAAGCTGGACGACCTCGACCAGCTGTCCGGGTTCGAGCGGGAGGAGATCCTCTACGACGGTGACGGCGGGGCCATCCTGACCGCGACCGCCGAGGAGCCGTGGTCCCTCAAGACCGCCGAGTCCACGCAGGGCGGCGTCACCAAGACCGCGTACGCGGTCGAGCCCAAGTCGATGGTCACCCGCACCGCGTTGAGCGGCGGCAAGTGGCGGCGCACCGGCGAGGAGCGCGCCTACGACGCCAAGGGCCTGCTGACCCAGGTGGAGGAGAAGGGGGACCTGGCCAGCGCCGACGACGACCAGTGCACCCGCTACACCTACGCCCGCAACGACACGGCCTGGATGATCGACTACACCAGCAGGATCCAGAAGGTCGCCGCCGGCTGCGGCACCGGAGTGTCCGCGCTGGCCGCCGGTGACGTGATCTCCGACCAGCGGGTCCAGTACGACGGCAAGGCGTACGGCCAGGCGCCGAGCAAGGGCGACGTGACCGCCGTCCAGCTCGCCACCGGGGACGGCACGACGACCACCGACAGCACGCACACCTACGACACCTACGGTCGCGAGACCAGCGAGACCGACGCGGTCGGCACCAAGTCCGTGACCACCTACACCCCGGCCGCGGGCGCGCCCGCGACGGAGATCAAGGAGACCAACCAGCTCGGCCACGTCGACCGCACCCTGCTCGAACCGGCCTGGGGCGAGCCCGTCGCCGAGATCGACGCGAACAACCGCCGCGTCGACATGGAGCACGACGCGCTCGGCCGGCTGATCAAGGTCTGGCAGCCCGACCGGAGCAAGGCGTCCGGGCAGACACCGAACACCGAGTACTCCTACCTGATGCGCAACGACGGCCCCAGCGTCGTCACCACGAAGACGCTGCGCGCGGACGGCGGCTACACCACCAGCCACGAGCTGTACGACGGCCTGCTGCGCGAGCGCCAGACGCAGGAGCCCGCGCCGCGCGACGACCAGACGCAGGACCCCGCGCTGCGTGACGGGCGCACGATCACCGACACCGTCTACAACTCGCTCGGCGAGACGGCCAAGTCCAACACCGGCTACTTCGCCACCGGAACGCCGTCCACCGAGCTGCTCGCGGTGGCCGACGCCGACGTGCCCACGCAGGTCGTGTCGTCCTTCGACGGCGCCGGCGACGTCAACGCCCAAGTCGTCAAGGCGAAGGGCGTGGAGAAGTACCGGGTCAGCGCCACGCAGGAGGGCGACCGGATCCACGTGACGCCGCCGCCGGGCGGCACCGCGACGACCCGCATCGGCGACGCCGACGACCGCCTCATCGAGCTGCGCCAGTACAAGGGCGCGACCCCGACCGGCGAGTACGAGTCCACCAAGTACACCTACGACCCCGCGGGACAGCTGTCCACCGTGACCGACCCCGCGGGCAACGTGTGGCGCCACCACTACGACCTGCGCGGACGGGAGATCAAGACCGAGGACCCCGACAAGGGTGTCACCTCGATGACCTACAACGACGCCGACGAGCTGGTCACCACCACGGACGCCCGCGGCAAGACCCTGTGGTACGGCTACGACGAGCTGGGCCGCAAGAAGGAGCTGCGTGACGGCTCCGCGACCGGTCCGTTGCTGGCCGAGTGGAAGTACGACGAGCTGGCCAAGGGTCACCTGAACGCCAGCATCCGCTACGCGGGCGGGCAGGCGTACAAGGCGGAGATCAACGCCATCGACACGAGCTACCGCTCGCTGCGCCAGACCGTCACCGTCCCCGAGCGGGAGGGCAAGCTGGCCGGTTCGTACGTGCTCAACACCCGCTACACCCTCGACGACCAGGTCCAGTCCGTCAGCTTCCCCGCAGCGGGCGGCCTGGCGGAGGAGTCGGTCGTCTACTCCTACGACGAGCTCAGCCAGCCGACCAAGGTCACCGGCCTGTCGTCGTACGTGACCGCGACCCGCTACTCCAAGCTGGGCGAGACCCTGCAGTACGAGCTGGGCACCGGAGGGAAGAAGACCTGGCTCACCTACACCCACGACGAGGCCACCCGCAGGCTGACCAGGATGCGGCTGGACAGGGAGAGCGCGGCGGCCACCGACCTCGACCTCAACTACACCTACGACGCCGTGGGCAACGTCACCAAGATCGCCGAGCGGGCGAGCGGTCAGGACACGCAGTGCTTCAAGTATGACCACCTGCGCCGCATGACCTCGGCGTGGACGGCCACCGACGACTGCGCCAGCGGCACCCCGCAGTCGGACAAGATCGGCGGTGTGGCCCCCTACGCGGCCAGCTACACCTACGACGCCACCGGCAACCGGATCAAGGAGACCAAGCACGCCTGGGGCGGCGCGGCCGAATCCGTCCGCACCTCCACCTACCCGGCGGCGGGCGGCAAGCAGCCGCACGCGCTCCAGAGCGTCGGGTCGGACGAGTTCGCCTACGACGAGGCGGGCAACACCACCAGGCGCAAGGTCGGCACCTCGGACCAGAGCCTGGTCTGGGACGCCGAGGGCAACCTGGAGTCGGTGACGGAGGCGGGCAAGACGACCTCGTTCGTGTACGACGCGGACGGCGAGCGGCTGCTCCGCAAGACCACGACCGACGCCACCCTGTACGTCGACGACATGGAATTGCGCTTCGACTTCGCCAAGGACGCGGTCGAGCAGACCCGCTACTACACCATCAACGACCAGCCCATCGCGGTCCGCACGCCGGACAACCAGGTCTACTTCCTGGCCAACGACCACCAGGGCACCGGACAGGCCGCGGTCAACGCCGGGACCGGCGAGCTGGCCATCAGGAGGATGACGCCGTTCGGCGAGGACCGGGGATCGGCACCACCGTGGTGGCCCGGTCAGCGCGGCTTCGTCGGCGGCGGCAACGACCCGACGACCGGGCTGGTCCACCTCGGCGCCCGCGAGTACGACCCCAAGAACGGCCGTTTCATGTCGGTCGACCCCATCATCGACGAGGAGGACCCGCAGCAGCTCAACGCCTACGCCTACGCCAACAACAGCCCCGTCACCATGAGCGACCCCGACGGGCAGCTGTTCTGGATCGCCGTCGGCATCGCGGCCCGGATCGCGGCCCGGATCATCGCCAGGAAGCTGGCCCAGGCCGCGGCCAGGCGGGCGGCACTGGCGGCGGCACGGGCGGCGGCCAGACGCGCGGCCATCGCGGCGGCCAAGCGCCGGGCGGCGGCTCTGGCCAGGAAGAAGGCCCTGGAGCTGGCCAAGAAGAAGGCAGCAGCGGCGGCCAAGAAGAAGGCGCTGGCGGCGGCCAGGAAGAAGGCGGCCGAGAAGGTCAAGAAGGCCGCGGCGGCAGCGGCGAGACGACGGGCCGCGGCGGCGGCGAAACGGCAGGCCAGAAGGGAGGCCGCCGAGGCGGCGGCGAAGAGGCGGGCCGCGGCGGCGGCCAGGGCGCGCAACCGCCGGGCCGGCCACCTCCCACGCGGAATCCAGCAGGCGCGGCAGCGTCCGGCGCACCGGCCGACCAGCCAACGGGCGGTACAGCGGCAGTCGCCGCCCAGGGCGAACCGGCAGCCGGCACAGTCAAGACCGAGCCAGGTCTATCGCAACGACGGCACCACGCAGCCGACCCAGTCCTACAGCGTCTACGGCAACGGCAGGATGTACCCCGAAGGGCGGCCGCCGACGAACCTCCCGCAGCGTGGCGGCTCCGGGCAGGCGGAGAAACAGCTCTGGAGGAATGAGGAGATCGAGCTGACCAAGAGGTCCGGCGCGATCGCCGAGCTGGGCGCCCGAGGTCAGAAGATCGCGGACAACATCGTCGACACGATCGACACCATCCTGGGTGGCTTGGGTTAGCACTCCCTTCAGCCGATGATGGACCGGCGCGGGGCTCTCGTAGTCCCGCGCCGGTGGTGTTCCCGGACCCCGGTCCATAGAATCTTGTTCGGTTCCGAGGCGAGGAGGCCCCCATGGGCGCGTTCGATCTCAGCGGTAAGCAGGCTCTGGTCACCGGGGCGTCGAAGGGGATCGGACGGGCCATCGCGCTGGCCTACGCCGAGGCGGGGGCCGACGTGGCGCTCGTGTCCCGCTCGGCCGAGTCTCTGGCCGAGGTCGCCAAGGAGGTCGAGGCGCTGGGCCGGCGCGCCGTCGTCCTGCCCGCCGACCTCACCGACCGCGACGCGGCCGTGGGCGCCGTGGCGGGGGCGATCGACGGGCTCGGCCACCTCGACATCGTCGTCAACAACGCCGGTGGGTCGAACTTCCTCGTCGAGTTCAAAGATCTGCGTCTGTCCGGCTGGGACAAGATCATCCGGCTCAACCTCGACTCGACCATGGCGGTCTGTCACGCGGCGGCACCCCACCTGCTGGACCGGGGTACCGGCTCGGTCATCAACGTGGCGTCGGTGGCGGCGCTGGGCGCGCCCTTCCTCGCCTCCTACGCGGCGGCGAAGGCGGCGGTGGTGGCGCTGACCAAGACGCTGGCCGTGGAGTGGGCGCAGGCCGGGGTACGGGTCAACGCCCTGTGCCCGGGGTGGACGGCCACCGACCTGAACCGGAATCTCTGGGAAGACGCCGCGATGAACGAGGCGACGGTGTCCAGTGTCCCGATGCGTCGTTGGGGAACGGCGCAGGAAATGGCCCATCCAGCGGTTTTCCTGGCGAGTCGGGCTTCTGCCTATATGACGGGTCAGGTGCTGTTCATCGATGGGGGCGCCACGGCCATCGGATAGGGCGGCGACGGTCAAGAACGCGCACGTCACGGCGCTCAGCCGGGGAAGCGGAGGAGCGTTTCCCTGGAGGGGCCTGGGCGCGTATGGCGGGTGGGGCCGGCCACTGCCGGCCGTAAAAAGACTGGTGTGACAGAAAGCGGTCAGCACAGAGGCGAATATCGGTATAAGCCATGCAGTGATTGTCGGGGCGAAGAGGTCTACCGTATCGTCCGTGCAGCTTTACACGAGATCAGCCGGTACGGGACTCCCGGTCGTACTGCTTCACGCGTTTCCGCTCTCGTCGGCCATGTGGCTGGCGCAGCGGGAGGGGTTGGCCAGGTCATGCCGTGTGATCACGCCTGACCTGCGCGGCTTCGGGGGGTCGCGCCTGGGGGAGGAAGAGCCGTCGGTCGAGGTCATGGCCGACGACGTCGCCAGGTTGCTCGACGGAGAGGGAATCGACCGGGCGGTCGTCGGCGGCCTGTCCATGGGCGGGTACGTGACGATGGCGTTCTGCCGTCGCCATCCCGACCGGGTGCTGGGCGTGATACTCGCCGACACCAAGGCGAGCCCGGATCCCGAGCCCGCCCGCGCGAACAGGGAGCGCATCGCCCAGGCGGTCCTGTCCGACGGCAGCGCGGTGCTCGTGTCCGAGGTGCTGCCCGCACTGATCGGGCCCACCACCAAGGAGCGCAGGGCCATGGTGTTCGGGCGGGTCAAGGGGCTCGTGCAGGCTGCTCCGCCCGGCGCGGTGGCGTGGGCGCAGCGGGCCATGGCCGGGCGGCCCGACTCCTTCGACACGCTGGCCGCGCTCAAGGTGCCGCTGCTGGTCGTGGTGGGGGAGGAGGACGAGCTGGCGACCGTGGCCGACGCGGAGGCGATGGCGCGGGCCGTGCCCGACGGCCGGCTGGAGATCATCCCCAAGGCCGGGCATCTGACGGCGGTCGAGCAGCCGGAGGCGTTCAACGCGGCCGTGGCGAAGTTCCTCGACACCGAACTCGGCGGCGCCGCCCGACCTCGCTGACGGCCCACACCGCGTCCGACGCGCCCCGCGTCCGACGGCTCGCGGTCTGCGCCGGGCCGACGGGCGGGGTGTCGCCGACGGATGGCAGCGCGGCAACGGATGGCAGCGCGGCGACGGTCAGGCGCGGGCTTGGCGGGGGAGGACGAACTCGCGGATGATCAGCGCGATGGCGGCCGCGACCGGGATGGCCACCAGCGCGCCCACGATGCCGAGCAGCGCGCCGCCGAACAGGGCGGCGATCACCGTGACCGCGGGCGCCACGTCCACGGAGCGCTTCATGACGCGCGGGTAGATCAGGTAGTTCTCGACCTGCTGGTAGACCACGAAGAACACCGCGCAGGCGATCCCGGCGGGCAGCGACTGGAGCAGCCCGACCCCCGTCACCAGCACCGCTCCGATGGTGGCGCCGACGAGCGGGATCAGGTCCGTGAGCGCGACCACCAGCGCCAGCGCCAGCGCGTACTTCACGCCCACGATCGACAGGAAGATCCAGGTCAGCACGCCCGCGATGACCGAGATGAGGACGTTGCCCGCGACATAGCCGCCGATGCCGTCGAGTATCTGCTCGGTGATCTCACCGGTCCGCTGCCGCCGGGAGGCCGGGACCAGCTTGAGCATGTACGACTTGATGGTGTGCAGGGAGCCGAGGAAGTAGAGCATGAGCACCAGCAGCGTCACCGTGGTGAACATGCCGTCGAGCACCACCAGCCCCGCCCCCACGACCCCGCTGGCCAGCCAGGGTCCCAGCTCGCTGGTGATGAACGTGGCCAGCTTCGGCAGGATCTGGTAGTCGGCGTCGAGCTGCCGCAGCGTCGGATTTTTGCCGAGCTCGGTCACGTAGTCGGGCACGGCCGCGATGAACTCGGCCAGCTGCTTGCTCACCGGCGGCACCACGGCCAGCCCGAACAGCACGAACGCCACGATCACCCCGGCGAACACGATCGAGATCGCCCCGCGCCGGGCCAGCCCGCGCCGTTGCAACGCCTCCACAGCCGGGTTCAGCCCGACCGCCAGGAACATCGCCACCACGATCAGGACGATCACGCTCAACGATTTGACGACCATCTGCGCGATCGCGATCGCGGTCAGCACGCCCATCCCGCCGATCAGCCCGAACGTGAACGGCCCCCGGGACAGCGGCAGCGCGTACGGCGGGGGCTTGGCGACATCCGCCACGGCAGGGGATTCGGCTTCTGCTGACACGGGGGGACTCCTGGGGATTACGACAAACCACGGCAGTATTGGACACATGCCGTTCGGAACAACAAAGAGAGCCTAGCGACCGCAAGGTCACCAGGCTCTCTTCGGCCGTCAGCCCACCCCCGTGTAGTCGGTTATGTGACGGCTACTCCTGCCACCACTCCGCGTCGTCCTCGCCCTTGGCCTCCGCCTTGGCGGGGGCCGGTGCGGGCTGGGCGGGCTTCTCGCCGGCCGGTGCCGCGATCGCCGGCTTCGGCGGGGCCGCCGTGACGGCGGGCTCGGGCTCCATGCCCGGCAGAGCGGCGCCACCGAGCAGCTGACGCAGCTGCGCCAGGTGGCTGGTGATGCTGTCGCGCTGGCGGGTGAGCTCGTCGACCTGGCGCTGCATCGCGCTGCGCGTGCGCTCGGCGTCGTTCTTCGCCTCGGTCACTATGGTGTCGGCGCTGGACTTGGCCTCGGAGACGATCGTCTCGGAGCTCTTGCGGGCGTTGGCGACCAGCTGCTTGGCGTGCAGGTCGGCCTCGCGCCTGGTCTGGTCGGCCTGCTGGGTGGCCTTCGTGGCCCGCGACTCGGCCGTGGCCGCGCGCTGCTCGGCCTCGGCGACCAGCTTCTGCGTGTTGGCCTGCGCGGTGGCGTGGCGCTCGGCCTCCTGGCGCTCGGCCTCCTCACGCCGCGACGCGAGCTGGATCTCGAACTCCGCCTCGTCCTGCGCCCGCTTGGCCTCGGACTCCTCCAGCACCCGCTGAGCCTGCGCCCGCATCTCGTCGGCCTGCCGCTTCGCGGTGGTCAGCACCTCGTCGCGCTCGCGCTTGGTCGAGGCCCGCAGCTGCGCCACTTCGCGCTCGGTCGTCGTGCGCAGCTTGGCGATCTCGCGCTCGGCGTCGGCGCGCTTCTCCGCCACCTCGTGGTCGGCGGTGGCCCGCAGCTTGGCGACCTCGCGCTCGGTGGTGTTGGTCAGCTCGTCGGCCAGACGGCGAGCGGTCGAGCGGGTCTCCTCCGCGTCGCGCTCGGCGCTGGTGCGCATCTCGTCGCTCTCACGCGTCGCCTGCGCCCGCTTGTCGGCGGCCTCAGCCTCGGCGGCGGCCCGTACGTCGGCGGCCTCGACCTTGGCGGCGGCCTTGATCTCGTTGGCCTCGGACCGCGCGGCCTGGACGAGCTCCGTGGCCTGCTCTTCGGCCAGGCGCAGCAGCTGCTCGATGCGGGCGCCGAGACCGGAGTAGGTCGGGCGCTCCTGCTCCTGCAACTGGCGCTGGGAGTCGGACAGGTCGCGCTGCAGGGACGTCACCTGCTCGCGGGACTGGCGGAGCTCACCGTCGAGCTGCTTCAGATGATCGTGGACCTGATGGCGGTCATAACCACGAAGCACGACGTCGAACTCGCGTGCTGGGGCATCCTCGAAGAAATTGTTGAGCTGGGCGTCGATGTCGGACTGCATGGAGGCTCGATCCTGGGTTGTCGAGACGGCTACACGGGCCGGACGGGGGGTTCGGGACAGCCGAGCCAGGAGCCTGTGCCTCGCGGCAGGCGCCTTGTCCGGTGGAAAGCCAGCGTACTCCGCCAGTGCCGCCTGAGAAGCCCCGTCCGACTATCTGCGTGACTAGTTACATACGAGCAGTTTTGGGGTTTGCTGGGGACTCGGTGGCCTGTACGAGCTCAGTGAGCATTCCTCCCACGTCCTTGGGGTGCACAAATGCGATCTCCGACCCCATCGAGCCGTGTCGCGGGCGCTCATCGAGCAGCCGCACGCCCTTGCCCGCCAACCGATCCATCGCCTCAGCCACGTCCGGCACGCCGAACGCCACGTGATGCACCCCCTCGCCCCTCCTCGCCAGGAACTTTCCCACCGGCGTGTCGGGGGACAACGGCTCCAGCAACTGAATGTAGGAGCTCCCGCCGGCGCCATCGGCGATGTGGAGCATGGCCTCCCGGACCCCCTGCTCCTCGTTCACCTCGCGCGCCACGACGGTCAGCTCGAACGTGTCCGAGAATAGCGCGATCTTGGCGTCGAGGTCATGACAGGCGATACCGATGTGGTCGATCCGCATGAACATGTGTGGCCTGCCTCCATAGCGAGCGTGCACCTACTCGTGGGTATGGTGTCAAAGAACCCCTCACGTGCACAGGAGGCCGTCGCCATGTCTGGGTCCGTCATCGTAGCCGGAGCTCGTACGCCGATCGGCAGACTGCTCGGCGCCCTGTCCGGGCTGCCCGCCGTGGAGCTCGGGGGCATCGCCATCAAGGCCGCCTTGGAGCGCTCCGGCGTGTCGCCGGAGGACGTCGAATACGTGATCATGGGCCAGGTGCTCCAGGCGGGCGCCGGCCAGATCCCCTCCCGCCAGGCCGCGGTCAAGGCGGGCATCCCCATGACCGTCCCTTCGCTCACCATCAACAAGGTCTGCCTGTCGGGGCTCGACGCCATCGCCCTGGCCGACCAGCTCATCCGCGCGGGCGAGTTCGACATCGTGGTGGCGGGCGGCATGGAGTCGATGACGAACGCGCCGCACCTGCTGCCGGGCATGCGCAAGGGCGTCAAGTACGGTGGCGCCGAGGTGGTCGACTCGATGGCGCACGACGGGCTGTTCTGCTCGTTCGACCAGTGCGCGATGGGCGAGTCCACCGAGCGCTACAACGCCCGGCTGGGCATCGGCCGCGAGGAGCAGGACGAGGTGTCCGCCCGCTCGCACCAACTGGCCGCCGCGGCCACCAAGAACGGCGTGTTCGACGACGAGATCGTGCCGGTGGAGATCCCGCAGCGGCGCGGCGAGCCGGTGGTGGTCAAGGAGGACGAGGGCGTTCGCGGCGACACCACCGTGGAGACGCTGGCCCGGCTGCGACCGGCGTTCGCCGCAGACGGCACGATCACGGCCGGTTCGGCCTCGCAGATCTCCGACGGCGCCTGCGCCGTGGTCGTGATGTCCAAGGCCAAGGCCGAGGAGCTGGGGCTGCCCTGGCTGGCGGAGATCGGCAGGCACGGCAACGTGGCGGGGCCCGACACCTCGCTGCAGTCGCAGCCGGCCAACGCCATCAAGCAGGCCCTGGCCAAGCAGGGCCTGGGCGTCGGCGACCTCGACCTGGTGGAGATCAACGAGGCGTTCGCCAGCGTGGTGCTCCAGTCGGCCAAGGAGCTGGGCGTGCCCCTCGACCGGGTCAACGTCAACGGCGGCGGTATCGCGCTCGGCCACCCGATCGGCGCCTCGGGCGCCCGCATCGTGCTCACCCTGGCCCACGAGCTCAAGCGCCGGGGCGGCGGCCTGGGCGCGGCCGGGCTGTGCGGCGGCGGCGGCCAGGGCGACGCGCTCATCATCCGCGTACCCGAATAGGGCTGGTCTGCGCATAGGGCTGGTCTCCGCGTAGAGCTGGTCTCCGCATAGACAGGTCTCCGCATAGACGGAAGGGGTGAGAGCTCGGCTCTCACCCCTTCGGCCTACGGAGGTAGATAGGCCCGGCCGCGAGGGAGGTTGCGGCCGGGCTTCTTGGCGGTGGTCATGAGGAGAGGAATTTGGCGAACACCGAGCGGTGACGACGCTCGGCCTTCTGTCCCTTCAGCGCCTCGCGTACCCGGCGGTGCTCGGCCGCGGCCTCGCGCAGCTCGTCGGCGTGGTTCTTCATGACGACGTATTCGAGTTCGGCGTTCATCCGAGTGCTCCCGTGTTCTTTCGGTCCTCTTCCCTGACACTTTCCAGATTGCTCCTAAGGCCCCTGCCGTCACATCGGGCGGATGCCCTATCTGTGGTCGTAGGCCGACATGAGGAGATACCTAGGGCGCCGGTCGGAGGACCTAAGGCACTTAGGGCTGGTCGGCGAACTTCACCGTCACCTTGGTGAACCCGAGCGACTTGAGCATCCCTTCGAGCATGGCCTTGGTGTTGGTGTCGGCGCGGGCCCGCAGGTCGCTGGAGGCCGCGGCTTCGGCGATCTTGGTCTCGGCCAGGACGTACAGCTCCCGCTGGTCGTCCGGAGACGACGACAGGAAGCCCTGTACGCGGTCCAGCAGCCCGCGCTGCTGCGCGAAGACGTAGGAACGCCGGTTGTCGAGGTTCGGCTTCTCCAGCTGCGCGCGGGGCAGGCGGATCGTGGCCTCCTTACGGTCCTTGGAGACCGTCACGCCGTTGGCCGCCATGGCGGAGAAGTCGACGTAGGCGTCCACGTTGCCCGCGCCCACGAACAGCGTGCGGCTGCCCTTGATGGCGTCGGGCAGGAAGCGGGCGTCCTTCTCCAGGTCGACCACGACCTGGAAGTTGCCGGTCGCCGCCTCGAACCGGCTCAGGTCCTTGATGGACTGCAGGAGCACCGGCTGGCTGCGGTCGATGGTCTGCTCGCCGAACGGGTTGAGCCAGGACCAGGCCAGTCGGCCGCCGACCACGAGCAGAACCACCACGACCAGGAACCCGGCCAGATATCGCCACCGGCGGCGCCGCTGCGGAGTGACCGCGGGGGGCGCCGTTTGGGAAGTCGTCATGCCGGTTGACTACCCGACGATCGATCATCATTGCCAGCTTTTAGGTGACATCTCCGGTCCCCAGTCGGAAGAACGCTCTTCGTCGCTGGGATTCGGATAGACCGGATAGACCTGTGGCGAGCCCGTCGAGGCCGCCACGGGAGCCGCCGCGGCCCCCGCGGGCCCGCCGCCGAAGTGCGTACTCGACAGCTTGCACGCCTGGAAGTCGCTGAAGAACATGCGCAGCCACTCACGCCGCTGATGCTCGCTCAGCCCGGAGAACCAGGCCGCCGCGTACTGGTGCTCCGGCAGCGGCCCGCCCGGCAGCGGCTCGCCGCGGAGCCAGGCCACCACGATCTCGCGGTATCCGCCGGCGGGCGTGTCGGGGCACTTGGCGGCCAGTGACTCGACGTACTCGTACACGGCCTCGTCGGCGAAGCCCGCCGACAGGTCGGGCACGTGGATCTGCGCGAGCCCCGCGGACGGCTGCAGCGGCTCTTCCAGCGGCCGTTGTTCGACCCGGGTGAACCCGGCGGGCGTGCCCGCCAGCCGCGACGCGATCTTGGTGAAGGCCGCGCCCAGTTCGGTCAGGCCCGCTCGCATGCCCGGATGCAGGCAGACCGTGATCGGCCAGTCCTGGCAGCTGTAGGCGATCCCCTGGGCGGCGGCGGGCTTGGTCGCGCCCAGCAGCCGGGCCACCCCCGTGCCCGCGGCGAGCACGGCCAGCAGGGCGCACGCCAGCACCAGGGCCTGCCTGGTCACCACCGCCGCCCAGCCGAGCAGCAGCGCCGCCGTGATGCCCAGCAACCAGACCGTCTGGTCGAGGAACGCCGTGCCGCCGAGCCCCTGGAACAGGTCGTACGGCTCGCCCGTGCCGGGCGCCAGCTTGTCGGCCCAGCCCCGGCCACCGGCCAGCCAGGTGAACAGCCCGTAGCAGGACAGCCCGGCCAGCGGCGGCGTGTAGGCCCTGGGCAGCAGCCAGCCTGCGATCCACCCGATCACCGAGTAGAGGGCCAGCCCGGCCATGCCCACGCCGAGCCCGGCCAGGCTCAGCCGCCCCGACTGCTCGGTGAGCACCGTCTTGATGGCCAGCACCAGCACGGTCGCGCCGAACGAGCCCAGCACCACCACGACGATCGCCAGCGGGGCCTTCAGCGCCCGCCAGGTCGTCAGCGAGCGGCCGCGCAGCGCCCTGCGCTTGCGCATCGCCACCCACGCTGCGAAGGCGGCGGCCACGGGCCCGGTCAGCCGAAGCGAACCGATGACCGCGGCCACGATATTCTCCCACGCGTCTACGCCAGGAATCAGGACGCTCCACGCCGCGATCAAGCCGAGCGCAAGGAGCACGGCAACCGTGACGGCCGCGCTCTGCTTCAACTCCTCACGTGAAACGCCCGCGTGCTCACGCACCCGTTTTTCCATTGAAAATCACCAAGCACCCCCCGTGCCCCGTGTCGGCGCGGCGGAAGCGATTCAGTTCGGGCCGGTCCCCACGGCGAGTGAACTTGGCTTCCGCGTCACCATTCGATGCGAGAACCATAACGGAGCGTGATGATTGACGTCCGGATTCTTGGTCAAGCCGTGAGTCCGATCGCTCTCCGTAACCATACTAATCAGGACGAGCGGCGCGCTACCGTAGCGCTGTGTCGCAGCCCAAGCCGCTCAATCTGCCGTTCGATCCCATCGACCGCGCCGCGGAGACCTGGCGCGCTCACTTCGGGGCCTCCTCCGCCATGGCCGCCGTCACCTCGATCATGAGAGCCCACCAGATCCTGCTGTCGCAACTCGACTCGCTCCTCAAGCCGTACGAGCTGACCTTCGCCAGGTACGAGGCCCTGGTGCTGCTGACCTTCAGCAGGGCCGGCGCCCTTCCGCTGTGGAAGATCGGCGAGCGGCTCATGGTGCATCCGACGAGTGTGACCAACACCATCGACCGGCTGGAGAAGTCGGGATTCGTCTGCCGGATGCCGAATCCGCAGGACGGCCGCGGGGTGCTCGCCGAGATCACCGACGCGGGACGTGATGTCGTACAACGGGCGACGGCCGATCTGATGGCGGCGGACTTCGGTCTGACCATGTACGGCGAGGACGAGCTGCGGCAGCTCTTTGACCGGTTGCGCACGCTGAGGGTGGCGGCGGGTGACTTCTCCACGGCGTCCATGCGGCAAGATGATGAGCATGGCGGACTTCTCTAGGCCTGGGTCGCTCTACGGAGCCGTTGATCTGGGCGCGCGTAAGCAGGCACTCGAGGCACAGACCCGGCGGGAGGCCGGGGGTCCCCAGGCGGCCGCGTCGGGCTCGATCATCGACGTGACCGAGGAGACGTTCACTACCGAGGTCATCGACCGCTCGATGAGCGTGCCGGTCGTCCTCGACCTCTGGTCTCCACGTGCTCCCGGCAGTGCCCAGCTCAGCCCGGTGCTGGAGAAAGTGGTCGGCGACATGGGCGGCCGGGCGATCCTGGCCAAGGTCAACGTCGACGGCAGCCCGCAGATCGCGCAGGCGCTGCGGGTGCAGGCGGTGCCGACCGTGCTGGCCATCTTCCAGGGGCAGGCCGTCACCGGCTTCCAGCAGGTGCTGCCCGAGCAGGAGGTGCGCCGCTGGCTCGACGAGCTGATGGGCGCCGTCGAGCAGTTCTACCAGGCCAACCCCGACGCCCGGCCGGCGGAGGTGGTGGAGCAGCAGGACGAGCCCGCGGGCCCGCCCGCCGACCCTGACGTGCTGGCCGCCGAGGAGGCCGTCGACAAGGGCGACCTCGACGCCGCCGAGGCGGCCTACGGGCGGCTGCTGGCCCGCTCGCCGGCCAACGAGGACGCGAAGATGGGGCTGGCGGGTGTCGGCCTGATCAAGCGGACGGCCGACGTCGACCCGGCCGACGTGCAGCGCCGTCTGCAGGACCCGGCCGACATCGACGCCCAGCTGCTCGCCGCCGACCTGGAGATGCTGTCGGGCGCGATCGACGAGGCGTTCGACCGGATCATCGGCGTGGTCAAGCGCACCTCGGGTGACGACCGGGACAAGGCCCGGCGCCACCTGCTCGGCCTGTTCGACGCGCTACCCGCCGAAGACCCTTCTTTGGCCAAGGCACGTAGAGCTTTGTCCAGCGCGTTGTTCTAACCTGGACATATGCGGGTCGTCACGATTTCGGCGACATATGGCACGGCCGGTAACCACATAGGCCCGGCCGTGGCCGAACGCCTGGGCGTGCCCTTCGTCGACCGGGCCATCCCCAGCGCCGTGGCCGAGGAGCTCGGCTGCACGCTGGAGGAGGCGCTGGCTCACGATGACCGGGCCGAACGCGGCCTCGGCAGGCTGCTGTCCGGCGCGATGCGGCTGCCGACGGTCACCTTCGGCGGCGTCGACATGTACGTCCCCGGCGCGATGCCGATCGCGCAGGAGGAGTTCGTCCGGCATACCGAACGCCTGCTCGTGGACACGGCGCGGGCCCAGGGCGGGGTCTTTCTGGGTCGGGCGGGGGCGCTCGTGCTCGCCGACCATCCTGGCGCGCTGCACGTCAGGCTCGACGCTCCGCTGAAGCGCCGGGTGCGGCAGAGCGCCACGCTGGGCGAGCTCAGCGAGCGCGAGGCGCGCAAGATCGTCGAGGACAACGACCGCGCGCGCACGGCGTACGTACGCCACTTCTACCGGGCGGATCCGGCGGATTCGTCCCTATATCACCTGGTTATTGATAGTACGAGTATTCCTGTAGCGACGTGCGTAGATTTGATCGTGACGGCTGCCGAGGCACTGGGCTGACCGAACCCGCCCTACCATGGGATAACTTCTTGGTCAGTCCCGAAGGAGCAATTGACGTGGCGACCGTCCCTAGTGTCTCGTACTCCATCACCGTGCGACTTGAGGTGCCCGCAGGCGGCAAGGCCGTCAGCCAGCTCACCCACGCCGTAGAGTCGGCGGGTGGTGTGGTCACCGCGCTCGACGTCACCAACGCGGGCCACGAGAAGCTGCGCATCGACGTCACCTGCGCGGCCAGGGACACCGACCACGCGCAGGCGATCGTCGACCAGCTCGAATCCGTCGACGGCGTGGTCATCCACAAGGTCTCCGACCGCACCTTCCTCATGCACCTCGGCGGCAAGATCGAGATGGTGTCGAAGGTGCCGCTGCGCAACCGCGACGAGCTGTCCATGGCCTACACCCCCGGTGTGGCGCGCGTGTCGATGGCCATCGCGCGCAACAAGGAGGACGCGCGGCGGCTGACCATCAAGCGCAACACGGTCGCCGTCGTCACCGACGGCTCCGCCGTGCTCGGCCTGGGCAACATCGGCCCGGAGGCGGCGCTGCCGGTCATGGAGGGCAAGGCGGCCCTGTTCAAACGCTTCGCGGGCATCGACGCCTGGCCGATCTGCCTCGACACGCAGGACGTCGACGAGATCGTCCGCACGGTCCAGGTCATCGCGCCGGGCTTCGGCGGCATCAACCTCGAGGACATCAGCGCGCCGCGCTGCTTCGAGGTCGAGCGGCGGCTGCGTGAGCTGCTCGACATCCCGGTCTTCCACGACGACCAGCACGGCACCGCCATCTGCGTGCTGGCCGCGCTCACCAACGCGCTGCGCGTGGTGGGCAAGCCCATCGAGGGCGTCAAGATCGCCATGGCGGGCGCGGGCGCGGCGGGCAACGCCGTGCTGCGCCTGCTGCTCGCGGCGGGCGCGCGCAACGTCGTCGTCTGTGACTACCTCGGCGCCGTGCACAAGGGCCGCGACGACCTCGACGAGTCGCTCCACTGGATCGCCGACCACACCAACGCCGAGGGCTACTCGGGCGACCTGCGCGGGGCGGTCAAGGGCGCCGACGTGTTCATCGGGGTGTCCGCGCCGGGCATCCTGACCGGCGACGACATCGCCACGATGGCCGACGACGCGGTGGTGTTCGCCCTGGCCAACCCGGAGCCCGAGGTGTCGCCCGACGACGCCCGCGAGCACGCGGCCGTGGTGGCGACCGGACGCTCCGACTATCCCAACCAGATCAACAACGTGCTGGCGTTCCCGGGCGTGTTCCGCGGCCTGCTCGACGCCCAGGCGACCGAGGTGAGCCAGGAGATGCTGCTGGCGGCGGCGCACGCGCTCGCGGCCGTGGTGTCTCCGGAGGAGCTCGGGCCCAACTACATCGTGCCCAGCGTGTTCCACCCGGACGTGGCGACGGCCGTGGCCGCCGCCGTCCGCGACTCGGCGGGTGGGCGTGCCCGGGGCTTCACAGAAGCCTGATCAAGATTCTTTCCTTTACGGCAAGCCGTACCCACCGCCACCCGCCGGCCGGGGTTGAGGGCCTCCAGGAAGACGGCCGCTGACCGGTGCGTGGCCGGGCGCCGTTACGGCGTCTTCTGGGCCGGTGGCGACCCTTTCGTGTCGCGTTCTTGTGCGGCATGGGGCGGTCATGAAGGGTCTTCCCTTCTGATCGCGGTGTGGGCGGCGATGGCCAGGACCAGGGCCGCGTTGATCAGGACCGCGGTCGTCACCCCTTGCAGGATCGTGCCCATGGCGGCCGTGGCTATCGCGCTCATGATCGGGATGCCCATCGTGATGCCGACCTGCTGCGTCATGGTGGCCAGGCCCGTAGCCAGGCCCTGTTCGGAGCCGGGCAGGCCCGAGGTGGCGGTCATCATGAAGGCGACGATCGCCAGCATGTTGCCGATGCCGCCGACGAAGGTGGCCACCAGGAGGAGCCAGATCCAGCCTGCCTCCGGGCCGAGCAGGGCCAACGCCGCCGTCGCCGCGGCCTGCACCGCGAAGCCGGTCGCCAGTGTCCTGCGGTTACCGAGGCGGGAGAGCACGCGCGGGGCCGCGAGCCCGCCGAGAACCGTGCCGAGCCCGAGCACTCCGAACGCCAGCCCCGTGGCCAGGGGCGAGTAGCCGAGGACCTTCTGTAGGTAGAGCGTCATGAGGAAGACCAGCGAGGTCTCCGTGGCGAACGCGACCAACCCCGCCAGGTTGCCCCACTTCACGGTGGCCCTGGCCAGGATCGTCACCGGCACCAGTGGTGCCTGCGCCCGCCGTTCGACGAACCAGAACGCGACCAGCAGTCCCGCCCCCGCCAGCAGCCCGCCGATCCCGGCCGGGTCGGCGAAGCCGTGTTCGCCCGCGCGGGTGAGCCCGTACACCAGGGCCAGCAGGCCCGTGGTCACCGTCACCGCGCCGGGCAGATCCATCTTGGGCCGGTCCGCGGGGCGGCTCTCGGCGGGCAGGGCCGGGGCGGCGGCCAGGACGGCGAGCGCGACCGGAACGTTCACGAAGAACGCCCACCGCCAGCTCAGCAGGTCGGTCAGCAGCCCGCCGAGGATCGCACCGGAGGTGAAGCCGGCCGACATCAGCGCCCCGTTCAGCCCCAGCGCCCGCGCCCGCAGCGGCCCCTCGGGGAACGAGGTGGTCAGCAGCGCCAGAGCGGCCGGGGTGACGGCGGCGGTGGCCAGCCCCTGGGCCACTCTGGCGACCAGGAGCATGCCGTGCGAGCTGGCCAGCCCGCCGGCCAGCGAGGAGAGCCCGAGCAGCGCCATCCCGCCCAGGAACAACCGGCGCCGCCCGAACAGATCCGCGATCCGGCCGAACAGCAACGTGAATCCGGCCGCCGCGAGCGCGAACGCCGTCGCCACCCACTGCAGGTCGGCCAGCTCGAATCCGAGTCCGGCGCCGATCACCGGCAGGGCGACGTTCAGGATGGAGAAGTCGACGGCGAGCATGAACTGGGAGCCGAGCAACAACACCAGGACCAGCCGCTGCCGCCCCGTCATCCGGACAGGTTGCAAGGTCATGGCCATGTCATCCCCCTAATGGGTCTTTAGTTCCGTTAAGATGAGATGACGCTAGCACGCTAAGGAGTCTTAATGGAACAGGATTCCCGTTTGGCTGGGACGGTACGCCCCGGCGGCCGCACGGCCCGGGTCCGGGCGGCGGTTCTGGAAGCGACCCAGGACGAGCTGGTGCTCCACGGCTTCCACGGCCTCAGCATGGACGCGGTGGCCGCCCGGGCGGGCGTCGGGAAGACCACGGTCTACCGCCGCTGGACCGGTGCGGCGGGCCTGGTGGCCGACCTCATGACGGAGCTGGCCGACCAGTCCGCCGCGCACGCGAACACCGGCACCGTCGAGGAGGACCTGCGCGCCAACGCCCTGAGCGTCCTGGCCGCCATCACGGACGAACGCCTGGGCGCCACGCTGCAGGCCGTCATCGCGGCGGCCACCTGCGACAAGGAGGCGGCGGCCGCCCTGAGCACCTTCTACGAGCGCCGGATCGCGGAGTGGGGCAAATCAATCGACCTGGCGATCCGGCGCGGCGAGCTCCCGGAGGGCACCGACGGCCACGAGGTCATCCGGGCGATCTCGGCCCCCCTCTACTATCGCCTGCTGGTCACCAAGGAGCCCGTGGACAAGGCGACGGCCGAACGGTCGGCTACCCGCGCTCTGGTGGCGGCCCGCAACGGGGCTTTCGTCGGTTGACGACCATGCCGGTCGCGTCGCCGTACGAGATCAGGTGCGGGGCAGGTGCGGGCTCGGGCCCTGCGGGATCGGCCCGTGCCGGATCAGGCGGTACGGGATCAGGCGGTACGGGATCAGGGCGTACGGGATCAGAAGGACCCGCGTGGCCAGACGGAGCCGTACCACCAGAAGGCCGCACCGGTGAGGAGCAATCCACCCGCCGTGGCGAGTTTGGCGAGCAGGTCGGTCGGCGGGCCTGTGCGGGGGAGGTGGCGGGCCGTGCGGGGGAGGTGGCGGCTCTGGTGTCTGGAGCAGGTGTTCCGTACTCGCGTCGAGTCGATCAGTGTGCCGGGGTGGCCGGCGGTGACCGAGAACGCCTCGATCTCCATGGTGTGGCCCCGGCGGACGTGGATGTTCCGGGTCACCGACTCGCGGGCGGGGATGGACCCGGTGGCGAGGCCGGCCGAGTCGGCCTTGAGGTCGAAGCGGGCCGGCCGGCGGGTCTGGTTGCGCAACGTGACCAGCGTCCGCCCGTTCTCGCAGCCGGGACGCGTGGCGGACATCGTGAACGGGTCGCCGGGACCGGACGATCCCGCCCAGGCTCCCACTGTCGCGGGGAGGAGCAGCCACGCGCTGAGGGGCAGGAGGGCGAGCGTGCGACGGTTCGCGATGCGCACTGGCTCCTCCCGGGTCCGCAGGATAGCGATCTTTGGTACCTATAGTGCCCGTATGACTACAGAAAGTAACATCCAGGTGGTGGGGGAGCGAGATGTGGGGTTGACCCTTCATGATGGAGGTATGGCGGAAGCGATCTACGTCGGCGGTTTACTGGTGGCGACGCCGCTTCTCGACGACCCCAACTTCCGTCGTAGCGTCGTGCTGATCCTCGAACACGACCTCGACGGCGGCACTCTCGGCGTAGTGCTGAACAGGCCCAGCGACATCTCGGTGACGCAGGTGCTGCCGGTGTGGGACCCGCTGGTGACCGGGCCGCCCGTGCTGTTCGAGGGTGGTCCGGTGCAGACCGACAGCGCGCTGGCGTTGGCCGCGGTGCCGAGCGGCGAGGAGCCGCTGGGCTGGCGCAGGCTGCACGCGGGCACGCCCGCCGTCTCCCGCCTGGGCACCGTCGACCTGGACGCGCCGCCCGAGATCCTCCAGGGCGAGATCGCGCAGATGCGGATCTTCGCCGGTTACGCCGGCTGGACCTCCGGGCAACTGGCGAGCGAGATCGCCGAAGGAGCCTGGTATGTCGTCGATTCGGAGGTGGGCGACACCTTCCACACCGACCCCGGCTCCCTGTGGCGCAACGTCCTGCGGCGCCAGCCGGGCGAGCTGGCCTTCGTAGCGACCTGCCCGGACGACCCGACGCTGAACTAGACGGCCTTGGCGCTAGACGTCCCAGCCGGGGCGGAAGGCGTTCTGGGCGAGTTCGAGGGTCTTCTCCATGCGGGCCACGAGTATCCTCATGTCCGGTACGTCCGGCTGCGGGCAGTCGAACCCGACCCGGAGCGTCGACATCGCGAACGCGACGATAAGGTGCGTACGTTGATCGGTGGTCACGTCTACGCCGCTACGGGCGGCGATCTCGACGGCCAGGCGCTGCTCTGTCGCCGCGCCTCTGGCGACGGACAGGCCCACCAGGCGCGGATTCTCATCCAGAAGCCGCCGCAACTTCAGGAATCTCGCCGCGTCCTCGGGAGTTGAGTCGTCCATGTCGTGCGCGACCGCGCGCACCGCGTGGATCATCGAGGTGAACGGGGGCTCATCGGCGGGGCGGCTCCGCAGGGTCTCCTGCATGATCTCCTCGCCCTGGTCGTGGTACCACAGCACGAGATCGTCCTTGCTGGTGAAGTAGCGGAAGAACGTCCGCGGGGAGATCTCGACCGACCCCGCGATCTGGTCCACGGTGGTCGAGTCGTACCCTTGTTCGAGGAACAGGTCGAGCGCGGCGTCGAGGATCGCCAGACGCGTCTTCTCCTTCTTGCGTTCCCTTAGACCCACTTGCGTCACCCCCTAGAAACCTTCCTGTCATAGTGTGCCATAAGTCATAGTCCGACAAATAAAACTCGTTTGTCATCTGTCATGGACTGCCATAGATTACCTGAGGCTTAAGTGACTTATGCCCCGGTATGGGGCGGCATTGAGGGGGACTTCATGGCTCACGCGAGGACGGTCGACGCGCCGTCGTCGCCCGGCCCCAGGGAGACGGGGACCGGGGGCGGCAACCCATGGCTGGTGCTTCTGGCGGTCTGCCTGGGCGTCATCATGGTGATGCTCGACGGCACCGTGGTCGGCATCGCCAACCCGTCCATCCAGCACGATCTGGGCGCATCGCTGTCCGATCTACAGTGGGTGACCAGCGGTTACCTGCTGGCGCTGGCGGTGTTCCTGATCACGGCGGGCAAGCTGGGGGACCTGTTCGGGCACAAGCGGGTCTTCTTGATCGGTGTCGCCGGGTTCGCGCTGTCCTCGATCGGCATCGGCCTCAGCCAGGAGCTGGCGGATATCGTCCCGGGCGTGTCGCCGATCGGCGCGCTGATCGGCCTGCGGGTGCTGCAGGGCCTGTTCGGCGCCCTGCTTCAGCCCGCCGCCCTGGCTCTGCTGCGCGGTGCCTTCCCCGGTGAGAAGCTGAACGCGGCCATGGGCGCCTGGGGCGCCATCATCGGCCTGTCCAGCGCGGCCGGCCCGATCGTGGGCGGCGTCCTGGTCGAGAACGTCAGCTGGCAGTCCGTCTTCTTCATCAACGCGCCGGTCGGGATCATCGCCCTGGTCCTGGGCATCTTCCTCATCAAGGAGAACCGCGTCCCGTCGCTGGCCAGGATCGACTGGCTCGGCGTGGTGCTGCTGTCGGGCGCGATGTTCGCGCTCGTCTGGACGATCATCAAGGCCCCCGAATGGGGCTGGGGCGACAGCACGACGCTCGCCTTCATCGCCGGGTTCGTGGTGCTCATCGCCGCCTTCATCTTCTGGCAGAGCAGGGCGAAGGAGCCGCTGGTCCCGTTGTCGCTGTTCAAGAACCCGTCCATCTCCATCGGCACCGTGCTGATGATGATGGTGGCGTTCGCCATGTTCGGCGCGATGTTCTTCCTCGGCTTCTTCTTCCAGGGCGTTCACGGTCTGAGCCCGCTGGAGGCGGGCCTGCGCATGCTGCCGATGAGCGCCGGCATGATCGTGGCCTCGCCGCTCGCCGGCATGATGATCGGCAGGGTCGGCCCGAAGATCACGATGGCCACCGGCCTGCTGATCACCGCGGCCGCGATGTTCCTCATGTCGCAGCTGAGCATCGACGCCTCGTTCATCGAGAGCGGCATCCCGTTCGTGCTGCTGGCGTTCGGCCTCTCGCCGGTCTTCGTCGGCGCCACCGAGATCATCGTGGGTAACGCCCCGATCCAGCTCAGTGGTGTCGCGGGCGGTCTGCAGCAGTCGGCCATGCAGGTCGGCGGCGCGCTCGGCACCGCGATCCTGGGCGCCGTCATGGCCGCCGAGATCTCCAGCAAGCTGCCCGGCTACCTCGGCCCGGCGGCCAAGGGGATCCCGGCGGACCAGTTGTCGCTGCTGGAGAAGGCCGCCGCGTTCGGCGGGCTTCCGACCGGCACTCCGCAGCAGCTCCAGCAGATGGTGGGCGGGGCCGTGCACAACGCGTTCATGGACGGCATGCACCTGGCCTTCCTGGTCAGCACCTGCGTCGCGATCCTCACCGCGATTCTGGCGCTGTTCGTCAAGAGCGGCCGCAAGACCGAGGGCGCGCCGGTGCACATGGGCTGAGCCTTTTTGTCATCCGTACGGCCCTCGCCTGGTGACGGGGGCCGTACGTGTGTCCAAGGGCTGGGCTGAACGATCTCGGCCGGGAAGACGCGCTCGGAGGCGGGCATAGACTCGGTGGCGTGAGCACGAAGATCCTCCCTGAGCAGGAGACCACCCCGCGGACGTCGCATGGCGACGGCGATCATGAGCGGTTCGCGCACTACGCGGACAAGCACAAGATCACCGAGAGCATGGTAACCGGCACGCCGATCCGGGCCCTGTGCGGCAAGGTCTGGGTGCCCAGCCGCGATCCCAAGAAATACCCGGTGTGCCCCGAGTGCAAGGAGATCTACGAGGGGCTGCCGTCGGGCGGCGACGACGACAACGAGTGAGTGTTGATCACGTGTGATCACCCACGGTAGAGCTACGGTCTGCATACGGACCTACTCATACCGTAACGGGGGATTGCATGGCCCGGCGCGCGACCGCCGTCTCGTTGGCATGCCTGCTCGCGGCCGGGCTCACACCGCCGCTCCGTCCCGCCGCCGAGGCCTGGGCCGCATCTGACTGCTCCGCCCCGGACTCGCCGCGCGAGGTGGGTCTGAGCGCGGCCCACGATGGTGCCGCGGCTCGCGATGGTGGGTCCGGTACGGCCCGCGACGGTGGGTCCAGTGGGGCGCGCAGGCCGGTTCGGGGGCTGGGGGACGATCCACGGTCCTTGGGGCCGCGGCAGCCCAGGCCGCGCGACGTGGAGCAGGTGCTGGCCGAGCTCGCCCAGCGGCTCGCCGGGGTGACGGTCCCGGACGAGGTCATCGTTCCTACCTGGGTGCACGTACTCACCGACGGCGTCAGGCGGGCCTCCAACGCGGACGTCAGGGCGCAGATCGACGCGCTCAATTCCGCCTACAGCGGCGCGCTGGGCGGCGCCGCCACCGGGGTGCGCTTCCGCCTCGACGGCATCTCGGTCAAGGAGGACGCCTCCTGGTTCATCGACCCGATCGGCAACGAGCGCGCCATGAAGTCCGCCCTGCGCCGGGGCGGCCCCGAGACCCTGAACCTCTACATCGGTCAGTTGGGCGACCTCGTCCTCGGCTTCTCCACCTACCCCTACTGGTACGGGGACAGCCCCACCCTCGACGGCGTCGTCATCGACTGGCGCAGCCTGCCCGGCGGCACGCTGGTCAACTACAACCGCGGCTACACCGGCGTACATGAGATCGGCCACTGGCTCGGCCTCTTCCACACCTTCGAGAACGGCTGCGCGTATCCGGGCGACGGCATCACCGACACCCCGCCCGAGGCCAGGCCCACGGAGGGCTGCCCCGACTCCAAGGAGACCTGCGCGGAGAGGGGCCTGGATCCGATCCACAACTACATGGACTACGCGCATGACCGGTGCATGTGGGAGTTCACGGCTGAACAGGCGAAACGCATGCACCAGATGTGGGCCGTCTATCGGGGCCGCGGCGCGCTGTCCGCCGTCTGACAGGGCGTCGCGTTGACCTGTGCGCCGTCCTGAAATAGCGGCACAACTAGGATGTTTGGGTGACAGCACCGAAGGCACTCGACACTCCCTACGATCAACCTCGCATCTTCGGTTCGGCCTATCGCACGGCCACGATCGGCATCCTGCTGGTGATCACACTGATCGCCTTCGAGGGCATGTCGGTGGGCGTGGTCATGCCGGTCATCTCCCAGCAGCTCGACGCGCTCGACCTGTACGGCCTGAGCTTCTCGGCCTTCCTCATCGCCAGCCTGTTCGCGAACGTGGTGTCCGGGCTCTGGTCGGACCGGCGGGGCTACACGATGCCGTTCCTGCTCGGGGTGGTGCTGTTCGTGGTCGGGATGGGGCTGGCGGGGGCGGCGTCGACCAAGGTGTTGTTCCTGGCCGCGCGGGGTGTGCAGGGGCTCGGCGCGGGGTGCACGATCGTCGCCGTGTACGTGATGATCGCCCGGGTCTATCCGGCCGACGTGCGGCCCAAGGTGTTCGCGGGGCTGTCGGCGGCGTGGGTGGTGCCCGCCATGGTCGGGCCGGCCGTGGCCGGGTTCGTGGCGGACACGTGGGGGTGGCGGTGGGTGTTCTTCGGGATCATCCCGCTCGTGGTGCCCGCCCTGGTCATGCTGGTCCCCGCTCTGAACAAGCCCGCCCACGAGCCGGACGCGTCCCACGCCTCCGGGGACGCGGGGCCGGCCGACTTGCCAGACTTGCCCGGCTCATCGGGTTCATCAGGCTCGTCTGGCGCGGGTGGTGGGTCGGTGGAGGGGGCGCGTTCCAGGCCGTTCGCGATGACCGTGGCCGCCACCGCCGCAGCCGGTGGGGCGGGCGTGCTGCTGTACGGCGTGGACAAGCTTCATATCTCGCCGGTGCCGAGCGCCGTCGCGGTCCTGGTCGGGCTGGTCTGCCTCGGGTACGGCCTGGCCAAGCTGCTGCCGCCGGGCGCGCTGCGCTTCAGCCGGGGGCTGCCGACCACGATCATGATGCGCGGCCTGTTCTCGGCGGCCTTCTTCGGCGTGAACTCCTTCATTCCCCTCGCCCTCCAGCAGGTCAAGTCGTTCGGCCCCACGGCGGCGGGCATCGCGCTCACGACCGGGGCCCTCGGCTGGTCGACCGGGTCCTACCTGCAGAGCAGGCGCTCGGTCGAGCCACACAGGCGGATCCGGACGGGAGCCGCCTGTGTCATGGCGGGGGTGCTGCTCGGGCTGCTGTCAGTCCTGCCCGGGGTCACCGGCTGGGTCGCGGTGCCCGCGTGGATCGTGGCGGGGTTCGGCATGGGCATCGGAATGACCACGGTCAGCGTCACGGCGCTCAAGCAGTCGCCGGTCAACGAGCAGGGGGCCAACTCCGCCGCTCTATCCGTGACGGACATGCTGGGGTCCGCGCTGGCGGTGGGCCTCGGGGGAGCGTTGATCAACGTCATCGGGCACAGCCCGGGGATGATCGCGCGGGGCTTCGTGGTCATCTGCTGTCTGATGTCGGCCGTATCCCTCGGCGCGACCCTTCTCGCCTCTCGCACTCGTTCCGACTGACCCGGTTCAAAGGTGATTCTTTTCCCTCCTGTCACAGCGATCACGGAACGCCGGACCCGCGCGGGCAGGAGTGATAGGACAGCGGGCAGGAGGTGTCATGGAGGACGATCGCCGCGTTTGGCCGCCGAGCCCGGGAGCCAGGCACCGCCGCACACCTCCCGCTCCTCCCCCCGACGACCCCCAGCCCCAGGGGTCGTCTGACCCCCAGCCCCAGGGGTCGTCTGACCCCCAGCCCCAGGGGTCATCTGGCACGGAGGCCCAGTGGGCGTTCGACGCGGCGCCACAGCGGTCGCCCGATACGGCGCCCCAGCGGTCGTTCCGCACGGAGTCTCAGCGGTCGTCCGACGCGGCGCCCCAGCGGTCGTTCCGCACGGAGTCTCAGCGGTCGTCCGACACGGCGCCACAGCGGCGCGAGGAGGCACCGAGCCCGGCGCGCAGGGGCGGGGATCCGTACCCGCGGGTCGGGCGGCGGCAGTCCGTACGCGATGTCGGGTCCTCGCGGCAGGACCCCCTGGGCGAGGACGGGGCGGGGCGGGACCCTCTACGCGAGGACGGGGCCGCGCGGCGGGACTCCCCGCGCGATGACGGGGCCGTGCGGCGCAATCCCCTGCGCGGGGACGGATCCTCACGGCGGGACCCCGTACGTGAGGACCGGGCCGCGCGGCGAGGTCCCGGGGTCGGGGGGTTCGGGTGGGTGCGGCGGGGGTCTGTGACCGACGATGACGAGGTCGGCGGGGGGTATTCGTGGCACGGGAGGGGCGATCCCGAGGACGAGGAGGGGGACGAGCCGGAGGATCTCTGGAATCCGCAGTTGCGGCGCACCGCCGGGCGAGGGCTCGAGCGGGACGACGGCGATCCACAGGTGCCTTGGGAGTCCCTGCCCCCGTCCGCCCGCCACTACGGGGTGCCCGCCGATCCTGGCCTGTCGGGGCGGGTACGGGGGCGCCGGTGGCGGCGGCCGGCCGGGGCGGTGCTCGCGCTGCTCCTGGCCACCGGTCTGATCGCGGCGCTCGTCATGGTCGTGCTGCGGCTGGCCGTCCCAGCGCCCGCTACGGCGCGGCTGAGCGATTCTCGGGCGGGAGTGACGATCACGCTGCCGGCGGGGTGGCAGGAGGCCGGCATGCCGCCTGTGACCGGATTCACGTCGGCCGCCAGGAGTGACGGCGCGCTCGTCATGGTCAGGCCGGTCCCCGATCCCGTGGCCGACCTGCAGAAGGTCGCCAAGGACGCGGCGGAGCTTTACTCCAGGCTGCTGCTCAAAGGCGACAAGGTCGACATCGTGGAGGACAAAGTCCTGCCACAAGGGCACACGCGTGCGCTACGAGCGCAATACCAGGATGTGGCGAACACATCCGCCTACCTACGTGTCACACTCCTCACCCGGGACGGCAAGGCGGTGCTGCTCGTCGGCCTGCTCCAACCCGAAGAAACCACCCGAAGGCAGGCGCTCGACGCGGTGATGTCGAGCGTGCGATAAGCCCCGTACGCCCCTTAGCACGCAAGGATGAGCTTGGCCAGGATCCCCGGTGCACGGCACGTCTTGTCGGTGGGCCCGATTACTCTTGGGTCACTGTGAGACAGCGAAGCACACGAACCCCAGAGGTGATGCGGTGAGCACCTTCGCCGCATCCCACCTTTCGCCCTCCTACCCCGACCGCGCCGCATGGGGCACCGCCCCCAAGTTGCGTGCCTGGCAGCAGGAGGCGTTCGACCTGTATTTCAGGCGCGAGCCGCGTGACTTCCTCACTGTGGCGACGCCGGGCGCGGGCAAGACGACCTACGCCCTGCGCATCGCCAGCGAGCTGCTCGCCAACGGGGTGATCCGAGCGATCACCATCGTCACCCCCACCGAGCACCTCAAGCGCCAGTGGGCCGACGCCGCCGCCAAGGTCGGCATCGGCATCGACCCGGAGTTCAAGAACAGCCAGGGCGCCACCTCCCGCGACTACACCGGCGTGGCCGTGACCTACGCGCAGGTCGCCATGCACCCCGCCCTCCACAGGGCGCGCACGGAGGCCCGCAAGACGCTCGTCATCTTCGACGAGATCCACCACGCGGGCGACGCCAAGTCGTGGGGCGACGGCATCCGTGAGGCGTTCGAGCCGGCCACCCGCAGGCTCCAGCTGACCGGCACGCCGTTCAGGTCCGACGACAACCCGATCCCGTTCGTCGGCTACGAGGAGGACACCGAGGGGCTCAAGCGCAGCGTCTCCGACTTCTCCTACGGCTACGGCCCGGCCCTCGACGACGGGGTCGTCCGGCCGGTCATCTTCCTGGCCTACTCCGGGGAGATGAAGTGGCGCACCCGCGCGGGTGACGAGCTCGCCGCCACGCTGGGCACGCCGCTCACCAAGGACCAGCTCTCCCAGGCCTGGCGCGCCGCGCTCGACCCCAAGGGCGACTGGATCCGCCAGGTCATGGAGGCCGCCGACCGGCGGCTGACGGAGGTGCGGCGCGGCGTCCCCGACGCCGGTGGCCTGGTCATCGCGACCGACCACGAGGCGGCCCGCGCCTACGCCCGCCACCTGCGCAACATCTCCGGCGAGGGCGCCACCGTCGTGCTCTCCGACGATCCGGGGGCGTCGAACAAGATCAAGCAGTTCGCCGCGTCCGGTGATCGCTGGCTGGTGGCGGTCCGGATGGTGTCCGAAGGCGTCGACATCCCGCGGCTGTGCGTGGGGGTCTACGCCACCTCGACCTCCACGCCGCTGTTCTTCGCCCAGGCGGTCGGCCGCTTCGTGCGGGCCCGCAAGCGCGGCGAGATGGCCTCGGTGTTCCTGCCCTCGGTGCCGACCCTCATGGGCCTGGCCAACGAGATGGAGGTGGAGCGCGACCACGTGCTCAACCGCCGTCCGCCGGAGGACGGGCTGGACGACAGCCTGCTCGAAGATGCCAACAGGAAAAAGGACAATCCAGACGTCCTCGGTGACGAGCTGCCGTTCGAGATGATGGAGACCTCGGCGACGTTCGACCGGGTGCTGTTCGACGGCGGCGAGTTCGGCACCGGGGCGGAGGTCGGCTCGGCGGAGGAGGAGGACTTCCTCGGGCTGCCCGGTCTGCTGGAGCCCGACCAGGTGGCCACGCTGCTGCGCAAGCGGCAGTCGGACCAGCAGGCGGCCAAGGCCAAGAAGGCCGAGAGCGCACCGCCCGCGCTGGCGCCGCACGAGCAGATCGCCGAGCTTCGGCGGGAGCTCAACGGCCTCGTGGGCGCCTGGAACCACCGCACCGGCCAACCCCACGGCGTCATCCACTCGGACCTGCGCCGGGCGTGCGGCGGGCCGCCGATCGCCCAGGCCACCGCCGCCGAGATCCAGGAGCGGATCGCCAAGATCCGCCAGTGGGCCACCCAACGACGCTAGGGCCACCGCCCGGCGCGGAGGTTCCCTCCTCGCCGGGCGACCGACCTGGACGAGGCGCCGCGGCAGGGCTCCGTCATCTCCTAGACGTCATCTCCTAGAAGCCATCTCTTAGGACGTCATCTCCTAGAAGTCATCTCGTAGGACGTCGGCCTTTAGTCACGACTGGGGTGCCAGAACGGCCGTCAGTCGCGGCTGGGGTGCCAGGACGTTCATGGGTAGCGGCTGGGGTGTCAGGACGTTCATGGGTAGCGGTTGAGGTGCCAGGGCGGTCGTCGGTCGCGGCTGGGATGCGGTGGCCGGTGTGGCCGTCGACCGGGCTGAGCCGGGCGGGGGCGGGCGGGTCGAGCGGCACACGTAGCGAGGCGGCGCCCCCGACGACGTGTACGGGCACCGTACGCGCCCCCTTGTCCTCGCCGACCGATGGCCCTTCGCGGACCCAGACGCGCAGCCCGCGCCCCTTGGGGCTGAGCGTGACCTGCGCCGTCGCGCACTCGTCGGGCGAGGCGGGCCAGGACAGCGTGAGATCGTCGCGCGCGCCGCTCAGCCGGGCCGTCTGAGGCATCGGCGTACGCGCCGCGCAGGCCATCGAGAACACGCTCGGCGGCGCGTCATGGGCGACGACCGCGGCCTCCCGCTCCTCGGTGGTCATGGCGACCGTGGCCGCCTCCAGCAGTGCCAGGGTCACAACGGCCCCTACTCTGGCTCCGTTGCGCCCGCGGACGAGCACCCAGAGGCTGAGCGGGGCGAGCAGCAGCCAGGCGAGGCCGAGGGAGAAGGTGAGCATGGGGAACCTCACACCAGGAAGAAGTCATGTCGCTCTCCGTGGCTGGGTGGGCGCGGAGAGCGTTCGCCTTCTGGATATCACATGACCGCAGCGTCGCGCATCGCGCACACTTCGTGGCCGATGGCCGATACGCCGACGGCGGGCTGAAAGCGTGCGAAGGTCAGCGGACGGACGGGGTGCCCTGCAGGACGGCGCCCGCGGCCCTCAGCTCCGCCAGCGCGCGGTCCGTGGTCTCCCGTGCCACCCCGGCCGTGAGGTCGAGCAGCACGCGTACGGCCAGGCCGTGGTCGACCGCGTGCAGCGCCGTGGCGCGGACGCAGTGGTCCGTGGCGATCCCCACCACGTCCACCTCGCTCACTCCGTGCTCGTCCAGCCAGGCGGCCAGCGACACGTCGTCGCCGGAGGCGCCCTCGAATCCGCTGTAGGCGGCGGCGTGGGCGCCCTTGGAGAAGACCTCCTCCACCGCCGAGACGTCGAACGCCGGATGGAAGTCCGCCCCCGGCGTGCCCGCGACGCAGTGCGCGGGCCAGGTCGTCACGTAGTCAGGGGCGTCGGAGAAGTGGCCGCCCGGGTCGACGTGGTAGTCGCGGGTGGCCACCACGTGGTCATAGCCGTGGTCGTCCACGTAGCGGGTGATCGCGGCGGCCACCTCGGAACCGCCCGCCACGGGCAGGCTGCCGCCTTCGCAGAAGTCGTTCTGCACGTCCACGATGATCAGCGCGGTCCCCATACGAAGCACCTTACGTCAGGAGAACTCCGTGGCGATCGCCGCATACCCCCTGCCAAGGTGCAGCGCCTCCTGGGGCAGGCGTGCGATGGTCTCGGCGTGTCGCTCGCGGGCCGCGGTCAGTGGCTCCCTGCCGATGACCTCGCCGTCTCGTACGAGCTGGTGCAGCAGCCGAACACCACCCTCCGGCGCCGGCCCCGAGGTGGTGATCAGCTCGGTGTCGGCGTGCCCGGTCTCGTCGAACAGGCGGTAGGACTCCTTGCGCCCCCCGCGCGACGGCTTGCCGACCGACCGCTTGGCGACCGGCTCCATGACGCCCGCCGCGGTCTCGCGCGCCACCAGTTTGTAGACCAGCGCGGCGGTGGGCACGCCCGAGCCCGTCACCAGCGAGGTGCCCACGCCGTAGCCGTCGACGGGGGCGGCGGCCAGGGCGGCGATGGCGTACTCGTCCAGGTCGGAGGTGACCACGATGCGCGTGTTGAAGGCGCCGAGCGCGTCGAGTTGCTCGCGTACCTCCTGCGCGGCCGCCGCCAGGTCGCCCGAGTCGATCCGCACCGCGCCCAGCTTGGCGCCGGCCAGCTCGATCGCCGTGCGGACCGCCTCGGCCACCTCATAGGTGTCGACCAGCAGTGTGGTCTCCGGGCCGAGGGAGTCGATCTGGGCCGCGAACGCCGCCCGCTCGGAGTCGTGCAGCAGCGTGAACGCGTGCGCCGCCGTACCGGCCGTCGGGACGCCGTAGACCCGCCCGGCCATCAGGTTGGAGGTGGAGGCGAAGCCGGCGATGTAGGCGGCGCGGGCGGCGGCCACGGCGGCCCACTCGTGCGTACGGCGCGAGCCCATCTCGATGATCGGGCGGTTGCCCGCCGCGTTGGTCATCCGGGAGGCCGCGGAGGCGATGGCGCAGTCATGATTGAGGATGGAGAGGGTCAAAGTCTCCAGGAGTACGGCCTCGGCGAACGTTCCTTCCACCACCATGATCGGAGAGGCGGGGAAGTAGACGTCGCCCTCGCGGTAGCCGTAGACGTCTCCGGAGAACCGGTAGCCGGCGAGGAAATCGAGGGTCGCCTCGTCGACCACCTCGTTCTCCCGCAGATAGGTCAGCTCTTCGTCACCGAAACGGAAGTTCTCCAGCTCGTCCAGGACACGTCCCGTCCCGGCGACAACCCCGTAGCGCCGTCCGCCCGGGAGATGCCGGGCGAACACCTCGAAAACCGCCCGCCGGTGGGCGGCGCCGCTCCGCAGTGCCGCCTGAAGCATTGTCAGTTCATAGTGATCTGTGAGCAACGCAGTGCTCATGGTCATTGCCACGACTCGAAGACTACGGCCGGGGTAGGGCAGGATGGGGGATGTGGGTAGCACTGCTCCAATGGCCGTCGAGCGTCCGTCAACGGACGTCCGGCCCGACCTGCCATGGGTGACGATCGTCTGGAACGACCCGGTCAACCTCATGTCCTACGTGACGTACGTCTTCCAGACGGTGTTCGGCTACTCCAAGGAGAAGGCCGAAAAACTCATGATGGACGTGCACAAGAAAGGCAAAGCCGTCGTGTCCAGCGGCACCCGGGAGGAGATGGAGCGCGACGTGCAGATCCTTCACTCCTACGGGCTGTGGGCGACGGTTCAGCCGGATTCGGTCAAGTGAGGCGGCACACGTGAACTCGGGGTTCTCGACGCGCGACGGCGGCGGCGTCATCACGGAGTTCGAGGCGGCGGAGGTGTCGATCCTGCGCTCGCTGGTCACTCAGGTGCTCGGCCTGGTGGCGCCGGGCGAGACGGGCGACGACCCGCTGGAGCGGGCGCTCGGGATCGGCACCGGGGCCGGGGCGGCGCCGTCCGATCCGGTGCTCGCCCGCCTGTTCCCCTCGGCCTACCAGGACGAGGGTGAGGCGGCGGAATTCCGCCGCTACACCGAGGCGACGCTGCGCGACGGCAAGCGCGCCGACGCGCAGACCATGCTCGACAGCGCCCGGCCGGGCCGCAGTGAGCTGACGCCCGAGCAGGCCCAGGCGTGGCTGCGCTCGCTCAACGACGTACGGCTGGCCCTCGGCACCAAGCTCGAGGTGACCGAGGAGATCCACGACGAGATCGCCACCATGTCCGAGGACGACCCCCGCTACCCGGCCTATGTCACCTACGACTGGCTGACCTACCTGCAGGACACCCTGGTCCGGGCCCTCTGGTAATTTCCCGACATGCTGACGATCTCGCAGGAACTCGTGGACAAGATCATTGCCCACGCGCGGGCCGACCACCCGGACGAGGCGTGCGGCGTGATCGCGGGACGGGGCGGAGTGCCCGAGCGGTTCGTCCCGATGGAGAACGCCGAGCGCTCGCCCACCTTCTACCGCTTCGACTCGCTGGAGCAGTTGCGCGTCTGGCGCGAGATGGACGACCGCGACGAGGAGCCCGTCGTGATCTACCACTCCCACACGGCGACCGAGGCCTACCCCTCGCGCACCGACGTGACCTACGCCTCCGAGCCGGACGCCCACTATGTTCTGGTCTCGACGAGGGACGAGGACGAGACGGAGTTCCGCTCGTACCGGATCCTCGATGGGGCGATAACAGAGGAAGAGGTAAGGTTCGTACCATGATGGTCCGGCCGGTGCAGAGCTACCTCTTCGCGCATACCCCGGCTGTCGTCGTCTACGACTGTCGCTGATCAGGAATCCGTGTTCAGCCGTCGGCGTTGCTGCCGATGGGACGACGACCTGACCCGAGGAGACTGACCGCGATGGCCATCGAGGTTCGCATTCCGACCATCCTTCGTACGTACACCGCCGGCGCCAAAGCCGTCGACGCCGAGGGCGCCACCCTCGACGAGCTGATCAGCAACCTTGAGTCCCTGCACCCCGGGATCAAGGACCGCCTGGTCGACCAGGGCAACCTGCGCCGCTTCGTCAACGTCTACCTCAACGACGAGGACGTGCGCTTCCTCGGCGGCCTCGGCACGCCGGTGTCCGACGGCGACACGGTGACCGTGCTGCCCGCCGTCGCCGGCGGGTGACATGCGCTTCGAATCGTTGATCGACTCGGTCGGTCGCACGCCGCTCGTCGGCCTTCCCCGGCTCTCGCCGTCGGCCGAGGTACGCCTCTGGGCCAAGCTCGAAGACCGTAACCCGACCGGCTCGATCAAGGATCGGCCCGCGCTCTGGATGGTCGAGCAGGCCGAGAAGGACGGGCTGCTCACACCCGGCTGCACGATCCTGGAGCCCACCAGCGGCAACACCGGCATCTCCCTGGCGATGTCGGCCAAGCTCAAGGGCTACAAACTGATCTGCGTCATGCCGGAGAACACCTCCGAGGAGCGCCGCCAGCTGCTGCGCATGTGGGGGGCGGAGATCATCTCGTCCGCCGCGGCGGGGGGCTCCAACGAGGCCGTGCGGGTGGCCAAGGAGCTCGCGGCCGAACACCCGGACTGGGTGATGCTCTACCAGTACGGCAATCCGGCCAACTGGCGTTCCCACTACGAGTCGACCGGACCCGAGATCCTTGAGGACCTGCCCACCGTGACCCACTTCGTCGCCGGGCTCGGCACGACGGGGACGCTCATGGGTGTGGGGCGCTTCCTGCGCGAGCGCGTGCCCGGCGTGCGGATCGTGGCCGCCGAGCCGCGTTACGGCGAGCTGGTGTACGGGCTGCGGAACGTGGACGAGGGGTTCATCCCGGAGCTCTACGACGAGTCCGTGCTCACCACGCGGTTCTCGGTGGGCTCGGCCGACGCGCTGCGCCGTACCCGGGAACTGCTCGCCGCCGAGGGGATCTTCGCCGGGGTGTCCACGGGGGCCGCGCTGCACGCCGCTCTGGGAGTGGCCGCCAAGGCGGTGAAGGCGGGGGAGAGCGCCGACGTCGTCTTCGTGGTCGCTGACGGAGGCTGGAAGTACCTGTCCACGGGCGCCTACGAAGGCACCCTGGACGAGGCCGAGCACCGCCTCGAAGGCCAGCTCTGGGCTTGACGGTGACGACCGCATGACGGTGGCCGCATGACGGTGGCCGCATGACGGTGGCCGCATGATGGTGACCGCATGATGGTGGCCGCCCCTCAGGGGGCGGCCACTCATGTTCGTGCTAGTTGAACAGGACCCGTAGCGAGAAGGTGGCCTCGGTGGCGGTCTGCTTGCCGCTCATGCCGACCGCCTTCAGGACCTGGGCGTTGGCCTTGTCGTCGCCCTCCATGCTCGACAGGTAGTACTTCTCCACCTTGTCGAGATCCACGAACAGGGCGAAGGTGGCCTCGTCGCCGTCCGGGACCGCCGTCTGGAAGGTCGGGCTCTCGCCCAGCGTGCCGTCCCCGGCCAGGGCCTTGGCGTACTCGTCGGTGGTCGCCACGGTGAACGTGCCGTCACCCGAGACCTTGGCGAGCTGGGGAGCGGGCTGGCCGCTGGAGGTCATGGCCTTCTGGATCTTGTCGTACACGGCCTGCGCCTTGGCCGGGTCCGTCGTGATGCGGACGCCGCCCTTGATCTTGTCGCTGTCCAGGCCCTCGGAGTCGACCGCGAGGGTCAGGTTCTTGCCGAGGATCGTGGCCAGGTCGTCGGGCAGTTGCAGGCCGTAGGTCTGCTTGGCCTGGTCGATGAACTGCTTGAACTGGGCCCCCGCGGGCGACGCCGCGACGGACTGCTCGATCTCGGCCCACTTCTTGGTGATGATCTGGTCGAGGCCCGAGTAGGACAGCGCGCCCGCGGTGGTGGCGGGCAGCGCCGACAGCTTGGTGGGCTCCAGGTCGCCGTCGACCATGCCCTCGGCGCCCCTAACCACGCCGGCCAGCTCGGCGTAGGAGCTGTCGAAGCGGAGCGCTCCGGCGAACCTGGCGTTCTTGACCTGCTCGAGCGCCTTGGCCTGCTCGCTCGACTTGTCGGTCAGGGCCAACTCGCCGACCTTGCCGAGGTGCGCCCAGTACGACAGCACGCCCTGCTCGCCGAGCGCGTTGAAGTCGTCGTTGAAGTCGGCGTTGTCGGCGAGGCTGGTGGTCTCGGCGGCGTACTTGTCGGCCAGCGACTGGCTGGAGGTCACCAGCGCGTAGTCCTCGCGGAAGGCCAGGCCGAACTTCTCCTTGCCCATCAGCTTGGTGATGCCAGCCTTGGCCTGCGCCTCGTCCTTGACCTGGACGGCCACGGCGAAGTCGGGCTCCTTGCCGCCCGACGGGACGACGGCCAGGCCGATCCTGCTGCCCAGCCAGGGGTCGACGTCCTTGGCGAAGTCGACCTTGGAGAGACCGCCGTCCTGCGCGAGGTCGAAGAGCGCCTGGCGCGGGTCGTCACCCTTGAAGGTGTCCTTGGTGACGGTGAACTTCCTGGCGATCTGGAACAGGGCCACCTTCTGGTTGGCCGCCGGGTCCAGGTCGAGCCGTACATAGGCGATCGAGCCGGCCGGCAGCACCTCATGCGGCTGCGTGCCGCCGCCGCCGATCGCGCCGACCGCCCAGACCGCGCCGCCGCCGAGAAGGACCACGGCCAGCGCCGAGGCGATGGCGATGATCCAGCCCTTGCGGCTCTTCTTGGCGGGCTCGGCGGGGCCGAAGCCCTCGGGGCCCTGCTGCTGCCAACCTGCCTGGGCGTACTGGTCCTGCTGCCCGTACGACGCCTGCTGTCCGTAGGAGGCCTGCTGCCCGTACGCCTGCTGTCCGGGCTGCTGGCCGTACTGGGGGGCCTGCTGGCCGTAAGAAGGCGGCTGCTGCCCATATTGGGGCTGTTGCTGACCATAGGGCGGCTGGCCGTATGGGGGCTGTTGCCCATACTGGGGGGCCTGCTGACCATAGGACGCCTGCTGCCCGTAGGAAGGCTGCTGCCCTGTTGGGGCTTGCTGGCCGTACTGGGGCTGCTGGTTGGACTGCTGCGGAGGATACGGCTGGCCCTGTGATGACAATGGCATTGTCGGTGGGTTCTCGGGCTGCTGCTCCTGGTTCCAGCGGTACGCCGTCGTCCGATTCGGATCCTGGCCACTCGGGGGATTATTAGCAGACATCACTCAACTCACAATGTGGACTTATGACCACAGAGACGGTAGCTGATGTTGCTAGACGGACGCTTGCAATGTACTTAGACCCGTGAGAGTTCCTTTCTAGACGTGCTGATGTGCACCTCTCCGTCGCCGTGATCGGTGACACTCGACCATGGGACGAAAGCGGATCCCACATAAAGCACCCGCGCCAGCGCCCGGGAGAACCAGCCCCAGCGGCCGTGCAAGTCGCGCGTGAGGCAGAGCAGGGGTCTGCGGTGGGCCGAGACCACCAGGCCGTAGACGGTGGCGCTCTGCTGCAGCTCGCCCCTGTGCTTGATCACGCGGATGTCGACGACGTGGCCGACCCACACCCCGTTGGGATCCCAGACCGACTGTCCGATGAGTTCGGTAACGCTTGCCATGATCGAACTGTCTCAGCGAGAGGGTGTTTTCGCAGGTAGGCACGCTGATGGCCCGATGCTCTGGGTCTGCAATAGACTGTGTGGCTACTAGAATATAGTTCCGGATTGATTCGAGGGCGGGACCGATGACCAAGTTCGACGAGGCCACGCAGGCGATTCGGGTCGACGAGAGCACCTACGACGTCTGCCTCGACCCCGGCTATGTGATCGGCGGCCCGCTCAACGGCGGCTACCTCCTGGCGGTGATCCTGCGCGCGGTCGTGGACGCGTCGCCGTTCGAGCACCCGGTGAGCACGTCCGCCCAGTTCCTCAAGGCGCCCGTGCCCGGCCCGGCCCGGGTACGGATCGAGCAGCTCAAGGCGGGTAGGACGGCGGCCTTCACCCGGGCGACGCTCGTCCAGGACGGTGTGGCGCAGATCGAGAGCCTGATCACCACGGCCACGCTGCACGACGTCGAGCCCACGTACGCCGATAAATCCATCTATGTCATGCCGCGGCCGGAGGAATGCGCCAAGCTGCCTGAGCCCAAGCCCGAGTCCAACATGACGCTCAGCGCCCGGATGGAGCTGCTCTTCGACCCGCCCACGATCGGCTGGCTGACCGGCGAGCCCAGCGGCCGGCCCGAGTCCAGGGCGTACTTCAGGATGGCCGAGCCCCAGGACCCCGACCCCTACGTGCTCGCGCTGGCCGTGGACGCGCTGCCGCCCGTGGTGTTCTCGGCCGGCGCGCGGGGCTGGGCGCCCACCGTGGACCTCACCTGGCACCTGCGGGCCCTGCCCGCCCCCGGCTGGCTCACGCTGATCGGCAGCGGCCGTCTCATTTCGGATGGCTGGTTCGACGAAGAGGTCGAGGCGTGGGACTCCGAGGGCAGGCTGGTCGCCCAGTGCCGCCAGCTCGCGCGGGTGGGCCGCGGGTGACGCGCGGACTGTGAGCGTTCAGCGAGTGTGAGCGTTCGGCGAGTGTGAGCGTTCAGCGGACTGTGGGCGGTCAACTGTGAGCATTCTTACGCAGTGAGAATGTCGCAGGTCGCCTACCCTCTAAAGGTGCCGGACGCGAGCATTGGGATCTTCGACAGCGGGGTGGGCGGGCTGACGGTCGCCAGGGCGATCATCGACCAGCTGCCCCATGAATCCATCACCTATGTGGCCGACACGGCCCGCCAGCCGTACGGGCCGAAACGCCTGGCCGAGGTCCGGGCCTACGCGCTGGAGGTGATGGACCACCTCGTCGAGAACGGCGTCAAGATGCTCGTGATCGCGTGCAACAGCGCCAGTGCCGCCGTGCTGCGCGACGCGCGCGAGCGTTACGACGTGCCGGTCGTCGAGGTGATCCAGCCCGCCACCCGGCGCGCGGTGCGCGCCACCCGCACCGGCAGGGTCGGTGTGATCGCCACCAGGGCGACCATCGAGTCCATGGCCTATCACGACGCCTTCACCGCGGCTCCCGACGTACAGCTCACCGGCGTGGCCGCCCCACGCCTGGTGGAGTACGTCGAACGCGGAGAGACGGCGAGCGAGGAGCTCATCGAGGTCGTGCGCGACTACCTGGCCCCCATCAGGGCGGCCGGGTGCGACACGCTGATCCTCGGCTGCACCCACTACCCGCTGCTCACCGGCGCGATCTCCTATGTCGCCGGTGACGGGGTGACGCTCGTCTCCAGCGCCGACGAGACGGCCAAGGACGTCTACCGCATCCTGCACGACCGTGACATGGCGGCAGGGAGCGAGGCCACCCCCCGGCATCGCTTCCGCGCCACAGGCGACTCCTTGCTCTTCGCCCGGCTCGGGCGACGTTTCCTCGGCCCGGAGATCGACGCGGTCGAAGTCACACCAGTGGGGGGTACTACCTCTAACGGGAGGCCCACATGAAGGTGACCATCATCGGCTGTTCGGGGAGCTTTCCCGGCCCCGACAGCCCATCGTCCTGCTATCTCGTCGAGGCCGAGGGGTTCAGGCTGCTCCTCGACTTCGGCAACGGGTCCCTGGGAGTGCTTCAGCGCCATATCGGGCTCTACGACGTGGACGCCATCTGCCTGAGCCACCTGCACGCCGACCACTGCCTCGACCTGTGCGCCTACCACGTGGCCCGGACCTACGGGCCGGCCGCGCCGTACCCCAAGGTGCCGGTCCACGCGCCCGCCGACGCGCCGCGCCGCCTGGCCGCCGCCTACGGCATGCCGGAGGAGCCGGGACTGGAGACGGCCTTCGACTTCGTACCGCTCGCACCGGGTCCGTTCGAGGTCGGGCCGTTCACGGTGGTCGCCGGTCAGGTCAACCACCCGGTCGAGGCGTACGGCTTCCGCGTGACGCACGGCGGCCGGAGCCTGGCCTACTCGGGCGACACCGGTGAGTCGGCCGAAGTGGTGCGGCTGTCCGCGGGCGCCGACCTGATGCTGTGCGAGTCGTCGTTCCTCGACCAGCCGGAGCTGCCCACCGACCTGCACCTGTCGGGCCGCCAGGCCGCCGAGCACGCCGCCAAGGCCGGGGTGGGCCGGCTGGTGCTCACCCACCTCGTACCCTGGAACGACCAGCAGCGGATCCTGGACGACGCCTGCCGGGGCGGCTACGGCGGCCCGATCGACCTGGCCCGCAGCGGGGCCGTCTACGACCTGGCCTGAGCCTGCTCGTCTACGACCTGGCCCGGGCCTGCCTCTCGTTTACGACTTGGCTTGAATCTGTGAGAAGTCCCGTAGCCGCGGCAGCGGCGAGAACATCAGCGGCAGGAACGACAGCAGCCGCGCGCCCATGAACACCCAGAGGGCCTCTCGCACCCCGATGTGCTGAGCCACGATGCCGCCGAGCAACGCGCCCAGCGGCATCGTGCCCCAGACGATGAACCTGACCGTCGCGTTGACCCGCCCGAGCATGCCCTGCGGCGTGACGGTCTGCCGGTAGGTGAGCTGGCCGACGTTGTAGATGATCGCGCCCCAGGAGAGCGCGATCGAGGCGATCGCGAACAAGGAGACCCGCCAGTCGGCCTGCGTCATGGGCAGCAGCAGGCCGAAGGGCGAGGTGACGGTTATGGCCAGCCAGGTCATCCTCGCCGTGCCGTACCTGGTGAACAACCGGCTCCCGGTGAGGCCGCCGAGCAGTCCGCCGACCGCGCCCGACATGAGCATTACACCGATCAGGCCGGGTGGCAGCCGGACCACGTCGGCCAGGAACAGCACCGACAGGCTGACCACGGCGCTCAGGCTCAGGTTCGTCGCCGCGGTCGTGATGACGATCACCCGCAACAGCCGGTCGCGCCGGACGAACCCGAGCCCCTCGGCGATGCCCTGTCGCATCCGCGGGCGTTCCTCGGCGACCGGCGCCTGGTCAGGCGTCTTGATGGCGCTCAGGAGGACCAGTGAGCCCAGCGCGGCCAGCGCCGTGGCCAGCATCGTGCGCGAGGCGCCGATCAGCTGTACGAGCGCGCCACCCAGACTGGGACCGGCGAGCGAGCCGCCCGACCTGACGAACTCGAGCTTGGAGTTGCCGTCGCTCAGACGGTCTCTGCTCACCAGCTCCGGCAGGTAGGTCTGGTCGGCCACGTCGTTGAAGACCTGGGCGGTGCCGGCCAGCAGCGCGACCACGTACAGCATGCCGACCGACAGCAGCCCCAGCGCGTCGCTGACCGGGATGCTCGCCAGCAGCAGGCATCTGACCAGGTCGGAGGTCACCATCACGCGGCGCCTGCGCAATCGGTCGACCCAGACCCCCGCGGGCAGGCCGATCGCGAGGAACGCCGCCGTCTGCAGCGCGGAGAGCACGCCGACCTCCAGCGGTCCGGCGTGCAGTGCCAGCACGGCGACCAAAGGGAGCGCCACGCGGGAAATGTTGGCTCCGAGTTCGTTGGCCACGTGCGAACTGAGGAACCGGATAAAGTCAGGGTTTCGCAACACCCCCGTTGTCATTGCGTAAGGATCCATGTGTCGGACACATTCGGTCAAGAGCGTTGCGGCGCGGAGATAGGGTGATCTGCATGTCGCGACAGGATGGCCGAAACCCCGACCAGCTCCGCCCCATCACCATTACCAGGCAATGGATTACCCATGCCGAAGGCTCGGTGCTGGTGGAGTTCGGCGGCACCCGGGTCCTGTGCGCCGCATCGGTCCAGGACAGCGTGCCGCGCTGGCGCCGGGGGAGCGGCCAGGGCTGGGTCACGGCCGAGTACGCGATGCTGCCGCGCGCGACCAACACCCGCAACGACCGCGAGTCGGTCCGCGGGAAGATCGGCGGGCGCACGCACGAGATCTCGCGGCTGATCGGCCGCTCGCTGCGGGCCTGCGTCGACTACAAGGCGCTGGGCGAAAACTCCGTCCTGCTCGACTGCGACGTCCTGCAGGCCGACGGCGGCACCAGGACCGCCGCGATCACCGGCGCCTACGTGGCACTGGCCGACGCCGTCGCGTGGATGCGCGAGCGCCGGATGTGCCCCGGCGACCCGCTGGTCGACTCGGTGGCCGCCGTCTCGGTCGGCGTGGTCGGCTCGGTCCCGATGCTCGACCTCTGCTACACCGAGGACGTGGCGGCCGAGACCGACATGAACGTGGTGATGACCGGAGCCGGCAGCTTCGTCGAGGTGCAGGGCACCGCCGAGGGCGCGCCGTTCGACCGCGCCGCGCTCAACCAGCTCCTCGACCTGGCCGTCACCGGCTGCGAGGAGCTCACCCTGATCCAGCAGGAGGCGCTGGGGGCATGAAAATCGTCCTGGCCACCCGCAACGCGGGCAAGATCGCTGAGCTGCGCCGGATCCTGTCGGGGTTCGACATCGTGGGGCTCGAGGAGTTCCCCTCGATCGGTGAGGTGGCCGAGACCGGCGTCACGTTCGAGGACAACGCCCTGCTCAAGGCGCACGCGGTGGCGCAGGGCTCGGGGCTGCCCGCGGTGGCCGACGACTCGGGCCTCTGCGTCGACGTGCTCAACGGCATGCCCGGGGTGTTCTCGGCCCGCTGGTCGGGGCGCCACGGCGACGACAAGGCCAACCTCGACCTGCTGCTGGCGCAGATCTCCGATGTGCCCGCCGACAAGCTGACCGCCCACTTCGCGTGCGCGGCCGCGCTGGCGCTGCCGTCGGGGGAGTGGCGCGTGGTCGAGGGCACGCTGGCGGGCCACCTGGTCACGACCCCCCGCGGCACCAACGGGTTCGGCTACGACCCGATCCTGGTGCCCGAGGGCGAGACCCGCACCGCGGCCGAGCTCTCCGCCGACGAGAAGGACGCCATCAGCCACCGGGGCCGCGCCTTCCGCGCCCTCGCCCCGATCGTCCGTGACCTCATCGCGAGCTGACGCGACCATCGAGAGTTGACGTAACCATCGCGTAAGAACCACCGGCCGCCAGAGGCGTAGCGTCAGAACCGTGCAGAACAACGATGTGATGCCGGCCTGGGCCGGGGCGCTGGCGGGAGTGGTGGCCGGGGCCGTGGCGCTCGGCGTCGCGCAACTCGTCGCCGGGGTGCTGAAGCCCGCCGCCTTTCCCGTGGTGGCCGTGGGCAACGTGGTCGTGGACAACACGCCCGCGTGGCTCAAAGAGTTCGCCATCAGCAACTTCGGCTCGAACGACAAGACCGTGCTCATCGCGGGTGTGCTGGTGGTGCTCGCGGTGGTGGCGGCGCTCATCGGGGTGCTGGCGCGGCGGCGGGTCGCGTACGGGCTGGTGGGGCTCGGGGCGTTCGGCGTCGTGGGCATCGCGGCGGTGGTGACCAGGCCGGGCGCGGGAGTGCTCGACGTGGTGCCGACCGTGGTGGGGGTCGGCGTCGGGGCGTGGGCCCTCACGTGGCTGCTGGCGCGGGGCATGCGGGTGTCGTACGGGGGCGCGGGGGTGGCGGCTTCGTCGGCTTCGGGTGCCGAGCCTGGTGGTGGCGGCGGATCCTCGGCTGATTCTCCTGGGGTTCCCGCGGATGAGGCTGAGCGGCCTGCCGTGATGCGGGCCGGCTCGGAGCCGTACTCGTTCGACCGGCGGCGGCTGCTCGGCGGCGTCGCGGGTGGTGTGGTGGTCGCGGGGGCCGCCACGCTGGCTGGGCGGGTGCTCGGGGGGAGACAGACGGCGGAGACCGCCCGGGTGGCGGTCGCTCTGCCCAGACCCAGGGTGGCGGCCAGACCGCTGCCACCGGGAACGGATTTCGGTATCCGCGGCCTCTCCCCATTCGTCACGAAAAATCAGGACTTCTATAGGGTCGATACCGCGCTGATCGTGCCGCATGTCGATCCCCGGCAGTGGAAACTGCGCATCCACGGGATGGTGGACCGGCCGATCGAGATCACGTACGCCGACCTGCTGAAGCGCCCCCTCACCGAGTCGTACGTCACGCTGACCTGCGTGTCCAACGAGGTCGGCGGCGAGTACATCGGCAATGCCCGCTGGCTCGGCGCCCGGATGGCCGACCTGCTACGCGAGGCGGGCCTCCAGTCCGGCGCCGACATGCTGCTGTCCACCTCCGACGACGGCTTCACCGCCGGAACCCCGGTCGACGTGGTGATGGATGGTCGCGACGCGCTGTTCGCCATCGCGATGAACGGCGAGGCCCTGCCCGTCGAGCACGGCTTCCCGGTGCGCCAGGTGGTGCCCGGCCTCTACGGGTACGTCTCGGCGACCAAGTGGGTGGTGGACGTCAAGGTGACCCGGTTCGACAGGGACGAGGCGTACTGGACGCCGCGCGGCTGGTCCGCCAGGGGGCCCATCAAGACGGAGTCCCGCATCGACCTGCCCAAGCCGGGCGCGTCGGTGACGGCGGGGCGTACCACGATCGCGGGCGTGGCCTGGGCGCAGCACACCGGGATCGACGCGGTGGAGGTGCGCGTCGACCGGGGTGAGTGGCGGCAGGCGAAGCTGGCCCAGGTGCCGGGCCCCGACACGTGGCGTCAGTGGTCGCTCGACTGGGACCTCACTGCCGGCAAGCACACGATCGAGGTCCGGGCCACGGACGCGGCCGGCCGTACTCAGACCGAACAGCAGGCGCCGCCGGCGCCTGACGGTGCGAGCGGCTGGCACTCCATCCAGGTCAACGTCGCCTGAGCGCGGCCCTTCTCCCTGTTTGCGCAGGTAAGGCGGGTAGTTGGGACCGCCAAAACTTGTTGACTTCCCCTCCTTGAGATGGCCCATCGCCCTACGATCGGTCGTCGAGCCATGACAGGAGGCAGGACGTGTTCCGCGACCGCAAGTTCAGCATGCGGTGGGTCCTTCCCGAGGGGCATTACGACCCTGTGGTGGGTGACGGGGTCAGGTGGCGCGACTATGAGCGCGCCGCCGACTCGGACCTGCTCGCCTCCCCCCTCCCGACCCCGGCCCCGCCCTCTTCCGCCCACGCATCGCCTAGCTCGCCTTCTTCCGCCTCCCCGTCGCCCTCCTCGGGTCGGGTATCGGCGAGTTCGCCGTCTTCCGGCGGCCTATCGTCTGGTTCCCCTTCTTCCGGCCGCCCGTCGCCGTCTTCAGGTCGCCTGTCGCCTGGTTCGCCGCCTTCCGGCGGTCTATCGCCCGCCTCGGCTTCTGCCGCCCACTCATCGCCCGACTCGCCACCCGAATGGCCGGGGACTCCGTGGGGCGCCTCACTGACCGCGCTATCGGGTCCGTCGGCCGGACGGTCGGCGGCACGATGGCCGGCGCCGCCGGAACGGACGGCGGTGCGATGGCCGGCGCCGCCGGAACGGTCAGCCGTGGTTGGAGGGTCGACCGTAGCCGGGAAGACGGCCGTGGCCGGCGGGTCGGCCATAGCTGGGAGGTCGGTTGACCGGGGGGCCGATCCGTCGTCTGGGGAGTCGATCGGGCCGTTGGTCGACCCGCCTGGTGCTCCGCCTGACGCGTCGTCGGGTCCCCACCCACCCACGCCGTCTGCCGGTTCCGCGTCCGTACGGCCAGGCGCCTCGCCGGGCGCCTCATCGGTCGGGCGCCACAGCGCGCCTGTCGCCTCGCGGCATTCGGCGTCGAGCGGTGTGCCGGGCGGCATGGCGCAAATGGGGGAATCAGCGGTGGGCAACGCACCCGCGCCCGCGAGCGGCATGGGGTCCGGGAGCGGCTCGTTGTCCGGGGGCGGCTCGTTGTCCGGGGGTGGCGGGGTAGCCGGGGGCGGCTCGGTGTCCGGGGGTGGCGCGGTGTCCCGGACCGGATCGGTGTCCGAGGGTGGCTCGATCTCCCGGCATGGCTCAGTGTCCGTGAACGGCGCGATCTCCGTGAACGGCGCGATCTCCGTGAACGGCGCGATCTCCGGGAGCGGCGCGATGGCCGGGAGAGGCCAGGTGTCCGAGGCGGGGTCTCGGAGTGGATCGGTGCCTGGGAGCGGCTTCGGCTCCGGGAGTGGGTCGGACTCAGCAGGTGGCTCGGCATTCGCGGAGGGCGCAGGGTTTAGCGGGGGCGGGATCAGCGACGGTGCGGGGGGGCCGGGCGCTGGGGCGACGGGTGGGGCGGGGATGTTCGGTGGGTCGGCGGCGGCCATTTTGGGTCTCTCGCCGGAGAGTGCTTCGCCAAGCTCGGGTATTGCGGGGGTTGAGCGGCAGGTAGGTGGGGCCGGGGCGGTTGCGCCGCAGGGAGCCGGGGTGGGGACGGCTGGGCGGCACGCGACCGGGACCGGGACCGGGACCGGGACCGGGACCGGGACCAGAGGTCCTAGTCGGCAGGTGATCGGGGTCGGAGGTTCTGGTCGGCAGGAGGTTGGGGTCGGAGGCTCCGGTTGGCAGGGGGTTGGGGCGGGGGCGGCTGGGCGGCAGGCGGTCGCTGAGCGGGACTGGTTCGATCGGTCGCATCGGCCGCCGAGGTTGGCCGGTTATCGGCCCTACGGGGTGCCTGGGGGGCTGGCGAAGCCCGATGCGCAGGTGGAGCACGATCTGGCGCTGGCGATTCCGCTCGGTACGCGGTTTCCCGATCCGCGCGGCACGTGGGTCAGGCTGATCAACGGCGGCGGTCCGGCCGACGACCCGTTTCGGGCGTCCAACGCCGCCGACTGCGCGCTGGCCGTGCTGTCCACCTGGCACGGCGAGCCTGCGGCGGCGGCGCCGAGGGTGCCGGAGTACGACCGGATCGGCCGGCCGCAGGTCACCGGTGAGGCCGGGGGCACGGGGCGGATCGAGCGGTGGGTGGGGCAGCGGTTCCAGTACCTGGGGCAGGGGCGGCACGCCTATCCGATGGTGGCGCGGCGGCTGCTGGAGGCGGGTCACGGGGCGGCGGCGGTGATCGTGGTGCGCTGGCCCGGTGGCGGGTCTCATGCGTGGAACGCGGTCAACTCGGGTGGCGAGGTGATCTGGATCGATGCCCAACGGGGCCATATGGCCGTTGAGCCGCCCTATACGACGGTGACCGGGGTGTTCTGCGTGATCGTTGACAGGCAGGGGCAACCGCAATGAATCTCGACCAGGCCAGGGCGTTGGCGGAGGAGTACTTCAACGGGGTGCGGCGGGCGGACGACTCCGTCTCGGTGGGGATTCATGGGTTCAATGAGGGCTATGTCGCTTGGATACGAGAGCCTGAGCTCGACGACCCGGCGACCCTGCCCAGTACGGTCGGCGGGGGTTGCATCGTGATCGACAAGGTGTCCGGCGAGGTGGTCACCCGGCCGCTTCTCGATCCGGAAACGGTCGCCGAGCTCTGGCCCGGCCGTACCCCGCGCTGATCGGCCGTGCCCCTCGCTGACCAGGCGAGCGGCGAGCGGCGAGCGGCGGGGGCCGGGTGTGCGGGACGACGAGGGATGCGGCTCGCCGCCCCGCATAGCTTTCTATCCGGAAATTGTCGTCTTTATCGTGATTTGTCGGGGATTATCCGGTTGCTAGCGAGCCCACGATCGACGCCCGAGCCGCCCGGCGCGCAGGCAGTACCGCGGCCAGCACCCCGGCCAGCCCCGAAAGCACCACGAACAGCGCGATCTGCCCCACGGGAATCACGAACCCGGCGCCGTCGATCATCGCCCGCATCGCCGCCCACCCGAACACGCCGCCGAGCACCACCCCGACCAGCGCCCCGATGAGCCCGAGCACCAGCGCCTCCACCGAGAGCATCCGCCGCAGCTGCGGCCTGGTCAGCCCGAGGGCCCGCAGCAGCGCCGACTCCCTGGTCCGCTCATGTACCGACAGCGACAGCGTGTTGGCGATGCCGAGCAGTGAGATCAGGATCGCCAGGCCCAGCAGCCCGGTGATGATCATCAGCAACATGTCCAGCGTGTCGTCGAACTGCCCGCGTACCTCCGTCGCGCTCGTCACCTGGACCATCGGGTAGGCCGCCGTCGCCGCGTCCACCACCTTGCGGGCCTGTGCGGTGGGCACGCCGTCCTTGATGTTCACCATCACCCGCGTGTCGGGTATCTGGCCGAAGTACTCCTCGAAGGGCCCCTCGGCCACGGTGAACGTCGGCAGGGACGAATCGCCCGCGAGAATGGCGACCACCCGCAACGTGACGGTCCCGGCCTTGGCGGTCCGCACCGCGACCGTGCCGCCGACCCGCAGCCCGAACTGCTTGGCGGCGGAAGCGGCCACCGCGACCTGCCCCGGCTCCAGCCGGTCCATCGAACCGGACCGTACCTCCGGCTTGATCGGTCCGTTGAAGGTGCCGACCTGCACCGAATCGCCGGAGGCGGGGAGTTTGGCCTTGGCCGCGCGGATCTGTACGACCGAGGACAGCTCCGGGCTGCGCCTCAGCGCGTTGGCCACCGACCGGGGGACGGCGGCGTCGCGCTCCTGGGTGGCCACCAGGTAGTCGATGGGGAACTGGTTGTCGAGCTTGGCCGTCATCGTCACCCGCGTCGAGGCCGTGACCACCGAGATCAGCGTCATGAGCGTCACGCCGATGGTCAGTGCCACGGTCGTGGTGGCGGCCCGGCGGGGGTTACGTGCGGAGTTGTCCACGGCCAGCCGCCCCGGCACGCCGAACAGCCTGGCCGGGATCCAGCCGATCAGCGCGCTCAGCGGCTTGACCAGCACCGGTCCAAGGATGAGTACCGCCAGGAAGGTCAGCGCGCCACCGCCCATGACGACGAAGAGCGGCACCATCTGGCCCGGCTCCATCACCAGTGCCCCGTAGCCGGCCGCGCCGAGCCCGGCGACGAGGAAGAGCGCGGCGAGGAGCACGCGTACGACGCCGGTGCGGAACGTCTGCTCCTCCACCTGCGTGCGCAGCGCCGCGATCGGCGCGACCCGGGTGGCGGCCCGCGCCGGCAGCAGCGCCGCCCCGACGGTGACCAGCAGGCCGAGGCCCAGGCCGCTGAGCATCGTGACCGGCGTCAGCGAGATGGCCGCGTTCGTGGGCAGCGGGGCGTCGAGCGCGCCCAGCACGGCCAGCGTCGCCGCGCCCAGGCCGTAGCCCGCGAGCAGGCCGAGCGCGGACGACAGGAGGCCGACGGCGGTGGACTCCAGCACGATCGAGCCGAACACCTGCCCGCGCGTGGCGCCGATGCAGCGCAGCAGCGCCATCTCCCTGGCCCGCTGCGCGACGAGGATATTGAAGGTGTTGTAGATGACCAGCGCGGCCACCAGCATGGCCACCAGGCCGAACAGCAGCAGACCGGTGGTCAGTGACTCCATCTCGATGCCGGACTCGGCCGCCAGGCCCTTGGCGAGCTCCGCGCCGGTCTTGACCACCGCTCCCGATCCGGCGGCGGCGGCGACCGCCTGCTTGAGCCCCGCGCCGTCGCCCGCGATGTCGATCTCGGCGAAGCCCTTCGCGCCGGTCATCCGCTGAGCGGTGGCCGGGGTGAAGCCGACCGCGCCGGTGTACGCCAGCATCTGGTCCAGGCCGGTGTCCATGATGCCGACCAGCCTGAACCGCTGCTCGCGGTGCCGGGAGTCGAGCACGGTGATCGTGTCGCCGAGCTTGAGGCCCTGGGCCTTGGCGGTGTTCTTGTCGAGCACCGCCGCCTGGTCGTCGGATCCCGGGCCGGTGCCGCTGAGTATGGTGGTGCGGCCGAGCCGGCCGGTCACGATCGAGACGGCCGTGGTCGGCATGTTCCCGACCACCTTGCCGTCCTTGCCCAGCAACGGCGCGCCGCCGCGGATCAGCCCCTGCGCCTCCAGCACGCCGGACAGGCCGCGCACCTGGTCGAGCAGGCGTTCCGGTAGCGCTCCCTCGCGGTCCTCGGGCAGTACGGCCAGGCCGACCTTGTCCGCCTCGGCCGTGGCCTGCTGCGACAAGCCGGCTTTGATGGTGTCGGTCAGCACGAACGTACCCGCGATGAAGCCGACACCCAGCGTGATCGCCAGCGAGGTGAGCAGCAGCCGCACTTTGTGCGCGCGCAGCCCGGCCAGAGTCGTCCGCAGCAACTCAGGCCTCCAGCTTCATCAGCGTGTCGAGCACCGACTGCGGTGAGGGCGCGCTGATCTCGCTGACCAGCTCGCCGTCGCGCAGGAACACCACGCGGTCGGCGTACGCCGCGGCCACCGGGTCGTGCGTGACCATGACGATGGTCTGGCCGAGTTCGCGTACGGACGTGCGCAGGAACGACAGCACCTCGGCGCCGCTACGCGAGTCGAGGTTGCCCGTCGGCTCGTCGGCGAAGATCACCTGAGGCTTGCTGATCAGCGCCCTGGCCACGGCGACGCGCTGCTGCTGGCCGCCGGACAGTTCGGTCGGTTTGTGGGCGAGCCGGTCGCGCAGCCCGACCGTCTCGATGACGCGGTCGAACAGCAGCCGGTCCGGCTGGCGGGCGGAGATCTCCAGGGGCAGACGGATGTTCTGCTCGGCGGTCAGCGTCGGCAATAGGTTGAACGCCTGGAAGATGAAGCCGATCCGCTCGCGGCGCAGCAGCGTGAGCTGTTTGTCGTTGAGCCCGGTCAGCTCCACGTCGCCGATGTGCACGGTGCCGGAGGTCGCGGTGTCGAGCCCGGCCAGGCAGTGCATCAGCGTGGACTTGCCGGAACCGGACGGGCCCATGATCGCGGTGAACGCGCCCGTCGCGAAGGCGACGTCCACGCCGCGGAGGGCGTGGACCCGCGCGTCGCCCTGGCCGTACACCTTGGTCAGCGCTCTGGCCACCACCGCCTCGGGAGCCTGTCGGCGGGTATCGGTGAGGGTCACGTTCACTCCTTCTCGTCTGCGGGAACGTGACCAACCTAGGAGCGGAAAGTGCAGGAAATATGGGCCCTGAGGAGGGGTTTCGTATAGGTCCTGAGATGACCCGGGTCAGCCTTTCGGCTGACGTGACGGGACCACCAGGCCCGCCTCGTAGGCGTAGACCACCACCTGGGCCCGGTCCCGCAGTCCCAGCTTGGCCAGCACCCGGCCCAGGTGCGTCTTCACCGTGGCCTCCGCCACCTCCAGTCCGGCGGCGATCTCCTGGTTGGACAGGCCGCGGGCCACCATGAGCAGCACCTCGCGCTCGCGTGGCGTCAGCTCCGACGCGGCCGTGAGCTCCTCCGTCGGCAGCTGCGCGGCGAACTTGGTGAGCATCCGCCTGAGCGTGCTCGGCGCCACGACGGCGTCGCCGGCGTGCACCGCCCTGATCGCGGTCAGCAGGTCGGCCGGCGGCACGTCCTTGAGCAGGAAGCCCGAGGCGCCCGCCTTGACCGCCGCGAAGGCGTACTCGTCGAGGTCGAAGGTGGTCAGGATGAGCACCTTGGGGCCGTCGATCCGCCGGGTCGCCTCCACGCCGTCCATCCTGGGCATGCGTACGTCCATGAGCACCACGTCCACCTCGACCTCGCGCAGCACCTCCAGCGCCCGCACCCCGTCACCGGCCTCGGCGACCACTTCGATGTCGGGCTGGGCGCCCAGCACCATCCTGAACCCGGCGCGCAGCAACTCCTGGTCGTCGACCAGCATCACCCGGATCACTAGGCCGCCCTGGTGCCCGGCACCGGCAGCGTGGCCAGCACCTCGTATCCGCCGCCCGATCTCGGCCCGGCCGCCACCTCTCCGCCGTACATGCCGACCCGCTCGCGCATCCCCACCAGCCCGTGCCCGTCGGGGCTGCGTGGCGCCGCCGCGCCCCTGCCGTCGTCGGTCACCCGCACGACCAGCTCGCGCCCGGCGTACCGCAGCTCGACCAGCGCGCGGACGCCGGGGCCGCCGTGCTTGAGCGCGTTCGTCAGCGCCTCCTGCACGATGCGGTAGACCGCGAGCTGCTGCCCCTCGGGCAGCTCGCCCGGCCGGCCGCCGACCCGCAGCCGCGCGGGCACACCCGCGCCGCGTACCAGCTCCTCCAGCTGCGCGAGGCCCGGCTGCGGCGTGTAGTCCGTCTCGTCGGACCCGTCCTCCCGCAGCACGCCGACCAGCCTGCGCATCTCGGCGAGCGCCTCGCGCCCGGTCTTGGAGATGGTGCGTACGGCCTGCCGCGCCTGGTCGGGGTCGCTGTCGATGGCGTATCCGGCGCCGTCGGCCTGGACCACCATCACGCTGACGTTGTGCGCCACCACGTCGTGCAACTCCCTGGCGATCCTGGTGCGCTCGGCCGCGGCCGCCATCCGGGCCTGCTGGTCGCGCTCGCGCTCGGCCCGTTCCGCCCGCTCCTCCAGGCTCTCCAGATAGCGGCTGCGGGTCCTGGCGTACAGGCCGGTCAGCCAGACCGTCACGACGAGGATCGAGCCGCTGAAGAAGATGCTGAACGTCGGCGTCTGCCAGCGCACGATGACCAGCAGCACGCCGATCTCGGCCACCACGCCCGCGGCGATCGCCCACGGGAACCTGCACCGGAAGGCCACCGAGTAGAGCGCCACCAGCACCGCGATGTTGGCCGGCATCGGATCGGCCTTGGCCAGCCACTGCCCGAAACTGGCCAGCGAGAGGATCGCGAAGACGGTCAGCGGCCGGTCCCGCCGCCACAGCAGCGGGACGATCAGTATCGCGCAGAGCCCGACATAGCCGGCCACCCCGATGTACAGGTTGCCGTTGTCGAACGGGCCGTTCTTCCCGTACGGCACGGCCATGAACAGGCAGAACACCGCCAGTGGCGCCACCCGGAGGGCGTCCATGAGCCTGCCATGGCGTCCTGACCATCCCATTACCCTGCCGAACACATCATTACGATACGGAGGCTTCGGCGTGGGTTTGTCAGCCTCTAGGGGGAGGTTTGGGTACGACTCAGGTCTTACACCAGCCTTACGCGGCATAGGGCACTCTTGTCGTTGGGAGCGCCTTAACGGGCGAGTAAAGGGAGATCGTGATGGCGGATCATGATCGTGATGCCGGGTCGCGTGGCGAAGAGGAAGCGCCACGCGACCCGACCCCTGGAGACCGGCCCGCCGCTCCCCGCGACGCGGAAGCGGCGACCACCCGGGTCTCGGGGCCGCCGCCCGGAGCCGGCTGGGCGACAGCGGCTCCTCCACCACCCCACAGACCGCCACCTCCGCGCTCTGACAGCTTTCGTGACTTCTTCCGGCTGAAGCCCACGCAGATCATCGGCGCGGGCCTGATCGGGCTGATCATCGGCGGCATTCTCGGGGGCGGCGCCGTGGCGGTGATCAGCGGCATGGTCCACCGAGGCGATTCCGCCCATGTCTACTGGGGTCGCTATCCCAGTTATCCCGGCTACCAGGACTGTCGTCCGGGCCCTGGCGGGGGCTACTGCCGGCGGCTGCCGCCGTACCCCGGTCCGTATCAGATGCCGGCGACTCCGTATCCGTTGCCCACGGTGGTCCCCAGCGGCGTACCTACGATGATGCCCCCCAGCGTCATGCCCACGCCGATGCCCACAAAGACCGGTTAGGGCGCTCGCAGACCAGGCCCGCGGTCCAGGACCAGCAGGTCGTGCTGCGCGGCCAGGAACCCGGCGTGGAAGCGCGTACGGGCCCCCAGCCGCTCGCACAGCTCCTGCACCCGCCGCTGCACCGTACGCGGGCTGAGACCGAGCTGCCGCGCGATCGCGTCGTCCTTCATCCCCACCGCCAGCAGGGCGAGCACCTCGGTGTCGCCCGGCTGCGGCCACACGTCCCGCTCGATGTGCGCGGCCGGGTCCGCTGACAGCCGCAGCGGCACCGCCGCCTGCCACAGCACCTCGAACAGCCCGACCAGAGCGTCGAGCAGCGCCGACGGGTGGACGACCAGCGCGCTCTCCACCGCCCGGTCCTCGTCGGACACCAGCGGCAGCATGGCCGTACGGCCGTCGGCGATGGCCAGCTTGACGGGCACCTGCCCCAGCCGGGCCTGCTCGCCGTCGGCGATCGCCTGCCGCGTGTGTGCCAGCATGCCGGGCTCCTCGAACGCCAGCGGCCCGTAGATGCCCCGGATGGACGGACCCTGGTGGGCGGCACGCTGCTCGTTCTCCTGATCGTCCAAGATGTCGACCGCGTACGGCGGGCGCACCAGCACGAGCATCTCGGCCGTGACGCTGCGTTCGAGCTGGAGGTAGCGGCGGGCGACGGCGTAACGGCCGGTCACCACCTCCAGCACCTCCTCGGGATGCGGTCCGGTGCGGTCGGCCACCTCGGTGGCGAGCAGCGCCGCGGCGGCCCGGCTGTGCGTGATCTCCTCCTGGCGGCGGGCCACCAGCACGTCGATCGCGATGTTCGGCGGCGTGGCGATCAGTCGCAGAGGTCTGCCGGCCACCCGGGAGATCAGCCCGAGGTCCTCCAGCCTGGGCAGCATCCGGCGGATGGCGGCGGCGGACGCGCCGGTCTCGGTGGCCAGCTGGCTCAGCGTCGCGGGCCCGTGGCGGAGCAGCGCCCGGTAGGCCGTCTCCTCGGCGACGCTGACGCCGAGGCCCTCCAGCAGCCGCCGTTGCGCCATGCCCGCCCCCTGTCGTCCGGTCGTCCCGAACGGGAGCGTAGCCCAGGCGGGTTTACGACAAGTCGGGATCTCGCCAGACGAGACCTATGGACCGGAACGCCCCCACGTCACTAGAAATTGGGCCGGTACATTTCTCGCTTTCTGGAGGTGGCCGATGAGGCCCAGGCGTTGGACAGCGGTGGCCGCCTCCCTGGCGGTGGCCGCGGTCACCACGATCACCGGTACGGGCGCACGGGCCGAGGACGCCCCGGCGCTGGCGCCGGACCCCGCCAAGCACGGCTATGACATCACACTGATCACCGGTGACCAGGTGCATGTCGCCGTCGCCGCCGACGGCCGTCAGAAGGCGAGCGTCACGGCCGCCCCGCGCGGGGACGGGCCGCCCGCCGGTTTCCGGATCACCGAGGACGGCGGGCAGCTCACCGTGCTGCCCAGCGACGTGGAAGGGCTGGTCCCCGGCCGCCTCGACCCCGAGCTCTTCAACGTGACCGCCCTCGCCGCGCAGGGCTACACCGACGCGCGGTCGGACGCCATCTCCCTCATCGTCACGTACGGGAAACAGAGCGCGATGCCGGCCGTCCCCGCGCTGAAGGCGGTCCGCACGCTGGAGAGCATCGGCGGTTCGGGGGTCCGGCTGGCCAAGAGCGCGGCGCGGGGCTTCGGCGGTGACCTGTCCGCGCTGGCCGCGGGCCGTACGAAGAGCCCGCTCGACGGCGTCACCAAGATCTGGCTCGACCGCAAGGTGGAGCCGGCGCTGGACCGCAGCGTGCCGCAGATCGGCGCGCCGGCCGCGTGGTCGGCGGGCTACGACGGCGCGGGCACGACGGTGGCGGTCCTGGACACCGGCGTCGACACCGGGCATCCGGACCTGGCGGGGAAGGTCGCCGACGAGCGTGACTTCACCGACAGCGGCAGCGCCACCGACGAGTTCGGGCATGGCACGCACGTCGCCGACATCATCGCGGGCAGCGGCGCGGCCTCCGGCGGCTCGCGTAAGGGCGTCGCGCCCGGCGTCAAGCTGCTCAACGGCCGGGTCCTGGACGCCAACGGTGAGGGGTTCAGCTCCTGGATCATCGACGGGATGGAATGGGCGGCGGCGGAGAAGCACGCCGACATCGTGAACATGAGCCTGGGCGACCCCAGCCCCGGCGGGCCGCTCACCGACGCCCTGGGCGCGCTGTACGTGGGTTACGGAACGCTGTTCGTGGTGGCGGCGGGCAACAGGGGCTGCGAAGCCTGCGTCGGGAGCCCGGGTGACGCCCCCGCCGCGCTGACCGTGGGCGCGGTCGACGGCCAGGACCGGCTGGCCGACTTCTCCAGCTTCGGACCCATCGGGCTGGAGCGCGCGGTCAAGCCCGACATCACCGCGCCGGGCGTCGGCATCGTCGCCGCGCGGGCGAAGGGCACCTCGCTCGGCGAGCCGGTGGACGAGCACTACACCCGCCTGTCCGGCACCTCCATGGCCACCCCGCACGTCGCCGGGGCCGCCGCGCTCCTGCGGCAGTCACGCCCCGGCATCTCGGCCGGGGAACTGAAGTCCCTGCTCATGGGTACGGCCAAGCCCATGCCCGACACCTCCGTGGACAAGCGGGGCACCGGCCGGGTGGACGTGGCCGCGGCGCTCGGGGAGCCGGTGCTGACCGCCCAGGGCCCGATCGACTTCGGGCTGTCCGAGGTGTCCTCCGGCCGGCCGGTGACCCGCGAGATCACCTACCGCAATCCCGGCAAGTCCCCGGTCACCCTCGGCCTGGCCACCGGCGGCTCGTTCAGCGTCTCGCCCGCCGAGCTGTCCCTGCCCGGCGGTGCGCAGGCCACGGCCCGGCTCACCCTCGATCCGGCCAAGGCGCAGGTGGGGTGGCAGCGCGCGGAGCTCGTCGCGACGCCGCGCCAAGGGCCGCCGATCCGTACCTCGCTGACCGGCAACGTCGAGGTCGAGCGGGTCCGGCTGCGGGTGAGCGGGATCGCCAGGGACGGCCGCCCCGCGCCGGCGTACGCCGCCGCGCTGAACGTGGACGACGGGACCCGCGACGGCCGCGAACTGCCCGGGGACCCGGTGCGGCGGTGCGAGAGTGACCCGGGTGGCTCGTGCGTGCTGGTGCCGCCCGGCACCTACTCCGTACTCGGCGTCATCAACACCCTGCGCCCGTCGGTCGACAGCATGTCCTACGCCGACCGTGGCACCGTGCTCAATCTGAGCTTCACCGGGGAGCCCGAGCTGAAGGTCGCCGGTGACACCGAGGTCGTGCTCGACGCCCGCAAGGCGGTCGAGATGCGGGTCGACACGCCCGACCACGTGACCAAGCGGAACAGGGGCACCGCGACCAAGCTCATCTGGACCCGCGCGCCCGCCAAGGGCGCGCCGCTCACCGAGACGATCCTGCAGGACGAGAGCGCCGACGAGACGTACTACCTGCAGCCCACGAAGCGCGTCACCAAGGGCCGGTTCGCCGTCGCCACCCGCTGGCACCTGGAGGCCCCCGCCATCACCCTGCGGACCGCCGGGCTGGAGCTGAACCCCGACTACGTCGACCCCGTCTGGTTCAGCGACGTGTCGGCCGACTTCCCCCGCCTCGACGGCTCCGCGCTGCTGCCGGCCGTGGACGCCGGAACCGGCACGCCCGCGGACCTCAAGGGCCGCGACCTGCGCGGCAGGCTCGCGCTGATCCGCCGCACGGCCGACCTGACGGTCGCCGCCCAGTCCAACGCCGCCGCGGTGGCCGGGGCCCGGATGGTCGCGGTCTACGGAGACCTGCCCGTGTCGGAGAGCGGGGTGAAGCTGAAGGTCCCGACCGTCGCGCTCACCGGACACGAGGGCGCCCGGCTGGCCGACCGGCTGCGCAGGCTGCCGGTGCCCGTCCTGGCCAAGGGCATCGTGGCCAGCCCGTACGTGTACGACCTGTACCTCAGCGAGGAGGGCGGGATCAGGGACCGGCCCGACCACACCTTGCGGGCGAGATCCCTGGCCCGGGTGGACTCGGACTTCTTCAGCCAGCTGGCCGACGACGTGACGCTCTCCGAGAACCGCTTCGGCTGGCAGCCGTGGGAGACGACCTCCTGGGACACCGGCCGGCCCGTCCGCCGTACGCCGCGCGACCGGGTCGACTACCTCACCGCCGGTTCCGGGGTGCGCTGGAGCAGCAGCATGGAGGCGCCGGAGCGGCCGTACAACTACATGTGGGAGCACGACCAGGCCCGCATCGGCGTCTCGGGCCCCGACGACGCGCCCTTCCGGGCGGGGGAGCGGATCGGCCGCACCTGGTTCAAGCAGCCGCTGCTGCCCGGCCCCGGTACGGTCCGGCCGCTGCGCAGGCAGGGCGACCTGCTCCAGGTCGACCTGTGGGGCCTCATCGACGCGGGGCGGAACACCGGCGTCGCCCAGACCGACACCTTCGAGACCGGCATGAAGACCGGCTGGCGGTTCTACCAAGGGGACACGCTGCTGGCGCAGACCGAGCGGCGCCCGCAGGGGACACTGCTCCTGCCGGCCGCCGCCGCCACGTATCGGATGGAGTACGACGTCGAGAACCGCGCCGCCTGGGCCCGGCTGTCGACCAGGACGAAGACGGCGTGGACGTTCCCGTCGCAGCACGACGCCGGGCCGGGCACGACGATCCCGCTGCTGCTCGCCGACTATGACGTGGCGACGGACCTGAAGAACCAGGCCGCCTCACCGCGGCTCGGCCTGACCCTGCGCCACCAGGACGGCTCGGCGGCCGCCCCGATCAAGGACGTGTCGCTGGAGGTGTCGTACGACGACGGCGCCTCGTGGCGCGCGGTCCGGCGGCTCACCGCTAAGGGGAACGGCGCCTACGAGGCCACGCTGGACCGGCCGCGGTCGGCCGGAGTCGTCTCGTTGCGTCTCAAGGCCGCCGACACGCGCGGGGCGAGCCTGTCACAGGAGGTGATCAGGGCGTACGCGCTGAGGTAGCCGAGATGGGGGACTTCGCTGAAGTAGCCGAGGTGCGGGCGGGGGGACTCGAACCCCCACAGTGTCGCCACCAACAGGACCTAAACCTGCCGCGTATGCCATTTCGCCACGCCCGCGCAGCCCCCGCCAGAGCGGGCCTGAGCCGAGTTTAGCGTCCCGGCAGTGCGCCGGGGGCCCGTCGCGCGAGGGACGGGCCCCCGGCGCATGACCGGACGGGCCCCTCGCCTTTCAAGCCAGCCCGAGCTTCTTCTTCAAGCTCGCCACGTGGCCGGTCGCCTTCACGTTGTAGAGGGCCTGCTCGATCTTTCCGTCGGCGTCGATGACGAAGGTCGAGCGGATCACGCCGACGACCTCCTTGCCGTACAGCTTCTTGGTGCCGTAAGCCCCGTACGCCTTGTGCACGTCGAGTTCGGGGTCCGACAGGAGCGGGAAGGTGAGCGAGTCGTGCTCGGCGAACTTGACCAGCTTGGCCGTCTTGTCCTTCGACACGCCGAGCACCACGAAACCTTCGGCGGTCAGCTGGCCGAGGTTGTCGCGGAAGTCGCACGCCTGCTTGGTGCAGCCCGGCGTCATCGCGGCGGGGTAGAAATAGAGGATCACCCGCCGGCCGCGGTAGGTCTCGAGGGAGACGGTCTCGCCGTCGGCGGCGGGAAGCGTGAACTCGGGCGCGGCGTCGCCGGGCGCGAGTTTGGTTTCGGTCATGGGGCCCTCCAGAGTTCGTCGTGCAAAACCTACCGGCCTGCCCGGAGTGCCGTGCGGGTCGCCGACCTGACAGACTGATCAGCGAAGAGCGCTTCATTGATCACCGGGCGGAGCTCGCACGGAGCGCGGTCGAAAGGAGAGCCATGGCTGACACCGATCCCGACGAGCTGGAGCGGCGGATCGCGCGGACGCGCGCGGAGTTGGCGGACACGGTCGACGCCATCGCCGACCGGGTGAGTCCCAAGCGGGTCGCCGAGCGCACGGTGGCCGACGTGAAGACACGGGCGAGCCATCTGGTGACCTCGGTCGGCGACGCGCTCGGGGTGACGCAGCGCCCCGTCGAGTACGCCGACGACCCGGACCGGCTGTGGGCCGAGGAGCAGCCCAGCCTGGCGCCGGTGCTGATCGGCGTGGGCGTCGTGCTGGTGGTCGGCGCGGCCATCACCCTCTGGCGCCGCCGTCGCCGCCGCTTCTAGCCGTTCCAGAGGCGGCGTCAGAGGAACGTCCGGCCCTCGCCCCGGTACGTCGGAGCGGTCTCCACGATGGTGTCGCCGTCGACGAGGTGAAGCTCGCTGAAGCGTTCGCACATCTCGCCCGCCTTGGCGTGCCTGAACCAGACCCGGTCGCCCACCCGCAGGTCCTGGGCCGCCTGGCCGAGCAGCGGCGTCTGCACCTCACCCGCGCCCTCGTCGCGCGTGTAGCGGAGCCCCGCGGGCAGGTACGGCTGCGGTAGCAGGCTCGTCCCCGGCCGCCCGGAGGCCAGGTAGCCGCCCCCGAGCACCGTCACCGCGTCCGGTCCCGGCCGGCGCACGACCGGGAGCGCGAACAGCGCGGCCGGCCGGCCGGTGAAGGCGCGGTAGAAGTCGAAGAGCCGGGGATGGAAGAACCCGGAGCCCGCCGCCACTTCGGTGATCGCCTTCTCCCGCACGGTCCGCTCGACGGAGCCGGTGCCGCCGCCGTTGACGAACTCCAGGTCGCAGAGCTGCCGGACGGCGTTCACGAGGCGGCCGCGGCGCAGGACCAGCTCGCGGGCCGACAGGCTCTGCATGATCCGGATCGCCCGGACCAGCGCGGCGTTGCCCGGCTGGTCATCGCCGACCCCCGCGATCTGTCCCTCGTACGCCATCAGACCCGCCAGGCGGAAGCCGGGTCGCTTGGCGATGTCGGCGGCCAGGTCGGCGGCCTGCTCGGGCTCGCGGATCGTGGAGCGCAGGGTCCCCGCCCGGAATCTGCCGCCCAGAGCGACATATCCCGCGTCGAGGTCCATCGACAGCCGGATCTCCGCCCGCGAACGGACCTCTGCCACCGCGTCGTCGACGTAGTCGAGATGGTCGGCGGCGTCGATGGTCAGTGTGATCTCACTGGCCGCCCGCGCGTCTCCGGCCAGCGTCGCGAGCGCGTGCCTGTCGGCCGTCGGGTAGGCCACGAGGACGTCGGTGAACCCCCGCTCGACCAGCCAGAGCGCCTCGGGCAGCGTGAAGGCCATGATGCCGTGGAAGCCGTCCATGGCCAGGATGCGTTCCATGACCGAGCGGCAGCGGATCGACTTGCTCGCCACCCGGATCGGCTTGCCGGCCGCCCGCCGTACGAGATCGGCCGCGTTGGCGCGCATGGCCGCGAGATCGAGGATCGCCAATGGCGGCTCGAGCGCTCTGGTAGCACTGTCATAGCGGCGGAGATCGTTCATAAAGGCAGCTTAACGACATATCGGGCAAATGAATATGAGGGCGGTTCATCTTGTTGACGGCCCCCGTAATGATCCTGCAAACCGGCGGCGAGGGCATGGTCCGGGCCATGCCCTCGCCGTGTACCTGTGTCGTTGTGACCACCCTCCAGCAGATACTGTCCGGCGCCGGGATCGTCGCGCAGGAGAGCCCGCTGCGCAGGTCGGGCCGGGTGCTCAGACCGGCGCGCACACCCGCAGGGACCGTCGTGGCACTCACGCTGACCGCCGGGCTGTGGCTGGCCGCCGCCGAGGTGGTGTCGGCCCTGCTCGGCAGGCCGCTCGGCTGGCTGCCGGTGTCCGACCTCCTCGACCTCGCGGCCCATCGCGCCTGGGGGCAGCTGTCGCTGCCCGCCGTGGTGACCATGGCCGTGGGGGTCGTGATGTTGCTGCTGGCCGCCGTACCGGGCCGGTGCAGGCTCGTGCCGGTCGAGACGTCCGACCCGATGATCGTCATCGGCATCACCCGGGCCGGCCTGCGCCGAACGCTGCGGGCCGTCGCCCAGGAGGTCGACGGCGTGCGACGAGCGCGGGTACGGCTGCGCAGGCGGACGATCGAGGTCGTGGTCATCACCGGCCCTGAGAGCTCCGGTTCGATGCTCAAGCAGGTCGGCACCGCGGTCGGTGACAGGTTGGCGGGCGTGGGCGCCCTGACCGCGGGCGAGGTCGTCGTGCGGCTGCGCCGGAGAGGGCTGTGATGCGGCAGTACGCGGGCGACGGGAGGGGGTTGTGATGCGGCAGTACGCGGGCAACCGGATCGGCCTGGCCGTGGTCGGGGCGCTGCTGCTGCTTCTGGGCGGCTACGCCTGGCTGCGCGGTAAGGACAAGCTGCCGGGTCTGTCGCCACGCGCCAAGGTGCTGCCGGACCACACTGCCCAGGTCATCGCCGACCAGCCCTGGGCCTTGTGGCTGGTGGCGCTCGTCATGCTGGCGCTGGCGTTGGTGACGTTCCGCTGGCTGCTGCTCTGCCTGGGGTGGGGCCGCCGCGGTTGCCGTAGTGGCACGGGTACGGCCATGCTCTGCATCGGCCTGAAGGACGTGGAGGGCCTCACCCAGGTCAGCGCCCGCGTGGTCGGGGATGCCGCCCGCCTGCGCATCTCCCTCTGCTGCCCCTCCTCCGCCGATGTCGGCGCGGTGGTCCACAAACTGGACAAGGAGATCGTCGGCCGGATCCGCCGGGAGGTCCGTGACGACGAGGTCGGCACGGTGGTCCGGGTCCACGTCCGCCGCTGACAGTGCTGCGATGCGAAGCCGCGGGCGGGATCCTGTCACGGTGAAGCCGCAGGCGAGCGCCGGTGTCTCTCAGTCCGCCGGTAGTGTCCGTCGCGGCGGCTCGTACGGCAGCGCGGTGCGGTCGGCGTCGAGGGTCTGAACGTCCGGCCCGGTCGAGCCTCCATATGTGGTGATCTTGTACTCGACCGCCGTGAGGGAGAGGGTCAGCTCACGGATCCGGCGGCGGATGGTGTCGCGATGCTCGATCAGCAGGTCGAGCCGCTCGGGTGTGGTGTGCTGCCCGGCGTCGACGAGCGAGATGTAGTGCTGCAGGTCGCGCATCGGCATGCCGGACAGCCGCATCCGGGTGAGGAACACCAGCCGCCGCACCGCCTGGGCGTCGTAGACGCGATGACCGTTGCCGTCGCGGGCCACCTCGACCAGCCCGGCCCGCTCGTAGTAGCGCAGCGTGTGGGGCGAGATGTCGAGCAGGTCGGCGAGTTCGGCGATCGTCATCGACTCGGGCACGTCGGCCAGGTCGGTGAGACGGTGGATCGCCTCGACCGACAGCGGGCCGTCGTCCCCGAGCGTTTCGAGCGCCCTGGTCATGAGTTCGTCGGTGGCCATGACAGCCAGCTTAGATGGGCCGTACCGAGGCCGGGACGCCCTCGAAGTCGGCGCTGCGGGAGGTCTCGGCCCACCGCTCGACCTCGTCCAGGCCACGCCGGTACGCGCCCGAGATGCGCTCGACCGCCTCGCGCCCGAGCGGCAGCCGCAGCGGCACCTCGTCACTGTGCGCGAGGGACACGATGATCTCGGCCGCCCGCGCCGGGTCGCCTTCCTGGAGGCCGTCGGCTCCGGCCATGTCCGCGCGGACGTTGGCGAGCAGGTCACGGTAGGTCTCGGACTCCTCGACGAACTCGAGCACGTCGTTGGCGTGGAAGTCGGTCCTGAACCGGCTGGGCTCCACGATCATCACCCGGATCCCGAGCGGCGCGACCTCCCCGGCCAGGGCTTCGGACCAGCCTTCGAGGGCGAACTTCGACGCGGAGTACGCCGACACGCCGGGGAAGGACATCCGCCCACCTTGGCTGCTCATCTGCACGATCGTGCCGGTGCCCCGCGCGTGCATCGCGGGCAGCGCCGCGCGGACGAGCGCGGCGGGGCCGAACAGGTGCAGGTCCATCAGCTCACGCAGTTGCGCGTCGCCGATCTCCTCGACCGCTCCGACCATGCCCCGGCCCGCGTTGTTGACGAGCACGTCGAGCTGCCCGAAGTGGTCGAGGGTGTCCCGTACGAGGTCCGCGGCGGCGGTGGTGTCCCGGACGTCGAACGTCGCGATCAGGCAGGCGTCCGGGTAGGCGGCCTTCAGGTCGGCCACGCTCTCGGGCCGGCGTACCGCCGCCACCACGTGGTCGCCCGCCGCGAGCGCCGCCTCCGCGAGTGCGCGCCCGAGGCCGCGGGACGCGCCGGTGATGATCCAGGTCTGTGTCGTCATGACGGCGACGCTATGGCTTTGAGCGCGCTCGAACGCAAACCCGCTTCGAGCGCAAACCCGCTTCGAACGCGAGCGCGCTCGAACGCGGCTGCTGGCTTGCTACTCGTAGTGGTAGCGGGCCTGCAGGACGACGATCTCGTCGTCCATGGGCAGGTACACCAGGCGATGCTCCTCGGTAATGCGTCGTGACCATGCGCCCGCGAGCGCGTACTTCAGCGACTCGGGCTTCCCAATCCCCTGGAAGGGGTCGCGCAAAGCGTCCTCGATGAGCCGGTTGATCCGCTTGAGGAGCTGCCGGTCGGCAGTCTGCCAATGGACGTAGTCCGCCCAGCCCTGGCTGGTGAAGGCGACCTTCACCGGGGAGCCTCGTCGTCCAGTAGCTCGTAGCGCTCGTGGCGTCCAGCGACCGCCTCCTGGTACGACTCGATCAGCCGACGGGCGTTGGCGGGGGCACGTAGCAGGTAGGCCGTTTCTCGGAGGGCTTCGTACTCTTCCGCGGCCACCAAATAGGCGTTTCCGCTCTTCGAGACGATCTCCACGGCGGTGTGGTCGTTGTTGACCTCTTCGATGAGCGGGAACAGGCGGCGGCGCGCCTCGCTGGCAGTGATGGACATAGCCCTCCCGTCAAATGGTACAACTTTATGGTACCACTCGGCAGGGTGCTCAGCACTCGATGACGTTGACCGCGAGGCCGCCGCGCGAGGTCTCCTTGTACTTGTCGAGCATGTCCTTGCCGGTGTCGCGCATCGTCTTGATGGCCTTGTCCAGGGCGACGAAGTGCTGACCGTCGCCGCGCAGGGCGATGCGGGCCGCGGCGATGGCCTTGATGGAGGCCACCGCGTTGCGCTCGATGCACGGGATCTGGACCAGGCCGCCGACCGGGTCGCAGGTCAGGCCCAGGTTGTGCTCGATGCCGATCTCCGCCGCGTTCTCCACCTGCTCGGGCGTGCCGCCCATGACCTCCGTGAGGCCCGCGGCGGCCATGGAGCAGGCCGAGCCGACCTCGCCCTGGCAGCCGACCTCGGCGCCCGAGATCGAGGCGTTCTCCTTGAACAGGACGCCGATCGCCGCCGCGGTGAGGAAGAAGCGGACGATGCCGTCGTCGTCGGCGTGCGGGATGAAGCGGGAGTAGTAGGTCAGGACGGCGGGGATGATGCCCGCGGCGCCGTTCGTGGGGGCGGTGACGATACGGCCGCCCGCGGCGTTCTCCTCGTTGACCGCCAGCGCGAACAGCGACACCCAGTCCATGGCGTGCAGCGGGTCGGTCTTCGGCGACTCGGTCTGCAGGCGGCGGTGGAGACGGTTCGCGCGGCGCTTGACCTTGAGGCCGCCCGGCAGCACGCCCTCCTTGGCGATGCCGCGCTCGACGCACTCGCACATGACCTGCCACAGATGCAGGATCTGCGCGCGGATCTCGGCGGCGGAGCGGCCGAACGCCCGCTCGTTCTCCAGCATCAGCGCGGAGATGGACAACCCCGTGTTGGAGCAGTGCTTGAGCAGCTCGTCGCCGGTCGTGAAGGGGTAGGGCAGAACGGTGTCGTCGGGCTTGATGCGGTCGGCGCCCGTGGCCTGCTCGTCCACCACGAAGCCGCCGCCGACCGAGAAGTAGACCTTCTCACGCAGCTTCTCGCCCGATGCGGAGAAGGCGGTGAAGCGCATGCCGTTCGGGTGCTCGGGCAGGGAGATCTTGCGCTCGAACACGAGGTCCTCGCCCACGACGAAGGGGATCTCCTGCGTGCCGTAGAGCCGGACCGTGCCGGACTCGCGCATCGCGGCCAGGCGCCCGTCGATGGAGTCCACGTCGACCAGTTCGGGCTTCTCGCCCGACAGCCCCAGCAGGACGGCCTTGTCGCTGCCGTGGCCTTTGCCGGTCAGGCCGAGCGAGCCGTACAGGATCGCCTCGACGCGGGCCGTACGCGCGAGCAGGTCGTCGTCGTGCAGGCCACGGGCGAACTTGTGTGCGGCGGCCATGGGACCGCCGGTGTGTGAACTCGACGGACCGATGCCGATCTTGAACAGGTCGAAGACGCTGATCGCCATTGATGGGCGCCCTTCAGAAGGGCCGGGGCCCGGCAGGACCCCGGCGGGTGGGTCAGGACTCGCCTGAGGTGAGCGCCGCATACTCCTCGGCGGTGAGCAGGTCCTCGGGGTCGCCTTCCACGCGCACGCGGAACATCCAGCCATCGCCGTAGGAGTCGCTGTTGGCCAGCGACGGATCGTCCACGACGGCCTGGTTGACCTCGACGATCTCGCCGCCGACGGGGGTGTAGATCTCGCTCACCGACTTGGTCGACTCGACCTCACCTATGGAGTCACCCGCCTCGACGGTCGAGCCGACCTCCGGAAGCTGCACGAAGACGACATCACCCAGCGCCTCGGCCGCGTAGGCCGTGATGCCGATGGTCACGGTGATGCCGTCGTCGAGGCCGGCCACCCACTCGTGCTCCTTGGTGTAGCTCAGGTCGTCTGGGATGTTGCTCACTTGTTCCTCCTGTAAAAGGGCAGCTCAATGAGGTCCATAGGTTCATGGCTGCCCCGGATGTCCACGGCCAGACCTGCGTCGGCCCCATTGTCGACGTAGGCCATGGCGATGGGCTTGCCCAGGGTCTGGGAGGGTGCCCCGCTGGTGACCTCGCCGACGACGGCGCCGTCCTTGGTCACCGGGTATCCGTGGCGCGGCACCCGGCGACCCCGCGCGACCAGTCCGACGAGCCGGCGCCGCGGCGGCGTGTCCATGACCGCCTCCAGCGCCGACCTGCCGACGAAGTCGCCCGGCTTGTCGAATTTCACCACTCTGCCCAGCCCCGCGTCGAACGGGGTCAGCTCGACGCCGAGCTCGTTGCCGTACAGCGGCATGCCCGCTTCGAGCCTGAGCGTGTCACGGCTGGACAGACCCGCAGCTCGCAGCTCGTACGGACGGCCGGCCTCGGTCAGCGCGTGCCAGAGCGGCACGGCGTCCTGGTTGGCCACGAACAGCTCGAACCCGTCCTCACCCGTGTAGCCGGTGCGCGCGATGAGCGCCTGCCGTCCGTCGACCAGACCGGGCAGCCCCGCGTAGTACTTGAGCCCGGCGAGGTCGGCGTCGGTGAGCGTGGCGAGGATCTCCTGGGCGCGCGGCCCCTGCACGGCGATCAGCGCGTACTGCTCCGAGCGATCCTCGACCACCGCGTTGTACGACTTGGCGCGATTTTTCAGTTCTTCCCCGACTTTTTCATAGTTGGAGGCGTTGGCCACCACCATGAACTCCTCGTCCCCGAGCCGGTAGACGATCAGGTCGTCCAGCACCCCACCACGCTCGTTCACGATCATGGTGTAGCGGGCGCGGCCGGGCGCGAGTGCCGACAGGTGCCCCACCAGCGCGTAGTCGAGCGCCTGACCCGCCTGAGGTCCGGTCACGAAGATCTCGCCCATGTGGGAGAGGTCGAACAGCCCGGCCGCCTGGCGGACGGCGTTGTGCTCGGCGGACTCGCTGCCGTAGCGGAGCGGCATCAGCCACCCGGCGAAATCAGTCAATGTCGCGCCGAGGCTCTCGTGGACGTCTCGGAGCGGTGTAGGACGTGACATATGCGCACCTCAGGGCAGGATCGGATGCCAGACATCCTCCCCCTCTGTCATGGGTGCCTGAGAGCTTCGCCCGTAATTTGCCGGACTTTCACCTTCGGCGAGGCCGCCAGGCCTGCTTTCCAGAGGACACCTCGTCCGTGCGGTCCTTTGCCTTGAGAGGTTCGCGGGGAGGGCTTGCTCCTTCAGGGGACCTGGCCGGATGCCAGGACACTCTCCCGCACGGTTTCGTCGGTGATGTCCGCAAGCCTAGTGCCGTTATGGGGGAGTTGTCGCGTTCGGCTCCGGCCGCCTGGGGGCAAAAGCGCCGCGCCGGGGTGAGGCTCAGCAGGCGGCCACGAGCGCCTCGAACAGCGCGCAGTCCTTCGCCGCCTCCGGATGCCACTGCACGGCCATGGCGAACGCCCGGGAGTCCAGCTCCACCGCCTCGACCGTGCCGTCGTCGGCCACGGCGGACACGGTGAGGCCCGGCGCGAGCCGGTCGATGGCCTGGTGGTGGTAGTGCGGCACGGCCACCGGCTCGGCTCCGAGCGCCTTGCCGACGCGGGTCCCCGGGACGGGCCGGATGGGCAGGTGGCCGAACTCGCCGGGCGCGGGGGAGTGCCCGGTGTGTCCCACCACATCGGGCAGATGCTGGTGCAGGGTCCCGCCGAGTGCGACGTTGAGCACCTGCATGCCCCGACATATCCCGAGATAGGGCAGGTCAGCGTCAAGAGCCGCCTCGATCACCGCGAACTCCGCCGTGTCCCGAAATTTCCTGATGTAGCCGGTCTGGTCGTGTGGCTCCTGGCCGTACCGCTCGGGTGAGACGTCACCGCCGCCGGCCAGGATCAACCCGTCCAACCGTGCCACCAGCCGGGCGGGCGACCCGGCGGGCGGCAGGATCACCGGCTGCCCGCCGGCCCGGACCACCTGCTCCACGTACATGTACGGCAACAGGGCGACCGGCATCTCCCACACGGTGTAGCGGGCAGGCTCGACATAGGACGTGATCCCGATGACGGGTCGCTCCACAACTTCCCTTCCTAAAGAGGAGTGACGTAGGCGCCCGAGATGCCCCCGTCGACGAGGAACTCCGAGCCCGTGATGAAGGAGGCGTCGTCGCTGGCCAGGAACGCCACCGCCGCCGCGATCTCCGACGCCTCGGCGAAGCGGCCCACCGGCACGTGCACCAGGCGGCGCGCGGCCCGCTCAGGGTCCTTGGCGAACAGCTCTTGGAGCAGCGGCGTGTTGACCGGCCCCGGGCACAGCGCGTTCACCCGGATCCCCTCGCGCGCGAACTGGACTCCGAGCTCGCGCGACATCGCGAGCACCCCGCCCTTCGAGGCCGTGTAGGAGATCTGCGACGTCGCCGACCCCATCACCGCCACGAACGACGCGGTGTTGATGATCGAGCCCTTGCCCTGCCGCCGCATGTACGGAATCGCGTGCTTGCAGCACAGGTAGACGCTCGTCAGGTTCACCTCCTGTACCCGCCGCCACGCCTCGATGCCGGTCTCCAGGATCGAGTCGTCCTCGGGCGGCGAGATGCCCGCGTTGTTGAAGGCGATGTCGACGGAGCCATAGGTGTCGAACGCCGTCTGGAACATCCGGACGACGTCGTCCTCGCTGGTCACGTCGACCTTGACGAAGAGCCCGCCCACCTCGGAGGCGGCCTTGGTGCCCGCCTCCTCGTCGACGTCGGCGCAGACCACCTTGGCGCCCTCTTCGGCGAACCGCCGCGCGGTGGCCAGGCCGATGCCGCCGCCCGCACCGGTGATCACGGCGACGCGGTTGTGCAAACGCTGCATGTGTGTCACTCCGTTGAGATGAAGACGTTCTTGGTCTCGGTGAACGCCATGAGGGCGTCCGGGCCCAGCTCCCGGCCGAGGCCGGACTCCTTGAAGCCGCCGAACGGCGTCCAGTGGCGGACCGAGGAGTGCGAGTTCACCGACAGCGCGCCCGCCTCCACGGCCCGCGCGACGCGCAGCGCCCGGCCGACGTCGCGGGTCCAGATGGAGCCGCTCAGGCCGTACGGCGTGTCGTTGGCGATCCGCACCGCCTCCGCCTCGTCCGCGAACGGCACCACCGACACCACCGGCCCGAAGATCTCCTCGGTGAAGGCCCGATCGGTGAGCGCCGGCGTCAGGACCGTCGGCGGGAACCAGAACCCCTTGCCCTGCGGGCAGTCGCCCTGCAGGTACGGCGGGCCGTCGATGAAGCCGCGCACCCGCTCCAGATGTTCGGCGCTGATCAGGGGGCCCATCTCGGTGCTCTCGTCGAGCGGGTCGCCGACTCTGACGTTCTGTACGGCCGGCAGCAGCAGCTCCAGGAACGCGTCGTAGACCTCCGCCTGCACCAGAATCCTGGATCGGGCGCAGCAGTCCTGGCCGGAGTTATCGAAGACGGCATACGGCGCCGTTTTCGCCGCTTTTTCCAGATCCGAGTCCGCAAACACGATATTTGCGGATTTGCCGCCTAGTTCGAGGGTTATCCGCTTTACCTGGGTTGCCGCCTTGGCGGCGATCTCCTTGCCCACCTCGGTCGAGCCGGTGAACACGATCTTGGCCACCTGCGGATGCTCGACCAGGCGGGCCCCCGCGACCTCCCCTGCCCCGGGCAGCACCTGGAGCACCCCCTCGGGGAGGCCCGCGGCGAGGGCCAGCTCGGCCAGCCTCAGCGCGGTCAGCGGGGTCCATTCGGCGGGCTTGACGATCACCGTGTTGCCCGCGGCCAGCGCCGGGGCGACGCCCCAGCTCATGATGAGCATAGGGAAGTTCCAGGGCACGATCACGCCCACCACGCCCAGCGGCTCCTGGAAGGTGATGTCCACGCCGCCGGGCACCGGGATCTGCTTGCCGTGGTTGCGCTCGGGGGCGGCGGCGTAGAAGTGCAGCACGTCGCGTACCGCGCCCGCCTCCCAGCGGGCGTTGCCGATCGGGTGGCCGGAGTTCGTGAGCTCCAGCAGCGCCAGCTCCTCCCGGTGCGCGTCCACCAGGTCGGCGAAGCGGCGCAGGAGCCGCGCCCGGTCGCCGGGCGCCACGTCGCGCCAGCTCTGGTAGGCCCGCCTGGCACGCTCCACGGCCCGGTCGACCTCGGCCGCGTCGGCCATCTCCACCTCGGCGAGGACTTCCTCCGTCGCCGGATTGACGATCCGCATCCTGCTCACATCCGCTCGAAACCCCGGAACAGCTCCCAGTCCGTGACAGCCGCGTCGAAGGCGGCCAGCTCGATCCGGGCGTTGTTCGCATAGTGCGCCACCACGTCGTCGCCGAACGTCTCACGCGCCAGCTTCGACCCCTCGAACAGCGCCAGCGCATCCCGCAACGTGTGCGGCACGGTCTCGGCGCCGGAGTCGTAGGCATTGCCCCCGAACGCGTCCTCCAGCGGCAGCTCCTCGTCGATGCCGCGCAGCCCGGCCGCGATCAGCGCCGACACCGCGAGGTAGGGGTTCACGTCGCCGCCCGGCACCCGGTTCTCGATGCGCAGCGACTCCCCGTGGCCCACGAGCCTGAGCGAGCAGGTGCGGTTGTCCACGCCCCACTTGACGGCCGTGGGGGCGAAGCTGCCGGGGACGTAGCGCTTGTAGGAGTTGATGTTCGGGGCGTAGAAGAGGGTGAGCTCGCGCATGTGGGCCAGCTGTCCGGCGATGAAGCGGGCGCCGAGCTCGGACAGCCCGTGGGGGCCGTCACCCGCCATCACCGGGTCGCCGTCCAGGCTCCGCAACGAGATGTGGATGTGGCAGGAGTTGCCCTCGCGCTGGTTCGGCTTGGCCATGAAGGTGATCGACTTGCCCTCCTGAGCCGCGATCTCCTTGGCGCCGTTCTTGTAGATGGAATGGTTGTCGCAGGTCTTCAGCGCCTCGTCGTAGCGGAAGGCGATCTCGTGCTGGCCCAGATTGCACTCGCCCTTGGCGGACTCGACGTACAGCCCAGCCCCCTCCATGTCCCGCCTTATCCGGCGAAGGAGGGGTTCGATGCGGGCTGTTCCGAGAAGGGAGTAGTCGACGTTGTAGAGGTTCGCGGGGGACATGTCGCGGTACGCGCGCTTCCACGCGTCCTCGTAGCTGTCCTCGTACACCACGAACTCCAGCTCGGTGCCCACGAAGGCGGCCAGGCCGCGGTCGGCGAGCCGGGCGAGCTGCGCGCGCAGGATCTGCCGCGGCGAGGCGGTCACGTCGTCGCCGCTCTCCCAGGTCAGGTCCGCCATGAGCATGACGGTGCCCTCCTGCCACGGAACCCACCGCAACGTGGAAATATCGGGCTTCATCACGAAATCGCCGTAGCCGCGCTCCCACGACGACATCGCGTAACCGTCGACCGTGTTCATGTCCACGTCCACGGCGAGCAGGTAGTTGCAGCCCTCGGAGCCGTGCCCCAGCACCTCGTTCAGGAAGTAACGCGCCGACAGGCGCTTGCCCTGCAGCCTGCCCTGCATGTCGGCGAGCGCGAGCAGCACGGTGTCGACCCGCCCGGCGGCCACCTCGTCACGCAACTCATCGACGGACAGTGGTCCGGGTTGTGGAAGACCTCGCTCGCTCACGGAAGTTCGCTCGCTTTCCCGCTAATTGGGCTACTGTTAGACCATTGATGTGCATATGGGGATCGCTTGTCAAGACCTGAGGACACGTTGGACGACTCGGCGCGGTTGATGACGGTGTTACGGCCGGTCAGGGCAGGAAACGCCTTTGAGGAGACGGTAGAACGGCTGCTCCAGGCGATCAAGCTCGGGGTGGTCGCGCCGGGCCGGAAACTGCCCCCGGAGCGCGAGCTGGCCGTCCAGCTCGGCATCAGCCGGGTGACGCTGCGGGAGGCGATCCGGGCGCTCCAGGACGCGGGGTACCTCGACGTACGGCGCGGCCGCTACGGCGGCGCGTTCGTCACCTACGCCCCGCCCCCGCCGGAGAGCGGCGATCTGCGCAGGGTCGTGGCCGACATGGGCACGGCCGACCTCACCGACGCGCTGACCTTCCGCATGGCGGTCGAATGCGGTGCGGCGGCGGTGCTGGCGGCGGCCACGCTGACCGACGACCAGCGCTCCCTCCTGCGCGACCGGCTCGCGGCACTCAACAAGGCGGGCATCGGGGACTACCGGCGGCTGGACACGGCCTTCCACCTCTCGATCGCCGAGCTGACCGGCTCCGCCCTGCTCGCCACCGCCTGCGCCGACGCGCGCCTGCGGGTCAGCGACCTGCTCAACGCCATCCCGATGCTCCAGGTGAACCTCGACCACTCCGCCCGCCAGCACGAGGCGATCGTGGCGGCCATCCTGGCGGGCGACCCGGAAGGGGCCCGCCGAGCAGTGGCGGAACACCTGGAGGGCACGGCGGCGCTGCTGCGCGCGTTCCTGTCCTGAGTTCGTTTCCCGCCCCAAATGGTCAAGGGATGACGATTGGCCTCGTAGCATCGGTTTCAAGGTCATGGGGAACTGGTTCGAGCTGAGCATTGTCGACACAGGACGGCTGCCGCTGTTCTGTTTCTTCGTCGCGCTCATCGGGGCCTTCGTGGCCACCCGCGTCAACGTGCGGCTGATCAGGGCGAAGGTCGGGTGGTTCCGCAACGTCAACGTGGGCGAGATGCACATCCACCACGTGGTGTTCGGAGTCGTGCTCATGCTGATCGGCGGGGTCAGCGGGCTGATCGTGTCCTCGGCGTCGCAGGTGGCCTACGCCGCGGCGGCCGCCGTCTTCGGGATCGGGTCGGCGCTGGTGCTGGACGAGTTCGCGCTGATCCTGCACCTGCACGACGTGTACTGGGAGGAAGAGGGCCGCACCTCGGTCGACGCGGTGTTCATCGCGGTCGCGATGACGGGGCTGCTGCTCACCGGGCTCCGGCCGCTGTCGTTCGACTACGGGACCCCGGTCAATCCGGGCGCGCTGCTCGTCGCGAACATGCTGCTCGCCGTGATCACCCTGTTGAAGGGGAAGATCTGGACCGGGATAGTCGGCCTGTTCGTGCCCGTGCTGCTGCTGGTGAGCGCGGTGCGGCTGGCCAGGCCCGGGTCCCCGTGGGCCCACCTGTTCTACCAGAAGCGGCGGCCGCGGAAGCTGGCCACGGCCGCGCATCGGGAGGAACGGTGGCGCCGGCCGGTGATCAGGGCCAAGATCGCCGTCCAGGAGTTCGTCTCGGGGCGGCACGACCTGCCCTCCACCCGGCGCGGACGCCGGCAGATCTAGCCCGCGCTGCGATCAGCACGCGAAGCAGGGCCGAGTCCGCGGCGGGTGGCTTCTCATGAGGGTCCTACTGTGCGGGCTCGAGCAAGGCCAGGAGAATCCGGTGCAGCTCGGCGCGATCGCGAGGCACGATCGTCGTCAACCTGCGGTCGAACTCCGCCGCGAGCGCCGCGAGCGCGCGGTCCCGCGCCGCCTCGCCCTCGTCTGTGAGTACGAGCCGGTGTCGCCGCAGGTCCGCGTCGTCGATCTCACGTCGCATGAACCCCTTGGCGACGAGGTTGCGCACGTAGACCGTCACACTCGCCTTGGGGATCACCAGCCTCGCCGCCAGCTCGGCCGGGTACGGCGACGCGGCAACCTCGGCGAGCACGAAGAACTCCTTCGCCTCCAGTCCCAGCTCGGCCAGCTCGGCGCTGCAGGCGTCCAGCACGACGGTCAGCAGGCGATGGTTCAGCGTCCACAGCTGTGCGGCGTCGACCGACATGCGAGCCCTCTCTACAGATGGTACAGTTCTGAACTAGTTCGATATTGTACTAAAGCCTACTTTGAACTGGTCCAGCAATCGAACAAACCCTACGCGAAAGGTGCAATCAGGTGCTTCAGCACATCACGCTCCCGCGCGGGCCGATCGAGCTCGCGGCCGACCTCCACCTGCCCGACGACGTCGAGGAAGCCGCGCCGCTGCGCGCCGTGGTGCTCTCGACGCCTGGCAGCAGCGTGAAGGAACAGATTGGCGCGAATTACGCATCCCGCCTCGCTGCCCGGGGTATCGCGGCGCTCGTGTTCGACCCGGCCCACCAGGGGCAGAGCGGCGGCGAGCCTCGCGACCTCGAAGACCCCTACCGCCGCGGTGAGGACATCTCCTACGCGATTGACACGCTCAGCACGATCCCCGGCATCGACCCGCACCGCATCGGCGTCCTCGGCATCTGCGCCGGTGGCGGCTACGCGGTGCACACCGCCCGTACGGACCACCGCATCAAGGCAGTCGGCACGGTCGTTCCGGGCAACATGGGCACGTCCTTCCGCGGCTTCCAGCCGGACGGCCCGGTGGTCGCGCTCGATACCATGGCCGATGCGCGCATCGAGGAAACCCGCACCGGTGAGCTGACCCGCGTGAACTGGCTGCCCGACACCTTGGAGGATGCCGCCACGGCCGGCCTGTCCGATATCGACACGACCCAGGCGATCACCTTCTACCGCACCGAGCGGGGCGGGAACGAGCACTCGACGAACCGCCGCCTTGCGCGTGGCGACTCGCTGCTCCTGGGCTACGACGCATATCACCTGGTCGATCCGCTCATGACCCAGCCGCTGCAGGTCATCCTCGCTGGACGCATCGGCAACACCGGCTCCTACGAGTCCGGCATGCAGCTGTGGAAGCTGGCGCCCAACCCAGTCGATCTTATGGTGATCGAAGGTGCCGGCCACTACGAGATGTACGACGAGCCCGAGTACGTCGATGCCGCCGTCGATCGGCTCGTCGACTTCTACTCGGAGCACCTGTAAGCCGGCGCCGGCCCTGGGTGGGCTGGAGCGCGGTGGTCCTGGGGCTCGGCTAGAGCGCGATGGCTGAGCGGAGGGCCAGGCCCGCGCCCAGCAGCATCACCATGCCGGCCGTGCCCAGCGGTGCCAGAGTGGACAGCCGGGAGCCCCGGCCCAGTGAGGCGCGTCGTTCGAGGCGGTCGACGAGCTTGACCAGTAGCAGGCCCGTAACGGTGAGCGTCGCCGCCATGCCGAGGCCGTACGCGGTGACCAGCGCCACCCCGAACCAGGTACGACCCAGCGCGATCGCCCCCAGCAGCACGATGAGCGCCGACGGGCTCGGTACCAGCCCGCCCGCCACGCCCATCCCCAGCAGCCCGGCCCGCGTCGAGCGCTCGTGCCTGTGACCGTGCTCATGCCCGTGGCCGTGCCCGTGCCCGTGCCCGTGGCCGTGCCCGTGCCCGTGGCCGTGCCCGTGCCCGTGCCCGTGCCCGTGCCCGTGCCCGTGCCCGTGCCCGTGCCCGTGCCCGTGCCCGTGACCAGTGGCGCGGCGGGTGGACAGGAGCAGGCGCAGGCCGATGAAGGCGATCAGCAGGCCGCTGGCCACCCCCAGCCACCCCAGCACCGACTCCCCGGCCAGCGCCGTGAACGCGCTCAGCAGCAGCCCCACCACCAGCACCCCGACCGTGTGCGTGGCCGTCACCGTGGCCCCCACGACCAGGGCGTCACGCGGCCGGCCGCGCCGCCCGGCCAGGTACGCGGCCATGATCGTCTTGCCGTGCCCGGGGATCAGCGCGTGCCCGGCCCCGAGGAGCATCGCCAACGCCACGGCCAGCAGCCCGAGCGGCACCGTGAGCGAGTCGGCGCCGACCAGGCCGGTGAACGTCCGGTCCAGCGCCGCCAGCGCGTCCCCGATCGGTCCACCGACGCTGATCGTGCCGAGCCCGGAAGGCGTGCCCCCGGAGCCGGGGGAGCCGCCCCCGGACAGGGCGGAGGCGGCGCCGCCGACGGTGATGGCGGCCGTGCGCTGGTCGAGCGGGTCGGTCAGCAGGTCCTGCGGGTACCTGCGCAGTTCGTCGCTCACACTGGCCGACGGCACGGACGACCGGGTCAGCCGTACCCCGTCGCCGACGGCGGTGATCTCGCGCCAGCCGATCCGTTCCTGCTCGAACGCGTCGGTGAACGACACCGCGCCCGACACCCGGGCCTCGGCGACCAGCCCGCAGGTGAGGCGGCTGGTCTGCAGGCCGCCCTGCCCGGGCGCGTACGCGAACTCCGAACCCGACACCCGCCACGGCACCGCCATACCGGAGATGGTTAGCCGCTGGGCGGCGGCCAGCGTGGCGCAGGTCCTGGCCGCGTACGAGCCGTCCACGCCCGGTTTCGCCTGGAGCGTCGGCAGCTCCGCCGCGTCCACGACCGCCTCGTTCTCCACCCGGTCGGGCCGCAGGCGCAGCCCGTTGTAGTGGTTGACGGTGAAGTTGCCGAGCGGATGCCTGGCCACCGTCTCCGCCTGCGCCGCGGTCGTGAACAGGATTGACACGCCCATCGACAACAGCAGGCCCACGAGCAGGCCGAGCCGGAGCACCCTCATGAGAACCTCGCCAGTGCGGGCAGGGACGGATCGAAGCCCGGGGCCAGGGGCGCGGGCTTGCCGAGCGCGCGCTCGATCCGGGCGCGGTGGTAGCCGAGCAGCGGGTTGTGCCAGCCGGTCGAGGTGGCCTTCTTCGCGTACGGCAGGGCCTCGCGCGGCTTGCCCGCCTTGAACAGGGCCCAGCCGAGCGCGTCGGCGGCGACGAGGTTGGGATTGCGCGCGTACTCGGTCCTGGCATGTTGTACGGCCAGCGCCGGGTCACCGTGATCGGCTTCGAACTCGGCCCAGGTGAGGTCGTCCCGCACCCCGGCGGCCCGCAGCAGCTTCCGCTGGGCCTCCAGCAGGGTCCAGTCCGGTTTCAGCCCCGCCTTGATCCGGGTCTCGCCCTGCTCGATCAGGTACTGGGACAGCGGCAGCCGCTCGACCACCCGCTGGTAGAGATCGAGGGCCTCGGCCGTCCGTCCGCCCAGCGCCGCGACCCTGGCCTGTCCGGCGAGCGCGGGGGTGTAGGCGGGGTAGGCCTGGAGCGCCTTGGCGTACCAGGCGCCGGCCGCGGCGAGGTCGCCCGAGTGCAGGGCCAGCTCGCCCAGGTAGTAACGGGTGTAGGCGACGTCCGCCGGGGCGTAGGCGTCGTTCTGGGCGTACTCCAGGAATTTCCGGGCCCCCGTCCGGTCGCCCCGCAGCTCGGCCGCGTAGGAGGCGCGGGCGAACGACGCCACGCCGGGACGCAGCCCCATCATCGCGTCCACGGCCTTGGAGGCGCCGCTCAGGTCGCCGAGCTGCGTCTTCGCGTCGGCCAGCACCCCGTGCGCCACCGCGCTGTAGGGGTTGGCGCCGATGGCCCGCCGCGCCAGCCGTACCGCGTCGGAGAACTCGTGTCGGCCGGCGGCGAGCGCCGCCTGGCCGGTCAGGACCACGTCGTCGGCGGGGTTGAGCCGGGCGGCGGTGGCCAGGGCGCCTTGGGCCTTGGTGTAGTACGACGGGTCGCCGGTGACCCTGGCCTGGTCGACGTACTCCAGGCCGAGCTGGGCCCAGGCGCGGTAGTCGCCGGGCAGGCGCTTCAGGCGGGACTGCAGCGTCTCCGTGAAGGTCGCGGCCTGCGTGGTTCCAGGAGAAGTCTCTGGCGGGGCGTAGACGGCGTAGGCCGTGACGGCCAGCGCGCCGGCCACGACGAGGCCACCGGCAAGGGCGAGGGATCGCATCCAAGGCTCCGGAGATCGGAAGGGGTCGGCGCGGACGGGTCGAGGGCCGGCCGGCCCTGACGGGGGACACGGCCGGCCGGCCGGGTTGGCGGCGGGAGTTTGGGAGACGGGCCCGCCGCGGAGGGGACCGGCCGGCCCGGAGAGGAGGCCGGCCGGTCGGGGCTCATCGCTGGTTCACGGCCATGTTGCTGGGCAGCGGGATGTACGGGAACGACTGCAGAATGGGCTTGTCGTTCTTGTCGACCTTGTCCGTCAGGCCCGGAACGAGCTTGCCGGACACCGCGGCACCGGCCACGGCCTGCAGCGCGATGTCCACGACGTCGTCGGACAGGCGGCGGCCGTTCGGGAAGCCCGCCAGGTCACCGGCCAGTACGCCGAGCCGGTTGGGGTCCTTGGACGGCGGGACCGCCATGTTGAGCCGCAGCATCTCGGCGGGCCGCAGTTTGCCGGCGTCCCTGTTGAGGGTCTGCGAGTTCAGGTCGGCCTTGATCGGCCCGTTGCCCTTGGCGATGCCGGTCAGGAAGATCTCGACCAGGTCGCCGCGCGGGGTCGCCGGCGCCTTGATGCCGTAGATGCCTTCCAGCAGCCTGGCCACCTCGGGGTCGGTGACGCGCTTGACCACGGCCGGGATGTCGGCGTCCTTGGCCGGGGGCAGCGAGTTGAACGCGTCCTTCAGACCGGCCGGCATCACGACCTCGTTGACCAGCGGGTTGCCCAGGCGCGAGACCTGGACGTAGCCGTTCGGGCGCCACTTGTCCGTGGTGGACCAGATGCCGACCACCGGGTTGCGCCGGGCGTCGCCCCGGAGCGCCAGGTCGTGGGCGGGTACCTGGACGGCCAGCGTGCTCACGTTGTAGCCCTTGGTGGTGTCCTGGCCGACCTCGGACAGGTTGCCGCCGTAGAGCAGGTCGAAGACGCGCAGGTCCAGGAAGAACGCCTCGTCGGACTGGCCGGCGTAGGCCCTGCCGCCGTTCGGGAGGCTCTTGAGGGACTGGGCGCGCAGCGTGCCGTAGTCGGGCATCGAGGCGGGGCCGACGTTGCTCGGGGCGACGATGCCGTCCGAGATGAGCGTTCTGCTGCCGCCTTCGGTGATCCGCTTGAGCGTGTAGTGCTGGCGGAAGAGCAGGTTCTCGTCGTGGAGCGAGGTGACGGGCCCGTTGTTGTACAGGAACGTGGCGTTGCCGCGCCGGTCCTCATCGCGGAAGGTCCACTGGTAGGTGATGTCGGGCCTGGCGTCGCCGTCGTTGTCGATCTTGATGTTGTAGCGGGACTTGGTGTCGAACGTGTAGAAGTTCGGGCCGCCCTGCGGTTCCTGGAACGGGATCCAGTTGGCCAGCAGTGTCACCGTGTCGGCCTTGTCGGGGCTGACGAAGGCGTACACGTCGGTGTTGTCGTTACGCGGGTCCCCCGCGATCATCGGCGCCTCGCGGTGCGAGGAAGCGTCGCCGGAGTCGGTACGGAGCAGAGCGAACGAGGAGGCGGTCAACGCCGCCGCGACACCCAGTCCGACTAGAGCGCGCCGGTTGATCCGGAGCTCCATGTTCGGTCCTTTCGAGAGTGCTGATCGTGTTCGAGAGGTTCCGGCCGGGTTCCTCGACGGCGTATTCGTGGCAACTCCGCGAACGGATGTGTCTTCTCCTCCTCGAGAATGAGAGGTCAACGAAAGTTGACATACTTAGGTCGTCAATTTAGGTTGACGGGTGCGGATTGCGATCCGTCGTTCGTTGGGGGTTTCGGGATATATCGCGAGAGGAGACACGGTGATCAGAGAGCTGCTCGCCTACATGCGCCCGCACAGGAAGATCTTGGTCCTCGGGGGGTTACTCGGCCTGGTCGGCTCGGCGGCGGGCCTGGCGATGCCGTTGCTGGCCAAGTACGTGGTGGACGCCTTCGGCCAGAGCCGGTCGATGGCCGGGCCGTTGCTCGGGTTGACCGTGGCGGTGCTGGTTGGGGCGGTGGTGTCGGCTCTGGGCACGTACCTGATGGAGCGCACCGGCGAGGGCATCGTGCTGGGCGCGCGGCGCCGGCTCATCGACCGGATGTTCCGGTTGAAGGTCGCCGACGTGGACCGGCTCAAGCCCGGCGACCTGCTGTCGCGGGTGACCGGTGACACGACGCTGCTGCGGGCCGTACTGACCAATGGGGTCGTGAACTCGATCGGCGCGGTGTTCATGCTGGCCGGCGCGATCGTCATGATGGCGACCATGGACGGCGTGCTGCTGCTGGTCACGCTGCTCGTGGTGGTGGTGATCGGCGGGCTGACCGGGCTGGTGATGCCCAGGATCCAGCGGGCGCAGAAGCAGGCCCAGGAGGCCGTCGGCGAGATGGGCGCCGTGCTCGACCGGGCGCTGCAGGCGTACCGGACGGTCAAGGCCAGCGGCGCGGAGGAGCGCGAGATCGCGGTCGTCGGCGGCGCCGCCGTGCGCGCTCGCGACCGGGGGCTGCAGGTGGCCGGGTGGACCTCGCTGGCCGGAGTGGCGACCTGGATGACGGTGCAGATCGCCTTCCTGTGCGTGCTGGCCGTCGGCGGGTCGCGGGTCGCCTCGGGCGCGCTGGAGGTCTCGTCGCTGATCGCGTTCCTGCTCTACCTGTTCTACCTGGTCGCGCCCATCGGGCAGATCGTCGAGGGCATGGTGCAGCTGCAGCAGGGCCTGGCGGCGATGAAGCGGATCAAGGAGATCGAGGACCTGCCGGCCGAGCCCGTCGGCACCACGGTTCCGGCGGCCCTTCTCGCGCCGCGGCCGGCGGGGGTGCGGTTCGACGACGTGGTGTTCCGCTACGGGGACGACCGGCCGATCGTGCACAACGGGGTCAGCTTCGAGGTGCCGCCCGGCGGGCTGACCGCGCTCGTCGGGCCGTCGGGCGCGGGCAAGTCGACGGTGTTCGCCCTGCTGGAGCGCTTCTACGAGCACCAGGACGGTTTGATCACGGTCGACGGCCGGGACATCCGCGACTGGCCGCTCGCCGAACTGCGGGCCACGCTCGGCTATGTCGAGCAGGACGCGCCCATACTGGCGGGCACGCTCAAGGAGAACCTGCTCTTCGCCGCCCAGGACGCCACCGAGGAGGAGCTGCGGCGCGCGATCGTCCGCACCCGCCTCGACGACCTGGTGTCCAGGCTGCCCGAGGGGCTCGACACAGCCGTCGGGCACCGGGGCGTGCTGCTGTCGGGCGGCGAGCGGCAGCGGGTGGCGATCGCCAGGGCGCTGCTGCGCAAGCCCAGGCTGCTCCTGCTCGACGAGGCCACCTCGCAGCTCGACGCGGTCAACGAGCTCCGGCTGCGCGAGGTCATCGCCGAGGTGGCCGCCGAGACGACCGTTCTCGTCATCGCGCACCGCCTCTCCACGGTGACCAACGCGGACCGCATCGTGGTCATGGAGGCGGGCGGGGTACGCGCGGTCGGCACCCATGACGAGCTGGTGGGCCAGGACGACCTCTACCGCGAACTGGCCGCGACCCAGTTCCTGGTGAGCTAGTACTCTGCGAGTGACATAGGTGAATGTGTTCATTCAGGAGGTCGCATGAGCCGCACCGTGCGCGCGCCACGAGGTACGACGATCACCGCGAAGGGCTGGCCGCAGGAGGCCGCGCTGCGCATGCTCCAGAACAACCTCGACCCGGAGGTGGCGGAGCACCCGGAGCAGCTGGTCGTCTACGGTGGCTCCGGCCGGGCGGCTCGCGACTGGCCCTCGTTCGACGCGCTGGTCAGGACGCTCACGACCCTGGAGGGCGACGAGACGCTCCTGGTCCAGTCGGGCCGCCCGGTGGGCGTCTTCCGTACGCACGAGTGGGCGCCCCGGGTGCTGATCGCCAACTCCAACCTGGTGCCCGACTGGGCGAACTGGGAGGAGTTCCGGCGGCTGGAGGCGGCCGGGCTGACCATGTACGGGCAGATGACCGCGGGCTCCTGGATCTACATCGGCACCCAGGGCATCCTCCAGGGCACCTACGAGACGTTCGCCGCGGTGGCAGCCAAGAAGTTCGGCGGCTCGCTGGCCGGCACGATCACGCTGACCGCCGGCCTCGGCGGGATGGGCGGCGCCCAGCCGCTGGCCGTCACCATGAACGGTGGCGTGACCATCTGCGTGGACTGCGACCCACGTTCGGTCAAGCGGCGGATAGAGCACCGCTACCTCGACGTCGAGGCCGCGTCGCTGGACGAGGCGCTGCGGCTGGCCTATGAGGCCCGTGATGCCCGCCGCCCGCTGTCCATCGGGGTGGTGGCCAACGCCGCCGAGGCCGTGCCCGACCTGCTCGCCAGGGGCGCCGAGATCGACATCGTGACCGACCAGACCTCGGCGCACGACCCGCTGATGTACCTGCCGCTCGGGGTGGCCTTCGAGGACATGGCCACCGAGCGCGACAAGGACCCCGCCGGGTTCACCGAGCGCGCCCGGCACTCCATGGCCCGCCATGTGGAGGCGATGGTCGGCTTCAAGGACGCCGGGGCCGAGGTGTTCGACTACGGCAACTCGATCAGGGGTGAGGCGCAACTGGCGGGCTACGGGCGGGCCTTCGACTTCCCCGGCTTCGTGCCGGCCTACATCAGGCCGCTGTTCTGTGAGGGCAAGGGCCCGTTCCGGTGGGCCGCCCTCTCGGGCGCGCCGGAGGACATCGCCGCCACCGACCGGGCCATCCTGGAGCTGTTCCCCGACAACGAGCCGCTGGCCAGGTGGATCCGCCTGGCCGGGGAGAAGGTCCACTTCCAGGGGTTGCCGGCGCGAATCTGCTGGCTCGGCTACGGCGAGCGGAACGTCGCGGGCGAGCGCTTCAACGACATGGTGGCCTCCGGCGAGCTCCAGGCCCCGATGGTGATCGGCCGCGACCACCTCGACACCGGCTCCGTGGCCTCGCCCTACCGCGAGACGGAGGGCATGGCCGACGGCTCCGACGCGATCGCGGACTGGCCGCTGCTCAACGCCATGCTCAACACGGCCTCCGGCGCGGCCTGGGTGTCGATCCACCACGGCGGCGGAGTCGGCATCGGCCGCTCCATCCACGCCGGGCAGGTCACCGTCGCCGACGGCACCGCCCTGGCCAGGGAGAAGCTGAGCAGGGTGCTCACCAACGATCCGGGCACTGGCGTGATGCGTCATGTCGATGCGGGTTACGACGAGGCCGCGGCGGTGGCCGCCGAGCGGGGTGTCCGCATTCCGATGCGCGAGGGATGAGCCGAGCGCGGCGTCCGCATCCCGATACGAGCCGAGCGCGGCGTCCGCATCCCGATACGCGAGGGATGAGAAGCCGGACAGATGGTGTTGGAGCTGCTGTGACAGGTGGATACCACAGTGGTCTAGGCGGGCTCCTCGACGGGCGGCGGCTCTCTCCGGTGCAGCGACGGATCGCCCACTATCTGTCCGAGCATCTCGACGAGGCGATCTTCCTGTCCAGCGTCGAGCTGGCCGAGCGGTCAGGGGTGAGCCAGCCGTCCGTGACGAGGTTCGCCATGGTGCTCGGCTTCGCCGGCTATCCGGAGCTGCGGCAGGCGCTGCGCCCGCTGGTGCTGGGCGGGCCGCCGGAGGAGAGCCTGCTCCAGGGTGCCATCGACAGCGAGATCCGCAACCTGGCCGCCGTCAGGGAGCGGCTGGCGGGCCTGCCGCTGAAGGAGCTCGGGGAGTCGCTGGCCGCCACCGAGCCGCTCCCGGTGCTGGGGCTCCGGGTCTCCTCCGGGCTGGCCACCACCTTCGCCTACTACGCGCGGCGGATCCATCCGGAAGTGCGGCTGCTGACGCACGGCGGTTCCGAGCTGATCGACGGGCTGCACGCCGCGCGGCGGGCGGGTGCCGAATGGCTGCTCGCCGTGGTGCTGCCGCGCTATCCGGCCGAGGTGATGCACGCCCTGGAGTACGCCGAGAAGCTGGGGCTGCGAATCGCCGTCATCTGCGACAAAGCCGACTTTCCAGCCGAGGTGGTGCTCGACGCGCCGGTGGGGGATCGGCTGGTGTTCGACTCCCACGCGGCGCCGCTCACGCTGGCCATGGCCCTGGTCGAGGCCATGGCCGACGCCGCGCCGCTGCGTACGCAGGCCCGGCTGGAGGAGTACGAGCGGATGACCGACGAGACCGGCACGTTCGTCACCGGCGATCTCCCCTGACCGGTTCCGGGTTGCCCGGTTCCAGGCCCGGCAGGCCCGGCTCAGGGCTAACCGGCGATCCGGCGTAGCGAGCGCACCGACCAGCTCACGGTCAGCGCGGCCAGCGCGAGCATGACCGCGAACGCGATCGGGATCGACGCGTCGGTCAGATCCCCCGCGAACAGCGCCCGGCCCGCCACCACCGGGTGGTACATCGGATTGAACACGGCCACCCTCTGCATCCACTCCGGCGCCAGCGTCATCGGCAGCAGCGCCCCCGACAACAGCATCACGGGCAGGGCGAAGAACTGCATGATCTGCGCCATGCCGTTCTCGTCGCGCAGAGACAGCGCCAGGCCGTAAGCGATGCCGGAGGAGAACAGGCCGGTCACCGCGATGAGCAGCACCATGACGGCGAGCCCGGGCAGGCTGGCGCGCATGCCCATGACCAGCGCGATCACGATCACCACGACCGACTGGAGCATCAGCACGACCCCGTCGCGGAGCGTGCGGCCGAGCACGATCGACGGGCGCCAGGCGGGGCTGACCGCGATGCGCTCCAGGACGCCGCTGCGCAGCTCGTAGATCATGCCGTAGCCGACGCCGATCGCCCCGAACAGCGCGGTGATCACCAGCATGCCCGGCGCGAAGCTCGTGAGCTGCGCGGAGGTGGGCTGCCCGGCGGCACCCGCCACCAGCGGCCCGAACAGCAGCAGGTACACCACCGGCTGGACGATGCCGAACAGCGGCCAGATCGGGTTCCTGAACGTGTTGCGCAGCTCGTACACCAGGAAAAGCAGCGTGTGGCGGATCATGCGGCGGCTCCGGTGTCGCGCAGGGATCGGCCGGTCTTGGCCAGGAAGACGTCGTCGAGGGTGGCGCGGTCGAGCGCGATCGAGGACAGGGCGAGGCGCTGTTCCTGCAGCGCCCGCAGCAGCGTGGGCAGCGTGTGCTCGCCGTCGTCGACGTACACGCGCAGCACGTCGTCGTCGACGCGCGTCTCGCGGGCGTACGGCTTGAGCGTCTCGGCGGCCCGGTCCGGCTCGTCCAGCCTGAGCGTGACGACGTCGTCGGCGACCTCGCGCTTGAGCGCGCCCGGTGTGCCCTCGGCCACCACCAGGCCGTGGTCGACGATCACCAGCCGGTCGCACAGGGCGTCGGCCTCGTCGAGGTAGTGGGTGCTGAGCAGCACGCTGGTGCCGAGCTCGCGCAGCTGCCTGATGCGGTCCCAGAGGTTGGCCCGGTTTTGGGGGTCGAGCCCGGTGGTGGGCTCGTCGAGGAAGAGCAGCGGCGGGCTGTGCACCAGCCCGAGCGCGATGGCCACCCGCCGCTTCTGGCCGCCGGAGAGCGTACGGCCGGGCCGGTCGGCGATCTCCGCCAGGTCGAATCTGGCGAGTACGTCGGCCGTGGCCCCGGCCGGGTCGGGCACACCGTGGATCTTCGCGGCCATCATGATCTGCGCCCGTGGCGTGGTGTTCTCCTCCACCCCGCCGGCCTGGCTGACGTAGCCGAGGTCGCGCCGGACGGCGCCGGGCGCCTTGAGCAGGTCGTGTCCGGCGATGGTGGCCGTGCCGGAGTCGGGCGTGATCAGCGTGGCGAGCATTCTGATCGTGGTCGTCTTGCCGGCGCCGTTCGGGCCGAGGACGCCGAAGATCTCGCCCTTGCCTACTTCGAGGTCGACACCACGGACCGCTTCCACGGTCTGGGTGCCCTTCCTGCTCCTGGTGGTGAATGTCTTGCGTAAGCCGTGCGCGTCAATGATCATTTGTGGCTCCTTACGGTAGGTCGTCGTTCTCGACTCTGGTGACCGCCTTCTCCGCCCAGTCGAGGTGCGCGGTGAGCATGGCGACGGTCAGGCGGAGGTTCTCGTCGACATGCCGGGGCGCGCCGTAGGCCTGCTTGGCGCCGTAGAGGCTCTCCATCGTCTCGATGGACATCCTGAGCTGCCGGATCCTGCCGCCGAGCGCGTCGAGGATCTCCTGCTTGGTCAGGCGGTCCATGAACGTGAGCGCCACCTGGAAGGGATCGATGATCGGCCTGACGTCGTACCAGGTCTCGAGCAGTTGGCGGTGGAACTCTCTGCGGCCCTCCTCGGTGATCTCGTAGACCGTCTTGCCGCCCTTGCCGCTCTCGACCACCTCAAGCAGGCCCTCTTCGGCCATCTTGCCCAGCCCGTGATAGATCGAGCCGAACGCCACGTTGGCCCAGTGCTCCGCGCCCATCACCTCCAGCTGCCGACGGACCTGATATCCGTTGAGCGGCTTGTCGAGCAGGCAACCGAGGATGAGCACGCGGGTCGAAGACATATTCAAGTTTGTATTCAAATTTGAACCCCTGTCAAGGTCATAAACTGAGCCGCATGACTGAACGACCGATCGCGCTGGTCACCGGCGCCTCCCGTGGTGTCGGCGAAGCGATTGCCAGGGCGCTGGGGCCCACGCACCACGTCATACTCGGCGGCCGCGACCGCGACGCGCTGGCCGCCCTGGCGGCCGAACTGCCCGACGCCAGAGCGTGGCCGGTCGAGCTGACCGAGATCACCGAGGCCGACGTGGCGGGCGTCGAGCGGCTCGACCTGCTCGTGCACAGCGCCGGGATCGGCCTGCTCGGCAGGGTCGAGGAGGCCGCCGCCGACGTGTGGCGCAGGACGATGGAGCTCAACGTGATCGCCGTCGCCGAGCTGACCCGGCTGCTGCTGCCCGCCCTCAGAGGGGCCGGCGGTCACGTGGTCTGCGTCAACTCCGGCGCCGGGCTCCGGGCGAACCCCGGCTGGGGCGCCTACGCGGCGAGCAAGTTCGCGCTGCGGGCCTTCGCCGACGCGCTGCGCCAGGAGGAGGCCGAGCTCAGAGTGACCACCATTTACCCCGGCCGGGTGGACACCGACATGCAGCGCGGCGTCCGTGAGCACGAGGGCGGCGACTACGAGCCCGACAAATACCTCAAGCCCGAGTCCGTGGCCCGCGCGGTGCTGGCCGCCGTCAACGCCGGGCCCGACGCGCACCTGACCGATCTCACGCTGCGGCCCAGCGCGGGCCCGGTCAACTGAATGGATTCATTCACTACAGTGTCCTCATGCTTGAGGAACTCGCGCACATCGGACGTGACCCCGCGACCAACGGCTACGTCAGGGACGCCTGGTCGGATTGCGACCTGCTGCTCCGCGAGTGGTTCGCGGGCGAGGCGGCCAGACGGGGGCTCGACACGCGCGAGGACCGCAACGGCAACCTCTGGGCCTGGTGGGGCGATCCGTCCGCGACGCCGGGCGTGGTCACGGGCAGCCATCTCGACTCGGTACGCCAGGGCGGCGCGTTCGACGGCCCGCTGGGGGTGGTGTCGGCCTTCGCCGCGCTGGACATCCTGCGAAATCGGGACTTCGTGCCTGGGCGCCCACTGGGCATCGCCTGCTTCACCGACGAGGAGGGCGCCAGGTTCGGCGTGCCGTGCATGGGGTCGCGGCTGCTGACCGGCGTCCTGGCGCCGTCGCGCGCCCTCGGCCTGGTCGACGACGAGGGCGACACGCTGGCCGACGTCCTGGTCCGGACGGGCCGCGAGCCGGGGCGGATCGGGCGGGACGACGAGACGCTCGGCCACCTCGGCACGTTCGTGGAGCTCCACGTGGAGCAGGGCCGCGGCCTCGCCGACCTGGATCGGCCGGTGGGCGTGGCCGGCGCGATCTGGCCGCACGGGCGGTGGCGCTTCGACTTCCACGGCCAGGCCAATCACGCCGGCACCACCCGGCTGGCCGACCGGGACGACCCGATGCTGCCGTTCGCGCGCATGGTGCTGGCCGCCCGCGAGGCCGCGGCCGGGCACGACGCCGTGGCGACGGTCGGGAAGGTGCGGGTCTCACCGGGCAACGCCAACGCCGTGCCCGGACTGGTGTCGGCCTGGCTGGACGCGCGTGGTCCCGACGAGCGGGACGTGCGCGCCCTGGTGGCGGAGCTGACCGAGGGCGCCGGGCGGGCCCAGGTGAGCGAGGAGTCGTGGACGCCGGTGGTCGACTTCGACGTCGCGCTCAGGGACCGGCTGGCCGCCGTCGCGGGCGGGGACAGCGCCGCGCCGGTGCTGCCGACCGGGGCGGGGCACGACGCGGGGATCCTGGCCTCGGCGGGCGTACCGAGCGCGATGCTCTTCGTACGCAATCCCACCGGCGTGTCCCACTCCCCGGCCGAGCATGCCGAGCAGGCAGACTGCGAGGCGGGGGTCGTCGCCCTCGCGAACGTTCTGGAGGACCTGTGTCGGTGACCTACTGGTGCGAGCACGCCTGGCTGCCCGACGGCGTCCACGAAAGCGTGCTCATCAGGGTCGACGGGACGCGCGTCACCGAGGTGACCCAAGGCGAGCCGGGCGGCGCGGAACGCCTGGCGGGCCTGACGGTGCCCGGCCTGGCCAACGCCCACTCCCACGCCTTCCACCGGGCGCTGCGCGGCATCACGCAGGCGGGCGCGGGCGACTTCTGGACCTGGCGCGAGCGGATGTACGAGGTGGCCGCCGCGCTCGACCCCGATCGTTACCTCGCGCTGGCCAGGGCCGCCTACGCGGAGATGGCGCTGGCGGGGGTCACCTGCGTGGGGGAGTTCCACTATCTGCACCACGCGCCGGGCGGCCGGCCGTACGACGACGCGAACGCGATGGGCCACGCGCTCATCCAGGCCGCCCGAGACGCGGGCCTGCGCATCGCGCTGCTCGACACCTGCTACCTGACGGGCGGCATCGGCACGGGCGCGGCGGCCGGTGGCGGCACGATGGCAGGTGGCGGAACAGCGGCAGGTGGCGGAACAGGGCTGGTGGGGGCGCAGGTGCGCTTCGGGGACGGGGACGCCGACCGGTGGGCGAGCCGGGCCGACGAGCTGGCCGCCGCCTACAAGGGGCAGCCCGACGTGGAGATCGGCGCGGCCGTCCACTCGGTTCGGGCCGTGCCGCCGGAGCAGATGCCGGTGGTCGCCGAGTTCTCCCGCCACCACGCGGCGCCGCTGCACGCGCACGTCTCCGAGCAGCGGGCCGAGAACGCCGCGTGCGTGGAGATGTACGCGGCCACCCCGGTGCAGGTGCTGCACGAGCGGGGCGTGCTCGGGCCGCGCTCCACCGCCGTCCACGCCACCCACCTGAGCGACGTCGACATCGAGCTGCTCGCCCAGTCGGGCACGCACATCTGCATGTGCCCCACCACCGAACGCGACCTGGCCGACGGCATCGGGCCCGCCAGGACGCTGTTCGACCGGGGCGCGCCCATCACGCTCGGCTCCGACAGCCATGCCGTCATCGACCTGTTCGAGGAGGCCAGGGCGGTCGAGCTGGACGAACGGCTGGCCAGCGGCGAGCGCGGCCATTGGCGCGCCGACGAGCTCCTGACCGCCGCCACGGCCGCGGGCCACACCTCGCTGGGCTTCCCCGACGCCGGGCTGCTGGTGCCGGGCGCCTGGGCGGACCTGGTCTCCGTACGCCTCGACTCGGTCCGTACGGCGGGCGCCGGCGGGGTGGAGGCGGTGGTGTTCGCGGCGACGGCGGCCGACGTGCACTCGGTGATCTCCGGGGGCCGGCGCGTCGTGTCGGACGGGCGGCACACGCTGGGCGATGTGGGCGCGATGCTGACCGAGGCGATTGGACGGGTTCGATGACCTCTGTGCTGTTCGACGGGATCAAGCTGCTCTACACCGGCGATCCGGAGCGCGAGGAGATCGAGGACGCGGCGCTGGTCGCCGAGGACGGCCTGGTCACCTGGGTGGGCCCGGCGGAGCGGGCGCCGGACGCCGATGAGCGGGTGGATGTCGGGGGGCGGGCCGTCATCCCGGGGTTCGTGGACAGCCACGCGCACCTGGTGTTCGCCGGTGACCGGACGCACGAGTTCCAGGCGCGCATGTCCGGCGTGCCCTACACCGGTGGCGGCATCAGGACCACGGTCGCCGCCACACGCGCGGCCTCCGACGCGGAGCTGGCGACGCGAGCCGCCGCCCTGGTCGGCGAGATGCGGGCGCAGGGCACCACGACCGTGGAGATCAAGAGCGGTTACGGGCTGACCGTCGAGGACGAACGGCGCTCGCTGGAGATCGCCACCGGGCTGACCGACGAGACCACCTACCTCGGGGCGCACGTGGTGCCCTCGGGCATCGCGGCCGACGACTACGTGCGGCTCGTCACCGGCGAGATGCTGCGGGCGTGCGCGCCGTACGCCAAGTGGGTGGACGCCTTCTGCGAGCGCGGCGCCTTCGACGGCGACCAGACCAGAGCGGTGCTGGAGGCCGGGATCAAGGCGGGGCTGCAGGCCAGGGTGCACGCCAACCAGCTCGGCGAGGGGCCTGGCGTGCGGATCGCCTGCGAGCTGGGCGCCGCCTCGGCCGACCACTGCACCCACCTGACCGCCGCCGACGTCGACGCGCTGGCCGCCTGCGCCCCGAAGGGCACCCCCGGAACCGTGGCGACGCTGCTGCCCGGCGCCGAGTTCTCCACCCGCTCGCCGTACCCCGACGCCCGGAGGCTGCTCGACGCGGGGGCGGTCGTCGCGCTGGCCACCGACTGCAATCCCGGCTCCTCCTACACCTCGTCGATGGCGTTCTGCGTGGCGCTGGCCGTGCGGGAGATGGGCATGACGCCGCTGGAGGCGATCAGGGCCGCGACCCGTGGCGGGGCCCGCGCGCTACGGCGTACGGACGTAGGCTGGTTGTTGCCGGGAGCCCGCGCGGACCTCGTCGTGCTGGACGCGCCTTCCTACGTCCATCTGGCCTATCGGCCGGGTGTTCCCCTCGTTCACCAGGTGTTTCTCGGCGGTCTCCTCCTTTAGGAGGACATCCAGAACCGTTCCCTGGTCGTAGCTCTTTTGGGAATCTTTGCATCTGGCCGGACGTTGGCCGGATAAGAACGTAGCTGCGGAACGAGGTGCCTGGGGATGGCAAGGCCTACGGGGAGTCGCACGCAGGAGCAGCACGTCGCTGATCGCGATCTGCTGGGGACCTACCTGGCGGAGATCGGGCGGGTTCCGCTGCTCACGGCGGAGGAAGAGGTGGAGCTCGCCAAGCGCATCGAGGCGGGCCTGTTCGCCGAGCAGCTGCTCGACAGCGGGGGTGCGGAGCCGCGCATCGGTGACGCGGCCGATGAGGAGCTGGAGCGCGTCGCGATCTCCGGCCAGCGGGCGAAAGACGAGTTCATCGAGGCGAACCTTCGCCTGGTGGTGGCGGTGGCCCGCAAATACTCGGGGCGCGGGATGCCGCTGATCGACCTGGTCCAGGAGGGGAACCTGGGGCTGGTCCGCGCGGTGGAGAAGTTCGACTACAAGCGGGGATACAAGTTCTCGACGTATGCCACGTGGTGGATCAGGCAGTCCGTGGGCCGGGCCATCCACGAGCAGGCGCGGCCGGTGCGGCTGCCCACCCACGCGGGTGAGCAGATGACCAGGCTGATGCGGGTGCGCCGGGACATGCTGGCCGAGTTCGACGTGGAGCCGACCGACGAGGACCTCGCCGGGATCCTCGAGCTGCCGATCGAGCGGGTCCGGGAGCTGCGCCGCTGGGCGTCCGACCCGGTGTCGCTGCAGCTCGGCGTGGGCGACGAGGACGAGACCGAGCTGGGCGACATGATCGCCGATGAGACCTGGGCCGACCCGGAGCAGCAGGCGATCGACATCCTGGAGCGCGAGCGGCTTGACCAGTGGCTCACCGACCTCGAAGGTGACACCCGCGACATGCTGCGCTGGCGCTACGGGCTGGTGGACGGTCGCGAGCACACCCTGACCGAGGTGGGCGAACGCTACGGCATCGGCCGCGACCGCGCCCGCCGCATCGAGCGCGACGCGCTGGCCCGCCTCCGCAAGATGGCCACTGCGGCCGCGTAACAGACCATTTTTCTTTTACGGCAGAGCACGGTGGGCCCCACCCACCGTGCTCCGCTGGCGTCTGTCCAGGGGCACGCTCCTCCGGTGGAGCGGGCTGGGCGCCGTGACGTGCGCATTCTTGGCCCCGGTCCGTGGATCCCAGCCCTCCTCAGTGGCTGCGCAGGACGCGCCGGAGGAACTCCTCTACCGCCGCCTCCGCCGTTTCGCGGTCGCCGCCTCTGGCGACCAGCAGGGCGCTCTCGTTGATCGCGGCCAGCAGCATGTGGGCGTGCAGGTCCAGGAAGCCAGCGGGAATGGCGTCCGTGGCGCGTAGCGCGGCCTTCAGCATGCCGAAGGAGTAGCGCTCCTCCATCGCCCGCCACTTCTCCCACCCCAGTACCGACGGCGCGTCGATCAGCACGATGCGTTGGATCACCGGATCGCCCGCGAGCCTGATCCAGGCCAGGACGCCGGACCGGAGCGACTCGGCGGGGTCGGTGATGCCCGCGACCGCCTCGACGATCTTGACGCCGATCCCCGCCTCCGTCGCCTCCAGCACCGCCTCGAACAGTGCGTCCTTGCCCGCGTAGTGGTGGTAGAGGGCGCCTCTGCTCAGACCCGACTCCTGGAGCACCGCCTCGATCGAGGTGCCCTCGTAGCCGTGCTCGGCGAACAGCCGCGTGGCGATCGCGAGGAGCTGGTCGCGGGTGGCCGCGCCGCGTTCCGCCTTGAGGTTCATGGAACCACTGTAGGAGCGGACCTCCACCGGCCGGCCATAGACAAACCGACAGTCGGTCTGTAATTTCGTATACCGACAGTCGGTTTGTAATCGAGGCGTAGGAGAACAAGACCATGGACGACATCAGCTACGTGGACGTCGGCGACGGGCCGGTCGCCCTGTTCGTGCACGGCGTCGCCACCAGCTCGTACCTCTGGCGCAACGTCATCGCCGAGCTGCGTGACGAGCGCCGGTGCGTGGCGATCGACCTGCCCCTGCACGGCGGCAGCGCGTCGCGCGACGACCTCTCGATCCCCGCGCTGGCCGAGGCGGTGGAGGAGCTCTGCGCCGAGCTCGGGCTGGACCAGGTCGACCTGGTCGGCAACGACACGGGTGGCGCGGTGGCGCAGGTCTTCGCCGTACGGCACCCGGAGCGGTTGCGCTCACTCACGCTCACCAACTGCGACGTCCACACCAACACGCCGCCGGAGTCGTTCCAGCCCACGGTCGACCTGGCCGCCCGGGGCGAGCTCGCGCCCTTGACCGTTGCCCTGCTGGACCAGCCGGAGCTGCTGGCCCAGACGGCGTTCGGCGACGGCTACGAGCGCGTCGACGATCCGGCGGACCTGGTCGACCACTACCTGCGGCCGATCTTGGACAAGCCCGATGGCCCGCGCGCCTTCGAGCGGCTGCTGACCTCGATCGACGCCAAGGACATGGTCGCGATCGAGCCGCTGCTGACCGTGCTGGCCGTGCCGACGCTGGTGGTGTGGGGGACCGGTGACGTCTTCTTCGACGTGAGCTGGGCCCGCTGGCTGCGCGACACGATCCCGGGCGTCAAGGAGATCGTCGAGATCGAGGGCGGGCGGCTGTTCTTCCCCGATGAGCGGGCCGGCGAGCTGGTGCCGCACCTGCGCCGGTTCTGGGGCTGATCAGGCGAGCGGGCTGATCAGGCGAGGGGGCTGATCAGGCGAGCGGGTTGATCAGGCGAGCGGAGCCAGGTACTTGTCCAGGTCGTCGAGGATCCCGCCCGCGGCCGTGACGCCGATGCCGAGCATCCAGACCTCGTCGTCCACGTTGTGGGCGTTGCCCGACTTGACCGCCCCGAGGTTCTTCCAGAGCGGGCCGCCGGTCACCGTCGCCTGACTCTTGGCCGCCGCCTGGCCGTAGGCGGTGTAGAAGACGGCGTCGGCGTCGGCCTGGGCGATGTTCTCCTGGCTCAGCTTGCCGAAGCGCTTGTCCTGCTGCGTGGCCAGCTGCTGCGTCTGCGGCCGGGGGATGCCGGCGTCGCCGACGACGATGCCGCTGAACGACTCGGGGCCGTACATCCGGATCTCCGTCGGCATGAAGCGGACGATGCTCACCTTCAGCTTCGCGTACTTGGCGCCGACCTGCTTGGCCCGCGTCTCGTAGGCCGACAGCAGTCCGGTCGCCTGCTCCTTCTTGCCCAGGGCCTCGGCGTCGAGCAGGAAGTTCTGCTTCCAGGTGACGCCGACCTTCTCCGTGAACACGGTCGGGGCGATCTTGCTGAGCTTGTCGTAGAAGGCCGCCTGCCGGAACTTGGTGCCGAGGATGAGGTCCGGCTTGAGCGCCATGATGGCCTCGATGTTCGGCTGCTGGAGGGTGCCGACCGCCTTGGTCGCGGCCAGCGCCGAGCCGAGGTACTTCGGCCACGCCTGGCTCTCGGTGGCCTGGGCCGCACCCACGGGGGCCAGGCCCAGCGAGACCATCGTGTCGAGTTTGTCGGTGTCCAGGACCACGACCCGCTTCGGCGCCATTGGCACCTTCGTCTGGCCCATGGCGTGGGTGACCGTCCTGGTCGGCCCCGCCTGCTGGGCAGTGGTGGAGGTGCCGCAGGCGGCGAGCGCGAGAAGGGGCAGCAGGAACGCCAGACGCATGGAGGGATCCCTTGATCGATTAGGTTAGGCAAGCCTAAGTCTATGCCCGAATATTCGGAACGCGCCGTCCGAAACATGGACGAAACACCAGTGGGACGAGATTCACGAATGTGAAACACACCCGGTCGAGCCACGAAACGCCGGGCGAACACGCTGTGGCCACACGTCACATGTAAGGAGGGTCGCGTCGTGAAGATCGACAGCGGCACGACGGCCTGGATGCTAGCGGCCACCGCGCTGGTGCTGCTCATGACACCAGGGCTCGCGTTTTTCTACGGGGGCATGACCAGGGCCAAGAGTGTCCTGAACATGATGATGATGTCGTTCGTCAGCATCATCACCGTCACCATCGCCTGGGTGCTCTACGGGCACTCGCTGGCGTTCACCGACAACAGCATGTCGTGGCTGAACAACTTCGTCGGTGGTCTCGACGCCCTCGGGCTGCAGAGCCTGGTCGAGACGGCTACCAAGACCGACGGCACCGGCATGCCCAGCCTGGTCTTCTCGGCCTTCCAGCTGACGTTCGCCATCATCACCGTCGCCCTGATCAGCGGTGCCATCGCCGACCGGGCCAAGTTCGGCGCCTGGGTGCTGTTCAGCTTCATCTGGGCGAGCATCGTCTACTTCCCCGTGGCCCACTGGGTGTGGGGCACCGGCTGGCTGAACGCCCTGGGCATCGAGGACTTCGCCGGCGGCACGGTCGTCCACATCAACGCCGGTGCCGCGGCGCTGGCGCTGGCCCTGGTGCTGGGCAAGCGGAAGGGGTGGCGCAAGGAGCCGATGCGGCCGCACAACCTGACACTGGTGCTGCTCGGTGTGGGCCTCCTGTGGTTCGGCTGGTTCGGTTTCAACGCGGGCTCCGAGCTGGCGGTCGACGGCACGGCCGGTCTGGCGTTCATGAACACCCAGATCGCCACCGCCGTCGCGGCCGGCGCCTGGATCGTGGTGGAGAAGCTGCGCGACGGCCACGCCACCAGCCTCGGCGTCGCCTCCGGCGCGGTCGCCGGTCTGGTCGCCATCACCCCCGCCTGTGGGTTCATCGACCCCTGGGCCGCGATGCTGCTCGGCCTCATCGCCGGCGCGGTGTGCGCCTACGCGGTCGGCCTGAAGTACCGCTTCAACTTCGACGACTCGCTCGACGTGGTCGGCGTGCACCTGGTGGGCGGCGTGATCGGCGCCGTCTCGCTCGGCTTCCTGGCCGTGTACCCCTTCCTGGACCAGCAGAACAAGGGCCTCTTCTACGGCGGCGGCTTCACCCAGCTCGGTCTTCAGGTGCTCGGCCCGATCGCGGTCGGCGGTTACTCCTTCATCGTGACCTGGGTCATCGGTAAGATCATCGACAAGACGATGGGCTTCCGCATCCCGGTCGAGGACGAGGTGACCGGCATCGACGTCACCACTCACGCCGAGACGGGATACGACCTCGGCACGGTCCACGCCTCGGGCGTGAGCTCTCCGAACGGCCCCCTGGCCCCGGCACCCAAGAAGGTGGAAGCATGAGGCTCATCACCGCCGTCATCAAGCCGTTCAAGCTGGACGACGTGAAGGCCGCCCTCGAACAGTTCGGTGTCAAGGGCATGACGGTCAGCGAGGCGAGCGGCTACGGCCGCCAGCGCGGCCACACCGAGGTCTACCGCGGCGCCGAATACCAGGTGGACCTGGTCCCCAAGGTGCGCCTGGAGGTGCTGACCGAGGAGGAGGACGCCGAGGACGTGATCGACGTCATCGTCAAGGCGGCCCAGACAGGCAAGATCGGTGACGGCAAGGTCTGGTCCGTCCCGGTCGACACGGTGATCCGGGTCCGCACCGGAGAACGGGGTCCAGAGGCCCTGTGAGGGGTGAGGCTCGTACCTACGCCGCGGCCCGCAAGGAGCGGGCCGCGGACACTGACCGCTGGCTCAAAGACCTCTTCCGCACGGCGAGTGACGGCGAGCACGTCGCACTGGTCGCCGTAGGGAGCCTGGGGCGCGGCGAACTGGCGCCCGGCAGCGATCTCGACCTCGTCCTCCTGCACAACGGCAGGGACGACGTGGCGCGGATCGCCGAGCGCGTCTGGTATCCGATCTGGGACTCCGCCGTCGGCCTCGACCACTCGGTGCGAACCGTGGACGAGGCCGTGGCGGTCGCCCGCGACGATCTCAAAGCCGTGCTGGGCCTTATTCAGGCCAGGCACATAGCGGGCGATCCCGAGCTGACGAAGAAGGCCAGGGAGTCCGTGCTCGCCGAGTGGCGCGCCGACTCCCGCCGCCGGCTCGGTGAGCTGCGCGAGGCGGCGGACCGGCGCGCCCAGGTCAGCGGCGAACTGGCCTTCCTTCTCGAACCCGACCTCAAGGACGGCCGCGGCGGCCTTCGCGACGTCCAAGCCATGCAGGCCGTGGCAGCGGCCTGGGTCGCCTCCGCGCCCGGTCCCCGGGCGCGTGAGGCCTATGAGTTCATCCTCGACGTACGCCACGCCCTGCACATCGTCACCGCGCGGAGCGCCGACAGGCTCGTGCTCCAGGAGCAGGAAGCCGTCGCCGGGCTGCTCGGACTGCTCGACGCCGAGGCGCTGATGCGCCGGCTCGCCGAGGCGGGCCGGACCATCTCCCACGCCTTCGACGCCACCTGGCGCACGGTTGACAGGCTGGTGTCGGGACCGGCTCCACGCGGACGCCGACCGCTGGCCGACGGCGTGGTCGAGCACGGTGGTGAAGTGGTGCTCGCCCGTGGCGTCGACCCGCGCAAGGACCCGGTCCTGGTGCTGCGTGCCGCCGCCGCGGCGGCCGACTCGGGGCTGCCGCTCGCCCCCGCCACCATGTCCGTTCTGGCCGCTCAGTCGCCCCCGATGCCCGTGCCGTGGCCCGAAGAGGCCCGTGACGCGCTGGTGTCCATCCTGGGCGCGGGCCGTGCCGCCGTTCCGGTCTGGGAGGAACTTGACCAAGCGGGCATTTTGGTCAGGCTGATTCCTGACTGGGAGCGCGTACGACACCGTCCGCAGCGTCACCCGATCCACCGTTTCACCGTCGACCGGCACCTGATCGAGGCCGCCGCCAACGCCGCCAGCCACACCCGCGAGGTCTCCCGCCCCGACCTGCTGCTGATCTCGGCGCTGCTGCACGACATCGGCAAGGGCTGGCCCGGTGACCACTCGGTGACCGGCGAGGTCGTGGTCCGCGACATCGGAACCCGCATCGGCCTGTCCGCCGCGGACGTCGAGACGCTCGCCACCGTCGTACGCCACCATCTGCTGCTGCCTGAGACCGCCACCCGCAGGGACCTCGACGACCCCGTCACGATCGAGAAGGTCGCGGGCACGGTCGGCTCGCGCGAGGTGCTCGACCTGCTCGCCGCGCTGGCCGTCTCCGACGGGCACGCCACCGGCCCGGCCGCCTGGAACGCGTGGAAGGCCGGGCTCGTCGCCGATCTCGTACGCCGCGTCCGCTCCGTGCTGTCCGGCTCGACGCCGCCCAAGGCGCCCAGCCTGTCGGCCGAGCAGGCCGCGCTGGCCCGGCACGGCGGCGCCGCCATCCGCGTCCATGGGGGAGCCGTCACGGTCGTCGCCCCCGACCGGGCCGGGCTCCTGTGGAGCGCCGCCGGCGTGCTGGCCGCGCATCGCTTGATCGTCCGCTCCGCCTCGTCCGCTGCCGCCGGCTCCACCGCGGTGATCGAGTTCTCCGTCGTCCCGGAATACGGCTCGCCGCCGGACCCCGCCACGCTGGAGGCCGATCTTCGTCTCGTCCTTGCTGGGCGTCTTGACATCGAGCAGCGTCTTGCCCGCCGTACGAGGGCTATGAGACCCCCTCGCGTTCCTGTCGCTCCACCCCGTGTCACCTTGGTGGACGATGCCTCCGCGACCGCTACCGTGGTCGAAGTCAGGGCCCATGACAGACCGGGACTCCTGTGGCGCATTGGACGGGCTTTCGGTGAATGTGGTCTTGACGTGAGGGCCGCTCGCGTGGAGACTCTCGGCGCGGAGGCGGTGGACGTCTTCTACGTGGTCGATCGTGCCGGACGGCCCCTCAGCGACGGCGCCCAGCGGACCCAAGTCCGCGACCAGGTGCTTGCGGCACTTCGTTAACCAACAGCACACATGAGTTACGGGTATCTTTTGCAGCGATGTGCCCGTTTTGCGTGGAAAGTCGGGTGCTTTACGTAGCGGACGGCCTGACCCGCCGACGGAACGGGATGATTGAGGGGTAGCGGAAGCAGTGACTACGGGGAACTCCGAAGGCGGCCAAACCGCCAGGCAGGCCCGCGGAAAGCGGTTGCTGCCCCGGCTGGGGCTGCGTAACTGGCGCGTGAGATGGCGTCTCACCGCGCTGGTCCTCGTTCCCACCATGGCGGGAGTCGTGCTCGGGGGAGCGCGCGTGGTGGGCTCGGTTCAGAGCATCGGCGACTACGACCGCACGGCGCTGGCCGCGGAGCAGGCCGGTCACATTCGCGACCTGGTACAGGCGCTCGGGCTGGAGCGTGACACCGGCGGCTGGCTGGCCGCCTCCAGCAAGGTGCGCAAGAAGCTCACCGAGCCGTACAAAGAGCGTAAGGCGAAGGTCGACGCGCTGGTCAAGACCGTACAGGCCGACATGGCGGTCATGGACGAGTCCTACGGCGACCGCGTGCTCAACGCGGTCAAGCGGGCCCGCTACGACTTCAACGTCCTGAACAGGACCCGCAGCGAGGGTCAGAAGGACACCACCCGCTACGACTCGCTGCTCGACACGCTGCTCAAGCTGCACGACGAGCTGAGCCTGCTCAGCGACGACTCGCAGATCATCGGCCAGTTCCGCGCGCTGAGCGCGCTGGCGCGCGCGAAGGAAGAGGTGTCCAAGCAGCGCGTCCAGCTGCTCAAGGCCTACTACAACTCCGCCAGTGTGGACGCCCAGGAGGTCGAGCGGTTCATCGCCGCCAACGCCAGGCAGCGCGCGGAGATCGCCTCCGTCGGCCAGGAGGCCGGACCGGTCGTCGGCCTCGCCCTGTCGAAGGCGCTGACCGCGCCCGAGTACTACAACAGCGAGCTGACCAAGGCCCGCGCCATCACGCTCGCCGCCGGCAAGGCACCGGGCGTCAGGATCAGGGACGATCTGCTCGCCCAGACCGACCGCAAGAAGCCGGCGCCGGACCAGTGGTTCGACGACAACGCCACCGCCATCGACATCCTGCACTCGATCGAGGGTGACCTGAGCCAGAAGGTGGCGCTGCGCAGCCAGGAGCTACGCGACTCCGAGACCCGCAACGCGATCATCGCCGCTGTGCTCATCGTGGCGTTGCTGCTGCTCGTCCTGCTGTTCACCATCGCGATCGCCCGCTCGATGGTCACGCCGCTGCGCCGCCTGCGTACCGAGGCTCTGGAGATCGCCGGGTTCCGGCTGCCGGACGTGGTGCGCAAGCTCCGCGTCACCGGTGACGCCCCCGCCGACGTCCGCCCGATCGAGATCGAGGGCGACGACGAGATCGGCGACGTGGCCAGGGCCTTCGACCAGGTGCACCGCCAGGCCGTACGGCTGGCGGGCGAGGAGGCCGACCTCCGCAGCAACATCAGCTCGATGTTCGTCAACCTCTCGCGCCGCACCCAGACGCTGGTCGAGCGGCAGATCTCGCTGATCGACGGCCTGGAGAAGGGCGAGCAGGACGGCGCCCGCCTGGCCGACCTGTTCAAGCTCGACCACCTGGCCACCCGCATGCGGCGCAACTCGGAGAACCTCCTGGTCCTGGCCGGGCACGAGGCCACCCGCCGGCGCAGCCAGCCGGCCAAGCTGGTCGACGTGGTCCGCGCGGCGCTGTCGGAGGTCGAGGGCTACGAGCGCGTTCAGGTCAAGGTGCACCGAGCCACCTCGGTGCTCGGCAGCGCGGCCAACGACCTCGTCCACCTGGTGGCCGAGCTGGTCGAGAACGCCATCCAGTTCTCCCCGAACAACTCCAACGTCGTGGTGTCGAGCAGCCTCATCGAAGGCGGCGGCGCGCTGCTGTCGGTGAACGACGTCGGCATCAGCATGACCGACGACGAGCTGGCCGAGGCCAACCGCCGCCTGGCCGAGCCGCCGGTCGTGGACGTGTCGGTGTCGCGGCGGATGGGCCTGTTCGTGGTCGGCCGGCTGGCGCTGCGCCACGGCATCCGGGTCCAACTGCGCAAGGGCGAAGGCACCGGGCTGATCGCCATGGTGCTGCTGCCGCCGTCGCTGATCCCCGACGGCTCCCGGCCCTCGCTGCCCCAGCGGCCCGCGTTCGGCGCCGCCACGCCCGCGAACGGCATGCCCACCAACGGCGCGCCGCCGGCCACGCCGCCCAACGGGGTGCCCGCGCCCAACGGCACGTTCCGCTCGTTCGCCAGCTTCGACTCCTTCGACACCGGCTCCGCGCCGTCGCGACCCTTCACCGCCGACACGGACGGCGGGGCGCACCGGCCGTCCTTCGACTCGGGCAGCTATCCGTCGTACCCGAGCCAGTCGCCGTCGTTCCCCGACCCGGGCCAGCCGCCGTCGTATCCCACCAACCCGGCCCAGGGGACGAGGTCGCCCGGCCGGGCGTATCCGGTGCAGCCGCCGGCGTCCGGGCCGCAGTACCCGGCCCAGCCCCCGTCGTACCCCAGCCAGGAACGCACCGGTTCCTTCCCCTCCTATCCCGGCCCCGGCTCCGACGGCGCGTTCCAGACGCCCTACAGCACCGGTGAGCCGCGCAGGCAGGACGCCCCGCCGTCGGTGGACGTCTCGCCCATGGAGCCCGGTCAGGAGGAGTTCCTGCCTATCTTCGCCGCCGTGGAATCCGCCTGGTTCCGCCGGCCGCCGGAAGAGCGGGCACCGGATTCGCCGAGCCGGGATGAGTCGACCCCCACACAAGCCATACTCTCTGTGGAGGATTCGTGGCGAAACCCCGCTGACGCCGGTTGGCAGGCGGCGGCCGCCGCGAGCGATCCCAGCCTTGGGGGCACCACGTCCTCAGGGCTACCCAAGCGCACTCCCAAGGCGAACCTGGTTCCTGGTACGGCAGGCCAACCGCAGCAGTCGCAGCGGCAGGTCCCGATGCCACCGGTCTCCGCCGAGCGATCGCGCAGCAGGTTGGCGAACTTCCAGCAGGGAGTACGCCGGGGTCGTGCGGAAGTACGTGGACAGGAGGAACAACAGTGATTGAGCGTCCTGCCGGGGAGGGCGAGTGACCACCCTTAGCCATGAGGCCCATAGGTTCGACTGGCTGATCACCGACTTCGTGCGGAACACGCCCGGAGTCGCGCATGCCGTCGTCGTCTCGGCCGACGGCCTCTGCCTGGCCAGCTCCGAGGGCTTCCCGCCGGACCGCGCCGACCAGCTCGCCGCGGTGTCCGCGGGCCTGCTGAGCCTGACCGTGGGCGCGTCCCGGGTGTTCGAGGGCGGCTCCGTGTCGCAGACCGTCGTCGAGATGCAGCGCGGGCTGCTCGTCGTGATGGCGATCAGCGACGGCTCCGTCCTCACCGTGTTGGCGGGGATCGACTGCGACATGGGACTGGTGGCGTACCAGATGACGCTGCTCGTTGACAGGGCGGGCCAGGCGCTGACGCCGGCCCTGCGCGCGGAGCTTCAGGCGGCCAGGACGCGGTGATGCAATGGAACTGATGGGGGAGGGCCGTGTACGGCATTGACGGAACCGGGGACGATGAGCCCCTGTTCCGTCCGTACGCGGTGACCGGCGGCCGCTCAGAGCCGCGTTACCACCTGGCGATGGAGACGCTGATCTCGTCGATGTCCATACCGGATGACGAGATGTCCATGCTCACTCCCGAGCAGGAGGCCATCATGCAGCTCTGTCGTACATTCCGGTCGGTCGCCGAGATCTCGGCCCTGCTCCGCGTCCCGCTGGGCGTGGCTCGGGTGCTCGTGGCGGACATGTCCGACGAAGGACTTGTCCGCCTGCACCAGCCACGTCTCAGTGATGGACAGCCAGACCTCAATATGCTCGAAAGGGTGCTCAGTGGACTTCGCAGGCTCTAGCCCCGGCCTCACGTCGACGAAGATCGTCGTCGCGGGCGGGTTCGGCGTCGGCAAGACGACGTTCGTGGGGGCGGTGTCCGAGATCCTGCCGCTCACCACGGAAGCGGTCATGACCGACGCGTCCGCGGGCATCGACGACCTCGGTATGACGCCGAACAAGCAGACGACGACCGTGGCCATGGACTTCGGTCGTGTGTCGCTCGACCGTGACCTGATCCTCTACCTGTTCGGCACGCCCGGACAGCACCGGTTCTGGTTCATGTGGGACGACCTCGTGCGCGGCGCGATCGGCGCCGTGGTGCTGCTCGACACGCGGCGCCTGGCCGACAGCTTCCCGGCGATCGACTACTTCGAAGAGGCCAAGCTGCCGTTCGTGGTGGGCGTCAACGGCTGGGACGGTCAGTTCCAGCACTCGGAGGACGAGGTGCGCGAGGCGCTGGCGCTGTCGTCGCACGTGCCGATCGTGCGTACGGACGCGCGGAACCGCGAGTCGGTGAAGGGGACGCTGATCTCGCTCGTGGAGCACGTCGTTCGCCTGCGTGCGGCGCCCGTCTCCTAGCGGCCATCATGTGGATCGCGCTCGCCGCCGCCGTTGCCGTGGTGCTCGGCGTGGCCGTCTGGTGGTCCCGCCGTGCCTACATATCGGGCCAATCCGGCTCGTTGGGTACATCGGGCTTGTTCGGCTCATCCGGCGAGCCTGGGGCGGGGTGGGAGGCGCGGTTGGACGAAGAGGCCGCGACCGCGCTGCTGGAAGGTCTGAGGGCCTACGCCGACGCCGGGAACTCGATGGACATCGGCGGGGAATGCGGCGTCCTGACGGTGTTCGAGCCGCCGCGGCTCATCTCGCTCGACCTGCTCGCCGGCCGGTTCGCCGCCCGGGGGCAGGAGGCCATGCACGATCCGCAGACCACGGTCAGCGCGTTGCTGGCCGGCTTCCTGGCCACCGAGGAGCCAGGGGTGCTGCACCTACGGCCAGGTTGGACCGATGGCGAGGGCTTCGCCGCCAGGGTGCGCGCGATCGTCCGCGCTGAGGTCGCCGTACCGGGCGGGGGCGCCCTGGGTGTGCTGGGAGTCGCCGTGCCGGGCGGGGATGGCCTGGACGCGCAGGGAGTCGCCGTGCCAGGTGGCAACGGGCGGCCTGGCACCACGCTGCTGCTCGACCTGGCCCGAATCCGTGACCAGTACGACGAGTCGCGGGCCCGGCAGCCGGGAGCGCCCGACGAGGTGGTGCTCCGCAGCGTGCTGACGAGCGCGATCGCCAACGGCGGACCCGGCCTGACCTGGACCGTGCCACCTACGGAGCGGCAACTCGCCAACGCGCTCGCCACCGCGGGCCTACCTGAGCACCGCGCCGCACCCGCTGTCAAGGAAGCGGCCGACCACTAGCGGAACCGGCCGAGCGGGGATCGTCAGACCGATCCGACCCGCCGGGCGACCATTCCGGAGCGGGGCCGGCTAAGCCGATCCGGCTCGTCGGGTGATCAGGGCGTCGATGCCGTCCAGGACGCGTTCGAGGCCGAACTCGAAGGCGTGCTCCGCGCTGTAGGCGCCGCCCAGGGCCTCCGCCGCGGCCTGGCCGACGCGGGAGGCCGTGGGCCAGCGCGAGGCGTCCGAGATCCGGCTGAGGAACGGGGCGTGCGCCGCCCACCACTGCTCGTCCGTCAGCCCGGTCTGGCTCTCCGCCTGCGCGGCCTCCACCGCCCCCCGGGCCGTGCCGTGCACGAACCCGGTCACCAAGGTGATCACCGAGTCCATCTCCACGTCCGTCAGCCCGATGCCGTCGACGGCGCGCAGCTCGTAGTCGTACTTGGCCGTGGTGTTCGGTCCCAGAACCGGGCGGTTGGTGGCCACCTGGAGGAGCCAGGGGTGACGCTGGTAGAGCGCCCAGTTCTCCTTGGCGATGAGCGTCAGCCTGGCCCGCCAGTCGCCGGGCGACTCCTCCGGCCTGGCCGGCTCGCCGTAACCCGTCTCGCCGTACACGGTGTCGAGCATGACGTCGAGCAGTTCCGGCTTGCCCGGTACGTACGTGTAGAGCGACATCGTGCCGACGCCCAGCCGCTCGGCGACGCGGCGCATCGACAGCGCCTGAAGGCCCTCGGCGTCGGCCACCTCGATGGCGGCGCGGACGACCCGGTCGACGCTCAGGTCGGGCTTGCCCTTACGGCTGGTCCGCTCGCTGGTGCGCCAGAGCAGGGCCAGGCTGCGTGCCGGGTCGCCCTTGCCGGAGTACTCGATGGTCACGTTCGTACGGTACACCGTACGGTTGCCTGGCTTGAATCGTATGCTGTACGGTACGACGTACGGAGTTAAAGGAGGCGTTATGGCAGCGGTACTGGCACAGGGCCTGCGCAAGGCGTACGGCCAGAAGACGGCCCTTGACGGCTTCGACCTGGACGTGGCTGAGGGCACGGTCTGCGGGCTGCTCGGCCCGAACGGCGCGGGCAAGACCACGGCCGTCAGGATCCTCACCACGCTCCTGCGCCCGGACGGCGGCCGCGCGGAGGTGGCCGGGTTCGACGTGGCGGCCCGCCCCCGGCTCGTACGGCGGAGCATCGGCCTCGTCGGCCAGCACGCGGCGGTGGACGAGGTGCTGACCGGCAGGCAGAACCTGGAGCTGTTCGGCCGCCTCTACCACCTGGACACCCGCGCGGCCAGGAGGCGGGCCGCCGAGCTGCTGGACGCGTTCGGCCTGGAGCATCCGGGTCCCGTCAAGGAGTATTCGGGCGGCATGCGGCGCCGGCTCGACCTGGCGGCCGGGATGATCCTCTCCCCGCCCGTGCTCTTCCTCGACGAGCCCACCACGGGGCTCGACCCGCGCAGCCGCGGCGAGGTGTGGAAGGCGGTGCGCGCCCTCGTCGCCACCGGCACCACGGTGCTGCTCACCACCCAATACCTGGAGGAGGCCGACCAGCTCGCGGACCGCGTCTCGGTCATCGACGCCGGCCGGGTCGTCGCCGAGGGCACGCCGGGCGAGCTCAAGTCCACGCTCGGCGGCGACCGGCTCGACGTGGTCGTCAGGGACGCGGCGCGGCTGGCCGAGGCCGCCGGCATCGTCGGCCGGGTGGCCGCCGGGCCCGCCGAGATCGACGAGGAAACCCGTCACGTGAGCGCCCCGGTGAGCGAACGGGTTCAGACGCTCACGGCGGTCCTGACGGCGTTCTCGGCCGTGGGCATCGAGGCCGAGGACGTCGCGCTGCGCAGGCCGACACTCGACGAGGTCTTCCTGAGCCTCACGGCCGCCTGAAACCGCCTCACCGCCGCCTGAAACCCTTCGATGGCAGGAGTTCCCACATGACTGAACTGGCCATGGACCCGCCGCTCACCCGGCTGCGCTGGGCGCTGGCCGACGGGTGGTCGGTCGCGCGGCGTGACCTGATCCACTGGATCGCCCAGCCCATGACGATCGTGTTCGGGACCGCGTTCCCCGTGGTGATCACCCTCGCGTTCGGCTACCTGTTCGGCGGTGCGGTGGACGTGCCGGAGGGAGCCGACTACTTCGCCTTCCTCATGCCCGGCATGTACGGAATGACGATGCTGTTCGGACTCGGCGCCACCATGGTCGCGATCACCACGGACCTCTCCCGTGGCGTGACCGACCGGTTCCGGTCCATGCCGATGGCCCCCTCGGCCGTCCTCATCGGCCGGGCCGTCGCCGACCTGCTCAACTCGGTGCTGGTCCTGGCGGGCTTGCTGGCCTGCGGCTTCGCGGTGGGCTGGCGCCCGGCGAGCCTCGGCGGGGCACTCGGGGCCGTGGGACTGCTCCTGCTGCTGCGCTTCGCCCTGCTGTGGGTGGGGATGTACCTCGGTCTGGTGGCCAAGGACCCGGGGGCGGTGACGGTCATCCAGACGCTGGAGTTTCCGATCGGGTTTCTCTCGAACGCCTTCGTCGCCCCGGCCACCATGCCGGGCTGGCTGGGCGCCGTCTCCGAGTGGAACCCTCTGTCGTCGACCGTCGCGGCGGCCAGGGAGCTGTTCGGCAATCCCGGCTGGGGCGGCGAGTCGTGGGTCGCCCAGCACGCGGTGACGATGGCGATCGTCTGGCCGCTGGCGATCACCGCCGTCTTCTTCGTCCTGTCGGTCCGCCTCTACCAGCGCCTGGACCGGTAGGCCAAGGAATCATGGAGTGTGGCGGTAGAACTCGACGGGTTCGGGTGGCAGGGGCGTGTTGCCGAGCACGAGGTCAGCCGCCTTCTCGGCCAGCATCATCACCGGCGCGTAGATGTTGCCGTTCGTGACGTAGGGCATGGCCGAGGCGTCCACCACCCGCAGCCCGTCCAGGCCGTGCACGCGCATGGTCTCGGGGTCCACGACGGCCAGTTCGCCGGTGCCCATCTTGCAGGTGCAGGACGGGTGCAGCGCGGTCTCGCCGTCCCTGGCCACCCAGTCCAGGATCTCCTCGTCGGTCTGTACGGCGGGTCCCGGCGAGAGCTCACCGGCGTCCAGACCGGCCCAGGCGGGCTGGGACAGGATGGCGCGGGCATGCCTGACGGCCTCCACCCACTCGCGCCGGTCCTGGTCCGTGGACAGGTAGTTGAAGCGCAGTGCGGGCTTCCGCCGGGGATCGGCCGATTTGACGCGCACCGAGCCGCGGGCGTCGGAGTACATCGGGCCGATGTGCACCTGGTAGCCGTGGCCTCCCGCGGGGGCCGAGCCGTCGTAGCGGATCGCGATCGGCAGGAAGTGGAACATCAGGTTCGGGTAGCGGACCTGGTCGTTGGAGCGGATGAAGCCGCCGGCCTCGAAATGGTTGGTGGCCCCGGGGCCGCCGCGCAGGAAGAGCCAGTTCGCGCCGATGAGGGGCCGGCGCCACAGGGCCAGCGACGGTTGCTGCGACACCGGCTCGGCGCAGGCGTGCTGGACGTACACCTCCAGGTGGTCCTGGAGGTTCTCGCCCACGCCAGGCAGGTCGTGGACCACCTCGATGCCCAGCGGTTCGAGCAGCGCTCTGGGGCCGACGCCCGACAGCTGCAGCAGCTGCGGGGAGTTGATGGCGCCGCCGCACAGGATGACCTCGCCTGCGGGGATGCGCCGGCCGTCGCAGATCACGCCGACCGCACGGGTGCCCTCGAAGACCACCTTCTCCACGAAGGCCCGGGTCCTGACCGTAAGGTTGCGGCGATGCCGTACCGGATGCAGGTAGGCGCGGGCGGCGCTCAGCCGACGGCCGCGGAAGACGTTGCGGTCGAAGGCGGCGAAGCCCTCCTGCCGGAAGCCGTTCACGTCGTCGGTGAGCGGGTGCCCGGCCTGCTGGACGGCCTCGAAGAACGCCTCGAAGAGCGGCCCCTTCGCGGGACCGCGCTCCAGCATCAGCGGCCCGTCGCCGCCGCGGAAGTCCGAGCCGGGGTCGGCGAGGCAGTGCTCCATCCGCTTGAAGTACGGCAGGCAGTGCGCGTAGTCCCAGCTCTCCATGCCCGGATCGGCGGCCCAGCGCTCGTAGTCCAGCGGGTTGCCGCGCTGGAAGATCATGCCGTTGATGCTGCTGGAGCCGCCGAGCACCTTGCCGCGGGCGTGGTAGACGCGCCGGTCGTTCATGTGCGGCTCGGGCTCCGACTCGTACTTCCAGTCGTAGAACCGGCTGCCGATGGGGAACATCAGCGCCGCCGGCATGTGGATGAACACATCCCAGGAGTAGTCGGGCCGGCCCGCCTCAAGCACCAGCACCGACACCGAGGGATCGGCGCTGAGCCGGCTGGCCAGGGCGCACCCGGCCGACCCGCCGCCCACGATGACGTAGTCGAACCTCAACGGGGGATCCAGTCCTTCCACACGATCTTGTTCTCGTCGACCCACTTCTTGGCGGCCTCGTCGGCGGTCATCTTGCCGTTGATCATGTCACTGGCGACCGCGTTCTGGTTGTCGTTGCTCCAGGTGAAGTTGCGGACCAGCTCGTACGCCGCGCCGCCGGTCTCGGCGAACTTCTTACTCACGATCTTGTCGAGCAGGTACGGCGGATAGTCGCAGGCGACCTTGGCGGCGACGGCGTCGCAACCTATGGAGTAGGCGGGCAGGTTGATCTTGACGAGTTTGACCTTGGTGAACAGCCACTGGGGTTCGTAGAAATACATCAGCACCGGCGTACGGTTCTTCGTCGCCACCTGTGCCGCCTTGATCAGAGCGTCCTCGCTGCCGGAGTAGACGACCCGGTAATCGAGGCCGAGGTTCTTCACGAGCGTCTCGTCGTTGGTGACGAACGACGGGTCCCCGTCGAGTACCTGACCGGAATTTCCAGATTTAGCGGTCCGAAATAGGCTCGAATACTTGTTCAAGCTTCGCCAGCTGGTGATGTCCGGATATTTCTTGACCATCCACTCGGGGACGTACCATCCGATCACGCCCTTGTTTCCGGTGAGACCAGCGGAGAGCGCGACCTTCTTGTCCTCGATGTACTCCTTCTTAAGAGCGTTGTGCCCCCAATTCTCGACGATCACGTCGACCTGGCCGGTCTCGAAGCCCTTCCAGGAGTCCTCCTCTTTCATCTTGCGCCTCTGGACCTTGTACCCCAGCTCGTGCTGGAGCAGGTAGGCCAGTACGGCGGCCTGGGCCTCGTAGCCCACCCAGCCGTGCACGTCGATGTGCACCGTGCCCTTCGCCGCGGCGGCGGGCGACGGCGCCCCGCTGGAACAGGCCGTCAGCAGCAGGGCCGCCACCAGCGGCCCGGCGATCGTCTTGGTTCGCATGTGAGGCATGTGAGGCATGAGAGGCTCCACGACCGCGGCCCGCAGGGGGCCGCGGTCAAGAGGGGTTACGACTGGGAACGGTTACTTGGGGATCCACGCCTGCCACTTGGCGGTGTTGGCCTCGACCCACTTCTTGGCGGCCTGCTCGCCGGTCATACCCGCGTTGGTCATGTCGTTGGCGACGGCGTTCTGGTCCTCGTTGGTCCAGCTGAAGTTCTTGACCAGGTCGTAGGCCTTGCCGCCGGTGTCGGCGAACTTCTTGCTCACGATCTTGTCGAGGTCCAGCTCCGCGTAGTCGCAGGCGACCTTCTTGGGGTCGCTGTCGCAGCCCTGGGTGTAGGCGGGCAGGTTGACGCGGACGAGATCGACCTTGTCGAAGAGCCAGTGCGGCGTCCAGAAGTAGAACAGCAGCGCCTTCTTCTGCTCCTGCGCCTGGGTCGCCGACTTGAGCAGGGCCGCCTCGCTGCCGCCCGTGACCACCTTGAAGTCCAGTTTGAGGTTCTTGACCAGGGCCTCGTCGTTGGTGACGTAGCTGGGGTCGCCGTCGAGGAGCTGGCCCTTGCCGCCGGACTCCGACGTCTTGAACAGGCCGGCGTACTTGTTCAGGTTCTTGTAGTCGGTGATGTCCGGGTACTTGTCGGCCATCCACTTGGGCACGTACCAGCCGATGACGCCCTTGTTGCCGGTCGAGCCAGCCGACACGGCGACCTTCTTCTCCTCGATGAACTTCTTCGCCAGATCCGGGTGACCCCAGTTCTCGATGATGACGTCCACGTCGCCGGTCTCGAAGCCCTCCCAGGCGAGCTGCTCCTTGATCTCCGGGAGCTGGACGTCGTAGTGGAGCTCGTTCTTCAGCAGGTACGCCACCACGTTGGCGCTGGCCTCGTAGCCCACCCACGGATTGATCGCTATCTTGACGGTTCCGGCGCTCGAGGCGCTGCCCTTGGCCTGGGGCGCGGCGGAGCTGGAAGGCTCTTCGACCTTGGCGCCGCCGCATCCCGCTGCCGCGAGCCCGAGCGCGAGAAGGCCTGCGAGCAGGCGAATATTCATGTGGTTTTCCTTCTTTGGGGGGAAGGGCGCCTGTCGGCACCCTGCGTGATGCGGTCGAGCATGACCCCGAGCAGGACCGTCGCGACGCCGGCGACGAACCCCATCCCGAAGTCGGTCCGCTGGGAGAAGCCCACGACCACGTCGTAGCCGAGGGCGCCGGCCCCGACCAGGCCGCCCACGACGACCATGGCCAGCGTCATCACGATGCCCTGGTTGGCGGCCAGCAGGATCGCCCGGCGGGCCATCGGCAGTTGCACCTTCCACAGGAGCTGGCCCGGGGTGGACCCGGCGGCCGTGGCCGCCTCCACCACGGTCGCGGGCACCGCCCTGATGCCGTCCTCGACCAGGCGGACGACCGGGGGCACCGCGTAGATGACCGAGGCGAAGATCGCGGTGAACCTGGTCGTCTCGAACAGGGCGAGCGCGGGCAGCAGGTAGACGAAGGCCGGCATGGTCTGCGCGGCGTCGAGTATCGGGCGCTGTACGGCCGAGTACCGGGACGACCGCGCGGCCGCCACGCCCAGCAGCAGGCCGATGACCAGGGTGACGAGCACCGCGACCGCGACGGTGGTGAGCGTCTGCATGGCGTGCTCCCAGACGCCGAGCAGTGCGATCGCCAGCAGGCAGCCGAGTGCCGTGAGCGCCGGTCGTACCCCGCTCACCCACCAGGCCAGGAGCAACGCGGCGGCGGCGATCAGCCACCACGGCGCCGAGGTGAGCAGGTCTTCCAGCGGGTTGATCAGGAGACCGGTCGTGACGTCCTTGACGAACGTCGTGACGCCGTACCAGTTCGTCTCGGCCCAGTGCACCGCGTCGTTGACCTGGACGACGAAGTTCACCGTCCAGCCCTCGGGCCACTCGGTGGGCAGTAGCGGCGTCAGCGCCAGCCCGGCGGCGGCCAGCGCGGCGGCGGGGATAAGGCGAGCCCGCGTGCTTATGGCCTCACTTCGTGAGGCGGCTCGGTCGCCCAATGCCGCCGTCTTCCCCCGTCGCTCTGGTCGCTGCGCTCCCGGCGCTCCTCCTCCAGACGGCGGCGCTCCCTCGCGGGCGAGCGCGACCAGCATGCGGTCCAGCACCACCGCCATGATGACGATCGCGATCCCGGCCGGGAGCATGATGCCGACCTGGGCGCGTGACAGGCCCCGGATGATGTCGCCGCCCAGGCCCGGCGCCGAGATGAGGTTCGCGATGACGACCATCGACAGCGCCATCATGATGGTCTGGTTGACCGCCAGCGCCATCGTCGACCTGGCCAGCGGCAGGTAGACCTTGAACAGGGTCTGGCGTCCCGTGGCGCCCAGCGACGACGACGCCTCGACGGCCGTGGGGGAGACCTGCTCGATGGCCAGCGCGGTGATGCGGATGGCCGGCGGGATCGAGTAGATCATCGTCGCGATGGCGCCGGCGGGCGCGCCGATGTGGAAGAACAGCACCAGCGGCGCCAGGTAGGCGAACGTCGGCATGATCTGCATGACGTCGAGGACCGGCGTGATCGTCCTGCGCGCCCGTGGCGAGAGCCCCGCCCAGACGCCCAGCGGGATCCCGATCGCCAGCGACAGCAGCACCGAGGCGGCGACCAGGGCCAGCGTGTCGACGCTCGACTGCCAGAGCCCGAGCACACCGAACGAGCCGACACCGGCCAGCGCCGGCAGCGCGATCCGCCACCCGCCCGCCAGCCAGGCCAGCGCGCCCATCACGCCGATGAGCCCGGGCCAGCCGAGCGCGTACAGCCCGGCCTGGAAGGCCGTGTAGACCGAGCCGACGAAGATCCGGATGTAGTTCAGGAAGTACAGGAACAGCGGGTTGGAGTTGCGGTGGTCGTCGATCCACTCGCGCAGGTCGGTGAGCGCCAGGAACTGCGGCGCCGACTTGTCGTGCGGGAGCGTTCCCGTGCCGCGGAAGAGGAGGTAGGCGACGGCGAACAGCACCGCGATCCCCGCCGGCACCGCCCACCTGGGCACACGCAGCCTGGAGGGAGTCGTGACGGCCGTGGTGCTCATGCGCTCGCCTGTACGGCGCTCGCCGCGTCCTGCCCCGCGAGGAAGGTGAGCATGTCCACCCGGTCCACGACTCCGGCCAGCTCGTCGCCGTCGACGACCCGGATGGGCCGGGAGGAGGACGACATGGCGCCGATCGCGTCCTTGATGACCGTGTGCGCGGGAAGGACCGGCCCGTCGAGGGGCTCGCCGGGCTCGGGCGGGCGGCAGATCCAGCGCAGCGTGAGCACGTGGCTCCTGGGAATGTCGCGCACGAAGTCGGCCACGTAGTCGTCGGCCGGCGCACCCACCAGCTCCTCCGGCGTGCCGAGCTGCACGATCGCCCCGGCCCGCATGATCGCGATGCGTTCGCCCAGCTTGAGCGCCTCGGACAGGTCGTGGGTGATGAACACCATCGTCTTGCCGACCTCGCGGTGCAGGCGGATCACCTCGGCCTGCATGTCGCGGCGGATCAGCGGGTCGAGCGCGCTGAACGGCTCGTCGAAGAGCATCACCCGAGGGTCGACGGCGAGCGCGCGGGCCAGGCCGACCCGTTGCTGCATGCCGCCGGAGAGCTGGTCGGGGTAGGCGTCGGCGTGCCCGTCGAGGCCGACGAGGGAGAGGATCTCCCCGGCCCGCGCGTGCCGGGCGGCCTTGGCGATGCCCTGGATCTCCAGGCCGTAGGCGACGTTGTCGATCACCCGCCGGTGGGGGAGCAGGCCGAAGTGCTGGAACACCATGCTGACCTGGTGGCGGCGGATCTCGCGTAAGCGGGCGGGGGTGGCGCGGCCGATGTCCTCGCCGTCGATCCTGACCTCGCCCGCGCTCGGCTCGATGAGCCTGGTGAGGCAGCGGACCAAGGTGGATTTACCGCTTCCCGAAAGGCCCATGACGACGAACACCTCGCCGGGCCGTACCTCGAAACTGACGTCTCTGACTGCGGCGGTGCAACCTGTCTTCTCTCTCAGCGCGGTGGGTTCGAGATACCTGTCATCGCACTCCAGGACCCTTTCCGCCGTTGGGCCGAAGATCTTCCACAGCCCGTCGACTTCGATGGCCGCACTGTCGGGAGAAACCGCCACACTCGCCTCCTCGCTTTGACGGGGCTCAACCTATGTCTTGACTAACGCAAATCTCAACGCTGTGACCTTTAGGAGACATCCGCGCCTCTCCGGTGTTATAGCCCTGGAACGGTGCAAACGCCCACAAGCGGACACTTGTTCAGTTATTGGAATATTTCTCGGCCAATGGTCGGTATAAATGGGGCTCCAGGTTCTCGCCTCATGTGCCACACAACTCAACTTTTGTGGCCTTATGTTCGCTTGGCCGAGCTGATAGGTATGTGTTCCAATTACCGGCACTTGCTGATTTTCCCCAGGGGCCTCAGGCGCCCTTCATATACGCCGATTCGGGCGAGAGGTTGCGTTCGGTGAGTACTCAGTTGGGTGAACGGCAGGCGGACGAGGCGAACTGGCGCCTGCGCAACTGGCGCGTCCGGGCGCGGCTGGTCGCCCTCATCGTCATCCCGACCGCCGCCGCCGTCCTGCTCGGCGGCATCCAGGTGTTCGCCTCGATAGGCGCCGCCGGTGACTACACCCGTACCAACCGGCTGGCGCAGCTGTCCCAGCAGGTCGGCGCGCTCACCCACCTGGTCGCCGGCGAGCGCGCCAGGACCTCGTGGTTCATCGCCAGGGGCCGGCCCGTGACGGGGCTGGCCGCCGTGCGCAACCAGATGGATCAGGTGGACGAGTCCACCAAGGAGGTACGGGCCGGCGCCGAGCAGTTGGTGGGCGACGTCACCGGCCGTACCGCCGACCAGATCGAGAACATGCTGAGCCGCCTGAACGACCTGGCCGGCCTGCGCGAGCAGGCGCTCGAAGCCGAGCTGCTGCCCGGTGCCTGCGTCGAGCTCTACACCACGGTGATCAATGAGCTGCTGTCGGTGCACAACGAGCTGATCAAGGGCAGCCAGGACGACGAGCTGTTCCGGCAGACCCGCATGCTCGACTCGCTGGCCCAGGCCAAGGAGAGCGTCTCGCTCCAGCAGGCGCTGGTCACCACCGGCCTGGTCGAGGGGAGCCTCGACCAGGAACAGCTCAAGCGCTTCCTCGGCGAGCTGTCGCGCGAGCGCAACGAGCGCAAGAGCTTCGGCGACGAGGCCACCGCCGAGGAGCGCCGCTTCTTCGACGAGACCGTCAACGGCAGGCCCGCCGACCGCATGCTGTTCCTGCGCGAGCTGGTGCTCATCCGGGCCACGGCCGGGCTGCCGCTGCGCGGGCTCGACCGGGCCAGCCGCGGCGACGACGCCAAGGAGTGGTACGACGCGGGCAACGTCGTCGTCGACTCCTTCCGCAAGGTCGAGCAGCGCCAGGCCGCCGGCATCCTGATCCGCAGCGAGGCGCTGAGCGCCGACGAGCGGCAGCGCGCCCTCGTCATCGCGTGCGCCGTGCTCGCGCTGCTCATCGCCGTCCTGCTGATCACCACGGGGGTGGCCAGATCGCTGGTCCGCCCGCTGCGCCGGCTGCGCGGCGAGGCGCTGGAGATCGCCGGCCGGCGGCTGCCGGAGTTCGTGCAGCACCTGCGCGAGTCGCGCGACGGCGCGCTCAACGCCGAGGTGCCGCCGATCGGCATCTTCTCCAAGGACGAGGTGGGCGAGGTCGCGCGGGCCTTCGACGAGGTGCACCGCGAGGCCGTACGGCTGGCCGGCGACGAGGCGCGGCTGCGCTCGAACGTCAACGCGATGTTCGTCAACCTGTCGCGGCGCAGCCAGACCCTGGTCGAGCGGCAGCTCACGCTGATCGAGCGGCTGGAGCGCGGCGAGCGCGACGACACCCGGCTCGGCGACCTGTTCCTGCTCGACCACCTGGCCACCCGCATGCGCCGCAACAGCGAGAACCTGCTGGTCCTGGCCGGCCAGGAGGCGGCCCGCAAGTGGAGCGAGGCCGTCGAGCTGATGGACGTCGTACGCGCCTCGCTCGGCGAGGTGGAGAGCTACGACCGGGTCAGCGTCCAGGTGCAGTCGGCGGCCGCCATCGCCGGCCAGGCGGTCAGCGACGTCGTGCATCTGCTCGCCGAGCTGGTCGAGAACGCGGTCTCGTTCTCCCCGCGCGACACCAAGGTCATCATCTCCAGCAGTCACATCGACGGCGGCGGGCTGATGGTCTCGGTCACCGACCACGGCATCGGCATGGGGCCGGAGGAGCTGGCCCAGGCCAACTGGCGGCTGGCCAACCCGCCGGTGGTCGACGTCTCGGTCTCCCGGCGGATGGGCCTGTTCGTGGTCGGCCGGCTCGCGCTGCGGCACAGCATCAGGGTGCACCTGCGCCCGCAGGACACCGGCGGCCTGACCGCCATGGTGCTGATCCCCGAGATGCTGCTCACCTCGGTCCCCGGGCCGGTGGAGCCGGCGGAGCCGCCGTTCATCCAGGTGCCGATGCAGGCCACACCGGCGATGCCCGGCCTCGGCCACCCATCGTACGATCCCGCGTTCGACCAGCCGCTCGATTCGGCGTCGTGGTTCAGCTCACAGCACACGCACTCGGTGGAGGTGCCGATGCCCGATTCGGCCTCCCGCCCGCCGCAGGCTGACCCGCAGGCCGACAGCGAGTTCTACGCCACCCTCGAGTCGAGCTGGTTCACCAAGGCGACGCCGACGCCGGACCAGCGCGACCCCGCCTGGACCTCGCCGGCCGACACCGGATGGCAGGCGGCGGGAGCGATCGACGAACCCACCCAGAGCGGGACGACCACCTCCGGACTGCCCAAGCGGACGCCGAAGGCCAACCTCGTGCCCGGCTCCGCCGCGCCCCCGCCGACGCCCGTGCAAGCGCCTCCGGTCTCGCCCGACCGGTTACGCAGCAGGCTCGCCGGCTACCAGCAGGGCGTGCGCAAGGGCCGCGAAGAATTAGAGGAGGAATCATGATAAAGAACCTGAGTCAGGCGGCCAGAGACCTGAACTGGCTGGTCAGCGGCTTCGTGGAGCAAGTGCCCGGCGTCGCCCACACCGTGGTGGTCTCCGCCGACGGGCTGCCGGTGGCCATCTCGCGGGGATTCCCCCAGGACCGCGCCGACCAGCTCGCGGCCATCGCGGCGGGGCTGATCAGCCTCACCCAGGGCGCCGCGCGCGTCTTCGAAGGCGGCGGAGTCACCCAGACCCTCATCGAAATGGACCGCGGGCTGCTCCTGGCCATGGCCATCAGTGACGGTTCGTGCCTGGCGGTGCTGGCCGCACCCGATTGCGACATGGGTCTGGTGGCCTACCAGATGACGATTCTGGTCGAGCGCGCGGGGCAAGTGCTCACGCCCGCCGTCCGCGCGGAACTCTCGGCCGCGCGTACCTGGTGATGGGAGTGAACTGTTGGCAGCGTGGCATGACCGCGAACCGGAACCCGAGCGCAGCTCGTTAGTCCGGATGTACGCCGTCACGGGCGGGCGGACCGCCCCACGCGGTGGCCTGGCCATGGAGGCGCTCATCTCCTCGTCGACGTCGATGCGGCTCGGTATGGCCTACACCCGGGAGTACCGGGCGATCAGCGAGCTGTGCCGGCAGGTCCGCTCGGTGGCCGAGGTGTCGGCCATGCTGCGGATCCCCCTCGGGGTGGCGCGGGTGCTGATCGCCGACATGGAGTCGGAAGGGCTGGTGCGCGTCTACCAGCCGCAGCTCGAGGCGGGCATCCCTGACAAGGGCCTGCTCGAAAGGGTGCTCAGTGGACTTCGCAGGCTCTAGCGGGCTCACCTCGACGAAGATCGTCGTCGCGGGTGGGTTCGGCGTGGGCAAGACCACCTTCGTCGGCGCGGTGTCGGAGATCATGCCGCTGACGACAGAGGCGATGATGACGGACGCCTCGGCGGGCATCGACGACCTCGCGCACACGCCGGGCAAGACGACCACCACCGTGGCCATGGACTTCGGTCGTGTGTCGCTCGACCGTGATCTGATCCTCTACCTGTTCGGTACGCCCGGACAGCACCGGTTCTGGTTCATGTGGGACGACCTCGTGCGAGGGGCGATCGGGGCCGTGGTCCTGGTGGACTCCAGGCGGCTGGCCGACAGCTTCCCCGCGATCGACTACTTCGAGGAGGCCGGGTTGCCGTTCGTCGTCGGGCTCAACGGATGGGACGGGCAGTTCGCGCACGTGGAGAGCGAGGTCAGGGAGGCGCTGACGCTCTCGCCGCACATCCCGATCGTGCGTACGGACGCGCGGCACCGCGAGGCGGTCAAGGACTCGCTCATCACGCTGGTCGAGCACGCGCTGAACGCCCGCGCCGCCTACGGTTCCCGCTGACGTTCTTCAGGATGTCGCCGACCACCAATGGGCGGCGACCAGCTCCGCCACCAGTGTCTCCGTGAGCAGCGCCACGTCGGCGTCGCCGTCGTGCGCGTAGCGGATGGCGGCCGTGGCGTCCTTGAGATCCCCGCCGAGAAGATCGCCGCCGACCAGATCCCCGCCGACCGTGACGACCGTGGAGCCGCGCTGCCGCACCCAGTCCATGGCCTGGTCCTCGTAGCCGGAGCCGCGGAAGAGCAGCGCGCGGTAGTCGAGGGTCTTGGTGAGGTAGACGTCCACGTGGGCCCAGTCGCCCGTCTCGCAGGCGTCGGCCGGCCGGCGCGGACCCTCGCGGAACATCAGCGCCGACTGCTCCGCCGACGACAGGCGCTCCACGGGCGCAATGGTGTAGACGCCGTCCGGGCCGTCCAGCAGCTCCAGCGTCAGGGGCAGCCACTCCTGCCTGCGGTCGAGGAGGTCGGCCGACGCCTCGGCGCTGCGCCGTACGAGGCCGGCCAGGTCGCGCCCGTCGCCCGTCAGGTGGGCTTCCAGCGCGAGCAGCAGGGCGAGCGTGTGCTGGAACGTACGGCAGGACACCCCGCCCCGCTCCTCGCCCGCGTGCATGGGGACGACCAGGTCGGCCGCCTGCGCGAGAGCTGAGCCGGGATGGTTGGTGAGCGCTGCCACGAACGACGGGCCGCCCGCGTACCGGGCCACCGCGTCGAGCGTCTCGCGGCTGGTACCCGTCGCCGAGATGGGCACCACGAGCGTCTCCGGGCCTGCGGGGTACGACGCGGCGGCCGAGGCGTAGTCGGCGTAGGCGTCGACGCCCGCCGCGCGCAGGCGGAGCGCGGCCACCCCGGCGGCGTAGCGGGAGCTGCCCATGCCGAGGAACAGCACCCGCCGGACACCGGCCGGCAGCCCCTCGAACAGGCCGCCCGCCGCCAGCGCGTCCGCGAGGGTGGCGAGGGCCGCGGGCTTGGCCTCCAGGTCGGCCAGGTAGAGCTCGGAATTCACGGGGTCTCCTCAGAAGTGTCTGCCTGGCATGGCTCGGAATTCACGGGGTCTTCTCGGGGTAGCGGGCGCGCAGGACGCCCATCGGGGCGTAGCGCCAGCGGGGCAGGTGGCGGGCGGCGTAGACCAGTTCCCGGCACTCCTGCTCGATCTCGAACGGGCGCAGCAGCGACTCGTCCAGGAGGTCCGGCCGGCCGCACTCGGCCAGGCGGCTCCGGTAGGCGGCCAGCAGGAGCTCGCGGGCCTCGCCGGCCCAGTCGAGCGCCTGGCGCGGCGGAGTGCCGCGGCGCTTGATCGCCACCTGGGCGACATGCTCCAGGCTGGTGGCGAGCTGGGCGAGGTCCCTGGCCACCGGCTGGTACGGCGCGGCCTCCGCGACGGTGGGGTTGCCGTCGAAGTCGATCACGGCGTAACCGTCGCGCCACCGCAGGATCTGGCCGACGTGCAGATCGCCGTGGATGCGGATCAGCGGCGTGCTGATCGGCCTGGTCAGCGGGGCCAGCTCGGCTCTGAGGGCGTCGGCCCGGCCGGCCAGCCACGCGCCGTCCTCGCCGTCCGTCAGGGCGAGAGCCTCGGCCAGAGCCTGCTCGGCTCTTTCCGCTGGACGGGAAACCGACAGACCGAAAATAGGTGTAACGGCTGGGGCGGCGGCGGCGATGGAGAGGGGTGGGAAAGTGGAGAGCGCCAGGTGGAGGTCCGCGGCCAGGCGACCCAGGGCTCCCGCGAAGGCGGTGCGGCCCGAGGCGGCCTCGTCGGCGCACCACTCCCAACCATCCCTGGCCTCCGGCAGGTAGCCCGTGACGAGCGCGAGCAGCGTCTCGGCCGCCCCGTCCACCCGGGTCAGAGCGGCGTACGGCGGAGCCGTGTCCCGGAATCCGGCCCCGGCCAGGTGGGCGAGCAGGTCGGGAGCGGGATGCGGCAGCGCGGCCGGTGGCGTCAGCCACTTGACGACCACCCGATCGGCCACGACCACCGAGTAGTTCGTCTGGTCGACATGTGCGCCGAAATCCCGTTCGACCGGCACCCCAGTGTCGAGATCCCCAGCCTCGTACGAGAGGCTGGGCAGCGCGGAGAAGCGGCGGACCGCGAACGGCGGCGGCACGTCGCCCCCGCCCCCGAGCGCCGTCACGAGCGCGGCGGAGACGCCGCGATCCCCTGAGGTGAGGGGCTTCTCACCGAGAGAGAGCAACCGCCTCCAAATTGAATTCATGTTCAACAGGAATACCAAACATCCAGGTAACAGTGTCCGCAAAAGTCTTGCTCATGTTGATTTCTGCTGCAACACTCCTCGTCTGGTCTGCCGTGCCCGGTTGGTCGCGCGACCCCTCATTCACCGGAATTCTGAAGGAGTAGCGGCCGTGTACCGTACCCGGTTCACCCGTCGTCTGCCGGTCCTCGTCACGGTGGCCGGCCTCGCGCTTGCCGCCGCGGCGTGCGGCGGTGAGTCAACCAACGCAGGCGCGGCACCGGCGGCGACCGCCGACCAGCTCAACCCGAACGCCGACCTGTCGAAGCAGTCGGTCAACGTGACGGTGTGGGACGGGTACACGCCCAAGGAGCTGCCGCAGAAGGTCAAGGACAAGCTCAAGTTCCCGTTGAAGATCGCGATCCACGACACCAACGAGACCGCCATGACCAAGCTGACCGCCGGTGGTGACAGCGGCATCGACGTGGCGTTCGTGTCGGGACAGTACGCCCAGGCGCTCAACGAGCAGGGTCTGCTGGAGCCGATCCACCCCGAGCTGATCCCGAACCTGTCGAACCTCTACCCCGAGGCCACCCAGCTGTCCTACGACAAGGGCAACAAGTACTCGGTGCCCTACACCTGGGGAACGACCGGCATCTGCTACCGCAGCGATCTGGTGAAGACGCCGCCGACGAGCTGGAAGGACCTCCTGCAGCCGCCGGCGTGGGCCGACAAGAAGGTCACCATGATGACCACCGAGCGCTGGCTGGCCCTGCCCGCCCTCAAGGCGCTCGGCTACTCGGTCAACACCGACAAGGACGCCGAGATCGCCAAGGCCAAGGATCTCCTCGTCGCGGCCAAGCCGCACCTGCTCGGCTACGACGACACGACCTTCGGCGACAAGCTCACCTCCGGCGAGGCGATGATGGTCGAGGCGTGGGACGGCTGGTGCCCGACCACGAGCGAGAAGCAGAACATCAAGTTCGTGGTGCCGAAGGAGGGCAGCGACCTCTGGGTGGACACCATGGTGATCATGAAGTCCTCCAAGAACAAGGAGGCGGCGCACGCCCTGATCAATTACATCCTCGACCCCGAGATCCACAGCTGGGCCGCCGTCAACATCAACTACAAGGTGCCCAACAAGGCCGCCATGGACAAGGTGGAGATCGCCAAGGGCTCGCTGCTGGACATCAAGCCGGCCGAACTGCTCAACGGTGAGTCGCTCATCGACCTGGGCCAGGCGGGGGTCAAGTACACGCGCCTGGCGACCGAGATCAAGGCGTCGTCGTAGTCGCGGGATGAAGTAAGAACACGGGATGAAGCCAGAAACCGAATGAAGTCCGAAGCTGAAGCCCGGCCGGTGTCCCCTTCGCGAGGACGCCGGCTGGGCGCGTTCGTTTTCCTGTCACCCGGCCTGACGTACCTGGTCGTGCTCCTGCTGGTGCCGCTGGTGCTGGTGCTGAGCTACACGCTCTTCCAGCGCGGCCGGTTCGGCGGTGTCGTCTACGAGGTCACCGGCGAGAACTTCAGCCGCCTGATCGACCCGCTCTACCTCAGCGTGGTGGGCACCTCCCTGAAGATCGCGGGGCTCACGACGCTGCTCGCGCTGCTGCTCGGCTACCCGACGGCGTACCTGATCGCGCAGCTGCCGCGCAAGTGGAAGACGGTCGCGCTGGTCGCCGTCGTGCTGCCGTTCTGGACGAACTTCATCATCCGCGTCTACGCCTGGATCATCCTGCTCAACGGTCCCGGCCTGCTGAACTCGGGGCTGAAGGCGCTCGGCCTGGGGCCGTACGAGCTGCTCTACAACCAGGGCGCCATCATCCTCGGGCTGCTCTACTCCTACCTGCCGCTGATGGTGCTGCCGCTCTACGCGGCGATCGAGCGGCTCGACCCGCAGCTGCGCGAGGCGTCGGCGAACCTGGGCGCGTCGGCGTTCAGCACGTTCCGCAAGGTGACGCTGCCGCTCACGGTGCCGGGCGTGCTGACCGGGTGCCTGTTCGTGTTCGTGCCCAGCTTCGGCAACTTCGTCATCCCCGAGATGCTCGGCGGCGGCAAGTCGGTCATGGTGGGCAACCTGATCCGCACCGAGTTCCTGCAGGCGCGTGACTGGCCCTTCGGCTCCGCGCTGACGCTGGCCCTCGTGGCGGTCCTGGTGGTGCTGCTGATCGCGCAGTCGTGGGTGGCCCGTCGTGCGTAGGTCGAAGTGGCTGCACGTCCCGTTCTGGGCGACGTACGTCTTCCTGTACGTGCCGATCGTCGTGCTCGTCGTGATGTCGTTCAACTCCGGCAGGTCGGCCTACACCTATGAGGGCTTCAGCCTCAAGTGGTACGGCGAGCTGGCCCAGGACGAGCGCATCAGGGACGGCGTGGTCAACACGCTCATCGTGGCCGCGGGTTCGACCGTCGTCGCGACCGTGCTCGGCACGCTGCTGGCCGTCGGCCTGGCCAGGTACACCCGGTCGAAGACGCTCGACGCGCTCGCCCTGATGCCCGCCGTGCTTCCGGACCTGGTGCTGGCCATCGGGCTGCTGGTCTTCTACGGAATGATCCAGCTCACGCTGGGGCTCTACTCGGTGATCCTCGCGCACGGCGTCTTCTCGATGGCGTTCGTCGCCGCGGTGGTGCGCACCAGGCTGTCGAACACCGACACCTCGCTGGAGGAGGCCTCGCGCGACCTCGGGGCGGGCCCGGTCGTCACGTTCATGAAGGTGACGCTGCCGCAGCTCACGCCCGGCATCATCGCGGGCGCGCTGCTGGCCTTCACGCTGTCGCTGGACGAGTTCGTGATCGCCTTCTTCACGATCGGCAACAACGAGCAGACGCTGCCGATCGTCATCTATTCGATGATCCGTTTCGGGGTGACCCCGAAGATCAACGCGCTGGCCGCCATCCTGCTGCTCGTGAGCTTCACGGCGGTGATCGTGGGACAGCGGATGACCAAGATCGGGGAATCACGTGCTGAAGATTGACGGGATCACCCGGCGGTTCGGAGACGTCACCGCGCTCGACGGGGTCTCCTTGGAGATCCGCCAGGGTGAGTTCTTCGCCCTGCTGGGCCCCTCCGGCTGCGGTAAGACCACGCTGCTGCGCATCCTGGCCGGGTTCGAGACGCCCGACGGCGGCACGGTGACGCTGGACGGCGAGGACCTGCTCGGCAAGCAGCCGAACCGGCGGCCGATCAGCCTGATGTTCCAGTCGTACGCGCTGTTCCCGCACATGACCGTGGCCAAGAACGTGGCCTACGGCCTGGAGCGCGAGAAGCTGCCGCGCCAGGAGATCAAGCAGCGCGTCGGCGAGGTGCTGGAGACCGTCGGCCTGTCGGAGCTCGGCGGCCGCAAACCCGCCCAGCTGTCCGGCGGCCAGCGCCAGCGTGTCGCGCTCGCCCGCTCCATCGTCAAGCGCCCGCGCCTGCTCCTGCTCGACGAGCCGCTCTCCGCGCTGGACAAGAAGGTCCGCGCCGACATGCAGCTGGAGCTCAAGCGGCTGCAGCACGAGGTCGGCATCACCTTCGTGGTCGTCACCCACGACCAGGAGGAGGCCATGTCGCTGGCCGACCGCATCGCGGTCTTCGAGCGCGGCGGCGTGCGCCAGGTGGACCAGCCCGTCGAGCTCTACGAGCGGCCCCGCACCCCCTTCGTCGCCGACTTCGTCGGCGCCAACAACCTGTTCGAGGGTACGGCCGGCGGCGCCGAGGCTCTCAGGACCGACGACTTCGGCCTGCTGCCCGGCACCCCGCTGGAGGAGTTGGAGAGCGGCGCCAAGGCGCTCCTGGGCGTTCGCCCCGAGAAGATCGAGCTGCGCGACGAGACGGCCGCGCACGGCCTCATGGGCACCGTGCTCGATGTCAGCTTCTACGGCGGCGTCTCCCACATCTCGGTCGACCTGCCCGGCCGCGTCAAGCCGGTCCTGGTGGCCGTGCAGGGGGCCGGCGCCGTGCGGCAGGGCGCCAAGGTCAAGCTGCACTGGCGGCACGACGACGCCGTCATCATCCCGGCGGGCCAGGAAACGGCTCAATGAGCCAGGCCGTGGCCCGTCGCCGTGCGCGCGTAGGAGAGGATCAGCTCGGCCGCCTCCTGTGGACCTATCACCGGGTGCCGGGCGGTGATCCGGTAGCCGTAGGCGTCCTCCAGGGCCACCAGGTTGCGCGAGATCGTCAGCGAGTCGGAGCTCAGCGTGAAGACTCCCAGCGCGGCCCCCGTGTCCAGGATCGACTGGTACATCGACACCTGCCGGTCGTAGAGCGAGGTGAGCAGCACACCGTAGACCCGGCTGCGCCCCGCCGCCCCGCCCAGCTCGTTGAGCAGCCGGACGTCGGGGTCGAGCGGACCGGTCGGCAGCCCCGACCTGACCGTCATGACCAGCTTCTCCGCCGGGTCGGTGAGCGCCGAGAGCTGACGCATCCGCTGCTCGTAGAACCGCTCCATCCCGGCGTGCTGCGCCTCGACCAGCAGCTCGCTGAGGTCGGGATAGTGATACAGCACGGCGCCCGAGGTGAGCCCCGCCTCCTCGGCCACGTGGGAGAGCTGGACGCGGTCGACGCCGTGACGGATGATGGCCCGCCGGGCCGCCTCGATCAGGTCGATGCGCCGGTCGCTACGGCTCTTTCGCTGGGTCACACTCACCGCCTTGTTCGTCTGCCGTTCAGGAGGCCGTGACCATAGTGCCTTGAAGTTGACCGGCCCGCTAGATGAGTATTTGAATTCCCCTTCAAATTGATGCCACCTCGGAGCGCGTGATGTCCCTCACCATCCTGTTCATGCCGGAAAGCGCCTACGGGCCCACGAACAACAGCATCGGCATCGGCGACATTCTCCGTCGCCGCGGTCACCGCGTCGTCTTCGCCGCCGAGGCCTCATGGAAGGGCAAACTCGAAGCGCTCGGCTTCGAGGAGGACCTCGTCGACCTGGCGCCTCCCGCCGAGGGTGACGAGGAGCAGGACGCGGGGCAGTTCTGGAAGGACTTCATCCGAGAGAACGCCCCGGAATACCGCAAGAGCACGCTGGAGCAGCTCGAAACGGTGACCAAGCCCATCTGGGACTCGCTCATCGACGGCGCCAAGTACTGCGAGCCGCAGCTCAAGGCGATCATCGAGCGGGTCCAGCCGGACGTCATCGTCGAGGACAACGTCATCACCTTCCCGGCGCTGCTCACGGCCGGCAAGAAGTTCGTCCGCATCGTCTCCTGCAACCCGCTGGAGGTGCGCGGCGAGGACGTCGCCCCGGTGTTCTCGGGTCTGCCCGCCGACCACCGCGGGGAGTGGGACGCCTTCCGCGCCGAGTACGACCGTACGCACCGGGAGATCTGGAGCGCCTTCAACGAGTGGTGCGTCGAGCAGGGCACCGAGCCGCTGCCCGACCTCGACTTCATCCACGAGGGCGACCTGAACCTCTACGTGTTCCCGGAGATCCTCGACTACACCGACGCCCGCCCGCTCGGTCCTGCCTGGCACCGCCTCGACTCCTCGGTGCGCGAGACCGACGAGGACTTCCAGCTGCCCTTCCAGCGCACCAGCGGTGCGCTGGTGTACTTCTCGCTCGGCTCGCTCGGCTCCTCCGACGTGGAGCTGATGCAGCGGGTGATCGATGTGCTGGCCACCACCCCGCACCAGTTCATCGTCTCCAAGGGCCCGCTGCACGAGGAGATCAAGCTGGCCGACAACATGTGGGGCGCCGAGTTCCTGCCGCAGACGAAGATCATCCCGCTCTGCGACCTGGTCATCACGCACGGCGGCAACAACACCACCACCGAGGCGCTGCACTTCGGCAAGCCGATGATCCTGCTGCCGCTGTTCTGGGACCAGTACGACAACGCCCAGCGCGTGGACGAGCTCGGCTACGGCGTGCGGCTGTCGACCTACGCCTTCACCGACGAGGAGCTGACGGGCGCCCTCGACCGCCTGCTCGGCGACGAGCAGCTGCGCGCTCGGCTGGCCGCCGAGGGTGAGCGGATCCGCGCTCTCGACGGGCTGCGCAAGGCCGCGGACCTCATCGAGGAGCTGGGGCAGCGGTCCGATGCGTGAGCTCGGGGGCAGTGGGCCGATGCGTGAGCTGGGGGCGGCGGTCCGATGCGTGAACTGATCAACCCCGCGACGGGGCTCGTCTTCGACAAGATCCCCGACACCCCCGTCGAAGACGTGACGCGGGCCGTGGGGACGGCGCGCGCCGCCTTCGAGGAGTGGTCGCAGGCCACCCCGGCCGAGCGGGCCCGGGTGCTGCTGCGCCTGGCCGACCTGGTCGAGGCCGACGCCGAGGAGCTGACCCGGCTGGAGGTCGAGGAGACGGGCAAGCCCGCGGCGGTCTTCAGGGACGGCGAGCTGCCGTTCGCGGCCGACAACCTGCGCTTCTTCGCCGGGGCCGCGCGCTCGCTCGACGGGTCGGGCGCCGGGGTGTTCAGCCGCGGCTACACCTCGGTCATGCTGCGCCGCCCGGTCGGCGTGGTGGGCTCGATCGCGCCGTGGAACTTCCCGTTCGTGATGGCCGTGTGGAAGCTCGGCCCGGCCGTCGCCGCGGGCAACGCGGTGGTCATCAAGCCCGCACCGCAGACGCCCCGTACCACGCTGCGCCTGGCCGAGCTGTTCGCCCAGGCGGGCGCGCCGGCCGGCCTGGTGCGGGTGGTCACCGGCGATGCCGAGGTGGGGGAGGCGCTGGTCACCGATCCGGGCGTGGACATGGTCAGCGTCACCGGCTCGACGGAGACCGGCCGAGCCGTCATGACCGGCGCCGCCAAGACACTCAAGCGGGTGCACCTGGAGCTCGGCGGCAAGGCCCCCGCGCTGGTCTTCGAGGACGCCGACCTCGAGGAGACGGCCCGCGGCGTGGCCATGGGCGCCACCTACAACACCGGTCAGGACTGCACCGCCGCCACCCGCGTCTATGTGGCCAGGCCGGTGTACGACGACGCGGTGGAGGCCATCAGGCAGACACTCGCCGGCATCACCGTGGGCGACCCGTGGGACCCCGCCACCGATGTCGGCCCGCTGATCTCGGCGGCGCACCGCGACCGGGTGCACGGCTTCGTCTCCGGTTCCGGCGGGCGCGTCGTGCACGGTGGCGCCCCGGTCGACGGCCCCGGCTTCTACTACCTTCCGACACTTGTTAACGAAGTGTCACAGAACAGCGATATCGTCCAGGGGGAGCTATTCGGTCCCGTCCTCGTGGTCCTGCCGTTCGACACCGAGGACGAGGCGGTCATGCTGGCCAACGACACGCGCTACGGTCTGGCCTCGTCCGTGTGGTCACGGGATGTCGCCAGGGCGATGCGGGTCTCACACCGTCTCGATGTGGGTGTGACCTGGATCAACGACCATCTTCCGATAGCCAGCGAGGCCCCGCACGGCGGGGTCAAGGGCAGTGGTTTCGGCAAGGACATGAGCCAGGAGGCGGTGCAGGAGTATTCGGTGACCCGTCACCTGATGGTCAAGCACGCGGCGCCGGTGGAGCGAGACTCCTTTCGGCCCGCCTGAAAACGCGCACGGCGAGATGCGACCTTGTGGGCACGTTTGGTCGTATTTGATGGGATATGTACGGTTGGCCGTCTGGTACGGGTTGTGTTCCAATTACCCAGCCCGGAGAAATCCCATGCGCCCCAAGCGTGTCAGATTTTCGAGCACGTAACGGCGAGAGGTAGCGAGAGTCAGTGAGGACGGATAACCCCAGGCACACCAGGTCCGGGGAGTACACAGGCGGACGGTTCCGGCTGGCGAACTGGCGCGTGCGCTCCAGGCTGGTGGCGCTGATCCTCATCCCCACGATCGTGGGTGTGCTCCTCGCCGGCGTCCAGCTCGCGAACGCCATCGGTACCAGCGCCGAGTACCGCCGGCTGACCCAGGTCGCCGAGCTGGTCCAGCGCGCCTCCGCGCTGTCGCACGAGCTCGCCAAGGAACGCACGCTCACCGCGTGGTACATGGCCGACCGCCGGCGTCCCATTCGCCTGAGCCAGCTCAAGACCCAGCGCGAGGCGTCCGACGCGGCCAAGCAGCGCGTGCTCGCCGCCACCACCTCCATCGACGCCACCCACACCACCCGCGTCCGTGGAGAGGTCGACGAGATCCGCCGATGGCTGACCGGCCTCGACGGCCTGCGCAGGTCGATCGCGGGTGAGGCGAGCGTGCCGCCCCGGGCCGCCATCCGCACCTATTCCTCCCTGATCGAGGTCCTCGAGCGCCTTCAGAACGACCTGGGCGACGGCATCAGCGACGACGCCCTCCAGGGCGACGTGGCCGCGCTGTCAGCCCTCGACCAGACCAGGGAACAGGTCCTCCGCCAGCAGGGCATCCTCGTCGTGGCGCTGATCGAGCGTCGGCTGGACTATGACGACCTGTCCGACTTCCTCGGCTCCTGGAACAGTCAGCAGGTGCAGCTGACCGCCTTCGAGCAGGAAGCCACTCCTCAGGACCTCCAGGCGTACAAGAAGGGCCTGCGCGGCCCGCAGATCGACCGCGCGGACGCGATGCGCCAGCGGGCCCTGGCCCAGCTGCGCGAGTTCAAGACCATCAGGGACCTGGACATCACGACTCGCCGTGACCTCCAGCTCTGGTACGAGAGCACCTCGCTGTCCGCCAACGCCATGCGCAAAGTCGAGGACGGCCTGACCACCAGGATCGTGGCCACCACGCGGGACCTGAGCGACACCGAGCAGCGCAACGCCATCATCTCCGGTGCGACCATCCTGGTCCTGCTGCTCCTCGTCCTGGTGATCACCACCCGGGTGGCCGGTTCGCTGGTCCGCCCGCTGCGCCGGCTGCGTGCCGAGGCGCTCCAGGTGGCCACCACGCGGCTGCCCGAGACCGTCCGCCTGCTGCGCGAGTCCGGGGACAGCGCCGAGGTGCCCGATGTGCCCTCCGTCGGCGTCAACACCCGCGACGAGATCGGGGAAGTGGCCCGGGCCTTCGACGAGGTCCACCGCGAGGCGATCAGGCTGGCCGGCGACGAGGCCAAGCTGCGCGCCAACGTCAACTCGATGTTCGTCAACCTCTCCCGGCGCAGCCAGACGCTCGTCGAGCGGCAGTTGCAGCTCATCGAGGGCCTGGAGCAGGGCGAGGAGGACGAGAACCGGCTGGCGAACCTGTTCCGGCTGGACCACCTCGCCACCCGCATGCGCCGCAACAGCGAGAACCTCCTGGTCCTTGCCGGCCAGGAGGCCGCCCGCAAGTGGAGCGAGCCGGTGCCGCTGGTCGACGTCGCCCGCGCCTCGCTGTCCGAGGTCGAGAACTACGAACGGGTCCAGATCCAGATCCCGTCCGGCATCGAGATCGCCGGCCCGGCCGTCACCGACGCCGTGCACCTGCTGGCCGAGCTGATCGAGAACGCCATCTCCTTCTCCCCGCGCGAGAGCAAGGTCCAGGTCACCAGCTCGCCCATCGAGGGCGGCGTCCAGGTGACGATCACCGACCTGGGCATCGGCATGTCGGCCGACGAGCTGGCCGAGGCCAACTGGCGGCTGGCCAACCCGCCGGTGGTGGACGTGGCCGTCTCGCGCCGCATGGGCCTGTTCGTGGTCGGCCGCCTGGCGCTGCGCCACGGCATCAGGGTCCAGCTCGGGATGCGGGAGGCGGGCGGCCTGGCCGCGCTCGTCATGCTGCCCGACATGCTCCTCGGCGGCCCCGCCGGCTCGGTGCCCCAGCAGCGCGGCCAGTACGAAGCCTTCACCACCTTCGACCCGAGCCAGCTGGAGCCGTCCTCGACGAACGGCTCGGGCGTCTACGCCGCGCCGCAGGCCACGGTCGACACTCCCGACATCCGAGACGACGCGCCGGTCGACACGCAGTGGCCGGGCACGCTGCCCGTGCCGGGCGGTGGCGGCAACTGGCCGCCGTTCGGCGAGGAGCAGCCGCCGCGGCAGCAGCAGCCCGACGAGCAGCGCTGGCCGTCGTTCGTGGAGGAGTCGCCCGCGGCCGCCGCCCCGGGCGAGCAGCGCTGGCCGTCCTTCGCCGAGGAGGCGCCGCGGCAGGACGAGCAGCGCTGGCCCTCCTTCGCCACCGAGCCGCCGCCCCCCGCGCAGGACGAGCAGCGCTGGCCGTCGTTCGCCACGGAGCCGCCCCCGCCATCGCCCTCGCCCGCGGATGAGACGCGCTGGCCGTCCTTCGGCTCGGGCGAGGAGCTGCCGCCCAGGTCGCCGTTCGTCGAGCTGCCCAAGCCGTCCTTCGACGCCGAGCCGCGGCCGGCGTACGGGTTCGATGAGCAGCGCTGGCCGTCGTTCGCCGACTCGCCCATCCCGCCCGTCGAGCCGTTCACGCACAACGGCCGCGGCGCGTTCAACCCGTTCGGTCCCGGCGAGTACTCCTCCAAGGACCTGACCGGCCCGCTCCCGGCGGTGCGCAACAGCTCGCCGCTGGAGCAGAGCGACGACTTCCTGCCGATCTTCTCCTCGGTCGGCTCTGACTGGTTCCGCAGGCCGGAGTCGGAGCCCGAACCGTTCAAGCCGGAGCAGGAGTACCACTCCGAGATCTCCGCGCAGGAGGAGACGCAGATCGGGGGGATACCGGCAGTGCCGCCGGCCGGTCCGCTCCCGCAGCAGCCCTACGCCCAGCCGTACGCTCAGCTCCCCGTGCCTCCCGCGGCCACGCCCGCCGCGCCCCCGCCGGTCGCCGCGCCCGCGGCGTCCGCCGGGACGTCGGACAGGCCCTCGCTGCCGCAACGCGTGCCGGGCCAGTCCGGCGCGGGCTCGACGTGGTCCTCGCCCGCCGACACCGGCTGGCAGGCCGCGCAGGCCGCCGCCGAGCCGGCCATGGGCGGCACGACGGCCTCCGGCCTGCCGCGGCGCGTGCCGAAGGCCAACCTGGTTCCCGGTACGGCCAGCCTGGCGGAGCCGCAGGCGACGTCACCGGCACCGCAGATCTCTCCCGATCGCTTGCGGAGCCGGTTGTCCAGCTTCCAGCAGGGGGTACGGCAAGGCCGCGCGTTCACCCGCGGAGAAGACAATGAGGAGGAGCAATGAGAGAACTGAGCCAGGGAGCGCGTGGCATCAGCTGGCTGATCACCGATTTCGTCAATAATGTGCCCGGAGTCGCGCACACCGTGGTGGTGTCGTCCGACGGCTTGCCGCTGGCTTTCTCCGAGGGTTTTCCCAAGGATCGGGCCGACCAGCTGGCCGCGGTCGCCTCGGGTGTGATCAGCCTGACGCAGGGCGCGGCTCGTGTGTTCGAAGGCGGTATGGTCACCCAGACCGTCATCGAGATGCAGCGCGGACTTCTGATGATCATGTCCATCAGCGATGGCTCCTGCCTCGCTGTGCTCGCCGCGCCCGATTGTGACATGGGCCTGGTCGCGTACCAGATGACGCTGCTCGTGGAGCGGGCGGGCCAGGTGCTCACCCCGGCCGTGCGCGCCGAGCTGCAGGCGTCCCGCCCGCGTTAGTCGGACGGTGACAGGAGAAGATCATGATGTCAGGTCAGGGTTGGGCTGGTGATAGCACTCCGCCGCATCCGTCGGCTCCGCGTCCGCAGAAGCCGAGCTCCCTTGTCCGGCCATATGCCGTGACAGGGGGCCGCACGGCCCCACGGATGAAGTTCGCCATGGAGGCCTTGGTGTCCTCCGTGACCTCGGAATATAAAGACATTTCACTATTAAGTCCGGAGTATCAGGCGATCATTCAGCTAACCCGGAACGTCAGGTCGGTTGCCGAGATCTCCGCCCTTTTACGGCAGCCTCTTGGGGTAGTCCGGGTGCTGATCGCCGACATGGCGTCGGAGGGCCTGATCCGCGTGCACCAGCCTGCGCTGGACGCGGGAAAGCCGGACCTCAACTTGCTCGAAAGGGTGCTCAGTGGACTTCGCAGGCTCTAGCCCCGGCCTCACCTCGACGAAGATCGTCGTGGCCGGTGGCTTCGGCGTGGGCAAGACGACGTTCGTGGGTGCGGTCTCGGAGATTCTGCCGCTCACCACGGAGGCGGTGATGACGGACGCGTCGGCGGGTGTCGACGACGTCTCTCTCACGCCCAACAAGACGACCACGACCGTGGCGATGGACTTCGGCCGGGTCTCTCTCGACCGTGACCTGATCCTCTACCTGTTCGGTACGCCCGGACAGCACCGGTTCTGGTTCATGTGGGACGACCTGGTGCGCGGTGCGATCGGCGCGGTGGTGCTGGTGGACACGCGGCGGCTGGCCGACAGCTTCCCGGCCATCGACTACTTCGAAGAGGCCAAACTCCCCTTCGTCATCGGCATCAACGGCTGGGACGGGAACTTCCAGCACCAGCAGGAGGAGATCCGGGAGGCGCTGTCGCTCAACCCGCACACCCCGATCGTCCGCCTGGACGCCCGAGTCAGAGACTCGGTGAAGGGCACGCTGATCACGCTGGTCGAACACGCCCTGACCCGCCACTCCCACACTCCGGCCTGACTTCCTCTCCACCAGTGCCGCCGGGCTGGACGCCCGGCGGCACTAGTGGTTCGGCCCGTGTTCCAGTTATGGGGACGTGCTCAGACGGAGGCGACGCCCTCAGACGGACGGGTACGGAGAGGCGCTCAGACGGAGGCCACGCCACGCACCAGACGCCCCACCTCGGCGCGCAGATGGACGAAGTCCGGGTGCTCGCGGGAGCTGATCTGGTCGCGGGGACTGGGCAGCTCCACCTTCAGGTCGCCCACGACGTGCGCGGGCGCCTTGGACAGCACGACGACCCGGTCACCCACGTACACGCTCTCGTCGATGTCGTGCGTGATGAGCACGATCGTCATCTGGTGGTGCCCGCGTACCTTCAGCACGAGGTCCTCGAGGTCCTCACGCGTCTGCGCGTCGACCGAGCCGAACGGCTCGTCCATGAGCATCAGCGCCGGCCGGTAGGCCAGCGCGCGGGCGATCGACACCCGCTGCTGCATGCCGCCCGACAGCTGGAACGGGTACTTGCGACCGGCCTCCGCCAGCCCCACCGACTCCAGTGCCTCGTGCGCCGCCTCACGGCGCTGCTGCTTGGTCATGTCCTTGCGACGCAGCGGCAGCGCGACGTTGTCCGCCACGGACATCCACGGGAACAGTGACCGGCTGTAGTCCTGGAAGACGACGGCCAGGTTGGCGGGCGTCTGGCGGACCAGCTCGCCCTGGACCTTGATGGCCCCGCCCGTGGGCTTGATCAGGCCCGCGATGGAGCGCAGGAGCGTCGACTTACCGCACCCGGAGGGCCCGACGATGCACAGCAGCTCGCCCTCGGCGACACTCAGGTTCAGGCCTTCGATGGCGTGGTGGCGCGTCGGGCCTTCGCCGTAGACGTGCGTGAGGTTGTCTATCTCAAGCAAGGGGTTTCCTTTCAGCCCAGCGGCCGGGAGATGTACTGGCCTACCGGACGACCCACGATCTTGCCCGCGTCGAGGACGTGGTTGCCCCTGACGAACGTGTCGGTGACCTTGGCGCTCAGCTCGAAGCCCTCGAACGGGGTGTACTCCTGCGTCGACTCCGACTCGGCGGCCCGAACGGTCCACGTGCTGCCGGTGTCGACCAGGCAGAAGTCGGCGTCGAAGCCGGGCTCGATGGTGCCCTTGCTGCGCAGGCCGTACCTGCGCGCGGGGTTCCAGGAGGTGAGGGCGGCGATGCGCCCGTAGGACAGGCCGCGGCGGCGGCCCTCGGTGATCAGGCCGGGCAGCAGGTACTCGGCGCCGCCGAACCCGGCCTTGGCCAGGAACACGTCGTCGGCCGGAGCGCCGAACTTGAGCTCCTCCCGGCAGCAGGCGTGGTCGCTGACCACCCAGTCGACGGTGCCGTCGAGCACGTACTCCCACAGCGCCTCGACGTCCTCGCGCGGCCTGATGGGCGGGTTCACCTTCGCGCCGATCCCGTTGGCGGTCTCGATGTCGGCGAGAAGATGTCCGATCGTGACCTCACGGCGGAAGTCGATGTGCGGGAACGTCTTGGCCATCCGCACGGCCGCGTCGAGCGCCTTGCGCGAGGACAGGTGGAGGAGGTTGATGTTGGCCAGGCCGGTCTCATGGGCGAGGTAGGAGGCGATGAAGACCGCCAGCCCCTCGGAGTGCGGCGGCCGGGAGGCGCTGTAGGCGGCCAGGCCGCTGAGGTCGCCGGCCTCTTCCACCAGCTTGGTGTAGGCGGTCATGATCTCGGCGGTCTCACAATGTAGCGACAGTGAGATCTCGTCGGCCAGGTGCGGGAAGCGTTCGCGGGCCTCCTGCACGCCACGCATCACGAACTCGAAGTGCCCGTAGTCGTAGCGCTCGCCCTCGGGCAGCATCAGGAACTTGCTCTGGTCGGCCGAGCGCCCGTGCAGCCCGTGCCCGCCGTAGAACATGAAGATCTTGAACGACGAGACCCCGTACTTCTCCACCAGGTCGGGCAGTTCGCCGATGTGCGTGCTCGACATGGGCGCGAGGTGGAAGCCGTAGTCGATGTAGGCCTGTCCCTCCGCCTGCCTGCGTACCTCGGGGAAGAACTTCGCGTAGGAACCGCCCCTGTTGAGGTAGTACTGGCCGGTCCGCATGTAGCTGAGCGCCGTGGTGACGCCGCCCTGGGCGCTGGCCATGCTCTCCGAGGCGGTGTCCTCGGGCAGCGGGTTGTAGATGCCCCAATGCTGGTGGGCGTCCACGACGCCCGGGAAGGCCAGCTTCCCGTCGCCGTCGAGCACCTCCTCGACGCCCTCGGCGGACAGGCCGGCCCCCACCTGCTCGATGCGCCCGCCGGTCACGGCGATGTCCGCGACGACCGGTTCGTCCCGGTCGTGCGTAACAATACGCACGTTCTTCAGCAACAGGTCAGTCACATCCGCCTCCTACGCGGTACGGCGAGCGCCACGGTGCCACGTGAGCATCCGGCGCTCGACCATGAGGAACAGGGTGTTGAGTACGTAACCGAGCACTCCGAGCACGACCACTCCTCCCCAGAGGGCCGGCATGTCGGAGCGGTCGCTCGCGCTGGCCAGCAGGTAACCGATGCCGTCGGTGGCACCTTTGAGCTCGGAGACGATCATGAGGATCAGCGCCAGCGAGACGCTCAGCCGCAGACCAGCGAAGATCTTCGGTGAGGCGGCGGGCAGGATGATCCGGACCAGGCGCAGGCTCGCCGGGACGCCGAAGACGGTTGCGGTCTCAATCTGGAGACGATCCACGTTACGCGCGCCATCGATTGAATTCAGCAGGATCGGCCAGATGATGCCGAAGACGATGGTCGCTACCTGTACCTGCGTGCCCATGGTGAAGAGCACCAGAAACACGGGGAACATCACAGGTGGGGGCACGGCCCGGGCGAACTCCACCAGCGGGTCGATGTAGTCGGACAGCCAGGCCGTCCTGCCGATCGCGACACCGAGTGCTACCCCGAGGGCCACGGCCACGCTCCACGAGCCGACCAGCCTGATGATGCTGGGGACGAAGTTGTCCACCGCCTCATCGGTGAGGATGAGGGGCCCGGAGAACCACATCTCGTACATGCGCGACACGATGACCGTGGGGCGGGGCATGAAGGGGTCGTCCACCGCCCTGGTGATCAGCTCCCACGCGACGAGGACCACCGGCACCAGCCAGAGCCGTTTGACCAGGGTTTTGATCATGCGTTCCGCCACTTGAACAGCCGCCGCTCGGCACGCAGCAGCAGAGTGTTGACGATCAGCCCGATGATGCCCGACCACACCAGCACGGCGATCACGTCGATCATCGCCTGATCGTCCAGGGCGGTGCTCGCCTGGATGAGGAAGGCGCCGATCCCGCCGGCGCCGCCGACGACGTACTCCACGCTGATGGCCAGGATGAGCGTGATCGAGGCGGCCAGCCGGACACCGGTGAAGATGAACGGTGCGGCGCTCGGCAGCGACACCCGCCAGACGATGGCCGCGGAGCCGAAGCTGAACGAGCGCAGCGTCTCCGCGGCCAGCGGGTCGACGTCACGCACGCCGTAGAGCGTGTTGATCAGGATCGGCCAGGACGCGGCGTAGACGATGAGCGCGACCTTGGCGTTGATGTCGGGCTGGAACAGGAACAGCGCCAGCGGGATCAGCGCCACCGAGGGGATGGGACGCAGGAACTCGACTATCGCGCGGGTCATCTCCTCCACGACGGGAACGGTCCCGAGCAGCAGCCCTACGGGGACGGCCACCAGGATGGCCAGCGGCAGGCCGATGACGGCGGCGAGCAACGTGGAGCTCAGGTCGGTGAGATATTCGGGATCGAACGCCAGGCTGATCACTCTGGCCAGGCAGGTCGAGGCGGGGGGCAGCCACTCGACCAGGCCGGTCCTGCTGACGAGCTCCCAGACAAGCAGAAAAACCGCCACACCGATGGCGTGGCGGATGAGCTTTCCGACCCTGGCGCGGGCGAGCGTGGAACGCCCGCCCCGCGTCAGTGTTGTGGCAGCGGTCATCCCTGCGAAGTAACGATCATCGAGGAGACGTCGATCTTGTTCTTGATGAAGCCGTACTCGGCCATCAGGTCAGCCACCCGCTGAATGCGCTGGGCGTTCAGTGAGGTCGGGTAGTTGCCGAGGTTGATCGTGGCAGCGGTCGCGGCCGGGATCTGGGTGAAGGTCGGCAGGATCTTGGTCACGGCGCTGCGGTCGGTGGCGGCGACGTTCTGCGCCTTCGCCATCGCCCGCTGGAACGCGGCCAGCGTCTTGGGGTTCTTGCCGATCCACTTCTCCGTGGCCGCCCAGCCGGTGATCGGCAGGCTGTCCGTGGGGCCGGACATCGTGTCGAGCAGCATCGTCGCGCCGTCTTGGTTCTTGGCCTGGCTGACGTACGGGTCGGTCATCCAGACGGCGTCCACGGCGCCGCTCTTCAGCGACTTGAGCCAGTCAGTGCTCGGCACAACGACGTACTTGACGTCCTTGGTGGGGTCGAGTCCGGCGATCTTCAGGTGGGGGTTCATGGTGAGAACACCCAGGCCGACGAGCGCGTTGACGCCGATCTTCTTGCCCTTGAGGTCGCCGACGCTCTTGATGGGCGAGTTCTTCGACACCATCACGCCGAAGGCGCCGGCGGCCCCCTGGTAGGAGTCCGCGATGTACTTGAACTTCTCCAGCCCCTGGGACTGGATGGACAGGATGGTGGCGTAGCTGCCCAGCACCACGTCCATGCTGCCGTTGGCGAGCTTGGGCAGTACGGCCTGCGGAGCCTGGATGGCCTCCGTCTTGACATTGAGGCCCTGCTCCTTGAAGAAGCCGCGCTCGATCGCGATGAACAGCGGGGCGGCGTCCGCCCCGGGGTACTCGCCGATCAGGAGGTCTGTCTTCTCAAGACCGTTGGCATTCGAGGCGCCTCCGGTCTTGCTATCTGAGCTGGAACACCCCGTAATGACAAGGGTGGCCACAAGTCCAATCAGGGCGGTGCGCCCTAGTGCACCGAACCTCATGTCGCGTCTCCTTCGAACGGGGGGTGATCGACGACGGTCGCACCCTAGCGCAGCTAACTCTTGCGCATGGCCCCCCGAATCTGGAAATTACCAATATATATACGGAAATGATGATCACAATGTACGTTTGGGATGAATGTCCGAATCATGGAGGTGACAGCCCGGCATCCACCAGGAGGATGTGGCATTTGTCCGGGTTTGGCATGTTCTGCGAAGAGATGGGTTGACTGCGACCTTTGCGGTATTGGCCGATCTCCTGTTGTTGTGCTCAAATAAGCTCTCGCCCCATGGGTGCGTCGGCGTCACACGGCAAACACAATGCATGACGTGATCCTCTTGCACCAGACCATCAGAGGAGAGGTTGCGGAGGCCAGTGAGGAACGCATTCCCCCCAGCAGGTGGGGATCCCGGCTTAACTGCTGAAGCGCCCGCTCCTGCGGCGCTTCACGCCAAGTCAAAGCCCAAAGCACGGGCCGGGCGTGCGAAGAAGACGGGCGGCCTCGCGCTGCGCAACTGGCGCGTGCGCTCGAAGCTGCTCGTTCTGGTCGTCATTCCCACCTTGGCGGCCCTGGTCCTCGGCGGCTTCCGCGTAGCCACCTCGATCAGCAGCGCCACCGAGTACGAGAAGGTCAACGAGGTCGCCGTCCTGGCGAGCCAGTTGACCGCGCTCGCCCACGAGGTCGAGCTCGAACGCGACCTCACCGCCAGCTTTGTCGCCCTCGGGCGCAGGAGCAGCGGCAAGGCCGACGTCGACGCCCAATACAGCACGGTCAACAAGCTTCGCGACAGCGTACGCAGCGGGGTCGACGCGCTCGCCGCTTCTGACAGCCCCCAGCGCGCGCAGGCCGTCCGCATCAAGAACCGGCTGAACGAGCTCGACCAGTCACGCAAGACCGCGGTGGACTCGCAGCTGAACGTCGGTTCCGTCATCGATCTGTATGACCGGAGCATCTCCGACCTCATCGGGCTCAACGACAACATCGACCTGGGTGCCGCTGACAAGGAGCTCGCCGACGACGTCTCCGGCTTCGCCGCTCTGTCCAGGGCCAAGCAGTTCCTCTCCACCCAGCGCGCGCTCCTGGTGGCCGCGCTGGCCGCCAGGCGATTCAGCAAGGACGAGCTCGACTCCTTCATCGCCGCTCGGGCCCAGCGCAACAGTGAGCTGGCGACGTTCAGGGCCCAGGTGCCGCTGAACATCCGCCAGGCGTACGACGACGTCGTCAGCGGCTCGGCCGTCGACAAGTCCGAGCTGATCCAGGCTCGTGCCTTGTTCCTCCAGGACTCAGGGGCGCAGCTGGTCGACCCGGAGGTCGGCCTCGCGCGCGACGGCGAGGAATGGCTCAAGGCCGTGGGCAAGGCCATCGACGGCATGCGCAAGATCGAACAGCAGGTCTCCGACTCGATCCTGCTGCGCAGCCGCACCCTGCAGGGCCAGGAGCAGCAGGGCGCGATGATCATCGCGATCGCGATCGCCATCCTGTTGATCCTGGTGCTGTTGATCACCTCGTTCATGGCGCGCTCGCTCAGCGGCCCGCTGCGCCGGCTGCGCAGGGAGGCGCTGTTCATCGCCAGCCGCCGCCTGCCGGAGACGGTCCAGCAGCTGCGCGAGTCCGAGGCGAGCGGCCCGATGGAGGTCGAGCCGATCGGTGTCATGTCCGAGGACGAGATCGGTGAAGTCGCGCGGGCGTTCGACGAGGTGCATCGTGAAGCCGTCCGGCTGGCGGGCGAGGAGTCTCGGCTCCGTAGCAACGTCAACGCGATGTTCGTCAACCTCTCGCGCAGAAGCCAGACGCTGGTCGAGCGGCAGATCACTCTCATCGACGGGCTGGAGCAGGGCGAGCAGGACGAGAGCCGGCTGGCGAACCTGTTCAAGCTCGACCACCTGGCCACCCGTATGCGCCGTAACAGCGAGAACCTGCTGGTCCTGGCCGGTCAGGATCCGCCGCGCCGGTGGAGCCAGCCGGTCAAGCTGGTCGACGTGGCCCGCGCCTCGCTGTCGGAGGTCGAGAACTACGAGCGGGTCGTCCTGCAGGTGCCCGACGGCGTGTCCGTCGCGGGTCAGGCCGTCAACGACGTCATTCACCTGCTGGCCGAGCTGGTGGAGAACGCGCTGTCGTTCTCGCCCCGCGAGACCCGGGTGACGGTCTCCGGCAGCCGGATCGACGGCGGCGGCGTGATGTTGTCGATCACCGACTCCGGTATCGGCATGACCCAGGACGAACTGGCCGCGGCCAACGACCGCCT
>NZ_JBFAIF010000004.1:701373-942967 GCF_040654555.1 Nonomuraea sp. NPDC050680 | reverse complement strand
TTTGGGCCTGGGGGGGGCGGGCCCCGTCGGGGGCCCCCGCCGCGCGTGGCCGTGCCCGCCGCATCCGGAGAGCGTCCCTCGCTCATGTGCGACAGGGAAGGCGGCCCGACGCTGAAAGTTTCATACTTATTCAGATGTCTCTCGACGGATGAGATCGACTGATTCTGGCCGACTTGGATGGCGAGCGGTCAGAAAACTGGATGGGGATTCCATCGGAGTGTGCATTCTCGAAGGATGCGGCCAGATGGTCGTCCGCTGCGCCGGGATAAGCGGTCTTCCGTCATTCGGATAAGCATGCTTGACAGGCATGTCGGGCAGACCTATTTTCATTGCGAATCGATTCGATTCATTGTGCAGGTCGGGGTCCGACGTCCACCGGGGAGGACGTTGTGCCGGTTGCGCCGGGCGCCGTGGCGTCCGCCACGGCGCCCCCGGCCAGTGAGCCACCTGCCGGGCCTCAGCACGACTCCACCCCCCTGTTAGGAGATCCCCGTGCACGACTCCTCACCTCCTACGGCGCGCAGACCCCTCTGCTCCGGTCCCGCCGCCGAGGTGCCGCCCGCTTTCGCCGCCCCGGCCGCACCTCTCGACGGGCGGACCGCGTGCTGAAGATGACCGGCATCGTCAAGAGCTTTCTGGGCGTCCGGGTCCTCGATGGAGTCGATCTGGAGGTGTCCGCCGGCGAGGTGCACGCGGTGGTGGGGGAGAACGGCGCCGGCAAGTCGACGCTCATGAAGATCCTGGCCGGCGTGCACGCGCCGGACGCGGGGAGGATGGAGATCGACGGCCGGAGCGTGGCTTTCGGGCACCCCGTCCAGGCGCAGCGGGCCGGAGTGGCGATCATCCACCAGGAGCTCACCCTGCTGCCGGAGCGGACGGTGGCCGAGAACGTCTTCCTCGGGCGGGAACCCGTTCGGTGGGGGCTCGTCGACCGGGCCGCGATGGAGTCGGCGACCGGTGAGCTGCTGAGCTCTCTCGGCGAGGAGTCGTTCGGGCCGCGCGATCTCGTCCGGCGGCTCTCGATCGCGCGGCAGCAGGTCGTCGAGATCGCCAAGGCACTGTCGCTGAACGCCCGGATCGTGGTCATGGACGAGCCGACCGCCGCCCTGGCGGACCACGAGGTGGAACTGCTCTACACGCTGGTGCGGCGGCTCACCGGGCGCGGCATCGCGGTCCTGTACATCTCGCACCGGCTCCGCGAGATCTTCGATCTCGCCGACCGGATCACCGTGCTCAAGGACGGTGCCCGGGTCACCACCGCGGCGGCCTCGACCTTGGACACTCCGGCTCTGGTCCGCCTGATGGTCGGCCGGGAACTTGACTCCTACTTCCCTCCCCGCGCGGCGGAACCGCCCGGAGAGGTGATGCTGAGCGTGCGCGGCGGCGCCACCGCCAGGCTGCACGGAATCGACCTCGACCTACGCGCGGGGGAGATCGTCGGGGTGGCCGGGTTGCAAGGCTCGGGCCGCACCGAGCTGGCCAAGGCGCTGTTCGGCGCGGAGCCCTTCACCAGCGGCGAGATGACGCCCTGCCTTCCCCGAACGGCCCGCGAGGGCATAACCGCCGGGATCGGCCTGGTCACCGAGGACCGCAAGGCCGAAGGGCTCCTGCTGAACCAGCGGGTGCGCGACAACGCCCTGCTCGTCGCCCGGACCGCCCGGATGCCCCGGCCTGGTATCGAACGGCTGCTGGAGCGGGTGCGGCTCAGCCCGCCCCGGCCCACGCAGGAGGTCCGGCTGCTGTCCGGGGGCAACCAGCAGAAGGTCGTGCTGGCCAAATGGATGGCGGTCGCGCCGCGCGTCCTGCTGTTCGACGAGCCCACCCGTGGCATCGACGTCGGCGCCAAGGCCGCCATCCACGAATTGATGCGCGAACTCGCCCGCGACGGGACGGCCGTCCTGATGATCTCCTCCGAGCTCCCCGAGCTCATCGGCATGAGCGATCGCATCGTGGTGCTGCGGGACGGCCGCGTCGCCGGAGAGCTGCCCCCCGGCTCCACCGAGGAGGCCGTGATGCACCTGGCGGCCGCCTCATGACCCAGCAGCTGAAGCTGCGGCGCGTCGCGGCCGAGGGTTCGTTCCTGCGGCGGCTGTCGGCCGACCGGCCCGCGCGTGCCGTCTACGTGGCGCTGGCCCTGCTCATCCTGCTGGGATGGCTGCTGTTCGCCCTGGACGGCGGCCGGTTCCTCAGCCAGGAGAACATCGTCGGCATTCAGCAGCGATCGGCGGCACTGGGCATCGTCGCGGTTGGTCAGACCCTGGTGATCCTGGCCGGGAGCCTGGACCTCTCGGTGGCCTACCTGATCAGCCTGACCTCGCTGGTCGCGGCCGAGATCATGGGGGGCGCCGACGCGAACGTGCCGGCCGCGGTCGCCGCGGTGCTGGCGGTGAGCGCGCTGGCCGGACTGGTGAACGGCCTGATCGTCACGAGGCTCCGGGTGCACGCCTTCATCGCCACGCTCGGGGTCGCGCTGATCATCAGAGGGGTGCTTGACGATCGGTACGACGGGCCGGCGGGCAGCGTGCCCGATTCCTTCCAGCATCTCGGGTACGACCGCATCGGGCTGCTGCCGGTGTCGGCGCTGCTGTGGGCCGCGGTGGCGGCGTCCGCAGGGCTCCTGCTCAGCCGGACGCGCCTGGGGTACCGGATCTACGCGGTGGGCGGGGATGCCGCGGTCGCGCGGCTGTCGGGAGTCCGTACCGAGCGGGTCGTGGTCACCGCCCACGTGCTCTGCTCGGTCTGCGCCGGGATCGCCGGGCTGCTGCTCGCCTCCCGGCTCGGGGCCGGCGCACCGACGGTCGGGACCGACGGGGGATACGACCTGGAGTCGATCGCCGCGGTCGTGATCGGCGGGACGGCTCTGGCCGGAGGCCGCGGCGGGGTCGCCGGGACCGTCGGCGGAGTCCTGCTCCTGGCCGTCCTCGACAGCATCTTCAACCAGATGGAGGTCAACTCCTTCGCCAAGGACGTCGTGCGCGGCGTGGTCCTGGTGGCCGCCTTGGCTGTCTACGCCCGCGGGAGGCGGACCGCATGAGACGCGCACTGCCGATCTTCGTGGTGCTGGCCGGGCTGCTGGCGGCCATCGCGGTCGCCAGCCCGTACTTCCTGGAGCCGCCCGCACTCCTCGCCTTCGGCAGAAGGGCCGCACCGCTGGTGATCCTCGCGGCCGGGCAATACTTCGTCATTGTGTCCGGCGAGTTCGACCTGTCGGTCGGCTCGCTCGTCACCGCCGAGGTGGTGATCGCGGCTCGGCTGCTCGACGGCTCCGCGGAGGCGACCTGGCCCGTGCTGGTCCTGCTGATCGTGGTCGGGCTGCTCATCGGGCTGGTCAACGGGATCGTCACCACTCTGCTCCGGGTCCCGTCGTTCATCACGACACTCGGCATGCTGCTGATCCTGTCCGGAGCGATCTTCCTGTGGACGGGCGGCGCGCCCCGGGGCGCCCTGTCCCCGCAGTTCCGGGAGCTGGGCCGGGGGAGTCTCGGCCCGGTGCCCTGGTCGGTCCTGGTCCTCGTCGTGGTGGCGGCGTGCGCGATCCGTGCGATGCGGGCCGGCTTCGGCCACACGCTGATCGCGGCCGGTGACAACGACCGGGCAGCGGCTCTGTCCGGCGTCCGCGTCGCCCGGGTGCGGACGGTGGCGTTCATGGTCTCCGGGCTGTCCGCAGCGGTCGCCGCGATCCTGCTCGGTGGCTTCGCCGGGGTGTCCGCGCAGGTCGGCCAGGGGCTGGAGTTCCAGGCCATCACCGCCGTCGTGCTGGGCGGCGTGGTCCTCGGCGGCGGTCGCGGCTCCGTGGTCGCCGCGATGGCGGGCGCTTTCACCCTGGAGGCGCTGTTCACCCTGCTCAACCTGTACGGCATCTCGGGGGCCCTGGAGCCGGCCGTGCAGGGGGTCATCATCATCGCCGCGGTGGCGCTGGGAGCGGTCAGCTTCCCGCGCAGAAGAGCCGTGGCCGCCTGACCGACCCGATGAAAGGAACGACCATGCACATCACTTCGCGACAGTTTCTCGCCGCCGCCGCGCTGGCCGGACTGACGCTGCCGATAGCCGCCTGCACCACCGACAAACCCACCACCTCCGTCAAGGCCTCCGCCGGGGCGGCTTCGGCCGAGCCGGCCGACAAGGGCACCGGAGCCCAGTCGAAGTTCTTCGTCCAGGCCGACTACGACGCCCAGATGGCGATGCGCAAGGCACAGCCGACCGGTCCCGCCGACAAGCCGTGGGAGCAGAGCATCGACCCGCAGTTGATCGACACCGCCAGGTACAAGAAGGCAGGGCCGTACCACCTGTGCTTCTCCAACGCCGCGGTCGACAACCCCTGGCGGCAGGTCGGCTGGAAGACCATGCAGGCCGAGGCCGCCCTGCACAAGGAGATCACGCGCTTCACCGCGCTGGACGCCGAAGGCAAGGACGACAAGCAGATCTCCGACATCGCCGAGCTGCAGGGCAAGGGCTGCGACGTGCTGATCGTCTCGCCCAACACCACCGCGACGCTGACTCCCGCGGTGTCCGGGGCCTGCGCGAAAGTGCCCGTCATCGTGTTCGACCGGGGGGTGCGGACCGACTGCCCGGTCACCTTCATCAAGCCGATCGGCGGCTACGCCTTCGGTGCCGAGGCGGCCGAGTTCCTCATCGACAAGGTCCGGCCCGGCGGGAAGATCCTCGCGCTGCGCATCCTGCCCGGCGTGGACGTGCTGGAGACCCGGTGGTCGGCGGCGAAGGTCGCCTTCGACAAGAGCGACCTCAAGGTCGTCGGCGTGGAGTTCACCGACGGCGACGCCGCCAAGACCAAGAGCATCGTCAGCGACTACATCCAGCGTTACGGCACGATCGACGGGGTCTGGATGGACGCGGGCGCCACCGCCGTCGCGGCCGTCGAGGCGTTCGAGGACGCGGGCCTGCCCGTACCGCCGATCAACGGCGAGGACCAGCAGGACTTCCTGAAGAAGTGGAGCGACGCGAAGCTGACCGCGATCGCCCCGACCTATCCGACCTACCAGTGGCGCACTCCCGTCATCGCGGCCCTCAAGATCTTGAAGGGTGAGCAGGTGCCGAAGGCCTGGAACCTGCCGGAACCGACGATCACCCAGGAGAATCTCGCCACCTACCTCAAGTCCGGCATGCCGCCGCTGCATTACGCCCTGTGCGGCTGCGAGGATCTGCCCGGCTACCCCGGGAAGTGGGGCGGCACGTCGTGATCGGCGTCAACACGTGGGTCTGGGTCTCGCCACTCACCGACGAGTCCCTTGCCGCCCTCGCGCCGCGGATCGCGACATGGGGATTCGACGTCGTGGAACTGCCGGTCGAGCACCCCGGTGACTGGGACCCGGGCAGGGCGGCGGCCCTCCTGGACGGGCTCGGCCTCGGCGCGTCGGTCGTGCTCACGATGCCACCGGGACGGGAGCTCGTCGGCGCCTCGCCCCAGCGCGTCCAGGAGACCCAGGACTACCTGCGGCACTGCGTGGACGTGGCGGTGACCGTCGGTGCGCCGGCGGTCAGCGGACCGGCCTACGCCTCCGTCGGCCGGACCTGGCGGATGAGCCTGGACGAGCGGCGCGCGGTCTACGGCGAGCTGAGGGAGAACCTGAAGCCGGTCGTCGCCTACGCGGCCGAACGCGGGGTCCGGATCGGCGTCGAACCGCTCAACCGGTACGAGACCAGTGTCATCAACACCGTCGAGCAGGCGCTCGAAGCCCTTCCGGAGGAATGCGACCTCGCTCTCGACACCTACCACATGAACATCGAGGAGAAGGACCCCCTCGCGGCCGTCCGGCTGGCGGGGGCCAGGATCGCGCACATCCAGGTGTGCGGGACCGACCGGGGCACGCCCGGCGACGACCACTTCGACTGGCCGGGTTTCGCCGCGGCCGTGCGCGACGCGGGCTACACCGGCCCGCTCGTGATCGAGTCCTTCACCGCCGACAACCTCACCATCGCGACCGCCGCATCCATCTGGCGTCCCCTCGCCCCGAGCCAGGACGCCCTCGCCACAGAAGGGCTGGCCTTCCTACGCACCTTGTCACCTGACCGACAACCCCCGCGCTGAGCCCGGATCCCTGCCATCGAGGACCCGGCCCTCCTTCGCGCTTTCAACGCCGCCTGACCCGGCTACCTTTGGAGACCCCTCATGCGAAGATCACGCCTGCTCCACGTTCTGATCGCCGCCGCGGTGACGCTGATGTTCACCGTGGTGCCGGCTTACGCGGCCGCCCCGCTGTTCAAGGTGCTGTTGTTCACCAAGACCGCGGCCGGCGCATATCGGCATGACTCCATCGACGCGGGCGTCGCGATGTTCCAGCAGTTGGCCGCGGCCAACAACTTCCAGGTGGATCGCAGCGAGGACGCGAGCGTCTTCAACACGACGACGCTGAACACCTACGACGCCGTGATCATGTTACAGACGTCCGGCATGGTCTGGGACACCGACGCCCAGCGCCAGGCCGTCCAGGCGTACCTGCGCGGCGGCCACGGCATCGTGGCGATCCACAACGCCACCGACATGAACATCGAGAGCTCCTTTCCCTGGTGGGACCAGGTGGTGATGGGCGGCGCCCACATGACCCAGCACTCGGCGATCGTGGCGGGCACCGCCAAGGTCGCCGACAAGGTCCACCCCTCGACCAAGGGCCTGCCGGACCGCTGGGGGCGCACCGAGGAGTGGTACAACTTCGACAAGAACATGCGCGGGTCCGTCCACGTGCTGGCCACCGCGGACGAGACCACCTACGACGCCGGTTCGTCCAAGATGGGCGCCGACCACCCGATCTCCTGGTGTCAGAACCCCGAAGGTGGCCGAATGTGGGCCACCGCCATGGGCCACCAGGCATCGGCCTACTCCGAGCCCGCGTTCCAGCAGCACCTGCTCGGCGGAGTGAAGTGGGCGGCCGGCGCGGCGCCGGGCGACTGTGGCGGCACGGTCACGGCCCGGTTCCAGAAGGTGACGCTCGACGGCGCGCCGGACCAGCCGATGGAGCTGGACGTGGCCGCCGACGGCAGGGTCTTCTACATCTCGCGCTCGGGCAAGGTGAACATGATCCCCGCCGGCGGCGGGGGCACGCGCGTCATCGCCACCCTGCCGGTGTACGACGGTGGCGAGGACGGCGGGGTCGGACTGGCGCTGGATCCCGGCTTCGCCACCAACGGCTGGATCTACGTCAACTACTCGCCGGCCAACGGCGGTGAGGTGAACCGGGTCTCGCGGTTCGCCTTCAACGGCACCAGCCTCGACCTGGCCGGCGAGAAGAAGATCATCGAGGTTCCGGCGTACCGCAATGTCGACGAGCCAGGCCACACCGGCGGTTACCTGGCATTCGGCCCGGCCGGCAACCTGTACGTCGGGCCCGGTGACGACACCAACCCCAACGGCTCCAGTGGCTACGCACCGATCGACGAACGGCCCGGCCGCGAGCACTACGACGCTCAGCGTTCCGCGGCCAACACCAACGACCTTCGCGGCAAGATCCTGCGCATCCACCCCGAGACCGACGGCACCTACACGATCCCGTCGGGAAACCTCTTCGCGTCCGGCACCGCCAAGACCCGCCCCGAGATCTACGCGATGGGCTTCCGCAACCCCTTCCGCTTCTCGGTCGACAAGGACACCGGCTGGATCTCGGTGGGTGACTACGGCCCCGACGCGGGCAGCGCGAACTCCAACCGCGGCCCCGAGGGCACCGTCGAATGGAACCTGATCAAGCAGCCGGGCTACTACGGCTGGCCCTACTGCGTCGGCAACAACATCCCGTTCAACGACTTCAACTTCGCCACCAACACCTCCGGCGCGAAGTTCAACTGCTCGGCGCCGGTCAACGACTCGCCCAACAACACCGGCCTGACCAGCCTGCCCGCAGCCAAGCCTGCCACGGTCTGGTACAACTACCACGCCTCGGCCGAGTTCCCGGAGATCGACTGCTGTGGCGGCGCGGCCCCGATGGGCGGCCCCTTCTACCACTACGACCCGGCGAGCGCCTCGGACCGCAAGTTCCCGGAGTACTTCGACAAGACTCCGTTCGTCTACGAGTGGAGCCGCAACTTCGTCAAGGAGTTCCGCCTCGACTCCTCCGGCAACCTCCTGAAGATCAGTCCGTTCGTCGCGCAGCTCGCTCCGCACGCGCCCATCGACATGAAGTTCGGCCCCGACGGGGCCCTGTACTACGCCGACTGGGGCAATGGCTTCGGCCACGACAACACCGACGACGGCATCTACCGGGTCGACTATGTCGTCGGAAACCGCGCACCCATCGCCAAGGCGAGTGCCAACCCCGATTCCGGCCAGGCGCCGCTGACCGTCGCCTTCTCCTCCGCCGGCTCGTCCGACCCGGACGGCGACGCCATCACCTACGCGTGGGACTTCGGCGACGGCGGCACCTCCACCAGCGCCAACCCGTCCCACACTTACAGCGCCAACGGCACCTACACCGCCAAGCTGACCGTGCGTGACTCAAGCGGGAAGACGGGCACCGTCACTCTGACCATCGGCGTCGGCAACACCCGTCCCAAGGTCGTCTTCTCGGCTCCGCCCGACGGCGGGTTCATCGACTTCGGCGACCAGGTGGCCTACACGGTGAACGTCACCGACCCCGAGGACGGCACCATCGACTGCACCAAGGTGAACGTGATCACCGCTCTCGGCCACGACCAGCACGCCCACGACACCGGCCAGTACACCGGCTGCTCGGGGACCGTGACGACCACCGCCTCCGGCCATGATGAAGCCTCCAACGTCTACTACGTCGTGTCGGCCGACTACACCGACAAGGACGGGCTGAAGGGCAGCACCGGCGTCACCCTGCAGCCCAAGCACAAGCAGGCCGAGTTCTCCACCGGCTCATCCGGCATCCGGGTCGTCGACGAAACCGGAGCCGAGGGCGGCAGGCGCATCGGCGACATCTCGAACAACGACTGGATCTCCTTCACGCCGATGAACGTGACCGGGATCGACACGGTGTCCTTCCGCGTCTCGGCGCCGTCCAACACCGGGGCGTCCATCGAGCTGCACGCCGACTCGCCGACCGGGGCGCTCATCGCCTCCAGCCCCGTGCCGGCGACCGGGGGATGGAACACCTACGCCTCCCTGCCCGCGGTGCGGGTCACCGACCCCGGTGGCACCCACAACATCTTCATCGTCTTCAAGGCGCCGTCGGCGAACGCGTTCGACGTCGACTCCTTCACCTTCGCGGGCAAGGGCGTCGGGCAGGGCGGCCCCTCGGGGAGCGCGGGTGCGCTGAAGGGTGTGGGGTCGGGGCGGTGTCTGGATGTCAATGGTGCTTCGCCGGCCAATGGTGCGCAGGCGCGGATCTGGGATTGTAGTGGGCAGTCCGATCAGCAGTGGACTGCTACCAGCGCGGGTGAGTTGCGGGCGTCCGGTGGTAAGTGCCTGGATGTCAACGGGGCGGGTACGGCGGACGGCTCCGGGGTGATCGTCTGGGACTGTAACGGTCAGAACAACCAGAAGTGGCGCGTCAACGCCGATGGCACGATCACGGCTGTCGGGGCGAACAAGTGCCTGGATGTGTCCGGGGCCGGCACGGCCAATGGCACCAAGGTGCAGATCTGGACGTGCAACGGCCAGAACAACCAGAAGTGGAACCGCGTCTGATCCCGAGGTGACGCTCGGACCCTGGAGCCGGCCGCTCGCTGCGGACCGGCTCCAGGGGGCGTACAGCTCCCGCCGTGACGCGGGTGGTTCGGCCCGCGGCATCTGCTTCGCATGCGATCAGCGAGCGGTCGGTGCCGACCACCCTGAGGACGGCTGACTCGAACAACTCTGAACGTTCAAGGGCGGTCACCCCGGCTCACGAGTGCGTCGAAGAGAGGCCAGCCGTCCATCTCCGTCTCCCTAGGGGGTGCGGGGAGGCCGTCGCGCGCCGCTGTCTCGTCGAGGAGCCGCCGGACGACTCCCGGCTCGTGGAGGTTGAGCAGATCTCCGCGACCATTGGTGACCGAGCCCGCGTACCAGTGCCCCTCGGCGACGTAGCGGCCGGGACCCGCGCGAAAGACGATGCGCAGGGTCACACCGGCACCCTCGCGGTGAAGAGAGAGGATCTCGCGGCATTCGGCATGTTTGTGATGTACCGACCACAGCCAGGTCGTATCTCCGACGACGAGGCTACGGAGCCGACGGTTGATCCCCATGCCCGCACTCTATGGGGCGATGCGGCAGCAGGCTCAGCTTCCCGGGCCCTCACCCTTTCGGGGAGAAGTGTGTAGCGGGTTGGCCGATACGCCCGACGTGCATCACTTTATGCAATTGACTGAATGCTTACAGTGATTGACGCTGGTTCTGGCCTCGCACAAAGCGACGGCCGCCAGTATGTGAAGGAGCCGATCGCATGGACTCTCCAGAACTCTTCACCCACGTCTACACCGCCGGCCAAGCATGCATACCCGAAGGTGGCTTGTGCAACGGCATCGCCGGGCCGGTAGGCGTATGCTGCCCGGGGCTGGTCTGCCACTCGCTCGCCCCCGACCTGTCCGTGTGCGGGCGCCGCTGTCGATGAAGATCGAATGGGGGCGGCAGACGGTGCTGGCCGGCCTGGCGGCCGGTGGGGCGGTGCTGGCGCGCACCGATACCGCGATCGGGGCGTATCTCAACGCCCCGGCGGCTCGCTGGCTGCGGCAGATCACCGCGACCGGGCTGGACGAACCGCCTGGTCAGACGGCCCTGACCTGCTTGCGGGTGTGGGCGAGCACGGGCCTCATCACGCTGGACGACCAGGCCGCGATCCTGGTCGCCGACCCCGCGATCGAGGAGTACGAGGAGCGCGGCCGGTCCCTACGGCGCGACCTGCTCCAGCGCGCCGCCCTGTTCCCCCGAGCCGACACTCCGACCCTGGCGGTCGGGGTGGGCCGTGACTGCGCCTACTGCGACCAGCTCCTGGCCGACCTGGCCGCCAACGCGCCCCTGCGGGTCGGCGGTGTGGTGGTGTCCGGCGAGGACCAGACTCGGCTGTTCGGAACCGTTCCCGGCACCGGACTCGATCGGCTGGCCGAGCCAGCCGAGCCAGCCGAGCTGGCCGAGCCGGGCGAGCTGGCCGAGCCGGGCGAGCTGGCCGAGCTGGCCGAGCTGGGCGAGCTGGGCGAGCTGGGCGAGCTGGCCCGAGCGGCCGCCCCCCTCGGCACGCCCAGCGGCGTGCTGCTCCACCCGGGAACGCCGCCACGGATCCTGGAGGGCTACCACCAGGTGAGCGCCGCGATCGTGTCGATGCTCGGGGACGAACCCGGCCGGGTCGTGGTGGAGACGCCCAGTTCCTGCTCGGTGAACGTCACCTCCGGTGAGGGCACCTCGGTGCGGCCGATACGCGCCGGCGACCGCGTCGTGGGGATCGCCACCCGGGGCGCGGTCACCGGCGAACTCGACGGCTGGCTGTCGGCGCACACCGCCGACGCCCCGTACGCGCCGGTCACCCTCACCATCGAACGGCCCAGGAACCTGTATCTGGTGTATCGGGGCGGCGCGATGATCGCCCGGCACAGAACGCCGGCCGACACCATCGCCTGCCTGCGGGCCATGCTGGCCGGATACGCCGACCACGCCGGTGCCGCCGAGGGTGAGGCCGACGTCGACTGCGGGGTGCTGTGGCACCCCGACCACGCGGCCGTGCTCATCCCCAATCACTGGCTGTCGCCGATGGCCAAGAGGTCCTCCCGGCTGCGCCGCGGCGGCTGGCAGCTGTGCCCGCAACCGTATGTCCGGCTCAGCATGCGCGACGGTCAGGCGTGGGCGCGAGTGCAGCCGCTCGGCGAAGATCCCCGGATGGCGCCGGTCGCGTTCCTGGCCGTGGATGCACCGGCCCCGGCCACTGACGAGCAGCCCGCCCGCACCCCCAGCACCGAAGAACGCGCGGCGCAACTGGTGTGCTGGGCGGTCCGGCCGCTCACCCCGCCGCACCTGCACGCCCTGGCCGCCACCGCGCACCACATCCCCATCCGCACCCTCGGGCCTGACCCGATCCTCGCCGAACTCCCCGACCTGGTACTCGCGCGGGGAGCCGACTCACTTGAGCGGGTGAGAGCTGATTAAACCGTCCTTGACCTGTGTGGTTGCCGCCCAAGGTAAATTTCTGACCGGGTTCAAACAGATGACCGGGCCGTGACCAGCTGTGATAAGGCTGCCGTCAACCCTCTCATACAGTTCTGATCAGCGGCTTAACCTGCACTTACGCGCTCCTTGGCACTCTTGGGTCATCGGTACTTGAGGAGATGACGATGAACGCGAACGAGCCTCGCGAGCAGGGCGCCGGCGGCTGGAGCCAGTTCGGCGACCAGCCGCCCTCCGCCGGGGGCTTTCCCCGGCGAGACACCGTGATCATGAACCAGCCTCCGCCTCCCAAGCCGCCCAGGCAGGGCTTCTCGCTCGGGCGGAAGACGATCGCCGGGCTCGCCCTGGCGGCCGTGGCCGTGGGGGGTGGCGCAGTGGGGGCCGTCGCCGCCACGGCGTTCCAGGACACCCGTGTCGTCTCCGCGCCGAGCCCGGTCTTCAAGGCGGCCTCCAACCAGCTCACCGTGGCCCAGGTCGCGCAGAAGGTGCAGCCGTCGGTCGTGATGATCCAGGGGCAGACCGGCGAGGGGTCGGGCGTGGTGCTGTCCGACGACGGGCTCATCCTCACCAACAACCACGTGGTCGTCGGCGCCGGGCAGGGCGGGCAGATGACCGTCAAGTTCAACGACGGCAAGACGGCCAAGGCGACGGTCGTGGGCACCGACCCGTCCACCGACCTCGCGGTCATCAGGGCCGACGGCGTCTCGGGCCTGACCAAGGCCTCGCTCGGCGACAGCGACCAGCTCCAGGTCGGCGACGCCGTACTGGCCATCGGCAGCCCGCTCGGCCTCGACGGATCCGTCACCGCGGGCATCGTCAGCGCGCTCAACCGCACGGTCACCGTCGGCGGCGAGCAGGAGCAACAGCAGCAGCAGCTACCGCCCGGCTGGGGCCAGCAGCGGGAGCAGAGTCAGGACGGCGGCGGGGCGACGACGCTCGGCGACGCCATCCAGACCGACGCGGCCATCAACCCGGGCAACTCCGGTGGCGCGCTGGTCAACGCGGCCGGCCAGGTGATCGGCATCAACAGCGCGATCGCCACCAACGGCGGCAGCAGCGGCAACATCGGCGTCGGCTTCGCCATCCCGGTCAACACCGCCAAGCAGGTGTCCGACCAGCTCATCAGCGGTGGCAAGGTGACTCACGCGTTCCTCGGCGTGAGCGTCACCGACGCGACCGGCGATGTGCCCGGCGCCCTGATCCGCCAGGTCACCTCCGGAAGCCCCGCCGACAAGGCCGGGCTGAAGCAGGGCGACCTCATCACCAAGATCGGCAACACGCCGGTGGAGGGCGGAGATACAGTTGTTGGCCAGGTCAGAGGTTTCAAAGTAGGCCAACAGGTTCAGATCACTTATATGAGGGACGGAAAGTCGAGTAACCTCTCCGTCACCCTCGAAGAGAAGAAATAACCGGACCCCCTCACGGACGGGTGTGCCGTCGAGATCGCTGCGGACTCGGCGGCACACCCCCCGTTCAGGCGTTCCAAGAGGTCTCAGGAGAAGCGGCGGCCCTCGTCGCGCCGGTAGGCCCAGCCTGCGGCCAGCGCCGCGATCACGGTCCACACGCCGAGCATGATCACCGCCACCATGTTCGGGGAAGTGCCGGTCGTCACGGCCCAGATCAGCTCCCCCGCGCCACGGCTCGGCACGAACGGCGACACCTTCTGGACGAAGTCCGGCATGATCTGCGGCGGCAGGAACAGCCCGCCCAGGATAGCGATCGGGAAGAACACGACCTGCGACACGCCGATGGCCGCCTTCGAGGCCAGTACGAAGCCCAGGAACAGGCCGATCAGCATGAACGGCACCGCCCCGCCGAGCAGCGCGAGCAGCCCGATCAGCAGATTCGGCACCGTGATGGTCGCCTTGGTGAGCAGGGCCGCGATCACCACCACCGGGATCGTCGACACCAGCATCGTGGCCATCGTCGTGAGGATCCGCCCGGCGAAGCGGGGGAACGGTCCAGCGGGCAGCGTACGCACGTAGGGGTTCCACGGTAGCTCGCGGTCCTGCGCGACCGTGATGCTGAGCCCCATGAGCGCGGCCGACATGGCGCCGATCAGCATCATCGACCCCGTCGCCCGCGTCGCGGCCACCGGATCGTCTCCCGTGAACGGCACCACGAACGCCAGCATCGACGCGGCCGGGAAGAACGAGCTGGCGACCAGGCCGATCGGCACCCGGATCTGCTCCAGCATCAGATAGCGGGTGTGGGCCAGGATCAGGCTAGACATGCTCGGTCTCCTTTGCGGTGATGGCGAGGAAGGCTTCCTCGAGCGAGGTCGGCCTGATCTCCAGACCGGAGAACGGCGTGCCGCTCCGCACCAGCTCGACGACCAGCCGGTCGGGGTCGGTGGTCACCAGGTTGATCCGGCCGTCCGCACGCTCGCTGGCGAGTACGCCGGGCAGTTCGGGCAGGTCCTCGGCGACCAGCGAGACCCGCCGCACACCCACGATGTCGCGTATGGCCCGCACGGTGTCGTCGGCGAGCACCCGGCCGTGGCCGACGACCACGACCCGCTGGGCCAGGGCCTCGATCTCCTCCAGATAGTGGCTGGTGAGCAGGACCGTGCCGCCGCCCTCATGGAAGTCCTTGATGCCGTCCCAGAGCGCGCGCCTGGCCTCCACGTCGAGGCCGGTGGTCGGCTCGTCGAGGAAGACCATCCGCGGGTTGCCGGCGAAGGCCAGCGCCACGCCCAGCCGCCGCTTCTGGCCGCCGGACAGGCCACCGATCTGCCGCTTGACCAGGTCGTCGAGGCCGAACCGGGCGAGTAATTCCCCCTTATCCGCCTTTTCCGGGTAGTGGGCGGAGACGAAGTCGACGATCTCGCCGACCCTCAGCGATTCGGGCAGGCCCGTCTCCTGCGGTGTGACCCCGATGCCCCGGCGTACCACCGGATCCTGCGGGGAGCCGCCGAGCAGTTCGACCGTGCCGGACGTCTGCCGGCGCAGGCCGACGAACAGGTTGATCAGCGTCGACTTGCCCGCGCCGTTCGGGCCGAGCAGGCCGACCAGCTCTCCCGCCCTGATGTCGAGCGAGACGCGGTCGAGGGCCAGCACGTCGCCGTAGCGCCGGGTGACCTCCACCGTTCTGGCGAGGATGGTCATGGAGTGCCTCCTGCGGAGTCGAGTAGGGCGCGGATCGCCTTGGTGTAGTCGTCGAAGGCGACCCGGCCGCGCTTGGTGAGCGAGACGTAGGTGACCGGGGTACGGCCCTTGTGCGTCTTCGTGATCTGGACGTAGCCGACTTCCTCGAGCTTGGTCAGGTGGACCGAGAGGTTGCCGGCCGTCATGCCGAGCAGATCCTTGAGTGCCGGGAAGGCGATCTCGTCGCCTTCGCCCATCGTGTTGAGCGTCGCCACGACGCGTAGCCTGGCCTGCGCGTGGATCACCGGATCGAGCTCCGGAACGGCGCCGCCGACCGTCACCGGCACTGCCTCCGTCGCCACCACAGGCCCACGACGATCTGCCCGAAGCCGAGCAGCACCGCCGTCAGCAGCGCGTGCCAGCCGGGGCCGAGCAGCACGCCCAAGCCGTTGACGGCGATCACGCCGACGCCGACGAAGAACATCGGCCAGTACAGGAAGATCGCGCCGCCGGCCATGTACATGACGCCCACCACCAGCATGGAGACGCCCGACCAGAGCAGGCCGGCCTCCGCCTCCGGCAGCATCGGGCTGACCCGGATGGCGATGATCGACATCACCGCCATCCCGGCGAACCACGTGTAGCCGTACATCGTGCCCCTGGCCGAGCTCTCGCCCCGGACGCCCATGTTCATCCTGGTGATCTCGTACGCGGCCAGGGAGCCGGCGATCACCATGGAGATCATCAGGACGGCCAGCGCCTGCGTCTGGGAGATCGGCGCGTACGGCCTGCCGTCGAGCCCGTAGTGCAGGAAGAAGCAGGTGAAGCCGATCAACCACGCGACGCCCCAGGGGACGTACAGGAACAGGGGATCGCCCCTGAATCTTCGCACCGTGGCGGACCGCTGCTCCTCGATGAGGCGCAGGGTCTCCTCGGGGCTGGGGACCCGCTCACCGTCGTCTACCATGACAACTCCTCTTAGCACCAAACTGGTTTGTACTTTAAACCAGCTTGCGCCGCCAACACAACCCGCTGAGGCGAGGGGTGGTGTCGGGAGGAGTCAGACAGCGGCGAAGCCGCTGGTCCGCCAGGTGCCGCCGCTCGCGGTCACCGCGAACGCCTCGAGGTCGTCGGTCTCCTCCACCCAGTCGCGGGCCGCGTCGCCCATCGCGAACGCAGCCGTCGCGAAGGCGTCGACGGCGGTCAGGCGGGGGCCGACGAGGGTGATGGAGAGCAGCGCGTCGGCGGCGCGCCCGGTGTGGGGGTCGAGGATGTGCGGGCCCCGCTCGGCGCTGCCCGAGGTGGCTATGGCCAGGTCGTAGCCGCTGACCACGGTGCAGAGGGCGCCGGGCCGGGCGGGGTGCGCGATCCCGATCCGCCACGGCGAGGGACCGGGGCCGAGCTGGATGTCGCCGCCACCGTTGACGCAGTGGTGGGACGCGCCCGCCTCGGACAGCATCCGGGACGCCTCCTCGATCGCCCACCCCTTCACCAGGCCGGACGGGTCCAGGTGGCCGCCGTGACGCGTAGTGAAATATCCGTTCGTGGCGTGCTCCGTCTGCGCGCACAAAGCAAGCACCTGGGCCACCTCGGGCGGGCAGTCGGACATGTCGATCTCGCCCCGGTCCAAGAGGCTGATCGCGCTGTCCGGCCGGTAGGGAGAGAAGACCATGTCCACGTGGTGCAGCCAGGCGACCGCCCGCGCCACCGCGTCGTCGGCGTCGTGGCGTACGTCGAAGGAGAAGACCGTCCCCATCGCGTGCTCGACGTGACGGGTCATAGCCCGGCCCGGTCGATGGCGCTCTGCAGGGACCGGGTGTAGCCGTCGCTGGTGTAGGTGGCGCCGGAGACGGAGTCGATCTGGGCGCTCTGGGCGGACATGGTCTCGTCTTGAAGGATGGGCAGAGCCCTGTTGTTGATCTCGATGTCGCGCCGGTTCCCGTTCGGCTGCTGGAGCACCTGGACGCTGGAGATCTTGCCGCCGGCGACGCTGATCTGCACCTGCACAGGTCCCCAGCGCGTGTCGACCGCGTCGCCGTCGACCGTCCGGCTGGCCGCGGGCTTCTGGGGCTTGGCGGACTTCTGGGCCGTAGTGGACTTCTTGGTGCTGGTGGGTGACGGTGTCGCGGAGGTCTGGGTCTGGGCGATGGCGGCGGGCGGCTGGGTGGCGGCCCCGGTGACGTCGTGCGGCTTGAACGACAGCAGCAGCACCAGGCCGATGGCGGTGGTGACCACCGCGAGCAGCACTCTCTTCATGGCGGGAACCCCCTAGAACTCGAAAGACTCGTGATGGATCCGGTGGGCCCGCACGCCCGCCGACCGCAGCGCCTGGATCGCCGACCGTGTCATCTCCGGCGGCCCGCACACGTAGGCGTCGTGCTCGCGCACGTCGGGGAGCAGGCGGTCGAGCCCGGTGAACAGGTCCGGGGATCTCGGGCCGACCGAGCAGTAGAGCCTGGCGTTCCCGCGTGCTCTGGCGATCTCCTCCAGTTCGTCCCTGAACAGCAGTTCCTCCGGCGTACGAGCGCGGTAGAGCAGGGTCACCTGCCCGGGCAGTGTCTCGAACAGGGTGCGCAGCGGGGTGATGCCGACGCCGCCGGCGATCAGCACCGACTTCGGACTCCGGCCGAGGCGTCCGGTGAAGCCGCCGTAGGGTCCCTCGGCGATCACTCGGGTGCCCGGCCGGAGCCGGGCGAGCGCCGCGCTGTGGTCGCCCAGCGCCTTGACCGTGATGCGCAGCCCGCCACGGTCCGGCGCGGCGGACAGCGAGTAGGGGTTGGCCGACCACCACAACTCGCGGGTCAGGAAGCGCCACCGGAAGAACTGGCCCGGCTCGGCGCCGAGCCGCGCCAGGCGGCGGCCGGTGAGGTGGATCGAGACGACCCCCGGCGCGTCCGTGGTGACGCGGGACACTCGCAGGCGGTGGCGTGCCCACACCCGGACCGGGCCGAGGAAGCGGTACCAGACCAGCAGCGCGGCTACTCCGAGGTAGAGGGCGTACCAGGCGAACTGGGCCACTCGGTCGCCGGTGAACTGGGCGCCGGTCGCCAGTTGGTGCCCGAACGCCAGCCAGGCCGCCAGGTAGGTGTAGAAGTGCAGGTAGTACCAGGTCTCGTAGCGCAGCCTGCGGCGGGCGGCGCGGGCCGAGACCAGAGCCACCCCGAGCAGCAGGAAGCAGGCCACGGTCGCCTTCAGCACGTCGGGAAAGGACAGCGCCATCGTGACCGCCTCATTCACCACCCCGCTCTGGTCGGCGACCGCGTACCCCCAGATGATGGTCAGGACGTGCGCCACGACGAGCCCGATGACGTACCGGCCGCCCATGGCGTGCCAGCGGGCCAGCCGGTCGCTGCCCACGCCGCGCTCCAGAGCCGGGACGCGGGCCATCAGCCCGAGCAGGATGGCCATGCCGTACCCGGACAGCAGGCCCGTGACGCGGCCGCTCTCGGTGAGCCAGCCGTCCAGGCCCGCCACGGACGGCGTGCCACGCCACCACAGGACGACGACCGCGATCGCGCCGGCCACCACGGCCGCCAGCACTGGCTCAGGCCGGAGGCGGCGGCGCGGCGCCGTGGCGATGGCTTGAGCCGTTGCCGGTGCGTGAAGAGTGGTCATGGGAGTAGACCGTGCCCGGCGAACCTCTGTTTTCCCTATGAACGGAGCCCTTCAGAGGATTCTCAGAAGTACCTCGTATTTTGTGATGAAGAGGGGGAAACATGAACAGCCTGCTGCGCCCGGACGGCACACCGATCCGCGTGCTCGTCGTAGACGACGAACCGGACCTCCTCGAGGTGCTGGAGAAGATGCTCTGCCAGGAAGGCTGGCAGGTACGCACCGCGGCGAGCGGGGCCGCCGCGATCCGCGCGGCCGAGGAGTTCGCGCCGGACGCCGCGATCCTGGACGTCATGCTGCCCGACCTGAACGGGCTGGAGCTCATGCATCGGCTCCGGGCGCTGTGGCCCGAGCTGTGCGTGCTGTTCCTGACCGCGCGTGACGCGGTCGAGGACCGGGTCGCGGGCATCACGGCGGGCGGCGACGACTACGTGACCAAGCCGTTCAGCCTGGACGAGGTGCTCGCGCGGCTGCGCGGACTGCTGCGCCGGGCGGGCATGGCGCGGCCCGGCACCGAGGACCGGCTCGTCGTGGCCGATCTGTCCATGGACGAGGAGGCCAGAGAGGTGAGCAGGGCCGGTACGCCGATCGAGCTGACGCCCACCGAGTTCGAGCTGCTGCGGCTGCTCATGTGCAACCCGCGCCGGGTCCTCAGCAAGGCGCAGATCCTCGACCACGTCTGGTCCTACGACTTCGGCGGCCAGGCCCACATCGTGGAGCTGTACATCAGCTACCTGCGCAAGAAGATCGACGCGGGCCGCCGGCCGCTGATCCACACCGTGCGCGGCGTCGGGTACGTGCTCAAGCCGTGAACCTCGTCCCTCGCACGCTCAGAGCCCGGCTGATCGCCGGCTTGCTCGTCCTCCTCGCGCTGTCGTGCGCGGCCGTCGGCGTCGCCACGTCGGTGGCGATGGACCGGTTCCTGCTCGCCCGCGTCGACCAGCAGATCGCCGCCGACGGCCCCCGGTTCGCCGAGAGCCTGGAGCACGGCGAGGACACGCGGGGACAGACGCGGGGTACGTTCGGCGCGCGGCTGGTCGACGGCCGCGTCACCCATGCGGCGGTGGTGTCGGAGCGGGACGGCACCCACCCCGGACTCAGCCCTGACGACGAGGCGATCCTGGCGGCGCTGCCGGTCGGGGGGCCGCCGCAGACCGTGGACCTGTCCAAGCTGGACGACTACCGGCTCGTCGCCACCGCGGGCCGGGACGGCGACGTCCTGATCACCGGGCTGTCCCTGCACGGTGTCGAGGAGACACTGAACCGCCTGTGGCTGTTCGAGCTGGTGATGTTCGCCGGCGCGCTCGCCGTCACGGGTGTCGCGGGCGCCCTGTGGGTACGGCTGGCGCTGCGCCCCCTGCAACGCATCGCCACGACGGCCCGCAAGGTCGCCGAGCTGCCCCTGGCCAGCGGCGAGGTGACCCTGGCCGAACGCGTACCCGACACCGACCCGCGCACCGAGACGGGGCAGGTCGGCGCCGCGTTCAACCGCATGCTGGGCCACGTGGAGGCGGCTCTGGGCCGCCGGCACGCCGTCGAGCAGCGGCTGCGCGCCTTCGCCGCCGACGCCAGCCACGAGCTGCGCACCCCGCTGGCGGCGATCCGCGGGCACGCCGAGCTCGCCCTGCGCGGCGACGAGCCGATGGCGGACGGCGTACGGCACGCGCTCGGCAGGATCGACGCCGAGTCGGGGCGGATGAGCGAGCTGGTCGACGAGCTGCTCCTGCTGGCCCGGCTCGACGCGGGACGGCCGCTGGCCCGGGAGGAGGTCGACCTGTCCCGCCTGGCCATCGAGGCCACGGGCGACGCGCGGGCCGCCGGTCCCGGCCACCGCTGGCGGCTTGAGCTGCCGGAGGACCCCGTCACGGTGACCGGCGACCCGCTCCGGCTGCACCAGGTGATCGCGAGCCTGCTGACCAACGCCCGCGTCCACACTCCGGACGGCACCACGGTCGTCGTGGCGGTACGGAGGCTGCCGGGCGCGGTGGAGGTCACCGTCGAGGACGACGGTCCCGGCGTGCCGGCCGGGCTGGAGGAAGAGATCTTCGAGCGGTTCTCCCGCGCCGACCAGGGCCGGTCACGCGCCACCGGAGGGGCCGGGCTCGGGCTGGCGATCGTCCGCGCCGTGGTGGTCGCGCACGGTGGCTCGGTGGACGTACGGAGCAGTCCGGGCCGGACCGAGTTCCGGCTGCTCCTGCCTTCAGAGGGCTGAGCGTGAAGGACCGGATTCCGGCTTGGAGGGCTGAGCGTGAAGGCGCCTGGCGGGCTACCCGGCGGGCTTCTCACTTGGCTTGCCACCGGGCTTCCCACCGGGCGCCTTCGTACGCGTCAACGGGCCTCGACCGTCGGGCCGCCGAGCCGGGCCACGTCCTCGGCGGCGTCGCCGAGGAGCTTGTCGGCCAGGTCCATCAGTGCCCGCCCCGCGGCCAGCTCGTCGCCGATCTCCGGCACCGCTCGGTCATCGGGGTTACGCCTGGCCACGCCGACACTCTCATGCCACCCGCTGTCCTCGGCGGACAGGACCGCACGGGCCAGCGTGCGCTCATCGGTGTCGTCCTCGCTGATGTAGATCTGCACGGTCCACTGCTTGCTCCGCATGATGCCTCCCTGTACGTCCTCGGTACGTACAAGGCACCTGCCCCCAGGGAATGCGGTGTCACGGACTTCCGGACACTGGCATGCGCCATCTGCCAGCATGTCCGCATGCTGGCGAGTCTCGACACGATCGACTGGCGACCTCCGGGGCTATGCCGGGCTGGCGCTGCGCGACCTCGGCGACGAGCCGCTGGCCTGACCCCCGGAGTCACTACGCTGGCGGGACCTCTTCACCGAAAGGTCGATCATGCGCAGCTCCGTCTTCGACAATCTTGATCCGCGCCAGGTTCCCGCCGGGTTCGCTCTGGCGAACGGCAAGATGCTCCGGGTCCAGCTTCCCCATGAGGTGCTGGCCAAGCAGGGCTCGATGGTGGCCTTCCAGGGCCAGATGGACTTCGAGTACGAGGGCGCGGGCGGCATCGGCAAGCTGCTCAAGAAGGCCATGACGGGTGAGGGCGCGGCACTGATGCGCGTACGCGGCCAGGGCCTGCTCTACCTCGCGGACAACGCCGACGACATCCACCTGTTCTACCTGGAGAACGAGGGGCTGACCGTCAACGGGCGTAACCTGCTGGCCTTCCAGCCGCAGCTCACCTGGGACATCCAGCGGGTGCAGGGCGCGGGCGTCGCGGCGGGCGGCCTGTTCAACACCACGCTCACCGGCACCGGGTGGGTGGCGGTCACCACGCACGGCACGCCGGTGCTGCTGGACGCCGCGGCCATGCCGACGTACGCCGACGGGCAGTCGGCCGTCTGCTGGAGCACCGGGCTGCACGTCGGCGTGAACCGGACGATCAAGGTCGGCGCGCTGATCGGCCGGGGGAGCGGCGAGGCCATGCAGCTGGCCTTCCAGGGCCAGGGGTTCGTGCTGGTGCAGGCGAGCGAGGGCGTGCCGGTGGTGAAGTCGCAGTAGCCACCCGGAACCCCTCCGCCTGCACATCCGGCCCGCCGGTCCAGCCCGCCTATCCGGTATGTGCCGTCCAAATCGTCGTAACCGGATAGTCACGCGCCGAGGTGTCTGTTGAGCAGGTCCTTTTGCTAATAAATAACCTCTGGGTCCAGGGATGGCCGGAGCGTTCACCCCGGCCATGGTCTCCAACGTGCGCCCTGCGTCCAGCCTCGTGGATCAGCTGGCCGGCAGAGTCCACTTTCCACCTTTGCAGGCGGGCGGGCCGAAGGTGAAACGCCGTCCACTGGCAGTCTCGCCCACGATCACGTCTTCGGCTCCATTACGCAGGCAGCCTCCGGACACGACCGGAATCCGGTCCGATCCCCCGGGGGGAAGCTGCCGACTGTAGATCGTGTCGCCGAGCCATTTCACCGACACGGTCTCACCTGTGCGGTTCTCGATGTCCACCCACCGGCTTGGGCGTGGCTGGCAGGCAGTGAGGGCGACGATCAACACCGCGAGTGTCACTGACGGGATGATTTTTCTCACGAAACCCCCTTGGCCGGCACATGTTCGTTTTCCAGAAAAGCATGTGCCGGCATCGGGTGCCACCGCAGGCCGGCACATGTCTGTCATCACGGTGATGTGGTGCAGTAACAGTTCTCGGCGTAAGGTGATGTAGCCGTTGGTCAGTCCGGTGTAGGTGGCCGCGGTGCCTGTCACGTGTTGTGGGAGCAGCCCGAAACGCTTAACCGGCGCATCCACGAGGCTCGCCAACTCTTTCAGCAAGCCGGACAAGCCACCCACCCCGGCCCTCACCGGCTCCGAACTCAGAACGATCTCCATGCATTGGTGGCACGCGAGGGTATTCTGTATGTACTCGCGCCCATTTTTTGGAGATTCTATGTGGAAGAATATATCCGCCCAGCCTGGCTATCGCTTTCGTTCTAGCTTAAGTTGCCTCGCAATGGGGATCGTTTTCCTCTTATGTGCTTGTAGTACGCCGACCGATAGGGAGAAGTTTTATATCGCAAATCAAACGGGCGAGACGATCACTGTTCAATGGAAGGGAGAGGCTGCTCCCTTCGCCACCATTGCGCCGGAAGATGGAATGAGCCTCAGTATCCCAGCGGATCGGTGTTCCCGTGCGCCGGCGGCCGATACCCTGATCGCGCATGCCCAAGCGGGAAAGACCTTTATGTATGGGCCGCCCATCTGCTACGGCGCAACTTGGAAGATTGGCAAGTGATTTACTGGTTCATATGCTTTCCCATCTCGGCTTTATTTTTATTGACCTGTGCGTGGTCGTCGGGCCGGTCGTGTGAGGTCGGGGCACGACCGTTCCAAGATCGTGACGGTGGGCCCGAACGCGGGCTGTGCGGCAGATCGCGATGTGATCATGGGCGGCGTGGTGGCTCTGGAATGAGACGAAGCTTCGACTAGCAAGGGATCGCTCATGCTCGCCCTATGGGTGGGCCTACGGTCATTCCGCCGGCCTCCCCACTCCCGACGAGCAGGGGTGTAACCCGTTCGGATGATGCGTTCCAGCACGGCGCGGAACTGCGGGCTGTCTCCCGCTTGACCTGGAGTGAGGACGAAGGACAGCGGGCGGCATCGCCGGTCGGCGGCCAGATGGACCTTGCTGGTCAGCCCGCCCCGCGAGCGGCCCAGCGCTGCGGCCTTCAGCCGGAACCTGCGCCGCCGTCGTAACCGTCGTCCCCGTCCCCGTCCCCGTCGCCGTCGCCAGGGTCGCCGGGGTGGGAATTGCCCCTTTGACCTATCCCCTTTTCCTGTTCGGCGGCCTCTTCCAGAGCCTCGGCCAACTCGTCGTCCAGGACCATCAGTACAGAAAACCGACCCGACCCCCAACAAGAACTTCACCTGGTACACCTCCCTGGATGGTGACCCCGAGCATCCACGCGAATACGAATTCTGGATCGTGGAAAGCAACCAGGGAGGCGACGGCCCAGCCTCGACCCACGTACGCGTCACACCGCTGCCCTGCGGACTATTAGTCGGGCTAGTGCGGTGACCGGAAAGGTTCACCGGGTTGGCGACCCTGCCCATGCGCGGGCGAGCGAGCGCCGGCGACACGGCAAAGGTTTCCGGTCACAGCACTAGACGTGGGTGACCAGCCACCCTGCACCGCGATCGACACCGCGTCGTGCCCGGCACGCCGGGCCGCTCTTGCCTTCTTCTTCTTCTTCGCCTCGCATGAGTGAGACATATGAAGCATCGAGGTCGTCGCCGGACATCCCGCAACGAACCGTATGGCACCAGCGGCCAAGCCCAGCTTCCAGCGAGCGAGCTATATGTGCAGGCCACCTGCAGATGCTCAGCAGCAGCCTAGATTTGCCAGCCCCAGCCACCGTCTTGGTGGGCCGAATGTCTGACTCATTACCTATTGCACGGAAGGAAGCTTTCTTGTAGCTTGACAATGCCTTACAAGATCAACGAAAGGGCGATTGAGTGAGGAACCCCTCCACACCTGCACGACGCCTGTTACACGTCGCTACCGGAAGCGCTCTCCTGGCTGGCAGCCTCACGCTCTTCCAGCCGCCAGCATTAGCTGCCCCACCAACAGCCGTCCGCCTTGTAAACGAAGACCCGGACCGATCCGTCGAACTGCTCGGTGCGGCTACCGAGACGATGCGCGCTACGCGTCATCCTGACGGACGCATCACAATGGAGACTTGGTCTCAGCCTGTACGGGTAAAGCAGCAGGCCACCGGCGCTTGGGCATGGATCGACACCACTCTCAGCGAGAGGGATGGCAGCCTCAAGCCCAAGATCGCCAAAACAGAGACGGCGTTCTCCCCAGGTGGCACCGATCTGCCGGCAGTCACCTTCGGCGCTGACGAGAAGCAAGCCATCAGCCTCATCTGGCCGACTCCGCTGCCACGCCCCACCGTAGCAGGCAACAAGGCGACGTATACCGATGCGGCAGGTCTCGGAGCTGACCTGGTACTCACCGCCCTACCGACGGGGTATCGCCAAGAGATCGTCCTACGCACGAGGCCAGCCAAATCTCTGGAGATCAGTCTCCCAGTGAGGGGCAAGGGCCTCAAATTCCAAACGCGCAAGGACGGCCGAGTCGAACTCGCGGATGCCTCTGGCCGCCAGGTCACACGCCCTTTCGGCGCCACACTTTTCGCCGAGTCGGCAGACAGCCAGCACGCCCTAGCCGCCAAAGACAGATCAGAGCGGGCCAAACCGACCCTAAAGACCGGCAACGCCGGCAAATCGTTGATCTTCGAGGTCAATGAGTCGCTGCTTCAGGACTCGACGGTCACGTATCCGCTCACTATCGCAACCACCCTTACGACCAGCGATGCCGACGTAGATGTGGCGGACGATGGCGCAGTTGCTGACCCGACGCGCCCCCTCCTCGCTGCGGGCTCAATCTTTGGCAGCCTCAACAGGGTCTACCTGAAATTCGACACCAAGGGCCTCATCGGCAAGCAGGTAGTGGACGCGAAACTGTCCATCCTCAACACCGATGCGCCAGGCTGTGGCGACACGATTCCCGGCATTCAGGTGCGCAGGGTGACGAGCAAGTGGGATCCTAACAACCTCACCTGGGCGAACAAACCGCCTTCGGCAGATGAAGGCGCCCAGACGATCACCGATGCGCACGCCTCCGAGTGCGGCGCCGGCCGGCTCGAATGGCCGGTCACGAGCATCATGCAGAGCTGGGCCTCGGGCGGCAACTACGGGCTCGAACTACGTGGCGCCAACGAAGCAAGTGGGGACGACGACTGGCGCGAGCTTGCATCGGCGGAGTACGGTCAGCCCGACACAACTCCCAAACTGACAGCCACGTTCGAGAGCTTTGGCGAGCCGACAATCATTAGCCCTGCGGGGGCTGACGGTGTCGAGGTGTTCACTGCTCCCCATATGTGGCGCCGAGGAATGCCCATCGCAGAAGGGCAAGCTCACGCCCTGGATGCAGCTGATGCCCGTGTCGAAGAAAAGTCAGATGATCTCGCACCGCCCCTGGTGGACATGGTGAGTGGTGAGGTCGTGACCCCAGCTGTCACAACCGCCGGGCGCGACACAGCTACGCCACCGCTCGTAGGCACCGCATATCTCAGCAATGGCGGCGCGGAATGGAGTTTCACCGGCGGCTACGACGGTGCCGATGAAACCGACGAAGACGGCGAGGGCGCACAAGGTGCCACCGAGCCATTCAACTTCACCTCACGCATTCCGATGGTTAGCAACAGCGCCTCCAGGCTCCGGTCGATTGCGCATGAGATTCTCACCCTGGACAGCGAAATCCCTGGTGCTGACAAGATGGTCGAGAGCTCTATCTGGGAAGCGCGTAATCTGGTGATGGTGCAGGCAAGTGAAGTCACCCCGGAGCTACGGCTAAAGCTCGCAGAACGCTATGGTGCAACTACAGTATCCATCTGGCTCCGCCCTGGCATCGAGCCCGCATCGACCTTAGTCGGGAGCATGGCGGACGACGACCCGGACCTCCCCACGTTCAAGTGCTCGAACGATAGCCAAGGCAGGGAACTCGATTGCCGTCTGAAGGACGGTATCGTCAAGAATTCCAGATGGCCCTTGGGTGTGGACTACTATATAAACGGCGGGAGCCGCTTCCGCACTCCCGATTCATACTGCTCCACCGCCTTCGCATGGGGTACGAAGTCCGATAACTACTATCTCACTGCAGGGCATTGCCTCCCAACGAACTTACCCGCGGATGCCCTCGTTGGGCTAACTGACGGCAATGCTCTCGGGCAGCCAGCCGGGACAACGTACACGAAAGACAAGGGCACCGTCCCCGCTGGGGCAAAGAAGAGGCTCTACGGGGATTTGGGGCGCATGAAGCTCACTCAGCGCGTCGGAACCGCATCAATCTTTATCAGCAACAATCTCTCGGATAGCGAGAAGGCTCCAGTAGCTGGCAAATGGAGTCGCAGCCCCAGAAGCAATGACGAATACTGCACCGGCGGCTACAAGACGCAGCAGGAGTGCGGATGGGTAGTGGAGGACCCCGATACAGTCCTCGAAGCACGTAGCTCAAAAACGGATCCAACCGTCGAGTATGTTAGACCAGTCGTACAGGGCTCCAAGTGGGGGCGGTGTAACATACCCGGCGACTCCGGCGGCCCTGTTTACACTATCGTCGCAGACGGGCCCGCCCAAGGTTACATCACAGCAAAGGGCATAATCAGCGGAGGCAAGGAAATCGCCAACGGGCCCTGTACTGCATATTTCACGGATATTCGAGTTGCAACCGAACTTTTTGGCGGCGACATCAAAAAGCGGAAAGTCAGCTAATACGATCGAGAGCAGGCAATGGCGATTTATGCGACCCGCATGCTGGGTTTTACAGTAGCGGCAATCTGCATCGCGCTCTCTACGGGATGTGGCCAGCAAGCGCACTGGTACCCCATCGAATCCGCCGTTGTAGGAGCAGATGGTCGCACAATAACGGCGATAATTCTCACCAGCGAACCAGCGCCTGATGGAACCTCCTGCCAAGTGGTCACCAGCAAACAGGTTTCCGAGACCAGCAATCAGGTAGTGATTGGCGTAGAGGCCCGCAATGAGTGCGAACCGCGCTTCCCATGGGAAGAAGGCATCGCCACTCTATCCATTGGATACCAACGCGAGGTTCGCTTTGATCTGAACAACCCCTTGAATGGGCGGCAGATTATAGACCGGGCAACACAGCAAGTTGTTCCGAGGTTCTAGTGCAACGGAGGGCCGTACGGGCAAGATAGATGCCCGTACGGCCCTCTTCGCTCTGCCTGGCCGCATTCGTCCCTAGTGCGGTGACCGGAAAGGTTCACCGGGTTGGCGGCCCTGCCCATGCGCGGGCAAGCGAGCGCCGGCGACACGGCAGAAGTTTCCGGTCACAGCACTAGCCTGCGACCAACCATGACATAATCAACTTCGTCACCGTCATTTTGGAGAACAGCATGGCCGTCAGACGGCGAGGAGTCAATGCAGACCGAGCGCCACGACTCCGCATGCTGTTCTCCGCAACGGGAGTCATCGTCATCTTGGCCGCCTGTAGAACCACGGTGAACTGCAAACCATGCCCAGGAAACCGCGTACAGGTCAATGCTCAGCAGTCGATCGTCGCCACAGGGAAGACGTATGAGGTGTGCGACCAACGCGGCCTCTGCCAGAGAGGGGCATGGGTTCCTCCCAGTGTGACGCATTCCTCCTCCGACACCTCCGGCGCGCAGCTTCCCGTTGTCGGCGTTGTGCTCCCTGGAAAAGCTACTGACTACTCGCGCCAGACGGTCAGGGCCACTCTTCGGGACGGCAAAGGGCTGGTCATCGGGCGCGGCCAAGCCACCTTCCCTGAATATCCGCCAGAGGACAACCATGTGTCGTGCACATGCCATGGGGCATTCACGGAACTCGACATCATGCCCAGCACGTGAAATGGCAGGCACTGGCTGGGTTGCGTCCACGGGAGTGGTGCACGAGTTTGACCTGGCCACAGGCGTGGCGATAGATTCCCCATCCGAGCTCGCCCTGGACCCAGTCAAGCCATCGTATCCATCCACGCCTGCCGCTGAGCCGGATGTTGTTGCTGGATAGATGCGCCGATATCTGCTGAGCAAAGGGATTTTGGGATTGTTAGAGAGCTTTGAAGGCTGAGGTTATGAGGGCTTGAGATCGAGGCCGGTCTTGGCGATGAAGCCGCTGATCAGCTGGGGTCGGTACTGCATCTTTTTCAGTCGTGTCTTGATCAGCCGGGCGAGTTCGTTCAGGGTTTCCTTGGCCAAGTTGGCCAGGACCATTTCAAATGGGCCCAGACCGCCTCGACCGGTTGAGTTCGAGGGCGTAGGAGGGTAACCGGATGACCGTCAGCCCGGCACGACGCTCGACCAACTCCCGCATCCGCGCGCTGAGGTGGGTGTTCAAGTTGTCCCACACGAGCACGATCGGGCTGCCCAGTTGCTGGTGGGCGGCACCGAGCAGGGCTGCGTAGTCGGTCTCGGAGGAGGACTTGCGCTCGCCCTTGCGACCTCGCCGCAGCCGGATCCGGTAGATCAGCCGCAGCGTGCGGTCGGGCTTGATGGCGATCAACCCGGCGATCATCACCGTTCCCGACCCGCTGCCCGACACCGTGACCACCGGCGCGACGGGCGCCGGCCCGCTCGCGCACCTCGGGGTCAAGGATCCGCGGATCCTGTTCACTTGCTCCCACGAAGGGATGTCTCCTTCCCGCCCTCAGCACAGAGTTTCATGCCTTTTTGCTAGCTCTGTCTATTTGGACAGGCGGGGCCACGCAGTTGGTGCAGCCTCTGTAGGCCGAGGCGGCACATCACAGGGACCAATCGGTGAACGGCAACGGCCGCACCTCAACCCCGCAAAGGCCCGTACTCGTCTCCGGCTGCACCGCATGCTGAACGGTCCTCCGGCCACGGCCCGTAACACCCAGGCGATAGACGGTCTCCCGAACGCGACCGTGCTCATCAGCCTCGATCACGGTCAGGTCATCCAGAGCGATTGACCAACGACGTACTCCCTGTGGCCAATCGCACGGGCACCGTCGAGTCGCACCACGGCGGTGTTGCCGCACCAGCCTTCAAGCTGATCTCCGAAGAAGCGCGTCATCACTGGACTGTGCATCAGCTCCGTGATCATCACCTGGTTACCCGGAACCTTCAGGCTTGTCACAAGCAGCCCCACCTTAGACAGGGCGGCCCCGCCCGCTGGCCTGCACCGATACCCACCTCATAGAAGGTGTCCCATCAGCACGGCAGTCCACTGCGCCATGGCCACCCCGCCATCCCATCGCGGACTCTCTTCCGCCGCCGTCGTCCGCCCCTCCATCCGGACCCGGCGGATGAACCGCGAACAACCCGACTGCCACAGCTCGTAAGAAGTCCCTTGACAGGCGCAGGTCCGCAGAAGGAGAAAGTCAGTCTCCGGATCCTGGCTTGGGGCGGTCCACACCCCCTGCTCGTAATGCGATGTCCGCGGGCTGACGTGAGGCCCGCCACATCCACGCGGTCTGTCAGCGCCACTGCGCCATCTGGCCGCTTCGGGCTGCTCAAGCGGCGGAAACTCCCAAAGAACCATTCAGATCACGCCCCGATCTCTCGTGTCAGAGCCTTGCCGGTCGCCTCGCACAGGTACGCGGTGCGCGTCACCGTGGCGAACTGCGCCCAGACTGTGAGGTGGCCAGCGCCCAGCCGCCGCATACCCCATGTGGTCGAGATCTGCTCGACCAGTTCTAGGCCCCGCCCGCGACAGTCCAGGTCATCGGACGCGCGCGGACACGGGATGGTGCGGGCCCCGTCATCGGTCACCTCGATCCGCGCCACGTCGGCACCGATACCGATGACATCCACCGCGACGAGGCCACCACTGCGACCCGAGGCTGTGTGCTGAATCGCGTTCGATGCCAACTCGGTGACGATCAACCGCGCGTTGTCCACGTCCCGATGACCCGCACCCAGCAGGATCGCCGCGACGCTGCGGCGAACCACCGGCACCACCCAGGCATCGCCGGGGAACACCATCTCGGCCAGAAACCGCTCCGTCACTGCGTCTCCTCCCAGACCCGTGCAACCGCGTCCTCGTCGTACGCAGCCACCCACCGACCCCGACCATGACCCCAGGTGAAGACCCAGGAATCACCTCTCAACGCAGCCCGCACCCGCAAAGCCCCACGCGCCCGAGGAATGGAAATGAACGGCTCGTCCCTTCGAGGCCACTCCAGGGCCAGCCCGAGCCCGAGCCGAGAGAGATCCCACAGCAATCGCACCAAGTGAATGAGCTGTTCCTCATCGTGATCGAAGCACCGCATAACGGATCTCCCTTGGGGTCAGGGGTTGTTCATGACGAGGGTTGCCGGCTCCGTTGCGGGTCGTGCATCTTGCGAGTTGGCAAGGACGATGCGCAACTTCGTCACCGACGCCAGCGACCGGGAGATGCGCCCCCTTCGTTCTCACGGCGAGGCTTCCTCTCTGTCGAGGGCCGTTCCTGCGTGCGACCGCGTGCGGTCTCAGGTCTGCTGCGGATAGCGTGCTGCGACTGCATCGCTACGAAGCGTTAAGTAGATTTCCGCAACTGCACTCTCGTCTGCTGTCAACATGGCTAGTGTCGGGCAGCGAACGCCATGTGGCAAGTGCCAAATGGCAACTGTCCAAAGGATGGGCATTTGGCCGGCTGGACTGGCAGACTGGCTGAGCAATGAAAGAGGTCCTGATACCGATGCAGAGCCCCACGGTTCGCCGCCGACGTCTTGCTGCCGAATTGCGTCGTTTGCGCGAAGAGCGTGGTCTCACGCTCGAACAGGTCTCCGATGAGGTCGACTGGCACCCAACCAAGCTCAGCCGGATCGAGACTGCCAAGCGCGCAGTCAGAACGAGCGATGTTCGAGCCCTGCTCGCGGTGTACGAGCTCGCACGGTCCGACGCCGAACCCTTGTTGGCGCTTGCCCGGGAAGCACGGCAACGAAGCTGGTGGCAGGCGTACGGCGACGCAGTTCCCGAGTCTTTCCAGGTTTACCTGGGTCTGGAGTCCGAGGCGTCTTCGCTGTTGATCTATGAGAGCGAGTTTGTCCCTGGTCTCCTCCAGACGGAGGACTACGCCCGAGCCCTACATCGAGCCAAGCAGCGCAGAACCGATGACGAGATTGAGCAGATGGTTGCCGTACGTACAGCTCGGCAGGCGTTGCTCACACAAGCAGAAGCGCCGCAGCTCTGGACGGTGATCAACGAAGCAGTCATTCGCCGCGTGGTGGGGGGACCGGAGATCATGAGTGCGCAGCTCGCACGGCTCGTGGAGGCTACCAAGCTTCCCAACGTAACCCTTCAAGTGCTTCCCTTCACCGCTGGAGCGCACGCAGCGATGGGCGGCGGATTTCACGCCCTCAGCTTCCCGCCGCCAGCGGGCGCAGTCGTATACATCGAGTATCAGACAGGTAGTCTGTATCTGGAAAAAAGTCCTGAAATAGACTCCTACATGGTGGTGTTCGACCACCTGCGTGCCTCAGCTCTACCAGCCGAAGCTTCCCGCTCCTTCATCGCGCAAGTGGCGAAAGAGATCACATAGTTGGGCGCACTAGAGAGAAGGTCCATCGGGATGAACCCTAAGACGCAACCTCCTATAGACCTGTCTCATGCCGAATGGCGTAAGAGCAGTCTCAGCAATGGCGATGGTGGAGCCTGCGTGGAGGTTGCCACCAACCTGAGCGACGTCGTGGCCGTTCGTGATAGCAAGGACCGCCAGGGACCGGTACTCATCTTCACGCCTGCTGAGTGGCGGGCTTTCATCGGCGGTGCCCAACTTGGTCAATTCGACCTGGATGAATAAGTACGCACATAGTCCAGCCTTCAGAGGAAGCGCCCGGTTGCCTGCGTGGCGATCGGGCGTTCTCCTACACTGACGGAGACGCAGCAGGATTTTGATTATGCCTCCGGCGGGGGCTCCGCTCCGGAATGATCTCCGATGCCAAGGCAAGCGCCGTATCTGGCTGGGGTAGGGCCTGGTCATTCCGCCCGCATCACCCCGCCCGAGGCATGCACGCCGAGCCCTCCAGCTCAAGCCCGTCTCTGGCCGTTGGCATCTCATGATCGAGAAACGACAACCGGCTAACGTACACGCGAAGACGGGCTTGACCTTCCGGTCCCCGGCATGCGCTGCCGGCAGCGGGGCGACGCAGACGGAATGACCAGGCCAGGCATGTGGTGGGAAGCGTCGGACAGCGCACCTACTCGGTCCGTCCGTAGAACGGGAGACCAAGCCGCAGGTATCAAAGGAGCAGTGCGGCGCTGCCTAGTGACGGCTCGGGATTGTCCGCGACCTTCTCAGCGGCTCCTGGCGACGACGTGGACCAGCACGGATTCGTCGGGGAACAGCGGCGGCACGGCGATGCCCGAGCCGGCCAGCGCGGAGCCGGGCAGGGCGAAGTCGCCGGTCGTCCAGGCCGGGGCGGTCCCGTGCGAGGTCACGGGCATGAGCGGGCGGACCGAGTAGACCGTCGCCGGGTCGAGGCCGGGCAGCCGGAGCCGGCCCGGCGGCCAGGTGGACGGGCGGTCCAGCATGGCGATCTCATAGACGGCCTCGGAGGCGTCGGCGGCGACGACGCCATGGGCCTGCACACACTCGGGAGCGTCGTCCACGCGGACCACCACGCCCGTGTGCAGCAGGTGGCGGTGCCGTTTGTGCAGGGCGACCCACGAGGCCAGGTCGTCCAGCTCGCCGTCGGTGAGCGTGGTGAGGTCCCATTCGATCCCGTTGTGGCCGAAGAACGCGGTGGCGGCACGGAAGGCGAGATCGTGGCGGCGGCCGGTGGTGTGGGAGCGGCCGGCGCCGATGTGGCTGCCGATCAGCTCGGGCGGCAGCAGTTGCCCGGTCCAGCGCATGATCTGCTGGCGTTCGGCAGGGTCGATGCAGTCGCTGGCCCAGACGCGGTCGGTACGCTCCAGGATGCCGAGGTCCACCCGGCCGCCACCGCCCGAGCAGGACTCGATCTCCAGGCGCGGGTGCTCGGCCCTGATCTCGTCGAGCAGCCGGTAGACGGCGTGCGTCTGGGCGTGGACGGCGGCCCGGCCGCCTGTCGCCGTGGAGCCCGCGTCCACGAGGTCGCGGTTGTGGTCCCACTTGATGAAGTCGAGGTCGTACTCGCGGATCAGGGCGAGCAGCCGCGACCTGACGTAGGCGTACGCCTCGGGGTTGGTCAGGTCCAGCACCTGCTGATCACGGGCGAGCGGCGGCAGGCGGTCGCCGGTCCGCATGATCCAGCCAGGGTGGGCGCGGGCCAGGTCGGAGTCCGGGTTGATCATCTCTGGCTCGAACCAGAGCCCGAACTGCATGCCGAGCTCTCTGACCCGCTTGACCAGCGGCGTCAGCCCGTCCGGCCAGACGGCGGCGTCCACGGTCCAGTCGCCGAGCCCGGCCCGGGCGTCGCGGCGGCCGTGGAACCAGCCATCGTCCAGTACGAACCGCTCGACCCCGATCCTGGCCGCCCGGCCGGCCAGCTCCAGCAGGCGGTCGAGGTCGTGCTCGAAATAGACGGCCTCCCACGTGTTGAGCATCACGGGCCGGGGCCCGGACGGGTGCGCGGGCCTGGCGCGCAGGTGCTCATGGAAGCGGCGGGCCGCGGCGTCCAGGCCGCGCCCGTAGGTGGCGTAGAGCCAGGGGCTCGGATAGCTCTCACCCGGCGCGAGGATGATCTCGCCGGGCAGCAGCAGTTCGCCGCCGCCCAGCATGGTCCGGCCGCTGGAGGTGCGCTCGGCGTAGTAGCGGTGGTTGCCGCTGAAGCCGACGTGCAGGCCCCAGGCCTCGCCGCGCCGGAAGCCCAGGTCGGCGGTGCCCGCGATGAGGACGGTGGCGGCGTCGGGGCCGGTCCTGCCGCGGCGGTTCTCGCGCAGGTGGATGCCGGTGGTGAGGGGGCGGCGCTGCGGGATGCGTTCCTTGGCCCACCGCCCGGCCTGGTCGAGCAGGTCCGTGGGGGTGCCGGGCACGGGGAAGGCGAGGTTGAGCGCGTCCAGGGTGTAGGGGGACTCGGACTCGTTGCGCAGGTCCGCCCGGGCCCGCAGGAGGCCTGAGTCGCCGAGCTCGATGATGATCGTGAGGCCGAGGCGGGCGTGCTCGTCCCTGGCGGTGGCGGTGAGGGTCTGCCCGGTCCGCTGGTAGGCGACGCTGGTGAAGGCGGGGGACCAGTTCTGTCCCAGGTGATGCCCGGACAGGCCGGGCAGGCCCATCCAGCCGGTACGCGCCTCGGGCACCAGCGGGACCCGTACGGGCACGTCGACGCTGACGTCGAGCCGCGGACGGAGATCGGCCGCCAGGTGGGCCAGCGCCTCGTCCTCTAGGAGGCCCAGGTCCGGACCCCAGTGCAGGATCGCGGGCAGGGCATCGGGCGGACACTCGATCACCACGGACACGCCGGCGGCTCTGAAGTGCAGAATCTCCATGGGCGGCGCTTTCATCCTTTCAGTCCCCCGCTGAGCAGGTCCAGCCGCCAGAAGCGCTGCAGGCTCAGCAACAGGACGATGAGCGGGATCACCGACACGGCGGCGCCCACGATGGCGATGCCGTACAGGGTGGGCTGGCCCGAACCCTTGCTGAGCACGGTGTACAGGCCCACGGTGATCGGGAATTTGGACTCGTCCGACAGCATGATGTAGGGCAGCAGGAAGTTGTTCCAGATCCCGACGAACTGCAGCAGGAAGATCGTCACCATGCCGGGCACCATCATGGGCATCCCGATCGAGCCGAAGATGCGATATTCGCTCGCTCCGTCGATCCTGGCCGCCTCCATCGTCGAGTCCGGAACGGAGGCCATCGCGTAGACCCTGGCCAGGTAGATGCCGAACGGGGAGATGAGGCTCGGCAGCAGGACCGACCAGTAGCCGCCCACCAGATCGAGCTCGGACATGATCAGATATTGCGGGATGGCCAGTGTCATGCCGGGCACGAGGACGCCGGCCAGGATGGCGTAGAACAGCAGGCTCCGGCCGCGGAACTCGTACTTGGCCATGGCATACCCGGCCAGCGCCGAGATCAGGGTCGAGGCCGCGGCGCCGGCTATCGCGTACAGGGCGCTGTTGGCCGTCCACCGCAGGTAGAGGCCGTCCCTGTAGGTGAACAGGTCGCGCAGATTGTCCAGCAGGCCCGTCCCCGGCGCGAAGGTGAACGTCGAGAACAGCTCGCCGCTCGACTTGGTCGAGGCCACGAGCACCCAGGCGACCGGCACCAGGCAGTAGATCGAGCCGAGGAGCAGCACGATGGTGGGCAGGATCTGGGCGCGCCGGTGCGTGAGCACGCTGTTGGCGGCGCTCATTGCATACCTCCGAACGCGCGCTTCTGGGTGACCTTCAGGAGCACGACCGAGACCACGAGCGTGCCCACCGCCAGCAGGACGGAGGCGGCCGAGGCCAGCGCCAGGTCGTCGCGGACGAAAGCGTCGCGGTAGATGTGCATCAAGGGCACCCAGTCCCCGGAGATCTCCGGCGTCATCGGTTTCACGGTGGTCGGCTCGCCGTACACCTGCAGCGTTCCGATCAGCGAGAACAACCCGGTGAGCACGAGGGCCGGCGCCACCAGCGGGATCTTGACCCGCCAGGCGATCTGCCATTCGGAGGCGCCGTCGATGCGCGCCGCGTCGTACAGCTCCGCCGGGATGCCGCGTAGCGACGTGAAGATGATGATCATGTTGAAGCCGACGCCGCCCCACACCGCGATGTTGGCCAGTGACGGGTAGATGCCGCCCGGCCCGAGAAACGGGATCTCGCCCAGCCCCAGCTCCCGGGTCAGGTAGCTGAACGGGCTGGTCGAGGGCAGGTACATGAAGCCCCACAGCAGCGAAGCAGTCACGCCGGGTACGGCGTACGGGATGAAGATCGCCGTACGCGAGAACCTCTTGGCCCGCGAACCGGCGTGGTCGAGGAGCAGCGCGAACAGCAGCGCCAGCCCGAGCGTGAGCGGCACGCTGATCAGGCCGTAGATCGCGAGCCTGCCGAAGCCGGCGAAGAACGCGGGATCGGTGAGCGTCTTGACGTAGTTGTCGAGCCCGACGAAGACCTCTTCGCGCGTGCCGAAGATGCCCTTGCCGGTCAGTCTCAGGCCGCGCGCGCTGAGGTAGATCGCGTAGCCGATGGGGACCGCCAGGAAGGCGACGAAGAGCAGCACGGCGGGCGCCACGAAGAGATAAGGCGCCCGGGACCTGCGCTCCGCCCTGGGCAGGGCGGTCATGGGCCGGCGACCTTGAAGCCGGTGGACTTCATGTCCGCCACCACGAGGTTGTGCGTCTTCGTCAGCGCGTCCCGCAGTGGGGTGTGATCACGGACCGCGGTGGCGACGGCGTCCTGGAAGGCGCTGCCGGCGGTGCTGACGTTCGGGCCCCAGCTGATGTGCGGAATCGTGCGCTGAGCCGCCTTCGTGGCGATGTCCCAGTAGTCCTTCTGGTTCGCCGTCAGCTTGGGCGGCGCGCTGGTTTTCGCGGCCTGCTGCCCGGCCAGCGACGCCGGGTACTCACCCAGCTCGATCTGGACGTCGTACGCCGCCTTGTCGGTGTTCATCCACTTGGCGAACGTGGCCGCGGCCTCGGCGTGCTTGGAGGTCTTCGTGACGGTCAGCGCGGAGCCGCCCTGGAAGGCCACCCGGTCGTCGCCCTCCTTCCACTGAGGAAGTGGCGCGATGGCCCAGTCGCCCGCCTGCTTCTCCGCGATGCCGTACAGCACGCCCGGCGCCCACAGCGCGCTCGGCCAGGTGAGGATCTTGCCCTTGTTCAGCTTGTTGTTCCACTCCGGGGTGAGCAGCGGCTCGGCCTTGACGAGGTCCTTGTCGATGAGCCCCTGCCAGAAGTCGGCCACCGCGAGGGAGGCCTGGTCGGCGATCCCCACGGTCCACGTCTGGTCCTGGACCTTCCACCAGGACGCGCCGGCCTGCTGGGCCAGCCCGGCGAAGTTGCCGAACTCCGCGGGTGCGAAGGTCGCGAGGTAGGTCTCCGGGTCCTTCTTGCGTACGTCCGCCGCGACCTTCGCGAAGTCCTGCCACGTGGCCGGCGGCTCGATCTTCAGTTCCTGGAAACGTTTCTTGTTGTAGACCAGGACCATCGGGCCGACGTCCTGCGGCACCCCGTACACGGCGCCGTCGAAGCTGGTCAGGTTCCACACTTCCGGGCTGAAGGCGGTCTTGACGTCGCCGGTGTGGGCGGAGATGTCGGCCAGCGCCCCGGCCACGATCATGGAAGGCAGAGTCTCGTATTCGATGCAGGCGGCGTCGGGGCCGTTGCCCGCCCGGGTCGCCGTGAGCAGCTTGGCGGCGGTGTCCGTGCCGCCTCCCACGTCGGTGTGCTTGACCTGGATGTCCGGGTGGGACTTGTTGAACGCTTCGACCTTGGACTTCTGAGTGGTGCCCCAGCACCAGAACTCCAGCGTGACCGGCCCACTGGCCGCTGCCGGTGTGCTGGTGCCGGTGCTCCCGGACGTGCCCGACGAGCAGGCCGTGAGGACGGCAGCCGTGCTGAGCACCGCGATTGAGCCGGCGAGCCTCGTGATACGCATTCGTGCCTTCTTCCTACAAAGCGGACTGGCTTTGTAACAGAGCCAACCTAGGGAGAAGGTAAGAGGCATGTCACTACTTGTGCATAGATTTCATGCGTGTTATGTGAACACGTCGTGACTTGGTGGACATGCTAGCTTTGCTGCGAAATCAAGTGAGAAAGGCTGGCGGTGATGCGGGTGGAGCCTCAAGGATGGTGCGGCATGTGGGACGTCTTGCCCGACGCGGCACGCTCCATCGTCAAGGAGCTCATCATCCACGGTCCTCAGTCCAGGACCGCGCTGGCCAGGACCCTGCGCCTGTCCACCGGCAGCCTGACGCGGCTGACCAAGCCCATGGTCGACGCCGGGCTCCTCATCGAAGGCGACGTGGTCCACGACCCGGTCAACGGCCGTCCGACCCGCCCGCTGGACGTGGCCGCGGGCGAGCACTGCTTCTTCGGCGTCAAGCTGACCGCGGACCGCGTCCACGCGGTCGTCACCGACCTGCGCGCACAGATCGTCGCGGCCCGCGACGAGCCGATCTCCGACCACCGCCCCCAGGCCGTGTGCCGCCAGATCAGGGGACTGCTCGATGAGCTGTCCGGCGGCGAGCGGACGCCTGTCGGGGCCGGTGTTACGCTCGGCGGCGACGCCCGCTCGGCGGCCCAGCTCGGCGGTGAGCGGCTGGTCGACTCCTCGTATCTCGGCTGGCGCCAGGTGCCGCTCAAGTCACTGCTGGAGCAGGCTCTGGGCATCCCGTGCGTGGTCAAGAACGACGTGGCGGCGCTGGGCCACCAGCATCACTGGTTCGGGGCGGCCCGCGGGTTGCGCGACTTCGCGCTCGTCTCGATCGGGGCGGGAGTCGGCTACGCCCTGGTCGTACACGATCATCTGGTGGCGGCGGCCGAGTCGGACCTCGGCATGTTCGCCCACCTGGTGCTGAACGCGGGCGGGCCGATGTGCGGGGATGGCCACCGCGGCTGCGCCTCCGCCTACCTGGCCAGCGAGTCCATCGTCACCGCCGCCGGGCAGGGGCTGCGGCGGCCGGTGACGTACGAGGAGGTGATGCGCCTGGCCACGGAAGGGGACAAGGTGTGCCTCGGCGTCGTCACCGAAGCCGCAGACGCGCTCGGCAGGCTCATCGCCCACGTCGCGACGTTCTCCATGGTCAAGACGGTGATCGTGGCCGGTGAGGGTGTGGAGCTGGCCCGCGTCGCCAAGGACGGACTCGACCGGGCGCTCAGCGCGAACCGGCGCGGCCGGACGAACTCGGTCGACGTGCTGATCGAAGTGGACGACTTTCGCGAATGGGCCCGTGGCGGCGCGGTCGTGGCCATCCAGAATTTCGTAACCGGCAGCGACTGATCAGCGGCCGTGACACTCCCAGTTGGAGAGAGCATGTATTTCGGCGGAGACTACAACCCCGAACAGTGGCCAGAGGAGGTCTGGCTGGAGGACGTCCGGCTGATGCGGGAGGCGAAGGTCAACCTCGCCACCGTGGGGGTCTTCTCCTGGTCCCGGCTTGAGCCGTCGGAGGGCGTGTACGACTTCGGCTGGCTCGATCGCGTCATGGACCTGCTGCACGACAACGACATCCAGGTCAACCTGGCGACCCCGACGGCCTCTCCGCCGCCCTGGTTCGGCCTGGCCCATCCGGACGCGATGCCGGTGCGGGCCGACGGGACCCGGCTCACCCATGGCAGCCGTGACACCTACTGCGTCAACGCGCCCGCCTACCGGGCGGCCTCGCGCCGCATCGCGACGGCGCTCGCCGAGCGGTACGGCGCCCACCCGGCGACGGCCATGTGGCACGTGCACAACGAGTACGGGACGACCTGCCACTGCGATCACTGCGCGACGGCCTTCCGCGCCTGGCTGCGTGACCGGCACAAGTCCCTCGACGCGCTCAACGACGCGTGGACCACGGCGTTCTGGAGCCAGCACTACTCGGCGTGGGAGCAGATCACGCCACCGCGGACCACCCAGTACCGGTCGAACCCCGCCCATCTGCTGGACTACCGCCGCTTCTGCTCCGACGCGCTGCTCTCCCACTACCGCGAGCAGCGTGACATCCTGCGCGTCCATGGGCGGCAGCCGGTGACCACCAATTACGTCATGGCGGGGTGGACGCCGCTGGACCACTGGAAATGGTCGGCCGAGGTCGATCTCGTGGGCATCGACCACTACACCGACGAGCCCGGCGACGGCGGGCTCGCCCAGGTCGCCTTCGCCTCCGACCTGGCCCGCTCCTGGGCGCGCGGGAAGCCGTGGCTGCTGATGGAGCAGGGCGTCGCGGCCATGTACGTCCCTGATGGGACGTTCCCGCTGGAACCGGGAGAGCACACGCGGCGCAGCCTGGAATACGTGGCCCGCGGGGCCACCGGAGTGCTGCATTTCCAGTGGCGTGCCTCCCAGGGCGGGGCGGAGCAGTGGCACCAGGGCATGGTCCCGCACGCGGGCGCCGACAGCCGGGTCTTCCGCGAGATCGCCGACCTGGGCCGGACGCTCAGCGCCCTTCCGCCTGCGGAGCCCGCCGAGGCCGAGGTGGCCATTCTCTGGGACGACGAGGCCGCCTGGGCGCTGCGGAACCCGGCCCTGCCCGTGACGGGGTTGGACTTCCGCGCGTCGGTGGAGCAGGCGCACCGGGTGCTGTGGCAGCGGGGCCTCGCCACCGACTTCGTCCACCCTTCTCACGATATTTCGCCCTATCGGGCGGTGCTGATGCCGTCCCTGTACCTGATCTCTGACGAGGCCGTCGCCAACCTCACCGCGTACGTTGAGGGCGGGGGCACCTTGATCGTGTCGTACTTCAGCGGCATGGCCGACCCCGACACCCGCGTCCGGCTGGGCGGCTATCCCGGCGCGCTGCGCGACCTGCTCGGTGTCCGCGTCGAGGAGTTCCGCCCCCTGGCCGGCCCTGTCGCGCTGTCCGACGGGACGGTCGGCGCCTTCTGGAGCGAGACCGTCCAGTTGGCCGGCGCCACGGCGGTCGTGACCTACGTCGGCGGCGGCCCGGCGGTCACCCGGAACCAGGCGGGCGCGGGCACCGCCTGGTATGTCTCGACCAAGCTGGACGCGTCCGGACTCGCGAACGTCCTGGCACAGGCCGGCGTCTAGCGCCGGTTCGCGCGTCGCGGTAGCCGCCCGGCACCTGTTCTGTGAGAAGGGTGAGTGTTATTTAACGCAACTGCCTGTGAGTTTTAACCTAAGTCTTGTTAAGAGCTTGGCTGCTTGCTAAAAAGTGAGAGCTTTCGACCCCCCAGCTCTTAGGAAGCCCATGCATCGTCCCTCACGCCGATCCTTCCTCGGGATCGGCGGCTCCGCGCTTGCCCTGGCCTTCACCACCAACCTCGCCGACCCCTGGACGGCCCAGGCCACCGCCAGGGCCGACTACCCCTTCCAGCTCGGTGTCGCCTCCGGGGATCCGCTGCCCGACCGGGTGATCCTCTGGACGCGCCTGGCCGTCAGCCCGTTGGAGCCGCTCGGCGGCATGCCGTACGGCCGGATCCAGGTCGACTGGGAGATCGCGGAGGACGAGGCGTTCACCCGCAGGGCCGGGCACGGCTCCGCGTGGGCCACGCCCGAGTACGGTCACTCGGTCCACGTGGACGCCACGGGGCTGCGCCCCGGCCGCGAGTACTTCTACCGGTTCCGCACCGGCGGCCAGATCAGCCCGGTCGGCCGGACCAAGACCGCCCCGGCGGCCAGGAGCAGGCCCGATGCCCTGAAGCTGGCCTTCGCCTCGTGCGCCTCGTGGCAGGACGGCTACTACAGCGCCTACCGCCACCTCGCGGAGGAGGAGCCCGATGTGGTCTTCCACCTCGGCGACTACATCTACGAGTACGGCATCGTGCCCACCGGCGGTACACGCAACACCCCGGTGCCCGAGCAGTACCGGGTGCAGTGCGACACCCTCGACCGCTTCCGCATCCAGTACGGCCTCTACAAGAGCGACCCCGACCTGCAGGCCGCGCACCACCGCGCGCCGTGGATCGTCACCTGGGACGACCACGAGGTGCTGGACAACTGGGCGGGGAAGTACGGCCCCGGCGGCGAGGTGACCGAGCAGGACTACCTGGTGATCCGCGCCAACGCCTTCCGGGCCTATTGGGAGAACATGCCCGTCCGGGTGCCCGCGGTCCAGGGCCCCGACGCCCGGATCTACCGCCGGTTCACCTTCGGCGACCTCGCCGAGTTCAACGTGCTGGACACCCGGCAGTACCGCGACGACCAGGCCTGCGGCGACGGGCAGCAGATCGACTGCGCCGACCGGCTCGACCCCGCCCGGCAGATGCTCGGCGCCGAGCAGGAGAAGTGGCTGCTCGACGGCCTGGACAGGTCCCGCGCCAAGTGGAACGTGCTGGCCCAGCAGATCGCCATGATGCAGCTCGACTTCGACCCCGGACCCGCCCAGAAGCTCAGCATGGACCTCTGGGACGGCTACAAGGCCGCCAAGGACCGCGTCATCAACGGCATGATCGACCGCGAGGTCAGCAACCCCGTGGTGCTGGCCGGTGACATCCACTACAACATGGCCGGCGAGCTCAAGGCGAACTTCGACGACCCCGCCTCGCGCACGGTCGGCGTGGAGTTCGTCGGCACCTCGGTCAGCAGCGGCGGCAACGGCAGCGCCACCACGGGACTGCCGGCCGGGGGCAGTGACCCGGTCAACCCGCACCTCAGGTTCTCCAGCTACCAGCGCGGTTACGTCTCCTGCGAGGTCACCCGGAGCCAGTGGCGGGCCGACTTCAAGGTCGTCCCGTACGTCGACAAGCCAGGCGCGCCCGTCTCCACCAGGGCCAGCCTCGTGACCCTCGACGGCGCCCCCGGCCTGCAGGCGCTCTGACCCCCGGAAGGAAAACGATCATGCGACACCTCACCGCCGCGCTGGCCGTCGCCGCCGTCACGGTCCTGACCGGGCCGGGCGCGAACGCGGCCGCTCCGCAGCAAGATCCCTCACCCGCCGCCCAGCCGCCCGAACAGCAGCCCGCCTCCGTCACCTCGATCGACGTCAGACCGGGCAAGTCCAAGGGCACCGGCAAGCTGACCCCCATCGCGGGCGCCGACAAGCTCATCGCGCCGCTCGGCGTGGACCCCGCCTGTCCGGCCAAGATCGAGATCGGCATGCGCAGCGACGCCAAGAAGGCCGCGTACTCCGATATGCACGTGGAGATCGACCAGCCGCTCAGCGCCTCCCGCTCGATCCTGTCCAGCTACCTGCCTCCCGGCTACGAACTCGGCGCGAAACTGCTGGTCGCCGTCCCGCCGGCCACCCCAGAGGGCCAGTACGGCCTGCGCCTGCGCGCCGGGGACCGCACGCTGGCCGTACCCGTCGAGGTGGTGACCCTGGACAAGCTCGACAACGGCGGCAACCTCGCGCTCCGGCGGCAGGTCACCGCGTCCTCCCAGCACGTCAACGCCAACTACCCGCCCTGCAGCATCGCCGACGGCGACAACGGCTCCAACGGCTGGGCCGGGGGCAACGGCTGGAACGACGCCACCGCCAGGGCCTGGCCGGACACCGTGGCCATCGCGCTGGGCGGCGCCAAGCAGGTCTCCCGCGTGGACCTGTACACGCTGAGCACCGAACGGTATCCGGCCTCGGTCTTCGGGTTGCGCGACTGGGACGTCCAGGTCCAGGCGGCGGGCCAGTGGCAGACGGTCGCCCAGGTGCGTGGCAACACCGCTGGCAACGCCCGCTCGGACTTCGCGCCGGTCACGGCGGACGCCGTCCGCATCGTCGCACTGGCCTCGAACGGCGCCAACGACTACACCCGCATCGTCGAGGTCGAAGTGCGCTGACGCCTGTCGATCATCGTCTGGTCATCGCCTGGTGAGGACCTCCGACTCCCAAAGGTCGCGATAGTAGCCCGGCTCGGTGACGAGATCGTGGTGGTGGCCGCGCTGAACCACGCGCCCGTCCTCCAGCACCACGATCTCGTCCACCTGCTCCAGGCCCCTGAGCCGGTGGGTGACCAGCAACGTGGTGCGGTCGTGCGTCACGTCGAGCAGGTCGGCCATGAGCGCGTCGGCGGTCTCCTCGTCCAGCGCCTCGGCCGGCTCGTCGAGCAGCAGCACCGGCGGGTCGTACAGCAGCGCCCTGGCCAGGGCCAGCCGCTGCAGCTGCCCGCCGGACACGGTCCGGCCGTCCTCTCCCAGCTCGGCCTCCCACCCGGCCCGCTCGACCCACTCCTCCAGACGGGCATCTCGTACGGCCTGCCGCAGCTCCTCGTCACCGGCCTCGGGACCGGCGAGCCGCAGGTTGGCGCGCAGGGTGGTCTGGAAGATGTAGGGGTCCTGGGTGAGCCCCGTCATCATGGCCCGTACGTCGTCCGAGGCCAGCCGCCGGATGTCCACCCCGTTGAGCCGGATGGCGCCGGACTCGGGCTCTACCAGGCGCATCAGCGCGGCCAGCAGGGTGCTCTTCCCGGCCCCGCTCGGTCCCACCAGGGCCACCCGCTTGCCGGGGGTCAGGCTCAGCGACACCCCGTCGACGGCCGCCCGCTGCTCCGGCGCGTGCCGTACGACCAGGTCGTCGATCTCGACCGTCAGCGGCGACCGCGGGAGAGGGGATGGCGGGGGAGTGAACGGTGCGGGAGCCAACGGCGGGGGAGTGGATGGCGGGGGAGTGGACGGTGCGGGAGTGGACGCGGTGTCCGGCTCGGTGACGGCGGGCGGGGTGGCGCTCACCTCGCGCAGGCGTCTGAGCGCGGCCAGGATGCCCGCCAGGCGTTCGCCGGCAGCCGCCAGCGGGAGCACCGGCTCGAAGGAGACCAGCGCGGTCAGGGCGAGCACCGCCATGGCCACCCGGTCGGTCCCGGCGGCCTGGCCGAGCAGCACGATCGCCGCCACCGTCAGGCCCTGCACCAGCGTGCCGCCCGCCAGGGCGACGGCGTGGACGCGGGCTTGGCGGCGCTCCAGCGCGGCCAGGGCCTCATCGGCGGCGCGGGCCTGGGCGAGGGCGCGGTCACCGGCGCCGTACGCGGCCAGGTCGGCGGAGCCGTGGACCAGGTCGGCCACCCGCTCGGCCAGGGCGGCTCTGGCGGGGGCGATCCTGGCCGACCAGCGGCGCGCGGCGGCGGCCGTGGCGGCGGGCAGCAGGACGCCCGCCACGACCAGCCCCGCCAGCAGGACCAGCGCCGCGACGGGGAGCAGGGTGAGACCGATGACCACGGCGGCCAGGCCCGCGAGCGCGGCGGCCGTCGCGGGCAGCAGGCAGCGCACCAGGAGGTCCTGGACGGCCTCCGTGTCGTCCACCATCCGGCTGAGCAGGTCGGCGCCGCCGTGCCGGGGCTGACGCGGGGGGATGAGGGCCTGGTAGAGGCGTTCGCGGGTGCCGGCCTGGGCGCGCAGGGCGACGTCGTGGCCGGTGAGCCGCTCGGCGTAGCGGAAGACGCCCTTGCTGGTGGCGAACGCCCTGGTGGCCACGATGGCGACGCTCAACGCGGCCAGCTCCGGCTGCTCGGCGGCCCGCGTGATCAGCCACGCCGCCGCCGCGATCAGGCCCAGCCCGGCCAGGTCGGCCGCCGCTCCGGCCAGCACCGCCCAGGTGAGCCGCAGGCCCATGCGCCGGTTCATCGCTCTCCCCTTACGGTCGTGCTCGTATCGAGGTCGGAGCGGCTCCTGTCCGTACCGAGGTCGGAGCGGGCCGTGCCCGTGCCGAGGCGGGAGCGGTCGGCGATCACTCGGCCCTCGTGGATGCGGACGACCCGGTCGGCGAGGTCGATCATGGCCGGCCGGTGCGCCACGATGATCGCGGTGCGGTCCCGGGCCAAGTCGGCGGTGGCCGTCACCACGGCAGCCTCGCTGCGGCCGTCGAGCCGGGCCGTGGGCTCGTCCAGCAGCAGGACCGAGGTGTCCGGGCGGCAGAAGGCCCGCGCCAGGGCCACGCGCTGCCGCTGGCCGGCGGACAGGTTCGCGCCCCGTTCGCCCACCGCCGTGTCGTAGCCGCCGGGGAGCGCCTGGATGAAGTCGTCGGCGTAGGCGGCGGTGGCGGCCTGCCGTACCTGCTCCAGGGAGGCGGACGGGGCGCCGAGGCGGATGTTGCCGGCGACCGAGGTGGCGAACAGGTGCGGGCGCTGCGGGACGAAGGCCAGCCTGTCGCGCCAGGCGTTCAGGTCGAGGTCGCGCAGGTCGGTGCCGTCGACGAGGACCCTGCCTTCGGACGGCTGGACGAAGCCCAGGATGAGGTGCAGGAGGGTGCTCTTGCCGCCGCCGCTCGCGCCGACCAGGGCCACGCGTTCGCCGGGCTCGATGGTGAGTGAGACATGTTCGAGCGCCGGGTCGTCGCGGCCGGGGTAGCGGACGGTGACGTCCTCCAGCCGGATCTCCGGGGCCGCGGCGCCCTCCGGCGGTCGCTTCCGAGGCGTGGCGCCCTCGGGCGGTCGCTTTCGGTCCGTAGCGCCTTCCAGCGTTTGCTTCCGAGGCGTGGCGCCCTCCGGAGGTTGCTTCAGGGACGTGTCCGAGTCGCCGGCTTCGGGCTCGGCGTCCAGTACGGCGAAGGCCGCGTCCGCCGCCGCCACCCCCTCCATGGAGGCGTGGAAGCGGGTGCCCATGGCCCGCAGCGGCAGGTACGCCTCCGGGGCCAGCAGCAGCACCAGCAGCGCCGTCGACAGGTCCAGCGAGCCGCCCAGCAGCCGCAGCCCGATCGGCACCGCCACCAGGGCCAGCGACAGCGACGCGCACAGCTCCAGCACCAGCGACGACAGGAACGCCACCCGCAAGGTACGCATGGTGGTGGCGCGGTGCGCTTCGGCCACCTGCTGGATGACCGTCGCCTGGTAGCGGGCCCGGCCGAAGGCGCGCAGCGTGGGCAGGCCGCGTACGACGTCGAGGAAGTGCCCGCCGAGCCGCGACAGCGCGCGGAACTGCTGCTCTGTGACGGCCTTGGTGGTCATCCCCACGAGCGCCCCGAAGAGCGGGATCAGCGGCAGTGTGACCAGTACGATCACCGCGCTCGCCAGGTCGGCGGCGAACAGCCGGACGAGCACCGCCAGCGGCACCACCGCCGCGACGGCGATCGAGGGCAGGTAGCCGGTCAGGTAGGCGTCGAGCCGGTCGAGGCCGCGTCCCGTGAGGGTGACCAGCTCACCCGAGCGGTGACCGGCGAGCCTGGCCGGGCCCAGCTCCTGCAGCCTGGCCAGCAGCCGGTGCCGCAGCGCGGACTTGACGCCCGTCGCCGTACGGCCGGCGAAGATGCCCTGCGTCCACCCCAGCAGCGCGCGGACGCCCACCACGGCGGCCAGGCCCGCCAGCGCCACGGCCGTGAACCGGCCGGACAGAACCCCCGCCAGGAGCTCCGCCTGCACGAGCACGAGCAGCCCGGCCGCCATCGCCGCCGCGAAGGTGACGGCCAGGTGGCGCCGCACCGACTGCTCGGCCCGCATGAGCCGCAGGAGATCTTTGTGCACGAGCCCTCAAAAGAACGACGGGATCCGGACGGCGTCCTCGCCAGGACGGAAAGTGCGCCACACCCATACTTGCGCGAGGAGGACGACCGGCGCGAACGGCAGCGCCATGACACTCAGCACATTCAGCGTCTCGGCCGGCGCGGTGTGGTCCATTAGGTACGGCATGCTGCCCAGGAGCACCCCGAGGGCGGGGATCGCGGCCACCATCCCGGACAGGGCCAGCGCGCGCCCCGAGCGGGTGACACCGGCCAGACCGGGGGAGCGCCAGGCCAGGAACGTCCAGCCGTGGAAGGCCAGCAGCAGCGTCACCACCACGCCCAGCATCAACCCCACCGGGTTCAGTAGGGACGAGGTGAACCCGGTGACGGCCGCGTACAGGGCCACCCCCCAGCCGAACGAGAGCCCCAGCGAGCCGAGCGCGATCATCAGGTCCCAGAAGCCACGCCAGGCCGTGCCGCCGATCCGGCGGCGGAACCACAGCCCGGCGTCCCGCAGGATCCAGGACAGCAGCATGGCCACCACCACCGGATACAGCCCGAACAGCACCTCGCCCTCGAGCGCCGGATAGACGCCGAACAGCGTCCCGGCGACCGCCACCAGCCACACCTCGTTCGCCAGCACGAACGGGGCCATGGCCGCCACCATGCGATCCTTGCTGTCGGCCGACTTGCCGAGGATCGGCAGCAGCAGCCCGACCCCCAGGTCGAAGCCCTCCAGCGCGAAGTATCCGGCCAGCAGCAGCGTGAAGCAGGCGAACCAGATCAGTTCCATGTCACGACTCCTAGTAGGTCAGGGCGGGCTCGGGGACGGCGCCGAGGTCGAGCTCGCGCGGCCCGCGCCTGATCACCCTGGCGATGAGGACGTAGTCGACGATCGCCAGCAGCACCAGCACGGCCACGAAGGCGATCAGTGAGCCGGTGATCATCGGCGGGGTGAGGCCGGGCGTCATGGCGTCGGCGACGGTGAGTTTCTCCCAGATCATCCACGGCTGCCGCCCGCCCTCCCTGGCCAGCCAGCCCATGATGGCCAGGACGAACGGCAGCGGTGTCATCAGCATGAGCAGCGGATGCGTCCACCGCCAGCGCGGCAGGACGCGGATCAGCGGCAGCATCGCGAACAGCACGACGAGCGCGAGGAGCTGCCCGACCTCCATCATGATCCCGAGCGGCACCGCCGCCGTGTCGCCCTTGAACTTGCCCTCCTGGATGCCGGCGAACTGCGCGTAGCCGAAGCCAACGGTCATGAGGATGCCGATGGCGGCCGTGGTCACGCCGGTGCGCAGCGACTTGGTGAAGAACTCCACCTCGGACGTACGGCGGCGTAGCTGGTAGGCGCTCGCCCCGACCAGCACCATAGCCCCGGTGAACAGCCCGGCCCCGATCACGTGCGGGAAGGAGAAGATCAGCGTCTTGTTGGTGAACAGCGCGCCGATGTCGACCAGCTCCATCCGATCGCCCCTGACGACGGCTCCGGCGGGGTTCTGCAGGAAGGAGTTGGCCGCCATGATGAAGAAGGCGCTGCCGTACGCCGTGAGCGTCACGAGCCAGATGCAGGCCAGGTGCGCCCATCGGGGCAGCCGGCCCCAGCCGAAGATCCACAGGCCGAGGAACGTCGACTCCAGGAAGAACGCCACCAGCGTCTCCATGGCCAGCGGAGCGCCGAAGACGTCGCCCGCGTAGTGCGTCAGCCCGCTCCACGAGAGCCCGAACTGGAACTCCATCACGAGCCCGGTGACGATGCCCAAGGCGTAGTTGATGACATAGACCTGGCCCCAGAACCTGGTCAGCCGTTCGTGCAGCGGCCTGCCCGCCAGTGCCCAGCGCGTGTGCATGATCGCCACCAGTGGCGCGAGCCCCAGCGTGAGCACGACGAACAGGAAATGCAGGTTCCCGGTCAATGCGAACTGTAACCGGGCCAGTTCCAGCGCGTCCATGCGCCCAACCCCCTTCGTTGTGCCTGTCTACCTATAGCCAGTCTACATATAGACGACCTACATGTAGACTGGCTACTCAACGAAGGGTTATCTAGGATCGGAGCCATGAACCCCGACGCGCTGCGCGGCCACATGGACGCCCTGCTGCTCTCCGTGCTGGAGGGTGAGCCGTTGCACGGCTACGCCATCATCGAGGCCCTGCAGGCACGCAGCGGGGGCGCGCTCAACGTACCGACCGGCACCGTCTATCCGGCGCTGCGCAGGCTGGAGCGGATCGGCTACCTGGCCAGCGAGTGGGCCACGGTCGGCGGACGCAAACGGCGCACCTACCGCCTGACCGATTCCGGCAGGAAGCAGCTGGAAGGCGAGCGGTCGGCCTGGGCGGAGTTCGCCAGTGTGATCGGCGGAGTGCTACGGCCGGGGATCAGGCAGTCCGGGTGAGGCGCAGGTGGCCCGGGTGAGGCGCAGGCAGCGCGTCGCGCCGTAGAGCTGCAGGCCCCAACAGGCCGCTGTCACGAAGTTGGCGAGCACGGTGGGCAGGAAGAAGTCGACGCCCAGCGGCAGATCGGCCCCATAGTTCAGCAGCAGGCTCAGCCCGCCGACCACCGGCAGCATCGCCCAGACGACGATCCCCAGCCCCTTGGTCACCAGATGCGGCCTGAGATGCCACCGGCCGCCCCGGCTCAGCGCGAACAGCGACAGCCCGCCGAACACGCCCGTGCCCAACTGCAGGATGTCGAGCGCCCGCGAGACGGGCGAGAACCAGGCCGGCCTGGTGGTCCAGGCGGTGGGGTCCATGGGGTAGAAGCGCCAGAGCACCGACCACATCAGCGCGGTCATCGGCACGCTGATGAGCAGCAGCGTGCCCAGCATCCGGCCGGCCGCGACGGTCAGCTCCCGCTGGTAGCCGGACACGATCTCGGGGATCTCGCCGAACTGCCGCACGGCCAGCCGCTCGGCCTCGGCCCGGACCAGGCCCTCTTCCTCCAGCGCGTCGGCGGTGTCGGTCAGGCTGTCACGCGCCTCGACGACCAGGTCGCGCTTGGGCCCCGGCGGCCCGGCCAGAGATCTGCCGAGCTCGGCCACGTAGTCGTCGATCCGCATGCCTCCCATCTTACGAAGGTGGATTCCGCTGCGGAATCAGGGATCTCCCCGATGTCTTGATATGTAGGGAAATTCCTACATATAGTGGTCCACATGCCAATCTCCAGTCTCATGACCGTCCCCGTAGCCGACCAGGCCGCTCCGGCATGACCGCCGACCACGTCTTCACCGCGCTGGCCAGCCCCGCCCGGCGGGAGCTGCTGCGGCTGCTGCTCGATGAGGGCGGCCAACCGGCCGGGCGGCTGGCCGAGCGCTTCGACATGAGCCGTCCCAGCGTCTCGGAGCATCTCAAGGTGCTCCGGGACGCCGGGCTGGTGGCCGAGACGCGCCGGGGGAGAGAACGGCTCTACCGGCTGGAGGCGGCGCCGCTCATGGAGATCCGTGAGTGGCTCACGCCGTACGAACGCTTCTGGAGAGAGAAGCTCTCCGGCCTGAGCGACCTGCTCGACGAGATGGACCTCGAGGAAAAGGAACACGATGTCTGAAGACCTGCGCTCGATCCGGCTGGACCAGTTCATCACGCACCCGCCCGCGAAGGTGTGGCGGGCGCTGACCGAGCCCGAACTGGTGGCCCGCTGGCTGATGCCCAACGACTTCAGCCCGGAGGTGGGGCACCGGTTCACCTTCACCACCACGCCGGTGAAGCAGACCGGCTTCGAGGGCACCGTCTACTGCGAGGTGCTGGAGCTGGAGCCGGAGAAGCTGCTGAAGATCAGCTGGAGCGATCGCAAGAACGCCGACTGGACCGTCACCTGGCGCCTGGAACCCGAGGGCACGGGCACCAGGCTCTTCCTCGACCACGAGGGCTTCGATCCCGACGACGCTACGCAGCAGATGTCCCGCAAGATCATGGGCGGCGGCTGGCGCTCCATGCACTTCGCCGCCATCGGCAAGATCCTCGACGAGTTGTGACGGACGGCTCGTGACGGACGGCTCGTGACGGACGGCTCGTGACGGGCGGCGTCTATGGGCGACGGCTTGTGACGGACCGCTTGTGACGGACGCCGTCTATGGGTGGACGCCGTCTATGAGTGGACGGCGTCTACCGGTGGACGGCCGCTATGGGTGGACGGCGGGCGCGGGTTGTTCGGCGCCGCGTTCGGCGTGCGAGGTCGAGGTCCAGAACAGCGCGGCCACGGTGATCGCCATCAGCAGGACGAGCCAGCCGGCGGCCCGGCCCATCCGCATGCCGTACCCCCACAGCAGCCAGGAAAGGGACAGCCACCACCGGCGGCCCGCCTGGCGGCGCATCTCCATCGCCGCGAACGCGAAGTCGGCCGAGGTGCCCACGTCGTCGACCTGGCCGCGCAACCCGGAGTAGAGGGCGGCCAGCCGGTCGGGCCCGGCGGGCGGGTCCTGCGCCCCCATCGGAGCGCCGTGCGCGGCCGGCCGGTTGGCCGGGCCCTGGTCCGGTGCGGGGACGGGGGGAGCCCAGCCGCGCATGGTGTGCTCGTCGGCCAGCGCGCTGCGCCGGGAGAACCAGCGCAGCATCGGCCAGTGCAGGCTCACGCGCACCCCGCGCGGCGTCAGCGCGAACGTGCAGTTCTTGACCCGGACCGCGGCCGGGCGGGCCAGCCCGGCGAACCGGCAGCCCGACAAATCGAGGCCGAACAGCGCCAGGTCGGCCGCGTCGACGTGCCGCAGCGAGGTCAGCGCTGACCCGCCGCGCCCGGTCACGATCGCGGGCCCGCGCAGCACCGACCCCTCCAGATCGGCATCGGAGTCGACGAGCCGGATCGTCGTCCCGCCGCTGACCTCCATCCGCCGCAGGTTCGCGCGGCCGGAGGCGACGGCCACGTCGAGCGTGCCGTCGGCGCGGGCCCGCGAAGCGGACAGCCGCCCGGTGACCGAGAGGTAGGCGTCGGCCGCGAAGTGCGCGGTGTCGAACCCGGCGGGGCCGCTGACCTTGCGGAAGGACAGCGTGCGGCCGAACCTGGCGCCGCGGAAGTTCGCGCCGTCGCCCAGCGCGGCCCCGTCGAAGGTGGCGTAGCCGTCGAACCTGGCCCGCTCGCACGACAGCCCGTGACCGAACACGGCCTGGCTGAACAGCGCGTCACGCGACATCACCGCCCGGTCCAGCGACACGTGGCCGCGTACCCGGACGCCGTGGAAGGACAACTCGCGGGCGAACCCGGCCCCGGCCAGCGAGACGTTGCCCTCGAACCGGGCGCCGAAGAAGGAGGCCAGCCGCTCGAACCGGGCGCCGTCGAGCGAGACGTCGCCGGCGAAGGTCACGCCGGACAGCCGTACGTCGCCGGTGAACGTGACCCGGTCCAGCCGGGCCCGGCCCGGTCGGCCGCCCGTCACCTCGAGGATCCTGCCGAGCAGCGCGCCGCTGATCGGTGTGCCGCGCAGGTCGAGCAGGCGGCCGGGCGCCATCTCGTCGAGTCTCTCGGCTACTTCGTCCGGTTGCAGATGTGCCAGGCAACGGTCGTACGGCTGGTGGGCGATTCCCGAGCAGGCTGCCGAATAGGCGCAGGTGACCCAGTCCATGCAGTCCTCATACCCGCGCAGGGCAGTGTCAAGGTTCGATGATTTAAGGTTCTAGCCACTTTTTAGTGGAAATCTGTGACCGCAATTCCCTCTAAAGTGCTGGTCATGCGTGTTTTATCCAGAAGTGTTCTCGTCGCGTTCGTCGTGGCGGCCGCCCTCCCCGGCACGCCGGCGCTCGCCGCGCCGGCCACCGCGTGCGACACGCCGCCGAGCCGGCGTATCTCGGAGGTGCAGGGGAGCGGTGACGCCAGCCCCCTGGCCGGGCAGAGCGTCACCGTCGAAGGCATCGTCACCGGTGACTTCCAGCGGGGCGACCAGCTGAGCGGTTTCTTCCTGCAGGACCCGAAGCCGGACGCCGACCCGAAGACCTCCGAAGGGCTGTTCGCCTACGCCCGCGACACCGTCAAGGACGTCGCGGCGGGCGACCGGGTGCTCGTGACGGGCAAGGTGACGGAGTACAACGGCTGGACGGAGCTGTCACCGGTCACCTCGGTGGACGTCTGCGGCACCGGCTCGGTGGCGGCTCAGCCGTACAAGCTGCCGGATGACGGGCGGGAGTCCGTCGAGAACATGCTGCTCACCTTCCCGCAGCCGCTGACCGTCAGCGAGCACTACAACCTGGGCCGTTACGGCGAGGTCACCGTCTCCTCCGGCGGCCGGCTGTTCCAGCCGACGGACCGGCCCGGTGTGGACGCGGCGCTGAACAAGCGGCGCTCGCTGCTCATCGACGACGGCTCCAGCAGGGAGAACCCGGCCACCCTGCCGCCCATCGTGCGGACCGGCGACCTGGCCGCGGGCATCACCGGCGTGCTCGGCTACGGGTTCGGCACCTATCGCCTGCAGCCCACCAAGCCGATCGACTACCACGGCACCAACCCCCGGACGTCCCGGCCCTTCCCGGTCATCGGCAACGTCAAGGTGGCCTCGTTCAACACGCTGAACTGGTTCACCACGCTCGGCTCGCGCGGCGCCACCAACGCCGTGGAGCAGCAGCGGCAGCTGGCCAAGCTGGTGGCGGCGCTGAAGGGGCTCGACGCCGACGCCGTCGGCCTCATGGAGGTCGAGAACAACGGTCAGACGGCGCTCCAGGCCCTCGTGGACGCCGTCAACGCCGAGGTCGGCGCGGGTACGTACGCGGCGCTCCAGCACCCGTACCCCGGCACGGACGCCATCCAGGTCGCGGTGATCTACAAGCCGGCCAAGCTGACGCCCGTCGGCGCTCCCCAGGCCTCGCAGGACGCGGTGTTCAGCCGGCCGCCGCTGATCCAGACGTTCCGCAGGAAGGCGGGCGGCCAGTCGTTCACGATGGTCGTCAACCACCTCAAGTCCAAGGGCACCTGCCCGGCCGACGGCCCGGACGCCGACCAGGGCGACGGGCAGAGCTGCTGGAACGCCACCCGCGTCAAGCAGGCGCAGGCGCTGCTCGGCCTGGTGAAGGACCTGCCGAACCCGGTGGTGCTCGGCGACCTCAACGCCTACGGCGAGGAGGACCCGATCCACACGCTGGAGGCGGGCGGGCTGACCAGCCTGACCAAGAGGTTCGTGCCGGTGCGGCAGCGCTACAGCTACCTGTTCGACGGGCTGGCCGGGGAGCTCGACCACGCGCTGGTCGGCCGGCAGCTGCTCAAGCGGGTCACCAGCGCGACGATCTGGCACATCAACTCGGACGAACCACGCATTCTCGATTACAACACCGAGTACAACCCGGCGTCCCTGTACAAGCCGGACGCCTTCCGGTCCACCGACCACGACCCGCTCGTCATCGGCCTCACCCTGCCGGGCCGCTGATCCTTTCGTCACGGGCGGCCCGCATTCCGTACGGGCCGCCTGTGACGTGGACATCGAGTGCTCCCCGACCCGGGGCGAGCACAGTTGATCATTGCGGGATAATCGACATCATGGCGCTCATCCAGGTTGACGAGGAAGCCGTACGGAGCCAGGTCAGCGAGCTGGTGTTCGCTGAGGCTCTGGCGCTGGTCGCCGGCGGCATGGTCGCGGGGTTGACCGAGAAGGGGACGTCGGTCGCCGCGCTGGTGAGCGGGCGTTCGGTGACGGTCACCTTCACCGCGAGCGGGATGCGCGCGGTCTGCGAGTGCCTGGATCCCCAGTTGTGCGCCCACGCGGCCGCCGCGGCGGTGACCTGGGTCCGGATGGGCGATGTGCGGCCGGCGCCTGACCTGTACGCGCTGCTGCGTACCCAGGACTCCGACTGGCTGGCCCGCCGACTCGCCACGCTGGCCGCGACGGACCCCGCGCTCGCCGACCGGCTGCGGACCGAGCTCGCGGAGACCATCATCGGCGAGGAGTCGACCGACCTCCTCGCCGACCTGGAAGCGGTCATGGCGGACCTGCTGGCCGAGGCCGCCGATGTGTGCGACGCCTGGCACGAGGGTGAGTGGTATCCCGATCTCGAGGACCTGGAGGAGATCCTCGACGAGATCGACGACCTGATCGAGCCGTTGCCGGACACCGCTCGCGAGCTGACCGTCCGCGCGATCGACCTCATCGAGGAGGTGCTGGACACCGGGGAGGTCTATGGTGGCCAGCTCGTCGACGATCTCGAACGCGTCCAGGGCATGCATCGGGACGCCTGCCTGGCCGGCTCGCCCGACCCGGTGAAGCTGGCGGAGTGGCTGATGGGCAAGGTGCTGATCAGCAACTGGTGCACCTTCGAGAGCTCGCTGCCCGGCTACGCTCCCGTACTGGGCGACCTGGGCCTGCGCCGCTGCCACGAGTTGCTGGACGGGACCTTCGCCGGCCGGATCCGCGACTACAAGCTGGCCACGCTGCGCGAGTCGCTCGCCCGCACCGAGGGCGGCACCGACGCCGTGATCGCCATGCTCGCCCAGCGGGCCGCCGGCGGCGGTGACATCGCGAAGATCGCTCGTCTCCTGATCGGCGAGGAGCGTCACGACGAAGCCCTGGCCTGGATCGCCCAGGGGATCGGCCGCTACGGCCGCGATCAGCAGCTCCTCACCCTCGCCCTTGACTGCCACCAGCACGCCGGACGGACCGAGCAGGCGCTCGAGACCCGCTGGCAGCTCTTCACCCTCTCACCGTCCACGCACACCTATCAGAACTTGACCCGCCAGGCCGGCCCGGACGCGACCCCATGGAAGGCCAAGGCCATCGCGCACCTCCGCTCGTCGCCCGCCATGGCCCCCACGCTGGCCGAGGTGTTGCTGATCAACGAGGACGTGGCGGGCGCCTGGGAGGTCCTGCAGACGTACGGACTCGCCTCTGACCTGCGCATGCGCGTGGTCAACGCCCGCGCCCGGACCCATCCCCAGGACGCCATCCCGATCTACCGGGAACTGGCCGAATCCTGCGTCAGCCGGGCCAGCAGACCCGGCTACCAGGAGGCGATCCAGTATCTCTTCACGCTCCGGACCCTGTTCGAGCGCACCGGAGACCAGACCGAGTTCGCCTCTTACCTCGCCCGACTCCGCGCCGCCCACCCGGGCAAGAAGGCCTTCCACACCCAACTGGACGGCGCGGGCCTCCTCTGACGCCATCACGCCCACACCGGGCAGTGATCCCCCATCCAGCCATCGGGGACCTCCTCCGCCAGGATCGGGTAAGCCTTGCCCTAGGCCGGGTCGGCGCGGGCCGCGTTCGAGGAGGGGTCGCCGGTGGCGGTCGGCGAGGTGCCGAACAGGATGCGCAGCGCGGTCTTCCGGCTACTGGTGACGTGCTCGACGGCGATGGCGACGGCTGCCGCCGAATCGCCGGACGCGATCGCCTCGTACAGCCGGGTGTGTTCGTTGCACAGCCGTTCGGGGTCGTCGACCTGGCGGAACAGCCAGTCCAGCCGACCGTGCAGGGGATCCAGGATGGTACCGAGGAGGCGGTTGCCGGCGATGGCCGTGATCTCGTCATGGAAGGCCACGTTGGCGTCCCCGAAGTCGTCGACGTTGCCCGCCGCCGCGGCCCGGCTTGCCTTGTCGAGGTGCCGCTTGAGTCGCCGCATGTCGGCCTTGTTCGCCTGCTCAGCGGCGCGGCGGGCGGTGAACGCCTCAAGCGCTTCGCGTACGTCGAAGAGCTCTTGGACGTCGGTCTGCGACAAATGCTTGACGACGACTCCCCGCCGCGGCACGACATGGACGAAGCCCTCGGACTCGAGCATGCGCAGGGCCTCGCGCACGGGGACTCGAGATACGCCCAGTTCGTCTGCGAGCTCACGTTCGACCATCTTGCTGCCAGGCGGAAGCTGCCCCTTCACGATGCGGTTCCGGATCTCCAGCCGGACCTGATCACGCAGCGACGTGTGCGCGAGACCCAGCGGCGTCTTGGTCTGACGTGACATGTCCACCTTCCCTTTTTCTGGTATACCACATCCCAGACAAATGCCAATCTAACTGGAGTTCAGGCGAATACTTGATGCTTGATAGTTTGACAGATAGGGATACGGTATACCAACAATGGGGCCTCATACCTCCTCCCGCGGCTCACCGCCGCCGAGATCCCCCGTGACCAATCCGCCGGTGACGGCCTGCACATCACCACCATAGAAAGGAAGGCGTACTCATGAGCCGGAAGATCATCCTCGACGTCGACACCGGTACCGACGACGCAGTAGCGATCATGTTCGCGGCGTTGCATCCGGAACTCGACCTGATCGGCGTCACCACCGTCAACGGCAACGTGCCGCTGGAGAACACCACGGACAACACACTGCGGGTACTCGACTGGATCGGCAGGTCACAGATCCCAGTCTTCGCCGGACTCAGCCGTCCCATCGCAAGGCTCGGCTTCCCCTCCACCAAGCACTTCGAGCGGGACTCCGACGACGACCCGCACGGCAGCGCCCTGCCGATCCCCCCACCGCGCAGCACGCGCCAGGACACCGGGGCCGTCGAGTTCCTGGTCGAGACGCTTCGGGCGACGACCGAACAGATCACTGTGGTACCGGTCGGGCCGCTGAGCAACATCGCCACCGTTCTCGCCATTGATCCCTCCCTGACGGAAGCGGTCGACGAACTGGTGGTCATGGGCGGCGGCCATGCGGTGACCAACGTGACCGCATCGGCCGAGTTCAACATCTGGGCCGACCCCGAGGCCGCGAGCATGGTCCTTTCCGCAGGTTTCGCCCGTACCACCCTGGTGCCGCTCGACGCCACCCACCAGGCGCTGGTCACCAAGAACACCTGCCTCAAGCTGGAGAAGTCGGGGACGCCCGCCGGAATCGCCGCCTCCCGGTTCATCTCGCGGCGGATCTCCGCTTACCACGGCGTCGTGTCCGCCGAGGACGCCGCACCGGTGCACGACGTGGTCTGTACCGCGTACCTCGTCCAGCCCCAGGTCATCACCGCACGGAGCATGCACGTCGCCGTCGAGACCACCGATTGCCTTACCGTCGGCCGGACCGTGATGGACACCCGGCCCGGCGCGGCCCAGAAGCCCAACGCCGACGTCGCCTTTGGAGCGGACGCCAAGCTCCTGGCGGAGCTACTGCTCGACGTCTTCACCCGTCATGGCAGCGGCGCACCGGCCTGAGCCACTCTCGCTTCCCGTTGTCCGCCGCGTATGCCGTGCGCTTGGGGGCCTCCCCGTCCAACGGGTCCCCTCCACGTGCATGATCCGCACACGGTCGCTGTCCCAGGAAATCCCGGCGCCCGTTATGTGAGGCCCGACGGCGTGAGCATGGAATGCTGGTGGCGGGTACGTGGTTGACAGGTTTGCACCCTGGGATGACATACAGACTTCACGCGACGATACGAGGAGCCACTTGTGGCGACCATCGAGGTAACCGAGACGAACTTCAACGACATCGCCGACAAGGGGATCGTCCTGCTCGACTTCTGGGCCGAGTGGTGCGGCCCGTGCAAGATGTTCGGGCCGATCTTCGAGAAGGCGTCCGACAAGCATGAGGACATCACCTTCGGCAAGATCGACACCGATGCGGAGCAGGCCCTGGCTCAGGGCTTCGACATCAGCTCGATCCCGACGCTCATGGCGATCCGCGACGGGATCGTGGTCTACGCGCAGCCCGGTGCGATCCCGGCGCCCGCGCTCGAAGACCTGATCAGCCAGGTTCGCGCGCTCGACATGGACGCGATCAAGGCCGAGCTCAATGAGGAGTTGAAGAGCGCCGAGCAGAACTGACCGCACCACGAAGCCCCGCCGTACCAGCGGGGCTTTTCTCGTTCTACGGCTTGCGGCCGATTCCCGCGTAGCCGACTGTGGCGGTCTCCCGGAGCGGTTGCTTGCCGCTTCACTGACCCGCCTACCGGCAAGTCTCCACGGCCTGTCACCGCCCGTCCGGCGGCCTCGTCGTACCGATGAATCCAGGAAGTGATCTCACGGCCGGCTTGGTTATCGGTTGCCCGTTCGATCGCGGAAACCTCACCGTACGTGATCGAGGCATCGCAAGCGGTTCCGGGCAGCCCCGGCCGACCGGGGCTGCCGCCGGTCGTACTCAGCTGGAGCGGTAGAGCTCCGCCACCCGGAAGGCGAGGTCGAGCGACTGGCCGCGGTTGAGGCGCGGGTCGCAGGCCGTCTCGTAGCGGCGCGAGAGGTCGTCCTCGACGATCTCGTGACCGCCGCCCACGCACTCCGTCACGTCGTCGCCCGTGAACTCGATGTGGATGCCGCCGGGATGCGTGCCGAGCGAGCGGTGCACCTCGAAGAAGCCCGTCACCTCGTCGAGCACGTCGTCGAGCCGGCGCGTCTTGTGGCCGCTCGGCGCCTCCCAGGTGTTGCCGTGCATCGGGTCGCAGATCCACGCGACCTGCGCGCCCGCCGCGGTGACCTCCTTGACCAGCGCGGGCAGGTGCTCGCGGATCTTGGAGGCGCCCATCCGGGTGATGAACGTGAGCCGCCCCGGCTCGTTCTCGGGGTTGAGCTTCTCGACCAGCGCCAGTGCCTCGGAGGCCGTGGTGGTCGGGCCGAGCTTGACGCCGATGGGGTTGCGGATGCGGGAGAAGAAGTCGACGTGCGCGCCGTCGAGCTGGCGGGTGCGCTCGCCGATCCAGACCATGTGCGCCGACACGTCGTACGGGCGGCCGGTCCGCGAGTCGATGCGCGTGAGCGCCCGGTCGTAGTCGAGGATCAGCGCCTCGTGCGAGGAGTAGAACTCGACGGTGTGGAACTCCTCCGGGTCGGCCCCGCAGGCGCGCATGAACGCGAGCGCCTGGTCGATCTCCCTGGCCAGCTGCTCGTAGCGGCGACCGGCGGGGGATTCGCCCACGAAGTCCTGGTTCCAGGCGTGCACCTGGCGCAGATCGGCGTAACCGCCCTTGGTGAAGGCGCGGGCCAGGTTGAGCGTCACGGCCGAGGAGTGGTAGGCCTTCAGCAGCCGCCACGGGTCGGGCACACGGGACTCAGGGGTGAAAGCGAAGCCGTTGACCATGTCGCCCCGGTAGGCGGGCAGCTCCAGGCCGTCCCGCGTCTCGGTGCCCTTGGAGCGCGGCTTGGCGAACTGCCCGGCCACGCGGCCGATCTTGACCACCGGCACCTTGGCGGCGTACGTCAGCACGATGGCCATCTGCAGCAGCGTCTTGAGCTTGTTGCGCACATTGTCGGCGGTCGCCCCGGCGAACGTCTCGGCGCAGTCGCCGCCTTGCAGCACGAACGCCTCGCCTCGGGCGACGGCGGCCAGTTGCTCCTTGAGCTGGTCGCACTCGCCGGCGAAGACGAGTGGGGGCAGGCCGCCGAGCTCGGCGACGACCTTCTCGAGCTCGCTGCGGTCGGGCCAGTCAGGCTGCTGGGCCGCCGGCAGGGCTCGCCAGGAATCGAGTTCCTCGGGATTGCTCAGTGCGCTCACGACATACGAGGGTATGCTACCGGCTCGGCGTCACCGACCGCGATGTCCACGTTGTGAGAACGCGCGCCTGCGACCCGGGGAACGGGGCAGGTCAGAGTTCGGGTGTCAGTACGTGTTCTGGGCGCACCCCGAGCCCGAGGAAGCGCCGTATCACCCCACTGAACAGGGGATTCTGCGGCAGCTTCGCCGGGATGCGCGGCGGCCCCACCTGGCTGTCGATCGTCGGGCCGAGCAGCCGGTCCTGAGCCACGCGCTGCGCGGCCTGGGTGATCCTGGTGGGCAGCATGCGGCGGCGCTCCAGCCGGCGCAACGTGGCCTCCGGGATGGGCCGGCCCGCCCTCAGCGGCTCGGCGATCAGGTTGGCCGTGGCGACCGCGTCCTGCACCGCCAGGTTGATGCCGACGCCGAACACCGGTGACATCGCGTGCGCCGCGTCGCCGATGGCCAGGAAACCGGGCCGGTACCAGCGGCGGAGCCGGTTGAGCACCACCGTGAGCATGCTGACGTCGTCGAAGCCGGCGATCTGCCCGACGCGCCCCTCCAGGTACGGCAGCAGCCGCGCCACCGGCTCACGGAACGCGTCGATGCCCTGACCGGCCAGCCGGTCGTAGCCGCCCTTCGGGATGAGGTAGGCCAGCTGCCAGTAGGTCTCCCTGTTGATGCCCACCATCGCGTGGCCGGTGGAGATCCGCAGGAACGTCTGCTCAGGGTCGCTGTCGAGGCGCGGCAGCCGGAACCACAGCACGTCCATCGGCGCGCCGAACTCCTGCGGCACCAGCCCGGCGGCCGCGCGGAGCGTCGAGCCGCGGCCGTCCGCGGCCACGGTCAGCTCCGCCCTGATCTCGTGCTCGCCCGACTTGTCGCGGTACCGCAGGCCGCGGGCCGCGCCGTCCTCGCGGATCAGCCCGTACGCCTCGGAGTTCATGAGCAGCCGGAACGTCGGATACTTCTCGGCGGCCGACGTGACGAGCTTCAGGAAGTCCCATTGCGGGACGAACGCGATGTAGTCGTACTTGCCCGGCAGCCCGCGAAGGTTGGCCAGCTGGATCGGCCCGTCGTCGGTCAGCAGGGTGAACGCGTACGTCTTGCGGTGGGGGAGCTTCAGGAACTCCGGGGCCAGCCCGAGCTCGTCCAGCACCTGAAGCGTCGAGGGGTGGATCGTGTCGCCGCGGAAGTCGCGGAGGAAGTCGGCGTGCTTCTCCAGCAGGGTCACCTCGACACCCGCTCTGGCCAGCAGCAGGGCGAGCATCGCGCCCGCCGGGCCGCCGCCCGCGATCACACAGGAATTCATCACGTATTGAGTTTAACTCCGTCCAGGGAGAAATGCACTTGCCGCGTGCCATCCGACACGCCCGAAACGCCGCCTCCAGCACATCCGCGACCTCATCGCCCAGGCGGGACGCTACGACACCACCAGCACCCGACTCATGTGTCTCAGCGGCGCCGGCTTCGACGACAAGGCATATGCGGCCGCACATGCTGACCCTGATATCCAACTGGTCGACCTGGAGACGCTCTACGGCATGGCATGACCCGTGCCCATGGACCGGCGCCCTGACCCCACAGCCTGATCTCCGCCAGATTCATCGGCTTGGGGATGAGACGCCGACACACAACAGGCCGATAATGCGGATCATGCGTAGATCCGCGGCCCTGATCCTGGCCGCCGCCGTCTTATACATCCCCCCAGCCAACGCAGCCACCGCAGCCAACGCAGCTACCGCAGCAGACGCAGCTACCGCAGCAGACGCAGCTACCGCAGCAGACGCAGCCGCCGCGCCCGGCGCTGCCACCGTCGTGCCGGTCCAGGTCACCGGTACGCCCGCCAAACGGTTCAACCTGGTCATCATGGGCGACGGCTACACCGAGTCCGAGCAGGCGAAGTTCCAGGCCGACGTCGACCGGCACCTCAACGTGATGTGGTCGATCGAGCCGTACAAGTCCTACCGCGCCTACATCAACGTCTACCGGGTGGACATCGTCTCCGGCGAGTCGGGGGTCAGCTGCGACCCCGCCCTGACCTCGCCGAAGAAGACCACCCCGCTCAGCATGGGCTTCTGGGGCCAGTGCAATCCCAGCAGCGTCCAGCGGCTGATCACCATGGACAACACGGCCGCCACCCGCTACGCGAACCTGGTCACCGGCACGACCTCGGCCAACCGGCAGATCCTCGCGCTGGCCAACAGCGGGACGTACGGCGGCGCGGGCGGTTCCTACGCGACCGCCTCCGGAAGCAACTCCATGTCCGCCCTGATCAGCCCGCACGAGCTGGGCCACTCCCTGGGCGGCCTGCAGGACGAGTACGACTACTACCAGCGCGGCGTCCCCGGCGGCCCGTACACGGGACCCGAGCCCGCCTCCGCCCACCACACGCTGCTGACCGAGCAGCAGATGCTGGACGAGAAGAAGAAGTGGTGGCGCTGGCTGGGCGAGCCCAGCGAGTCCGGCGGCCCGATCGGCCGCTACGAGGGCGGCATTTACGCCACCACGGGCGTCTGGCGGCCGAGCCGGCACTCGATGATGAAGACGCTCGGCTACTACTACGACCAGGTGAGCCGGGAGGTGATGGCGCAGCGGATCACCGGCAAGACGACGGTGATCCAGGACGCCACCCCCTCGGGCGCGCCTGTCGGCGCCGACCGGGTGCTCTGGGTGGAGCCGATGCGCCCGAACGGCCACGCGCTCACCGTCACCTGGAACGTCGACGGCACGGACCGGCCCGCCGAACAAGGCACGGCCCTGGACTTACGCGCGCTCGCCCTCACCCCGGGCACCCACACGGTCAAGGCGACGGTCACCGACCCGACGAGCTTCGTCAGGGACCCGGCCATCCGCGCCGCGATGTCCGCCTCGCGCTCCTGGACCGTCGACACGTCCCTGACCACCCCGCCCGACGGCGTCACCCCCGGCATCGTCTCCGCCACCTCGGTGGACCGGCCGCTGGGCCGCACCGGCGTCGTGTACGTCGAGACCACGCACCCGGCGGCGAGCGTTCCCGCGGTCGCGTGGGCGCTCGACGGGAAGCGGGTCGGCGAGGGCGACAGCGACCTGGACCTCGGCGCGCTGAAGCCGTCGGACGGCACGCACACGCTCACCGCGACGGTCGGCGACCGGACGCTGACCTGGACGGTCGACGCCACCTCGCCGAAGACCGGCTACGAGCTGTCGCGGCCGCTCGCCAGGTCCGGCGACACCTACGTCTACAACGGGCCGTTCTCGATGAAGCTGACCGGCACCGACGACCAGGGCGGTTACGTGGTCTCGGAGTCGAGGGTCGACGGCGACGGCTGGTTCAACTACTTCGGCTGGCCGACCTCCTCCGACCTGCCGTGGACGTTCACCGAGAACGGCACGACCATCGACTCCCTGGTCTACGGCAAGCTCCCCAGGGGGCGGCACACGATCGAGTACCGCTCCATCGACGGCTCGGGCAACTACGGCCGGGCGGGCAGCTTCACGGTCACCACGATCGCCCCGCCGCCCGCCTGCACCAGGACCCTCACCGGCGCCCAGCGCGGCCCGCTGACCGTCGCCGACGGCGTCACCTGCCTGGACCACGCGCAGGTGAGCGGCCCGGTGACCGTGCGGGCGGGGGCCTCGGTGGTCGTCACCGGTGGTCGGCTCTCCGGCGCGCTCATCGCCAAGCGGGCCGCCTCGGTGCAGGTCCTCGGCGCGCGGGTGGACGGCGCGCTGACGGTCGACCGCGCCGGGGCGCTGGCCGTCGTGGGCGCCGAAATCCGCGGCGCGGCCCTGCTGACCTCGAACACGGCGCCCATCCTGTCGGGCACCACGATCAAGGGCGCGCTCGCCTGTACGGGCAACACGCCCGCGCCGCTGGACCTGGACGTGCCCAACAAGGTCACCGGCGTGGGCGCGGGGCAGTGCGGGAAGCTAGGCGCGGGAGCCGGGGGCACCTCCTACGAGGCGGTCCAGGACGTCCGTGAGTGAGGTGGTGGACAGGTCCCGGGCCCGCGCGTACTCCGACTCGGGATACTGCCGCGGCCCGTTCTCCACCAGCAGGATCAGGTAGAGGTAGGCGCGATAGAGGTCGAGCCGGGTCCACGCGGCGGGGGTGAGCTCCAGTGGGGTCACCTCGCGGTACCCGGCCAGCAGCGGGTCGTCGTCGCGCAGCTCGCCGAAGATGGTCGGCGTGACGAACTCGGCCAGCGGGTCGCCCCAGAACGCCCGCTCGTGGTCGATGATCGCCTGGATCCTGGGCGTCCCGGACAGGTCCAGGAAGACGTTGCCCGCCCAGACGTCGAAGTGGACGAGGTGCGGCGTGGTCACCTCGTCCAGCACGGGCGCGGCGGCCGCGAGCACCGCGCCGATCTCCGCGGCGGGCCGGGGGAGCGGCGTGGGGTAGCGCTCGGTGTCGGCCAGCAGCGCCCCCACCATGGCCAGGTACGCCTCGCGCCAGGTGCGGCCGGTGATGCCCGCGTGCGGGTAGCCGAACACCTCGCCCGTCACCGCGTTGAACCTGGCCAGGTGGCGGCCCAGCTCGCGCCGGAGCGCGTCGTCGCCGTCCGGTTTCACGTCGTTCCACGACACGCCGTCGAGCGTGCCGAACAGCAGGTAGTCGCCGCCGAGCACCGGATCGTCGAACCCGGCGGCCAGCAGCGTCGCCACCGGCACGCCCGCGGCGACGGCCAGTTCGCAGGCCGCCGCCTCCATCCGCAGCAGGTTGCGCTCGTAGCTGAGCTGGTCCAGCTCGGGAGACGGAGCCAGCTTGAGGACCACGTCGCGGCCGTCGTCGAGCAGGAGCCGCCAGACCGCGTTGGCGTAGCCGTCGGTGAGTTCGGTGCTTTCGGTCACGCCCGCGCCGAGCGCGCGCCGGGCGAGACCGTCGAGCTCGGGGGGCGATAGACGCCGTTTCGTCCTGCTGTCCACGAGACCTGATTGTGGGGTCAGGCCGGGCTGATCGTCCACCTCGCCACGGAACGTGCCCGGAGCGTCAGGCGGCGCTGATCGTCCAGCCGGCCACGTGCTCGCCGCCCGGTTCGAGCACCACCACGTCGGTGCCGGAGTTGAACGCGTCGGGCGGGCAGGTCATGGGCTCCACCGCCACGCCCTCGTAGCCGAGCTGCCCGCTGGTGCAGACCTGCACCCACGGCAGCACGGCCGGATCCCACGTCATGCGTACGCCCCCGACCCGGGCCTCTCCGGCCGCCAGCCCGGTGAACGCGTGGTCGATCACGTCGCCGTCGAGCGGCCTGGCCTCGCGGAAGTCGTACGGGGAGCCGGACACGTCGTCCAGGGAGTGGGGCAGCAGCTCCTCATCGGTGATCAGCACCTTGGCGGCGGGCAGCTCCAGGTCGTCGCCGAGCAGCCAGGGATGGGGGCCGCAGCCGTAGGGGGCGGCGTCGGCGCCGTCGTTGCGGGCGGTGACCGTGGTGGTCAGTCCGTGCTCGTCGAGCCGGTGGAGCACCCGCAGCGTCAGCGTGAACGGGTAACCGGCCGTGGGGGTGATCGTGTGCGCCAGGCGTACGAAGGCGTGGTGGTCCTCGGCGGCCAGCAGCTCCACGACCTGCCAGTCGACGCCGGACACCAGCCCGTGCAGGGCGTGGCCGCGCTCGGGCTCGCTCACCGCCAGCTCGTGCGTCCGACCGCCGAACGGATAGCGGGCGCCGCCCACCCGGTTCGGCCAGGGAGCGAGGATCGTGCCCGCGAAATAGGGGACCGGGCCCTCGGCGGGCCAGCTCGTGATCAGGTCGCGGTCGCCGTGGCGGAGCGTCCTGAGCGCGGCGCCGCGCGGGCTGATCTGCGCGGTGTATCCGGCGGCGGCGAGCTGGGGCACGGAAGGATCCTCTCTCGGGGGTCTAGCAGGGGATTGGGCAAAGGATATCCCCAGGTCAGGCCGACGCCCGGCGCACCAGATGGGTGTCGAGGATGACCACGGGCTGGCGAAGCACCTCGCCGTTGATCCGCGCGACCAGCAGCCGGGCCATCTGGCGGCCCATCTCCTCGGCCGGCTGGTGCACGGTGGTCAGCGGCGGGTCGGCGTGCAAGGCGACCTTGGAGTCGTCGAACCCCACCACCGCCACATCGTCCGGGATGGCCCGGCCCTCCGTCTTGAGCACCCGCATCGCCCCCACCGCCAGCGGGTCCGAGGCGGCGAACACGGCGTCGAGCTCCGGTTCGGCGGCCAGCAGCTCGCGCATCGCCGCCGCGCCGCTCTCCTCGGAGAAGTCACCGCCGTAGGCCACCAGCTCCCGCGCGCCCGAGGTGAGCAGCGCGTCGTGGTAGCCGGCCAGCCGGTCGACGCCCACGCCCATGTCCTGCGGCCCGGCGATCGTGGCGATGCGCCGCCTGCCCAGACCCAGCAGGTGCTTGACCGCCTGCCGGGCCCCGGCCCGGTTGTCCATGTCGACGTAGCTGTAGGGGGTGAGGCCGACCGGGCGGCCGCCCAGCACGGTCGGCACGCCCATCGCCTCCAGCCGGCCGGGCAGCGGGTCGGCGCCGTGCAGCGACAGGAGCAGCACGCCGTCGACGTGCTGCCCCGTCAGGTAGTGCTCCAGGCGTTCGTGCTCCTCCTGCGACTGGGCCATGGCCAGGATCAGCTGGAGCCCCGTCTCGGCCAGCGCCGAGCCGATGCCCCTGATGGTCCCGGCGAAGTAGGGCTCGTCGAAGACGCGCAGCTCGGACTCCGACACCACCAGCGCCACCGTGTCGGTGCGCCGGGTGACCAGCGCCCGCGCCGCGCGGTTGGGGACGTAGCCCAGCTCCTGGATGGCCTGTTGCACGGCGTCGCGGGCCTTCTCGCTCACATTGGGTGAGCCGTTGATGACTCTCGACACCGTGCCCCGGCCAACCCCGGCCAAAGCAGCCACTGCCTCAAGAGTCGGTCTGTTCATGGCGCCTATTCTGCCGGATGATCTCCGAGTACCAGATGGCGCTGTCCTTGAGTACGCGCCGCTGGGTTTCGAAGTCGACGTGCACGAGGCCGAAACGCTTGCCGTAGCCCCATGCCCACTCGAAGTTGTCCATCAGCGACCAGGCGAAATAGCCCTCCAGCGGCACCCCGGCGTCGATCGCGTCGCGGCAGGCGCGCAGGTGCTCCTCGAAGTAGGCCACCCGCTCGGAGTCGTGCACCCGGCCGTGTTCCAGGACGTCGTCGAAGGCCGCGCCGTTCTCGGAGACGACCATCGGGATCGCCGGGTAGTCCCGCGCCACCCTGGTCAGCACCTCCACCAGGCCGCCCCGGTCGATCTCCCAGCCCATCGAGGTGACCGGCCGGCCGCCGTTGACGAACGACACGTGCTCGCTACCCACCCAGGGCGAGGCGGAATCCGTGGGCGCCGCCGCCGCCGAGGCTCTGCCGCCTGGTGCTCCCGAAACCGTGAAGCGGCTGTAGTAGTTGACGAGCAGCACGTCGATCGGCGCCTTGATGGTCGCCAGGTCACCGTCCCTGATGAAGTCCAGGTCCATCCCGAGGTCGTCGAGGACGTCCTGCGGGTAGCGGCCGGTCATCAGCGCGTCGAGGAAGAACCGGTTCTGCAGCCCGTCGATGCGCCGCGCCGCGTCCTGGTCCGCCTCGCTGTCGGTGGCCGGGGTGATCGCGTAGAGGTTCACGCAGCCGCCGACCCTCCTCGCGCCCATCGCCTGTACGGAAAGGCCGTGCGCGAGGTTGAGATGGTGCGCGCCCCTGATCGCGTTCTCCGGCTCGCGACGGCCAGGGGCGTGCTCGCCCGAGGCGTAGCCGAGGAACGCGGTGCACCATGGCTCGTTGACGGTGCTGAAGGTGTGCACGTGGTCCTTCAGCGCTTCGTGCACGGTCGCCGCGTAGTCGGCGAAGCAGTAGGCCGTGTCGCGGTTGGGCCAGCCGCCCCTGTCCTCCAGCGCCTGGGGCAGGTCCCAGTGGTAGAGGGTCACCCAGGGGTCGATGCCGTGCTGCCGCAGCTCGTCGGTCAGCCGCTTGTAGAAGTCGAGACCCTTCTGGTTGATCTTGCCGGACCCGTCGGGCTGGATCCGGGGCCAGGAGACGGAGAAGCGGTAGGCGGTCAGGCCCAGCTCCGCCATGATCTGGGCGTCTTCCCGGTATCGGTGGTAGTGGTCGATGGCCACGTCCGCGTGGTCCCCGTTGAGCACGCGGCCTGGGGTCTTGGTGAAGGTGTCCCAGATGGAGATGCCGCGCCCGTCCTCGGCGACCGCGCCTTCGATCTGGTACGCCGAGGTGGCCGCGCCGAAGGCGAATCCCGTCGGGAAGCGCAGCCCGGCACGCGTCTGTTCCTCTTGTGTCGTCACGCCTTGACCGCACCTTCCATGAGTCCGCCGACAATCTGGCGGCCGAATGCGACAAATACCGCGATGAGCGGAATGATGGACAGCGCCGTTCCCGCGAAGATCAGTGTGTAGTTGGTGGAGAACCTGGCGTTCAGCGAGGTGATCGCGATCTGCACGGTCGGATTGTCCGGAGTGAGGACGATCAGCGGCCACATGAAGTCATTCCACATCAGCATGAACGTGTTGATCCCGAGCACCGCCATGCCCGGCCGTACGGCCGGCAGCACGACGTTCCACCAGATCCGCAGGGTGGCCGCGCCGTCGACCCTGGCCGCCTCGACCAGCTCCATCGGCACCGCCTGGCGGGTGTACTGGGTCATCAGGAACACGCCGAACCCGTTGAGCAGGTACGGCAGGATGACCGCTTTGAGGGTGCCCGTCCACTCCAGGCTGACCATCAGCCGGTAGAGCGGCACCACGCCCATCTGCTGCAGCGGCACCGCCATCGTCAGCAGGACGGCCAGGAGCAGCACGTTCCTGCCCTTGAACGACAGGTTGGCGAAGGAGAAGCCGGCCAGCGTCGAGATGATGACCACCGATACGGTGACCACGCTCGCCACGATGAACGAGTTGGTCAGGCCGAGCAGGAAGTGGGCGTCTTCGTTGTTGAGCACCGCGACGATGTTCTGGCCCAGGTTCCCGCCCGGCAAAAGCGGCGGCGGCACCGAGACCGCGTCGGAGTTGGTGCGCGAGGCGATGACCAGCATCCAGTACAGCGGGAAGGCGGACAGCACGATGGCCAGCGCCAGCATGACCCGGGTGAGGCGGGTCGGTGACCAGGTGGTCATTTGGTGCCCCCGATCCTGCGGACGAACAGGAAGTTGATCAGCGCGCCGATGAGGATGAGCAGGAACAGCAGCCACGCCGCCGCGGCGGCGTACCCGTAGTCGAACTCGCGGAAGCCCTGCTTGACGACGAACATCGCGACCGTCTGGAACTGGCCCTGCGACCCGCCGTCGACGTTGCCGTTGTAGAACGTCGTCGGCTCGGAGAACAGCGTGAGCCCGCCGATCGTGGAGTTGAGCACCACGAAGATCATGGTCGGGCGGAGCATCGGCAGGGTGATCTGCCAGAACTGCCGCCGCCGCGAGGCTCCGTCGATGGCCGCGGCCTCGTACAGGTCGCGCGGGATCGTCTGCATGCCGGCCAGGAAGATGATCGCGTTGTAGCCGGTCCAGCGCCAGTCGACCATGGTGGCGATGGCCAGCCACGACGGGATCCGCTCGGCCCGCCAGTTGATGGCGTCCACGCCGAACCAGCTGAGGATCCAGTTGACCAGGCCCCAGTCACGGGCGAAGAGCTGGGTGAACACGACCGCCACCGCGACCACCGAGGTCACCAGCGGCAGCAGCACGCTCATCCGGATCGCCAGGCGCAGCCGGAACCGCTTGTTCAGCGCGTTGGCCAGGAACAGCGCCAGCAGCAGCTGCGGGATGGTGGCCAGGAGGAAGATGCCGACCGTGTTGGTGACGGCGTTCCAGAAGTCCTCGTCGGCCAGCAGCTTGGCGTAGTTGCCCAGTCCGGTCCACTTCGTGGTCCCGGCCAGGTCGTAGTCGTAGAGCGAGTAGTAGAGGGTGAACGCCAGCGGGAAGAGACCGAAGGCGGCGAACAGGATGAAGTACGGGGACACCAGCGTGTACGGCATCACCTTGACGTCCAGTCTGGAACGCCAGCGACGGCCGGGCGGAAGGTGCCGGCTTGGCCGCACCGCCCGCGGAAGGGTGTCGATACTCATGAGAAGAGACCTTTCGGCGGCAGTAGCCCGGCCCGCTCATGGCGGGCCGGGCGGGGAAGATCAGCCCGCGGCCTTCACCGCGTCGTCGACCAACTGCTGCCAGGCCTTGCCGTAGGGCACCGAGCCGTCGTCCATGCCCTGGATCACCGACTCGATGGCGTTCTTGACCTGGGCGTGCTTGACGCCGAGGAAGACCGGCTGGAGGGTCGACGCCGACTTGGCGAAGATCTCGCCGATGGGGGCGTTGTTGAAGAACTCGTTCTTCGCGCCCTGCACGGCCGCGTCCTGCTGCGCCTTCGTGTTGCTCGGCATGTTGCCGAAGTCGGTGAAGATGCTCGCCTCGGTCTGCGCGCTGGTCAGGTAGTCCGCCACCGCCGCGGCTTCCTTCGGGTGCTTGCTCTGCTTCGGCACCGACAGCCAGGAGCCGCCCCAGTTGCCGCCCCCGCCGGGCACCGCGGCCACGTCCCACTTGCCCTTGCCGCCGTCGCCGGCGTTGCCGCTGACCACGCCGAGCATCCACGACGGGCAGCCGACCGTGGCGAACGCGCCCTTCTGGGTGCCCGCCGCCCACTCGTCGGTGAAGTTACGCAGCTTGGCGGTCAAGCCCTGCTGGCTCATCTTCGTGGCGAAGTCGAAGCCCGCCTTCACCGCCGGGTTCTTGTCGACGATGAGGTTGTTGTCCTTGTCGAAATAGGTGACGTTGCCGTTCTTGGCCGCCTCCTGGTACAGAACCACCTGGTAAAGCGTGTTCGTGCCGTCGGTGAACTTGGTGTCCTTCACCTTCGCCTGGAACTGCTGGCCGACCTTCATGAAGGCGTCCCAATCAGGCCACAGGGCGCTGACCTTGTCCCGCTCGGTGGGCAGGCCGGCCTTCTTGAACAGATCCGAGCGGTAGCAGAGGCTCATGCCGCCGATGTCGGTGCCCAGGCCGAACAGCTTGCCGTCACCGGTGACGCCGTTCTCCCACTTCCAGGCGGGGAAGTCCGCCTTGCGGGAGTCCAGGCCGTATTCCTTCAGGTCGGCCCACCACTCCGGGTGCGCCTTGGCCAGGCCCATGCCACCTTCGTCGATGCCGACCACGTCGCCGGCGCCGTTGCCGGCCTGTAACCACTGGATCATCTGCGGCCAGTACTGCTGCTCGAACTGGTCGGTCAGGTGCTCTTCCTTGATCTGAATGTCCTTGTGCTCGGCGTTCCACTTCGTGATGGCGTTCTTGTAGCCGAAGTTGGAACCGCCGCCGAAAGTCTGCACCCGGATCGTGACCGGTTCGGCGGCCGCCGAGGACGCGGGTGCGTTGGTGGCCGCCGGAGTGCCGCCGGAGCCGCAGGATGCGACGGCCAGCGCCGCCGCCGCCAGGGCGGAAGCCGCGGCGAGACCGCCGCGACGCTTGCGGTTCAACATGGTGGACCCCTTCTCGGGTGTATGGGTGGGGGAGGTGCACCGCGGCACACGCTCCGGGCCGCAGTGGGAAATTCTTTGGGAGCGCTCCCACAAAGGGTGCACTTATGGCCTGTGCCCGTCAATGCGCTGAAACGCAACCGTTACCAACCGTGCGATTTCGTGCCCTAAAAGGGGATTTTTGGTGGGTTACGACGCAAAGAGCCGTTTGGGAGCGCTCCCATCACAAGGGACTCGTTTGTGTTTGCTTCCTGGGCATGTCGCCCACACACTGCGGGCTTTTCTCGTGGTCACGCCCTTGGTCACGCCCTTGGTCACGCCCGCGGTCGGGCGTGCCGGGTCTGTCGTGACGCCTTGTCGCGGCGTTCGTGCGGTGTGCCGTCGGCGATCAGCAGGCGGCGGCGCGCTCTCGCAGCAGGGTGCGCTCCCGGGCGTTGCGGGTCATGGCCGCCGCCCGTTCGAACTCGGCGCGCGCCTCATCCTGTCGCCCCACCTTGACCAGCAGATCCCCGCGTACGCTCGGCAGCAGGTGATAACCCTTCAGCGCCGGTTCGTCGACCAGCTGGTCCACCAGCTCGAGCCCGACCGCGGGACCGTACGCCATGGCGAGCGCGACCGCCCGGTTGAGCTCGACGACCGGGGACCGCGACATCCGCGCCAGCGCCTCGTAGAGGGTGGCGATGGCCCGCCAGTCGGTCTCTTCGGGGGTGAGCGCCCTGGCGTGACAGGCGGCGATGGCGGCCTGCAGCACGTACGGGCCCAGGTCGCCGCCGAGGTCCTCGGCCCGCTGGAGCGCGTCCAGGCCACGGCGGATGAGCAGGCGGTCCCAGCGGCCCCGGTTCTGCTCCAGCAGCAGGATCGGCTCGCCGGACGGGCCCACCCGGGCAGCCGCGCGCGACGCCTGGATCTCCATCAACGCGACCAGGCCGTGCACCTCGGGCTCCTTGGGCATCAGCCCGGCCAGCACCCGGCCGAGCCGCAGCGCGTCCTCGCAGAGCCCCGGCCGCATCCAGTCGTCACCGGCCGTGGCCGAGTAGCCCTCGTTGAAGATGAGGTAAATGACCTCCAGGACCGACGACAGGCGGCCGGCTAGCTCCTCGCCCTGTGGCATCTCGAACGGAACCTGCTTGTCGGCCAGCGTCCGCTTGGCCCGTACGATCCGCTGCGCCACCGTCGGCTCCGGGACCAGGAACGCCCTGGCGATCTCGTCGGTGCTCAACCCGCCGAGCACCCGCAGCGTGAGCGCCACCCGGGCCTCCGTGGACAGCACCGGATGGCAGGCCGTGAACACCAGCCGCAGCAGGTCGTCCTCGATCTCGTCAGTGCCGGGCAGCTCCTCGTCGGCGCCCGGCTCCTCCGACAGCTCGCGGCCCATCTCGGCCAGCTTGCGCGCGTAGCGTTCCTGCCGGCGTAGCAGATCGATGGCGCGGCGCTTGGAGACGGTCATGAGCCAGGCCCCGGGATTGCCCGGCACCCCCGACTCCGGCCACTGCTCCAGCGCCGCGACCAGCGCGTCCTGGGCCAACTCCTCGGCCAAACCGAGGTCGCGCACGAGCCCGGTCAGGCCGGCGATGAGCCGCGCCGCCTCCATCCGCCAGACCGTCTCGATCGCCCGATGCGTGTCGGAAGCCATCACGTGGCCATAAGACCAGCCCGCCCCATCTCCCGCAAGCCGGGGCCTGGGGCTTGGGGGCGGCTTCTATTGTCCGGCGGAACCCGTCAGGCGCTCGCGCAATGCCGCCTCGCGTTCGGCCGCCTCGGGAGTCATCGACTCGTCCGGCAGGTCGGAGGCGTCGAACACCTGCCAGACGTCCAACCCGACCCCCTCATGCCCACCGGGAACCGGCACCCGCAGCGCCCATTCGATGGCCTCTTCCCGGGACTTGACCTGGATCAGCCAGAACCCGGCGATGAGCTCCTTGGCCTCGGCGAACGGCCCGTCGAGCACCGTCGCCTTGCCGTCCTTGGTATAGGCGATCTGCGCACCGTGGGAGCTGGGGTACAGCCCCTCGGCGGCCAGCAGCACCCCCGCCCTGGCCAGGCTCTCGTTGTAGGCGCCCATCGCGTCGACGAGCTCCTGGCTGGGCAGCGCCCCGGCCTCGGTCGCCTCGTTCGCCTTCCCCACGATCATGAACTTCACGATCCGCCTCCTTCACTCTCACGAACGCCACTCTCACGAACGCCACTCTCACGAACGCGTCGAACGGTCAGACCCCGAATCGACACGTGAGCAGAATTCTTTACCAGGAGACGTCGTAGGCGGTCACCGGCGCCGCGAACCAGGACCGGCGCCTTCGGTCCTGCGGCGGTAAGAAAAGGCGATCTACCTACCAAGCGAGGACGCGGACAGCTTCCTGGCCATGATCCGGGCTTGGGATCCGCCGTAGTCCGATTCCCGCCAGTTCTTGCGGTAGTAGGGGAGGGCGTAGACGGCCAGTGACCTGCCCTGCCGCATGACGGTGCCGGTCATGGCGGAGGCGACTTGGAAGACATTCACCAAGAACGCCTCGTCGCCGATATGGGCGGGTCTTGTGGTGAAGGTGAAGGAATCGCGATTCCGCTTGCCGCACCGGCGCAGTTCTGATCGCAGGCTCTTGATGGCCGTACTGGCGGCCATCTCGTCCTGATAGACGATCAGCTGCTCGGCGTAATCGCCGTCCCACATCACGCTTCTGCCGGTGATGGTCCGTGCCGCCTGGCGGTCTTTGTCCGCTCGCTTTTCGACCCCGCAGGGATTGATCAGCAGCGGCGCGCTCCGACGATCGCTGAACTTCCAGGACATCCGGCCGATCTTCTTCTCGAACTTTTTCCTGGTCGTCTTGCTCTCGTAGAGCAAGAACCCCTTGGGGACGCCCGAACGCATGACCTCGGCGGCCGGGGCGGCTGCCCCGTCCGCCGCGCGGGCGGGCACGCCGGAGCCGATCAGGACCACGAAGGCGACCGCAGCCGCAGGCAACAGCACGGCTGCGCGAGTCCGCCCGGACCGCGGTGGGATCTCGCGCAGGGCACCCATGGCCGCTTCTTTCCCTTTAGCAGTGACTGTCATCTAGGAAATGAGATGCGGAAACCAGGCGATTTGTTGAGAGCGCGGTCAGGAGGCCGCGAACAGGGCCGCGAACAGGGCCTTGCCCTCGCGCTCCAGCCACGTCTCGAAGTCCATCAGCCCCGGGTGCAGGGCCCGCAGGGCGGGGATGTCCGCCTGCCAGCCCGCGAACGACTCCATCGACTCCATGTCGCTCTGCCTCAGCCCGAGCTCCGCCCGCCGTTCCGCCGGGATGGGCTCGACGTTCACGGGACGACCGGTGGCGCGGGCGATCGCGGCCACCAGGTCGGCGCGGGACAGCTCGTCACCGGCCAGCTCCAGCGCCAAGCCGAGGTAGCGGTCCGGGTCGCCGAAGGCCAGCGCGGCGAACGCGCCGATGTCGGTGACGGCGATGAGCTGGACCATCGCCTTCGGCGGGATGAGCCGGACGAGCGCCCCTTCGCCGGTCACGCCGTAGTGGGGCCCGGTGTGGTTCTCCATGAACATGACCGGGCGCAGGATCGTGGCCGGCAGGCCGAGCGACCTGATGTGGCGCTCGATCTCCCACTTGGTGTTCCAGTGGGAGATCGAGGTGTCCCGGTCGGCGCCGCCGACCGAGGCGTAGACGAGGTGCCGTACGCCGGCCTCGTGCGCGGCGTCGGCCACGTTGACGCCGAGCCGCACCTCCTCGGCGACCCCGTGCGGTGGACCGGCGGCCGGCTGCACGCTGAACACGCCGTAGGCGCCGCGCACCGCCTCCGCCAGCGACTCGCGGTCGCCCATGTCACCCGGTACGAGCTCGGCACCCGCCTTCGCCAGCCGCCCGGCCGCCGCGGTGTTCGGGTCGCGTACCAGGGCTCTGACGTGCCAGTCCGCCGCCAGCAGCGCGCGTGCGGTGGCGCCGCCCTGCTGGCCGGTGGCGCCGGTGACGAGCACGGTTCGATCGGTCATGGCATCTCCTTGGTAGATTATGCGGAGCGATGCTCCGAAATCTACGGAGCACTGCTCCGCTTGTCAATGTCAAAGGAGAGCCCTGCCGTGCCCGAGGCGCTTCGCGCGGATGCCCGTCACAACCACGACCAGCTCCTGACCGCCGCCCGCGCGGCATTCGCCGAGCACGGCACGGAGGCGTCGCTGCGCGACATCGCCCGGCGCGCCGGTGTGGGGATCGGTACCCTCTACCGGCACTTCCCGACGCGCGAGGCGCTGCTCCAGGCGCTCATGCGCGACCGCTTCGACGCGCTGGGCCGCCGAGCCGCCGGCCTGCTCGCCGAGCCGTCGCCGCGCGACGCGCTGCTCACCTGGCTCGCGGAGGTGGCGGCCGGGTCGGCGACCTACCGCGGGCTGCCGGAGTCGGTCATGGCGGCGTTGCGGGATGAGAGCTCGGAGCTGCACGCCTCGTGCGCCGCGATGCGGGCGGCGGGTTCCCGCCTGCTGGAACGGGCCCAGGCGCAGGGCGCCGTCCGGGCGGACATCACCACGGAGGAGCTGCTGGCGCTGGCCGCCGGGGTGGCGTGGGCGGGCGAGCAGTCGCCGGGTCACCCGCAGATGGCCCAGCGCCTGCTGTCGCTCGCCATGACCGGCCTGGCCCACTGACGGCCACCTACTGTCTGGTCCTTCTGGTGGGGCTGCCTTCCCCGATCCGTGGGATCCAACGCCGATCTCCCCGCGAAGCCGTGGCGTCGCGGGGAGATCGGCCGGGGGCCCGGTCTTGCGTCAGATGTGCTCGGCGGGGTTCGCCGGGAGGTAGAAGTTCCAACTGCCGTGTCCCTCGTGGGCGCCGCCCGCGGGGCAGTGCCCGTTGTCGGGGCGGCCATTCCACCAAAGGGTGTAGCACTTGTTGCAGAAGCGCCAGTTGTCCTGCTGCGTCGTCGGTGACATGTCCCCTCCTCCAGTATCGAGAACCGGCTCGCTGTCCGGCCACCGTCAGTGTCTGAGGTGACGGCAGACCCGTGACATCCCCAAACTTGGGGGTTGCGGTCGGATGGGCAGATAAGGCAGCCATGCGCTGTTCGGCCCAACCTGGGAAGACGCACGCACGCCAGGAAAGACACCGACGAGCGCGCGTCCAGAAGGACGCGCGCTCGTCGGCAGGAGAGCCCTCGATCAGGAAGTCGTCAGGCGCCGTAGTTCGGGTAGCCGTAGCCGACGACCTGGGATGTCGGCCGGACGCGCTGCTGGACGCTGCCGTTGCCGGTGTTGCCCTCAATCGTGGAGATCGTCCCGTTGTGGTTGTCCTTGACGACGAACCCGACATGCTCGATGTCGTCCAGGCTCTTGCTGCCGCCCCACGAGAAGAACACCACGGCACCCGGCTTCGGGGTCGTGCCCCAGCGGTTGTTGCCGGCGAACCACTTCGCGTGCTCGACCGTGTAGGCGTCCCAGCCGATCATGCTGCGCGCGCCGGACTGGTCGCCGACCCACGAGACGAACATCGAGCACCAGGCGGCGTTCAGGTAGTCCGCCCGGGTGCCGCCGTCGCGCCTGAGGGTCTCCAGGGCGCGGGGGGAGTTCATGTACCACTTCTGGAACTTGGTGCCGCCTCCGTAGGCGTTCTCAGAGGTGCCGACCTGGGCCTTGGCCAGCGCCAGAACCCGCGAGACCGTGGCCCTGGCCTTGATCTCGCTCTCCGGGTGGCTCTTCGCGGCGGAGGCGGCGTGCGCCGGAGCCGCGACCGCGGGGGCCGGAGCGTGGGCGGCGAGGGTGTCCGCGTGGGCGGCGGACTGGCCGGCGAGGGCGGCGGCCGCGACGCTCACGCCGAGGACGGCGTGAGCGAAGGTCGACTTGGTGGCACGAAAAAGATGGGACTTGGCCATCGAGGGGGTACTCCTTGCTTCCATGCCGCTTACCGGGTTAGCTGACGGGTTCGGACGTGGAAGCTGTCCTACGGCACGTGACGTGCCGATACACCCCAAAAGGACGGTGGGTCCCCGGTTCCGCGCGAGGCGGATTCAGCGGTCACAGGACGGTCCTGTGATGCCTTGTGCGATGGTCTGGCAACGAACGGACAAACCGGACGTATGCCTCATATGACCACAAAGGTAATGCAAGTGGCAAGGGTCTTACAAATGGATAAACCGCCAGCTAAGAGAGCTGCTCCCTCGCGTCGGCCAGAAGCCCCATCATGGCAAGGCTTTCGTCAAGTGGCATGATCGCGGATTCGGTCCTGCCTTCGGCCATGGCGTCCCGTACCTCGCGCACCTCGCCGGCGTACCCGTTGTCCGCCGGATCGAGTACGAGCTCCTCCGTCTCCATCGACGGCCCGCTCAGCACGACCCGCTCAGGAGCCCAGAACGGCGCCTCGAGGTGGGCGCGCATGTCGGTGCCCACCACGAGGGCGTCGTTCGCGTACGGACCCAGCAGCGAGCACTCCACCAGAGCCCGCCTGCCGCCCGGATAGACCAGCACCCCGCCCGCCTCCGCGTCCACTCCTGAGGGCGCCAGCGAGCCCGTGACGTGCATCCGTGAGGGCATCCCGAGCAGTAACTGCGCCAGCCCGAACGAGTAGACGCCCAGGTCGAGCAGCGCCCCGCCGCCCAGCTCCGGCGCCCACAGCCGGTGTGCGGGATCGTACGGGTGCCTGAAGCCGAACGACGCCTGGACCGAGCGGATCTCCCCGAACCGGGGATCGGCGGCCACCCGCTGGATGAGCGGATTGAATCGGGTCCACATGGCCTCCATCAGAAAAACCCCGGCTTCGCGCGCCAGGCGGACCATCCGCTCGGCGTCGGCGACGGAGGCGGCGAGCGGCTTCTCGCACAGCACCGCCTTGCCCGCCGCGATCGCCGCCTCGGCGACCTCCAGGTGCTGGGCGTGCGGGGTCGCCACGTAGACCGCGTCTACGCCGGGGTCGGCGCACAGTTCCGCGTACGAGCCGTACGCCGACTCGGCGTCCAGCGCCGAGGCCAGCGCCCGCGCGCGGCCGAGGTCGCGCGAGCCGACGGCGGCCACCCGCATTCCTGGCTCAGCGGCGATGACCGCCCCGACCTTTGCCGCGATGACGCCTGTGGCCGCGATACCCCATGAGAGATCCTTCATGAGGAAAGATCGTAGGGAATCACCCCATCCAGGCGAAAGTGTCCGGGTTGGGGCCGATGCGGCCGTTCTCCTGGTTCAGCGCGCCGATGGCCGCCATGTCCTCGTTGTCGAGGACGAAGTCGAACACCTCGAAGTTCTCCTTGATCCGCGCCGGCGTGACCGATTTGGGGATCACCACGTTGCCGAGCTGGATGTGCCAGCGCAGCACGATTTGCGCGGGTGTCCTGGCGTGCTTCTCCGACAGCACGGCGAGTGCCGGGTCGCCGAGCAGGCCCTTGCCCTGCCCCAGCGGGCTCCACGCCTCTGTGAGGATGCCGTTGGCCTCGTGGAACTCCCGCAGCCCGCGCTGCTGGAAGTACGGGTGCAGCTCGATCTGGTTGATGGACGGAACGATGTCGGCCTCGTCGATGACCCGGGTGAGCGTCTCGACGGTGAAATTGGACACACCGATCGCCTTGGCCCGACCCTGACGGTAGATCTTCTCCAGGCCGCGCCATGCCTGCAGGTACTTGTTCCGCGCCGGCACCGGCCAGTGGATCAGATACAGGTCCACGTAGTCGAGACCGAGCCGGGACAGGCTCTCGTCGAACGCCTCCTCCGCCCGCTCATGGTCGCTGTTGAAGAGCTTGGTGGTGACGAACAGCTTCTCGCGCGGGATCCCCGAGGCGCGTACGGCCCGGCCGACGCCCTCCTCGTTCCCGTACGCGCTGGCGGTGTCGATATGGCGGTAACCGGCTTCCAGGGCGGCCGTCACGACCTGTTCGGCCTCGTCGCTCGGCACCTGCCAGACGCCGAACCCGAGCTGCGGCACCTGTACGCCGTCGCTGTTGAGTAGTAGCGAGTTCATGGTCCCATTGTTCATGTCCCGTTTCTGGCGGCTTAAGGCGGCCGGGCTAGCTTGAAGCGGTCGTGATCGGGCTATCACCCCGCGGGGGTAACAGAGTGGGCAAACAGGCGTCGGCCTGGGTGGAGTCCCCGCTTCAGATGCTGTGCGCCATAGAGGCGCACCGCGCTGGGATGCTCGGGCCTGCCACGCTCGTCGTGCCGCGTGCCGGGCTGCGAGCGCTCAAGGCCACCCGCCGGGAGCTGTCCGGCCTGACTCTGCCCGAGGGGTTGGAGCTGGCCGAGCCGCGCGAGCGCATGCCGCGTTCCCCGCACGCCATCGGCGACGCCTTCTCCGGCCGGGTTCAGCTGCGCTGGCTCGTCTCCCATCCGGGTCGCATCGTGATCGTCGACGACGGGCTGGCCACGCTCCGGTTGCTGTCCCTGCTGGCCGCGGGGCCGTACAAGCCGCTGTTGCGGGCGCGGGCCCAGCCGGGAAAGCTGCGCGCGGCGCTTGGGCTGGCGGCGGCGATCAGGTTGCGCGCGAGCCGGGTGTCGGTCTTCACCGCGCTGCCGGTGACCGACGAGCTGGCGGTGGCCGTCCGCGCGGCGGGCGTCGACCTGGTCCGCCACGACTTCGGCTGGCTGCGCGAGCAGCCGCTGGGCGGGCCAGGACCGGCCGAGCGGACCGTCGTGCTCGGCACCTCTCTGGTCAGGAACGGACTGGTCCACCGGGACCGCTACCTGAGCTGGCTGATGGACCTGGCCGCCGAGGAGCCGCTCGCCTACTTCCCGCACCGCCGCGAGGACCCCGCTGACGTGGCGGTCATCCGCGAGCGGCCCGAGATCACCGTGCACGACGCCGGCGTGCCCGCCGAGCTGACACTGCGCGGCCTCGACCCCGCCCAGCGGGTGCTCAGCCTGCCGTCCACCGCGATCTCCTCGCTGCGCGTGCTGCTCGGCCCGCGCGGCGTCGCGGTCGAGGCGGTGGACGTGCCGGACGACTGGTGGACCAGCAGGGCGGCCCCCGACCTGCGTTCCCATCTGACCGGAGTCGCCGGATGACCGGCTTACCCCGCAGCTGATCGGAATGGCCAGGTGACTGGCTCATCCCGCGGCTGATCGGAGTCGCCGGGTGACCGGCTTGCTCCGTACGTGACTGGAACGGCCGGTTAAGACGGGCGTTCACCCATACGACTGGGCCTCTGCCCGTATCTGACTGGAGTGACCACTTGAGAGTGCTGGCCGTGGCCGACTCCGACTCGTACCTGAAGTGGGCGGCCTGCCTGCTCGACGACCTGCCACCCGGCTGCGAGAGGGACCTCGCGGTGGTGCGTACGCCGATCGCGCCGTCGCCCGATCAGATCGCCGCCGCCGTGGGCGAACGTCCCGCGCCGCCGCTGATGGCGGCACGGGCGGTGCGGCGTCTGGCGGAGCGGACGCGGCCGGACGCGATCATCGTGGCCTGTACGGGGCCGGTCGTGGACGTGCTGGTGGCCGAGGCGTTCGCCGGGCTGCGGCCGCGGCCGGTGTTCGTGACCGGGCTGCCGGGCATCTCGGTGCCCGCCACGGAGAAGGCGTGGCTGTTCCGCAGCGGGTGCGACCTGTTCGTGGTGCACAGCGAGCGGGAGGTGGCCGAGTTCGCCGGGATCGCCGCCCAGCTCGGCGGGGGAGGGGCGGTCGGCTTGGCCCGGCTGCCGTTCCTGCGCCCGCGGGCCGTGCGCGGCGGCGGGAACCGGGTGGTGTTCGCCACCCAGGCCAAGGTGCCGCGCGAGCGCGAGGATCGCGAACGCATCCTGCTGTCCCTGGCCGAGCTGGCCGCCCGCCGCCCGGACCTGGACGTGGTGGTGAAGCTGCGCGCCCTGGAGGACGAGCGGCAGACGCACAACGAGCGCTTCCACTACCAGCGGCTCTGGCGCGAGCTCGGTGAGCCGGGGCGGGTGGCGTTCGAGGCGGGCTCGATGCACGACCAGCTGGCTCAGGCGGCCGGGTTCGTGACCGTCAGCTCGACGGCGGCCCTGGAGGCCATCGCGCAGGACGTGCCGCTGCTGGTGCTGAGCGACTTCGGCGTGAGCGCGGAGATGATCAATCTGGTGTTCGAGGACAGCGGGCTGCTGGGCACGCTCGACGAGCTGGCCGGCGCCGGCTTCCGCGCCGCCGACGCCGGGTGGTGCGCGGCCAACTACTTCCACCCGGTGGAGCGCAACGACTGGGCCGGGCTGCTGGGCGGCCTGGTGGCCGGCGGCCCGCGGGTCCCGGCCAGGTCGCTGCTCGACGGACCGGAGCACGCCGCCGCCCGCCGCCGGGCCAGGATGCGCCTGGACGTGCCGCCCACCGTGCTGCGCGCCGGTTACCGGGCCAAGCGGCGGATGCGCCGGTATCTGCGGGCGCTGTCCTGAGGCCGTTGCCAGCCGTCCTAAGGCCGTTGCCCAGGAAAAAGCTGTCCTGAAGCCGTTGCCCCCGGAGGGTGCCTCCGGGGGCGCCGCCCGTTCAGATCGCTGAGCGGATCTTGCGGCGCAGCCGCGTCAGCGCCGTGGGCTTGGCCGTCAGGCCGAGCGTCTCCAGGCGCTTGCGCTTGAAGTAGCGCGGGTCGAAGTCGAAGTCCGCCGGCCGCAGCTCCGGGTAGGTCTCGGCCTGCATGCAGTAACCCACGGCCTGGATCAGCTCCCGCAGGTAGCCGCGCGGCGCCGGCTCGATCGTGCCGTCCGCCGCCATGCGGGGCAGCAGCGCGTCGACGATCGTGGCGGGCACCCGGTTGCTGTTCTCGTACGGGGCCAGCCGCTCCAGCACCAGATCGGTGCCGTACGAGGCCACCGGCAGCCCGAAGTAGCGCCCGGCCGTGATCAGGCCGGTCGAGAAGCAGCCCACGACCAGCTCGGGCCGGAGCGCCGAGAAGCACACCTCGGCCGGCACGCTCTCCCCGGCGACCAGCAGCCGCACGTCCATCGGCTCGGCGGCGGCCCTGAGCAGCTGCGCGTGCCTGCGCCCGGCCGCCGGGTGCGGCTTGAACACGACGGTCGAGTAGCCCCGGGCGACGAGGCCGCGCAGCATCGACTCGTGCAGCGCCGCCTCCTCCTCCGGCGTGACGATCTCCAGCGCGGACAGGTACTGCCCGAGGATCATCGCCTGCCCGGCCAGCATGTCGGGCGCGGTCGTCGCCACCTGCCGGACCACCGCCAGGAACGCCTCGTCCGGCAGAATCTGGGCCGGCACGCCGTACTCGCTGAGCAGGAGCGGCTCCAGTCCCGGCACGAGGTCCAGGTGCAGCAGGCGGGTGATGCGGCGGAAGATCTCGGCGGGCAGCGGGTCGCGGGTCGGGCCGTAGCTCATCAGGCCGTCGGAGTAGACGGTGATCGGGCAGTCGCGCACCAGCCCGGCGATCGTCCGGGCGGGTGGCACCGCGATCGACTCCAGCACCAGCTCGGTCGCGTCGTCGAGCCCCAGATGGGCGCGGATCAGCCGTTCCATCATCGGCACCTCGATGACGCGGGCCTTCCAGTCCGACGGGTGCAGCGGCGCGATCAGGTCGTTCCACGAGTGGATCTCGTCGAAGCGGGAGCGCAGCACCGCGAAGCCCGGCGTCCGGTCGAGCGGGAGGGTCACCTCGGGGATCGCCGCGTTGTTGGACACGATGAGGACCCGGCGCCCCTCGGCGAAGCGGCCGTCGTCGATCCCGGCCGCCAGCGACATCGCCCCGAACAGCGTCGAGGCGTAGAAGACGGTCGTCATGAGTCCTCCCGTTCGCGGCGCGGCCGCACGTGGGGGTTCGGGGGGAGGTCGGGCAGCAGGGCCCGCAGGATGGCCTCGCGTTCCATGGACATCCGCGACACCACGTCCGCCACCAGGCCGGTGGGCAGCGTGCGCACCATCTCCGCGCCGCGCTCCTCGAACCGGGCGCGCAACTGCGGGGTGAAGCGGTCGGCGATCTCCAGGTGGTGGGCGAGCAGCGCGCAGAAGTTCCGTACGGCCTTGGGCAGGAACTCCTCCTCGAGGTCCTTGAACACCAGCTCGAAGGCGTCGAAGAAGTGCAACTGCCGCTCGTCGCCCACCCGCGTGAGCGACCCCGAGACCATCCGCCGGTAGAACACCCCGGCCAGGGAGATCACCGCGAACGAGGCCGCCTCCCTGTGCAGCCGCCAGATCCACGGCCGGTCCTCGGCGGTGTGCAGCGAGCCGGGGAAGTGCAGCAGGTCGTGCAGCGAGCGCCGGTAGACGCCGGCCCAGGCGTAGGGATAGTCGACCATGGTCCGCACGTTCGCGGGCAGGATCGCGTCCCTAGGGTTGAGCACCACGCCCCGCCGCGCCAGCGGAGCGCGGTGCACGACCCGCTTACGTCCCTCGACCTGTACGTGGTCGGCGCGGACGAAGTCGCAGCCGAGCCCGTCGATGGCCTCGACGAGCCGGGCCAGGTAGCCGGGGGCGAGCCAGTCGTCGCCGTCCATGAACGTGACGTACCGGCCGGAGGCGGCCGACAGCCCGGTGTTGCGCGCGTCGGCGAGCCCGACCGGCGCCGGATTGCGCAGGATGGACAGGCCGGGCAGGTCGGCGCGGAAGTCCTCGGCGATGGCGCCGGTGGCGTCCACCGACCCGTCGTCCACGACGATGAACTCGAAGTCGCGCCGGGCGTTGCGGCAGAGTGAGGCGAGCGCGTCGGCGATGAAGCGCTCACCATCACGCACGGGCACGATGACGGACAGAGTGGTCAAGATCGCGCTCGTCAGACGGTGACGCGACGCAGGCGGGCCTTGGGGGCCTCCTCACCGGGGAAGACGCGCTTGACGCCGTCGCCCATCGCCTGCTCGATGATCCGGATGTCGCGCACCAGGTGCTCCAGACCCGACGGCTCCAGCGACGCGGCGTGGTCGGAGCCCCACATGGTCCGGTCGAGGGTGATGTGCCGCTCCACGCAGACCGCGCCGAGCGTCACCGCGGCCAGCGAGATCTGCAGGCCACGCTCATGCCCGGAGTAGCCGACCGGCACGCCGTAGCGCTCCTTGAGGGTGGTGATCGTGCGCAGGTTCGCCTCCTCCGGCGGGAGGGGATAGGTGGAGGTGGCGTGCATCATGATCAGCTTGTCGGTGCCGAGGATCTCGACGGCCTGGTCGATCTCGGAGAGCGTGGACATGCCGGTCGACAGCATCAGCGGCTTGCCCGTCGCCGCGAGGGCGCGGAGCAGCTCGTGGTCGGCGACGCTGGCCGAGGCGATCTTGTGCGCCACGACGTCCATCTCCTCCAGGAAGTCGATGGAGGGCACGTCCCACGGCGAGGCGAACCAGTGCAGGCCGCGCTCGTCGCAGTACTTGGCGATCTGGCGGTACTCGTCGTAGCCGAACTCGGTCCGCTCCTTGTACTCCAGATAGGTCATCTCGCCCCAGGGCGTCTGCCTGATCTGCCCCTTCTGCGCCTCGGGCACGCAGATGGCCGGGGTGCGCTTCTGGAACTTGACCGCCTGGCAGCCCGCGTCGGCCGCCACGTCGATGAGCCGGCGGGCCAGGTCGAGGTCGCCGTTGTGGTTGATGCCGATCTCGCCGATGACGTAGACGGGCTCGCCGTCGCCGACCTGCACCTCGCCGACCGCCACCGGGCCGAACCTGGGACGCTGCCTGACCTCGGGCGTGGGCTCCGCGGGCCGGGCCGCCACGACCCGGTCGCACAGCTCGCGTACGGCTCCCTCGCCGCCCGCCTTGGACAGCACGACCCTGGCGGCCGCCCGGACCCGCGGGTGCGCGTCGGGCACCGCGATCGGCCAGCCCACTTCGGCCATCGGGCCCAGGTCGTTGACGTCGTTGCCCACGTAGGCGACGCGAGCCGGGTCGAGGCCCTCGATCGTCAGCCAGTCGCGCAGCACGACCCGCTTCTCGGCGATGCCCTGCAACACGGGCACGCCCAGCTTGCGGGCGCGGGCGGCCACGACCGGGTTGTGCTCGGTCGACATGACCAGCACCTTCACCCCGGAGCGGCGCAGCAGCGCGATGCCCATCCCGTCGGAGCGGCTGACCAGCACCATCTCGCGGCCGTCGGAGTCGACGTAGGCGCGGTCGTCGGTGTGCACGCCGTCGAAGTCGGTGATGACCGCGTCGACGTCGATCGGCTCGGGCAGGTCCACGAACGGGGCCAGCGCGCGGGCCAGCTCCAGGTCCTCGGGGTCGTCGATCTCGATCGCGTGCCGTACGGGCACCGGCTGCACGGCGATGGTGCCGAAGAAGCGGTGGCCGTGCTCGCGCAGTCCGGAGGTGCGCATGACGTAGAACGCGCCGTTCTCGCGGAACTGCGGCTCACGGTCCTGCCTGCGCGGCCTGAACGCGGGGTCGTGGTTGATCCCGCCGCCGGCCGGCGTCCAGAGGAACTCGTGCGTGGGCAGGCCCGACACGACCGCGTCGGCCTCGCCGTCGAGCACCTTGCGCACGGCCGCCGACAGGTCGTCGGAGTCGATGAACGCGCTGGTGCACTGCACGAGCACGACCACTTCCGGGTCCTCGCCGAGCGTGTCGAGCGCGTGCAGGACCGCCGACTCGCTGGAGGCGGTCGAGCCGCTCAGCTCCTCCGGACGGTCCACGACGAGCGCGCCCGCCTCCTTGGCGGCCTCGGCGATTCCCGCATGGTCGGTGCTGACCACCACCCGGTCGATCAGCTCGCTGCGCAGCGCGGCGCGGACGGCTCGGGTGACCAGGGGGATTCCACCGACCGGCGCGAGGTTCTTCAGGGGAACACCCGCGGAACCACCGCGGGCGGGAACAACGGCCAGGACTCGCAACGTGAACTCCTCAGTGCTTACGGATTGCATCCCGAAGCTAGAGGCACGGATTGAACGAGCAGCATCCCCTTAATTAACTTTCCGGGGGGATCCGGTAGAGCAACTCTGGACGGCCCACTCCTCCGTACTGTGGCATCCGTAGCGCGATCCCCAGCTCCACCAGGTGTTCCAGGTATCTGCGGGCCGTCACCCGGGAAACTCCGGCCGCCGTCCCCACGGCCTGCGCCGACATCCCCGCGGGGCGCCCGCGCAGCTCGGCGACGACCACGTCGAGGGTGTCGCGGGCCATGCCTTTCGGCAGCTCGGAGCGGCCGCGCAGGGTGCCGAGCACCCGGTCCACGTCGCCCTGCCCGACGATCTCGCCGGCCTCCTCCTTGAACCGGGCATAGCGGGTCAGCTTCTCGTGCAGTGTCGAGAAGGTGAACGGTTTGAGGAGGTACTGGGAAATGCCCAGGGACACCGCCGAGCGCACCATGGCCAGATCGCGCGCGGAGGTGACCGCGATCACGTCGCACAGCAGCCCGCCCGCCCGTACGGCCCGGCAGACCTCCAGCCCGGGCATGTCGGGCAGGTACAGGTCGAGCAGGATGAGATCGACCGGCGTGCGCCGCAGGAACCGCAGCGCCTCCCCGCCCGAGCGCACCACGCCCGCCACCTCGAAGCCCGGCACCCGGGCCACGTAGATGCGGTTGGCCTCGGCGGTGATCTCCTCGTCCTCGACGACCAGCACCGAGATCATCGGACCGACTCCGGTACGGGCTCGGGCACGGGCAGCCGCACCGTGAACACCGAGCCGTCCACCTCGATCGAGCCGCCCAGCCGCCGCACCGCCTGCCCGACCAGCGCGAGGCCCAGCCCGTGCCCGTCGCCCTTGGTGGTCCAGCCCTTCCGGAACGCGTCCGGCGCGATCAGACCGGGCCCGTCGTCGGCCACCCTGATGAGGAAGCCGTCCGGCCCTGCCCGCAGCAGCACCTCGACCCGCGTCGCCGCGTCGATGGCGTTGTCGATGAGGTTGCCGACGATCGTGACCAGCTCCCCGGCGTCGAGGCCGAGATCGTCCAGCTCGCTGTCCTCGCTGATCACCAGCTCGCCGCCGCGCTCGGCCGCCTCCGCGCTCTTGCCCAGCAGCAGCGCGGCCAGGACCGGCTCGCGCACCGCGCCCATCACCCGGTCCGTCAGGTGCTGGGCCGCCCGCAGCTCCGCGGTGCCGAATGCCACCGCCTGCTCCGTACGGCCCAGCTCCACCAGCGTGATGACCGTGTGCAGCTTGTTGGCCGACTCGTGGGCGGCCGACCGGAGCGACTCGGCGAACCCGCGCTCGGCGTCCAGCTGCCCGGCCAGCGCCTGCAGCTCGGTGTGATCTCGCACGGTCACCACGGTGCCCAGCCTGCTGGCCGCGCCGTTGACGGCCAGCACCCGGTCGCCGACCAGGTGCACCCGCTCCTCCTGGCCCGCGTCCAGCACCTGCGACAGGCCCAGCTCGTCCAGGTGCCGCCCTTCGGCGTCGGCGGGCAGGCCGAGCAGTTGCCGCGCGGCGTCGTTGCAGAGCGTCAGCGTGCCGTCCTTGCCGACCAGCAGCAGCCCCTCGCGTACGGCGTGCAGCACCGCGTCGTGGTGTTCGTGGATGCGGCCCAGCTCGGCCGGGCCGAGCCCGTGTGTCTGCCGGCGCAGCCGGGCGGTCACCAGCCAGGTGCCGGCGGCGCCGAGGGCGAGCACGACCAGGGCGATGAGCCCGGTCCAGAAGAGCAGGCCGCGCAGCCGGGCGCTCACTCTCTCGACCTTGATGCCCGCGCTGACCAGCGCCCGCACCGGGCCGCTCGCGCCGTTCGCGCGGACCGGGGCGACCGCCCGCACGGACGGGCCGAGCGTGCCGGTGTAGGTCTCGGTGAACGTCTGCCCGCGCAGGGCCTGGTCGATGTGGCCGAGGAAGCGCTTGCCGATCTCCGCCGGGTTGGGGTGGGTGTAGCGGGTGCCGTCGGGCTTCATGATGGTGACGAAGTCGACGCCCGTGTGGGCGCGTACCTGCTCGGCGAACGGCTGCAGGCGGCTGCTCGGCGACGGAGCGTCGAGTGCGGCCAGCACGTCGGGCGAGGCCGCGACAGCGGTGGCCGCCGCCCTGGCCTGGGCCGTCGCCTCGGCCGTGACGAGGTTGCCGGCCAGCACGGAGACGAGCGTGGCGGCGCTCACCAGGGTCAGGACGACCACGAACAATTGCAGGGCCAGCATCTGGCCGGCCAGGGTCCATCGGCTCATGGGAATCTCTTCAGTGTACGAAACTTACGCAATAGTGACCTGCATCACCACAGAGCGCATATTCGCATGGTTAGCAGTCTCGCCCATACGACCGGAGACCGTCCCATGCGTCGTGATCGCACCCACCTTCTCTACATGGCCGTCATCGTGGCGGTGCTGCTAGGGATCCTGGTCGGATTCGTCTGGCCGGACGTCGGCAAGGAGCTCAAGCCGCTCGGCACCGCGTTCGTCAACCTCGTCAAGATGATGATCGGCCCGATCATCTTCTGCACGATCGTGCTCGGCGTCGGCTCGGTCAGCAAGGCGGCCAAGGTCGGCAAGGTCGGCGGCCTCACCATCGGCTACTTCACCATCATGTCCACCGTAGCTCTGATCATCGGACTCGTGGTCGGCAACTTCATCGATCCGGGCTCAGGGCTGCACCTGACCGACGCGGCCAAGCAGGCCGCGGAGGCCGAGGCGGCCAAGGGGGCCGCAGCCGGATCGACCGACTTCCTGCTCAGCATCATCCCCACCACGCTGGTGTCGGCGTTCACCGAGGGGCAGACGCTGCAGACGCTGCTGGTCGCGCTCCTCGTCGGGTTCGCGCTGCTGGCCATGGGAAGCAAGGCCGCGCCGATCCTGACGGCCGTCGAGCACATCCAGCGACTGGTGTTCCGCATCCTCGCCATGATCATGTGGGCGGCGCCGATCGGCGCCTTCGGCGCCATCGCCGCCGTCGTCGGCGCCACCGGCCTGGACGCGCTCAAGGCCCTGGGCATCATCATGGTCGCCTTCTACATCACCTGCCTGCTGTTCGTCGGCCTCGTGCTCGGCCCGCTGCTGTGGATGGTGGCCAAGGTCGGCATCTGGCCGCTCTTCCGCTACCTGGGGCGCGAGTTCCTGCTGATCCTGTCCACGTCGTCGTCCGAGGCCGCGCTGCCTCGGCTGATCGCCAAGATGGAGCACCTCGGCGTGAGCCGTACGGTGGCCGGCATCACGGTGCCGACCGGTTACTCCTTCAACCTCGACGGCACCGCGATCTACCTGACCATGGCCACGCTGTTCGTCGCCTCGGCCACCGGAGCGCCGCTGGCGTTCGGCGAGCAGATCGCGCTGCTGCTGTTCATGATGATCGCCTCCAAGGGCGCGGCAGGCGTGACCGGAGCGGGCCTGGCCACGCTGGCCGGTGCCCTGCAGTCGCACCGGCCCGCGCTGGTGGACGGCGTCGGCCTCATCGTCGGCATCGACCGGTTCATGTCCGAGGCCCGTGCCCTGACGAACTTCGCCGGCAACGCGGTCGGCACCATCCTCGTCGCCACCTGGACAGGGGATTTCGACAAGGAACGAGCCACCGAGGTGCTCGCCGGCAACGTGCCGTTCGACGAGGCGACGCTGCTGGACGAGGACGAACAGCCCGAGCCGCCCGCGGCGGACGACGAGCGACGGGAGATGTCACCGGTCTGAGTCGTCGCCGGACGAGCGGGGGATGCCGCAAGCTCTGAGCCGGGTCAGAGCTTGCGGCCGATGCCCGCGTAGCCCATCCGCGCCGTCTCCTCGTCGAGGTAGATCGTCTCCTGTGGGTCGGTGAACGGCCAGCCGATCTCCGGCCCCAGGCCACTGGCCAGCCCCGGCGGGATCAGCTCGAAGTCACCGAAGAACCGGGCGATCTCCGTGCCGGGGCGCGGGCAGAACGGTGAGTTGGCCTTCTGGTAGAAGTCAATGATCTTGGCCACCTGCTCCGGCGCGACGTCGTTGCCGATATGGGAGATGGCCAGGTAGCTGCCCGGCGCCAGCGCGTCCCGGTAGGCGGCCACGAACTCCTGCGGCCGGTCCTCGTCGGGCACCAGGTGCAGGAAGAACATCATGAGCACCGCGACCGGCCGGTCGAAGTCCAGCACGGACAGCACCTCGGGATGCCCGAGGAGTTTCTCCGGCTCACGGCCGTCGCCCAGCACCATGGCGACCTTCTTCGGGTCGGCCAGCAGGGCGCGGCCGTGCGCGGCGACCACGGGGTCGTTGTCGACGTAGACGACGCGCGCGTCCGGCGCGAACCGGTGGGCGACCTCGTGCACGTTCTCCGCGGCCGGGAGGCCGGAGCCGAGGTCGAGGAACTGGGTGATGCCCTGACGGCACAGGTATTCGACCACTCGCCCGATGAACTTGCGGTTCTGCCTGGTGCCCTCTCTGACCTCGGGAAGGACGCTCATCACCAGTTCGGCGAGATCCCGGTCGGCCTTGAAGTTGTCCTTGCCGCCAAGAAAGTAGTCGTACATCCGCGACGCGTTAGGGATGTGCGGGTCCACACCTTGCGGCGCTTGTTCCGTCATGCGCCCATGATCTCGGACAAACGACCAGTAAATCCACCGTTTCATGTCACAAGGTGACCAACGGGAGGTGGATCAGTCACACGGCAGGCAGCCTCAGGACGAAGCGGGCGCCGCCGGAGCACTCCTCGACGTGGATCTCGCCGCGATGCGCCACCGCCACGTCGCGCGCGATGGCCAGGCCCAGGCCGGTGCCGCCGGAGTCGCGGCTGCGAGCCGCGTCCAGGCGGGTGAAGCGCTCGAAGATGGACTCGCGGTCGGCCCGCGCGATCTCCACGCCGTCGTTCTCCACAGCCAGTACGGCCATGTCCCCGTCCCTGGTGACCACCACCTTGATGATGCTCTCGGCATGCCGCTGGGCGTTGTCCAGCAGGTTCGTCAGCACCCGGGCCAGCTGCAGGCGTACCCCCTCCACCACGACGCCCTCGTCCAGCATCAGCTTGACGGGCAGCCGGTCGTCGCGGGCCGACAGCTCGTCGCGGACCAGGCCGGCCAGATCCACCCGCTCCTTCACCACGTCCACGCGGGAGCCGATCCTGGCCAGCAGCAGCAGGTCGGTGATGATCGCTTCGAGCCGGTCGGTGTCGCGCAGCGCGCTGTCCACCAGCGCGATGAAGTCGGTGTCCTCAGGGTAGAGCTGGGCGCTCTCCAGCTGCGCGCGCAGCCCGGCGATGGGGGTACGCAGCTCGTGCGAGGCGTCGGAGGCGAACCGCCGCTGCTGGTAGGCGGAGCGTTCCAGGCGGGCCAGCGTGCCGTTGATGGACCTGGCGAGCTGGGCGAGCTCGTCCTTCCCTGACGGCTGGGTCACCCGGCGGCTCAGGTCGCTGGCGTTGACCGCGTCGAGCTCGACCCGCATCGCGCCCACCGGCCGCAGCGCCCGGCCCATGACCAGCCAGGTCGTCCAGGTGGCCAGCGCGATGAGCACGAGGATCTGCGCGAGCACGACGGCCTCCAGGATCCTCGTGTCCAGCAGGCCAGGGGTGGTGCGCCCGGCGTACACGACGTTCGAGGCCGGCGACGGCGACGCGCGGACGGCCGTCAGGTGGACGCACTGCCTCGGCAGGCAGTGCGTGGTGCTGATGACCCGGTCGTCCGCGGTGGGCCAGACGTCGCTGAGCGGCGGCAGGTTGCGGGCCGCGTCGCTCGTCGCCACCACCTGACCGCTCGGGGTGACGACCTGGATCAGGTCGACGGAGGGGTCGATGAGCGGCATCGTCGCACCCAGCGGGAGGTCGCCCACGCGCCACTCGGCCGCCACCTGCTCGGCGGAGTCCCTGGTCTGCCGCCACACGTTCGCCTCGACCACGGACCTGGCCACGACGATGCTGCCGGTCCCTACGGGGATCAGCACAGCGGTGGCCACGGCGGCCGCCACCAGCGTGACGCGGCCGCGGAGAGAACTCGCCCATAGGCGTGACATCAAATCGAGGCTACTAACGGCATTTGCCCCGATATGCCGGGTAATAGGAAAGCTTGTCCCATTCTCCGGCTACACCGACGGCTCGTCCCGCGTCAGCGCTGGAGCCACACCGTGGTGTCGGGCGGCAGGGTGCCGTCCGCGTCGAGCGGGCCGCTCGACAGCAGCACCTCGCCGGTCACCTCCACCGGCTGGTCACTGGTGTTCAGCATGACGACCAGGCCGGGCGAGCGCTCGATGGCCAGCACGTCCTTGGGCGAGTCGAGCCAGGTCAGCGTGCCGCCGCCGAGTGCCGGGTGGGCCTTGCGCAGGCGCAGCGCGGCCCGGTAGAGGTTCAGCGTGGAGCCGGGGTCGTCGTGCTGGGCCTCGACCGACAGCGGGGCCCACGAGGCGGGGATCGGCAGCCACGGGTCCCGCCAGCCGAGGCCGGGGGCGGTGGTCCACGGGATCGGCACCCGGCAGCCGTCGCGGCTCTCGCCGCTGCGCAGGAAGGCCGGGTCCTGCCGCAGCTCGTCGGGCAGGTCGAGCACCTCGGGCAGGCCGAGCTCCTCGCCGTTGTAGAGGTAGGCCGAGCCGGGCAGCGCCAGCATCAGCAGCGTGGCCGCCTTGGCCCTGGCCAGGCCGCCGTGGCGGGTGACGTGCCGGGGCTTGTCGTGGTTGGACAGCACCCAGGTGGTCGGCGCGCCCACCAGCTCCGCCTCGGCCAGCGCCTTCTCGATGACCGCGCGGAAGGATTTGGCGTGGAAGTCGGCCAGCAGGAAGTCGAAGTTGAACGCCTGGTGCAGCTCGTCGGGGCCGACGTAGCGGGCCAGCCGCTCGGGCGAGGACACCCACGCCTCGGCGACGGCCATCCGCCCGCCGGGGTAGGAGTCGAGGATCGGCCGCCACTCGCGGTAGATCTCGTGCACGCCGTCCTGGTCGAAGTACGGCACGCGCTCGTCGCCGAGCATCTCGGCCTGCCGGCCCTCCTTCGGCCCCACGTCGGGCAGCCCGGCGGCCTTGACCATGCCGTGCGCCACGTCGACGCGGAAGCCGTCCACCCCGCGCTCCAGCCAGAACCGCAGGATGTCGCGGAACTCGGCCCGCACCTCCGGGTTGTCCCAGTTGAGGTCGGGCTGCTCGGGCGCGAACAGGTGCAGGTACCACTGCCCGTCGGCCACCTGGGTCCAGGCGGGGCCGCCGAAGATGGACTCCCAGTCGTTGGGCTGGTCCCGGAAGATGTAGCGGTCGCGCAGGCCCGCCTGGAACCACGGGTGCCGGTCGGAGGAGTGGTTCGGCACCAGGTCCACGATCACCCTGATGCCCAGTTCGTGCGCGTCGGCGATCAGGCCGTCGAGGTCGGCCAGCGTGCCGAACATGGGGTCCACGTCGCGGTAGTCGGCCACGTCGTAACCGCCGTCGGCCATCGGCGAGGTATAGAAGGGGCTCAGCCAGATGGCGTCCACGCCCAGCTCGGCCAGGTAGTCCAGGCGCTCGCGCACGCCCGGCAGGTCTCCCATGCCGTCGCCGTTCGCGTCGGCGAAGCTGCGTGGGTAGACCTGGTACACGACGGCGTCCCGCCACCAGTCGTCGTTGCCGAGCATGGGGGTCCTTTCGGGGGATTGTCCGTGATGTCTGGTGCAGGATGGCCTGCATGGTTGAGTGGGGTCAAGTGTAAGTTGCGGAAAGTTGCAGATGGGGCCCCACTTCTCCCCGGCGATCGGTTGACGAGGTCAAGGGAGTATCCAGCGGGTCTGGATCGGGTAACGCTCTTTCGCAAGTTCTTCCAAATTTTGCAAAGAGTCGCTAACGTCCCGGAAACATAAGCCGCGAAAGCGGTCAATTGCTCCCTCCGTGACCTCAGGAGGTCCCATGCGCAAGCGAGCCCTGGGTGTGGCCGCTCTCACGTCCCTGGCATTAACCGCCACGGCCTGCGGTGGTTCTCAGCCCGGCACCCCCTCCGCCGCCCCCAGCGGTTCCGCCGCCGCCGCCTCGGCCCCCGCCGACAAGGGCAGCGGCAAGCTGGTGATCTGGGCCGACCCCAACCGGGTCAAGGCGCTCAAGCCCTTCGCCGAGCAGTTCGGCACCGAGAACGGCGTGACCGTCGAGGTGAAGGAGATCAGTAAGGACAACCAGCAGACCTTCCTCACCGCCTCCCAGCAGGGCAGCGGCCCGGACATCATGGTCGGCGCGCATGACTGGATCGGCAACCTGGTGCAGAACGGCGCCATCGACCCGGTCAACCTCACCGACGCGCAGAAGGCGGCCTTCCCGGAGATCGCCATCAAGGCGGTCACCTTCGACGGGCAGGTGATGGCCGCGCCGTACGCGGTGGAGAACATCGCGCTGATCCGCAACACCAAGCTCGCGCCCGAGGCCCCCGCGACGCTCGAGGACATGGTCAAGAAGGGCAAGGAGCTCAAGGCGGCGGGCAAGGTCAAGGAGGTGCTCTGCCTGCCGGTGGCGCAGAAGGGCGACGCCTTCCACGTCTACTCGATCTTCGCGGCGGGCGGCGGCTCGCTGTTCGGCACCACCGCCTCCGGCGACCCGGACCCGAAGAAGGTGCTGCTCGGCTCGCCCGACTCGGTCAAGGCGTTCGGCAAGCTGAAGGAGCTGGGGGAGAAGGGTGACGGCGCGCTCAAGACCTCCATCACCAACGAGAACTACGTCGCCAGTTTCGCCGGCGGCAAGTGCGCGTTCCTGATCTCCGGCCCCTGGGCCATGGGCGACGTGAAGAAGGGCGGCATCAGCTACGACATCACGCCCGTCCCGTCGTTCAAGGACGGCAAGCCCGCCACCCCGTTCGTCGGCGTCCAGTCGTTCTTCGTGGCCTCCAAGGGCAAGAGCAAGACCCTGGCGCAGGAGTTCGTCGCCAACTACGTGACCAACAAGGACGTGGCCAAGGCCCTGTACGCGGCCGACCCCCGGCCGCCGGCGCTGACCGAGGCGCTACAGGAGGTCGGCGCGACCGACCCCGACGCGGGCAAGTTCATGGACGCGGGCAAGAACGGCCTGCCGATGCCGGCCATCCCCGAGATGCAGGCCGTCTGGGAGCCGTTCGGCATCGCCGAGGCGGCGGTGGTCAAGGGCGGCGACGCGGCCAAGGCCGCCGAGGCCGCGCAGAAGGCCATCGACAGCTCGCTCAAGAACTGACGTCATGACCCTGGACGTGCGTGCGGCCGCGGGATCCCATGCTCCCCCGCGGCCCCGCCGCGAGATCACCACGGCGTTCCTGGTCAGCAGGGTCGTGGTGCTCGCGGTGGCGGCGGCGCTCCTGGTGTACGCGGCGCCGCCCCTGGTCGCCGCCGGGTCGTGGCCCGCCCTGGTGGTCCTCGGCCTGGCCACCGCGGCCATCGCCTACCTCTACCTGACCCGCCGCTTCATCCCGGCCAAGTACCTGATCCCCGGCACGATCTTCCTGATCGCCTTCCAGGTGTTCCCGGTCCTCTACACGGTGAGCACGGCGTTCACGAACTTCGGCGACGGCCACCGCGGCGACAAGCAGGCCGCCATCACCGCGATCGAGACCGGCTCCGTCCGGCAGGCGCCCGGCTCACCCGAGTACAGCCTGACCACGGCGCTGAAGGGCGACCGGCTGGTCTTCCTCCTCGTGGACCCGAAGACCAAGCAGGTCCAGGCGGGCGACCCGGCCGGGCTCGCGCCGGTGACCGGTGCCCAGGTGGGCGTGACGGGCAAGGTGCTGCGGGCGCCCGGCTTCACCGTGCTGACCGCGCCGCAGGCGGCGGCCAGGGCGCAGCAGATCGCGGCGCTGGCCGTACCGACCCGCGGCGGCCTGATCAAGGCGAACGGCCTGAGCCGCGCGGTCGAGGGACGCTCGGCGCTGGTCTACGACGCGCAATGCGACTGCGTCCAGGGCGAGGGCGACCGATGGAAGGCCGACGAGGGGCAGGGCTACTTCGTCAACGCCACGGGCGCGCACCTCGCGCAGGGCTGGCAGGTGAACGTCGGCCTCGCGAACTTCAGCCGCGTCCTGACCAACCCCACGATCTCCGGGTACTTCATCGGGGTCTTCGGGTGGAACGTGGTGTTCGCGCTGGTCTCCGTGGCGGCCACGTTCGCGCTCGGCATGGCCGTGGCGCTGGCGCTGCACCACCCGCGCATGCGCGGCACCCGCTTCTACCGGATCGCGCTGATCCTGCCGTACGCGATGCCCGCCTTCGCGATGCTGCTGGTCTGGCGGGACATGTTCAACCGCGACTTCGGGCTGGTCAACCAGCTCTTCGGACTGGACGTCGACTGGATGGGGCAGCCGTCCACCGCCAGGTTCGCGGTCATCCTGGTCAACCTCTGGCTGGGCTTTCCGTACATGTTCCTGGTGACCACGGGCGCGCTGCAGGCCATCCCGCGCGAGCTGACCGAGGCGGCCTCCATCGACGGGGCGACGCCGTGGCAGGGCTTCCGCAAGGTGACGCTGCCGCTGCTGCTGGTGGCGCTGACGCCGCTGCTGATCTCGTCGTTCGCCTACAACTTCAACAACTTCAACGCGATCGCGCTCACCAGTGAGGGCGGCCCGTTCCCGGCGGAGAGCCCGCAGGTGGGGGCCACCGACCTGCTGATCACCTACACCTTCCGGCTGGCGTTCGGCACCTATGGCGCCCAGTTCGGCTTCGCCGCCTCGATCTCGGTGTTCATCTTCGCGATCGTGGCGATCATCTCCGCGGTGGCGTTCCGCCGGACCCGCAGACAGGAGGAGGTCTACGCATGAGACTCGCGCTGCGGCACGTGTTCGTGCTGGTGGTGTGTGTGTTCGCGGTCTTCCCGATCCTGTTCGTGGTCTCGGCCGCGATCAACCCGCTGGGCACACTGGCCTCCACCGACCTGCTGCCGACCGGGGCGAGCCTCGGGAACTTCGCCGACCTGTTCACCTCCGACCGGTATCCGTTCGCCAGGTGGTTCCTCAACTCGGTGTTCGTCGCGCTGACGTCGTCGTTCGCCAGCCTGCTGCTGTCGATGTTCGCCGCCTACGCCTTCAGCAGGATGCGGTTCCGGGGGCGCCGGGTCGGGCTGCTGGCACTGCTGCTCATCCAGATGTTCCCGCAGTTCCTGGCCATCGTGACGATCTTCATGATCTTCACCAAGGTGACCGAGCTCTATCCCGCGTTCGGGTTCAACACCGTGTGGGGGCTCATGCTGCTCTACCTGGGCGGCGCGCTGGGCGTGAACACCTGGCTGATGAAGGGCTTCCTCGACACCGTCCCCAAGGAGCTCGACGAGGCGGCCACGGTCGACGGCGCCACGCACGCGCAGATCTTCTGGCGGGTCATCATGCCGCTGGTCACGCCGATCCTCGCGGTCACCGCGCTGCTGGCCTTCATCGGCACGATGAGCGAGTTCATCATGGCCAACGTCTTCCTGCGCGATCCGGAGAGCAAGACGCTGGCCGTGGGCATGTACGGAATGATCGCGGGGGACCAGCGCAACGCCAACTTCGGTATGTTCGCCGCGGCCACGCTGCTCACCGCCGTCCCCACGGTCGGCGTGTTCCTGTGGTTGCAGAAGTACATCGTCTCCGGGCTCACGGCCGGGGCCGTCAAGGGATAGGTCTCATTGCGCTTCCTCGGCGAGCCGCATCACGACGGCTCCGCTCTGTACGTCTCCACCCAGGCGCCGGCGCCCGGCTCGACGGTGACGGTCCGGCTGCGGGCGCCGCTGTCGGCCGGGATCACCGGGGTGCACGTCCGTACGGTCCGCGACGGCGAACCCCGCTTCACCGCCGCATCGCCCGAGACCCCCGGCGCCGTCGGCGGCTACGGCGAGACGGACGTCTGGTGGCGCGCGGACCTCGTCGCCGCCAACCCGGTCACCCCGTACCGCTTCCTCCTGCACACCACGGGCGGCCAGGCGTGGCTGACGGCCGCCGGGCTCGTCACGCACGATGTCACCGACGCCACCGACTTCCGGCTGGTCTGCCACGAGGCGCCGCCCCCGTGGCTGGCCGACGCGATCGTCTACCAGATCTTCCCTGACCGTTTCGCCAGGTCCAGGCCGATGCGGGAGCTGCCGGACTGGGCACTGCCGCGCGACTGGGACCGCGACCCGGTCATCCCCTCGGGCCCCGGCACCTCCCAGCAGTTCTACGGCGGCGATCTCGACGGCATCGTCCAGCGGCTGGACCACGTCCAGGCGCTCGGCGTGGACACCGTCTACCTGACGCCGATCTTCCCGGCCCGCTCCAACCACCGCTACGACGCCGCCGACTTCGACCGCGTCGACCCGCTGCTCGGCGGCGACGAGGCGCTGCACCGGCTCGCCGACGCGCTGCACGCGCGCGGCATGCGGCTGATCGGCGACATCACCACCAACCACTGCGGCCGGACGCACCCCTGGTTCACCGCCGCGATGTCCGACGTGGGCGCGCCCGAGCGGGAGATGTTCTACTTCGACCCCGCCACCGGCGACTACGAGTCCTGGTACGGGGTCAAGTCGCTGCCCAAGCTCAACTGGGGCGGCGACCTGGTGCGGGCCCGGATACCGGCCGTACTGAAGAAGTGGCTGGGCCCGCTCGACGGCTGGCGCGTCGACGTCGCGAACATGACCGGCCGGCACGGCCGCGACGACCACAACCACGAGATCGCCGCCCTGCTGCGGCGCGCGATCGGGCCCGGCGCGGCGCTCATCGCCGAGCACTGCCATGACGCCTCGCCCGACCTGGACCGCGACGGCTGGCACGGCACGATGAACTACGGCGGCTTCACCCGGCCGGTGTGGGCCTGGCTGCGCTCGCCCGACCTGGAGCTGGCGCACTTCCTCGGCGTGCCCGGCGGCGTGCCGTCGCGTGACGGACTCCAGACCTACGCGACGTTCCGCGCCTTCGCCTCCCACCTGTCGTGGCGTTCGCAGGCGCACTCATGGCAGCTGCTCGACTCGCACGACTCGCCGCGCATCCGCACCGTGACCGGCTCGGCGGAGCGTCACCTCGTCGCGCTCGGGCTGCAGGCCACGCTGCCGGGCACGCCGATGGTGTTCGCGGGCAGCGAGTTCGGGCTGAGGGGGGTCAACGGCGAGCACGCGCGTACCCCCATGCCCTGGGACCGGCCCGCCGACCAGGACCTCGCGACGCTGGCCGCCTACCGGGACCTGCTCGGCCTGCGCCGGGCCGAGCCCGCGCTGCGCCACGGCGGGCTGCGGTGGCTGCACGCCGACGCCGACTGCCTGGTCTTTCTCCGGGAGAGCGCCGAGGAGTCGCTGCTGGTGTGCGCGCGCAGGGCACCGGGCCGGCCGCTTTCCCTTCCCACGCGGGCGGCGGGGGTTTATAACGCTTCTGACACCGATGTGTTGCCGGGTGATGGCCCTTCGCTGCGTGTCTGGCGCCTCACGCGCTGACGCGCTAGCGTGGGCGACCCCCCAGCGTTCAGATTTAAACTAGATAGTGGTGTGTACGCATGAGGTTGCTCTCCGTGGCCGTCATCGCCTCGCTCGCGCCCGTCCTCCCGGCTTCGGCTCTCGCCCGCGCGGGCACCACCTACTACGTCGATTCGCGGACGGGCGACGACTCGGCTGCCGGGACCAGCGCCACCAAGCCCTGGAAGTCACTGGAGAAGATCGGCGCCGCCGACCTCAAACCCGGCGACGCGGTCAGCGTCAAACGCGGCAGCAAGTGGACGGGCACGCTCACCCTGACCGCCAAGGGCACGGCGGCCAAACCCATCGTCATCCAGCCGTACGGGACCGGCCCCATGGCGAAGATCTCCGGCATGGACGGCAACTGCGTCGTCGTGAGCGGCAACCACTGGCGCATCAGCGGCCTGCGCGCCTCCGGCTGCCAATGGGCGGGATTCGAGCTGAGCGGCGACGGCAACGAGCTCGTCGGCGTACGGGCCGACCGCAACATCGCCGGCGTGCTGGTGCCCCCCAGTGGCTCCCGCAACGTCATCAGGGACAGCACGCTGACGTCCAACGCCCGGATGAGCGTGAACGACTCCGAGCCCGACAACGACTCCGGGGCGTTCGGCGTGCTGCTGAACGGCGACGACAACACGGTGACCGGCAACACCATCACCGGCAGCTACGCGCCGAGCAACGACTACGGCTTCGACGGGGCGGCGGTCGAGATCTTCGACGGCGACCGCAACCTGATCACGCACAACACCGCCCGCGACAACGAGACGTTCACCGAACTCGGCGCCCGCAAGGGGAAGACGGCCGCCGGGAACGTGTTCGCCTTCAACGTGGTCACCTCCTCACGCAAGCATGGATCGTTCCTGATCACCCGTGGCCCCCAGCACATCGTCGGCCCGGTGACGGGGACCATCGCGGTGCACAACTCGGTCTACCTGCCCGCGCGCGCGACGATCGGCTGGTCCTGCCACGGTGGCTGCTCGCCGTCGATACTCAAGCTGCGCAACAACGCGATCTCGGTCGGCGGTCAGGCCGGGTACGAGGACGGGAAGGGCGCCGACGACGCGGGCGGCGTGTACAAGGGGCGGACGTACGCGTTCAAGCTGGGGCCCAAGTCGGTGAAGGCGGACCCCCGCTTCGTCTCCCGTACGGACCTCCACCTGCGGCCCGGTTCGCCCGCGATGGGGCGGGGCGTCCGGCTCGGTGCCGCGTGGTTCGGCCGGGCGTCGGGCGGCACGGACATCGCGGGCCTGCCCGCCGCCCCGAACGCCGGCGCCTTTCAGCGCTGAACCTCCCTGTATTTCGGGATATAGCCTGTAATTCTGGATATCGCCTGCTCACCAACCCCGCCGGGCAGCTGTGATGTGACCGCCCGGGCGGTCACTCGTTCAGCGCTTCTCGTGCGTCTGCTGCCAGATCTGCACGCCCGCCTCGTCGTAGCCGATGATCTGGAAGCGTTCGTAGCTGATGTTGCGGGCACGATCGTAGGTCCCGGCGAACAACCGAATGCCGAGGTTCCACGGGTCCGGCCGGGTGACGGCCGACACGGACCGGCCGTCGCCGAAGAGCAGGGTGACCCGGGCGGTCTTCGCGCTGGCGATGCCCAGCCAGCGCTTGTCGTGCTCGGCCAGCTCCACGGGGTACTTCTTGCCGTCCAGGTCGGTCAGCAGGCGGTCGGGCTCGACGAAGTGCATGACGATAGCCAGCCCGTTCAGCTTCCAGAGCAGCTTGCTCGGTGTCTTCTTGTAGAGATCCACGGAGAGACCCCCTGGCATTTGCACGGCAGGGCCGACCGGCTCGCCCACGGCCTTGGCGAAGCTCGTGGGATTTCTCTTGAGCCGTGACACGGTTCTGCCCTGGGCGTCCGCGAACTCGAACGCCGTCACCCTCTGACCTGAGGGCGCGGACACAGTCCAGATGCCCTGAGGAGCGCCCTTCGGCCGGTACATCAGCCCGGTGGCCTCGCCGCCGCCTTCGATCACGGCGGTGACACGGGCGACCTCGGCCCGCGCGGTGCCGAAGTACAGGGTTACGCCCGTGGACGGCGCGGGGAACGACTCGGTCGAACCCTGCTCGGTAACCTTCCGGTCATCGAGCGGCTTGCCGCACCGTTCCATCATGACGCCGTTCCGGCTCTCGTAGATCTGGCAGAGTACCGTGCCCGTCTTTCCCTTGGCGTACCAGAGGGTCAGGGGCCGCTCCTCGGACGGGTTGTCGATCACCAGACGCTCACCCAGCGGGGTCTTGCCGTCCATGGCACTGGGGATGCGGTGGCCTGGGTTGATGGTGCCGATGGCGACGACGTCACCCTGCTGCCCGCCGGTGGCCGTCAGCGTGACCGGCAGGGCCACGGCGGTGACGGCCAGTGCCACGACGATGGCCTGGCTGCGTGTCCTGCGCCGTCGCGACCGCGACACGACCTCGGCACGCAGCCCGGAAGGCGCCTTCGGCGCATGCTCGGCGGCGTGGCCGAGGGTCGAACGCAGATGGGATTCCAACTGGTCGGTCATGCGAGGCTCCCGTCGATCGCTGAGGGGTGGGGCACGGTGGAACGGAGCTTGGCCAGGCCGAGCGACGCGTGGCTGCGCACGGTCCCCCGGGAGATGCCGAGCACCCCGGCGATCTCCTCGTCGGCGAGGTCCTCGTAGTACCGCAGGACCAGCACGGCCCGCTGCTTGCGCGGCAGGCCGGCCAGCGCCTGCCACAGGTCCTGCTCGATGCCGGAGGGCAACACGTCGAGCTGGGCGGTCTCGGGCAACGCCCAGTCGAGCCGCTCGCGCCTGCGCAGCCGCCAGACGCTGATGTGCAACCTGGCCATGATCATCCTGGTGTAGCTCTCGGGAGCCTGCTTCTGGCGCACCCGGGGCCAGGCCCGGTGCAGCCGGATCAGCGCCTCCTGGGTGAGGTCGGCCGCGTCGTGCGGGTTGCCGCTGAGCAGGTAGCCGTAGCGCAGCAGGGCATCGGCCCGTTCCGCGACGAAGTCCTCGAAGCGGGAAATGTCTTCCAATGGCCTGTGCCTTTCCTTGGTCCGTCACGGCATAGACGGGCCGAGGGGCCGAACCGTTGAATCAGATCTGGACCGGAGTGGCGACGGAGGGCGTGCCAGAATAATGGGGAAACGTTTTCCCAGCTAGCTGCGGGAGCTTGGACAGATGGCAGACCAACCGGCCGGGCGGCTCACGTATCGCAACCCCGTGCTCAACGCCGACTGGCCTGATCCGGACGTCATCCGCGTCGGTGAGATGTACTACCTGGTCGCGTCGAGCTTCAACCGCGCGCCCGGGCTGCCCGTCCTGCGCTCGCCCGACCTGCTGCGCTGGGAGCTGATCGGCCGCGCGCTGCCCGCCGTGCCGCCGGCGGAGCACTTCTCGGTGCCCCGGCACGGCGGCGGAGCGTGGGCACCCTCCATCAGGCATCACGACGGCCTGTTCTGGATCTTCTACCCCGACCCCGACCACGGGGTTCATGTGCTGACGGCGGCGGACCCGGCGGGGCCCTGGTCGGCGCCCCACCTCCTGCTCCCCGGGCCCGGTGTGATCGACCCCTGCCCGCTGTGGGACGACGACGGCCGCGCCTGGTTGGTGTTCGGGTGGGCGAAGAGCCGTAGCGGCATCAGCAACCGGCTGTCGCTGGTCGAGATGACGCCCGACGCCCGCGAGATCATCGGCACGCCCGTCACCGTCATCGACGGGGATGCCCTGCCCGGCTACTCGACGCTGGAGGGGCCCAAGGTCTACAAGCGCGATGGCTGGTACTGGATCTTCGCCCCGGCCGGGGGCGTCGCGACCGGCTGGCAGTCGGTGTTCCGGTCACGGTCGCTGTCGGGCCCGTACGAGGACCGCGTCGTCCTGGAGCAGGGTGACACGCCGGTCAACGGGCCGCACCAGGGGGCCTGGGTCACCACGCCGGAGGGCGAGGACTGGTTCCTGCACTTCCAGGACCGTGGCGTGTTCGGACGGGTGGTCCACCTGCAGCCGATGCGCTGGGGGGACGACGGGTGGCCGGAGATGGGGGTGGACGGACGTCCCGTCCTGGAGCACCCGGCGCCGGCCCGCGCCTCGGAGGCGGGCCTTGACTCGGCCTCGGCGCTGGACCCTCACCCCGCCGGTGCTGAGCAGATGGAGCCGGAGCGGGACGACGACTTCCGGGCGAGGAAGCTCGGGCCGCAGTGGCACTGGCAGGCGAATCCGGCTCCCGGCCTGCTGCGTCTGGACGGCGACGGTCACGCGAGACTACGCGCGATGCCCAACGACCGGGGCAACCTGCGGAACCTGCCACAGGTGCTCGGCCAGCAGATGCCCGGCGTGGCCGCGCAGTTCACCACCACCCTCCGGCTGGCGGCGGACGAGCCGGGGACCAGGGCCGGAGTGCTCGTGCTGGGCGCCTCTTACGCGTACGTGGGGTTGGCGCGCGACCGTGACGGGGTCAGCGTCGAGGTCCGGACGTTTGAGGACGGTGACGAGGGCGAAGTGAGGCGGTTCAGCACGCGACTGCCCGATGAGGCCGCGATCGTTGGGCTGCGGATCGACTCCGATGACGCGGGGATCTGCGCGTTGCGGTTCCGCAACGGCGCCGATGCGGGGGCGGGCGCTGGTGACGGCGCTGGTGACGACGGCTGGGTCACCGGCTTCGAGGGGTTCCAGGCGGAGCAGGGGCGCTGGATCTCGGCGGAGCTCGGCCTGTTCGCCGCCGCCCCGCCTGGAACCTCCGGCGAGGGCACGGCCGTCTTCGGCCCGGTGACCATCCATCCCCGCTAGAACCGTCGGCACGGCGCGTCACGGGCCAGGGGCGGGACCCCGTACTGCCACGGACCTCGATGCGGGGGCGGAAGCTGAGGTCGTGGTCCGGCCGCTCCCCGTCGAGCAGCGCGGTCAGGCGATCGCCTCCAGCCCGATCGAAGGGGCCCTTCTTCCTCCGGCCTGAGCGTCGGCCGATCCGTTCAGCTGTACGTCCTGTCAGCTGTACGTTCCTGTCAGCTGTACGTCGTGGCGGCGCCGGTGTGGCAGCTGATCTCCATGCCGTCCTCCACCGGGAAGGCGACGCTGACGTATCCGTTCGCCGGATCGCGTACGTAGTCCAGATAGTCGGCCATCGAGGCGAAGGTGACGTCGTCGGCCACCACCAGCGCGCCCGGCGCCAGCCGGGGCTCCAGCAGCCGGAGCACCGGCAGGCTCAGCTCCTTCCACCCGTCCAGCAGCACCAGGCCGATCGGTCCTGGCACGTCGGCGAGGGTGTCCAGGGCGTTGCCGGGCAGGATCGTCACCACGTCGCCGAGACCGGCCTCGGCCAGGTTCGCGCGTGCGGTGGCGACCTTGGCCGCGCTCATCTCGGTGCCGTACACCCGGCCCGTGCCGTTGTCGGCGACCGCGGCGGCCAGGTACACCGTGGAGATCCCGAACGAGGTGCCGAACTCCACGACGGTCTCCGGGCGGGCGGCCCGCACCAGCGTGTAGAGGAGGTCGCCGCCCCGAGCGGAGATCGGCAGGTACAGGGCCGCCAGGGCGTCGGCGCGCTCCTGGGCGGTGGCGGTCTCCAGGGAGCCGCCGGGGAGCGGCCCGCGCGGCGCGTCGTCGTCGAGTGCCGCGGCGGCGAACAGTCGGTCGAGCACGGTACGGACCAGCGGAGAGTGCAGAGTGTTTGTCATGACACATAGATTAGACGCACCGTTGCGTCTTGTCTAATGGGAAGGTATGTGCCCTTACGATCGGGGTTGTGGAGAAGCGTGAGCTGGGCAGGACGGGCAGGCAGGTCGGCGTGGTCGGCCTCGGGGCGTGGCAACTGGGCGCCGACTGGGGCGCGGTCGGAGAGGATGACGCGCTGGCCACGCTGCACGGCGCCGTCGACGCCGGGGTGACGTTCATCGACACCGCCGACGTGTACGGCGACGGGCGCAGCGAGCGGATCGTCGGGCAGTTGATCAAAGAACGCCCCGGTCTGACGGTGGCCACCAAGATGGGGCGCCGGGTACCGCAGGAGGTGTCGGCCTACACCCTGGACAACTTCCGGGCCTGGAACGACCGGTCCAGGAAAAATCTCGGCGTGGACACCCTCGACCTGGTGCAGCTCCACTGCCCGCCGACTCCGGTCTATTCGGACCAGGCGGTCTACGACGCGCTCGACACCATGGTCGAGGAGGGCAGGATCGCCGCCTACGGCGTGAGCGTCGAGACCTGCGCGGAGGCGCTGACCGCGATCGCACGGCCGAACGTCGCCACCGTGCAGATCATCCTCAACGCCTTCCGGCTGAAGCCGCTGGAGGAGGTGCTGCCGGCGGCGGCCGCGGCCGGGGTCGGGGTCATCGCCCGGGTCCCGCTGGCCAGCGGCCTGTTGTCGGGCCGGTACGACGAGCACACCCGCTTCTCCGACGACGACCACCGCGCCTTCAACCGGCACGGGGAGGCGTTCGACGTCGGTGAGACGTTCTCGGGCGTCGACTACGCCACCGGGCTGCGGGCCGTGGCGAGGCTCAAGCCGCTGGTGCCGGAGGGGATGACGACCGCCCAGTTCGCGCTGCGGTGGATCATCGACCAGCCCGGCGTCAGCGTGGTCATCCCCGGGGCCCGCGACGCACGGCAGGCCGGCGCCAACGCCGCCGCGGCCAGGCTTCCCGCGCTCACGGAGGAGACCCGGACGGCGGTCACGGCCGTCTACGACGAGCTGATCCGCCCCCAGATCCACCACCGCTGGTAAGCAAGCCACCGCTGGTCACAAGCCGGACCCGAGACGCGCGGGCCGAGGGGGCGCCGGTTCGGGGCCAGGTTACTGCTGGCCGGGTCCGCGGGCCGGGGTCGGGGCGGGGCCGGCCGTGCCGTCGGTGAACCGGCTTAAGTGCCGGACCAGTGCATCGAGAACCACCAGGTCTTCCCCCGGCTCGATCGTCTGCGGGTTCAGCGCGATCGCGTCGTCGGGTACGCCGAACACGCCGACCGCGATCCGCGGGTCCCCGTCCCACAAAGCCCGCACCAACCCGTCCCGGGTCCAGCCGCTGGTCGTCAGCAATCGGACAACCGCTCGCCCGTGCGGCTGGCCCGCCTCACTCGGGTACCCGCGCTCGGCAACGACACCCGGCACTCCGCGCAAGCCGGCAATCCACCGGTCGACAATCTGCTCATAGCTCGCGAGCAGCGCCTCCTCGTCCTGCTCCAGCGTCCACTCGACCGCGGCGTACAGCCCGAGCAGCTCTTCCTTCCCGACCTTCATCCCGCGCCCGATCTGCTGATTCGGTGACGCATGCGCACGGCACCTGTCGACAATCCACCGCTTCCCCAGCACCAGCCCGCTGGACTGCGGTCCGCGCAACCCTTTCCCACCGCTGAAGATCACGGCATCCGCACCGAGCTCCGCGGTGAATCGCCACAGCGAGGAGACGGGTGGAATCTGGGCCGCCGCATCCACGATCACCGGCACAGCCGGTGGACCGGTGAGGCCCGGGGTGCCGGCGGGGGCCGGGCCGGCTGGGGCGAGCTCCCGGGCGACTCGGATCACGTCCTCGATCGGCAGAGCATCCGCCGCGTAGTGGGCGCCGGCGAACCACAGCAGGCAGGCGGGGCGTCGTACCAGGGCGGCTCGGAGCTCCTCGATCGACGGGCCGACTTCCACGATGCGGGCGCCGGTCAGGCGGGCCGCGTAGTCGTAGCCGTTGCGTTGGCCGGCGAACATGACGACCTCGGCATCGGCCGGGAACGCCTGCGCGGGCTCACCGACACACGACGCCACCGTGAGGGTGATCGCCGCCGCGGCACCAGAGGTCACGCAGGCCGCCTCGTTACGGGTGAGCGTGGCCAGGCGCTCGCCGACGCGGTCGTGGAGTTCGGGCAGGTCGACGAAGTGGGCCGCCCCCTCCGTCATCGCCTTCAGCACCGAAGGCGGCATCAGCGAGCCGCCCAGTGCGGTGAGTGTCGCGGAGGCGTTGATGACGGGCCGGACCCCGAATGGATGAGTCACACGAGGAACTTCGACATCGGTGGAACCCCGGAGAGTTCGGCCAGCCAGGCATCCAGGAAGTCGTTGTCGGTGCCGTCGAGGTGGGTCAGCTTGTAGACACTCGCGGCAGGCAAGGCCTCGACCAGCGCGGCACACCAGTCGGGATCGTCGACGGCGAGCAACGTCCGAGCGGTCACCGCGGACGCATGCCGGACCGGATCGAAGGAGGCAAGAGTATTGCCGACGATCTGCGCCGACGAGCCGGCACGGAGGTGATCGTTGAGCTCCTCGAGGGGATAGTGACTCGACTTCAGCCGCGCCTCTGCCGCCCGGTAGAACAGCAACTCTGAGAGCCGGACCGCGCTGAACCCGGGCCGCCGCGCAGCCGTCAGCAGCGCCAGGTCGTCCCCGCTCACGGCCACCCGCGCCGGATCGACCTCCTCCAGGCTCATCAGGAACTCTGCGGCCCGCAGGCAGTCCGCCGCGATCCCGCGGTAGATGTACGACGCCGGGTCGTCGATGCCCATCGTCAGCAATCCCGGGTAGGCCGCCGAGAACCCTTCGTCGGCCAGCCGCTGACCACGGTGCGTCAGGCCGAACACGACGTACCGGCTCCGATCGTTCGGATGCGGCATGTCGTTGACGCTCCCGTAGCGCGGCGTCCGCAGGAGCGCGGGGAACGGCCCGTCACCGGCCGGGATGCTGAGCTGACCGAAGACGCGGTACGGCCCGGTGCTGGTGAGCCGCACGGTGTAGCTGGTCGCCTCGTCCGTCGTCCGCGCCGGCACCAGGTCGAGCACGGGCCGAGCAGGGATCGCGGCCAACTCTTCGTCGACGGCGGACCAGTAGCCGTCGAAGTCCATTGGTTCACCGTCGTTCATTGGTTCACCGTCGTTCATCGGTTCACCGTCCCGGGGTGAGGTGTTCGGCAAGGAAGTCCTCCACGATCCGCATCACGCCCGGCAGCCCGGCGTGGTGCGCGCAGTGCGGGTAGGTGTGCAGGGTGGTCTCACACGTCAGCACCCGCTGCAGCGCGAAGCCGGTCTCCGGCGGGCACACGTCGTCCTCGAGCCCGAGGTACAGCAGCGTCGGCGCCCGCACCTTCGGCGCGAAGTTGAGCCCGTCGTAGTACGCGACCGTCTCCCGCACCCGGTCGACGTCCTTCGGGTGCACCCGCAAGTACTCGTTGATCTCCTCGTACGGATACGACCGGGTCAGTGTCGGCGCGGTCATGATCCCGCACAGGTACGGCGCTCCCGCCGCCACGCACCGGATCACGTCCGGCAGGAGCGCGGCTGTCGAGATCCCGAGGCCACCGCCCTGACTCGACCCCTGCAGTCCGATCCGCAGATTGTCGACTTCTTCACGATCGAGCAACACCTCGACCGCCCGCACCACGTCGAGGTAGAACCCGCGATACCCGTATGTGTTGTGGTCGACGATGTTGTGCGTCAGCAATCCCGGGTAGCCCGGGTTGAACACGTCGTTCGACCGCAGCTTTCCGCGCGGCGCCACCGCGAGCGCGGCGTACCCGAGCTCGGACCATTCCTTCGGGATCGTCGGCTCGGACATGTAGCCGGGGATCGTCACCAGCGCCGGGTACTGAGCCGGACGCGGGGCTGGATGCGGGGCCGGCCGATCGCGCGGGACGGTGTACCAGCCTGCGATCCGCAGACCGCCATAGCTGGTGTAGCGCAGATCGTAGACAATCACCTTGTCCGTGGACAGCGACGGCATTTCGGTGAGGACCGGGTCCAGCGGGTACGACGCGCAGTCCGCCAGGCCGGCCGCCCAGAAGTCGTCGAAGTCGTCCGGCAGCTCGACCTCGACGATCGCGTTCTCGGGGTCTCTCAAGAGCGTTCCTCTCGATGAGGGGGTTGCGGGGGCGGTGCCTATGCCCGCTGCGGTGCGTGCAGCGCGGTGCCGTCGGAGGCCTTGAACAAATGCAGGCGGTCCTGGTTGAAGCCGACATACACCGTGCTGTCATGACCCAGCCGGAACGGCACCGGGACGCGAGCCTTCAGTAGCTCGCCGTCGATCCGGACCGTGACGAGGACATCCGGACCGAGCGGCTCGGACACGAACACCTTCCCGGGCTGGTAGCCCGCGACCGGTGTCGGCGACAACCTCACGTCCTCCGGCCGGACGCCCAGGACGACGGCCGGGTCGTCCGGCGAAACGTCGTAGCGGCCCAGCTCCTGGCTCAACGCGCCGCTGCGGAAGGTCCGGACGCCGTCTACGTCGGTCAGCTCACCGGTGACGAAGTTCATCGGCGGCGAGCCCATGAACGAGGCGACGAAACGGTTCGCCGGGCGTTCGTAGATCTCATCCGGCGTCGCGCACTGCTGGACCACGCCGTCGCGCATCACCGCGATCCGGTCCGACATCGTCATCGCCTCGACCTGGTCGTGGGTGACGTAGATGAAGGTCCGGGCGACATCCACGTGCAGCCGCTTGATCTCCGCACGCATCAGCACCCGGAGCTGCGCGTCCAGGTTGGACAACGGCTCGTCGAGCAGATACGCACCGGCGTCCCGCACGATCGCGCGACCGAGCGCGACTCGTTGCCGTTGGCCACCGGACAGCTCACGCGGCTTGCGATCCAGCAGGTCCTCGATGTCCAGCGTCCGGGCCGCCCGCAGCACCTGCTCCGCGATCGTCGCCTTGGGCACCCGCATCATCTTCAGCGCGAACCCGATGTTGTCCCGGACGGTCTTGTGCGGGTAGAGCGCGTAACTCTGGAACACCATCGCGACGTCGCGCTTGTTGGCCGGCAGCCAGCTGACCGGCTTGCCGTCGAAGAAGATGTTGCCCTCGGAGGCCCGTTCCAGGCCGCAGATCATTCGCAGGGTCGTCGACTTTCCACAACCGGACGGGCCGACCAGGGTGAGGAACTCCTGATCCTCGATGGTCAGATTCAGGTCGTTCACCACGGTCTTGCCGCCGAACGACTTGGTGATGCCTTCGAGTCGAACCTCTGCCATCTGTCAGCCCTTCACGGATCCGGCGGCCATGCCCTGGACCAGCTTGCGCTGGAAGAGCAGGGCCAGTGCCAGGGGTGGGACGACCGCGAGCACGCCGGCCGCGGCCATCACGGTGAACTGGGTGTTGAAGTCGGTGGCGAAGTTCGCCGCCACCACCGGGATCGTCTTCGCCGCCTTCGTGCTGGTCAGGAACAACGCGAACATGAACTCGTTCCACGCGGTCATGAACGCGAACACCGCGGCCGCGACCAGCCCCGGCGCCGCGACCGGCAGGAACACCGACCACATGGTCCGGAACCAGCCGCACCGATCCACCCGGGCCGCCTCCTCGAGCTCGCGTGGCACCGAGCGGAAGAAGTCCTTCAGGATCCAGATCGTGATCGGCAGTGCGAACGTCGTGTACGAAAGGATCAGCGCCAGGTAGCTGTCCAGCAGCCCGAACGTGCGCATCAGCAGGTAGAACGGGATGATGATCGCGATCCCCGGCACCATCCGGGTGAGCAGGTAGAGCACCAGCAGCACCTGGCTGCCGCGGAACTTCAGCCGCGAGAACGAGTACGCCGCGAACGTGGCAAGCACGAGATTCAGGATCGCCGTCGAGGTGGCGACGATCAGACTGTTCCGCAAGGAGTACGGCGTCTCGTCGATCGCCCGGCCGCCGACGAGTTGCTGGGCCTCACTCGGATGAAGGAAGCCGAGATAGTTCTCCAGCGTCGGGTTGACCGGAATCCAGTGCGGCGGAACGGAGATCGCATCCACCTCGTGCATGAAGCTCATCGCGACGATCCAGTAGAACGGCAACGCCAGATACAGCGCGAACGCGACCGCCAGCACGTACAGGACGATCTTCTTCCAGGGGATTCGGTAGCGCAGGGGGACCTTCACGATGGTGCTCATACCTCGAAGTTCCCCTTTCGGTAGAGCAGTCCGATGTAGCCGACCGAGATCAGGAGGGTGATCGCGGTGATCACCCAGGCGTAGGCGCTGCCCAGGCCGAAGTCGGTGAAGGTCAGGACGGTCTGCACGTCGAGCAGGGCGATGGTGGTGGTCGCGTCACCCGGTCCGCCACCGGTCAGTACGTAGATGGTGTCGAAGGCGCGGAACGCGTTCATCGTCTCGAGAATCAGCACGATCAGCAGTGGGTGCAGCAACCACGGCAACGTCACCTGGACGAACCGCTGCACCACACCCGCTCGGTCAACGGTGGCGGCGTCGTACAACTCTGCGGGGATCGTGGACAATCCGGCGAGCAGAATGATGACCGAGAACGGGAGCGTGTTCCACACCTGGGCCAGTGCGGTGAACAGGAACGCGCCGGTCCCGGACGTCAGCCAGGCGTGATATTCGTCGATCAGTCCGAGCTGCGTCAGCAGACCGTTCAGGGCACCGGTCTTCGCGTCGAAGATGGTCCGCCACATCAGGCCGTTCACCACCCCCGGCATCGCCCAAGGCAGCAAAGCCAGGCTGAGCAACAGACCGCGGCCGCGGAACTGCTCGTTCAGCACCAGCGCCAGGATCAGCGCGAGTACGACGGTCAGCCCGAGAACCACGAGGACGAACAGGGCCGACACCTTCAGCGCGGACAGGAACGCCTGATCGCTGAGCAGGGCCTGGTAGTTGTCCAAGCCGATGAACTTGTTCGCCCGCGGGCGCTTCAGGTTGTTCCGTTGCAGGCTGACCCAGAACGAGTACGCGATCGGGTAGGCGACCAGGAGGGTGATCACGATCATGGCCGGCGCGTTCAGCGCCCAGGCCTTGGCGTTGTCGCCCAGCGGCCGACGTTCGGCGACGGCCATCCTCAGTTGTACTTCTTCTTCAGCGTGTCAACGGACTGCGCCAAGCTCGCCACCGCCGCGGACGGCTGCGTCTGGTTGCTCAGCACGCCCTGCACGACCTTGTGCATCTCGATTTCGAACTCGGTGTACCACGGCACGCCGAGCACGTTGCGCGGCTTGGCGATCTCGCCCAGGTGGGCGTAGATCGCCGGGTCGGCGAACTTCTCCAGCGATGCGGTGATCTCCGGGTCTGTCGCCATCGACCTGTAGGCGAACCCGAGACCACGCTGCAGGAACCAGAACTTCGCGGTGTGAGGCTTCTTGTTCGCGTCGAGTCCACCCAGGTAGGTGAGCAGCTTGAACGCGTTGTCCTTCACCTCGGTGTCCTTGGCCAGCGCATAGAGCCGGGTGTTGCTGACCGTCCCGTGCACCTGACCATCGAGGCTCGGTATCAGCGCCATCCGGATCTTGCCCGCGGCCTTGGACTTGGTCGCGTCGTTGTAGTCGCGGTTGGCGTACCGCGCGCCGATGGTGTACGCGTACCGGTTCGCCTTCATCGCATTGTCGATCGGGACCGGCAGCAGTTGCAGGCAGGCCGGGTCGATCACCTTCGACTTGTTCGCCGCCTGCTGCAGCCAGGCGAAGACGTCCTTCGTCACGGTGTCGGTGGTGTTCATGATCGGCGCCTGCTGGTCGTCGAACATGTTGCCGCCGCTGCCGAAGACCAGCGCCCACACCCAGGACCACCAGGTGTCGGACAGTTGCGCCGGTATGCCGATCGGGTACTGCAGGAGGCCCGCGTTCTTGATTTTGACCGCCTGCGCTTCCAGCTCCTCCAGGCTGGCAGGGGGTTTCGTGATCCCGGCCTTGGCAAGAATGCCGGTGTTGTAGGTCAGGCAGTTGGAGTCGGTGTAGTACGGCAGGCCGTAGCGCTTGCCCTGGTACGTCATCGCGGACGCGTTGCCCGGGTAGATCGCGGCGTACACCTCGTCGACGCCGGCCATGCCGTCGAGCGGCTGCAGGTAGTCCCCCTCGACCCAGCCCGCGAGGGAATCGTCGTACACATAAAGGGCGTCCGGGCCGCCGCCACCGGTGAACTCGGCGACTACTTTCTGAACGTACTGCGCACTCGTGATCGGGGTGTAGTTGACCTTGATGTTGCTCGTCTTGGTGAAGTTGTCGAGGTTCTGCTGGACGAGTGCGGCCTCGTAGTCCCAGCCCTCGAACTTCACGCTGCCGTCGCCGGAGCCTCCGGACTTGTCGTTGGAGCAGGCGGACAGCAGGGGCGATGCGGCGGGCAGGGCCAGGCCGAGGCCTGCGTACTTCAGGATCTGGCGGCGGTTGAGCTCCATGGTTGTCCCTTCAACGCGGTGAGCGCAGTAAGGCTTGGGCGATGCGTAGCCGGTACAGACGCGTCGGGCGTCCTTTCGGATGGTGCTGAGCAGTGCCTTCGACGCTCACCAGGCCCCCAGCGTCGAGTGTGCGGATCAGCCGGCGGCCGCTCTGATCCGTGATGCCGAGATGGTCGGCGAGCTCACCGGGCGAGATCGCGCGACCTTCCAGTTCGTGCTCCAGTGCCGCCAGGCGGGAGACGGTCGCGGCACTGAGGCCGACGGACTTCGCGAGCTGCTCGACGTCGTCGCCGTGCTCGCGGTAGGAGTAGCTGAGCGTCGCCCGGAACGGACCCATCGGGCCGATGATGACGCCGCTGTCCTCGATCAGGTATCCGCATGGTTCGCTCTCCCGCTCGGCCCGGGCGGCCGCCTGCTCGGCCAGGGCCACACAGCCGCGGGCGGACGCGCCGACGCCGAACCCGGCCGAGACCTGCGCGCCGAGCGCCGCGGCCGCCTCGGCGAGCGCGGGTACGGCCACCCAGTTGCGGGTGATGCGCTCGAACAAGGCCTTGTGGGCGAAGACGACGACACCGCGCCGGCCGCGGTCCTCGATCCACGCGCCGGCGAACTCCGGGGTGTTGAGCAACAGATTCATCAGGCCGATCCGGGCCCGTTCCTCGTCCTGCGAATGCGAGATCAGGAAGACTCCGGCGGCGAAGCGTTGTGCGCTGGCGCGCTCGGACTCGATCCGGAGCGCGAGCTCGTGCAGCTCGGTCCGGATCGTCGCCGGCACCGGCATGCCGCTCATGATCGGGATCTCGCCGGTCAGCTGCTCGCGGACGGCGGCGCGGACGCTGATCACGTAGCTGCGCTCGCCGAACCGGTGGTAGGCGGAACGGTGGAACTCGACGATGTCCTCCACGGATTGCGTGGGGGCGTACGGCAGGCAGTCGATGGCCTCGGCGTCGAGCTCGAGCGCGGTGGCGACCGCCTCGACCGCCTCGGCGGGAAAGGTGTCGATGCTGACCGGGGTGCGACCCCAGCCACGCTCCTGGGCGCGGTAGAGCGCGAGGGTCAGGTCGAGCGCCGACGAGCGGATCACGCCGACCGGGAGGCCGGGTGGGAGGAGTTCGCGGCTGGCCGTGTACGGGACCGGGCCGGCCAGGAAGCCGTCGAGCCGGGTCGTGCTCAGGAACTCGCCGACCTTGGCGCGGATCTCGTCCTCGTGGTCGTAGCTCACCCACTCCAGGTCGACCCCGCCGAGCGTGTTCGCGGCTTCCCGGAACAACTCCCCGTGCATCGAGTGGGTCACCACTCCGATCACCATGGCCACGGCACCCCTTTACGAACTAGGTTCGTAAATGACTCGTAAATCCGATGCCGACCAAACTCCCTCCTCTCGGGGGCCCAGGTCAAGGGATCAGCCCAAAGAACTTCGCCAGTGACGACAAACAGAAAGCGTGCCCGGCGCCGAGAGGCACCGGGCACGCGAGGAGAGCCGGCGTCAGCCGGTACGGAGAGTCAGCCCGTACGCGCTGAGGATCTCGTTGACCGGCTGGAAGTAGGTCGTCCCGCCGCTGCTGCAGTTACCGGAGCCGCCGGAGGTGACGCCCTGGGCCTGGCTGCCGGAGATGAACGAGCCGCCGGAGTCGCCGGGCTCGGCGCACACGTTGGTGCGGGTGAGGCCGGTGACGGTGCCCTCCGCGTACCTCACGGTGGCGTTGAGCTGCTGGACGGTGCCGCAGTGCCAGCCGGTGGTCGAACCGGAGCGGCAGATGGAGGAGCCGACGCCGGCCGCGGTGGAGCCGCGGACGGTGACGTTGGCGCCGCCGGAGCCGCGTACGTACGGCGTGGCGGTGTTACCGGGAGCCGCGACCCAGGAGTAGTCGTTGCCCGGGAACGAGGCGCCCTGGAAGGTGCCCGTCGGGTTGGTGGTGTTGTTGGCCACCCGGCAGTGCCCGGCGGAGACGAAGCCGGGGGTGCTGCCCTTGGTGACGGCGAAGCCGATGCTGCAGCGGGCGGAGCCGATGTAGTAGGGGGCGCCGCCGACGATGTTGATCAGGGTCCGCGGCTGCTCACCGGAGACGGTCACCCGGATCGCGTTCCGGTCGACGCCGGCGGCCGTGGCGAGGGCGTCAGCGGCCGTCTGCTGGCCGGCGACGATGACGACGCTGTTGGTGGTCACGTCGATGTACCACAGGGACGCGCCGGCCTTGGCCTGGTCCGACGCCCGGTCGATCTGGTCCTTGATCGCGGTGAGCTGGGCCAGCGTCCGCGGGACGAGCACGGGTTGCGCGCCCTTCGCCTCGATGGCGCCGGTGGTGGCCGGGTCCGTCGTCGCGACCATAAGCTTGGAGGCGTCGGCGCTCAGCCAGGAGCCGCCGTAGGAGGCGCCGAGGGAGGACGTCAGGGCGGCCTCCGTGGCCGCCGCGCGCTGCTCGTTGGCCAGGCGGGTGATGACCTGCTGCTCGGACAGGCCGAGGTCGCGTTCGAGGGAGTCGATCACGGACGGCGGGGTGGACTCCGAGGGGACGGGAGTCGGAGCGGCCGCCGCGGCGGGGGTTAGGGGGGTGGCGGCCAGGCAGGCTGCCACGATGGTGGCGCCTAAGAGAGGCCAGCGCTTACTCCGCATGTGCACTCCTTTGTGGGGGTGCCTGTCAAGCTAGCGGTTGCTAGGAATTGGCATAGATGGCAAACGACCCCTATCACGGTGGTATGGGCCCTCCGCTCGCGGTGGTGGTATGGCCCTCCGCCGGTTGATCAGCGGGCCCCAGCGGCTGGTCAGCCGCCCAGGCCGCGGACGATGAGGTCGACCGCCGTCTCGAAGGTGCGGTCGGCCTCCTCGGCGTCCTGGCCCTGGCCGATGTGCCCGGCGGCACCGGCGAACGCCAGGCCCGCCACGAACCCGTACAGTACGTCCGCCGTGCGCCGCAGCTCCTCCTGCGGCACGCCCGCGGCCTCCAGGATCGGGAACAGCACGCCCCACAGGCCGCCCTCCCGGTCGGCGGTGATCTCCGGGTGGGCGTACACGTAGCGCCACATCGACGGGTGGTCGAGGGTGAGCCGGCGAAAGGCGTGCGCGAGGATGCGCAGCCGCTCCTGCCAGGGCAGCGTTTCGTCCGGCGGGAGATCGAGGCGCTGGACATTGGTGGCGCAGATCTGCGTGAGCAGCGCCATCTTGTTGTCGACGTGGTGATAGAGCGACATCGGATTGACATCGAGTTCGGCGGCCAGCTTGCGCATCGACAGCCCTTCCACGCCCACCTCGTCCACCATGCGCAACGCCGTGGTGTAGATCTCCTCGAGGGTCAGCGGGGTTCCCCTGCGCGCGCTCACTGCCATACGCCGTATGGTAGCGTGCGCCATACGGTGTATGGCTACCCGACAGGAGTGCTGATGAGAGAGATCCCCGCCCCCCGTGGGCTACCGATCGTCGGAAACGCGTTCCAGGTGCCCGCGCACTCGCCCATGACCTACTTCGAGGAGGTCGCGCGGGCGCACCCGGAGGGCATCTACCAGCTCGACCTGCTCGGCCGGCACATCGTGGTGATCCACGATCCGGACCTGGTGGCCGAGGCCTGCGACGAGACGAGGTTCCGCAAGGAGATCAACCCGCCCTTGTCGATCGTCCGCGACTTCGCCGGCGACGGGCTGTTCACCGCCAGGCCGGACGAGCCCGTCTGGGGTCACGCGCACCGGATCCTCATGCCGGCCTTCAGCCAGCGGTCGATGAAGGCGTACTACCCGCAGATGCTGGAGGTCGCCGACCGGCTCGTGGAGTCCTGGGCGGGGCGTCCGGGGCAGGATCTGCCGGTGGCCGACGACATGACCAGGCTCACCCTCGACACGATCTCGCTGACCGGGTTCGGCTACCGGTTCGACTCCTTCGACTCGCCTGAGCTGCACCCGTTCCTGACGGCGATGGGTGGCGCGCTGACCGAGGCGATGCTGCGCAACCAGCAGCTCCCGTTCGTCACCAAGCTCAAGCGCAAGCAGGAGGTGGCCTACCAGGCCGACATCGAGCTGATGCGCGAGCTGGTCGACGACGTGATCAGGCGGCGCCGCGCGGAGGACGGCGCCGCCGCCACCAAGGACCTGCTCGGCCTGATGCTGGAGGCGTCCGACCCCAAGACCGGCGCCCGGCTCTCCGACGCCAACATCCGCGACCAGGTCCTCACCTTCCTGATCGCCGGACACGAGACCACCAGCGGCCTGCTCTCCTTCGCGCTGTACAACCTGCTGCGCGACCCCCACACCCTCGCCAGGGCCTACGACGAGGTCGACCGGCTGCTGCCCGGCGACGAGCCGCCGGCCTACGAGACGGTCATGAAGCTGGACGTGATCTCCCGGATCCTGGAGGAGACGCTGCGGGTCTGGTCCCCGATCCCGGCCTTCACCGTGAACGCCATCGCGGACACCACGCTCGGCGGTGAGTACGAGGTGGCGGCGGGGGCGCCGGTCGTCGTCCTGCTGCCGTCGCTGCACCGCAACCCGAGGGCGTGGGATAGGCCCGACGAGTTCGACATCGACCGCTGGCTGCCCGAGAACAAGCGCGACCATCACCCCGCCGCCTACAAGCCGTTCGGCAACGGCGAGCGGGCCTGCATCGGCCGCCAGTTCGCGCTCACCGAGGCCAGGCTGGCGCTGGCGATGATCCTGCGGCGCTTCGCCGTCTCCGACCCCGCCGTCTACAAGATGAAGATCAAGCAGACGCTCACCCTGAAGCCCGACGGGTTCACCGTCCGGGTGCGCGAGCGCCGTCCCCACGAGCGCGCCACCGTGCTCGGCCAGCCGATCGAGGTGGAGGAGCAGCAGGACATCGCCGTCACCGGCGTCGCGCTCACCGTCGCCTACGGCTCCAACCTGGGCACCTGCGCCGACGTCGCCGAGCGGCTGGCCGAGCGCGCCGGGCGGGCCGGCTTCGCCACCACGCTGACCACCCTCGACGAGCTGGTCCCGCCGAGCGAGGGGCTGCTCCTGGTGGTCGCCTCCTCCTACAACGGCAAGGCGCCCGACAACGCCCAGCGCTTCGACGCGCTGGCGGAGCTGCCCGACCTGTCGGGAGTACGGCTGGCGCTGCTGGGCTGCGGCAACACCCAGTGGCCCACCTACCAGGACTTCCCCCGCCGCGCCTTCGCCAAGCTGACGGCGGCCGGTGCCGTACCCCTGATCGAGCGGGGCGAGGCCGACGCCGACGGCGACTTCGACGGCGACGTGTCGGCGTGGACCGCCAAGCTGTGGGCGGCGACGGCGGAGGAGTACAGCGCGTCGGCCGCCGACGCGGGGCCCCGCTACCAGATGGAGGTGCTCAGCGAGGCGGAGGTGCGGCCCGCGGTGGTGTCCGCGCGGGCGTTCCCGCTGACCGTGGTCTCCAACGAGGAGCTGACCGGCGACCCGGCCGGGCTGTGGGACTTCTCGCTGGAGGCGCCGCGGCCCGGCGTGCGTTCGATCGTGGCGCGGCTGCCGGAGGGCGTGACCTACTCGGCGGGCGACCACGTGGCCGCCTTCGCCAAGAACGACCCTGAGCTGGTGGAGTGGGCGCTGCGCTGCCTGCGCGTCCCGCGCGAGCAGGTCGTACGCCTGCGCACCGGCGGGGCCACGCACCTGCCCGTGGACACGCCGGTGACGGCGGGGCTGCTGCTGACCGAGTTCGCCGAGTTGCAGGAGGTGGCCACCAGGTCGGACCTGGCGGCACTGGCCGCGCACACCTCGTGCCCGTGGACGCGGGGCCAGCTCGACACGCTGACCGCCGACTACGCCGACGAGATCCTGGCCAAGCGGGTATCCCCGCTGGCGCTGCTCGACCGCTTCCCGGCGATCGAGCTGCCGCTGCCGGTCTTCCTGGAGATGGCCGGGCCGATCCGGCCGCGCTACTACTCCGTCTCCTCCTCGCCGCTGGCCGACCCCGGCCTGGTCAGGGTCACCGTCGGACTGGTGGAGGGCCCCGCCTGGTCGGGCAGCGGCGCATATCGCGGGATGTGCTCGGCCTACCTGGCCGGGCTGGCTCCGGGGGAGAGCTTCTACGGCTACATCCGGGTGCCCGCGCCGCCGTTCCGGCTGCCCGAGGACCCCGCCACGCCGGTGATCCTCGTCGGTCCCGGCACCGGGTTCGCGCCGCTGCGGGGGTTCCTGGAGGAGCGGGCGCTGATCGGGGCCACCGGGCGGGCCGAGGTGTTCGCCGGGTGCCGCCATCCTTCGCACGACTGGCTCTACCGGGATGAGGTGGAGGGCTGGGCGTCGGCTGACGGGGTGCACGTGACCGTGGCCTATTCGGCGGTGGCCGGGCATCCGTACCGGTTCGTGCAGGACGCGATCGCCGCGCGGGGCGAGGCGGTGTGGGAGCTGCTGGCGGCCGGGGCGTACGTGTACGTCTGCGGTGACGGGCTGCGCATGGCGCCCGCCGTACGGCGCGCGTTGCTCGCCATCCACCGGGACAAGACCGGGACGGACGGAGCGGCGTGGCTGGCCGCGCTCGAAGAGCAGGGTCGTTACCAGCAGGACGTCTTCGCCTGATCTCCGCGTTCTTGGGCGCCACCTGCGCGAAGCCGCAGGTGGCGCTGGGCGAACCTTTATTCCAAAACCCGGATTAGCGGTCCATCCTTGGATATAAGTGCAGCATGCGTGACATATCCGTGGAACATGCTGGAAACCTTTCACGGGCACTGTGAGAGCCTCTGGAAAGGGGGCGGTTCATGCTGCTCAGACTGAGGGTGTCGTTGCCGGACCGGCCCGGGGGGCTGGGCCAGGTCGCGCGGTCACTTGGCGCGTTGGGTGCCGACATCTTGCAGGTCACCGTGCTGGAACGGGAGACGGGCCGGGCGGTGGACGACTTCACGGTGTCCTGGCCGGGGAAGGTGACGCCGGAGGAGGTGCGCGACCGGCTCTCGGCCGTCCCGGGCGTACGCGTCGAGGGGGTCTGGCCGACCAAGGACCTACCGGGCTCGGCGCCCGACTACGACCTGCTCATGCACGTCGCGTCGGAGCCGTCGCGGGGGATCGCGACGCTGGTGGACGCACTGCCAGGGCTGTGCGGCGCCGAGTGGTCGATGGCACTGGCGGGTGACGTCGTACGCCATGCCAGTCTGGGCGCGCCGGAGGTGTTCGAGCTGCTGGAGCCGCCGCTCAGGGCCGCCACGCGGGCGGCCGACGACCTTCGGCTGATGCTGCTGCCGGTCGCCACCCACGGGCTGCACGTGGTCGTCGCCCGCGCGGCGGGACCGCACTTCCACCGTGCCGAACTCGAACGCGCCGCGCGCATCGTGGCCGTCGTCTCCAAACTGTCCTCGGTGGTCGCCTCGCCCCGCTGACACATACGGCGAGGTTTGTCCGAGGGGACGCTCCTCCGACGCGCGTATCGTTGGCCCCGGCCGTGGTAGCGCTGAGGAGGAACCGGTGGATTTCGAGCTGAGCGACGAGCAGAGGGCCTTCCGGGAGACCCTGCGGGCCTTCGTCGACAAAGAGATCATGCCCGTCGCCATCGAGTGGGAGCACTCCGGACGCTACCCCACGGAGATCGTCGACAAGATGAAGGCGATGGGGCTCTTCGGCCTCAGCGTGCCCGAGGAGTACGGCGGGCTCGGGGCGGACATGGTGTCGTTCGCCCTGGTCTTCGAGGAGATCGCCCGGGGCTGGATGGGGGTCGCGGGCACCATCGGGTCTCACTCGCTGGCCTGCTGGATGATCGCTCGGCACGGCACCGAGGAGCAGAGGTCACGCCATCTCCCGGATCTGGCCGCCGGAGCCCGCCGTACCGGTATCGCGCTCACCGAGCCCGGGGCCGGGACCGATCTGCAGGGTATTCAGACCAGGGCGGTACGCGACGGCGATCACTATGTCGTGACCGGCACCAAGACCTGGATCACCAACGCCCGCCACGCCGATCCGTTGCCCGTACTGGTGAAGACGTCCGTCACCGAACCCGCGCACAAGGGGATGTCGGTGCTGCTCGTCGATCCGGCGGCCGAGGGGTTCGGGGTCAGCCGGGACCTGCCCAAGCTCGGCTACAAGGGGACCGAGACGTGCGAGGTCGTGCTCGACGGTGTGCGCGTGCCCGTGGACGCGCTGCTCGGCGGGGTCGAGGGGCGGGGCATGCAGCAGGTGCTCGGCGGGCTGGAGATCGGGCGGATCAACATCGCCGCCCGCGCTGTCGGCGTCGCCCAGGCCGCCTACGACGCCGCGCTCGGCTACGCTCGCGAGCGCAACGCCTTCGGCCAGCCCATCGCCGACTTCCAGGCCGTGCAGCTCAAGCTGGCCGACATGGCGACCGAGATCCAGGCGGCCCGGCTGCTGACCTACTGGGCGGCGTCCCAGGCCGACAGCGGGAAGCGGGTCGACATGGAGGCGGGGATGGCCAAATACTTCGCCTCCGAGGTGGCGTTGAAGGCGTCGCTGGAGTCGATGCGCATTCACGGTGGATATGGCTATTCGCAGGAGTTCGTGGTCGAGCGGCTCTACCGGGACGCGCCGCTGATGGCCATCGGCGAGGGTACCAACGACGTCCAGCGGCTGGTGATCGCCCGTTCGCTCGTCTCCGGCAAGAACCACGTCGGCTGGTGATGGCTCGACGGGCGCGGTAGAGCACGCGACTTGTTGGGCAAATGAGGTGCTATGACCGGTCAGCACGATTCCAGCTCTTCAGGCCTTTCAGATGAACCTGCGCATGGGCACGGTCATGGGCACGGTCATGGTCATGGTCATGAGGGCAAGCGTGGGCGCGGTGGGATCAGAGGGCTGCTGGCGAAGGCCGGGCATGCTCTCGCGCCGCACAGCCACGACAGCGCCGACAAGACCGACGCCGCCCTGGAAGGCAGCAGTCGCGGGCTACGTGTGCTGGCCGTCTCGTTCGGCGTGCTGCTGGTCACCGCCGCCGTCCAGGCCGTCATCGTCGTCATGTCCGGCTCCGTCGCGCTGCTCGGCGACACGCTGCACAACGTCGCCGACGCGCTCACGGCCGTACCGCTCGCGATCGCGTTCTCGCTCGGCCGCCGGGCCGCCACCCGCCGCTTCACCTACGGGTACGGCAGGGCCGAGGACCTGGCCGGCATCGCCATCGTGCTGATCATCGCCGCCTCCGCCGTCCTGGCCGGGTACGAGGCGGTCACCCGGCTGTTCCACCCCCAGGACATGCGGGCCGTCGGGTGGGTGGCCGCGGCGGCCGTGGTCGGGTTCCTCGGCAACGAGTGGGTGGCCCGCTACCGGATCGGGGTCGGCAGGGAGATCGGCTCCGCCGCGCTGGTCGCCGACGGGCTGCACGCCAGGACCGACGGCTTCACCTCGCTGGCCGTGCTCATCGGCGCGGGCGGCGCGGCGCTGGGCTTCCCCCTCGCCGACCCGATCGTCGGCCTGCTCATCACCGTAGCCATCTGCTTCGTGCTGCGCGACGCCGCCCGCGAGATCTACCACCGGCTCATGGACGCCGTCGACCCGGCCATCGTCGACGAGGCCGAAGTCATCCTGGGCGGCGTCGAGGGAGTCGAACGCGTCGGCTCCGTACGGCTGCGCTGGATCGGCCACGCGCTGCACGCCGAGGTGGAGATCCTGGTGGGTCACGAACTCTCGCTCGTGGACGCGCACGCCGTGGCGGTGGCCGCCGAACACCGCCTCATCCACGACCTGCCCAGACTGCGCGCAGCGACCGTACACACCGACCCGCACGGCCCCGCGGGCGCCGACCATCACGCCCCGCTGACCAGCCACCGCTGACCAGCCACCGCTGACCGGCCGCTGCAGACCAGCCATCGCTGCCCAGTCGCTGCTGACCGGCCGCCGCTGCCCAGTCGCTGCTGAAACCCGGTCTCCGCCGACTTGGCGGCATCACTCGTCCTGGTAAGGGTAGGTTGGTGCGGGTGTCGATCGCCCCCGCCACGATCCCGCCCACCACGGCCCCCGCCCCCGCCCGCCTCGCCTGGCTCGACGCCCTGCGCGGCATCGGGGCGCTCGCGGTGGTCGCCGAACACCTGCTGCCCTGGTTCCTGCCGGCGCTCCGGCCCTATTGGTTCAGTCTCGGTGTCTACGGCATCCTGGTGTTCTTCCTGGTCAGCGGCTACATCATCCCGACGTCGCTGGAGCGGCACGGCGATGTGCGGACGTTCTGGGTCAGCCGTGCCTTCCGCCTCTACCCGCTCTACCTCGCCGTGGCCGCCCTGGTGCTGGCGGCGGCCTGGTGGGTGCCGATACGCGGGGAGGTGCCCCGCGACGGCACGGCTGTGGCGGCGCACGCGACGATGCTGCTCGACGTGGTGGGCGTCGGGGGTGTGGCCGACACGATGTGGACGCTCTCGTACGAGATGGTGTTCTACCTGCTGGTCACCGCGCTGTTCGTGACCCGGCTGCATGAGCGGAGCGGGCTGTTCGCGGTGCTGTTCGCGGCCGGTTCGCTGATCGTCGGGCTGCTGGTCGGCGGGGCGCTGCTGAAGGGTGGCTGGGTCGCGTACGCCTCCGGGGCCGCGTTCTTCGCCGGTCTGGCGTGCGTGATCTCGGGCCGATTCCGTACGGCGGCGGCCTGCGCGCTGGGCCTGATGGCGGTGGCGCTGCTGGTCCTTGGCAGCCGGGTGCCGTGGATGGGTGTGGCCGTGCTGGGCGTCATGTTCGCCGGGACCGCGATCCACCGCTGGGAACGCGGCACGGGCGGACTGTGGCCGGTGGCGGCCACCGCCGGGCTGGTGGCGCTGGCCCCGATCTGGGCGATCGAAGCCGGATGGTGGTGGGTCGAGCCGGACGTGTGGATCATCACGATCGCGCTGGCGGCGGCCACCTTCGCGGGCGGGATGGCGCTGCGGGGCCGGCGGGTGCCGCGGGTGCTGACCTGGCTCGGGCTGATCAGCTACTCGCTCTATCTGGTGCACCATCCGCTGCTGAAGTTCTTCGTCGAGGTGAGCGGGGATCTGCGGCGGTCGCCGCTGCCGCTCCAACTCGGCATGGCCGCCCTGGCCATGGCGGTGGTCCTGCTGGCCAGTGCCCTGGCTTACCGCTTCGTCGAGAAGCCGATGCAGTCGTTAGGGCGCCGCCTGTCCCGTCGCGCCGCCTAGGGCGGTGGCCACAGGGGGTTGGTTCGTCGTCAGGGAATGGTGACGCACCGCCGTGGCTGGTCCAGGGCCGTGACGATCTCCGGGTGGTGGGCCAGCGCCTGCCGTACGACGGGATCCTCGGTTGTCAGGAACGCCAGGTGCCGGATGGCGTGGGCCACCACGTTCGCCACCTCGACGCGGCCGGGCGCGGGCGTCGCGGGCGCTTCGCCTGCGACGATCTCCAGCACGGGCAGGTCGATCGCGGGCAGCCACGGCTCCGGGTCCGGGCAGACGGCGTACGTGAGCACGATCTCGCCCTCGGGACGACAGCGCCAGCTCGTGGAGTGCACGACGGTGGACAGCGCGTCGGCCGGGATCCCGCTGACCCGCCGCGCGGCCTGGTCGGGGGTCTCTCCGGGGCCGGGCACGGCGGTGGCGTGCCGGTACGCCCACTTACTGTCACTGCTCGCCCGTAGCATGAGCGTCTCGACCGAGACGACGTGTCTTCCCGTCACCCCCGACAATCTACTGCCAGCGATATGCAGAAGCGATTTATTCGCAGAAGTAGCCGCTGCCTGGCCGTAAGCGGGAAGGCGCGAAGAGAGAGGCGGACAGCCATGCCCGGGTTGCTGGTGCTCATGGGGTCGGGCGAGACGAGCCCGACCATGGTGGAGGTGCACCGCTCCGCCGCGCGGCGGCTGCGGCCGGGCGCGCGGGCCGTGCTGCTCGACACCCCCTACGCCTTCCAGGAGAACGCGGCCGACATCTCCGCCCGGGCCCGCCGCTACTTCGCCCGGAGTGTCGGCCTGGAGGTCGAGGTGGCGACCGGAGCGGCCGGAGCGGCCGGAGCCGACTGGGTGTTCTCCGGCCCCGGCAGCCCCACCTACGCTCTCGATCAGTGGACGGCCGCGCCCACGGCGGGCGACCTGCGGGCCCGCGTCCGCGCCCGCCAGGGCGTGACCGTGCTGGCCTCGGCCGCCGCCTGCACGGCCGGGCTCGCGACGGTGCCGGTCTACGAGATCTACAAGGTGGGCGCCGAGCCGCACTGGCGCGAGGGCCTCGACCTGCTGGCGGCGCTCGAGCTGCGGGCGGTCCTGATCCCGCACTTCGACAACGCCGAAGGCGGCACCCACGACACCCGCTACTGCTACCTGGGCGAGCGGCGGCTGTCCCGGATGGAGCGGGAGCTGCCGCCGGGCACGGCCGTCCTCGGCATCGACGAGCACACCGCGGTCGTCATCGACCTCGACGCCGAGACCGTCGAGGTGGCGGGCCGCGGCGGGCTGACCGTACGACGTCCCGGCTCGCAGGAGGTCCTGCCCGCGGGCACCCACACCGGCCTGGGAGAGGTCCGCCGCCTGGCCGAAGGCGGCCGCGGCACCGCCGGGCCGGCGCCCCGCCCCGCCACCGTCTCGGCGCCGGCCCAGATCACGCTGGAGGAGACCGTACGCTCCTGCGAGCGGCGCTTCCAGCTCGCGACGGCGGCGCCCGACCTGGCCGCCGCCGCCCGCGCCGTCCTCGACCTGGAGGCCGAGCTGGTCAAGTGGGCGGCCGACACCGAGGAGGACGCGGGCGGCGTCGACGAGGCCAGAGAGCTCATGCGGCTGCTGATCGCCCGGCTCGCCGAGGTGGCCACCACCGCCGATCTGCGTGCCCTCGTCGAGGCCCTCCTGGCGCTCCGCAACGACCTGCGCAGGCAGGGCCGCTATGAGTTCGCCGACGCGCTGCGGGCGGCGATGCTCAGCGGCGGCGTGCTCGTCGAGGACACCCCTGACGGACCGCGGTGGACGGCCTCGCGGTAACCGGCTGACGCTCGGAGGCGGTGGAGTGGAGTCACCGCGCGCGGTCAATGTGGCGCCTGAAACCCCGGCGTTTCGTGGATCCGCGCGATGGTCAGGCGATCGTCAGCCGGAGGAGTGGTGCCACGGTACGGGCCTGGGCTAGGTCGCGGCCCGCCGTGACGAGTGCCGCCACGTGGTCCGGGTCGAGCGCCCGTCCCGCGTTCGTGCGGAACTTCACCGCGAGCTCCTCCGGCGTCAGCGGATGTTCCGGGCCGCCACGGGAGGAGTCCACCCGGTGCTCCAGCACCGAGCCGTCGCGGCGTCGTACCCGCAGTACGGCCGCGAACGCGTGCGGGAAGATCTCCGTCGCCCGCTCGTCCGCCACGCAGCGCACCCGCTCGGCCAGCGCCAGCCGTTCGGGATCGAGGCCGGCGAAGTCGTCCAGTGACAACCCCAGCCCGCCGCCGCCGTGCAGCGCCGCCGCGACCGTGTACGGTCCCGAGAACTTGGCGTGGTACGGCGAGCTCGGCTTGACCTTGTCGGCCCGGGGCTCGGCGATGGTACGCAGCACCGGGGCCGCGACCCCGAGTTCGACGTCCTCGATGTCGTCGGGGGACAGGCCACCGGCGCGCAGGGCGAGGGCGCAGTCGATGGCCGGATGGGTGAAGTGGTTCGTCGGATACGGCTTGTAGACCGTGCGCAGGAGTTCCCACCGCTCGCCCAGGCCCGACAGCAGCGCCTCGGCGTCGAACCGGCCGTCCAGCCACGCCTGGAAGAAGCCGAACCGGCCCTCCAGCACCGTGGGCGGCCCCGTCAGCCCTTCCAGCGCGAGTACGGCCGCCGTGACGCCCGAGTGGGCCGCCCAGCCGCAGTGCACCCGCTTGATCGTGCCGCCCGTGCGGTTGGCCTCGAGGACGCCGGCGCCCATGCTGGCCGCCACCCCGACGGCGTGCGCGATGCCGGCGGCGTCCAGGTCGTACAGCAGCCCGGCCGCGACCGCCGCGCCGAGCGTGCCGCAGATCGACGTGGCGTGCTGGCCCTTTTCGAAGAACAGCGAGTTGCCGGCCGCCGGCAGGTAGGAGGCCATGCCGAGCCGGTTGCACACCTCGACGCCCGCCGCGACGGCCGCGATCAGCCGCTCGCCGGACGCGCCCGTGGCCTCCGCGGCGGCCAGCGCGGCGGGCACCACGGGAGCGCTCGGATGCAGTACGGACGGCAGATGCGTGTCGTCGTAGTCGAGCGCGTGCGCCAGCGTTCCGTTGACCAGCGCCGCCGACGGCGCGGGCAGCCGGTCGCCGCTCCCGATCGCGGTGGACTCCCCGACCCCCTGCCAGCGTCGTACGACCCGCAGCACGGCCGGGGCCGCGTCACCCGCCGGCTCCGCGTAGGCGGCCAGGCAGTTGCCGAGCACGTCGAGCACCCGGCCCGTCACATCGTCCCGCACCTCGGACGGGACGCCGCGATCACGGCATTCCACGGCGAATTCCGCGAGCCGCTGAACATGAGTGGTCACTTCCGCCCCCGATCAGGCGATGACGGCGAGCGGGCGGACCGGGGCTCCCGTGGCGCCGACGATCGGCAGCGGGTTCAGCACCAGCAGGAACTCGCGGACTCCCGAATCGAGCAGCTCGGCCAGCCGCATCGTCTCCACGATGTTGATGCCCGACTCCACCAGCATGATCCGGTGCACGGGGAGCGTGGCATGCCCGCGACCCGCCGCGATGTGCTCGAAGGCGATGGTCTCGCCGCCCACCACGCGCGGCCGCCGCGCGGCCAGCCAGCGGCCGGCATCGGCGCCCGGACCCGGAACGCCGTTCCGCTGACCGGCGAAGTCGTCCCCCGCCTCCCACAGCCGCGACCAACCGGTCCCGACCAGTACGGCGTCACCCGCGCGGATCGCCATGTCCCCGGCGGCCCGCTCCAGATCGTCAGCGGTGACCTCGTAGCCGGCGGGCAGCGTGGCCACCCCGTGCACGGCGGCCACGTCGAGCAGCACGCACCGGCCCACGAACGGCTCGAACCCGTCGATGCCCATGTCGCTGAACCCCTCGTGCGACATCACCTCGCCCGCGGGCCGCCCGCCGTACAGGAGACCCTCCTGGGAGACGTGCGCGAGCGCGTCGACGTGCGTGCCGACGTGGCCGCCCGTGACGATGATCTCGTTGGCGGCCGAGCCGCCGTCGGGCCTGACCAGGTCGCCGTGGCGGCGTTCCAGCGCCATCCGGAACGGCGGGTGGTTGGGGGACTGCGGCATGCCCTTGCGCATCGGCTGCGCCAGGTCCAGCACGCGCGAGCCCTCAAGCGCCTTCCACAACGACGACATATCCGGTGGCTCCCTGTGTTCCAATAGTAGGAATGCTGTTCCCGACAGTACACATGATTCACCGCGAAAGGCGCACCATGCCCAGCCAGACCGCCGCCACCGTCGAACGGGCCGCCGACATCCTCGTCAGGTTCGCCGAGGCGGGCACGGACACACTCGGCGTCACCGAGCTGGCCGAGAGCCTGGGCATGTCGAAGGCGGCGGTGCACCGGGTGCTGGCCTCGTTCAGGAGCCGGGGGCTGGTCGTGCTCGACGAGGACAGCAGGCGCTACTCGCTGGGGCTGACGGCGATGCGGCTCGGCCTGGCCTACCTCGACCGCATCGACGTACGGCGGCTGGCCGCGCCCGAACTGCCCGCCCTGTCGAGGCTGACCGGCGAGACGGCCACCCTGTCGATCAGGACCGGCGACACCCGCGTCTACATCGACCAGGCGACGCCCGAGCGGGAGGTGATCATGTCGGTCTCGCTGGGCGTGCCGTATCCGCTGCACGCGGGCGGGTCGTCGAAGGCGTTCCTGGCGTTCCTCTCAGATGCAGATGTCGACCGCTATCTCAACCGGTCCCTGGAGGGCCTGACACCCGCCACCGTCACGGACCCCGACCGCCTGCGCACCGACCTGACGCTCATCCGCCGCCGGGGGTACGCGATGTCGATCGCCGAACGGCAGAGCGGCGCGGCCTCCGTGGCGGCCCCCGTCCTCGACCACCATGGCCGGCCGGCGGCGGTCATCAGCGTCTGCGGCCCGGCCGAACGCTTCATGGCCGAAGCCGACGCCTGCGCCGCCGCCCTCCTCCAGACCACCGACCGCCTCTCCGCCCACCTGGGCCACCACTGACCGCGTGCCTGGGGGGCAAGGCCCGCACGAATTCCTGCCGCCTGTCCGATATCACCTGATTTCAGCGGCCTTCTAGGCCAGCGACTGAGTGCCCAGGACGACGGCGAGGGCCAGGCGGTCGGCGTCCTCGGTGCCCGGCGCGGCGGTGTAGACGGTGATGCGCAGGTCGTCCAGAGCGACGAACAGCGCGTCGCAGTCGAGGGTGATCGGGCCGACCGCCGGATGGTTGATGGTCTTGCGTCTGGATGGGTCGGTCAGGGGCGGTGGGGTCTCGGCGGCCCAGAGTTCGGCGAAGCGCGGGCTGCCGGAGGCCAGGTCGGCGATCAAGCGCCGCAGCGCGCGGTCAGTGGGGTAGCGCGAGGCCGTCAGGCGCAGATCGGTCACGAGCCGGGCCTCGTGCTCGGCTTGCTCTTGCGGGGTGTGCACGACCCGCGAGGGCAGGCGGGCGACGTTGCGCCAGACGGCGTTGCGTTCCAGGCCGCGCCAGGTGGTCGTCTCGCCCATGAGCGCGTCGTAGGGCGCGTTGGCCAGCACGAGCGTCCAGCTGGCGTCGTACACCACCACCGGGATGTGCGACAGCCGGTCGAGCAGCCGTTGCACGCTCGGGGGGACCCGCGACGGCACGACGTCCGGGCCGGGCGCGGCGTGCCCGGCCAGTTGGTAGAGCAGGTCGCGTTCGGTGTCGGACAGGCGCAGCGCCCGGGCCAGTGACCCCACCACCTGTGCCGACGGCGTGATCGCGCGCCCCTGCTCGAGGCGGGTCAGGTAGTCGGCCGAGATTCCGGCGAGCGCGGCCAGCTCCTCACGGCGCAACCCACTGGCCCGGCGTCGGCGGCCCACCGGCACGCCAACGGCCTCAGGTGCCACCCGGTCGCGCCAGCGGCGTACCGTCCGGCCGAACTCCCACGTTTCCACGCGCTCCAGTATGCGCGAGCCCGCACCGGGTTGTCCTGGCCCTGGCAGTCCTACGAAAACCGGACGACTGGCTGTGGCCCGGCCGATCCCCGCAGGCTGGGGCCATGACCGAACCCGGAACTGTTCTGATCACCGGCCCGACCCGCAACCTGGGCCGCCACGCCGTGCTGGCCATGGCAGGTCGCCCGCACGGGCAGCGACCCGAGCTGCTGCTGGTCGGCCGCGCCGGGCGGGACCTGAGCGTGGTCGCCGACGAGGCCCGCGGGCGCGGCGCCCGCGTCCGCGAGATCGGCTGCGACCTGTCGCGCCTGGCCGACGTACGTGCCGCCGCGGCCACCGTGCACGACCTGCTCGCCACCGGTACCGTTCAGCCGCTGCGCGCGCTGATCGCCAACGCCGGCGTCATGTCGGCCGACACCCGCCGGGCCTCGCCTGACGGCTACGAGATGACTTTCGCTGTCAACTACCTCGCCCATGCCCAGCTCATCGGCGACCTGCTTGGCTCGTTCACCGCCCCGGCGCGGGTCGTGCTGCTCGGCTCGAACACCTATCACGCCAACTTCTGGCGCAAGCTGCTGGGCGTGCCCGAGGCCAAGTGGGCCGACCCCGTCGAGCTCGCCCGACCGGCTACCGGTGAGCGGGCCCCGGGCATGACCGCCTCCGGCGTCGCCTACTCCAACGCCAAGCTGGCGATCCTGTACTACGCCCATGAGCTGCAGCGCCAGGCCGGCGCCGGGATCAACGTGTCGGTGTTCGAACCGGGCTGGATGCCCGGCACCGCGCTGGGCCGTGGCGCCCCCGAGGCGCTCCAGGCGATGAGCCGCGTCTTGGGCCGCGTACCCGGCGTATCGACGCCGCAACGCTCGGGGCCACTGCTGGCCGCGATGGCCCTCGATGACAAGTGGGCACACTTGCGCGACGGCGCGTTCGTGGTGAAGACCAAGCTGACCGAGGTGCGGCCAGTCGCCCACGACCGCGACCGGGAGCGGCGCCTGTGGGAGGCGACCGCCGAGCTGTTGAAACGCGCACGCGCGTCGCATTAGTACCTACCGCCCGGGCCATGCCGTAGCCGACCCGGACGGTCACCGACTTGCGGGCGGTCAGGTCTACGGGCTCCCCTTCGGCCTGCAACGCCGAACCCTGCCTTGTGTGTGGCGAGGCGCGCATCAACGACGATGAATCCGTCGAGGTCGGCTGATCCAACCTGCACGCTGTAGACAGGAGAGGGCACGTGGGCCGGCCTTCACCTGGTTTGTGCTGACCCTGCTCCTTGTGTGCCGATCGTGTTGCCGGCGGCAATGTTCGAGGGAGAAATGGCCACGTCCGCCCCCAACGGGGTGGCATGGCTTCTCGAGCATCCTCGGACGCTGCTTTGGTGGCGAATCGGCAGCCTCCTCCTGCTGATCGTCGGCTTTCACTTCGACCTGCTCGCCTCATAGCTAGCCGGTAACTCCTGGTTGGGCGGTGTCGGCCAGGGTCGCGACCAGTTTGAGGCCTTCGTCGGCGAACTGGGATCCTGCCTGCTCTCCCTTGGCGCGCGTTTCCAGCAGGACCAGACGGGAGGAACCGTCGGGTCGGGGGACGACGCGGACCTGCCGTATCTCGCTGGCGCCGACCCCCTGCAGGTCGGGGTGGATCGCCGTCGGCGTCCAGTGGACTTTCCACGCGCGGTCGAAATCGATGACCTCGAGGTGCCCGTCGTAGGAGTAGGGGACCGGCCCGTCGAGAGTGACGGAGAACATGGCGTCATAGGTCGGGGCCTGCCCGAAATTTCGGTGGGACTCTGGACGGACGCGGATCTCCCGGATGGTGATCTTCTTGGCCTGGGAGCCCCTGGTGAAGGCGTCATAGATGCTGTCGAAGTCGCGAGGTGGTTCCAGTATCTGGGCTTTCATGGCGTGCAGGTCGCCGCGTTGCCAGGCCGTGAGGAACGCGGTCACCGTCTGCTGGGGCGAGCCTTCGGTGCGCACCGACAGGTAGACGGCAGCGCCCAGACCGAGGACGGTAGCCAGGGCCACGGCGATGGTGATCCCTGGCCGTCGCCAATATGGAGAAAATACCGACATTGTTGAGCAATCTTATTGGCTCGATTGGGGGCGAGCCTCGGCGGATTCGCTAGAAGCGCCTGGCGACCTCGCGGGCCCGCTCGTCGGCCTGCTTCCGCGCGTCCTCATAGGACCCGGTCAAGGTCGGATGATGGCGGATCTCCTGAACATCGTCGATGCCGGCCCAGCGCAACCACCCGTCGAAGAACGTCGACTGGAAGTCACTCCCGAACTCCGCCCCGACCCCCGGCCCCCAGACCGCGCTGGTGTAGACGACGGCGGCCCGCTTCCCGCTCATCAGATGCCGGTAGCCGGTCTCCGGGTCCACTCCGAACACCATGCCCGGCTGGCTGACCACGTCGATGAACTGCTTGAGTTTGTACGGCACGCCCATGTTCCACATCGGCACGCTGAACAGATACCGATCATAGGCATCGAACCGCTCGAACATCCGCACGGCCGCCTCCCAGGCCACGGCCTCCTCTCCTACGGGGACGCCCCCTCCGAACACGGTCATCTTGGCCTTCGCCGCGGCGGGGCCGAACTCCGGCAGACTCCCATCCCACAGATCGAAGTGGTCAACCCGCCCTCCGGGATGCGTGGTGAGGTACTCCTCGGCAAAGGTCGAGGCGATGGCGAGCGAGATCGACTCCGCTCCTCTTGGGGAGGCGGATACGTGCAGCAAACGGCTCATGATTGTCCCCTTCCGGACTGTGGTCCGCTTATGGAGAGGACAATACGGACCGTGGTCCGTTTGGTCAATAGCGGGTCGTATCGGCGCCCGGCCACGTGCGGGATCAGCGGCCGTCTCCCTGGAGGCCCTTCGCCACGTACGGCGTTTGGGGCTGGCCCATGCTTGCCGTACAAGATGGGGGTCGTAGTAGGGGAGAGCGCCGCACCAGAGCACAGGGTGTGGCAGTGCGTAGGAACTCGCGCGCGGACGGACTCCGGTCAGCGGCGGGGTGGGTCGATGCGGGCGCCGTCCGGGGTGAAGATCATCAGGCGGCCCTGGTCGATGGCCACCTTGGCGGGCTCGCCGGCCCGCCAGACCGGGCGGCCGCCCAGGCGGACGATGATGTCGGAGCGCCGGTGGGTGCCGCTGCCGACGTTCTGCCCTACTTTTTCCTGTTCCTCCCGCTCCTCGCGGTGGGAGAACATCCGGCGGACCAGCCCGCCGAGTCCGGCGGAGCCGGCCTTGCGACCGTTGACCTGGACGCGTCGGTCCGGCGGCTCGGGCACCGGTACGGCCGGTACGCCGCACTCGATGTAGGCCAGCCACTCGTGGCCGTGGTACTCCAGTGCCCGCACCCGGCCGAAGAACGACGGCCCCTCGTACGACTCGGGCACCGGCGCCAGGCCGTCGGGACGCAGGCCGACCAGCACCTGGCCGCCGGCGTGCTGGGAGATGGCATAGGCGCGGGGATCGCTCCACGGGAGCGTCAGCCGGTGCGGGCCGAAGTCGAGCATGACGTACTGGTTCTGCGGTGTGCGCACAGTCGCGGCCAGGAGGTTCAGCTGCTGGGAGTTGAGGAAGGCCGCCACGAACGCCGTCGCCGGGTCGTTGTAGATCTGCGCCGGAGTGCCGACGTCCTGCAGCACGCCACGGTTGAGGATGGCGATCCGGTCGGCCAGCGTGAGCGCCTCGACCTGGTCGTGCGTCACGTAGATGGTGGTGACGTTCAGCGATCTGACCAGGGCGGAGATCTCCATGCGCAGCTCGGTGCGCATGCCGGCGTCGAGGTTGGACAGCGGCTCGTCCATGAGGAACAGCTTGGGCTGGCGGACGATCGCCCGTCCCATCGCGACGCGCTGGCGCTGGCCGCCGGATAAGGTGCCCGGACGGCGCTCCAGCGTGTCGTCGATGTGCAGCGCCTTGGACAGCTCGGTGACGCGCTCGCGTACCAGTGCCGGGTCCGACTTGGCGATCTCCAGGGGGAAGGCGATGTTGCCGCGTACGGTCCTGTGCGGGTAGAGGGCGCCGTTCTGGAACACCATGGCGACGTCGCGGTCACGCGGCGCCAGATGGTTGGCCAGCTGGCCGTCCAGCCAGAGGTCGCCCTCGGTGATCTCCTCGAGGCCCGCGATCATCCGGAGCAGTGTGGACTTGCCACAGCCCGAGGGGCCGAGCAGAACGAGGAACTCGCCATTTTCGGCCTTCAGGCTCAGTCGGTCTACCGCCAGGTAGTCACCCGGGTACACCTTGGTCACTTTGTCGAGAACGACCGAGCTCATGGGCCCAACACCTTGCGCACGTGTCACCTGTGACGGGGCTGATTGAAGGGGTAGTACATCGCGACTTAACGTTAGATGTCCACCCTTGTCATAAAAGATCTCTGTCCGATTCGTTTCGGCTAGGGGTTTTGGGCATCCGATGGCGGAAACATCCGGAAAAATCGTGACTTGAAAGGGCTTGCGGGAAATTGCGGCAAGAGCTTTCATTGTCGGGACCGTCTTAGGGGCTGCGGAGCATGATCAGGGGGTGGCGCGAGGCTGTGACGTACTCCGTGTACAGGCGCGGCTTCGCCGCCTCCGACGTCTCGCGCACGTCACATCCGGCGGCCCGATGGAAAGTACAGTGGCGCGCATGACCGGTCACGCGCGCCTCGCCGACATCGCCGCCCAGGCCGGGGTGAGCGAGGCCACGGTCAGCCGGGTGCTCAACGGCAAGCCGGGCGTCTCCGTCGCCACCCGCCAGGCCGTGATGACCGCGCTCGACCTCATGGGCTACGAACGACCGCCCCGGCTGCGGCAGCGCAGCAACGGGCTCGTCGGCCTGGTGACCCCCGAGCTGGACAATCCGATCTTCCCGGCCTTCGCCCAGTCCATCGAGAAGGCGCTGACCCAGCACGGCTACACGCCCGTGCTCTGCACGCAGTTGCCGGGCGGCGCGCCCGAGGACGAGTTCACCGAACTGCTGGTGGACCGTGGGGTGAGCGGCATCGTGTTCGTGTCGGGGCTGCACGCCGACACCACCGCGCGGATGGACCGTTACACCAGGCTCACCGACCGCGGGCTGCCGATCGTGCTGGTCGACGGCTACAGCGAGCACATCGACGCGCCGTTCATCTCGCCCGACGACCGGCTCGCCGCGCGGCTGGCCGTACAGCATCTCGTGGACCTCGGACACGAGCGGATCGGGCTGGCGCTGGGGCCGCGCAGGTTCGTCCCCGTGATCAGGAAGATCGAGGGCTACCGCCAGGCCATGGCCCAGCTCCTCGGCACGAGCGCCGTCGACGAGCTGATCGCGCACTCGCTGTTCTCCGTCGAGGGCGGGCAGGCGGCGGCCATGCAGCTCCTGTCGCGCGGCTGCACCGGCATCGTGTGCGCGAGCGACCTGATGGCGCTGGGGGCGATCCGGGCCTGCCGCGAGAAGGGGTTGGCCGTGCCGGGCGAGGTGTCGGTGGTCGGCTTCGACGACTCGCCGCTGATCGCGTTCACGGATCCGCCGCTGACCACCGTACGCAAGCCGATCGGCGCGATGGCCACGGCCGCGGTGCAGACCCTGCTCGAAGAGGTCAACGGGGCACCCGCCAAGCACGTCGAGCTCGTCTTCCAGCCCGAGCTGGTCGTCCGCGGCTCCACGGGCTCCGGCCCGCTGGTGAACCGATGACCGGGATACGCCCGCCCTATTCGGCGCAGAGCCGATGATGCGCGATGTTCTGGTTCTCGGCGGCGCCGGGGTGGACACCACCGTGTACGTGCCCGCGCTGCCCCTCCCGTACGAGGACACCTACTCCGTGCCGCCCGTCATCGACCGGATCGGCAACACCGGTGCCGGTGTCGCGCTCGGCTGCGCGGCGCTCGGGCTCGACGTCACGTTCGCCGACCTGATCGGCGACGACCCGCAGGGCGCGCTGATCCGCCACGCGCTGCGCGGCCTCGACTTCACCTGGGCGCCGGCGCGGGCGGGCACCCGGCGCAGCGTCCTGCTGGTCGGTCCGGACGGCCGCCGCACCTCACTGTTCGACCCCAGGGCCACGCCCGGCGAGCGGCTCCCGAGCCACCTCTACAAGGGCGTCCGCGCGCGGCACGCGCACGTGTCGATCACCGACTTCTGCCGCCACGTGTACCCGGACCTGGACATGCCCGTATCGACGGACCTGCACGACTGGAACGGCGTCGACGATTACCACCAGGACTTCGCCTACCGCTCCGACCTCGTCTTCCTCTCGGCCGCCGCGCTCGCCGACCCGGCCACCACCATGGCCGCCATCATCGAACGCGGCCGCGCCCACACGGTCGTCTGCACGCGCGGCGCCGACGGCTGCCTGGTCCTCACCCGCGACACGCCGCTGCGCGCCTTCCCGGCCGCCCCCCTGCCCGGGCCGGTCGCCGACAGCAACGGCGCGGGCGACGCGTTCGTCTCTGGCTTCCTGTACGGCACGCTGCGCGGACTACCTCTGGAGCAGTGTGTACGGCTCGGCGCCACGGCCGGAGCGCACGCCTGCACGGTCCTCGGCACCCACGAATCCCCGATCACCGAGCCCACCCTGCTCAGCCGGGCGATCGACCAGGACGCGACCGCCGACCCCACTCCCGCTGAGCCGCGCGAACGGCCGTAACGCGATCATCGAGCCCACTCCTGCTGAGCCGCGCGATCGGCCGTAACGCGATCGTCGAGCCCACCCCTGCTGAGCCGCGAAGGAGCCGAGCCCTAGCGGAACTCCGTGATCGCGTCCTGGCCGATCGCCCACAGCGGCTGCCCGCCGGGGAGCGCGGTCATCGCGGTCACCGGCGCGGGAGGCGTGACCCGCGACCACCGCCCGCCCGCTTCGGCCAGCAGCCGGTAGGCGTCTTTCGCGTCCTCGGAGACGGACCGTCGGGAGGCGACCCACACCACACCCTCACCGTCGCGGGCGATCCCGGTCAACCGCCCGCCCTCGATGGTGACCGCCCGCCAGGCCGTGCCGTTCCACCGGTAGGACAGAGGGCGGAACGCGCCGTCCGACGTCTCGTAGCCGCCCACAGCCCACACATCGTCGGCGGCCACGGCCAGCACCGCTGAGAACCGCGAGTCGACTGAGCCGGGCGGCGCCGGCGCGGGCTCCGAGCGTGCGGGCTCCGAGGGTGCGGGCAGTGGCACGCGCTGCCAGGCGCGGCCGTCGAAGTGCGCGACGGCGGGCTCCGACTGCACGTAGCCGTCGTCCGGTAGCGGGTCCACCTCGCCGACCGCCCAGATGTCCTGCGGCGACACGGCGACGGCGGCGTACGTCGCGATGGGGATCGCCTGGCTGGTCCAGCGCTGCCCGTCGAAGTGCCGCGCCCACCCGTCACCCAGGGCCCACGCCTGCCCCCCACCCAGCGCGACCACCTCTGACGGACTCGCGGTATCCCCCTCGGACGTGACCACCGGATCGGGGATGAACGACCAGCGCCGCCCGTCGAAGTGCAGCAGCCCGGATTCACCGCCCTCCTTGTCCTCGGCGATCACCCACACGTTGCCGGGGTCAGAGGCGTCCACTTTGCTGAGCGTGACGTGTCGGGCCTGCTTCGGCAGCTCCTTCGCCAGCCGTCGCCAGCGCCCGCCATCCCAGTGGACCAGCAACGCCTCGTGCCCGTCGGTGCCGAAGGTCCGCTCACCGACCGCCCACGCGTCGGCCTCGCCCGTGGCCGCGATGTCCAGGAACTCGGCACCGTAGTCCAGCCCCTTCTGCCGGTAGACCACCCGCCAGCGACCCTTGGGGCGCGTCGCGACCGGGGTACTGGAGCTGGGGCTGGATGTGACGCGATCCCTCGGGCTGGGCCTGGAGGCGACGCGATCCCTCGGGCCGGGCTCGCGGCCGTCAACCGAGACGACCGAACATCCGGCCGATGCCACCATCGCCAGGGTGACAGCTGCCAGTCGCAGACCCACCATGCCTCCTGTGCGCGTCCGTCCTGGTTGATCTCCGTGGGCACGGGCCAAAAGGAGCGGCGCTCACACTACCGTGAGACACCGGCGACACGTCAGGGTTCCGCGTGGCGGTCGAGGCCGAGCGTGGCGATGAGGTCTTCGTGGAGCTCGAACCAGACACGGTGGCAGGAGTCGACGTCGGTGCGGTCGACCCAGGCGCCCTCCCCGGCCAGGGCACGCGCCAGGGCTGTGGCGAATCGTGTGTCGTATCCGCGGAACCGGGTGAGGACACCCCCCAGCCGGTCCGCGAGTGGTAGGAGCGCGCGGTCGATGCCGCCGAGATCGTAGAGGATTCTGGCGTCCCAGGCGGCATCGGAATGGTCGTTGACGGCGAGCCGATCGCCGGCGTTGGGCCGGAGTTGCCAGTCGGTGCAGGCTTGGAGCAGGAGGGCGTTCAGCGGGAGGAATTCGCGGTAGACATCACGGACCTCGTCGGCACCGCCGACGCGGGCGAGCTCGGCCGCGAGCCGGCGCTCGTTCTCGGCTCGGCCCGCGTCGGTCAACGACCAACCTCCGGTGCCGGCGAAGGCGGTGTGCCCAACCCACCCACGTGCCTCGGCGTCGAGCAGTAACTCTTTCGTCTCGGCCGCGTCGAGCCCGTACCGATGAGCGATCACCGGGGTGTCCGCGAACCCGCTGATGCGTACGGCGTGCAGGACCAGGAGGTCGGTCGCGGAGTCCCGCGTCATGAGTCGGCGTCCGATCGTCCTGCCAGGCGGGTGTAATGCTGCTGGCACGCCTGCGGGGAGTTGAACCCCATCGCCTGCGCCATCTGTGCCCAGGTCAGTCCTGCGCTCCGGGCCGTGAACAGCAGGCCGCTTTCGAGTCCTTCGACCTCGGCGCGCGCGGCGGGCAGGAGGGCGAGCGCGCTCAGGATGCCCTCCGGGTCCAAGTCGGCGCTGCGCCAGACGGCGAACTGCACGAGGTCGACCGCCGACGGCGGGGTGGGTGGAGGTCGCCACGGACGGGCGTCGAGCTGATTCGCGCCCAAGCCCATAAGACGCTCGCGTGCGTCCTGTTCGCGGTGGGCCTGGACATGATCAGTCTGCATGCTGTGAGCGATGTCCTGCTTGCGTGGCATGCGCTTATCCTGCACAATCAACAGAACGTTGTCAACAATGTGTTGAAGGGTGAGGTGGATGATCGTACCCCTCATAGAGGCTGCCGCCGATACCTGCGGGGGGAAGGCCGGCGCGCTCGGGGCGTTGCTCCGCGCGGGTCTGCCGGTTCCCGACGGCTTCGTCGTCTCGTACGCCGCGTACCTCGCCGCTGCCCGCGACCTGGACCTTGTCAGGGTCGCCGGCGACCCTGACGCGGCGCGGCAGGTGATCGAGTCCAGCCAGGTTCGCGCCACCGTGGTCGACGCGCTGCGCCGCGCACTCGACGAGCTCGGCGATCCGCCCGTGGCGGTCAGATCGTCGGCGGCGAGCGAGGACACCGGTCAGGCCTCGGCGGCCGGTCAGCACGAGAGCTTTCTCGCCGTGCGCGGAGTCAGCGAGGTCGCCGATGCCGTACGTGCCTGCTGGGCCTCGTTGTTCTCTCCCCGTGCCATCGACTACCGGCGTGACGACCAGCCGTCCGACGATCTTGCGATGGCCGTCCTCGTCCAACGCCATCTGGATGCCGAGGTGTCCGGGGTCATGTTCACACCGGCGGACTCGAGCGATGCGACCCAGATCGAGGCGTCCTGGGGGCTCGGCCCCAGCGTCGTCGGAGGCACGGTCACCCCTGACGCCTACCGCGTCGCCGAGGACGGGTCGGTCACACGTACCGTCGCGGACAAACGGACCCGCCTCGACCGGCACGGCACGCGGCTCGTCATTCGCGACGTGCCCGCCCATGCCCGCGACCAACCGACGATCGACGACGCGACCGCCACGCAGCTTGCCAAGCTGGGCGAAGAGATCGCCGCCGTACGCGGTGGACCACAGGACATCGAGTGGGCGATCGTCGACGGCCGCATCTGGGTTCTGCAAGCACGGCCGGTCACCGCCGCACCCCCACCGCCGGCATCGCCTTCCAGCGCCTCGGACACCCCAGCCGCCACACTCGCCGGAACACCGGGCAGCCACGGGACCGTGACCGGCACCGTGAGAATCGTCCGCGGTCCCGGCGACTTCGCGCGCGTGCGACCAGGCGACATCCTTGTCTGCCCCTTCACCGACCCCGCTTGGACGCCGCTGCTGCGCATCGCCGCCGGCGTCATCACCGAGACCGGAGGCGTGCTCTCCCACGCCGCGATCGTCGCTCGCGAGCATGCCATCCCCGCCGTCCTCGGCGTCCTGAACGCGACGAGCGCGCTCCGCGACGACACCGTCATCACCCTGGACGGCACCACCGGCACCGTCGCAGCGGAACACGCCTGACTGATCACTGGTCGGTCCCTATCAGGCCAAGAGCCGACCCCGCCCAAGCATCCCGCCGCCGAACCCACACCCACGAATCGCCATCGAAGGAGATGGGAAGCGGGCCCGCACGGACCCCGCGTTCCTGACGACCCATGACAACGCGACACCTCTACCTGGCACGCCACGGCGCGGCCGACGCGTTCGGGAAGCTCACCGGCATCGGGCACCAGCAGGCGAGCCTGCTGGGCGAACGGCTCGCCGGCCTACCGGTCGACGCCGTGTGGCACTCTCCGCTACCACGCGCGGTAGCGAGCGCGCACGAACTCGCCCGGCACCTGCCGAACGTGCCCGTGGCCGAGGCCGCCGAACTCGTCGACCACGTGCCCTACGTTCCCAACGCGGCCGAAACACCCCCGTCCTGGGCCGGCTTCTTCGACGGTTACGACGACGCCGAGGCGGCCCCGGGCCAGAGGCTGGCCGAGGCCCTGGTCGCCCGGTTCGCGAAGGCCCCTGAGACAACTACCACGAAAGCCCCCGAGGCAACTACCACGAAGGCCCCCGAGGCGACCACGAAAGGGACGCAGCGTGACACACACGAGGTCCTGGTGACGCACGCCTATCCGATCGCGTGGCTGGTGCGGCACGCACTGGACGCGCCGCCATCCCGGTGGCTCGGGCTGAACAGCGCCAACACCGCACTGACGGTCATCGAGTATCGCAACGGCCTGCCGCCCACGATCGTGATGTTCAACGACATGAGCCACCTCCCGGCCGGCCTGCGCTGGACCGGGTTCCCCGAAGGCATCAGGCCGTGAGGCGGCTCCTGCTGTTCTACGCGCTCCCTCGCTACGTGCCACCGGCGGAGGCGCCCTAGGGTCGACATCGTGAACCTCGTCGGTGCGGTGGTCCAGCTGTGCGCGCTGGTGGTGGCGTTCAGGCCGCGCGTCCCTCCTGTGTACTCGGCCGTGGGTGGGGGAGCGGTCTCCCTGGCGATCACCGCCTACCACCCGCTGACCGGCACCCGAGGCGACGCCACGTTCTGGCTGCTGATCGAGGTGCCGGCCCTGCTCGCCCTGACGATGCTCGCGGCCCGCCGCGCGCCTCTCGCAGCCCTCGTGCCCGGTCTCGCGGTTTCGACCATCTTGCTGAGAATGGTCTGGCCCGGCCCGCCCTCGCTGATACTGGCCGGTTGCGCGGGCTGGTCGCTGGGGGCGATCGGGGTCGCCGCGGCCGGGCTCTACCTGCGTTCGCTCGACGGCAACCGGCGTCGGGCGGTGGCGCAGGCCGTACGGGATCAGCGGCTCGCTCTGGCGCGTGACCTGCACGATTTCGTGGCGCACGATGTCAGCGGCATGCTCGTACAGGCCCAGGCCGCCCGGCTCGCACCAGAGCTGCCGCCGCGGATCGAGGATGCCCTGCGGCGCATCGAGGAGGGCGGCCAGCGGGCTCTGACCTCGCTCGACCGTACGGTCCACATGCTCAACGAGCCTGCCAGAGGCCCCGCACCCGGCATCGACGGTCTGCGGGACCTGGCAGACGGTTTCTCGCCGACCGTCCAAGTGAATCTCGCCGTTGAGGCGGAGCAGATCTCCCGCGAGGCGTCGGCAACCGTCTACCGGGTGGTGACGGAGGCGTTGACCAACGTACGCAGGCACGCGCCGCGGGCGAGCACTGTCGACATCGCGGTGACGAGGGAGGGGAACATGATCCACATCCAGGTGCACGACGATGGCGGCAGCGGCGGCCAGGCGGAGGCCGGCGATCGCGGCGATCGTTCAGGCGGCGGTCGCTTCGCCGGTCTCGGCCGAAGGGGCGGCTTCGGCCTGGCGGGACTCGCCGAGGTGCTCGGGACGGTCGGCGGCTCCCTCTCAGCGGGTCCGCACGGCACGGGCTGGCGTGTCACGGCGACCGTCCCCGTCTGACCCCGTCCGAGCTCACGAGAACGTCCTGGGCGTGCTGTGAGAGCACGCAGTCGGAAGGCGCGGTACGCGTGAAGCGTGACATGCGTGGAAAACTGGGGTGACGTGCGTCCGGCTGGAAGATGAGGGGACATGCGTGCGATGGGTGGGTGGTGTGCTGGCACCCGACCGGTGGGGGCGGTGGCGTGACGACTCGGATTCTTGTCGCGGACGATCAGGATGACGTACGGATCGGGTTCCGGCTCATCCTCGACTCGCAGCCTGACATGACGGTCGTGGGGGAGGCGGCCGACGGGCAGGCGGCGGTGGGGCTCGCCCGGCATCTCAAGCCTGACGTCGTTCTGGCCGACATCCGCATGCCCAAGCTCGACGGGCTTGAGGTCACCAGGGTGCTCGCGCAGGAGACGCGGGTGATCGTGGTGACCACGTTCGACCTCGATGACTACGTGCACACGGCACTACGCAACGGTGCTTGCGGATTTCTGCTGAAACGGTCGGGGCCGACGCTGCTCGTCGAGGCCATCCGCGCCGCCATGGCCGGGGACACGCTCATCAGTCCGCAGGTCACCGTACGGCTGTTGCGCCACCTTCGCGACTCCCGGCCGGAGCCGCTGGGGGAACCGCTTACGGAGCGAGAGATGGAGATCGCGCGGCTGGTCGCGCATGGGCGTACGAACGGGGAGATCGCCGCCGAGTTGTTCATCAGCACCGGCACGGCGAAGACGCATGTGGCCAACATCCAGCGCAAGGTGGGAGCGGCCAACCGGGTCGGGATCGCGGCCTGGGCTTGGAACTCGGGGATCGCCTGAGCCTGCGTAAGATCTCACGGATGTCTTCTGCGACCTACCTTGCCCAGGGGCCACGTGTGGCCATCCGTCGTATCTCCCTCCAGGACTACGAGGAATATACGGCCCTGGTCCGGGAAAGCGCCGAGATGCATCGCCCCTGGATGCCCGGCCGGCCCATCACCACCCGCGAGGCGTTCGAGAGCTACCTCACGCGGTTCGAGCAGCCCCTTCATGAAGGCTTCGTCATCTGTCTGCGGGACACCGGTGCGATCGCCGGCCGGGTCAACGTCAACAACATCGTCCGGGGAACGAACCAGAGCGGAACCCTGGGCTATGCCGCCTACGCGTCCACGACCGGCCGCGGATACATGACCGAAGGGCTGGGCCTGATCATCCAGTTCGCCTTCGGCGAGTTGGGGTTGCACCGCTTGGAGGCGAACATTCAACCGGCCAACACGCCCTCGTTGAACCTGGTCAAGCGTCTCGGCTTTCAACGGGAGGGCTACTCGGCCAATTTCCAGTTCATCGACGGGGCCTGGAGAGACCACGAACGCTGGGCCATCACCATCGAGATGACCGGAGCCGTGGCCTCTCGGCAAACGAGTTGATCCCTTCCTGAGAGCAGGCGACCTCGGCAGCGTCCTGCGGTGGGGCATCAGCGAGCATGGGACGGTCGTCTTGTACGGCGGACCGAGCCGCATGGCGGCCTGGCGTTCGTGGTTCAGGTGGTGACTCGGGCCAGCACTATCCCGCCGACAATCAGGCCGAGCGCTGCCATCCTCCCCACCGAGACGGGGTCGTCGTTGAGCACGACGCCCAAGCCGATCGCGCCGACGGCGCCGATGCCGGTGAAGACGGCGTACGCGGTACCGACCGGCAGCGTGTTCATGGCCCGCGACAGCAGCCAGACGGCGGCGGCCATCAGCACCAGACACACCAGCGTCGGCAGCGGACGGGTGAAGTTCTGCGTCGGCTTGATGCTCTGCGACCACGCGATCTCGACGAGCCCGGCCAGGGCCAGGATCAGCCAGTTCATCGGGCCGCCTCCTTGAGCGCCGCGGCCAGTGATTCCTCGTGCCGGTCGCGCAGGTGCGCCAGCGCCGGGTCGAGGCGGGCGTTGACCAGCTCCGCGTGGATGAACGTCACGTCCTCGACCCGGAAGTGGCCCTTGAAGAAGTCACGCAGGTAGCGCTCCTGGTGGTCGTACGGCTCGCGGGGCGTACCGGGGCCGTACGCGCCGCCGCGCGCGCTGGTCACCACGAACGAGCGGCCTTCGAGCGACATCTTGGGAAAGGTGATCTGGTCGAGCCGGGCTTTCAGCGCCGAGGGGATCGAGTAGTTGTACATCGGCGTGCCGATGAGGATCACCTCGGCGGCGACCACCTCGTCGAGCAGCGGCTCCACGACGTCCCACGCCTGGTGCTGGGCGGGGCTGCGGACCGCCTCCCGATAGCGCGAGATGTCGGTGATCTCGTGTTCCAGGATGTGGTCGCACAGTTCCGTCCATGCCTCGCCGATGTGCGGCACGGGTTGCACGGCCAGGTCGCGGTAGACGTACCGGGCCTGTGGGTGGGCTGCTCGCCAGGTCTTGGCGTACACACTCGACAGCCTCCGCGAGAAGGAAGCCCGGCGGGCGCTGGCGTCCAGATGCAGCAGCATGATCTCTCCTCAGCTATGTGGACACGCTGTCCGGTTCAATATAACCGGACGCTGCGTCCAGATACAATGCCGGGCATGGAGAGAGCCGACGCCGCGCGCAACCGCGCCAGGATCCTGGAGGCGGCCGCCCTGCTCTTCGCCGAGAAGGCGCCGCAGGACGTGACGATGGACGACATCGCGAAGAAGGCCGGGGTGGGCCGGGGCACGCTCTACCGCCGCTACCCGGACCGGGCCTCGATCGCCGTCGCGCTGCTCGACGAGCATGAGCGGGAGCTGCAGGAGCGGCTGCTGCGCGGCGAGCCGCCCCTGGGTCCGGGCGCGCCGGCCGCCGAGCGGCTGGCCGCCTTCTACGCGGCCATGGTGCGGCTGCTGGAGGGCCACCGGCACCTTGTGCTCGGCTCGGAAGTGGGCCGCTCGCGCTTCGAGACCGGCGCGTACGGCTTCTGGCGCGCCCACGTGCGCGTGCTCGTGGTCGCCGCGGGGGTGCCAGGCCCGGACGCATTGGTCGACGTCCTGCTCGCGCCTTTGGCTCCCGAGGTGTACGGCTATCAGCGTGCGGTGCTCGGCCTCACTCCCGAGCAGATCACCGAAGCGCTGACCAGGCTCACGAAGACCCTGGGCCCAGGGCCTTGACGATCTCTGAGTGATGACGACCAGTGATGATGGCCACGGACGGTGCCAGACATCGGTGCGGAGTATCCCGTCAACGGCTTCCCGCCCTCCGCGGGTTGGTCCCGTCCCACTCCGACGGCGGTGCGCAGTGCCGCCGCCAGCCTGTCTGACGTTCCTGGCCGGGCAGGTCGGCCCGGCCGTTGGCCCACAGCAGGGTCTTCCACGCCTCGGTCTCCCCGGGAGCCCACGGGAACAGGCGCCGCAGTGTTGTCAGGGCGACCTCCTCGGAGGGGACGAACTCCGGCTCCAGGCCGCAGGAGGCATTGGGATCGGGCGGGGCCAGTCCTGGCCGCCCGCCGACTCCAGGTACGCCTGGCACTCGGCCGTTGCCTTCATGATCATGTCTGTGTCTGCCATCGCTGATCATGTTGGACTCGCGCCGGGGCATTCGCAATCCCGAGGGCACGACCTGCCGGTGGGAACGGCGTCCGACGCCAGAAAGGCACCATTTGTCGCTAACGATCTGACAAATCCAGTGTTCGCCCCCCGCAAGCCGGGTACGCATGGCGCAAACCGGGTGACGTGTGATCAGGATCACACCGGGAGTCCCGGTCCGGGCTGAGGAGGCGCAGGTGACGCACGATCACGGGTTACCAGCCGCGGAGTACCAATCCCAGGTGAGAAGAGCGGCGACGGCGAGTGTCGTCGGTACGGCCATCGAGTGGTATGACTTCTTCCTCTATGGCACGGCTGCGGCGACCGTGTTCGCCGACGTCTTCTTCCCCAAGTCCACCCCGTACGCGGGCGTTCTGGCGTCCTTCGCCACCTACGCCGTCGGGTTCGCTGCGCGGCCGATCGGCGCAGCGATCTTCGGGCACTGGGGCGACCGCATCGGGCGCAAGGCCACGCTCATCATCACCCTTGTCATGATGGGCGTCTCCAGCGCGCTCATCGGCGTGTTGCCCGGCACCGCCACGATCGGCGTGATCGCGCCGATCCTGCTCGTCGTCCTGCGCATCCTGCAGGGGATCGCCGTCGGCGGCGAGTGGAGCGGTTCTGTGCTGTTGTCCATGGAGTGGGGCGACCAGCGCAGGCGTGGCCTGATGGCCAGCTGGCCGCAGGTCGGCGTGCCCATCGGCCTCATACTCGGCACCGGCGCGATGTCGCTGGTGGCCCTCGCGGCCGGCGACTCGTTCAAGGACTGGGGCTGGCGGATTCCGTTCCTGGCGAGCCTGGTGCTGGTCGCCATCGGTCTCTGGGTGCGGTTGCGGGTCATGGAGACGCCGCTGTTCGCCAAGCTCCTCGAGACCAGGCAGGTGGCCAAGCTGCCGGTGGTCGAGGTCCTCAAGAGGCACCCGAAGGAGGTCGCGCTCAGCGCGCTCCTGCGTATCCCGGAGCAGATGCCCTTCTACCTCTACACGACATTCGTGATCACCTACATCACGTCCCCGAGCATCGGGATGTCGCGAACATTCGCCTTCGCCGCCGTCAGCGCCGCGGCGGCCGTCGAGCTCTTCGCGATCCCGTACTTCGGGCATCTCAGCGATCGAATAGGCCGCCGCAGGATCTATCTCATCGGGGCCGCGCTGCTGGCGGTGATCGCCTTTCCCTACTACGCGCTGCTCAACACCGGCATCGCCGTCGTCATCCTGGTCACGATGATGGTCACGCAGCTCCAGCACTCCATGGAGTACGGTCCGCAGGCGGCGCTCATCGCGGAGAGCTTCCCGACCAGTCTGCGGTACGGGGGCGCCGGGCTGGGATATCAGCTGGCCTCCGTCATCGCGGGTGGACCGGCACCGCTGATCGCCACCTGGCTGCTGCACGACTACGGCTGGCAGGCCATCTCCGTGTTCATGATCATCGGTGCGGTGATCGGCTTGGTCGCGACGTACGCGCTGCCCGATCGGTCGAAGGTCGACATCTCCGACCCCGCCTCGTACGGCACCAGCCGAGCCTGAGCCGCGCCCCGTCGCCTACGGCACTACTCAGGCCTGACCCGCGGCGCTCGCCTGTCCGAGTTCGGCCAGGCGGGTCAGGCCGGGGAGGGCGTCGGTGATCGCCTGGCGCTGCTCGGGGGTCAGCTGGGCGATGAGCGGGACCAGGTGGCGGGTGCGGTCGTCGTGGCGGGAGCGCCCGATCTGACGTCCGGCCTCGGTGATGTGGACCAGGACGGCGCGCCGGTCGCTGGGGTCGGGGCGGCGCTCCACGAGTCCGTCGCGCTCCAGCCGGGTGACGAGCTGGGTGATGCCGGGCTGGCTGACCTGCTCGGTCTTGGTGAGGTCGGTCAGCCGCATGGGGGTGCCGCGAGTGGCGAGGGTGTCGAGTACCGACAGTGTCGTGAACGACAGCTTCTCCAGCACGGGGAGGCGGATGTAGAAGCGGTTGAAGTTCTCGATCGCGGTGGCGAAGGCATTTACGTCCAGGTCGCCGTCGCCGTCAGCCTTCTGCGCGGGGTCGCGGTCCGAGTCGCGGTCGCCCAGCGTCTCGCCCGGTGTCTCGTCCGGTGTCTCGTCCGGCATGGTGTTCACGCCGGAAATATATCGCAAACTTATTTAAGTTGCTTATGATGTGCGGCATGACACTTCGATTGGGCATCAACGGGTTCGGGCGGATCGGCCGGAACGTCTTTCGCGCAGTGGCCGCTCGCGCCGACGCTGACATCGAGATCGTCGCGGTCAACGACCTCGGCGACGTGGCGACCATGGCGCATCTGCTGGCCTACGACTCGATCATGGGCCGCTTCCCCGGCGAGGTCGCCGCCGAGCCGGGCGCGATCCGGGCCGGTGACGCGACCGTCAAGGTTCTGGCCGAGCGTGACCCCGCCGACCTGCCGTGGGGTGACCTGGGCGTGGACGTGGTGATCGAGTCCACCGGGATCTTCACCAAGGCTGAACAGGCCCGCGCGCACGTGGACGGCGGCGCGAAGAAGGTCGTCATCGCCGCACCGGCCAGCGGGGAGGACGTCACGATCGTGCTCGGCGTGAACCACGACGCCTACGACCCAGCGCGCCACACGGTCATCTCCAACGCCTCGTGCACCACCAACTGCCTGGGTGTGCTGGCCAAGGTGCTGCACGACGCGGTCGGCATCGAGTCGGGCATGATGACCACCGTCCACGCCTACACGCAGGACCAGAACCTCCAGGACGCGCCCCACAAGGACCTGCGGCGGGCTCGGGCGGCGGCGCTCAGCATCGTGCCCACCTCCAGCGGGGCGGCCAAGGCGATCGGCCTGGTGCTGCCGGAGCTGCGGGGCCGGCTGGACGCGTTCGCGCTGCGGGTGCCCGTGTCCAACGGCTCGGTCACCGACCTGACCGTCACCACCGTCCGTCCCACCACCGTGCAGGAGGTGAAGGACGCCTACGCCGAGGCCGCGGCCGGTCCGTACAAGGGCCTGCTGACCTACACTGACGCGCCCATCGTGAGCAGCGACATCGTCGGCGACCCGGCATCGTGCGTCTTCGACGCCGAACTGACCCGCGTGATGGGCTCGCAGGTCAAGGTCGTCGGCTGGTACGACAACGAGTGGGGGTACTCCAACCGCCTCATCGACCTGGCCCTCATGCTGTAGGTGCAACGGCGTTGCGCCCAGAGCACTAATCGAGGCTGACCCGCACTCCGGTGCTCAGGCCGGAGTCGTGCAGCTCCAGCCCCGCGGGCTTGGCCTCCTTCGGCAGCTCGAACAGCAGCGCGCCGCTGAAGGACTGGCCCGGCCCGATGCGGACCGGCGTGACCTCCGCGCCCGCCTTGTCGAGCAGCTTGGTGCCGCCGTGTAAGGCGTCGTCCTCGTCCAGCAGTTTCTGCTGGCCGGGGTAGAGGACCCTGGCCTCCGGGCCGACGTTGTTGACCTTGACGCTCACCTGGCAGGTGCGCTGCTTCGCGCCCTTGGCCGGTTGCGGGCACTTGGTGCCTGTCACCGCGAACTTCAGCTTTCCGTCCTGTACCGGGCTGTCCGCGCCGACCGGGTCGGGGGACCTGAGCGCCCACACCAGTACGGCCAGCAGCAGCACGAACAGCACGATGGCCACCACGATGGCGGTCACGCAGCCGGTGAAGACGCTCCTCTTCCGCTTGACCGGGAACCCCGCCGGGCCCCTCGGTCCAGGCGGCAGCGGCACCTGCCCTGTCTGATGGGCGGAAAGCGGCACCTGTCCGGTCTGGAGGGACGGCGGCATCTGTCCCGTCTGGAGAGACGGTGGCACTTGGCTCGCCGGACCAGGTGGCGAGGCCTGGCGGGACGGCGCCTGGCGAGGAGGTGCCTGGCGGGGTGGCGGCGGGGCCTGAGCGGGCGGGTGTGGCACCGGCCCGCGTCCCGGCAGCGGCCCCACACCGGTCTGCTGGTGGCCTTGAGGTTGGTGGCCTTGAGGTTGGTGGGTCGACGACTGGTGGGATGACGGCTGGTGGCTCTGGGGCTGACGGGCCGACGGCTGGTGGGCCTGTGGCGGCGGGGTCCAGCCCGGCGGCGCCTGGCGTACCTGCGGATTGTGCGGGAACTCGGCCAGCGGCGGGAACTCCGACGGGTTCCACGAACTGCTGAGGTGGCGGGTCGCGGCGAGCTGGGCGGCCGGCTCGTCGGCCGCACCGACGAGTTCGAGCAGGAGCTGCTTGGCCGCCGGTCGGCGCGCGGGGTCGGGGTGGATGGCCGCGGCCACCAGCCGGTCGAGCGGCGCGGGCAGGCCGCGCAGGTCCGGCGGGGCGGTGCGGGCGCGGGCCGCCATGACGTAGGCGTCGCCCTCGCCGAACGGGTGGCCGCCGAGCCCGGCGTAGGCGATCAGCGATCCCCAGGCGAACACGTCGCCCGCCGGGCTGGTGCGGCCCTCGAAGACCTGCTCGGGAGCGATCCAGCCGGGCGTGCCCATCACCATGCCCGCGTTGGTGTGGCGGGTGGAGACGTGGGACGAGCGGGCCAGCCCGAAGTCGATCACCCGCGGGCCGCCCAGCGTCAGCATCACGTTGGCGGGCTTGAGGTCGCGGTGCACCAGGCCGACGGCGTGGATCGCGGTCAGCGCCGCCGCCACGCCCACGGCCGCCGAGTGCAGCACGGACGGCGTCAGCGGGCCGTGCTCGATCAGGTGGTTCTCGAGGGAGATGCCCTCGATGTACTCGGTGACGAGGTAGAGGACCCCGTCGTGCTCGCCGTGGTCGAGGACGCGGGCCGTACAGAACGAGGCGACCTTGCGGGCGTTGGACACCTCTTCGTGGAAGCGCGCCCGGTAGACCGGGTCCGTGGTGTAGTCGCGGCGGATCGCCTTGAGCGCGACCTGTACGCCGTCTGCGGCCTTGGCCAGGTAGACGGTGCCCATGCCGCCCGAGCCGAGGCGGCTGATCAGCTCATAGGGGCCGATCGCCGACGGGTCTTCCGGCGTCAGCGGAGTGCCTGCGGAGCGCCCCTGCTGCCCCAACGTCGCTGTCCTCTCGCCTTCATCGTCCCGTTGCCTCAACCGACCGATCCTCCGCCCGGCATGCCCGTTCCCCAAGACTCTAACGGAGGAACGGGTCACCCGGTGGCCACTGAGTTTGGACGGGTTTGGGGCTCGCAGTCCAGCCTGTACGACTCGTGGCCGCCCGGTCGCGCCGGCGGCACCATGGCCGGGACCGTCTACCCCTCGGTGAGGAGGTAGAGCAGCGCGTTCATGCTGGTGCCGCAGACGATGTCGCGCTTGTCGATCAGGCGGCGGACTTCGGTGAGCGGGACCCACTCGATGCGCTCGGCCTCCCAGGGCTCCGCGGGCGGCCTGATGTGCCGGGCGCCGTCGGCGCGGAAGACGTGCTGCGCCGAGTCGGAGATGCCGTTGGACGGCTGGGTGTAGAGCAGCGGTCGGTGTAGAGCGGCTCTTCGGAGTGGACCTGCCAGCGCATGCGGCTGCTCCCAGCGTGGACGCCTGAACCGGTACCACGCTACAAGGCGATGCCCGCCCGCCGCAGGGCCCTGGGCTGCCATTCCGCACATCCTGAATTCGATAAAATGAGTGGGAATTGCCTGCTGGTCTCGCCAGACTGATCACGAACCAGCGAGGAGATCTATCCCATGCCGAACCAGCCCGCACCGAACCTGTTGTCGTGGGCCAGCGAGATCGACGAAGGCGCGATCACGCAGGCCGCACGCGCTGCCCGTCTGCCCTTCGTCTCCGGGCACGTCGCGCTCATGCCCGACGCCCATGTCGGCATCGGCGCCACGGTCGGCTCGGTCATTCCCACCGAGAACGCGATCATCCCGGCCGCCGTCGGCGTGGACATCGGCTGCGGCATGGTCGCCACCGAGACGACGCTGACGGCCGCCGACCTGCCCGACACCCTCGCCGCCCTCATGCCGATGGTGGAGCACCGTATCCCGGCCGGCGTCGGGAAGGGCCACGACGACCCGTCGATGGACCGTGCCCTCAGCGACCTCGGCCTGCCGCACACCGCTCTCAACCCGAAGCAGACCAAGAAGGTGTCCGACCAGTTCGGCACCCTCGGCTCCGGCAACCACTTCGTCGAGGTCTGCCTGGACGAGCGCGATCGGGTCTGGACGGTGCTGCACTCGGGTTCGCGCGGCATCGGCAACCAGCTCGCCCAGATGCACATCACGGGCGCGAAGAAGCTGATGAAGAAGCAGGAGATCGGCCTGGAGGACCCGGATCTGGCGTACCTGGTCCAGAGCACGCCGGAGTTCACCGCGTACATCGAGGACATGCTGTGGGCCCAGCACTACGCCATGGCCTCCCGTGCCCGGATGGACAAGGTCCTGGTCAACGCCCTGTTCCGGGTCGCAGGACAGGGCGAGCGGGTGCGGACGATCAACTGCCACCACAACTTCACCCAGCAGGAGAGCCACTACGGCAAGTCCCTGTGGATCACCCGTAAGGGAGCCATCAAGGCCGGCACCGGCGACGAGGGCGTGATCCCCGGCTCGATGGGCACCCGCTCGTACATCGTGCGCGGCCGGGGAAATCCCGAGTCGTACCACTCCTGCTCGCATGGCGCGGGCCGCCGCATGTCCCGTACGAGGGCGAAGCGGGAGCTGTCAGCGGCCTCCCTGACCGCGGCGATGAGCGGCCGGACCTGGAACGCGGACCGGGCCGCCGCGCTGGTCGACGAGCATCCCGAGGCGTACAAGTCCATCGACCAGGTGATGGCCGACCAGAAGGATCTGGTGACGGTTCAGCACACCCTCCGCCAGATCTTCAACTACAAGGGTTGAGTCACCCGCGCGCCCTGGCGACCAGCGAGGTCGCCAGGGCCGCGATCAGCGGGATGAGCGTGAGGCCGACCAGGAACAGCAGGCCGACCGGCCAGAGACCCTGGCCGCCTTCCCGTAGTTCCCTGACCACGCTCGACGCGAAGTAGACGTAGAACGGAGCGGCGGCGAGCAGGCCCCACAGGACGCCCACCTGAGGGGCGAACCACCCGGCCAGACCGGCCAGGACCGCCAGAATGAGGAAGGCGGGCAGCAGGAAGGGCGAGTCGAAGAAGTCGCGCGGCGCCTCGGCGGAGACCACGGGCGAGGTGACGACGCAGAGCGCCACGGCGACGGCTCCCACGACGACGAGGAGCAGGGCCCACACAAGGACGGAACGGGTCATGGGACTCCCCAAGAGGTGTGAAGGCCATCCTGCTCGCCGACGGACCTTCCCACCATCCGTCGTGATACTCATCCGCCGTGATACGTGTCCGGCCTGATACTCATCCGCCGTGATACGCGTCCGGCCTGATACTCATCCGCCGTGATACACGTCCGGCCTGATACACCTCCGCCGTGATACTCATCAACCCTAGGTAGATCCCGTGAGCGCGGTCGCCTCACCGCGGGCGGCGGCGGCCGCCGGGAGGTCGCCGGCGGCGGTGTAGGCCGCCGCGAGGTCGGCCAGCGCGCCCGCCAGGAACTCCTGCCACCCCCGAGTACGCCAGAGCCTGACCGACTCCTCCAGATGGGCGACCGCCTCGTCGATCCTGCCCTCCGCCAGGTCCACCCCGCCGAGCACCCAGAGCGCGTCGGCCTGGTGGTGGGCCAGGCGGTGCGAGCGGCTCAGCATCTCGGCCGCCTCGGCCGCGGGCCGCGCCCTGGGGTCGTGGTGCCCGGCGTACAGCCTGGCCAGAGCGACCAGGCCCATCGCCTCCAGCAGCGGGTCGCGGATCTGGCGGTAGATGGCCAAGGCCCTGACCAGGTACTCCAGCCCGGCGTCGAACTCCTGCGCATGGGCGTGCGCCAGGCCCAGGAACTGCAGCGTCGTCGCCTCGAAGCGCGGATTGCCGAGCTTCTCGGCCAGCTCCAGGCCCCGCAGCAGGTGCACGATGGCCATCTTGATGTCGCGCGTCCCGTACGCCACCGCCATGCACACGAGCGCCCTGGCCTGCCCGCTCTGGTGGCCGCTGCTCTCGGCCAGGGTCAAGGCGATCTGCCCGGACCGCAGGCCCTCCGCCATGTCGCCCCTGGCGGCCTCGCCCCAGGCCCGCAGCACGTACGCGTCGGACAGCCCGCGTTCCTCGTCCAGTTCGGAGAACAGGGTGATCAGCCGCTCGGCCCCCTCGTACTGCGCGGCCATGGCCTCGCCGCCGGTCTCCATCCACGTGGTGGCGTGCATGAGCCCGCGCCGGATCACCGCCTCGCCGAGCCTGTTGCCCGTCGCGAGGCAGACCTCCAGGACGCGCTCGTGCAGCCCGCGCCAGTCGTCGAACTGCCCGCACACGTCGAAGTAGCGCTCCACGCAGCAAGCGGTGTCCCAGGCGACCTCGGCCAGGCCCAGCGAGCACGCCTGGCGGATCGCCGCGATCAGCGCCGTCCGCTCGGTGTCGAACCAGGCCATCGGATCCTGTACGGCCGGCCCGTCCCAGGGGGCGCCGTCGGGGGAGTTCCAGCGTGGAGCGGTGCCGTGGATGATGGCCGAGGAGGTGCCCGGCACGCGCTCGGTGGCGCGTTCGGCCAGCGCGAGCCAGGCGCCGAAGGCCCTGTTCAGGGCCGCGGCCACGGCCTCCGGTTCGTCTTCGAGCTCACCGCGCTCGCGGGCGTACAGGCGGACGAGGTCGTGGAAGCGGTATCGGGGCTGGCCCGCCGCGTCCATCCCGCTGAACAGCACCAGTTGCGTGTCCACCAGCGTCTCGACCAGCTCCTCGCCGGCCGCCACGGGAAGGTCGAGCAGCGCCCCGGCCACCCAGCCCGCGAAGTCGGGCACGTCCAGTGAGCCGAGCAGCCGGAACGCCCGGCGCGCGTCGGGATCCAGCCCCACATAGCTGAGCGCCAGGCTGGCCCGGACGGCCAGGTCACCGGTGGCGAACTGGTCCAGCCGCCGCCGCTCGTCGGTGAGCTGCCCGGCCAGGCGGGTCAGCGGCCAGTGCGGCCGGGCCACCAGGCGGGCGCCCGCCACCCGGACGGCCAGGGGTATGCCGTCCGACAGCCGGACGAGCTCGGCCGCCGCCTCCGGCTCGGCGGCCACCCGGTCGGCCCCGACGATCCTGGAGAGCAGTTGCACACCCTGCTCGGGGTGGAGCACCGAGAGCTCGACCACTGCCGCGCCGGACAGGCCGGTCAGCCGGGTCCGGCTGGTGATGATGACGGCGCAGCCGGACGTACCGGGGAACAGCGGGCGAACCTGCTGCTCCGAGGCGGCGTTGTCGAGCACGATGAGCATCCGGCGCTCCGCCAGCCGGCTCCTGAAGACCGCGGCCCGTTCCTCAAGGGTCTCCGGCAGCGTGGGGCGCGGCACGCCGAGCGCGGTGAGGAAGGCCGCGAGCACCTGGGCGGGATCGGCGGGGGAGGACTCCGCGCCGTGCAGGTTGGTGTGCAGCTGCCCGTCCGGGTAGTGCTGGGCGATCAGATGGGCGGCGTGTACGGCCAGCGTCGTCTTGCCGACGCCGCCCATCCCCGCGATGACGTACACGCGCATGGGCCCGGGCCCCGGGGGCGGGCCGTCGCCGAGGAGGTCCGTCAGCTCGGCGAGCTGCTCGATCCGTCCGGTGAAGTCAGAGATGTCGGCCGGCAACTGGGCGGGGGAGCGGGGGGAGGGGGCGTCCGACGGAGCGGTGGCGAACTCGACGGGCAGGGTGCCCGTGAGGATGGCCTGGTGCAGGCGCCGGAGCTCGGCGCCGGGGTCGAGGCCGAGCTCGGTGGCGAAGACCCGGCGGGCGTCGCGGTAGGTGGCCAGCGCCTCCGCCTGGCGGCCCGACCTGGCCAGGGCGAGCATGAGCTGCCGGCGCGGCCGTTCCCGCAGGGGATGCTCGCCGACGAGCCAGGTCAGCTCGGCGACGAGCTCGGCGTGCGTCCCGCGGGCCAGGTCCGCCTCGATCCGGTTCTCCAGCGCGATCAGCCGCTCCTCCTCCAGGCGGTGCGCGTGGTCGCTGAGCCCGACGGTCAGGTTCAGCTCCGCGTACACGGGACCGCGCCACAGGTCCAGCGCCTGCTTGAGCAGCTCGGCGGCCCGTTCGTGCTCTCCGGCGGACAGGGCGTTCCTGCCCTGCTCGGCCAGTTCCTCGAACCTGTCCGCGTCGAGCTCGCCCGGATGGAGAGTGAGTACGTAGCCCGCGGCGGTGCGGGTGATCCGGTCATGGCCCAGCGTCCTGCGGAGCTGGTGCACGTAGAGCCGGAGGTTGTCCGGCGCGGTGCGGGGCGGGCTCTGGCCCCAGAGCGCCTGGATGAGAGTGGCGGGAGGAACGGGGCGCCCCGGACGGCAGAGGAGTTCGGCGAGCAGGGCACGCTGCTTTCCGGCGCCGAGAGGTAGGGACTGGGCATCGGCCGAAATGTCAAGCGGCCCCAGAACGGCGAACTTCATCGCGCCCCCGGACAAGACTAAAGTGCACAAAGAAGATCAAAGTCGCTTAAATGTGCACGATGGTTCTTTTCCCGTCAACCCATGCAATGCCAACATCGACGGAAGCCTTCATGACGGCTCCCGCCGATGTCAAGCCCGATTGTCAGCCGGGCGCGGCGAGGAAGAAGTTCAGGGCGAAGGGGCCGCGGGTTCCCTTCCGGAAATCAGATGCGGCGGCTGAAGGGGTCGTAGGTGAAGCCAGGAATGATCACTATGCTCTCCGAGTAGGCACCGGGCGTCAGCGGCAGGGCGACGGGGAGCGGTGGCCCCCAAGGCTTCTTGAACACCGTCCACCTCCGCTGCGACGCGATAAGCCAGTCAGGCTCAGGCTGCTCAGCGGCTGTATAGGTGCCGTATAGGTCGCGTTGGGGGCGGGTGCCTCAGCCGAGGGCGGCGGCCTCGGCGGCCAGCTTCTCCACACGGCCCCAGTCACCCGCGGCCAGGGCGTCGGCCGGGGTCAGCCAGGTGCCGCCGACGCAGCCGACGTTCGGCAGCGCGAGGTAGTCGGGCGCGGTGGCCGGCCTGATGCCGCCCGTGGGGCAGAACCGCACGTCCGGCAGCGGCGCCGACAGTGCCTTCAGGTACGCCACGCCGCCCGCGGGCTCGGCGGGGAAGAACTTCAGCTCCTTCAGGCCCCGCTCGGCCAGCGCCATCGCCTCGGAGGCGGTCGCCGCGCCCGGCAGGTACGGCAGCCCGCTCGCGTCCATCGCGTCGGCCAGGGTCAGCGTCGTCCCGGGCGAGACCAGGAACTTCGCCCCAGCCGCCAAGGACGCCGCAATATCGGCAGAAGTCCGGATTGTTCCGGCGCCGACCGTGGCCTCCGGCACCTCGGCGGCGATCCTGGCGATGGCCTCCAGCGCGCCCGCCGTACGCAGGGTCACCTCGATGACCGGCAGGCCGCCCGCGACGAGCGCCCGCGTCAGCGGCACGGCCGTCTCCACGTCATCGATCACCACGACGGGGATGACTGGGGCGAGATCGAGCAGGCTCATGACAGTTCTCTCCTCAGGGGTCTCTCCCTCAACGGGGACAGCTCATTGACCCGGCCGTCCGAGGGCGGCCACTCGCCTGCGGCGCGCTGCGCCAGCCAGGCGGCGGCGCCCGTCAGCGCCGGTTGCGTGGCGACGATGAGCGTGGTCGCGATGGCCGACAGGTATCCGGACATATCCGGGTTGTCGGTGAACCTGGCTCGGAAGTCGCTGGTACGCACGCGCTCCACGATACGGGGCAGCACTCCGCCGCCGAGATAGACGCCACCCCGGGCCCCGAGTGTCAGCGCCACGTTCCCGGCGAAACTCCCGAGCATCCCGCAGAACACCTCGACCGTCTCGGCGCACAGCGAGTCGTCCAGTCGCGCCACGATGTCCGCCGACGACAGGCGAGGCGCGTCGACGCCGTTGACCTCGGCGAGCGCCCGATGCAGTACCACCAGACCGGGGCCCGACAGCACGTGCTCGGCCACCACGTGGTCCAGGCCCCCGGCGCGGAGAACCCGGACGATCTCCCGCTCCCGGTCATCGCGCACCGGCACCGTGACGTGCCCGCCCTCGCCGGAGACCGGCGTCCAGCCGCCGTCGGTGGGTACCAGCCCGGCGACGCCGAGCCCGGTGCCGGGCCCGAGCACGGCCTTGACGCCGTGAGCGGGTTCCGGGCCACCCAGAGACGCCAGGTCGGCGGACTCCAGACGGGGCAGCGAGACGGCCAGCGCCTCGAAGTCGTTCAGCAGCATCGTGTACGGCAGGCCGAGGTCACTCGCCGAGCCGCTCCAGGCCGAGTTCGTCAGCGCGTAGCGGTCGCCCTCGACGGGTCCGGCCAGAGCCAGGCACGCCGCTCCCGGCCGCACTCCGCCCGCGTGCTGCGTGAGGTAGGCGGCTACGGCTTCCGGGAGAGTGGCGTGGTCGGCCCCCGCCAGGACCGCGACGTGCGACGGCCGCGCTCCCGGCGAGGTGACCAGCCCGAACCGGGCATTGGTGCCGCCGATGTCGGCGACCAGCCACGGCAGGTCGAACGCGTTCACGACAGCTCGCCCACTTCGGCGACCAGCCACGGCAGGTCGAACGCGCTCACGACAGCTCGCCCACTTCGGCGACCAGCCACGGCGGATCGAAGAACACCGTGTTCACCTGGCGATGCTCGCCTGCCGCCCGCGCGGGGCGCCCGACTCCAGGTGCGAGGCGCCCGCCTCGGCGGGGAAGCCCAGCCCGGGGCCGTGGTCCGGCGACTCGGCGCCGCTGATCCCGAAGATCCCCGCTCCCTGCTCCGCGTGCCCCGCCATGCGGCGGAACGTCGCGAACAGCTCGCGCCCGGTCCCCACCCACTGCGCGTCGCTCAGCGGCCGGCCGCCGGGCGTCCGCCGGGCCAGCTCCTCGGCCGGGACCAGCACTTCCAGCGTCCCCGCCGCCGAGTCGAGCCTGATCACATCGCCCTCGCGGACCAGCGCGATCGGCCCGCCGTCCGCCGCCTCGGGCGACAGGTGGATGGCCGCGGGCACCTTGCCGGACGCGCCCGACATGCGGCCGTCTGTCACGATCGCCACCCGCTGTCCCCGATCGAGCAGTACGGCCAGCGGCGGCGTGAGCTTGTGCAGCTCGGGCATGCCGTTCGCGCTCGGCCCCTGGTAGCGGATGACCGCGACGAAGTCCTGCCCGTCCAGCTCACCCGCCTCGAAGGCGCGCAGCAGCTCGAGCTGGTCGTCGAACACCTTGGCCGGCGCCTCGATCACCAGGTGCTCGGCCTTGACCGCCGACACCTTGCTGACGGCCCGGCCCAGGTTGCCCTCGACCATGTGGATGCCGCCGTCGGCGGAGAACGGCGCGGCCACCGGCCGCAGCACGTCGAGGTCGGCGCTGCCGCCGGACACCGCCGACCAGGTCAGCTTCCCGTCGGACAGCGTCGGAGCCGACCGGTAGTGGTCCAGCCCGCGCCCCGCCACGGTCAGCACGTCGGCGTGCAGCAGGCCCTCGTCCAGCAGGTCGCCGATGAGCACCTGCATGCCGCCGGCGTCGCGGAAGTGGTTCACGTCCGCCTGGCCGTTCGGGTACATCTTGGTCAGCGAGGGCACCGCGGCCGACAGGCAGGCCAGGTCGTCCCAGGTCAGGACGATGCCCGCGGCGGCGGCCATGGCGACCAGGTGCAGCGTGTGGTTGGTGGAGCCGCCGGTGGCCAGCAGCGCCACGCAGGCGTTGACGATCGACTTCTCGTCGACCAGCTCGCCGACCGGGGTGTACTCGGGGCCGTGCGCGGTGATCTCCACGGCCCGGCGCCCGGCCGCCTCGGTCAGCGCGTGCCGCAGTTCGGTGTGCGGGTTGACGAACGTCGAGCCCGGCAGGTGCAGGCCCATGACCTCCATCAGCGCCTGGTTGGAGTTGGCGGTGCCGTAGAAGGTGCAGGTGCCGGGGGAGTGGTAGGACTTGGCCTCGGCGTCGAGCAGCTCCTCCCGGCCCACCTTGCCCTCGGCGAACAGCTGCCGGGTGCGGGCCTTGACCTTGTTCGGCAGCCCTGAGGTCATCGGGCCGGCCGGCACGAAGATCGCGGGCAGGTGCCCGAAGTGCAGCGCCCCGATCAGCAGGCCCGGCACGATCTTGTCGCAGACGCCCAGCAGCAGCGACGCGTCGAACATGTCGTGCGACAGCGCGATCGCGGCCGCCATGGCGATCACGTCACGGCTGTAGAGCGAAAGCTCCATGCCGGCGCGGCCCTGGGTGATGCCGTCGCACATCGCGGGCACGCCGCCGGCCACCTGCGCCACGCCACCGGCCGCGCGCACGGCCGCCTTCAACTCGGCCGGGTACGTCTCGTACGGCTGGTGGGCCGAGAGCATGTCGTTGTAGCTGGTCACGATCGCCACGCCGGGCTTGGCCGTACCCATCAGGAGCGGCTTGTCGGCGGCGGGCGCGGCGGCGAAGCCGTGTGCCAGGTTCGCGCAGCCTAGGTGCGCGCGCGCCGGGCCCTTGGCGCGGGCCGCCGCACCGTCGCGCCGGATCCGGTCCAGGTAGACGGTACGGCTGGCTCGGCTGCGCTCGGTGATCCGGTCAGTGATCTCCTGGACGACGGGGTGCATCGACCCTCCTTCAGCGGGTCCTCGACCCCAAGTCGGCTTGCTCACGCTTGGTCCTCCTCGTGCCACTCGCGGCCGCTGCGGGCGAGCAGCTCGTGGGCGCCCGCCGGTCCGGTGGACCCGGCGGGGTAGGGCTCGGGTAGTTCGGCGGACGACTCCCAGGCGGCCAGGATCGGGTCGATCCACTGCCAGGCGGCGGCCACCTCGTCACGGCGCATGAACAGCGTCGGGTTGCCCGCCAGAACGTCCATGAGCAGCCGCTCATACGCCTCGGGTACGCGTGCGGTGAACGTCTTGCCGAAGCTGAGACTCAGCGGCACCGGCTTGAGCGCCACCTCGCCCGCTCCCGGCTCCTTGGCCATGATGTGCAGCTCGATGCCCTCTTCCGGCTGCAGCCGCAGGACGAGGCGGTTCGGTGAGCCGCCGGGGTAGATGGAGTGCGGCACGTCCTTGAACTGCACCACGATCTCCGACGCCCGGCGCGGCAGGCGCTTGCCGGTGCGCAGGTAGAACGGCACCCCGGCCCACCGCCAGTTCTTGACCTCGGCGCGGATCGCGGTGAACGTCTCCACCCGCCGCGAGGCCTCGGTGGGCGGGGTGGAGGCGGGCTCGTCCAGGTAACCGGGCATCGCGTCGGCCTCGGTGTACTGGCCGCGCACGGTGAAGCGGTCGACCTCGGTGCCGGTGATGGGCCGCAGCGCCTGGAGCACCTTCACCTTCTCGTCGCGGATCGCCTCGCGGTCGTTGCGGGCCGGCGGCTCCATGGCGGTCATGCAGAGCAGCTGGAGCAGGTGGTTCTGCACCATGTCGCGCAGCGCGCCGGCCTGGTCGTAGTAGCCGCGCCGGCCGGGCGTGCCGACGGTCTCGGCGACGGTGATCTGCACGTGGTCGATCCAGAGGGAGTTCCAGATCGGCTCCAGGAAGGCGTTGGCGAAGCGGAGCACGAGCAGGTTCTGCACGGTCTCCTTGCCCAGGTAGTGGTCGATGCGGAAGATCTGCGCCTCGTCGAAGATGGCGCCGACCTCCTCGTTGATCCGCTGGGCGCTGGCCAGGTCGCGGCCGAGCGGCTTCTCCAGCACCACGCGCGAGCGCGGCGTCACCAGGCCCGCCTGGTCCAGCTCGCGGCAGAACGGGCCGAACGTCATCGGCGGGCTGGCCAGGTAGAACACCCGGTCGCGCTGCTCGTGCCCGCCCAGCAGGGTGGCCAGCGCGCTCCAGCCGGAGCGGTTCGTGCCGCCCACGTCGACGGACACGTGGTGCAGGCGGCCGAGGAAGCGCTGCCACGCGCCGAGGTCGGCCGGGACCCGGTCCCGTACCTCGGCGTCCACCTTGCCGCGGAAGTCCTCGTCGGTCAGCCCGCCCCGGGACATGGCGATGATCCGCGTCTCGGGTGAGAGCCGGCCCTCCACATCGCTGTGGTAGAGCGCCGGGAGCAGCTTGCGCATGGACAGGTCGCCGGTACCGCCGAAGACGACGAGGTCGGCGGCGTACGCGGTGGCGGGGGTGGAAGAGGGGGACACGGCTGGGAACTCCGATGATCTACCAAGCAGGGACAGAACGGACACTAGCCAGAGTTGAGTATCTACACAAGCAGAGTTTTGCTATTTGAGATAAAAAAGTCGAGACTTTTCATTACCTAACCTCCTGTGATTCACTTGGCGGATGCCTCGACGTACCGCCGCGACGCTCGCCACGAGTGGCGAGGTGCTCCGCCTCATCCGCACCGGTGAGGCCGTGACGCGAGCGGATCTGGGCCGGGTGACCGGTCTGTCCCGTCCCGCGGTGCAACTGCGGGTCGGTGAGCTGCTCGACCGCGGTCTGGTCGTGGAGCGGGCCGACGCGCCGTCCACCGGCGGCCGGCCGCCGGTCCGCCTGGAGTTCAACGCCGTCGGCGGCGTGGTGCTGGTGGCCGCCCTCGGCGCCAGCCGTACGCGGGTGGCGGTCTGCGACCTGGCGGGCCGCGAGATCGAGGGGCGCGACTTCGCCATCGACGTCGAGCAGGGTCCCGACGTGGTGCTGCCGCTCGTCATGGACACCTGGGACGAACTACTCGGCGACCGGCCCCGTTCGATGCTGCGAGGCGTGGGCATGGGCGTGCCCGCCACGGTCGAGTTCGCGCAGGGGCGCACCGAGAGCGCCAGGGTGATGGCCTCGTGGACGGGCGTGGTGATCCCGCCGGTGGTCCGCGAGCGCTTCCCGGTGCCCGTACTCATCGACAACGACGTGAACCTGCTGGCCATCGGCGAGCACCGGGGCGCCTATCCCGACCTGGACGACCTGATGTTCGTCAAGGTGTCCACCCGGATCGGCGCGGGTGTCATCGCGGGCGGCAAGATCCTGCGCGGCGCGCTCGGCGCGGCGGGCGAGATCGGCCACATCCCCGTGCGCGACGGCGGCGGCGTGCTCTGCCGCTGCGGCAACATCGACTGCGTCGACTCGGTCGCCAGCGGCACCGCGCTGCTGCGCGACCTGCGGGCCGCGGGCAAGGACGTCAAGACCATCGCCGACGTGACCACGCTGGTGCGCGCCGGGGACGCCGAGACGATGGCGATCGTCCGCGAGGCGGGCCGCCAGATCGGCGAGGTCCTGTCCGTGGCCGTCAACATCCTCAACCCGTCGGTCGTGGTGCTCGGCGGCGACGTGGCCGAGGCGTTCGGGCCGCTGGTGTCGAGCATCCGCGAGGTCGTCTACCGCCGCTCCACCGCGCTGGCCACCCGCCGGCTGCGCATCGAGCCCAGCAGGCTGGGCGCCGGGGCGGGCATCAGCGGGTGCGCGGTCATGGTCCTCGACCACGTGCTCTCGCCGGACGCCGTCGACGAGAGCATGATCAGCCGCCTCAAGGTCACTTCCTGACGGTCGGCGGCCAGGGCTTCACCGGTGGGGATGCCGGTTCGGCCAGGGCTTCTTCGTCTTGCGCGGTGGCGTGCTCCGGTCCGAGGGGGTGATCCTCGGTGGTTGCGTACGGCCCATGGCAGCCTCGGGCAACACGGGCTGCGGCGTGGCGATGGCCGTGCCGCTGGGCCGCGGAGTCGGTGACGCGCTCTGGGTGGGGCTCGCCTGGGGGCGCGGGGTGCCGGTCGCCCGGGTGGCGTGAGGGGTGGCCGGGGCGGTCCTCTTGGCCCGGCGAGTGGGTGCGGGGTCCGTGGGGAGCGGCGTGGACTGGACCGGACGCGTGACCGGGACGCGATAGCGGGCGAGTTTCGACTCGATCGCTCCCGGCTCGCGCCGCGCGGGGCCCGGGTGGCGGTCACGGTCGGGCAGGCCGGCCAGAGTGAGCTGTGTCCCGGTGAAGACGCCGCTGACGAGGATCGCCGCGGTGGCCAGCATCAGACAACCGGCCATCAATCCGGCGACCATCAGAATCCGCCTGCGCCGCTCCGTGTGGTCCACAGGCGCCGATGATAGTAACTCGGCACCCCATCCCGGGTGACTCCCGGCGAATCGTGATCAAGTTCCCTGGCGCGGCCGGCGCGTCCGCGGCGGGGCGGTCAGCACGCGCACAGCAGGCCGCGTAGCGCGGTCTCCAGGCAGAGCGCGGTGTGCGCGGGGGTCGGCCACGCGAAGCGTACGAGCTGCTCATCCGCCCGGACCGTCGCGCCGTAGCGGTCCAGCTCCCACAGCCACACCTCCCCGGCGTCCCCGCCCAGCCGCTTGGCCACCCCGCCCGCGAGCTGGGCCCGGTGCGATTCGTTGATGTGGGCCAGCACGCGCTCGGCGGTGGTGGCCAGCGGGTCGGGGGCGGCGTCGAGATAGTCGTCGGCGTCCAGCACCCCGGAGTCGTGCCCGGTCAGGTACACCACCTGGCCGACGTCGAGCCGCAGCAACTGGGGCGCGTCCGGCCGGCCGTAGCTCTCCAGCGCCTCGAACAGGGCCTCGTCGGCCGTGTGCGCCGCGACCGCGACGGCGGCCCCGCGCGCCTCACTCTCGGGCACCGCCTGCGCCCATCCCTGCACCTCGATCAGCCCGCGGGGATGCGACACCTGGCCGAGCACGCGCATGGCGGTCAGGTTCACCGCCACGACGGCGTCGTCACGCAGACCGTGCAGCGCCTCGCCCGGCCGGACCAGCAGCACCGGGCGGCCCCGCTCGTCGACCCCGCCGCAAGCCGGTGCGGGGGCGCCGTCGATGGACAGCCGGGCGAGGCTCGCCGACGCGGCAAGAGTGCGGATCCGCTCGGGGATCGTGAGCATGACGCCTCCTTGAGATCTCACTTAGCTATAGGTTAGCCTTACCTAAGTAAGGACTACCTAACCACATGAGGTGAACGTGCGCTACACCGGTCCGAAGGTGCGACTGTCACGTCGCGCGGGCGTCCCGCTGACCAAGAAGGCCGTCCGCTACTTCGAGCAGCGCCCCTATCCGCCGGGCGAGCACGGCCGCAAGACCAACCGCCGCACCTCCGGCGACTACGGGCTGCGGCTGCTGGAGAAGCAGAAGCTGCGCTGGTACTACGACGTGTCGGAGCGGCAGCTGCGCCGCTACTGGGACCTCGCCGTGCGCAAGCCGAGCGCGTCGGGCGCCGAGCTGGTCACGCTGCTGGAGACCCGCTTGGCCTCGCTGGTACTGCGGGCCGGCCTGGCACCGTCGATCTACGCGGCCAGGCAGTACGTCAACCACGGCCACATCGCCGTCGACGGCCGCAAGGTGGACATCCCCAGCTACCTGGTCAAGCCCGGCCAGATCGTCAGCGTGCGGGAGCGCTCGCGCCGGATGCAGCCGTTCGTGGCCGCCGCCGAGGGCGTGCACGCGGATGAGCGGATCGCGGCCTACCTGTCCGTCGATCATTCTCAGCTGCGGTTCACACTGGTCAGCAGGCCCGAGCGCGAGCAGATCAGCGTCCCGGTGGACGAGCAACTGGTCGTGGAGTTCTATTCTCGTTAGCCGTGAATGACGCAGGAGCCGCCAGTGCCGCGGGAGTCGCGGGTGATGCCGGAATCGCGAATGGCGCGGGTGAGCGGCATGCCAGCTGGCTGGAATTGTTCTTCGACCTCGTCGTGGTGGTGGCGGTCGCGCAGCTGGCGCACCGCCTGCAGCACCCGACCTGGGGCGATGTGGCGCTGTTCGTCGTTCTCTACTACGCGGTGTGGAGCATCTGGACGTCCCTGACGCTCTACTCCAACGTCCGCGCCGAGAAGACGCACCTGCGCAGCATGCTGATCGGGATGTTCGGCATCGCGGTCATGGCGGCGGCGGCCCCTGACGTCGCCCACGCCATTCCCGGCGTGGGCACGCATGACAAGTGGTTCATCGCCGCCTACATCACCTGCCGGATCAGCGCCTCCCGGTCGATCCAGGCGGCCGGCACGGTGATGACCGCCTGGCCCGCGGCCCAGCTCGGCGCGGGCCTCACACCGTGGTTCGCCTCCCTGGGGGTGGAGGGTGAGTGGCGCTACTACCTGTGGGGCCTCGGCATCGCGCTGGACGTCGCCTTCTCCGTCGCGCAGAGCCGACGGCCGGAGCGGCTGGTCAAGGAGCTCACGGTGCAGGCTGACCGGCTCAGGGCGCGCGAGCTGCGCAGGGCGGCCAGGAGGGGGAAGATCCTGGAGGCGCGTTACCTGGATACGCCGAAGGTCGCCGTGCTCGACCCCGCGCACCTGGGCGAGCGGCTCGGGCTGTTCGTCATCATCGTGCTGGGCGAGGCGGTCATGCAGGTGGTGATGGCCTCCTCCGGGCTCAGCTGGGACTGGCCGCTCGGCCTGGCCGCCGTGGCCGGGTTCGGGCTGATCGTGTCGCTGTGGTGGCTCACCCTCCAGTACGGCCTGAGCGCCGTGCCCGACATCCACGAGCGGGGGCTCAAGCCGTACATCGCGCTGCCCGCGCACTACGCCATGACGGCGGGTATCACCGCGACCGCGGCGGGGCTCGGCGTGGTGGCGTCCGCGCCCGCCGAGCACCTGCACGGCGGGATCTCGTGGGTGCTGTGCGGGGGCCTGGCCGTCTACTTCGCCGCCTCCACCGTGCTCGGTCTGGCCAGCCGCGCCGGGCGCCGGTGGATCTGGGGCTGGGCCGTGCCCTCGATCGTGGTGCCGCTGCTGGTCGCCGGGATCGCGGGCCTGGTGCCGGCGTGGAGCGTGGTGGCGCTGCTGCTGGGGGTCGCCCTCTGGCGGGTGGTCTACAAGCCCGCCGCGCCTACCGCCGTCCCCGCTTGACCGAGCGGCCGCCGCCCCCGTTCGGTCGGGCGGCCACCGCGGTTCCCGCCGGCTCGAGCAGGTTCTGTTCTTCGCGCAGCTCGGTGACCTCTTTGCGGAGCGCCGTCAGCTCGGCCAGGATCATTTGGAGCGAAGCGGCGTTGTCGTCGTCGTGCTCCGCGCGCTCGGCGGCCGACTCCTCCTCCATGGCGCTCACCACGACGGCCATGAACAGGTTGAGCACGACGAACGTGCAGACCAGGATGAAGATGGTGAAGAAGATCCAGGCGGTGGGGTGGGTCCGCATCACCTCTCTGGCGATGTTGCCCCAGTCGTCGCCCGTCATCGTCTGGTAGAGGGTGAACAGCGAGGTGGGCAGGCTGCCGAAGCGGTTCGGCGCCGTCTCGCCGTACAACTTGGTGGCCATGACGGCGGCCACGTACAGGACCAGGGAGAGCAGCAGCACGATCGAGCTCATGCCGGGCATCGCGCGCAGCAGGGCCGAGACGACCCGGCGCAGGCTGGGCACCACCGACAGCAGGCGCAGCGCCCGCAGGATGCGCAGGGACCGCAGCACCGACAGGCCGCTCGTGAAGGGGGCCAGGGCGATCGCCACGATCACGGTGTCGAAGATGTTCCACGGATCGCGCGGGAAGCGCGAGCGCTCGACGTAGATCTTCGCGAGCAGTTCGGCCACGAAGATGTAGAGCGCCACATGATCGACCACGGTCAGCAGGTGACCGTAGCTCTCGACCACGGAGGGCACGGTTTCGAGGCCGAGGGTGGCCGCGTTGAGCAGGATGACGCCGACGATGAACCGCTGGAAACGCTGGTGCTCGACGAAGGCTCGGGTGCGTTCACGCACGGGAAGGGGCTCCTAAAGATGGAAAAGTTGCCCCACCATGATGACGCAGGAGATCACCGTGTCGGTGTCAGCCGGAAGACCCGCAACTCCCGTCCGGACACCTCCGTGTAGCGGTCGAACAGCGGCCACCGCTCGATCAGCCACGGCCACGCCGCCTCACGGTCGGCCCCGGTCAGCAGCGTGGCGGTGACGGGGAAGTCCTTCCCCCGGAAGCTGGCCGTGGCCCTGGGCGTCTTGAGCAGGTTGCCGCTCCACGCCGGGTGGTGGTCCTGGCCGAAGTTGCTGCCCACCACGAGGAGGGTGCCCTCGGGTTCGGGCAGGCAGGCGAGCGGCGAGCTGCGCGGCAGGCCGGACTTGGCGCCCGTGGTGACCAGGATCAGCGTCGGGATGACCGGATTGTTGCTGAGCAGCCGTCCCCGGGTCAGCCGGTGCACGGTCCGGTCGAGCTGCGGCATGAACTTGGGGCCGGCCCTCATGAACCACTTGGCCGCCGCCAGCCGATGGAGGAAGAGCCTCAGAACCCGGAGCATGCGGCGAGTGTAGCAAGCGTTTGGTCAACTGCGCCCGACAGGGCGCCTGTGGTATAAAAACCGCCTAAACCACAACGGGGGCGAGCGCAGATGTCCTATCCCAACTACGGCCCGTCCTACTACGGTCCACCGCCTCAGACGCACCCCAACGGCACCACGATCCTGGTGCTGGGCATCCTGAGCCTGGTCATGTGTACGTTCATCGGCCCGTTCGCCTGGTCGATGGGCACGAAGGCACTGCGGGAGATCGACCAGAGCGGCTACGTCTATGAGAACCGGGGCATGGTGTCGGCCGGCCGCGTCTGCGGCATCGTCAGCACCTGCCTGATGCTAGCGGTGATCGGCCTCTACGCGATCATGTTGGTGGTCTTCGGTGGCGCCGCCATCCTCGGCGGCCTCGACGACTAGCGATCGGCGGCCGTAGCCGCCGATCCCCGTCTCCAGCAGGTCGAACGCCTTCACGGCCTGCACGCGCACGTCCGCCCGGATCCCGGGCCAGTCCTCGCCCGCCGCCTTGCGCCGTGTCGCGTGCCGGGACAGCAGTCGCGTCACGGCCAGGATCTGGTCCGCCACGAGCTGCGGGGTGAGGTCGTCGGGCCCGGCGCCGGTCTCCTCGGCGAGGGTCGCCGCCAGGTTGACCGCCGCGAGGTGCTCCACCTCGCGCATCCTGGCGACCAGTGCCGCGCTCTCGCTGACCAGCCGGCCGAACACCTCCGAGCCCTCGCTCATCCCGTAGCGCCAGTCGCCGGTGTCGAGCGCGTCGAGGAAGTCGCGCCGGAAGGCCGCCACGATGCTCTCGCCGGGCCGCCGCTCGCGGACCACCTTGCTCGACAGGTCCACCACCTCGCTCTGCCGGTCGGCGAACAGGTCCTCCTTCGTGCCGAAGTAGTTGAACACCGTGTTGACCGACACGTCGGCGGCCTTCGCCACCTGGGCGACGGTGACGTTGTCGAACCCGTGGATCATGAACAGCCCCATCGCCATGTCGGCGATGCGCTGCCTGGTCTCCCGCTTCTTCCGCTCGCGCAGTCCCTCGTCCATGCCTCCATGCTACCAATATTGCAGTCACACCAAATTTGTGGCTACTCTATTTTTGGAGGCGATGAAAATGATCAAGACCGTAGGTCTGCGTAAGACCTTCAAAGGCGGCGTCGAAGCCGTCAAGGGTGTGGACATATCGGTGGAGCCAGGCGAGATCGTCGGCTTCCTCGGCCCCAACGGCGCCGGCAAGACCACGACCATGCGCATGCTGACCACGCTGCTCCGGCCCACCTCGGGCACCGCCACGGTGGCGGGCCACGACCTGCTGGCCGACGCCCGCGAGGTGCGGCGCCGCATCGGCTACGTGTCGCAGGGCGGGGGGATCAACCCGGCCGCGCCGCTCGGGGAGGAGCTCGAACTCCAGGCCATGCTGTACGGCTTGCCCCGCGCCGAGGCCGGGACCCGGGTGCGCGAGGTGCTGGCCCGGCTCGACCTGACCGGCCTGGAGTCCAGACCCGGCGGCGCCCTGTCCGGTGGCCAGCGGCGCCGCTTCGACATAGCGTTCGGCCTGCTGCACCGGCCCGTGCTGCTGTTCCTGGATGAGCCGACGACCGGGCTCGACCCGCAGAGCAGGGCCAACCTGTGGGACCACATCCGGGCGCTGCGCGCCGAGCAGGGCGTGACGATCTTCCTGACCACGCACTACCTCGACGAGGCCGACGCCCTGTGCGACCGGCTGCTGATCATCGACCACGGCAGCATCGTGGCCGAGGGCGCCCCGGCCGAGCTCAAGACCGGCGGCCGCACGCTCGACGAGGTGTTCCTGGACATCACCGGCAGGTCCCTGCGCGAGGAGGCGGGCGTCTGATGCTGCGCGACACCTGGTTGCTGTTCCGTCACAACCTGCGCGCCACGCTGCGGCAGAAGATCGGCATCATCTTCGGCGTCATCCAGCCGCTGGTCTTCCTCGTGCTGTTCGGGCCCATCTTCGCCACGATCGGCACCTGGGAGACGCTGGTGCCGGGCCTGATCATCCAGCTCGGCCTGATGAGCACCGGCATGGCCGGGTTCGGCGTGGTCTTCGAGAAACGCTCGGGCGTGCTGGAGCGGATGCGCGTCACCCCGGCCAGCCGCCTGGCCCTGCTGCTCGGCCGGGTGCTCAACAACGCGGTGACGCTCATCATCCAGGCCGTGCTGCTGGTCGCGGTCGGCTACGCCTTCGGCCTGCGCGCCCCGGCGGCGGGGGTGGTGGCCGGGCTCGTGCTGGTGGTCGTGCTCGGGCTCAGCCTGGCCGCGCTATCGTACGCGGTCGCGCTGACGCTCGACGACCAGCTCTTCGCGCCGGTGATGAGCACCGCGGTCCTGCCGCTGGTCCTGCTGTCGGGCGCGTTCCTGCCCATGTCGATGGCGCCCGGCTGGCTGGACGCGCTCTCGCACATCAGCCCGTTCCGGTATGTCCTGGAGGCGCTGCGCGAGCTGTTTGCCGGACACTACGCCACCGGGACGGTCGGCGTCGGGGTGGCGGTGACCGTGGTCTTCGCCCTGGTCAGCGTCACGATCGGGACACGGGTGTTCAACCGGGAGAACGCCTGAGCCGAGCCCGGGTGGCGGCAGGGGCGGCCACCCCGGCGTGACGGCCACCCCCCACCACGGCACCCCGTCAGGCCGCGCTTCTGGCCCGGCGCTGGAGCGCGGCGATGATCCCGGCGGTGTCGACGATCCCGTAGCCGTAGTCGTAGTCGAAGCCCACCTCGCTGCGGTCCTCGCCCGTGCGGCGGAGCAGCGCGCGCAACTGCGCCGGCCGCAGCCGCGAGGCGGGCCAGAGCGTACGGATCGCCGCGACCAGCCCGGCGGCGACCGGAGTCGCGGCCGAGGTGCCCGAGTCGGGCTCGCCATCGCCGAACGCCTTGGACCCGGAGAAATGGGTGTAAGCGCAGATGTCGGGCTTGCGGGCGGTCAGCCGCCCCGGCCCCTGCGAGGAGTAGCCGACCCGGGTGCCGCTCACGTCGACGCCGCCGATCGACAGGGCTCTGGGATGCGAGTTCGCGCCGGTGATCGGCCGGTCCGGGTAGGCGCACCGGCCGTCGCGGCACTCGCGCCCGCAGTTGCCGGCCGCGAACAGCACGTCGGCACCCGCGCTGTCGAGACTGGAGATCATCAGGTTGAACGGGTGCGCCGCGTTGTCCGAGTAGTTGCCCGGATGGCCGACGGGGAAATCCCATTCGGGGGAGAACGACCCCCACGAGTTGCTGATCACCAGCGCCCTCGACGCCTCGGGCTGCATTTCGAGCACCATGCGCAGGTGCGCGAACGCGGCCACGGCGTCCGACAGCAGCCCGTCGAGTGCCGAGCCCCCCGGACGGGTGGAGCGCAGCACCGGGATGTCGATCAGTGACGCCTGCGGCGCGCCGATGAGCGTGTCGAAGGCGCACATCGTGCCATGGGCGACCTCGAACTCGCCCGCCCGGCCGTCGACGCCCGTGGGGTTCCAGCTCCGCTGGGCGTCGAGCGTGACGCCCCGGCCGAGCTGCCTGGCGACGTGGGCGGCGTTGATGCCGGTGTCGAGCACGGCCAGGGTCACCCCTGAGCCGTCCAGTCCCTCGGCGTGCAGTCCGGGGACGTTGAGCAGCCGTTCGACGTCGTGCCAGTCGCCGAACGGCGCGTCGCCGCCGCAGGTGAGCGAGGACTCGACGACCGGATCGGCGTAGACGCCCACGACGTCGGGCCGCAGGGTGGGCAGAAGGGCCACGCGGGTCAGGAGCTCGTCGTCGGAGATCGTGCCGCGAACCAGCACCGAGGCGTCCTCGGCGGCCAGAGAGAAGCCCAGCGGCTGGTTGAGCGATAGCGGGTCGCCGCCGGGCGGCGGGACGGGCCGGGGGAGGGGTACGGGCGTGAAGGCGTTGTCGAGCTCGACTCCGGGCAGGCCGTCCGCGACGTCGGCCGTGGTGGCGGTCTGGCCGGGATCGGCGACCGCCGCGACCAGATCGGGGGAGGGGCGCAGCTGGATCAGGACGCGCATGAGGCACCACCGGAATGTTCGGAGGGAAATGAACCTCCCAAGATTCCTTCATCTGTCCGGGCGTGTCCAGCGCATCTCAGGGGCTTTGACCTGCTGAAATGCCGTAAAAGCCGCCAAGGGGACGATATTCATTCCCGCTGTCAGGCTTCCTTGTTCCCGGTCCGTTCACTAGCGTGAGGCGGCATGACGCTCCAGGCACAAAAGACGGCGGCGGGCGAGGACGGCGACCACTGGCTGGCGGTGCGGCCGAGACTCATTCTCGCCAGTGCGTTCATGCTCTTCCTGGAGCTGGCGCTGATCCGGTGGACCGGATCGAACATCGTGCATCTCAGCTATTTCACCAATTTCGTGCTTCTCGGCTCGTTCCTCGGCATCGGCCTGGGGTTCCTGCGCGTGGGGCGGGCGCGGCGCCAGCCGTACTATTCGCCGGTCATCCTGTTCGGCCTGGTCTTCCTCGTGCTGACCTTTCCCGTCACCGTCGACCGCAACACCGAGGGCGTCCTCTACTGGACCAGCCTGCAGACCACGGGACCGCCCGCGTGGCTGATCCTGCCGGTGATCTTCTGCGCGGCGGCGCTCGTGCTGATGGGCCCGGCCGAGCTGGTCGGGCGCTGCTTCCCCGAGCTGCCCCGCCTGGAGGCCTACCGCTACGACCTGATCGGCAGCCTCTCGGGGATCGCGCTCTTCACCGCGCTGTCGTTCCTGAGCGCGCCGCCGGTGTTCTGGGGACTGATCGCGGCCGCCGCCTACGGCGTGCTGCTGGTGCCCCGGCCGCGGATCATCTACCTCGGGCTCGTCACCGTGCCGTCCCTGGCGGTCGTGGGGCTGCTGCTGGCCGAGACGCTGACCGCCGGGGCGTTCTGGTCGCCGTACTACAAGGTCACCTACAAGCAGTTCGAGCAGCTCGGCGTGCCCGTCACCGACATCTCCGTGAACGGCGTCCCGCACCAGCAGGCCGTGCCCGCCGCCGCCCGGCTGCAGTGGGAGCGCCAGTACGGCCTGCCGTACGAGCGGGCGAGCACTCCGCCCAAGAGCGTGCTCATCGTCGGCGCGGGCAGCGGCACGGACGTGGCGATCGCCCTGTCCAAGGGCGCGACCCACGTCGACGCCGTCGAGATCGACCCCAAGCTCCGCGAACTCGGCGGCTCCCTGCACCCCGACAAGCCCTACGACGATCCCCGGGTGACCACCCACGTCACCGACGGCCGCGCCTTCCTGGAACGCACCGGCGACAAGTACGACCTGATCCTGTTCGCCCTGCCCGACTCGCTCACGCTGGTGTCGGGGGCCAGCTCGCTGCGGCTGGAGAGCTACCTGTTCACCGAGGAGGCCATGCGGGCCGCCCGGGCGCACCTCAAGCCCACCGGGACCTTCTCGATGTACAACTACTACCGCGAGAGCTGGCTCGTCGATCGGCTCGCCTGGACCGTGCAGAGCGCGTTCGGCCACAAGCCGTGCGTCGACGTGGTCAGCACGGCGGGCCAGCAGGCCGTGATCACGGCGGGCGCGACGGCGTCGGCGCAGCGATGCGCGGGGGAGTGGGCGGGCGCCGCCGCCGGCACCCCGCCGCCCACCGGTGACGACCGGCCGTTCCTCTACCTGAAGGACGGCGACATCCCGTCGCTCTACCTCATCACGCTCGGCCTGATCCTCGCGGTCAGCCTGATCGCCGTCCGCGTCGTCGCCGGGCCCTACCGGCGGATGCGGCCGTACGCCGACCTGTTCCTGCTCGGGGTGGCCTTCCTGCTGCTGGAGACCAAGAGCGTGACGGGCTTCGCGCTGCTGTTCGGCACGACGTGGGTGGTCAACGCCATCGTGTTCGCCGGGGTGCTCGTCGCGGTGCTCGCCGCCGTCGAGATCACCCGCCGCTTCCGCACCCCGCCACTGCCGGTCATGTACGGGGTGCTGTTCGGCGGGCTGCTGCTGGCCTGGCTGGTGCCGAACACATGGCTGCTGTCACTGCCGCTGCCCCTGCGGGCGGTCGCGGCGGTGACGGTGGCGTTCCTGCCGATCTTCGCGGCGAACGTGGTCTTCGCCAAACGCTTCTCCGACTCCGCCGACGCCACGACGTCCTTCGGGGCGAACCTCCTGGGGGCCATGGTGGGCGGCTGCCTGGAGTATCTGGCGCTGGTGATCGGCTACAAGGGGCTGCTCATCGTGGCCGGGATCCTCTACCTCGGGGCTTTCCTCCTGCTGCCGCGCAAGTCTGTGGCGGCATAGTCGCGCGGGCCGTTGCCGGTCAGCCGGGTCGGTCGCTGTGGTGGTCGCTGTGTTGGTCGGCGGGGGCGGGTGGTGCGGGGCGCCGGTGCAGGAGGCCGAACTTCGACCACATGCCCTCGGCCGTCTCGATGGAGGCGCTCGTCCGGGCCGGGTCCACGGTGGCCAGCTGTGTGACCAGCGCCTGCGCGACGGCCATGCCGGCGGTCAGCGACGGGAAGAACGCCACTCCCTCGGCCGGGACCATCACCACCTCCTCGGCGGCGTTCGCCAGGGCGGGGCTGGCCGCGTCCGTCAAGGCGAAGACGCGGACGCCACGGGCGCGCGCCTCGTTGGCGGCCAGCACGGTGCTCTCGTACAGCCGCCAGAAGCTGATGGCGATCAGCACGTCACCCGGGCCGATCGCCGCGACGGAGTTGGCCAGCTCGGCGTCCCCGCTCGTCACGGCCGCGACGGGGTAGCCGGCCAGCCGGGCGTTGTGCGCGAGCGCCATGCCGACCGCCGCGTAGCTGCCGTCCGCGACGATCACGGTGCGGCCCGCGGCGGCGACGGCCTCGGCGATGGTACGCAGCACGCCTTCGTCCAGGCGCCTGTTGAGCAGCGCGAGGCTGTCCAGGTCGCGCCGGAGTGAGCGGGAGCTGGGCGAGCCGGCGCCGCTGTGCTCGGCCGCCACCTGGGGCGCGCTGAGTGAAGACAGGTAGCGAGCGCGCAACTCCTGCTGGAGCGCGGGCCAGCCGGCGAAGCCGAGCGCCTGTGCGGTGCGGGTCACGGTCGCCACGTTCACGCCCGCGAGCTGGGCCAGCTCGGCGGCCGAGGCGAACGACGCCCGGCGCGGCTGGGACAGGAGCACCTCCAGCAGCGCGGCCGCCTTGGGCCGCAGCCCGCGCTCGGGCACCCGCTCGCGCAGCCAGTCCTGAAAGCTGTCCGTGACGCGCTCTGTCACCTGATCCTCTCCCGTGGCCGAGCAGCCATGCTACGCGTTCGCAACATGGAGAATGTGCAAAGAACATTGCAATTTGGGGGATTTGCACTATACGTTGCCAGGCAATCGTTCTACAGGGCTGTGACCTTGGGAAGGTGCGTTGGCATGACCTTGTTGGCCCGTCTGGACCGGCTCCCCCTGAGCCGTCCGCACTATCTCCTTCTGCTCATAGGCGGACTCGGCTACACCTTCGACGGCATGGACTCCGCCGTGGTCGCCTTCCTGCTGCCCAGCGCCCGCGCGGAGTGGGGCCTCGACGACGGCCAGCTCGGCCTGATCGGCTCCGCGAGCCCCTTCGGGTTCCTGTTCGGGGCGGCCATCGCGGGCCTGCTCGGCGACCGCATCGGCCGCAAGAAGGTCATGATGTACGCGCTGGCGTTCTACGCGGTCTTCTCGGTGGTCGCCGCCTTCGCCCCGAACTACGAGGCTTTCCTGGGCTCCAGGATCCTCGCCGGGGCCGGGGCCGGTGCCGAGAGCGCGATCATCGCGCCGTTCCTGTCAGAGTTCGTCCCGGCCAAGCGGCGCGGCTGGTTCATCGGCGCGCTGGCCGGGTTCTTCTCCTTCGGTTTCGTCATGGCCGCGCTGATCGGCCGCTTCGTGGTCCCGACGATGGACGACGGCTGGCGCGTCGCGCAGCTGATCACCGCGGTGCCGGTGGTGATGCTGCTGTGGTGGCGGCGCTCGCTGCCCGAATCGCCGCGCTTCCTGCTCCAGCAGGGCCGCCACACGGAGGCCGAGGCGGTGGTCGTCGACCTCGAACGCCGCGTCGAGCGGGCCACCGGGCAGGTTCTCCCGCCCGTGCCCGCCGCCACCGCTCAGGTCGCGACGGTCACCCCGAAGGTGAACCTGATCAGCGCGCTGCGGTTCCTGTGGAGCCCGGCCATGGCCAAGCGGACCGCCGTCATCTGGCTGATCTGGTTCGTGATCACGTTCTCCTACTACGGGTTCTTCTCCTGGATCCCGACCCTGCTCGTGGGGCGCGGCATCACGGTGACGAAGAGCTTCGAGTTCTCGATCATCATCTATCTGGCGCAGATCCCCGGTTACTTCTCCGCCGCCTGGCTGTCGGAGCGGCTGGACCGCAAGAACACCATCGCGCTCTACCTCGCGGGTTCGGCGATCAGCGCGTTCTGGCTGTCCCAGATGGACTCGCCGGTCGCCATCACGATCGCGGGCGCGGTGCTGTCCTTCTTCCTCAACGGAACGTACGCGGGCGTCTACTCCTACACGCCCGAGGTGTTCCCGACCTGGATCCGGGCCACCGGCACCGGCCTGTCCAGCGCGTTCGGCCGCGTCGGCAGCATTCTCGCGCCCACGATCATCGGCCTGTCGGCCGCGAGCCTGGGCTTCGCCGGAGTGTTCGGCCTCACCACGGCCGTGCTGGTGGCGGGGGTGATCTGCGTGGTCGTCTTCGGCCTGTCCACGGCCGGACGGTCACTGGAAGACCTGACCGAGCGGGGCGATCCCGCCGACACAGCGGGGGAGATGGCGAAATGACCGACCTGAAAGACGTGGAGGAGAAGGTCCGGGACTCACTGGGAGTGCGGCTGTTCACGGTCCTGGCCTGGATTCCCGAACGGCAGGCGCTGCGGCGCGTCCACAGCAGCGACCCCGAGCGCTATCCCGTGGGCGGGGAGAAGACGGTCGAGGTGGCCCGGGGCTGGCTGGCCCGTTGCATCGAGGCGGGGGAGCCGTACTTCGGCCCGGACCGGGCCGCCGTGCGGGAGGTGTTCGCCGACCACGAGCTGATCGAGAGCCTGGGCTGCGGGGCCATCGTCAACGTGCCGGTGATGGACGGGGACGAGGTGCTCGGGGTGCTGAACATCCTGGACGCCGAGGGCAGTTACGACGAGGGGTCGGTCGCCGTCGCCGCGTCCCTGGCGCCCCTCGCGGTGCCCGCCCTGCGCGCCGCCGTACACGGAACCGCCGAGTGAGGCCGAGCTGCGTTGTGAGGCTGAGCCGAGTGAACCTGAGAGGTATCAAGTGAGTCTGCTGTTGCGTAACGCCCTCGTGCTCGACGTGGTCACCGGTGACTACGCCGAAGGTGACCTGCGCCTGGAGGAGGGCCGCATTGTCGAGGCGGGCCCGGGACTGGTCGGCACCGCGGGCACTCGGGTGATCGACGTGGCCGGCGGCGTGGTCGTACCCGGGCTGATCGACGCGCACGTGCACGTCACCGCCGCGACCGCCGACCTGGGCAGTCTGCCCGCCATGTCGCCCTCCTACATCACCGCGCACAGCGCCCGCCTGATGGGGCAGATGCTCGACCGCGGCTTCACCACGGTCCGTGACGCCTCCGGAGCCGACTACGGGCTCTGCGACGCCCAGGAGGAGGGCTTGATCCGCGGGCCGCGGCTGCTGTTCTGCGGTAAGGGGCTGAGCCAGACCGGCGGCCACGGCGACCAGCGCGGCCGGGGCCAGCACGGGGGCGCCGACCAGTCCTGCTGCGCCGGTCTCGGCCGGGTCGCCGACGGCGTGGACGCCGTGCGCGCGGCCGCGCGCGACGAGCTGCGCAAGGGCGCCCACCACATCAAGGTCATGGCCTCCGGCGGTGTCGCCTCGCCCACCGACCGCATCGACTCGACCCAGTACTCCATGGACGAGCTGCGCGCGATCGTCGAGGAGGCCGAGGCCGCCAACCGCTACGTCGCCGCGCACGCCTACACGGCCCGCGCGGTCAACCGCGCCCTGGAGGCCGGGGTGCGCTCGATCGAGCACGGCAACCTGCTCGACGACCGCAGCGTGGAGCTGTTCCTGAGGCACGACGCCTACCTGGTGCCCACGCTCGTGACGTACTGGGCGCTCAAGGAGGAGGGCATGGCCTTCGGCCTGCCGGAGTCGAGCTGGCGCAAGGTCGACGAGGTGCTCGGCGCCGGGCTCCGGGCGCTGGAGCGCGCCGCCCGCGCGGGCGTGCGGCTGGCCTACGGCAGCGACCTGCTGGGCGGCATGCACCGCCACCAGAACCACGAGTTCCGGCTGCGCGGCGAGGTGCAGCAGCCGATCGACGTGGTGCGGGCCGCCACGGTCAACGCGGCCGACCTCGTCGGACTGGCCGGCGAGATCGGCACGCTCGCGGTGGGCGCGCGGGCGGACCTGCTCGTGCTCGACGGCGACCCTCTACGGGACCTCGGGGTGCTCGCCGAGCCCAAGCACATCCGCCACGTCGTGCAGAGCGGCCAGGTGGTCTCCGGGTGAGCGTGCCTCAGCCCTTGAGCCCGCTGGAGAAGCCCTTGATCACGTAGCGCTGCAGGAGGAGGAAGATCACCACGATCGGCAGCGCCCCGAGTACCAGCCCGGCGAAGACGAGACCGTGGTCGGAGACGTACTGGCCGACGAAGGCGAAGACGCTCACCGGCACCGTCTCGAACCCCGAGCCGCCCAGGTAGAGCAGGGGGGTGAAGAAGTCGTTCCAGATGAACACGGCGTTGAGGATCAGCACCGTGCCGGTGATCGGCCGCAGCAGCGGGAAGACGACCCTGGTGAACGCGGTCAGATGCGAGGCGCCGTCGATCTGGGCGGCGCTGGCGTACTCGCGGGGCAGCGCGCGGATGAACCCGGTGTAGAGGAACACCGTGAACGGCAACTGGATCCCCGTGTAGAACAGGATCATCCCCGCGTGCGTGCCGATCAGCCCCAGGTCGGTCACCAGCTGGTAGAGCGGGATCATCCCGAGCTGGAAGGGCAGCACGATGCCCAGCAGGAACAGCACGTACAACCCGTAGCCCAGATGGCTCTTGGCCCTGGCCAGGTAGTAGGCGGCGAAGGAGCCGAGGGCGATCAGCGCGACCAGGCTGACGGCGGTGATCACGGTGCTGTTCATCAGGGACGGGCCGAGCGCGGCCGCCGACCATGCCTTGGTGAAGTTGTCCGTCGTGGGCGGGGCGGGCAGCGCCAGCGGCGTCTGCGAGATCTGCGCCGGGTCCTTCAGCGACAGCGTGATCAGCGCGTACACCGGGAAGAGGAACGCCACCGCCACCACGATCATGACGAGCTCCAGCAGGAACGTCCGCCTCACTGGGCCACCTCCCGGCCGCGCAGGTAGTAGACCTGCACGAGCGACACCGCGGCCACGAACAGCGCGAGCACCAGGGCGATCGCGGTGCTGTAGCCGAACTTGCCGAACACGAACGCCTGCTTGTACAGCACGGTCGACAGCGTCTCGGTGGCGTAGCCCGGGCCGCCGTTGGTCGCCGCGAAGACCTGGTCGAACAGCTTGAGACCGCCGATCGTGGAGAGCATCAGATTGATCGTCAGGGCCGGGGCGAGCAGCGGCCAGGTGACGTACCGGAAGCGTTGCAGGGTGCTCGCGCCGTCGATCATCGCCGCCTCGTGCAGCTCCTTCGGCACGCCCTCCAGCCCGGCCAGGAAGATGACCATCGAGTAGCCGGCGTACTGCCACACGACCGTGGCCGCGATCGACCACAGCGCGAGCGACGGGTCGCCCAGCCAGTCGATCTTCAGACCGAGCAGCCCGTTGAGCCCGGCGGACGGGTCGGGGTTGTAGATGTACTTCCACAAGAAGGCCACCATGACGGGGCTGACGACGACCGGCGCGAAGAAGATCACCCGCAGCAGCGCCCGGCTCTTCAGCTTGGCGTGCACGCCGAGCGCGAGCAGCAGCCCCACGGCGTTCTGCACGACGACGATCGCCACGGTCAGCAGCAGCGTGTTGCCGATGGAGTCCATGGCCTGCTCGTCGTGCAGGAGCGTCTGGAAGTTCGCCAGCCCGACGAACGACTTGTCCGCGCCGATGCCGCTCCAGTCGGTGAAGGCGTACAGCATGCCCGCCAGGCTGGGATAGAGCACGACGACGGCGTAGACCACCAGGGCGGGCGCCGCGAACAGCCACGAGGGCGAGAGCGCGGCGAACCGCCGCCGGGGCTTGCCGGCCCCGGCGGTGGATCGTCCGACGGGCGTCGCTGTCATGGTCATTTGGCGTAGGCCTCGTCCATCTTCCGCAGCGCGTCATCGATCTTGATCTTGCCGGCGAGCAGGTCCTGGATCACCGCGAAGTGGACCGGCTGCACCTCGGCGTTGGGCCAGCGCTGGTCCATGAACGGCACGGCCCGGTCCTTGGTGAACGGCAGGAACGACTGCACGGCGGGGTCGATGGTGGAGGAGGCGTCCTGGGTGAGCGGGATGGCCGCGATCGCCTTGGCCCAGCGGTTGATGTTCTCCTGCTTGCCGAGGAAGTCGATGAACGCCTTGGCCTCGGCCAGGTTCTTGCCCTTGGCGGCGGCACCGAGGCCGACCACCACGCCGGCCGGGATCCACACCTGGTCCGCCGTGTCCGCACCGGGGAGCGGGAACATCGACAGGTCGTCGGGACTGCCCGCCGACTTGCGGAAGTCCGGCAGCACCGCGGACACCTGGATGGCCATGCCCGCCTTACCGGTGGCCACCATCGAGATCTGCTGCTCGAAGGTGGTGCCGTTCGGCTTGTCGTTGAAGAAGCCGCGCTTCTGCAGCTCCATGTACATCTCCATCGCCTCGCGCCAGCCGGACTTGGCGAAGCTGGTCTGCCCCGCCGCCTGCTTGTCGTCGAAGGTGGGGTCCTTGGCGTACACGGTCGAGGGGACGAGGGCGTAGGTGATGAGCTGGGTGACCCACGGCGTCTGCGCGCCCAGGGCGATCGGCGTCTTGCCGGCCTTCTTCAGCTTGTCGCAGACCGCCAGGAACTCCGTCCAGGTGGTCGGCGGCGCGTCCACGCCCGCCTCCTGGAACACCTTCTTGTTGTAGATCGCGCCGATGACCGAGGAGCCGGCCGAGTAGATGTAGGTCTTGCCGTCCTTCTGGAAGGCGGGCTTGAAACCGGTCGGGATCGTCTGCGTCCACGCCTGGTCGGACAGGTCGGCCAGCAGCCCGGCCCCGGCGATCTGGTCCATCGACATCGCGCTGCCGCTGCCCGGGTAGACCACGTGCACGTCGGGCGCGTTGCCCGCGCCGAGCTGGGTACGCAGCGAGGTCTGCACCTGGTCGGTCGGCGCGAACGAGGTGGCCAGTGTGACGCCCGGCTTGGCCTGCTTGTAGGCCGCCACCAGCTCGTCCATCGGCGCCTTCTGGTCGGCCACGCCGACGAACCGCAGCTCGACGGCGGACGCCTGTCCCGAACCGGTGGAGCCGGTGGGCTGTGGCTTGGTCGAACACGCGGTCGCCGCGGCGGCGACCGCGAGACCGCCCATCATGCGGAAGAACTGAACGCGGCTCAGCCTGGCGTCGCGTAGCTCGGTCATAGCACTGTCTCCTCGGTCTGACGGGATTGGGGGGCTCCCGAGGGATGAGAACGTTTTAATGAGTTACATCTAACGTTAAAACGTGTGAAGTTGTGAAGGTGCGAGGAGACTACGAGCCGTTCCGCAGGGGTGTCAAGGGTGCGCGCCGCGCTACGATGCGCTGTCATCACAGCTGCCATCGCGCTGTCATCGTTCTGTCATCTAGATCGGGAGGGCGCGGGTGAAATCACGTCAGCACTCGGACAGGGGAGTCGTCCGGCGCCAGGCGATGGCGGAGCATCTCATGCGGCACGGCTCCGCCTCGGTGAGCGAGCTCGCGGAGGTGTTCCGCGTGAGCGTGATGACCGTCCACCGCGACCTCGACGAGCTCGAGTTCCAGGGCATGGTGCGCAAATACCGCGGCGGCGCGAGCGCGCAGGGGTCGAGCGTCTTCGAGAGCAACATCGCCTACCGGCTGACGGCCCAGACCGAGGAGAAGGAGGCGATCGCCCGCCACGTGGTGGGGCTGATCGAGCCGGGCAGCTCGGTCATGATCGACGACTCCACGACCGCGCTGGCCGTCGCCCGCCATCTCGGTGAGGTGGCCCCCCTGACCGTGGTGACGAACTTCCTCGAGGCCATCAGGCTGCTCGCCCCCGTGCCCGGCATCCGGCTCATGGCGCTGGGCGGCGAATACCATCCGACGCACGACTCGTTCCTGGGCGTCGGCTGCGTCGACTCCGTCCAGGCCATGAACACCGACATGGTGATCGTCTCCACCTCGGCGATCTCCGACCGGCACGCCTTCCACCAGGAGCAGGAGATCGTGCTGGTGAAGCGGGCCATGGTGACCGCGGGCACGCGCTGCGTCCTCGCGGTGGACCACACCAAGCTCGACCGGGTGGCGCTGCACCGGGTGGCGCCGCTGGAGAAGTTCGACGTCATCGTGGTGGACGCGGGCGCACCGGACAAGGCCGTCCAGCGCCTGCGCGACCGGCGGCACAACGTCGAGGTGGCCGGTTAGCCCAAGGCGCGTCGCCTCACATTCCGCGGTGTCGTCTCGTCGTACTGGGGAGAGCACCTGGGACAGAAGAAAGTCGGCGACACCATGACCACCCCATCCGAGCCAGGAGGCGGCCGGCTCGATCCGGGCCTGAGCGTGATCATGAGCGAGCGGCGCAAGCTGATCAATCTCGCCTACCGCCTCCTCGGCTCCTTGGCCGATGCCGAGGATGTCGTACAAGAGACCTACACCCGCTGGTACGCCATGACCCCGGAGCAGCAGGACGCCATCGAATCCCCCCGCGGCTGGCTGACGAAGGTCGCCAGCCGCATCTGCCTGGACCTGCTCGGCTCGGCCCGCGCGAGGCGCGAACGCTACGTCGGCGAATGGATCCCCGAGCCGCTGCCCGACCCCACGGAGTGGATCACCGGGCGGTCGGGCGACCCGGTCGACCGTGTCACTCTCGACGAGTCGATCACCATGGCCTTCCTGGTCGTGCTGGAGTCGATGACCCCGGCCGAGCGCGTCGCGCTCGTCCTGCACGATGTCTTCCGCTACTCCTTCGCCGAAGTGGCCGAGATCGTCGGCCGTACCCCGGCGGCCTGTCGTCAGCTGGCCTCCTCGGCCCGCCGCCGTCTTGGCGCCTCGCAGGCGCCCGCGACTCCGGCGGCCCAGCAGGCCGGCATCGTCAGAGACTTCAAGCAGGCGTGGGAAGCCAAGGACATCGACGCCCTCATCGGCCTCCTCGACCCCGACGTTACGGCGATCGGCGACGGCGGCGGCCTCGTCAGCGCCGGCCTCCACCCGATCGAAGGCAGCGAGCAGGTCGCGCGCTACTGCGTCGACGTCGCCGGCATGGCGCCCGATCTGACGATCCTGGAGCGTACGGTCAACGGTCAGCCCGGTCTGGTGCTCCAGCTGGACGGCATCACTGTGGCAGTGATGGCGTTCGAGGTCACGGGTGGCCGGATCAAGCACATCTGGGGAGTACGGAACCCTGAGAAGCTCCGGCCCTGGACGACAGGCTGACGCGTGCCGCTCATCCCCTGAGGCCGCAGCCGGTGCGGCGCCCCATGAACGATCAGGCCGGCTCAAACCCTGGCGGGAACCAGGCCTGCAGGTTCTCAGGGTTGATCGGCACTGAGATATGTTCGTGCGTGATCAACCACTTGTCGCCTGACCGTCGGCAGCAAACTGTCGATCGTACCCATATCGCGCTCTGGAGTCCGTTCTTGCGTGTTCCGGAGTCCAGGTGGAGCATATTCGCGAACGCGATATCTTCCCCCGTCGCAAGGGTAAGGTCGTGCGTTTCCAGGCTGATGGGGCCAGCATATTCATCGAACCACCGCACAAAGTTGCCGCGGACTTGATCGGATCCCGCGAACTGAAGAGGCGGGACGACATCGTAATAAACAATGTCGGAAGAGTAATGTGACATGAGTCGGTCAACGTCCTTTGTCTGGCAGGCATCGACTCGGCTCTCCAAGAGCGCCCTAACCTCGGACTCGTTCGAATTCATCGCATCCTCCGTTCATAATCCCGTGCTGGATCAGGCCTGCAAGATCACCTCGCTGGGCGGGCCATCGCCGGCCACGTGGGAGGTGCCGTAGGGATTGCCCGACTGGAACATTCGGTTCATCGTTAGGACGACGTAGCCATGCGCGATGTCAGGCGACGCGCCGATCTCACCATCCATGCCAGAGCGCAGCGGTCTTGGCCGGCCCCGCCAAGACCGGCCCGGATCGCCGCAGACAGCTCGCTCTTGGATTGCGGCTGCACCGGAGCACACCGGATGTTGGCTGAATCGCGCAGGCAGGAACTGGATCTCCCGACGGGCCGCTTCAGCACGTAGGGTCATGCCGCCCAGAACGATCCACCGCTAGGAGCGAGTAACGATGTCGTATCCGCCGTCGCGATACTTGACGGACGCGCGAGGATCATGACCCGCTCTGAGTGACGAACGACTTAGGTCGGGTCGCCTGGGGCGAGTCGCACTTCAGGCGATTTCCCCAGGCGACCCGACCTAAGTGCTGTGGGACATCTTCGGAATCGCCGGGCCGTATCCGACGTCAGGCACCGAAGGCCGCAGCGTTCTCCCGCACCCACTGCGCGAAGGTCCGGGCCGGCCTACCGGTGACCTCCTCCACGGTGGGCAGCACGGTGTAGCCGGCCTGCGGCGGGTTGGTCCGCATGGTCAGGAAGAACTCGATGTCCTCGTCGGTATAGCCAGTCTGGCGCCACTGCGCGACGATCTCGTCCTTGGTGAGTTCGATATAGCCCACGTCGCGGCCGAGGACGTCGCTGATCGTGCGAACCTTCTCCGGTGGGGTCAGCGCCTCCGGCCCGGTCAGCCAGTACTCCTGGCCGGCGTGGCCATCGGTGGTCAGCGCGGTCGCGGCGACCGAGGCGATGTCAGCCTCGTGGATCATCGCGCTCCTGGAGCCGGCGAACGCCTCACGGACGACACCTTCGGCCCGTACGGACTCCGCCCACTCCAGGGCGTTGGACATGAACTCCACCGGCGACAGGTGAGTCCACTCCAGGCCGCTGCCCTCGATGGCCTTCTCCAGCGGGCTCTTCGTCGCTTCTCCCTTGAGCACCGTCACCTTGCGCACCCCGGCCTTCTTCGCCAGGTCAACGATTTCCAGACCGTTGGTCAGCGGCGAGAAGTCCTCCCCGCTGAAGTTGATCAGGTGTGCGGCGCGGACGCCGGAGAAGGCCGCGGACAGGCTCGCGGTCTCGGCCAGGTTGCCGGCGACCACCTCGGCGCCCGCGGGAAGGTCGGCCTTCGCCGGGTTGCGGGTGAGAGCACGGACACGGTGTCCGGCCGCCAGCAGCTGTTCAACGAGGGGACGGCCAACATTGCCGGTGGCACCGGCTACAAGGATGGTCATTGAGATTCCTTTCGTCGTGGCACAGACGTTAGAAGTGCTCGCGGTCAGCTCCTGTCCGCGATCAACGCGACAATCGTCGTTATGTTGGAGACCTCCGCTCGGCTGCTCCGTCTGCTGGCATTGCTGCAGGCCCATCGGGACTGGTCGGGAACAGAGCTGGCCGAGCGCCTTGGGGTGAGCCCGCGGACCGTACGTCGCGATGTCGACAAGCTGCGGGTCCTGGGTTATCCGATCAATGCGATCGGCGGCGTCGGCGGCGGCTACCAACTAGGCGCCGGTGGCTCGATGCCCCCGCTGTTGCTCGACGACGAAGAGGCGGTTGCGGTGGCGGTCGGGCTGCGAACGGCGGCCGGCGGTGCGGTCACACGCATCGCCGAAACCTCCGTACGGGCCTTGGCCAAGCTGGACCAGGTGCTGCCCTCGCGGCTGCGCTACCAGGTGAACACGCTCAGCTCGGCGCTGGTGGCCATGCCGATGCCTGGCCCCACGGTTGACCCGTCGACGCTGACCGCGATCGCCTCGGCGGTGCGCGACCATGGACGGCTGCGGTTCGACTATGTCTCGAGCAACGGCGCGGACACCGTGCGGGACGTGGAGCCCTACCGGCTGGTCACCGGCGGACGGCGGTGGTATCTCTTCGGCTGGGACACCGGGAGGTCGGACTGGCGGACGTTCCGAGTCGACAGACTGTCCCTACGCAGCCCTCTCGGGCCCCGGTTCACCCCGAGGCCACTCCCCAGCGAGGACCTGGCCGGCTACCTCGCCAGGGACATGACCACGGACCGCCACCGCTACCAGGCCGTGCTCACCATGCACGGCTCGGCCGGGGAGGTGGCCGACGAGGTTCCACCCACCCTCGGCATGGTGGAACCCCTTGACGAGAACACCTGCATCCTGCGCATCGGCTCGGACAGCCTCGACCATCTCGCGGTATGGGTGGCCGCGTTCGGCTTCGAGTTCGACGTCCTCGAGCCACCCGAGTTGATGGAGCACCTCCGGACGCTGACGGCCCGCCTCCAGCGGGCCGCGTGGCCGCAGGCGGGTTCCCAAGCCTGATCGTGAGATCCGCACCGACCAGACGGCCATCGACCGGGCACGGCGGTTGACGGGCTACTTACTCATCGCCTTCTGGTACCGGCGGATCGCAAGCGGGACGAAGATCACGAGAATCAGCGTCACCCACAGGAACGACGACAGGACCGGATACTGCAACGGCCACGCCTCCGGTACGGGTCGGTCCGGCGGGATGTTGCCGAACAGCCGCCGGCAAGCCTCGACCACGGCCGAGACCGGATTCCAGTCCGCGATCACCCGCAAGACCGTAGGCAGACCCTCGCTGGGCACGAACGAGTTCGAGATGAACGTGAACGGGAGCAGGAACATGAGCATCGCGTTGGACACTACCTCGGGTGATTTCGCGGTCAGCCCGATCGCCGCGGTGATCCAGGAAGCGGCGTAGGCGAACAGGAACAGCAGCAGGAAGGCTAGGGCCGCATCGAGGAACGACGACCGGATCCGCCACCCCATGAGCAGGCCGGTCAACGACATAAGGACGATCACCACGAGGTTGTTCACCGCGTCTCCGCTGGTCCGGCCGACCAGTACCGCGGACGGCGCGATGGGCAGCGACCGGAACCGATCCACCAAGCCCTGCCTCATGTCATGGGCGATGCCCACCCCGGTGTTCGATGCGGTCAGCAACATCGTCTGGGTCAAGATCCCGACGATCATGAACTCGCGGTAGTTCGAGCCGTGCACGGTGATCGCGCTGCCGAAGACGAATCCGAAGAGCAGAGCGAACGCGATGGGCGCCGCGCTGGAGAACACCACGATGTCCGGATTGCGCAGGTTCTTGAGGAGATTGCGTTTGGTGAGTGTGAAACCGTCACCGATGGCCTGGCTCAAGGCACTCACTTGACCTGCTCCTTCGTCTTGGCGCTGACCATGCCGACCGCGTGGCCGCGCTCGTCGGCGGCATCGAGAACCGGGATGTGACGGGCCGTCAGAGCAAGGAAGACCTCGTCCAGGCTGGGCCTGCGCAGATCGGCACCGACCAGCCGCACGTGCGCGTCGTCGAGCAGCCGGATACCGGCGACCAGCGCCTGCGGTCCATCGTCCACCGGCACGATCACATGGTTGTGCTCCTCATCGACCGTGATGGCGCCTTGGGCGATTTCCCGGAGCAACGTGCGTGCCGTGGACACCTCCGCCGGGGTGGCCACAGTCAGCTCAAGACGTTCCCCGCTGATGCGGGCCTTGAGCTCCTCCGACGTGCCCTCGGCGATCACCCGGCCGTGGTCCACCACCGCGATCCGGTCGGCCAGTTGGTCGGCCTCCTCGAGGTACTGCGTGGTGAGCAGCAGTGTGCTGCCGCCCCGCACCAGCTCACCGATCACCTCCCACATGCCGATCCGGCTGCGGACGTCGAGTCCGGTCGTCGGCTCGTCCAGGAACAACACCTCCGGCTTGGACACCACGGCACACGCCAGGTCCACCCTGCGGCGCATGCCACCCGAGTAGCCCTTCACCCGGCGGTTGGCGTGCTGGGTCAGGTCGAATCGTTCGAGCAGCTCATCGGCCCGTTTGACGCTGGCCGCGGCGCCGAGGTGATACAGCCTGCCGATCATTGTGAGGTTCTCCCTGGCGGTGAGATCGTCGTCGATGGCGGCGTACTGCCCGGACAGCCCGATCCTTCCGCGCAGTTTCACCGCATCGGTCCGCACATCCAGCCCGGCGACGACGGCGCAGCCCGAGTCGGGGCGAAGCAAAGTGGACAGCACCCGCACCGCCGTGGTTTTGCCGGCGCCGTTGGGGCCGAGCAGGCCTGTCACCGTGCCCTCCCGGACGGTGAGATCAAGACCGTCCAGCGCGACGGTCGAACCGAAACGCCTGAACAGTCCCTCAGCGACAATCGCATCTGCCATTACTCCTCCATCATCTGCGGGCGCGGGATCACATCGGCACCCCGTACGTCCGTGGCCGGTCGGATCAGACCGTAGGGCTCGTCGCGGTCAGCTTCGGTCCGCCATCGACCGCGACGACCGGCACGTTTCCGCGGGTGTAGGCGTAATGGCGGGTCGGCTCAGGCTGTAGGGCGGCGGCGAAGGCACTCGCCGGTGGCCGAGCCGTTGGCGGTGAGCAGTTCCGCTGGCGTGCCGGTGAACACGATCTCCCCACCGTGCTTACCGCCGTCTGGACCGAGGTCGATCACCCAGTCGGCCTGCCGGACGACGTCGAGGTTGTGCTCGATGACGATGACCGTGTTGCCCTGATCCACCAGTCTGTTCATCAGGCCGACAACGGTTTCCACATCGGACATGTGCAGCCCGGTGGTCGGTTCGTCGAGGACGTAGACGCAGCCGGAACGGTGCAACCGGCCAGCGAGCTTCAGCCGTTGCCGTTCACCGCCGGACAGCGTGCTCAGCGGCTGGCCGAGGGTGAGGTAGTCAAGTCCCACCTCGACGAGACCGGCCAGCTTGCCGTTGATCTCGTCCTCGGCGAAGAACGCGACGGCGTCTTCGGCGGGCAGTTCGAGCACGTCCGCGATGGACTTGCCGCGCACCAGGTGCGCCAGCACATCCTCCTTGAACCTGCGGCCGTCACATGAGCCGCAGGGCGTCCGCACCGGGTCCATGTACGCCAGCTCGGTGACGAGTTCACCACGGCCGTTGCACTCGTCGCAGGCGCCCGCGGAGTTGAAACTGAACAGGCTCGCCGACACGCCGCTCGCCCTGGCGAACAGCTTACGGATCGGGTCCATCGCATCGAGGTAGCCGGCCGGGGTGGAGCGTGATGACGCTCTGATGGCCGACTGATCGACGAAGACGGCCTCCGGGTAGGTGCTCATGAACACCTCGGCGACCAGCGAGCTCTTGCCTGACCCCGCGACACCGGTGACGGCCGTGAGCACCCCGGTCGGGAAGCTGACTGACACGTTCGTGAGATTGTGCAGGTTCGCCCCCTCGATCGGTAGCTTTCCGGTCGGCTGGCGGACGACGTCCTTGACCGAGCCGGTGCGCCGCAGGCCGGCACCGGTGAGCGTGTCGGCCTTCTCCAGCTGCTCGAACGTCCCCTGGAAGACGATCTCGCCACCATGGACGCCGGCCCGCGGACCGATGTCGACGACATGGTCGGCGATCTCGATGACGTCCGGGTCGTGCTCGACGACGAGTACCGTGTTGCCCTTGTCCCGCAGCATCCGCAGCAGGTCGTTGAGCCGCCCCACGTCACGCGGATGCAGCCCGGTGCTCGGCTCGTCGAAGATGAACGTCATCCCGATCAGGCTGCTGCCGAGGTGGCGCACCATCTTCAGCCGCTGCGTCTCGCCACCGGAGAGCGACATGGTCGCGCGGTCCAGGGACAGGTAGCCCAGGCCGATCGCGTCGATGCGCTCGAGTGCGGTGCGGATGCCGTCAGCGATCGGCGTCGCCACCGGGTCCTGAATGGCGTCGAGGCGCTTGATCAGTTCGCTGACCTCCATACGGGACCAGTCCGCGATGGAAGCGCCACCGATCGTCGTCGCGAGTGCGGTGGGATTCAGTCGAGTTCCCTCGCAGGCGGCGCAGTCGCCGAAAGTGATGAACCGCTCGACGTTGGCCCGGCCGCGTTCGCTCAGCGAGCTCAGGTCCCGCTTGAGGTTGGTCCGGGCGAAACGGTCCACGATGCCCTCGAACGTGAGCGTCACAGTGCTGTTCGCCGTGCTCACCGTCACCTTGCCGCCGCTGCCGTGCAGCAGCATGTGCCACTCAGCATCGCTGTAGTCGCACAGCGGTTTCGATGTGTCGAAGTGGCCGGAGTTGGCGTATTGCTGCCAGTCCATGCTTCCGACCTTGTGGGTGGGCAACCGGATCGCTCCGTCGTCGAGTGACTTCGTCCGGTCGAGCATCCGTTCCACATCGACGCGTCGCTCCTGGCCGAGGCCGTCGCAGCCTGGACACATGCCCTGCGGGTCGTTGAAGGAGTACACACCGGGTGGGTTGTACGGCCTGCCATAACGGGAGAACAGCACGCGGATCATCGAGTAGACGTCGGTCATCGTGCCCACGGTCGAGCGGGCGTTGCCGCCGACCGGCTTCTGGTCGACGATGACCGGCGCCGTGAGGTTCTCGATGGCGTCCGCGTGCGGCCGCTGGTATTTCGGTAGCTGGTTGCGGATGAACCAGCTGAAGGTGCCGTTCAGCTGGCGCTGCGCCTCGACGGCCAGGGTGTCGAAAACGATGGAGGACTTACCCGAGCCGGAGACCCCGGTGAAGACAGTGATCTTGTTCTTCGGTATCCGCAGTGACACGTCCTTGAGGTTGTGCTCACGCGCTCCCACGATGCGGATGTCGTCACGGTCGGCGATGCGCGCCTGGTCCGTCCCGCCGCCGGCCGACAGCGATTCGGCAAAGGAGTGGCCCGTGTCGCCGGTCGCCGGAACGGTCATGGAATCTTCTTGCGTCATGGCAGCCGACGCTAGGAGCGTTCGCGGTCAGCAACTGTCCGCGACCGGTGCCAGAGTCGTGTGCCGCTGGCTGCCCTCCCGGGTCTGGCCGGATGGCGACCCGCCTACTCTCATGGGAATGTCATGACGATCCTTACCCGCCGAAGCCTCAACCGGGCGACGTTGGAACGGCAATTGCTCCTGCGCCGGGCGGACATGCCCGCGCTCAACGTGATCGAGCGCCTCGTCGGCCTGCAGGCCCAGGACCCCGACCCGCCGTACGTCGGGCTGTGGACCAGGATCGAGGACTTCCGTCTCGATGATCTGACGCGGCTGCTGTACCAGCGGAAGGTGGTACGCGCGACGCTCTTCCGGGGAACCCAGCACCTGGTCGCCGCCGAGGATTACCTGTGGCTTCGGCCGCTGTTACAGCCGATGCTGGATCGCTGGCAGAAGGGGGCATTCGGCAGGTTCACCGCTGGAATGGACCTCACCGAGCTGGCCGCCGCGGTGCGGACGGCCCTCGATCAGGACACACTGACCAGACCCGAGCTCGGCAGGGCACTGACCGAACGGTGGCCCGGACGCGACCCTGTCGCACTGGCCCGGTCGGCGCAGGGGCTGCTGGCGGTGGTGCACCCGCCGCCCGATGGCACCTGGGGACGGCGAGGCACGACTCCCTTCACGCTCGCCGACAGGTGGCTCGGCCGGCCGCTGGCCGACGCCCCCGCAGCACACGGACTTATCCTGCGCTACCTCTCATCCTTCGGTCCGGCCACGGTAAAGGACATCCAGGCATGGAGCGGAATGACCCGGCTGCGCGAAGTGGTCGAATCGCTCCAGCCGCAGTTGCGTGTCTTCCGGAACGAGGCCGGAGGGGAGTTGTTCGACCTCCCGGACGCGCCACGGCCCGACCCGGACGTGCCGGCGCCCGTCCGTTTCCTCGCCGCGCTCGACAACGTGGTGCTCGGCCACGCCGATCGGACCCGGATGATGACCGACGGACAGCGCAGGCACACCATCGTCGAGGCGGCGATGACCGTGGACGGCTTCGTACACGGGCTCTGGAGCATCAAGCGGCACAAAAGCACGGCGACATTGGTCATCAGGCTCTTCGATCCCCTGCCCAGAGGTGACGAGGCCCCCGTGATCGAGGAAGGCGCCCGCCTCCTGCGCTTCGCGGCGGCGGAAGCCGACAACCATGACATCCGGTTCCAATCCGTCGACTCCCCCTAGTGGGGTCTCTGCGGTTCCCGACCTCGCTTACCTGAAGGGCTGCGCGTTGGGGAGCGACGATGCGATTCTGCGGATCTCTTCGGGGAGGCCGGGCGGTCGGGCGGGGCGGCGTGGTGCGTCAGGCGGTCGTCCGCCACCGTTAGCGGAGGCCGTGCCGGTCCGCCCAGGCCGAGATGGCCGTGGCGATCAGGACGGGGTGGTCCTCCGGGGTGTGGTGTCCGGCGACCTCCTCGGAGTGTTCGATCTCCAGGGCGGCCATGTTGGCCGCGCACCACGCGATCATGTCCTCGTGCATCATCGCCCCCGGCCCGGGCGCGAAGGTGAGCAGCAGCTTGGGCACCTCCGTACTGGCCGCCAGCCACCGGTCGTACGCCTCGACCCTGGCCACGACGTCGGCGGGCTCGCCACCCAGCGGCATCGCGCGCGGCCACTGCAGGAGCGGCCGCCTGCTCTCGCGCGTCGGGTACGGCTTGCCGTAGACGTCGAGATCTCCCTGGGAGATCGGTGTGGCGACGGTGCCCGGCAGCCCCTGCTCGAGGAAGACGTTGTCGTCCAGGATCATCGCCTCGCCGACGCCCTCTGTCTTGATCGCCCGGAACAGCTCGCGGCCGCCCTCGGGGAACTCCTCCCAGGTCATCGGCTTGACGATGGTCTCGGTGAACGCGATGCCGCGCACCCGGTCCGGGTGCCGCGTGGCCCAGTCGAAGGCCAGGGCGCCACCCCAGTCGTGCCCGACCAGCACCACGTCCTGGAGGTCCAGCGCGTCGAACCAGGCATCCAGGTAACGGGCGTGATCGGCGAAGGTGTAGTCGATATCAGGTTTGCCCGACTCGCCCATGCCGATCAGGTCGGGGGCCAGGAGCCGTCCGGGTCCCACGGCCGGCATGACCTCTCGCCACAGGTGGGACGAGGTCGGGTTGCCGTGCAGGAAGACGATCGGCGTCCCGGCGCCGGACTCCCGGTAGTGCAGGGTCGAGTCGAGAATGTCGAGAAAAGCCATGATCCAGTCCTTAGTCAAGGTTGAGCTGAGTGATGCGATCGACCACGATCTCGATGACGACGCGGCCGGGCGGATGGGGTGGCGGCGATCCGTAACGCTTGGCATAGCGTCTGACGCCCTCGGACACCCGATCGGGGACGTCGTGCACAGTGGCGACGCCCTCGAGCGTCACCCACCGGAACCCCACCGCCTGGCAGAGCGCCGCACGGCCGCCCTGCCGGGCGAGGTTTCTGGCTTTCCGGGTGCTGCCGATGGTCAGGACACGGGCCAGCCCCGCCACCTCGTCCCAGGTGAAGCGCACCGCGACCACATGCGGCGAGCCGTCGGGACGCAGGGTGGTCAGGGTGGCGACGTGCGGCTCGGCGAGGAAGCCCGCGAGCGCCGTGGCCGCCGGAAGACGGCGAGCCGTGTCTCCCGGAAGGCGACGGGCGCCTTCTGGCAGGCGAGGGCCGCCCGTCGGCAGGCGAGTGGTGCCTGCCGACGGGTCCGGACGACGGGAAGCCGGGTTCATCGGAAGGCGGGGAGGTTGCGCGCGGCCCAGTCGGCGAAGGTGCGCGGCGCGCGGCCGAGCACCCGCTGGACGTCGGGGCTGACGCTCTGCTCGGCCGCGGTCGGCTCGCCCAGGATGGCGAGCGTGCCCTCGACGACGGGCTCGGGCATCACCTGGAGCATCTGCGCGCGTGCCTCCTCGCGGGTCTGCTCCACGAACCGCACCGGCTCGCCGAGCGCCGCGCCGAGCGCCGCCGCCCGCTCGCGCGGGGTGACCAGCGCGGGGCCGGTCAGCTCATAGGTACGCCCGGAGTGCCCGGACTCGCGCAGGACCGCGGCCGCGACCGCGGCGATGTCGGCCGGGTCGATGGTCGGCAGTCCGACGTCCCCGAAGGGCGCGGCGGCGGTGCGCCGCGTCCGGACGGATTCGGCCCAGGCGTAGGCGTTGGAGTCGAAGCCGCCCGGCCGCAGGATCGTGAAGTCCAGCCCCGACTCGCGCACCGCCCGCTCGAACAGGGCCGGGTGCCGGTAGACCTCGGGACGGGTGCCCGCTCCCTGCGAGGAGAGCAGGACGACTCGCTTGACGTCCGCGGCCTCCTTCAGGATTCCGTGCGGGTCGTCTCCGGCCACGAGGAGGAAGAGCGCGTCGGCGCCCTCCAGCGCGGAGCGGAGGCTCGTGGGGTCGTTCAGGTCGGCCTGGCTGTGCCGTACACCCTCGGCGAACTGGGCGGGCTGGCGGGACACGGCCGTGACCTGCTCGCCTGCCGCGGCGAGGATGCTGACGAGCTCGCGTCCGACGTTACCCGTGGCGCCCGTGACAACGATCATGATGTTGCTCCCGATCAGTTTCTTAGTTAGTTAGCTGACTGAGAAGAACTCTAGTGTCTTCGCGGAGTGCTTGTCCACAGTTAGTTGGATGACTTACTCAGATATCTTCCGGCCGGCCTCTGGCGACGCCACTGTTACGATTCAGCCCGGAGCCGTACTGGGGGTGTGGATGGCAGCCAGACAGCGCCGGATCACCTCGATCGATGTGGCCAGGGAGGCCGGGGTCTCGCAGACCACGGTCAGCTACGTGCTCAACAACGTGCCGCACCAGAAGATCTCCGAGGAGACCCGGAGCAGGATCTTCGCGGCGGTCGACAAGCTCGGCTACGCACCCTCCGCCGCCGCGCGCACCCTGCGCCGGGGCCGTAGTGACCTCGTGCTGATCGTGCTGTCCGACGTGCCGCTCGGCGCCACGCTGGCCCAGCTCGTCGAGCACCTCACCGACGACCTCGAACGACACGGCCTGACCGCGATCACCCGGCGCGAACGCCGCCTGCCCCTGGCGGCGCTCGCCCGCGAGCTGGAGCCGACCGCCATCGTCGCCTTCACCGCCATCTCCCCGGAAGACCGGGCGAGCCTGCGGGCGGCCGGCATCAAGGTGGTCAGCACCCGGCTCGACGGCGGCGGCGAGAACGTCCTGACGCTGCCGCAGACCGAGATCGGCCGCCTTCAGGCCGGACATCTCGCCGCCACCGGCCGCCGCCGCATCGGCTACGCGGCGCCGGACGATCCGCGCGTACGCGACTTCTACCACCTGCGTCTCGGCGGTGTCCGTCAAACCTGTGCCGAGCTGGAGCTGGAGCCGCCGGACGTACGCGATGTCCCGCTCGACACGGCCACGGCCGCCGAGGCGGCGCGCGGCTGGCATGCCGCGGGTGTCGACGGCGTCTGCGCCTACAACGACGAGACGGCGTTCGCGCTGCTGGCCGGGATGCGGATCGCGGGCCTGGCCGCCCCCGGCGACCTCGCGGTGATCGGCGTGGACGACATCCCGCTCGCGCCCTTCGCCGTGCCGCCCCTGACCACGGTCGATCAGCACACCCAGACCGTGGCCGGGCACCTGACGGAGATGATCCTGCGAGCGGACGGCGCGCGCTCGCCGCAGTCCCCACGGACCGAGACCGCGAGCCTGGTGATCCGCGAGTCCGCCTGACCCGGGGTCCGAGACCGCGAGCCTGGTGATCCGCGAGTCCGCCTGACCCGTGGCTGAAGCGGACGACGGCGCGACCATCGCCGTGGTCGGTCAGGGCGAGGACCCTCCTCGCGGCATAGCGAGTGGACGGAAAATGCGTTGCTGGCGAACCCTCCCAAACGTAGGATCTTGCGCTCGTGGTCACCATGGTGGAGAGGGTCCTGCCTGCCCGGCTGGGGACAGGGTTTCGATGGTTGCTGGCCTCGAGCTGGCTGACGAATCTCGGTGACGGGGTCGCTGCGGCCGCGGGACCGCTGCTGATCGCGACGTTGACCCGCGACCCGCTGCTGATCTCGCTGTCGGCCCTGGTGGGGTGGGCGCCGCCGCTGCTGTTCAGCCTGTACGCGGGTGTGCTGTCGGATCGGCACGACCGGCGCGGGATCGTGCTCGTCGCGAACGCGGTACGGGCCATGGTGCTGGCGGCGCTCGTCGCGCTCATGATGACCGGCACCGTGACCGTGGCGACGGCGCTGGCGGCGCTCACGCTCCGGTCCATCGCCGAGGTGTTCGCCGACAGCGCGACGGCCACGCTGACTCCCATGATGGTCGGCAAGGACGATCTCGTCATCGCCAACGCCCGCCTGGGCACCGGATTCATCACGCTCAATCAGCTCGCCGGGCCGCCGGTCGGGGCGGCACTGTTCGGGCTGGGCTTCACCTGGCCGTTCGCGGGCCAGCTGCTCCTGGTGATGGCGGGGATCGTCCTGGTCTCCCGGATCACGTTGCCGCCGCACGGCCGGCAGGCCGACGGCCCCAAGCCCGACACCGTACGGGAACTCATCGCCGGGTTCACCTGGACCATGCGGCACGCGCCGGTCCGCACGCTGGCGCTCACCATCCTGATCTTCAACTTCACCTTCGGCGCGGCCTGGTCGGTTCTCGTCCTCTACACCCAGGAACAGCTCGGTCTGGGCGCCATGGGGTTCGGCCTGATGACCACCGTCGGCGCGATCGGCGGTCTGATCGGCACCGGCCTGTACGGGGCCATCACCCGTAGCGTGAGTCTCGGCGCTCTGATGCGGATCGGACTCATCATCGAGACGTTCACCCACCTGGGCCTGGCCCTGACCCATTCACCGTGGGTAGCCGGAGCCATCTTCCTGGCCTTCGGCGCGCACGCCTTCATCTGGGGCACGACCTCGGTCACCGTCCGCCAGCGCGCGGTCCCGCACGAACTCCAGGGCCGGGTGGGCAGTGTCTACAGCATCAGCTGCTACGCCGGTCTGGTGGTCGGCTCGTTGATCGGCGGTGTCCTGGCCGCCCGCTTCGGTGTCGCGGCGCCTTTCTGGTTCGCCTTCGCCGGCTCCGCGGTGTTCGTCGTGCTGTTGTGGCGGCAGCTCATGCTCATCGCCCACGACGAGTGAGTAGGCTGGCCGCCGCTGCCGCCCGACCGGTGAAGGAGCCGCTGATGACCGCCGACTCGACGATGGCCCGGATCAGCCAGGGAGTGGAGTTACATCACCACCGAGGTCAGCGTGACGCCGCTCGCGAGCTGTTCGCGCAGATCTGGGATGACATCGACGGCGAGCAAGGCGATCCGCTGCATGTCTGCGTTCTGGCCCACTCGATGGCCGATGTGCAGGACGACGTGCGCCAGGAGCTGATGTGGGATCTGCGGGCGCTCGCCGCCGCCGATCGGGTCACCGATGAGCAGGTGGCGCAGGTCGGGGTGGCGCTTCCGGTGGCGGGCCTGTATCCGTCGTTGCACCTGAACTTGAGTGAGTGCTATCGCAAGCTGGGCGATCTCGCTCGCGCCCGTGAGCATCTCCAGCAGGCCCGAGCCGGGATCGGAGTGCTTGGCGACGACGACTATGGGCGGCTCATCAAGGACGGCTTGGAGCGGGTGGCCGAACAGCTGGATGACGCCACCTGACCGCGCGCGCTGCGCCCCATATCACGGCGTTATGGGCAAATTGGGAGGTATCACTTAGGTCACTCGCGATGCGAGTCTGAGTGCATCCCCAGCCGGCCGGGGTTCGTCCACTCCACCCCCCTGAGGAGCAACGAGCGTGAACCCCAAGCTCAGGTTGGGCGCTGCCGCCATACTCGCGTTAGCCCTGACCATCACCGCACAGGCGGGCGTCACAAGCGCGAACGCCCAGGCGGCCGACCCGCCCTCACCCGCGCAGCGCAGCGTCGCGGTGGCGACCGCGCAGAACGTCATCGCGTCCAGCCGGACGCAACTCCTGGCCGCCGACCAGGACGCCTTCTCCCTGTCGTCGGCCGTCGCCGGCGTCAACGGCATACAGCACCTCACGTACACGCGTACCTACGCCGGCCTGCCGGTCTACGGCGGCGAGGTAGTCGTCACGACCGACAAGTCCGGTGAGGCCGTCAGCACGATCGACACCGGCCAGCAGGCGAAGATCGCCCTGGACACCAAGCCGCAGATCGCCGCGCAGGCGGCCGCGGACACGGCCCGCAACGTGGCGCCCAAGGCCACCTCGATCAGCACGCCGACTCTCGTGGTGCACGCCGCCACGACCACGCCACGCCTGGCGTGGGAGGTCGTGGCCGCCACCGCCGACCAGTCGAGCATCATGCACGTGTACGTGGACGCGCGTGACGGCCAGGTCATCGACAAGTGGGACCAGGTGGTCGACGGCACCGGCAACAGCTACTACAACGGCAATCCGGTCACCATCGCCACGTCCCCGTCGTACCGGATGGTCGACCCCACGCGCACCGGCGTCCAGTGCGGCGGCCAGAACGGCTCGGTGTACACCAAGTCGACCGACAGCTGGGGCAACGGCAGCGGTACGAACCTGGAGACGGCCTGCGTCGACGCGCTCTTCGCGGTCCAGCACGAATGGAACATGCTCAGCGAGTGGCTCGGTCGCAACGGCATCAACGGCTCCGGCCGCGGCTACCCCGTGAGGGTCGGGCTGAACGACGCCAACGCCTTCTGGAACGGGTCGTACGGCTCCTTCGGCCGCAACTCCGCGGGCAGCAGGCAGGCCACTTCGATGGACGTCGTCGGGCACGAGTTCGGCCACGGCGTCTTCCAGTTCTCCGGCGGCAGCAGCGGCAGCGGCAACGAGGCCGGCGGCCTGAACGAGTCGACGGGTGACATCTTCGGCGCTCTGACCGAGGCGTACGCCAACGAGCCGGCCAGCCTCGACCCGCCCGACTACCTGGTCGGCGAGGAGGTCAACCTGGTGGGAAGCGGCGAAATCAGGAACATGTACAACCCGTCGGCGGAGGGCGACCCGAACTGCTACAGCTCCTCCATCCCGAGCACGGAGGTGCACGCGGCGGCCGGACCGCAGAACCACTGGTTCTACCTGCTGGCCGAGGGCACGAACCCAAGCGGTAAGCCGGCCAGCAGCCGGTGCGACGGCGGCGCGGCCATCACCGGCGTCGGCATCCGCAAGGCAGGCCAGATCTTCCAGACCGGCCTGAACATGAAGACGGCGCCCTGGACGCACGCCAAGGCCCGCGTGGCCACGCTGCGGGCGGCCAAGACGCTGTTCACCGGCTGTGTCGAGTTCAACGTCGTCAAGGCGGCCTGGAGCGGGGTGAACGTACCCGCGCAGAGCGGCGAGCCGACCTGTCCCTGAGCACGATGGCGCCCTGTTCGGCGTGGATTGTCCGCAATCCGCCTGAGCAGGGCGCTTCCGGCCGTCTCAGGGCGCTTGTTCGCTCGTCACCTCGGCGGGTGACTGAAGTTTGGCCATGATCCGGTCGAGGGCGGCCAGTTCCGCCGGCTCCAACGCCAGCAGGGAGCGCGGTGGCCGGGCCAGGATGCGTTCGGCCTGCTCGGCGGCGGCGACGCCGTCCGGGGTGAGGGTGACGAGCTTGGAGCGGCGATCGTCGGGATGCACGCTGCGCTCGACGTAGCCGCGCCGCTCCAGGCTGTCGACGACCAGCGTGGTGTACGGCTTCTCCGTGGCCAGGCGGGCGGTCAGCTCGCGCATGGTGAGCGGGCCGCCCAGCAGGCGGCGTAGCGCCTTGGCCCGGAAGAAGCTCATGCCGAGCGTGTCGGTGACCTCCTTGCGGCGGTCTTCCTGCTTCAGGACGAGAAAGCACATAGCCGCCCAGGAACGGGCGACGGCGTCCTGCGCGGCCTCGCCGGTCCCGCTGTCGTTCGTCGCGTCGCTCATACGGTGCCCGCCATCCTGTGGGTCAGCCGCTCCGTCGTGTGCTCGGCGGTGCGCCTGGCCCAGCGGCTCGTGGTGAGGATACCGAGCACCAGCACGACCGCGCCGGATGCCGTGCAGATCCACCAGCCGATGTGGCTGGCCTGCGGGAAACCCGTACGCCATGGTCCCTGAACGGCGGCGGCGACCAATGATCCGAGCACCGCGACGCCGAGTGCCTGGCCGATCTGGCGGCTGGTGGAGGCCACGGCGGCGGCGACCCCGGCCTGGGCACTCGGCATGCCGGAGACGGCGGTGTTCGTGATCGGGGCGTTGACCATGCCGAAGCCGAGCCCGAAGACCACGTACGAGGCGATGAGCTGCCACGTCGGGGTGTCGGCGGTGAGCCCGGTCAGGATCAGCGCGCTTACGGACATGGCGCCGCCGGCGACGATCAGCGGCACGCGCGGCCCGGCGCCGCCGACGATCCGCCCGGACAGCGGCGCGCACACCACCGTCAGCCCGGCCATCGGCAGGGTCAGCAGCCCCGCGTGCAGCGCCGAGTAGCCGAGGACGTCCTGTAGGTACAGGGTGTTGAGGAACAAGAACCCGCCGAGAGAGGCGAACGCGCAGATCGCGATGACCGTCGCCCCCGCGAAGGGGACACTGCGGAAGAACCTCGGGTTGATCAGCGGTTCCGCCCGGCCCAGCTCGTACGGGATGAGCAGCGCCAGTGCCAGCGCGGCCGCCCCGCAGCAGGCGATGGTCTGCACCGAGCCCCACCCGGCGGACGGCGCCTCGATGACACCGTACGTCAGCCCGGCCAGCAGCACGATGACCAGGAGTTGCCCAACGGGATCCATCGGGCGGGCCCGGGGGGCTCGCGACTCGGGCACGAACAAGGCGCACAGGACGAGCGCGGCCAGCCCCACGGGAATGTTGATCCAGAAGATCGTCTGCCAGGTGCCCCAATCCACCAGCGCCCCGCCGATCACGGGCCCCAGGGCCATGCTGATCCCGACCACGCCACCCCACACGCCGATGGCGCGCGCCCGCTCCCTCGGCTCGGTGAACGTGTTCGTGATGATCGACATGGCGACCGGGTTGAGCATGGAGCCGCCGACGGCCTGCAGTGCCCGCGCGGCGACCAGCCAGCCGAGGCTCGGCGAGAGCGAGCACAACAGGGAGCCCAGCGTGAACAGCGCCAGGCCCGTCTGGAAGGTGCGGCGCCGCCCGAACCTGTCCGCGGTCGAGCCGGAGAGCATGAGCAGGCTGGCCAGCACGACCGTGTAGGAGACGATGATCCACTGCAGGCCGGAGACGGAGGCGTGCAGGTCGCGCTGTATGGCGGGCAGAGCGACGTTCACGATCGTGTTGTCCAGGCCCACGATGAACAGGCTCAGGCAGCAGATCGCCAGGATGAGCAGCCGCCGCCGGCGGTCCGGCCCGGGTGGCCCCGCCTCCTGAAGGGCGGCGACCGGCTCGTTAGTTGCTGGCATATAACAATTATATCCATGACACCAAATGTCGGGTTCGAGACCTGGCACCTGCGCCGAGTCGGGGTCCGCGAGTTGCATAGCCTCCGTTCAACGTCCGATCTTGATCGGCGCCCCAGAAGATCGTCGCGGCCGTCCTGCCGCACGATTCGCGCATGCGCGCGTCCGGCTTATCTGGAGATAGCCCGGGTGTTCGCCGAGTACGGTCCGCTGCTCGGACTCTGAGCCAGCGGCCGATCGCCTCTTGTGTTCCCCTCGGGGCTGCGGTTACGTTTACGGATACGTCTCACTTCTACGTATCAGTAGTGGGAGCGAAAGGCGTACCCCAACGTCGCAGGCGCACTGCCGGTGGTCGTAACCCCCGAGCTCAGGGACCCCCTCATGAAGCTGGAAAGCCTTGTCGCCGCCCTACCCCTGGAGCGGAAGGTGAGGCTGCTCACCGGCGCCGACTTCTGGTCGCTCCACCCCGAACCGGCCGTCGGCCTGCGCCGGCTGGTCGTCTCGGACGGCCCGGCCGGTGTCCGCGGTGAGATCTGGGACGAGCGCGACACCTCCGTGAACGTGCCCTCGCCCACCGCCCTCGCCGCCACCTGGGACGAGGCCCGCGTCGAGGCGATCGGCCGCCTGCTGGCCGCCGAGTCACGGCGCAAGGGTGTGGACGTCCTGCTCGCCCCCACGGTCAACCTGCACAGGACCCCGTACGGAGGGCGCCACTTCGAGTGCTTCAGCGAGGACCCGCTGCTGACGGCCAGGATCGGCGTCGCGTACGTACGAGGCGTGCAGGGAGGGGGAGTGGGCGCGACGGTCAAGCACTTCGTCGCCAACGACTCCGAGACCCAGCGGATGACCCTCGACGCCCGGGTGGACGAGCGGACGCTTCGCGAGCTCTACCTGGCGCCCTTCGAGGCCATCGTCCGGGAGGGCGAGGTATGGGCGGTGATGGCCGCCTACAACGGCGTGAACGGCGCGACCATGACCGAGAACCCGCTGCTGCAGGACGTCCTGCGGGACGAGTGGGGGTTCGACGGGGTCGTGATGTCCGACTGGTTCGCCACCCGTTCGACGGCGGCGGCCGGCAACGCGGCGCTCGACCTGGTGATGCCCGGACCGTCGGGTCCGTGGGGTGAGGCGCTGGTGGCGGCGGTACGGGCGGGCACGGTTCCGGAGTCGGCCGTCGACGAGAAGGTGCTGCGCATCCTCCGCCTGGCCGCCCGGGTCGGCGCCCTGGACCCCGCGCCCGCCGGCACCGCAACCCCCGGCACCGCAACCCCCGGCACCGCAACCCCCGGCACCGTCGCCGGCACGGCGTACACGGAGGAGCGGGTCGCGGCGGAGGTGCGTGGTGCGGCGGCCGCCGGGTTCGTACTGGTTCGTAACGAGGGCGGAGCGCTGCCGCTCGACCCCGCCGAGCTGCGCGGTATCGCCGTCCTGGGGCCCAACGCGGAGGTCGCCAGGACCCTGGGAGGCGGGAGCGCCACGGTGTTCCCGCCGTACACGGTCTCCCCGCTGGACGGCCTGCGAGCGGCGCTCGGCGACGGTGTCGAGGTGAGGCACGCCATCGGCGTCGTCGCGCACACCCGCACGCCGATCGCACGGGCTCCCTGGCTCTGCCTGCCCGACGCCGCCGACGGTACGGGTCATGGCGCTGAGGTGAGATACCTCGACGGGGACGGCTCCGTGCTCGCGGTGGAGCGGCGCGACGGGGGCGCGTTCAACTGGGTGATGGGCTCCTACCCCGAGGGGGTCGTGCCGGAGCGGCTCGCCGCGATCGAGGTCCGTGCCCTGATCAGGGCCACGGAGGCGGGTACGTACCTGATCGGCTCCTCCGGGCTCGGCCGGCACCGGCTCCTCCTCGCGGGGGAGGAGGCTTACGACGCCGTGCTCACGCTGCCACCGGGCTCGGACATGGTCGAGGCCATGCTGACGCCGCCGCAGCGGACCCACCCCGTCCGGCTCGCGGCGGGTGAGAGCGTCGAGGTCACGCTGGTACATGATCGCGAGCGTACGGAAGGCGGGCTGCCCGGCCCCGCGCTCCAGCTCAACCTGCAGACGCCGCACGGCACGGACGAGGAGGAGATCGAGCGGGCCGTCGCGCTGGCCCGCGCCGCCGACGTCGCCGTGGTGGTCGTGGGCACCAACGAGGAGGTCGAGAGCGAGGGGTTCGATCGGACGAGCCTCGCGCTGCCGGGGCGGCAGGACGATCTCGTCCGCCGCGTCGCCGCCGCGAACCCGCGCACGATCGTCGTGGTCAACTCCGGCGCCCCCGTCCTGCTGCCCTGGCACGAGGAGGTCGCCGCGGCCCTGCTCACGTGGTTCCCCGGGCAGGAGTACGGCAACGCGCTGGCCGACGTGCTGCTCGGCCGCGTGGAGCCCGGCGGGCGGCTGCCCACCTCATGGCCGCTCCACGAGGGCGATCGCGCCGTCACGCAGCCGGTCGACGGCGTGCTCGCCTACGACGAGGGGCCGGCGATCGGCTACCGCGGCCGGCAGGTCGAGGTCCTGTACCCCTTCGGCCACGGCCTCGGCTACACGACCTGGGAGTACGGCCCCGCGCAGGTCCGCCACGCCGATGATGGTGTGGCGGGCGAGGTCACCGTTGGCGTGCGGAACGCCGGTGACAGGCCCGGGCGTGAGGTCGTGCAGGTGTACGCGAGCCGCCCCGACAGCGCCGTCGAGCGCCCCCGGCGCTGGCTGGCCGGGTTCGCCAGGGTCGACGCGGCCCCCGGTGAGGAGGTCGCGGTGACGGTGACCGTCCGGCGGCGCGCCTTCGAGCACTGGGACGTCGCGGCGGGCCACTGGGCCGTCGAGCCTGGCACCTTCCAGCTGGAGGTCGGCTCCTCCTCGAACCCGAAGACGCTTTCCGAGGCTCCCGGCCTCACTTTCGGGTAAGCCCCGGCCCTCTTCGCCGCCCCCCATTTGTCGACCTTGGATGAACAGCTCCATGGCAGCCTTGGTCGCCTTCCGGCAGTGACTTTGGTTGCTTACGCACGGGTCGGTGGCGGGCTAGCATCAGCGGTCATGTTCGTGGCCGGTGTGGAAGACGTACGGCCCGGCTGGATCCGGTCGCGGCGCGACTGGGTGGTCGGGGCGGGTGGGTTCATGCTCGCGATCGCCGGAGCGGTCGGGGTCGTCTGGGGCGATCTGACGGGCGGCACGCCGGACTGGTATCTGGTGGCCGACGTGGCGGGCGGCGCTCTGGCCTGCGCGGGGCTGTGGTTGTGCCGCAGGTGGCCGGTGAGCGTGGGGCTGGCCGTCATCGCGCTGTCGGTGCCCGCCGCGGCCGCCTCGGTGGCGGCCGGGATCGCCACGCTGATCGTGGCCCTGTACCGGAAGCCGCTCGCCGCGATCGCGGTGGGGGTGGCCGGGGTGGTCGCGACGCTGGGCAGGTTCGCCTGGCGGCCGCCGGGGCTGGCACCCTATCCGGTGTGGGCGTTGGTGGCGGTGCTGTTCGGTGGAGCGCTGACCGGGTGGGGGATGCTGGCGCGCACCCGGCGGGAGCTGGTGCTGTCGCTGGCCGAACGGGCCCGCCGAGCCGAGGCCGACCAGCGGCTGCGAGCCGAAGAGGCGCGCCGGGCCGAGCGGATCGGCATCGCGCGGGAGATGCACGACGTGCTCGCCCACCGGCTGTCGTTGCTGGCGGTGCACGCGGGGGCGCTGGAGTTCAACGCGGACGCCACGCCGGGGGAGGTCGCCGACGCGGCGGGGGTGATCCGGTCGAGCGCGCACCTGGCGCTGGAGGAGCTGCGGGCGGTGATTTCGGTGCTTCGCGAGGCGCCGCCGTCCGATGACGGCTCGCTGTCGCGTGAGCGTCCGGATCTCGCGTCGCTGGTGGCGGAGTCCCGGAGCGCCGGGATGCGGGTCGAGCTGCGCGATCACGGGCTCCGGCTGGCCGACCTGCCGGAGGTCACCGGGCGCGCCGCTTATCGCATCGTCCAGGAGGGGCTCACGAACGCGCGCAAGCACGCGCCCGGCCAGCCGGTCACGGTCGTCCTCTCCGGTACGGCGGGCGCCGAACTGAGGGTCGAGGTACACAATTCGCCGCCCGGCGAAACGGCTTCATCCGGCCTGGACGCGGGGTCGGCCGGTGATGTGGGGCGGTCGGGAGCCGATGCGGTTCCCGGGGACACCGGTGCGCTCGGAGCGTTGGCGTCAGGGGCTGATCTCGGGAGGATCGGGGCGGGGGCGGGGCTGGCTGGGCTGGCGGAGCGGGCGGCGCTGGCCGGTGGGCGGTTGGCGTGCGGGCCAGTGACAGGCGGGGGATTCCGGCTGGTGGCCTGGCTACCATGGCCCGTGTGACCGAGCCGCCACCACCGCAGCAGCCACCCGCGCAGCAACCGCAGGCGGTGTCACCGCCACCGCCGCCGTCCCGGCCGTCGATCCGGGTGCTGATCGTCGACGACGACGCGCTCGTCCGCGCCGGTCTGACGTTGATGCTCAAAGGCGCCGCCGACCTCCAGGTGGTGGGCGCGGTGGCCGACGGCGGGGAGGTGGCGGCCGCGGTCGACGCGTACGCTCCCGACGTGGTGCTGATGGACATCCGGATGCCCGGGCTCGACGGCATCGAGGCGACCCGGCGGCTGCGTGGCCGGCCCCGGGCGCCCGAGGTGGTCGTGCTCACCACGTTCGACGCCGATGAGCACGTGTTCAAGGCGCTGCGGGCGGGGGCCGGCGGGTTCCTGCTCAAGGACACCCCGCCGGAGGGGATCGCCGATGCCATCCGCCGGGTGGTGGACGGCGAGCCGATCCTGTCTCCGAGCGTCACCCGGCGGCTGATCGCCCACCTGGTGCCCGAGGAGGAGACCCGTCGCCGGGCCGACGCCCGGACGGTGCTGGCGCGGCTCAGCGAGCGCGAACGCGAGGTGGCGCTGGCGGTGGGTCAGGGCAAGCCGAACGCGGTCATCGCCGCCGAGCTGCACATGAGCGTCGGCACCGTCAAGGGCTACATCTCGCGCATCCTCACCAAGGCGGCGCTGGACAACCGGGTCCAGCTCGCCCTGGTCGTTCACGACGCCGAGGGCGCGTCATGAACCCCGAGTGGAGGCTCGCAGGGTGAGGTCGATGGGGTGGATCCGCTCCGTCCCCGCCGATGCCGTGCCCGACAGCAGGTCGAACAGCAGCTCCGCGCACCGTACGCCCGCCTGCCTGGGCCGCAGGTCGATGGCGGTGATGGGCGGGTCGGCCAGCTGCATGGCGGGGCTGTCGACGCACGACGCGAGCAGCAGGTGGCGGCCCCCCTCGCGATGGAGAAGGTCGCGGCCCTCTTCGGAACGCAGGTCGCTTGCCTCTTCCCGGCGGAGCAGGTCGCGGCCCTCCTCGCGCAGGAGTGGCAGCAGGTCGGTGGCCGATCCGGCGGGCCCGCACACCAGCGCGTCGATGTGCGGCTCCAGCGCCAGCAGCTCGCGGGCCGCCTGGTGGACCTCGCCCGCCGGGCAGTCGAACGGGACCGTACGGACCAGCGGGTCCACGCCGTGCCGGGCGCACCAGTCGCGGAAGCCCCGGTGCACGGAGGCGGCCCAGTCGCTCACGTCGCCGGCCACGATGAGCGCCGGACGGGTCGCGCCGGAGGCGCGCAGGTGGTCCATCAGGCGGCCCAGCATCTCGGCGTGTTCGGAGCGGACCACGCCGTCGGCCTGGCCGCTGCCGGTGAAGCGTTCGCAGGTGACCGTGGGCAGGCCGGCGTCCATGAGCTTGGCCACGATCGGGTCGTCGCCCAGGGGATCGCCGAGCACGAGGCCGTCGACGCGCGGAGTGCGGCGGCCCGAGGTGATCAGCGTGACGTCGTAGTCGTTGTCGGCCGCCCCCTGCACGACCCCGAACACGAACGACATGTAGTAGGACGAGCGGGTGAGCACCTCCGGCACGTGCAGGCCGATGGTGCCGGTGCTCGCCCGGCGCAGGTGCCTGGCCGACCCGTTGGGTACGTAGCCGAGCGCGTCGGCGGCCTCCATCACCCTGGCCCTGGTCTCTTCCGACACCCGGCCGGAGCCCCTGAGCGCGTCGGACGCGGTCGTCTTGGAGACCCCTGCCGTCTTGGCGACCGTGAGGATAGTGGCCGGCTCGTCTGCGCGCACGCCCCGATGCTAGCGCCACCGTCGATCTGTTTCCGCCATGTATCGACCTGGCGAAAGGTCTTGTCCTCGTCCTGAGGCGGAAGTATCTTGGCCCGCATGCCGGAACGTTCCGGCAAAGAAGGGATGGAAAGCCGGATGGCAGCTGGACGGCGGGTTCTCGGGGTCGGGGAGCGGTCTCATCCGCTCGACCCGCTCAGTGCGGAGGAGATCGAGGATGCCAGGCGGATCATGGCGGACGACGGCGTGCTGGCCGCCACCGGCCGGGTGGCCTACCTCGGGATCGAGGAGCCCCCGAAGGAGGCCGTGCTCGGCGAGGCGCCCGCTGCCCGGCGGGCTCGCGCCCTCGTGCTCGACCTGGCGAGCGAGCAGGCGCAGGACGTCGTCGTCTCGCTCACCGAGGGACGCGTGGCGCAGCGCCGGCCGATCGACCCGATCACCGACGGCCAGGTCCCCATGCTGGACGAGGAGCACGAGCTGGTCAGGCGGGTGCTCGGCGCCGACGCCGGCTGGACCGCGGCGCTGGCCCGGCGCGGCCTGGACGACACGGCCCTGGTGTGGCTCGCCGCCCTGTCGGCGGGCAGCTACGGCCTGCCGGGCGAGGAGGGCAGGCGGATCGCCCGCGTTCTGGCCCACCTGCGCCCGACCGAGGAGAGCCTGCCCTGGGCGCACCCGATCGACGGCCTGGTGGCCTTCGTCGACCTGCTCAAGGGGGTGGTGATCGAGATCGTCGACACCGGCGTGCTGCCCATCCCCGCCGAGGCGGGCGACTACCACCTGGAGCGCGAACACCGCACCAGCCAGCGCCCGATCCACATCACCCAGCCCGAGGGCCCCAGCTTCGGCATCGACGGCAACCTCGTCACCTGGGAGAAGTGGAACGTCCGCCTCGGCTACGACATGCGCGAGGGCCTGGTCCTGCACCAGATCGGCTTCGACGGCCGGCCGATCGTCTACCGGGCGTCGGTGGCCGAGATGCTGGTGCCGTACGGGGACCCGAGCCCGGTCCGGTTCTGGCAGAACTACTTCGACACCGGCGAATACCAGCTCGGCAAGCTGGCCAACGCGCTGGAGCTGGGCTGCGACTGCCTGGGCGAGATCACCTACTTCGACGTCACCGTCACCGGCGGCGACGGCTCGCCCAAGGTGCTGCCCAACGCGATCTGCATGCACGAGGAGGACTACGGCGTGCTGTGGAAGCACACCGACCCGGCCAACGACTCCCGCGAGACGCGCAGGCAGCGGCGGCTGGTGATCTCCTTCTTCGTCACCGTCGGCAACTACGACTACGGCTTCTACTGGTACCTCTACCTGGACGGCACCATCGAGCTGGAGGTCAAGGCCACCGGCATCGTGTTCACCGGCGCCTACGACGAGCGGGCCGCGCCGTACGGCTCGCAGGTGGCGCCGGGGCTGGCGGCGCCCTACCACCAGCACCTGTTCTCCGCGCGGCTGGACATGATGGTCGACGGCCCGGCCAACGCGGTGGACGAGGTGGAGGTCGTACGCCTGCCCATGGACGAGCGCAACCCGTACGGCAACGCCTTCGGCCGCCGGGCCACCAGGCTGCGCACCGAAGCGGAGGGCAGGCGCGAGGCCGACCTCGCGACGGGCAGGACCTGGCACGTGGTCAATCCGGAGGTGACCAACCGCCTGGGCGACCCCGTCGGCTACGCGCTGCACCCCGAGGGCCTGCCCACCCTGCTCGCCCACGAGAACTCCTCCATCCGCGCCAGGGCGGAGTTCGCCACCAGCCATCTCTGGGTCACCAGGTACCATCCCCGGGAGCGCTATCCGGCCGGTGACCTGGTCAATCAGCATCCGGGTGGCGCCGGGCTGCCCGCGTACACGGCCGCGGACCGCGACATCGACGGCCAGGACATCGTGCTGTGGCACACGTTCGGGCTGACCCATTTCCCCCGTACCGAGGACTGGCCGATCATGCCCGTCGACACGTGCGGGTTCACCCTGAAGCCCGTCGGGTTCTTCGATCGCAACCCCACGCTCGACGTCCCGCCGAGCAGCCAGGGCTCCTGTCACCAGAGATGAGGCGTCATGCGATACAGACTGGCCGGTAGCGTCGCGGCGGTCGTGTTGGCCACCTCCGCCTGCGGCGGCGGCACGGAAGCGGCCCCGCCGGGCACCGCGGCGACCGGCTCGGCCGCCGCCCCCGGTTACCTGGCCGTGGCCGACGGCAAGCTGCCCGCGGGCGGCGCGCTCAACGTCGCGGTGCACATCGACAGCGGCGCCGCGACCGGGCTCGACCCGCAGCTGGCCGATGTGGCCACCTCCTGGCAGCTGATGTCGCTGGTCTACGAGACGCTGGTCACCGTGGGGCCCGACTTCAGCCCGAAGCCGGGGCTCGCCGAGAGCTGGGACAACCCCACCCCGACCACGTACGTGTTCCACCTGCGCGAGGGCGTCGCCTTCTCCAACGGCAGGCAGATGACCGCCGACGACGTGGTGGGCAGCCTGAAGCGGCTGCTGGCCGCCAAGTCGGTGTGGCGGGGGCAGCTCGGCCCGGTCGAGAAGGTGGCCAAGGTCGACGCGGCCACGGTCAAGGTCACGCTGGCCAAGCCGTACACGCCGTTCCTGGCGGCGCTCGCCAACGTGCCGGCCGCGATCCTGCCGATGAAGGAGATCGAGGCCAAGACGCTCGACCCGGCCAAGGAGATGCTCGGCACGGGGCCGTTCAAGGTGCAGGCACACCGCCAGGACGTGTCCTGGAATTTCGCCCGCAATGAGCATTACTGGGACAAGGGAAAGCCGGCCGCCGACAGCCTGACCGTCACGATCGCGCCCGAGGAGGCCGCCCGCGTCGCCGCCGTACAGAACGGCAGCTCCGCCCTGGCCGCGCTGGGCAACGTCGACTCCGCCGCGATGCTGGCCGGCGCCGCGAACGTCAAGGTCGCCACCCAGGCCACCACCGATTTCTACTACCTGATGCTCAACTCCAAGAACCCCAAGTTCGCCGACCCCCGGGTCCGGCAGGCGCTGAACATGGCGCTGGACCGCGAGCAGATGGCCGAAGTGGCGCTCGGCGGCCAGGGCAAGCCCACCGGCGTCACCCCCGCCGGCCTGCCCGGCGCCTGCGACCCGGCCACGCTGCCCTCGGCCACCGCGGGCGGCGCCGCGAAGGCCAAGGAGCTGCTCGCCCAGGCGGGCATCGCGAACCTGTCGTTCACGCTCAGCATCTACTCCACCGAGCCGGCCCCCGCCGTCGCCCAGGTGATCCAGCAGAACCTCCAGCAGGCCGGCGTCACCGTCAAGATCGAGCAGATGGACGAGGCGAGCTGGGCGGGCAAGGTGTACGGCAAGGTGCCCGCGACGTTCGACGCCGCGCTGTCGTGGTTCGCCGGATACGCCGACCCCGGCATGGTCACCACCTGGTGGAACCCCGACGTCGCCGGCTTCAACGCGGGCTTCATGCAGGCCGACAAGGACCTCAACACGCTGATCGCCGCCGCGACGGAGACCCCGGCGGGCGCCGAGCGCGACAAGGCGCTGGCCGCGGTGTGCGCCAAGGTGGACACCGACGCGCAGATGATCCCGCTGGTCACCCGCCCGGCCACGGTCGCCTACCGCGCCGACGGGGTCAGCCCGAGCCTGTACGCCACCGAGGGCTACGGCAACCTGCTCCGGCTGGTCGCCGACGCCCGGGTCAAGAAGGGCTGACGATGCGGCTCCTGCTGTGGTGGGCGGGCCGGGCGCTGAGCTCGGCCGTCACCCTCCTCGGCATCTCCGTCCTGATCTTCGCGGCGCTCCGGCTGATGCCGGGCGGCTTCGCCGAGACGATCCTGGGTCCGTTCGCCACGCCCGCGCAGAAGGCCGAACTGGCCGCCAGGTACGGGCTCGACCAGTCGGTGTTCGCGCAGTACGGGCACTGGATGGCGGCGGTCGGCACCGGGGACTTCGGCACCTCGATGATCAGCAGGCAGCCGGTCGCGGCCGAACTGTGGGCCCGGCTGCCGGTGACCGGCCGGCTCACGCTGTTCGCCGTCGCCGCCGCCGTACTGGCGGGGGTACCGCTCGGCGTGCTGACCGCGCTGCGCGCCCGCCCGGGAGGCGGCGGCGCGGCGGGGCGGCTGCTGAGCGGGCTGGGCGTGAGCGTCCCCGAGTTCGCGCTGGGCAGCCTGGTGGTGTTCGTGGTCTCCCGGTACGGCCTGCAGACCAGCGGCTACCTGTTGCCCGCCGCGGTGCTGTCGATCTTCGCCATCTCGGCGACGGCCAGGACAACCCGCGACGCCGTGCTGAACGTACTGGTCGAGCCGCACGTCACGGCCGCCGTCGCCCGGGGCGAGACGCCGTGGTTCATCGTCCGGCACCACATCCTGCGCAACGCGGCGGGGCCCGTGCTGACGCTCACCGCGACGATCACCGCCTACCTCCTGGGCGGCGCGCTGATCGTGGAGTACCTGTTCAACCTGCCGGGCATCGGCTCGTACGTCGTCCAGGCGGTGGGACGCAGGGACTACGCGGTCGTGCAGGCGGGCGTGCTGCTGGCGGCCACCGTGTTCATCGTCATGAACGTCGTGATCGACCTGCTCGTCGGGCTGGTCGACCCAAGGCTCGGGAGGCGCGCGTGAACAGGACCGCGGGGGTGAAGAGGGCGAGGCGCCTCGATCCGTTGTCGCTGACCGGCCTGGGCTGCCTGCTGCTGCTCGTCCTGGTCGCGCTCGGCTCGCTCGTGCACGCCGGCGGGGACCCCGACGCGATCGTGGGCCCGCGGCTGCGGCCGCCGGGGCCCGGCTGGTGGCTGGGCACCGACAACCTGGGCCGCTCGATGCTGCCGCGCGTCATGGAGGGTGTCGGCACCACGCTGCTGCTCTCCTCGGCCGCCGTCCTGGTGACCGCCGCGCTCAGCGCGGGCTTCGGCATCCTGGCCGGATACCGGGGCGGCTACCTGAACGAGCTGATCATGCGGGTGGTGGAGCTGCTCTACTCCTTCCCCGCCATCGTCCTGGCGATCCTCGTGGCGGCCGTCGCCGGGCCCGGCCAGCTCGCGGCGGTGGCCAGCATCGTGCTGGTCACGATCCCGCTGATGACCCGGCTCGTCCGCGCTGCCGCCGTCACCGTGGCCGAACGCGACTACGTGACCGCGGCGGCCATCAGCGGCGCGGGACTGCCCCGCATCCTCGGCCGCCACGTACTCCCGAACGTGGCCGGCACCATCGCGGTCCAGGGCACCTACGCGTTGTCGGTCGGCATCTCGGTCGAGGGCGGCCTGAGTTTCCTCGGCTTCGGCGTGCAGCCGCCGCAGGCGTCGCTCGGGGTGCTGATCCGCCAGGGTGGCACCTACATGATGGCCGCCCCCTGGCTGATCATCGGGCCCGGCGTCGTGCTGGTGCTCGCCATCCTGTCCATCAACGTGCTGGGCGACGGGCTGCGCGACCGGTTCGAACCGAGGGAGACGAGGTCACTGATATGAGCGCGCTGCTCGAAGTGGACGGCCTGGAGGTCGACTATGGGACGGCCCGCGCCCTCGACGGCGCCGACCTGCGCGTGGCGGCGGGCGAGGCCGTCGGGGTGGTGGGCGAGAGCGGGTCGGGCAAGTCCACGCTCGGCGCGGCGATCGGCCGCCTGCTGCCCCGCCAGGCGGTGGTGGCCGCCGGCACGGTGCGCGTGGCCGGCGAGCCGGTGCTGGACCTGCCGCCCGCCGCGTTGCGGCGGCTGCGCGGGCAGCGGCTCGGCTTCGTCTTCCAGGACCCGATCGCCTCGCTCGACCCGACCATGAAGGTCGGCGCCCAGCTCCGGCTCGTCCTCCGCGCACACGGCCGTGATGGTCGCGGCGGTCGCGATGGGCGTGATGGTCGCGGCGGTCGCGGCGGTGGCGGCGGCTCCGAGGGTCCGGACGGGCGTGCGGGTCTTCAGGCTCAGGTGGCCTTTCACCTGGGGCGGGTCAGGCTCGATGACCCGCGTGTGGCCGCCGCCTACCCCCACCAGCTGTCCGGCGGGATGGCCCAGCGGGTGGCGATCGCGCTGGCCATGGCCGCCTCGCCCGAGTTGCTGGTCGCCGACGAGCCGACCGCCTCGCTCGACAGCCAGGTGCGCGAAGAGGTGCTGAACGTGGTGTTCGCGCTGGCCAGGCAGGCGGGCACGAGCCTCGTCTGGCTCAGCCACGACCTGCCGGCCGTGGCCCGCAGGTGCGACCGCGTGGCGGTCATGTACGCCGGGCGCGTCGTCGAGAGCGGCCCGGCGGCCGACGTGCTCGGCGATCCCGTGCATCCCTACACCGCCGCCCTGGCCAGGTCGGCCCCCGCCGTGGCCGTTCCCGGGGTACGGCTGGAGCCGGTGCCGGGCCGCCCGCCGGTCCTGACCGGTCCCTCTCCCGGTTGTGCGTTCGCGCCCCGCTGCCCCTTCGCCGAGGACCGCTGCGCCACCGAACGTCCCGAGCCGGTCCGCGTCGGCGCCAAGGACGTGCTCTGCCACCGGGCCGCCGAGCTGGAGGTGATCGCGTGATCCTCGATCTCACCGACGTCACGGTCTCCTTCACCACGGGCCCGCCGCTGCGCCGTACCCGGCTGGACGCCATGCGCGGCGTCTCGCTCTCCGTCGCCGAGGGCGAGACGCTCGGCCTGGTGGGCGAGTCCGGCTCGGGCAAGACGACCACCAGCCGGGTCGCGCTCGGCTTGCAACGGCCGAGCACCGGCACGGTCAGGTTCGACGGCCGCCCCTTCCCCCGGCGGCGCAAGGACCTGGCCGGGCGGATGCAGGCCGTGCTCCAGCACCCGCACTGGTCGCTGAACCCCAGGATGCGCATCGGGCAGAGCGTCGCCGAGCCCCTCGCCGTACTGGGGAAGGCCGCCGGTGAGCTGGTGCCCGAGGCGCTCGAACAGGTCGGCCTGGAGGCCGGTTTCGCCGACCGCTACCCGCACGAGCTGTCCGGCGGCCAGCGGCAGCGGGTGTCCATCGCCCGCGCGCTGATCACCCGGCCGAGCTTCATCGTCTTCGACGAGGCCGTCAGCGCCCTGGACGTCTCCGTCCAGGTGCAGATCCTCAACCTGCTCAAGGACCTGCAGGCGGAGTACGGCTTCGCCGCGCTGTTCATCTCCCACGACCTCGGCGCCGTCCGCTACGTGGCCGACCGGATCGCCGTCATGCGCGGCGGCGAGGTCGTCGAGACCGCCGACGCCGAAACCTTCTACTCCGCCCCCGAACATCCGTACTCGCGACAACTCCTGGAGTCCCTGTGACCCTCGCTCCCGTGTCGGCCTTCGCCGCCGGCGTGCCCGGTAACTCCGACCTCCCGCTGACCCCGCAGCCCAGCCCTGGGCGCGGTTCGGTCGCGTTCGACCTGCCCGGCGTGTTCGTCGGCACGGCGGAGTACGGCGAGGGCCCCACCGGCTGCACCGTCGTGCATGTCCCCGCGGGCGCGCGGACCGCCGTGGACGCCCGCGGCGGCGCGGTCGGCCTGAGCGGTGGCTACGACTACAACCACGCCATCTGCCTGACCGGCGGGTCGGTGTACGGGATGTCGGCGGTGGCCGGGGTGAGCGAGGAACTGCTGGCCCGCCGGAGCAACCAGACCAAGTGGGATGAGCTGCAGCTCGTCTCCGGCGCGGTGATCTACGACTTCTCCACCCGGGACAACGCCGTGCACCCCGACGGGCGGCTGGGCCGCGCCGCGCTGCGCGCCGCCGTCGAGGGCGAGTTCCCCGTGGGCAGGTGCGGCGCCGGACGCAGCGCCAGCGCGGGCAAGGTCGACTTCGCCAGGGCCGAGTTCGCCGGGCAGGGCGCCGCCTTCGGAACCTTCGGGGCGGTCAAGGTCCTGGTGGCGACGGTGGTCAACTCCGTGGGCGTGGTCGTCGGCCGTGACGGGACGATCCTGCGCGGCAACTACCACGCCGACGAGGACGCCAGGCGCCACCCGAGCGTGGACTACGCGATCGCGTCGGACGCTCCGGCCGTCATGGGCAACACCACGCTGACGGTCCTGGTGACGAACGTACGGCTGCACGACGTCGAGCTCACCCAGCTGAGCCGCCAGGTGCACGGCTCGATGCACCGGGGCATCCAGCCGTTCCACACCCAGAACGACGGCGACGTGCTGTTCGCGCTGACCACCGACGAGGTGGACCTGGGTGGCCTCAAACCGGCCGGGCTGGGCGCGCTGGCGTCGGAGATCGCCTGGGACGCCATCCTGAGCAGCGTGGAGTAGGAGGAATGTACAGCTTCCCCCGTTTCGCGGCGCCAGACCACGCGCACGTGGCGCGGCTGGTGCGGACGAACCCGTTCGCGCTCGTGATCACCGCGACCGGCGGCGTGCCCGTGGCCAGCCACGTGCCCGTCATCGTGGACAGCGGCGGCGAGTCCACGTTCGTGGGCGCGACGCTGCTCGGCCACATGGCCCGGGTCAACCCGCAGTGGCACGCCTGGGACCCGCCTCCCACCGGCGACGGGCCCGCGCCTTCCGCCGATGGGGCCGAAGCGCCCGAGGTGCTCGTGGTCTTCTCCGCCGCGCACGGCTACGTCTCGCCGGCCAGCTACGCGGTCGATCCCGCCGTACCGACGTGGGACTACGCGGCCGTCCACCTGACCGGCCAGATCGAGCCGCACCCCGACCCCCTGGACGTGGTCCGGCGCACGGTGGCGGAGGTGGAGTCGTCACGAACGCCCAGTTGGCGGCCCAGCGCGGCCTCTCAGGAGGTCTTCGCCAGGATCGTGTCCGGCGTGGCGGCTTTCCGGGTGCGGGTCACGGCCGAGCAGAGCGTGTTCAAGCTGAGCCAGGACAAGGACGACGAGCAGCGACACCGGGTCCATCGCGACGCGGACGCCGCCGTCGCGGCGCTGATGGACGAGGTGGCCCCCAGATGATGACGTTTCCCTCCTACACCTCCACCTGCCTCGACGCGGCGGGACGCGGCAGGCAGTTCGGCGCCCGCTGGCGCGAGGAGGTACACGCCAATCTCGACGGATATCTGCGGCTGTTCGAGGTGAGCGGCGCGGACCCGGCACAGGTCAGAGACCTGGGCGAGCGGGCGCTCGACAGCACGGCCGCGTGGGCGCCGGAGCTGGCCGAGGAGATCGGCGGCATCGCGGCGGGCTGCGGCCTGGAGACCTGGCAGGTCGCGGTCGTCAACGCGCGGACCGAGATCCTGGCCGCGCTGCGGCACGACGGCGAGGGCGAATGCTCCACCGCCGTCGTGCTCGGCGGCGGGCTGCCGCCGCGCACGACGCAGACCTGGGACTGGCACGACCACCTGCGCGACGCGCCGGTGCTGTGGGCCTACGAGCCGCGCCAAGGGCACAAGGTACGCACCTTCACCGAGTTCGGGGTGCTGGCCAAGATCGGCGTGAACAGCGCGGGTCTGGGCGCGCACTTCAACATCCTGCGCCACGAGTCGGACCACGCGAACGTCGGCGTGCCGGTGCACGTGGTCGCGCGCCGGATTCTGGACGAGGCCGCCACCCTGGAGCAGGCCACCGAGATCGCCAGGTCGGCGAAGACGTCCGCGTCCACGGTCATCACCGTGGTCACGGCGGAGGGGGCCAGATCGCTGGAGATCTGCCCGGACGGCGTCGCGGTCGTCGAGGCGGACGCCGCCGGCGTACTGCTGCACGCCAACCACTTCCTGGACGGCGCGCTGAGCGCGGGGGAGCGGCTGGGCACCGAGCGGCCGGCCACGTACGCCAGGCTCGAACACCTGGAGGAGCGGACCGGCGAGCTGGGCGACCCGGACGCCACGGCCAGGGCGCGGGCGATGACCTGCCACGCGCCGGTGGCGCCCGTGTGCGCGCACGCCGACCCGGCGCTCCCGCTCGACCAGCGCTGGGAGACACTCGCGGTGATCAGCCTGGACGTGGCCGCGGCCGAGATGCGGGTGCACAGGGGCAGGCTCTGCCAGGTCACCGACTCGACCTGGCAGACCTTCTGATCCGCACCGTAGGCCGACGGCAGGTTGAGCGCGTTGGCCCGCACGCCCTGAGGGTGCCGTGGCGTAATTATCTTAGAATTGAAATCTAGAATTAACTACCAGTATTGAGAGGCACGCATGCCGTACCGGATCTATGTCGATGGCGAGTGGGTGCCGGCGAGCGGTGGCCCGGCGATCGAGGTGGTGAATCCCGCCACGGAGGAGATCATCGCCGAGGTGCCACGCGGCGGCGCCAAGGACGTGGCACGGGCCGTGGAGGCGGCGGCCGCCGCGCTGCCCGCCTGGGCCGCCCGCCCTGTCGCCGAGCGGGCCGCCCTGTGCGCGGCGGTGGCGGGCGCGCTCCAGGAGCGGGCCGAGGAACTGGCGGACACGATCGTGAACGAGCTGGGCATGCCGATGCCCATGACCCGGCTCATCCAGGTGGGGGCGCCGATCCGGACGTTCGCCTCGATGCCGGACCTGGCCGCCGGGGTCGCCTTCGAAGAGCGGCTCGGCGACTCGGTCGTCTACCGGGACCCGATCGGCGTCGTCGGCGCCATCACTCCTTGGAATTACCCGTTGCACCAGATCGCCGCCAAGGTCGCCCCGGCTCTGACGGCGGGCTGCACGGTGGTGCTCAAACCGAGCGAGGTCACACCGCTCAACGCGTTCCTGCTGGCCGACGTGATGCACGAGGCCGGGTTCCCGCCCGGGGTGTTCAACCTGGTCACCGGCATCGGACCCGAGGCGGGGGAGGCGCTGGCCGCGCACCCGCTCGTCGACATGATCTCCTTCACCGGCTCCACCCGGGCCGGGCAGCGGGTGGCCGGGCTGGCCGCCGACGGTGTCAAGCGCACCGCGCTGGAGCTGGGCGGCAAGTCACCGAACGTGCTCCTGGACGACCTGGACGACGCCGCCTTCGAAGACGCCGTCCGCAAGGGCGTGGCGGCCTGCTTCCTGAACTCCGGCCAGACCTGCTCGGCCCTGACCAGACTGCTGGTCCCGCGCGACCGCCTGCTCGCCGCCGAGCCCATCGCGGCGGACGAGGCGCGGAGCTTCACACCCGGCGACCCGCGCGACCCCGCCACCCGGCTCGGGCCGCTGGTCTCGGCCGTGCAGCGGGAACGCGTACGCGAGCACTTGCGCGCCGCGGCCCAGGACGGCGCGACGATCCTCACCGGCGGCCCCGACGCGCCGGACGGGTTGGAGCGTGGCTTCTACGTGCGCCCGACCGTGCTGACCGGCGTCACACCCGAGTCGCGGATCGCGCAGGAGGAGATCTTCGGACCGGTCCTGGTCATCCTGCCCTACTCCGGTGAGGACGAGGCGGTCCGCATCGCCAACGGCACCCCTTACGGGCTGGCGGCGGGCGTACGCGCCGCCGACCCCGAACGCGCCCGCCGGGTCGCCAGGCGAATCCGGGCCGGGCAGATCCGCGTCAACGACGGCGCGCACAACGGCCTGGCCCCCTTCGGCGGTTTCAAGCACTCCGGGTACGGCCGCGAGTACGGCCGCTTCGGCCTGGAGGAGTTCCTCACCACCACGGCTGTGCAGTTTTGAACCAGGGGAGGAGTCCTAGGTCGCGGCCCACGACGGGCTGGACGGCCGCCCTCCTCCGTCACCTGGTGAGCGAGTACGGCCAGGCGGCGACAATAGGAACATGCAGGACTTATCGATCAAAGCTGTCCTGGGGCGTGCAGCCCTCATCGGGTTGGTGGCGGGCATCCCCACGGCCATCATCTGGGCGGACGCGCAAGGGGAGGAACTCGACGGGACCATTTTCCCGCCGGCCATGTTCCTCCTGGCGATAATCCTGGGCACGGTGGGCGCGCGGCTGGCCAGGCTGCCGCGCTGGGGGGCGGTCGGTCTTGTCGGGGGCGCTGCGACTTGGTTGCTCATCGATGCCCTCGCGGTGCTGGTACCGGTGCCGGATCCGGAGCTGATCGGCCCTCTTCCGGCCCTTGTCGTCCCTGTCTACGTGGTGGGTGGTGCTGTCGGCTTCGCCCTGTCGGCGTGGTCGTTCATGGTGCCCCTTCGCTGGTGGGCGGTAGCCCTGGCCGTAATCGTGCCCCTCGGGTCCTGGGGCGCGGCGCAGTACAAGCCGCAGATCCTGGCCTGGTTGGAAATCCGCAGCTTTGAGAGGTCCGGCGTGCCGCTGATCGCTCCAGCGATCCAGGGTTACCGGCTGGTCCACGTGGATCTCAATGCCGCCGGGCAGCGAGAGCCGCAACCGTCCATCTGGCTGGAGTACTGGCGGGCCGCCACGCCGAATCGGGGATTCTCCGAGGTCCAGGTCACGCTCTGGCCCGCCGCGGCTGGAAGGCCGCGGGATTCGTGCCTGGCGGTCACCGAGAATTTTGACGTTCCGCTGCGATGCACATCGCTCCCGGGAGACCGATGGGTCCGGACCGGTGCCGGGTCCTCCTGGGTCACCGTCTTCGCCAGGTCGGGCGATGCGCTGGTCATGCTCAACGGTTCGGGTATCGCTGAGGCTGACCTGGTGGCGGTGCTGTCCACTTTCCGTCCCATCTCGGCCGAGGAGCTTGCCAGGGCCACGTGACCAGACGGCGGCGCCTGGCCATCGCATCCAGCGGCACGCTTGCCCGGTCAGTGGAAGGCGGGCAAGCCGGTCAGCGCCTTGCCCACGACCAGCGTGTGGATCTCCGATGTGCCCTCGTAGGTCAGCACGGACTCCAGGTTGACCGCGTGCCTGATCACCGGGTACTCCAGGGTGATGCCGCTCGCGCCGAGCAGCGTCCGGCACGTCCTGGCGATGTCGATGGCCTCGCGCACGTTGTTCAGCTTGCCGACGCTCACCTGCTCGGGGGTGAGCTCGCCGCGCTCCTTCAGCCGCCCGAGATGCACCGCCAGCAGCAGGCCCTTGCCCAGCTCCAGCGTCATGTCGGCGAGCTTCTCCTGGGTGAGCTGGTAGGAGGCGAGCGGCCGGGCGAAGATCTCCCGCTCGGCCGCGTAGGCGAGCGCGGTCTCCAGGCAGTCGAGCGCCGCGCCCATCGCGCCGAACACAATGCCGAATCGGGCCTCGTTCAGGCAGCCGAGGGGCCCGGACAGGCCGCGGGCGCCGGGCAGCATCGCCTCTTCCGGAAGCCGCACGCCATCCAGCACCAGCTCGCTCGTCACGCTCGCGCGCAGGGAGACCTTCCGCTTGAGATCGTGTACGGCGAAGCCCGGCGTGCCCGCCGGCACCAGGAAGCCGCGGATGCCCTCCTCGGCCCGCGCCCAGACCACGGCCACGTCGGACACCGAGCCGTTGGTGATCCACATCTTGGTGCCGTTCAGCACCCAGTCGGAGCCGGCCCGCTTGGCCGTCGTCCGCATGCCCCCCGGGTCGGAGCCGAAGTCGGGCTCGGTGAGGCCGAAGCAGCCGATGCGCTCACCGGCGGCCATCGCGGGCAGCCACTCCTGCTTCTGCTCCTGGCTGCCGTACTTCCAGATCGCGTACATGGCCAGGGAGCCCTGCACCGAGACCAGGCTGCGCAGGCCGGAGTCGGCCGCCTCCAGCTCCAGGCAGGCCAGGCCGTAGGCGACGGCGCCAAGGCCCGCGCAGCCGTACCCGTCCAGGTGCATGCCGAGGACGCCGACGGAGCCGAGCGAGCGGGCCAGCTCGCGGGCGGGCAGCGTGCCCGCCTCGAACCAGTCCGCGACGTGCGGCCGGATCTCCTGGTCGCACACCTGCCGGACGGCCTGGCGGATGTCGCGCTCCTCGTCGGTGAGCAGACCGTCGATGGCGAAGAGGGCGGAAGGGTGCATTCCGAACTCCTGTATTTTGGATCCAATATTGATAATCCAATATGGCATAGTTAAGGTGCGTTGACCATGGACATGACGCATCCACCTGAGCGCCCCGGCATGAACGAGCGAACCGACAGCCAGGAAGGCGGTGGCGCGCTGTCCGGGCTGCTGGTCGCCGACTTCAGCCGGGTGCTGGCCGGGCCGTACGCGACCATGCTGCTGGCCGACCTCGGCGCCGACGTCGTCAAGGTGGAACGCCCCGGCGCCGGCGACGACACCCGCTCGTGGGGGCCGCCGCACGCCGGGGGAGTGGCCACCTACTTCCTGGCCGTCAACCGGAACAAGCGCTCGATCGCCCTCGACCTGCGCGACCCGGCCGACCTGGAGGTGGCCCGCGCGCTGGCCGCCCGCGCCGACGTACTCGTCGAGAACTTCAAGCCGGGCACCATGGACCGGCTGGGCCTCGGCTACTCCGTCTTGAGCGCCGCCAACCCCGGGCTGGTCTACTGCTCGATCACCGGGTTCGGCGCGGGCAAGGGCGCGGAACTGCCCGGCTACGACCTGATCGCGCAGGCCGTCGGCGGGCTGATGAGCGTGACGGGCGAGCCGGACGGCCCCGGCACGAAGGCGGGCGTGGCCCTGGTCGACGTGATCACCGGCTTGCACGCGGGACTCGGCGTGCTGGCCGCGCTGCGCCACCGCGACGCCACCGGACAGGGGCAGCGGGTTTCGGTGTCGCTCCTGTCGTCGCTGCTGTCGGCACTGACCAACCACGCCTCCGGGTACGCCGCCGCCGGGGTGGTGCCCAAGGCCATGGGGAACCGGCATCCCAGCATCGTGCCGTACGAGGTGTTCCAGGCCGCCGACCGGCCGATCGTCATCGCGGCGGGGAACGACCGGCAGTTCCGCGCCTTGTGCCAGGTGCTGGGCCGGGCCGACCTCGCTGACGACCCCCGGTTCGCCGCCAACACCGGCCGGGTCGCCGGCCGGGAGGTGCTCGTGGCCGAGCTCGACCGGACCCTCGGGACGCGTACGGCCGACGAGTGGTTCGCCGCGCTCACCCCGGCCGGGGTGCCGTGCGGGCCGATCAACACCCTGGACGCGGCGTTCGCCTTCGCCGCCGAACTCGGCCTGGATCCGCTGGCCGGCGATCAGGTGGCCAACCCCATCGGCCTGGGCGCGACGCCGCCGGAGTACCGCCTCCCGCCGCCCTCGCTCGGGCAGGACGCGGACTGGGTCCGTGAGATATTGGGGCAATGACCTCGGTAGAAGGGCACCGCAGGCCGCCCACGGCCCAGCAGTTCGTCCTGGAGGAGCTCAGGCGGGCGATCACCACCGGCCGCCTGCGTCCAGGCGACCCGATCAGGCAGGAGGCGCTGGCCGAGGAGTTCGACGTCAGCCGGGTCCCGCTGCGCGAGGCGCTCAAGACCCTGGAGGGCGAGGGGCTGGTCACGTACAAGGCGCACCGCGGCTACTGCGTGCAGCGGCTCTCGCTCGACGACCTGCGCGAGGTCTGCCTGATCCGCGAACTGCTGGAGGCCGAGGCGGTCCGCCGCGCGGTCGAACGCCTCACCGACGCCGGGCTGGCGGCAGCCGAACGCGCGCAGGCCGAGGTCGAGCGGGCCGCGGCGGCGGGTGAGGTGCTGGAGATGGCCGAGGCCAACCGCCGCTTCCACATGACGATCTTCGAATGGTCGGAGCTACCGCGTCTGGTCCGGCTGATCAGGACGCTGTGGGACTCCACCGACGCCTACCGGTCGCTGTACTACGGCGAGGAGCCCAACAGGCAGCGGGTCATCGAGGAGCACCGCGCCACCCTCGACCTCCTGCGCCGCCGCGACGCGGAGGCCGTGGTGGCCGTGCTGGCCGCACACCGCGCCCACGCGGTGACCGCCATAGAAACTCAGTTGGCTCCCGGAACGGTCGGCTGACCGTCTCTCGGCGCGGCCGGTTCGGCGGGGCGGACTTTTAAGCCCGTTCGCCAAGGCAGACCCGCAAGAAGACCATGGGAACAGCTAGTCGGAAGACCTGACGGGCACCCGGTTCAGGGTTCTCCTGCCGTCGCGTCAACTGTCGATCAAGCCGCGCGCCCTGCACATGCCGCGGGGCCGAGCCTTGCTGCGCCCGGGGGTGATGCGGTGCGCATCGTGGTCATGTGGACCGAGCCTCCGGCGGGGGATAGGGTAAGAGTTTGTCAACTAGGGTTACAAACAGAATCCGGCCCTGAAGAGGAAGACCCGAATGACCCATGACATCGAGCCCCCTTTGTGTGTCCCCGGGGCCGCTGACGAGACCGGGGCGCTGACTGGGGTTCGGCCCAGCATGCGACAGGTGGCCTGGCAGTCGATGGAGTTCTACGCCTTCATCCACTTCGGCATGAACACGATGACCGGGCGCGAGTGGGGGTCGGGCGGCGAGGATCCGGCCCTGTTCAACCCGTCCGGCCTGGACGTCGACCAATGGATGTCGACGATCGCCGCGGCGGAGATGACCGGCGTCATCCTCACCGCCAAGCACCATGACGGCTTCTGCCTGTGGCCCTCGCAGGTGACTGCACACTCCGTCGCGGCCTCCGGGTGGCAAGAGGGGAAGGGCGACCTTGTGCGACTCGTGGCCGATGCGGCGCGGCGACACGGCCTCAAGTTCGGTGTCTACCTGTCACCCTGGGACCGCACCGAGGGAACGTACGGCTCGGGAAAGCCGTACGACGACTTCTTCGTAGGTCAGCTGGAGGAGTTGCTGTCCCATTACGGCGACGTGTTCTCGGTGTGGTTCGACGGCGCCAACGGCGAGGGGCCCGGCGGCGCCCACCAGCAGTACGACTGGGACCGCTACTATGCGGTCGTACGGCGTCTGCAACCCGATGCGGTGATCTCGGTCTGCGGGCCGGACGTCCGGTGGTGCGGCAACGAGGCCGGGCGCACCCGGCCGGACGAATGGAGTGTCGTGCCCGCGGCGCTGCGCGACGTCGAACGTATCGCCGATCGCTCACAGCACGTCGACGACGGAGCATTCTCGCGGGTCATCCGGAGCGACGATGAGGATCTGGGCAGCCGCGCGGCCCTCGCCGGCCGACTTGACGACCTCGTGTGGTATCCCGCGGAGGTGAACACATCCATCCGGCCCGGGTGGTTCTATCACGAGCACGAGGACGGCTCCGTTCGCTCCGCCGACGAACTCTTCGATCTGTGGTGTGCCGCGACCGGTGGGAACGCGTGCCTGCTGCTCAACGTGCCGCCCGATCCCCGTGGCCTCGTGGCTGCTCCCGACGTCGCCGCCCTGATGGGGCTGGGCGAACGCATCCGGGCGTTCCGGAGCGGAGTGCTGGACGCGGACATCACGCTGTCGTCCGGGGTGCTGCGCACGCACGCGGGCGAGCCGGTGGCCGACCGGTCCGCACTCGCGCGTCTGGCCGGGGACGCGGCAGCGCCGCACGTGTGGCGTCCGGAGGCGTTCGATGTCGTGCCGACCATCTCGCTCGCCCTCGCCAGTTCCAGCGATGTCGGCGCCGTGGTCGTCCGTGAGGACATCACGCAGGGGCAACGCGTCGAGCGCGTCGTGGTGATCGGGGTGACCGACGGGCGCGAAGAGATATTGGCCGAGGCGAACTCTGTCGGCTACCAGCGCATTATGCGCTTTCCCTCGCGCGTCGTCGAGAAGGTCAAGGTCAGGGTCGAAGCGTCCCGCGGCCTTCCGGCCATCCGTACGGTCGCGGTGATCGATGCCGACGGTGCACGGTTCCGGAGGTGAATCCCGCGGTGGGGACGGCGCCATGGAACGCGGGTGCCGAGGAACTTGTTGGATGTACGCATGACAAGTACGCCTGACGGCCCCGCCGCGCGTTCAGAGGCCGACTCCGGATGGCCTCAGCTGCACCCGACGACGCAGGCGGCATACAACCGCATCCTGTGGAATGGTGGACTCTCCAAAAGCGAGGTGGCGAAAAAGCTCGGCCTGTCCCGCACCCGGATGACGACGATCGCACGCGATCTCATGGCCGCGGGTCTCATCATCGAAGGTGGCAGGGAACAAAGGGCCGGTACGGGGCGACCCGCAGACATGCTGCTCGCCAAGACCGACCTTTTCCACTTCCTCGGCGTACACGTCCGTGCGAGCGAACTGGTCGTAGCGGGAATAGACCTGGCCAACAAGGTGGTCTGGGAGCGCCGGCGGCATGTCGACGAATTCGGCTCGTCGGTGATCGGCGCGCACTGCCGCAACTGGCTGGACGAGGCGAAGGCGAGCGGGTTGCGCGTGGCCGCGCTGGCCGTATGCGGCTCCACGGAGCGGATCGATGGAGCCGCGGAAGGTGTCGGCTTGCACACCGTGGCTCCCGAGGCGATGCGGTCGGCGTGGGAGGAGGAGTTCGGTATACCGGTGTGGGTCGAAGACGACGTCGTGGCACTCACCGCGTTCGAGCAATGGCCGCGCCTGACCGAGGGGCAAGACAGTATGGCGCTCATTTCGCTCGGCAGGGAGATCGGGTTCGGACTGGTGGCCGACCGCAAGATCATTCTCGGCGCGCACCGCAGGGCGGGCAGGTTCTCGCATGTCCAGGTCGCGTCCGACGGCGCGTGGTGCCTCCTCGGTCATCGCGGTTGCCTCTGGGCGGAGAGTTCCACGACCTCGATCGTCAACGGTGTCGCCGGCGCGCGGACACTCGGTGACGTGATCGAGCGTGCCGCGGCGGGCGAGCGGCCGGCGCGCGAACGGCTGGCGCGCGCCGCGCGCGGGATCGGTGCGGCGACCGGACACATCTTGAATCTGCTTGACCCCGACAAGGTGATCTTGACGGGCGACAGTCCGTTGATCCTGGACTCGCGTGCCGAGGATTTCGAAGAAGGGATGCGCACGGTGTACACCGTGCCGGAGCCGCCCGTCATTGAGGTCACGGTGTTCGATTTCCTCGAGTGGGCGCGCGCGGCGGCCGGACTGGCCCTCTATCGCCGACTCGCAGAATCCCCTTCCTGAGTGCGCAGGCCATCAGGGTTTGTCACCTCCCTTGACAAACTCTGATGGGCGGGGCGATGCTCGTAGCCCCGCGATGGGCCGAGCCCAATTCGAGCCCACTTCGAGTCAAGGGAGACCCATGCGCACCAAGAGGTTCCTCAAGATCTTGGCTGCAGTGGCCGCCACAGCCCTCACCCTCCTCCTTGTTTCCGCCTGCTCGGATGGAGACGCCCCGGCCTCCAGCACTGGGAAGGTCACCCTGCGGTACTGGGCGTGGGCGCCCGGTAGCGCGGAGGAGGTCAAGGAGTTCAACCGGACGCACCCGAACATCGAGGTGGTCCACACCGACGCCGGTGGCGGCGAGCAGTCGTCCGCCAAGCTGCTGGCAGCGGTCCGCGCGGACAACGCGCCCGATCTCGCGCTTGTGGAGAACACGGCGCTGCCTCGCATGATCGTCGCTGGTGCGCCGTTGGACATCACCGCCTACGTCTCCGACGTACAGAACCAGTACTCGAGCGGCTCGTGGGCGCAGACGACCTTTGACGGCCACACCTACGCACTGCCGCAGGACGTCGGTCCCATGGCGCTGCTCTATCGCAAGGACATCTTCGACAAGTACGGCATCGATGACCCTTTGACGTGGGAGGACTATCGCAAGGCGGCCGCCACGATCAAGGCCCGGAATCCGAAGCTCACGATGGCTTCCCTGAGCACTGACGGGTGGGGCTGGTACGCCGCCGTGGCGGCGCAGGCGGGTGACGACTGGTGGTCGATCGACGGGAACAAGTGGACCGTCAATATCGCCGGCGAGAACTCCCGCAAGATGATGAAGTTCTTCCAGGGAATGTACGAAGACGGGCTCATCAAGGCCGATCCGCTCCTGACGCCGACCTACAACCAGCAGCTGAACAACGGCACGATGTTGTCCTGGCCGTCCGCCGTGTGGGCCCCTGGTGTCATCTACGGTGTCGCGCCGAAAACCGCCGGCAAGTGGGCTCTGGCGCCCTTGCCCCGGTGGGACGCGGACGATCCGATCGTCTCGTTCCAGGGTGGTTCCTCGGTCATCGTCACTGCCAAGTCCAAGCACCCCAGGGAGGCCGCGGAATTCGCGAAGTGGCTCAACGCCGGCGCGGAGGGTGCGGAGATGATCCTCAACGTGCAGAACGGCTATCCCGCGGCGCTTTCAGGACAGAAGGCCGCCACGTCACAAAAGCCCCCGGCGCTCATGCCGCAGCAGACCGACTACTACAAGGTCGTCGCTGAGATTGCCAAGAACACCCGCCCGGTGACGTGGGGCCCGAACACGGACGTCGCTGCGAGCGCATTCACGGATGCGATGAACGCGGCCGTCCAGAACGGCACGTCATGGGAAGACGTCCTGACCATCACGCAGAAAGCCGTCGTGGACGACCTGAAGAAGCAGGGGTTCGAGACGAGCGAGGGCTAGAAGTGCGAGCTGAAGCCATGCATAAAGCGTCAGAGAAGGTAGTCGCATGACCAGCCCAGTCGTTGCCGACAAGGCCACCCGGTCAGTAACGGGGGTCGCTTCTTCGTCAACGCGCCATCGCCGCCGTCATCGCCGGAATGTCGCACCATACCTGTTCAGCGCACCCGCGATGGTGTTGTACGCCATCTTCACCGTGATCCCCGTGTCGTACGCGCTCGGCTCCAGTTTCTTCGCCCAGCGGCGGACCGGCGCCGGCCCTCTCGGCACCCGGTCCACGGTGTTCGTCTGGTTCGACAACTACATCTCGGTCCTCGACGGCACTCAGCTGATCGCTGGGCTCGGACGTCTGGCGGTCTACGGAGTCATCGCCGTGCCGTTGACTCTCGGGCTGGCGCTGCTGTTCGCTCTGTTGCTGGACACGCCGGGGGTGAAGCTGCGGCGTTTCGGGCGCACGGCGATCTTCATCCCCTATGCCGTTCCGGGCGTCGTGGCCGCGCTGATGTGGGGGTTCATGTATCTGGCGGGAACGAGCCCGTTCTCGCACGTCACCCGATCCCTCGGATGGGGGGACATCCCCTTCCTCGAACCGGGCGCGATCTATGGCTCGCTCGCCAACATCTCCATCTGGGGTGGGCTCGGGTTCAACATGCTCGTCATCTACACGGCGTTGCGCAGCATCCCCCACGAACTGATCGAAGCGGCCCGCCTGGATGGCGCCAATGAGACCCAGATCGCCCTCCGCATCAAAGTGCCGCTGGTCGGGCCCGCGCTGATCCTCACCGCGATCTTCGCACTGCTGGGATCTCTCCAGCTCTACGGCGAGCCGTTGATGCTCAAGCCACTGACGAACACCATCTCCAACACGTGGGCTCCCCTCATGTCGATCTACCAGGACGCGTTCGTCCTCGACAATCTCCACCACGCAGCGGCGGCGTCGATCATCCTCGCCATTGGTACCGCTGTCGTCTCGATCGGAGTCCTCCTCCTGGTCCGCATCTCGACGAGACGGGGAATGCGATGAGCACGGTCAGTAAGGCTTCACGCGAACGGACCAAGATCGTCCCCACGTTCGTCATGGCGGCGGGTGCGATCTACTGTCTGCTCCCCGTGGCCTGGGTGTTCGTCGCTGCCAGCAAGGCCCCAGGTGAGCTGTTCAACTCCTTCACCTTCGCCCCCGGGACCGGGCTGCTCGACAATCTCGGCGACCTCTTCTCCTATGACGGCGGCGCGTACGGACTGTGGGCGCTGAACTCGCTCCTGTACGCGGGCGTGGGCGGCGTCCTGTCAACGCTCGTTTCGGCCTCCGCCGGCTACGCCATGGCGAAGTTCGCGTTCCGAGGCGGCCGGATCTTCTTCGTCGCGATCCTCGCAGGGCTGCTCATCCCCGGCATCACCCTTGCCGTGCCGCAGTATCTGCTGCTGTCCGATCTGCAGTTGGCCGGCACGCAGTGGTCAGTGCTACTCCCGAGCATCCTCAGCCCTTTCGGCATCTATCTGTGCCGGGTGTACGCCGCGAGCGCCATTCCGGCGCAGATGCTCGAAGCCGCGCGGATCGACGGCGCCGGCGAGTGGCGGATCTTCCGCACCGTTGTGCTCCCCCTCATGGTGCCAGGAATGGTGACCGTGTTCCTGCTGCAGTTCGTGGGTATCTGGAACAACTTCCTGCTGCCCTACATCATGCTCTCCGACACTCGTGCCTTTCCCCTCACCGTCGGATTGAACTCCCTGCTTGAGCGCGGCTCCGGCTCGCCGGCCCTCTACACGCTCGCCATCATCGGCGCCGCGCTCGCGATCGTTCCCCTCATCGCCCTGGTGCTGTTCCTGCAACGGTTCTGGCGCCTGGACCTCATCACCGGAGGAGTCAAAGGATGACCTGGTCCCATGCCGACAAGGCCTGGCCCACCCGCGGGCTGAGCTACGGAGCGGACTACAACCCGGAGCAGTGGGACAAGGACGTATGGAAGGAAGACGTTCACCTGATGACGCGGGCCGGCGTCAACATCGTCTCGCTCGGCATCTTCTCCTGGGGCCTCATCGAGGTCGCGGACGGCGAGTTCGACTGGGGCTGGATGGACGAGATCGTCGACCTCCTGGCGGGCAACGGCATCACCATCGATCTCGCCACGCCGACGGCCGCACCTCCGGGCTGGCTGCTGGCGGCACATCCCGAGATCTACCCCGTCGGACCCGACATGCGACCGCACTGGCCCGGCGCCAGGCTCGGCTGGTGCCCGAGCAGCTCGATCTTCCGCACGTACGCGCTACGCATCGTCCGTGCGCTCGCCGACCGCTACGGCCATCGTGATCATGTCGTGATGTGGCATGTCAGCAATGAACTGGGGGGTGGCAACGGTCGCTGCTACTGCGACACATCGGCGGCGGCGTTTCGCGGATGGCTTCAGCACAAGTACGGAACTCTCGACGCTCTGAACCGGGCATGGGGAACCGCCTTCTGGGGCCACACATACCGCGACTTCGCACACATCATTCCACCGCGCGGCGATGACGCGAAGAATCCGTCCCTCGTTCTCGACTTCGACCGCTTCTCCTCAGACGAACTCCTGGCGCACTATCTCGCCGAGCGTGAGGTGCTCAAGAGCATCACGCCCGAGCTCCCCGTCACGACGAACTTCATGGTGGGCGCCGAGCCCGACGTCGTGGACTACGCCCGGTGGGCGCGGCACATGGACATCGTCGCGAACGACCACTACACGCGCTCACCCGACCCGCTCCCCGAGCAGGACGTCGCCTTCTCCGGGGATCGTATGCGGGCGATGACGACGCAGCGCCGTCCGTGGATGCTCATGGAACACTCGACCAGCGCCGTGAACTGGCAGCCGCGCAACCGTGCCAAGACGCCAGGCGAACTGATCCGCAACAGCCTGAGCCACGTGGGTCACGGCTCCGACGGCGTCCTGTTCTTCCAGTGGCGTGCCTCGCGGGCCGGCGCGGAGCAGTTCCACTCGGCGATGCTCCCGCACGCCGGCGAGGACACCGAGCTCTATCGCGATGTGTGCAAGCTGGGCCGGTACCTCCAGCGCCTCGCCCCGGTCATGGGCTCACGCACACCCCAGGCCCGTGTCGGCATCCTCTTCGACGACGAGGCGGGCTGGGCGATGACGAAGGGGGTCAAGCCGAACAACCATCTCGCCTACGGTCGCATCGTCCGGGACTGGCACCAAGCGTTCTGGCGGCTCAACGAGAGCATCGAGGTACTCCCGCCCTGGTCCGACTTCACCGGGTATGAGGTACTCGTGGTGCCGGCGCTCTTCTTGACCGACGATGACACGGCGGCGCGCGTGAGCGCTTTCGCGGAGGCGGGCGGCACGGTCGTGGTGAGCTTCCTCTCCGGGATCGTGGACGAGCATGATCAGGTGCGGCTCGGCGGGTATCCCGGCGCGTTCCGTGAGCTGCTGGGCGCGTGGTGCGAGGAGTTCCGGCCGCTGCAGGAGGGAGAGACGTTCACCCTCGACAACGGGTGGTCCGGCGCAGAGTGGACCGAACTCGTCCGCGTGCGCGACGCCGAGGTGATTGCCCGATATGCCGGGGGTCACCTCAGCGGTCGCCCGGCGATCACGTCGCGGTCACTGGGGGCGGGGGGCCGTGCGGTCTACGTCTCGGCGGGGCTCGACAGCGATGCGCTGCTCGCCCTGGCACGTTCGTTCGTGCGCCCCACCGGCGTGGCGAACGTGCCGAGCGGACTCGAAGTGCTCGTGCGCCGCAACGACGAGGAGAGCTTCACCTTCTTCATCAACCACGCCGGCAACGACGCGGTCGTCACGGCGCAGGGTCTGGAGATGCTCACAGACGAACCCGTCAGCGGAGAGTTGCACATACCGGCCGGCGAGGTACGGGTCGTGAGATCTGGTGCTGTGAGCTAGAGGAGCCGGAGCACCGCTTGAGATCTGAGGCTGGGCGGAGGGTGGTGCGCTGCCGCCCGCGCCGCACCACCCCGATCACGCTGGCCACCCTCCTCCCGTGACCAGTTCGTCGAAGAGGGCGGCTAGGCGGGATGAAGACGTTCGGTCGCTCGGCCATCAGCGCAGACGTTCTGGCAGGACCAGCAGAGTGATCGAATTCGCCGGGTACGTCGCATTGACCTGGCCCCGGCGCACCGCGAGATCGTCACCACGCACGATCGAGTTGAGATCGGCGGGGCCGTAGGTGAAACGCCGCGCTTTACCGTTGCCGCGGAAGCCGGCAACCGACAACGGCGACGTCAGATCGCTGCCCGTCTTGTTGATGACCATCACGGTCAGCGCCTGGTCGGACGAGCGCTGCGCGGCGAACACCGCCAACTGCCCCTGGTCGCTGCTGGCCGCCGACACGCTCACGTCGCCGAACCGGCTCCCCACACCGTCATAGTTGCGATACATCCGGAACGAGTAGGCGCCGGGTTGCGTCGGTTGGGGTTCGCCCCAGATGGTGGCGAGGTCGAGACCCTCGCGCCCGAAGATGCCCAGGACGTCGGCCTGCGCCAGCGCGCCGTTGATGTCGTCCAGCGCGCCCCAGTTGTACTCGGTGATGGCGACCTTCGTGCCGGGGTAGTACTGCGCGACCCACGCCTTCATCGTGCGGATGAAGTGCAGCGGCGGCGCGTTCACGCCACCGGGGCCGATCCAGGACTCATCGACGTACGTCGGGTCCCACAGCGAACGCGTGGACCGCAGCCGCAGCGCATTGGCCTCAGGGTCCTTCCCGCCACTGATCTGCGGGTAGTAGTGCTGGTCGAAGTAGTTGAGGAAACGCCTTCCGCCGTGAGCGTCGCTGAAGTCCTTCATGTTCTTCAGGTACCACTGCGACAGGTTGAGCCCACCGTGCGCAGCCGCGTCGGCACCCGGCGCACATCCATCCAGTCCGGATGCAACCCATTCGCAGTAGCCCCAGCCGGACGGGCCGAGCACCGCCGCGCTCGGGTCGGCAGCCTTGACGGCCGCAGCGGCCGCCGTGCTCTTGCTGCCCAGTTCGTCGTAGGTCACCGCCTCGGGGTGCACATCACGGTGCGTTGCGTTCCACAGCACCGGCTCATTGTCGAGTTCGTAGATCGGCACGCCGCCGTGCGCCGCCGTGCCGAACCGGCTCACCAGATGAGAGACCATCTCGCCGTCGAACGAGGCATCCACCGGGATCGAGGTGTCCGTGGGCACCGCCCCGGAGAGGTTCGTGTCGTTGAGCCGGCCGTTGCCGCAGTTGGCATCCCACGGGTCGAACGCGTCCTGAGCCGGGAAACGGGCGGCCGGGAACCCGCACGCGAACGGGTGCGAGCCGGGCGAGTCCTTCGCCACCCAACCGCTCATCGGAACGGTGACGATCTGCTTGGTGCCGCGGTCCCGGTTGGTCTTGACGAACGACTCGACCGTGTTGTCGGGGCCGGCCACGATGTTCTCGAAGTACCAGTCGCTACCCGTGTTATAGGTATGGTTCTTGAAGTTGTAACGTGTGCTCGCGTTGCCACCCCAGCGCGCCACCGGCATACCGATCTCGGCGGCGAACGCCGGGTCGGCTCCGTTCAGGCCATAGATGTCCGGACTGATCGGATGCCGGGCAACGGACAGGCTCACGGACAACGTGGGCCCGGTCGCCGCCGCGGCCGGGGCGGCCTGGGCGGCCAACGCCGCCACGAGAGACACCGCGGCGCCCATGGTCGTGGCCGATCGCGACCTCCGCCGTCGAGCATCCATCTCCGCCGTCTCCCGTCAATCGGTCCGCAGACATCAATTGAGGAGATTGACCGGATGCTTCACACGAGTCAAGCGATCTACGATCGTGCGGGATCCGGTGGATGACCGGCCCCAGGAGATCTTGGGCCGGTCCGGTTCGTGTGTTTCCTGGTCAAGCCTCGGTTACCTTGCCATGCCGGCCCCGCCCAGTGCCTCATCGACCCTGCCGCAGGACAAAGGGACAGCCTGTAAGTTTCAAACAGGCCAGCACCTGAGGACCGAGTTCCGACACCCTTCAGGACCTGCGTCCGACGACCTCTTCGTAGGGACGCATGGCCTTGACGCTGGTGCCGTTGGTGTCGCTCTCGATGGTCAGGCGCGGCCGGACCACTACCTGGCCAGCCACAGCCCCCGGCCGCTGCTGCTGCCGGGCGGCACGGGAGAGTGGCCGTGCTCGTGCTGGCCGCCCACCGCGCCCACGCGGTGACCGCCATAGAGGAGCGGTCGGCTCCCGGCACGGTCGGCTGACCGGCGGGTTCGGCGCGGCGGCTGCGGTGTCAGCAGAACGCGAGGGACCCGTCCGGCCGGACGGGAACCCGGCGTTCCCAGTGCACGTAGTCGTCCTCCGCCAAGGCGTCCTCGTCGATGGTGATCCCCCAGCCGGGCCGGTCAGGTCGCAGCTCCAGGTGCCCGTCGACCGGCATGTACGGGTCCGGGCACCACCTCGTCGTCTCCGGCTTGTACTCCAGGATCGAGAAGTTGCTGCAGGCCGCGGCGAAGTGCACGTTGTGCGCGGTGGCCAGTGGCCCCATCGGGTTGTGGGGCGCCACCATGGTGTTGAAGGTCTCGGCGAGGGTCGCGATGCGCCGCATCTGGGACATGCCACCCACCACGCAGATGTCCGGCTGGACGAGGTCGGCGCCCCCCTGGGTGAGCAGGTTCAGGAACTCGTGGGGAGAGTACAGGCTCTCCCCGGTGGCCAGGGGCACCTCCAACTGCTGGCGCAGGTAGCCCCAGGAGGCGAAGTGCTCCGGGCGGAGCGGCTCCTCCAGGAAGAGCGGGTCCATCGGCGCCAGGGCGTTGCCGAGCTGAACCGCCTGGTAGGGCTCGAAGATCTTGGCGTGCGCGTCGAAGGCGAAGTCGAACTCCTCCGGGCAGCTACGCCTGACCTCCTGAGCCCATTCCGCCGTCTCGGCGACGACGAGGCCCCAGCGTCTGGCGTGCAGGTCCGTACGGAACGGGCTCAGCTTGAAGGCGGTGAATCCGTGGCGCTGATGCAGCTCGGTGGTCTGGCGGCGGCACTCGTCGGGGTCGGGCGCGGAGTAGAGCCCGCAGTAGACGCGCACCCGATCCCGTACGGCGCCACCGAGCACCTGGTAGACGGGCACGCCGAGCGCCTTGGCGGTGATGTCCCAAAGCGCGTGGTCGATGGCGGCGATCGCCGCCAGTCCGAGCGCCCCCTGCGGGAACCTGGCGCTGCGGAGGAGGAGCTGGGACACGTATTCCACGCGCCGCGGGTCCGTACCCCTGATCTGCCCGCCGAGGTAGTCGAGCAGGGGGCCGAGCGCCAGGTCGGGACCGTGGTTGTAGGCCTCGCCCCACCCGCTGATGCCCTCGTCGGTGTCGACGCGCACCAGTACCCGGGGACGCTCGCCGACGCGCTGCACGAACGAGCGCAGGCCGCTGATCCTCATGAGGCCGCCACGGGCAGGGGCCCGAGGTCGTCGGCCTTCGCCCACTCGGTGAGGATCCGCGCGACCTCCTGCCGTTCGGGTTCGCCGAGGACGGTGCTCGGCGCCCGGACCGCGCGGTCGCACAGGCCGAGCTGGTGCATCGCCTCCTTGACGACGCTGACATTGTTGGCTCCGCCGTCGACCGCGCGCAGGTGCTCGAACCGCGCGATGTCCTGGAGCATCAGCTCCGCCGCCGGATAGCGCTCCTCGCGCAGGGCGTCCCTGAGCCGGAGCGAGAAGGCGGGGTTGACGTTCACCAGCCCGGAGGTGAAGCCCTCGGCCCCGTGGACGGCGTAGGACAGCGCGTACGGTTCGGCCAGCCCGGCGATCCAGACGAACCGGTCGGGGCCTGCCTCCGCGCGTAGCTGCGCGAAACGGTTCACGTCCGCGACGGCGTACTTCAGGGCGATCACGTTGGGGCACAGGTCGCCCAGCCGCGCCAGCAGCCGGCCGTCGACCCAGGCGTTGCGCAGGTAGAGGACCAGGGCCAGGTCCGGCACCGCTTCGGCGATCTCCCTGTGGTAGTCGAGCCAGCCCTGGGCCGACACGTGCGGGTGCACCGGCTGATGCACCATGACCATCCGGATGCCGTGCGCCGCCGCGTGGCGGGCCTCCTCGACGGCGGTGGCGACGTCGAGGCCGATCCCGGCCAGGAGGTGCGCCTCTCCCCGCACGGCCTCCGCGGCGGCCGTGATCAGCTGAAGCCGCTCCTCGGCGCTCAGAGCGTAGAACTCGCCGGTGTTGCCGTTCGGGGTGAGCACGTTGACGCCCGCGTCGACCAGGCGGCGCAGCAGCGAACGGTACAGCGCGAGGTCGGGGACGCCGCCGGCGTAGGGCGTGACCGGGATGGCGACGACGTCGCGCAAGGCCTGGGAAAGTTCACCGAATCTCATGGCCGGCCTCCTTGATCTGCTGGAGCGCCCGCTCCTGGAACACGCTGATGTGCTGCAACACGAGCCGGGCAGCCTCGTCGGCCTGCCCGTTCAGTGCCGCCTCGAGAATCTGCCGGTGCTCCTGCGCCTCGTCCTCCCAGGAGGGACGCTGGGACCAGACGTTGACGGAGATGAGGGCCGTCTGGTCGCGCAGTTGGTCGAGCACGCCGACCAGCACCTCGTTGTCGTAGTCGGCGTAGAGGGCGCGGTGGAAGTCGCGATTGGCGAGGCTGCGGGTGACCTCGTCCGTGGCCTCGTCCGCCTTGCGCAGGGCCTCGCGGGCGAGCCGGCCGCCGTCGCGCAGTCCCGCCTCGACGCTTCGCCGCACCGCGACCGGCTCGATCAGGCACCGGGCGTCGAACACGCTGCGGGTGAGGCGCTCGTCGACCTTGCGGACCGTCACTCCGGTGTATTCGCCGATGGTGACCAGGCCGGCGCCACTGAGCGTCTTCAGCGCCTCGCGCACCGGAGTCTTGGAGACGCCGAAACGGCTGGCCAGCTCCACCTCCACGAGGGCCCGCCCAGCCGGCAGCTCGCCGCTCAGAATGCCGCGACGCAGCGCTTCGAGGACGAGGGCCGTCCTGGAAGACGCTTTGATCACGCCCAACACTGTCTCACTCACCCGCACTCCTTCACTTGTCGTCGACCACCGCAACCGACGCTCCGTCTGGCCGGGGGATCGGAGGGCACGTGACCCCTTATATAGAACCGACCATACCCTAAATCTCATATCTCATGTACCGTATGGCAACCGCACAGCGGAGCGCAGTTCTTGGTGAACGAGAGGAAAGTCCCATGACCCGTCAGCACCACCCGGCCGAGGTCCTCGGCCCGCACGCCTTGTCCCGGCGCGGCTTCATCCGGACGGCGGCACAGGCCGGCGTCGCCATGGGTCTGGCGTCCGCGGTGAGCGCCTGCGGCGGCTCAGACGGCGGCAGCGGCGGCGGCGTCACGCTGCAGCTGTGGGACACCGACACCCGCCCGGAGCGCACGGCCAACCTCAAGAAGCTGATCTCGATGTTCGAGGCCAAGAACCCCGGCATCCGCATCAACTATCTGGGCCTGCCCACCGACCAGTACATGCAGAAGATCAACACTGCGATCGCCACGCGTTCCACACCCGACCTGCTCACCCCGAAGGCGTCCGACCTCGCGGCCCTGGTGGCCCAGAACGCGCTCGCTCCCCTGGACGAACGCCTGAAGAAGGCCGGCCTCGAACAGCACATCTCCGAGCAGATGCTCAAGTCCTCCCGGGCCGCCGCTCCCGACGGCAAGCTCTACCTGACGCCCACCACCAGCCTCGCCGACGTGATCTACTATCGCGCCGACTGGTTCCAGGAGGCCGGGCTGAAGCCGCCGGCCACCTGGGCGGACTTCGACGCGGCCGCGAGCCGCCTCACCGACGCCTCCTCCGGCCGCTTCGGCTACACGCTGCGCGGCGGCAACGGCTTCTTCGGCCAGTTCGTGCAGATGGTCTATCCACGCGCGGGCGTGAGCACGTTCTTCCGCGAGGACGGGTCCTCCACGCTGAACGACCCCGCGGTCATCGCCGCCTGCGAGAAGTACGTGGCCCTGTTCGGCAAGCAGACCGCGCGCAGCGATCTGACCGCCGACTTCAAGACCATGGTGGCCCAGTTCGGCAACGGCGGCGCGGCCATGTTGAGCCACAGCATCGGCTCCTACCCCAACCACGTCGCCGCTCTGGGAGCCGAGAAGGTCGGCGCCGTCGCGCCCTTCCCCGGGCCGGACGGCCAGGTGCTGACCGGCTGGATGACGACCGGGTTCGCGATGTTCCAGAAGAGCGAGCACCAGGAGGAGGCCTGGAAGTTCCTCGCCTACACGATGGAGCCCGAGGGCAACAGCTTCTGGGCCCAGAAGTCCGGATACCTTCCGGGCAACAAGACTGTCGCGAAAGAGCAGTGGGTGACCGAGAACGCCGCCATGAAGGCCGCGCTGGACGCCGCCGCGAAGCCCGGCGTCGTGACTCTGGAACAGCCCTACTACCTGCCGGAATTCACCGCCATCACCGTCACCGACCTGCTTCCGGAGTGGCAGAAGGTGCTGCAGGGCAGCCTGACGCCCCGTGACTTCCTCACCGCCGGGGCCGCGGCCCTGACCACGGCCAAGCGCAAGTACGACAAGGAGCACGGATGAGCTCCACGACCGCCGAACCGGTGCGCCGCCCGCCCGCGGCGCGCCGCCCGGCCGAGTCCCGGACCGGGCACGCGTACCTGCTGATCGCGCCGGCCGTCGTGCTGGTGCTGGTCTTCCTGTTCTATCCCGTGCTCAGCGTCTTCTGGGAGAGCCTGCGCCACCACAACCTCACCCGGCCCCTCGACGACGGGTTCGCCGGCCTGGACAACTACCGGGCACTGCTGGCCGACGAGCTGTTCTGGCGGAGCCTGCGCTTCACCGCCCAGTGGGTGTTCGTGGAGGTGGGGCTGCAGTTCGTGTTCGGCCTGGCGCTGGCGCTGGTGCTGAACCGCACCTTCGTGGGCCGCGGGCTGGCCCGCGCCCTGGCCTTCAGCCCATGGGCGGTGTCGGGCATCCTCACTACGACGATCTGGATCCTGCTCTACAACCCCACCACCGGGATCGGGCACTACCTGGCGTCCATGGGCATCGGCGAGTACGGGACCTCCCTGCTGTCGGATCCCAGCACGACCTTCTGGGCCCTGATCCTCGCCGAGCTGTGGAAGGGCATCCCGTTCTTCGCCATCCTCATCCTCGCCGACCTGCAGTCGGTGCCGCTGGAGCTGTACGAGGCCGCGAACGTCGACGGCGCCGGGCCGCTGCGCCGGTTCTCGGCGGTGACCTGGCCGCACATCCGCAAGGCCGTGGTCATCGCCACGCTGCTGCGGGCGGTGTGGGAGTTCAACAACGTCGACCTGCTGTACACGATGACCGCCGGCGGCCCGGCGGGTTCGACGACCACGCTGCCGCTCTACGTGGCCCAGACTGCCATCCACGACCAGGATTTCGGCTACGGCTCCGCGCTCACCGTCACGGCGTTCCTGCTGCTGACCTTCGCGTCCCTGGTCTACCTGCGCATCAGCTCCGGCGATTCCAAGGAGGGCAAGTGAGCCTCGCCACCCACGACGACGTCGGGCAGGCCCCGGCGCCTGCTGCACCACCGACCCGGCGGCGCGCGGCCCGCAAGCGAGGGCGCTCGGTGGTCGACCGCCTGATGCTGTGGCTGCCGCTGACGTTGTTCCTGCTTTTCACGCTCGTCCCGCTGTACTGGATGGTGCTGTTCGCCTTCCGGCCGACGGGTTCCACGGCCCTCGTGCCGTGGCCCCTCACCCTGGAGAACTTCAGCAGAGTCTGGGAGGGCTCGGGCTTCGGCGTCTACTTCCGCAACAGCATCGCCGTCGCGGTCGCCAGCCTCGTCGTGTCGACGGTGATCGGCATGCTCGGCGGGTACGCGCTCGCCCGCCTCACCTTCCCCGGTAAGAACGTCTTCCTGGTCATCATGCTGTGCACGCAGTTCATCCCGGGCGCCATGATGCTCATCCCGCTCTTCCAGATCTTCAACGGGCTCTATCTGACGAACAGCCTTTGGAGCCTGATCATCGCCGACACCGTCTTCCACCTGCCGCTCTCCCTCATCCTCATGGCGGGCTTCATCAGAAATGTGCCGGTATCCCTGGAGGAGGCGGCTCAGGTGGACGGGTGCGGCCGGATCCGGGCGTTCTGTGCGGTCGTCCTGCCGCTGCTGAAGCCCGGGATCGTCGCCGTCGGGTCTTTCGCGTTCATCAGCGCGTGGAACAACTTCCTGTTCGCCATCATGTTCATCAGCTCGCAGGACCGGTTCACCGTGCCCGTCGGGCTGAGCTACCTGCTGGGCGAGTTCGGCAGCGACTTCGGCGCTCTCGCCGCCGGGGGCCTGATCGCCGTCGCGCCCGTCGTCGTGCTCTTCGCCTACGTCCAGCGCTTTCTCGTCCAGGGGTTGAGCGCCGGCGCGGTCAAGGGCTGACGCTGGTGTGCGGTTCGATGGGGATCCCGCATCCGCCCAGGTCATCAGCCAGGTGGCCATCCTGGCCGGGCCGGGAATGGTCGCCGCGCCCACCATCATCAGCGCCTCGGACCGGCCGGTGACCTGGTCGTCGGGGTCCAGGCGAAGGCGTCCCAGCCGACGGTGGCGGCCGGCGGCGGGCCCTCGCGGAGCTCGGCGAGCAGGCCCGGCCACTTGGTGGCGACGGTGGCCCGCTCGGCGTCGGTGAGCTTCGGCAACCGCGACGCCAGCCCCTCGCCGTCGTCGTGCACCACGAGATTGCTGATGCCAACGCAGGATCGTCGCCGGGGTGACCGGGAACACCTCCCTCCACCGTCGGCGGTGTATCAGTCGCGACAACGCCGCAAGCCAGAGACGGTCGGCGCCACCCCACCGAGGCCGGCTGCCGAGCTGACGGCGGAGGACTTGGTTCTCGCCCGGTTCGTGCCTCGGAGTGGACGAGGCGGGCGTTTGCTCCTTTTTGAGCGCCATCAACGCGACGACCCGATAAACATACCCGCGTTATACCGCCGTCTCCTATGGTCGATCCCGCCTACGAGAAGTTAGCGGGAAGGCATGCAACGCCTTGATAAGCGTTACGGAAAATCGCCTTCTCTGTTCATTTCCCATCCAGCCGGAATCCTCCTGGAGGAATCTCATGCCTCGATCCGCTTTATTACGCGGATTCATCGCCACGCTGTTCGCCGCCGCACTCGGGATCGTCGGGCTGGCGAGCCCCGCGCTGGCCGGACCAGACTTCCAGCTTCCCTTCCTATGCGGTCAGAAGTGGCAGCTGAACAGCTGGGGGCATGCGCCCGCTCTCGACATGGTGAAGGAGCCCGACCAGCAGGGGACCGAAGGCGCCACTCTGCTCGCAGCCGCCGGCGGGACCGTGGACAGGTCCTTCTGGCACGACAACGGCGGCAACGTCGTGCAGATCGATCACGGCGGCGGCTACTTCACCACCTACATCCACCTGCAGTCCCGTGCCGTCTCAGCCGGGGACAAGGTGGAGCGGGGAACAGTGATCGGCAAGGTCGGCAAGACCGGGGCATTGTCCAACGGCCACCCCCACCTGCACTTCGAGCTCGCCTACGACTCCAACGGCGACGGCCACGCCTCGTGGGGCTCCGCCGACTCCGAGCGGATCAAGCCGATCTTCAACGGCGTCACCTACGGCCAGGCCAACGGCATGGAGTGGAACAACGTCGAAAGCCACAACTGCGGCACGGTGTCCCCCAAGGGCACGGCCTCGGTGTACGGCGTCCTGTCCGGCGGCCAGTTGACGTACACGGCGATCGATGCGGCGACCGGGAAGCGGACGGCGGGTGCCGAGGTGTCGACGGTATCGCTGGGGTTCAAGGCCAAGGCGCTGGCG
>NZ_JBFAIF010000004.1:0-701276 GCF_040654555.1 Nonomuraea sp. NPDC050680 | reverse complement strand
CACGACCTGGCAGGTGTTCGACCACCTGTTGTCGCCGGGTGGCGGTGTGTACTACGGCCACAGGAACGCCGAGGGGTCGGTGCACCGCTACTTCGATGAGAATCCGCTCGACGGTAAGGGCGACGACCTGTACGGGCAGGGCGTGGTGGACACCGAGGGCTGGACGCAGGTCCTGCTGTCGGCCTTCCCCGACTCTGTCATCTGAGAGGGGGCGTGAAGGCCCCGGTACCTGCCGGGGCCTTCTCGTGGCTCTCCACGTGTCTTGCCCGGTGGTCAGCTTGTGGCTGCCGGTTCGATGGTCCACGGAGTCGGAATGACCGATCCGCTGCCACGTGGGTGGTCGATCGCGGCGAAGGTCTTCTTGGATACGCCATGGCGGAAATAGTTCGCGCACCCGGCCAGCATCCGGTTCAAGCTCGCCAGGAGCGTGCCCAGACTCTGGTTGAGGGAGTGCCTATAGGTCCGTTCCGAGATCAGGTCCTTGATCGCCTGAATGGCTTTCCGGGACGGTCTGGTGTAGACGACGAGCTTGGTCGTGCCGCGTTTCCGCTGGCGGCGGATGTGCTGGCCGAGGAAGTCGAACCCATCGTCGATGTGGACCACGCGGGTCTTGTCCGCCGACAGACGCAGGCCAAGCCGAGCAAGAACTTCTGCGATCTGCTCACGCAGCATCTCAGCCCGGTCGGCTGTCCCGGACACCATGACGACGAAGTCGTCGCAGTAACGGATTAGCCGCCAGTCGCCCTGCCCGGCTCGCCTGCGCTTGGCGCGCTGGTAATCGGTGCCCATCAGGGTGTGCCACTGGGAGTGATCTGCATCAGGAACGGCTGTACTCCCAGCCGGGCCGCCGGTACGGCGTGGTGGCCCTGCGAGTCAGGCCGCGCCAGCCCCGGGCCGTTGTCGGTGACCCGGCCGTAGAGTCGGCCGCTGGTCTGCCACAGGCTGAGCCGGCCGCCCTCGCCGCCCTCGCCGCCATGGCGCACCGCGTCTCCGGACGGCACTCTCCGACGGCGACAGAGCCGTGCACATGGGAGCCCACCCCCAGGGAATGGCGTTCTTCGCGCAGGTCAGTGCGCTGTCGTGCGCGGATGGTGCACCCAGCCGTGCGGGTCGGGGGCACGGCCGGTCTGTACGGCCATGAGCTTCTCGCGCAACCGGAGGGTGATGGGACCGGGCCGGCCGTCTGCCATCTGCCATGCGGTGGTGCGTGTGCGGGCCCGGCCGACGGGGGTGATGACAGCGGCGGTGCCGCAGCCGAAGACCTCGGTGATCGAGCCGTCCGCCGCGCCCGTCTGCCACTCCTCCAGGCTGATGCGGCTCTCGCTGACGGGGTGGCCGAGGTCACGGGCGAGGGTGAGGACGCAGTCGCGGGTGATCCCGGGCAGGAGTGAGCCGGTGAGGGCGGGGGTGGTGATCTCGGCGGCAGGGCCGTGGCCGCGTACGAAGAAGAGGTTCATGGCGCCCACTTCCTCGATCCAGCGCCGCTCGACCGCATCGAGCCAGACCACCTGGTCGCAGCCGTGCTCGGCGGCGTCGTTCTGGGCGAGGAACGCGGCGGCGTAGTTCCCGGCGAACTTGGCGGCGCCGGTGCCACCCGGGGCGGCCCGTACGTAGTCCTCGGCGATCCACACCGACAGGGGTCTGATGCCGTCGGGGAAGAACGACCCGGCCGGGGAGGCGATGAGCAGGAACTGGTACTCGGCCGAGGGCCGGACGCTGAGCGTGCTCTCGGTGGCGAACATCAGCGGCCGCAGATACAGAGAGTGCTCATCGGCGTCGGGAACCCAGCACCGATCCTGACCCACGAGCAGCTCACATGCCTTCATGAACAGCTCGACGGGTAACTCCGGCATGGCCATCCGGCGGGCGCTCGCCTGAAAGCGGTGCGCGTTGGCCTCGGGCCGGAACAGCGCGGCCGTACCGTCCGGCTGCCGGTACGCCTTGAGCCCCTCGAAGATCGACTGGCCGTAGTGCAGTCCCGTGGCGGCCGGGTCGATGGTCAGCGGGGCGTATGGGCCCAGTGCGGCGTCATGCCAGCCCGCCTCGCCGCTCCACTTGATGGTGACCATGTGATCTGTCATGTACCGGCCGAAGCCGGGCGCGGCCAGAATCTGCTGCCGCTCGGCATCAGGACGCAGGTGAGGATGCGGTTTGATGGTGAACTGCGGGAGCGTGAGGGGCATCTGGGTTTCCCTTACGGGCGAGTGCTCACCGCGGCGCGCGGTCAGCGGGTGCGGAACGGGCTTCGGAGGACTGGCTACGGGCCAGGGATGCGGGCCGTCGAGGAGTCGGCGCAGGGCGCGGCGGAACTCGATGAAGAACCGCTCGCGCGTCTCGTCGGTGGTGCAACCCAGTAACAGGCAGGGGTCGAGATCTTCTAAAGCCATGAGCAAGCAACTGCCCGTCGCCCGTGCGTACAGCGTAGACCCACTGGATGCCGGGGTGAATGGCGTCGACGAAGGAGAACGGCACGGCAACCAGTTCGACATCCGCGCCAAGACCGCTCGCTGGCAGGGCCACTACATCGAGGCCGCCGACCTCCCCGGCTGACCTTCCGCGCGACTTTGTCGGTCGTTAACGCCATACTCGCCGCTGTCGATCAAGAGGCTGACGGGATGCAGAGTGGAGGTATCGGCATGAGCGTGGAGCGCACGCTGACGTTCGTCGGCGGGGATTCGGCCAAGTTCTGGGAAGTGCGCCAGGACGGCGCGGAGCTGCACATCCGGTATGGACGGCTGGGCGCGGCCGGTCAGACGCAGGTCAAGTCGTTCGGCTCGGCCGCCGTCGCCACGGCGGCCGCGGACAAGCTGGTGGCGGAGAAGTTACGCAAGGGCTACACGGAGGACGAAACGGCCTCCTCGTCGCAAGCGCCTTCCTCTGCAGCCGCTGGCAGCGTTGAGGAGGAGGACCGGCTGACGTTGCCGCCTGCCTGGTTGCGCGCACTCTACCCACGGCGGGGCGGAGCGAAAGTCTCCGTGAAGCGGCCGGACGCGAGCGCGCCAGAGAAACTGGCCGCCGAGCTGGACAAGCACCGGAAGGAGCTCGCCGACACGGTGGCGAAGTGTCCGGATCCGGAGCTCGCGTCTGCGGGCGCGGCGTATCTGGCAGGGGAGCCCGCCGGCACACCGCTGGGCGCGGCGGTGGTCGCCAAGGCGGTGGCCGTGTCCCTGCCATGGACCGAGCGCGAGATGCTGTCCCTGTTCGCCGAGGCCTGGCTGGCAGAACGCGGCCCGGTGTTCGCGGCGGTGGCCGTGACCGAGCTTGCCTCGCTGGATTACGTCCACGACGGGGGCGCCTGGATGGTCCGCCGGCTGGCCGACGGCGAGGCCCCCGAGCGGTGGCATGGCTGGACCTCCGCCCAGCAGATCGACGCCCGGGTCCGCGCCGTGCTGGCCGCCGCGTCCGACGCCGAGTACGCCGAGGTCGTCGCGGCGCTGGCGGTGAGCCGCGAAGGCGGGCTCCACCACCGCGTGGCCGCCTCCAACCTGGTGCCCACCGAGACCGGCTGGGTCGCGGCCGACTGCGCCGAGGTGAGCCGGATCCTCCCGGCTCTCGCCTTCCATCTGATCGCCGCCATCAGCACGCCGGAGCACGCCGAGCTGATCACGGACCAGGTGCGGGGTTACTACATAGGAGACTCCCTCGCCCTGCCCGCCACGGTCGTCGACGGCATGGGCGAGGCGGCCGTGCCGCTACTGGCCCTCTGGGTGGACCACGCCTACGGCGCGGACAGCCGGAAGCGGCTGCTGGACGTGCTCGCCGACCTGCCGTACGACACGGCGATGCGGGCGATCCTCGACCGCATCGCGCAGAAGTACACCCAGCCGGCCTTCCTGCGCGCGGCCTCCCGCTTCCCCCGCCGGGCTATGCGGATGCTGGCCGAGTCCGGCGGCAAGGACGTGGAGCTGCTGCTGCGCGCCCATGTGGCGGCCCATCCCGACCTGGTGGACGAGGTGCTCGCGAGCCTCGGCGACGGCCCCGCCGCCGAGCGCATCAACAAGATCGTGACCGCTGAGGCCGTCGCCGCCGCTCCGCCGGAGGCCCTGCCCGAGGTGCTGGTCAGCCCGCCTTGGACCCGCCCGCGCAAGGCGCGCAAGGTGGTCGTGGTGAACGGCCTGGTGTGCACCGACGAACCGGCCCTCGTGTGGGCGCCGGGCGAGCAGGACAACTGGCGTTCCCCCCGGGCGGGTGAAGGTTCATGGGATCGGTCCTGGCGCCGGAGCTGGAAGGACATCGCCCGCAAGATCGCCGAGGGCCAGGACGGCCACTGGTCCGGCGGGATCGCCCTGTTCGTCGCCGGGCCCGAGGAACTGGCCGCGCCGCTGATCGGGAAGTGGCGCCCTGGCGACCTGTGGGGGGCGGGCGAATGGATGCCGAAGGTGGTGGCCAGGTTCGGGCCGGCGGCGCTGCCCATGGTGCTCGACAGCGCCCGGCGCGGTCCCAGCTCGGTCGCCGCGTCGCTGCTGCCGTTCGCGGCGCCGGAGGTCGCCGGGCTGATGGCCGATTGGCTGTCCCGGCTGAAGTCCGTACGCGCCACCGCACTGGCCTGGCTGAACCGGCACCCCGGAACGGCCGCCAGGGCACTGATCCCGGCGGCCCTCGGCAAGCCCGGCGTGGCCAGGCTCCGGGCCGAGCAGGCGCTGGCGGCGCTGGTCGCGGGCGGCCACCGCGACACCGTGGCCGAGGCCGCCGCAGGGTACGGGTCCGCCGCCGAGGCCGCGATCGCCGACCTGCTCGTGGCCGACCCGCTCGACGCGCTGCCCGCCAAGCTGCCCGCGATGCCCGAGTGGACGCAGATCACGATCATGACCCCGATCCACCTGCGCGGCGACGCGGGAGCGCTACCTTCCGAGGCGGTCCGCCATGTGATGACGATGCTGGCGATCTCCAAGCCCGGCGACCCGTATGCCGGTCTCGCCGTGGTCAAGGAGGCCTGCGACGGCCGCAGCCTCGCCGACTTCGCCTGGGCGCTGTTCCAGCGTTGGCAGGCGGCCGGCTACCCGTCCAAGGAGAGCTGGGTGATGGACGCGCAGGCGCTGCTCGGCGACGACGAGACCGTACGGCGGCTGACCCCGCTGATCAGGACCTGGCCGGGCGAGGGCGGGCACGCGCGCGCGGTCACCGGTCTGGACCTGCTGGCCTCCATCGGCTCCGAGGTCGCGCTGATGCACCTGCACGGCATCGCCGAGAAGGTCAAGTTCAGCGGGCTGAAGAACCGGGCGAAGCTGAAGATGGACGAGGTCGCCGTCGAGCTCGGCCTGACGCCGCAGGAGCTGGCCGACCGGCTGGTGCCGGACTTCGGCCTGTCCGCCGACGGCAGCCTGACCCTCGACTACGGCCGCAGGCAGTTCGTGGTCGGCTTCGACGAGCAGCTCAAGCCGTACGTGGCCGACGCCTCGGGCAAGCGGCTGAAGAACCTGCCCAAGCCGGGCGCCAACGACGATCCGCAGCTCGCGCCCGCCGCCCACCGGCGCTTCGCCGGGCTGAAGAAGGACGTGCGCTCCGTGGCCGGGGACACCATCCACCGCCTGGAGCAGGCCATGGTGAACCGGCGTCGCTGGAGCGCCGGCGACTTCGGCCGGCTGCTCGTCGGCCACCCGCTGCTCTGGCACATCGTACGGCGGCTCGTATGGGGCCTGTACGACCCGTCGGGCAAGCTCACGAGCACCCTGCGCGTGGCCGAGGACCGCAGCTTCGCCGACGTCGAGGACGACACGCTGACGTTGCCCGAAGACGCTCTCGTAGGCGTGGTGCACCCGCTGGAGCTGGGGGAGGACCTGGCCGCCTGGTCCGAGGTGTTGGCCGACTACGAGATCCTGCAGCCGTTCCCGCAGCTGGGCAGGGAGACGTACGAGCTGGATCCGGCGCTGGTGGCAGAGATCGAGGCCGCCAAGATCCCCACCCGCGCGGTGATCGGCCTGGAGCGGCGCGGCTGGCGGCGCGGCGCACCTCAGGACGCCGGCTGGCAGGGCTGGATCGAGCGGGACGTGCCCGGCGGCAGGACCGTCACGATCGGCCTCTACCCGGGCATCTCGATCGGCTACCCCGACTTCGCCGACGAGCAGACCCTCGTGGAGCTGGGGCTCGACGGCCTCGATCCGATCACCACCTCCGAGATCCTTCGAGACCTGAGGGACATCACCCGATGAACGAACACGCCCAGCGGCCCCCGGCCGAGATCCGCTACGCCGGCGAGCTGGCCAGGCTGCGGGAGCACGACACCGACGACCGGCCGCCCGGCTGGGCGCTCAGCCTGCGGGCTGCCCGCCGTTTCGTCCTCGGGGACGAGACGCTGGGCATCAGCCGCAAGTTCGTGGGCGATCCCTCGCTGATCGACCGGTCCCTGGTGACGCTCGCGACCAACCGCGGGCTGATGCTGGTGGGCGAGCCCGGCACGGCGAAGTCGCTGCTGTCCGAGCTGCTCGCCGCGGCCGTGAGCGGCATCTCGACGCTCACCATCCAGGGAGGCGCGGCCACCACCGAAGACCAGATCAAATACTCCTGGAACTACGCGCTGCTGGTCGCCGAGGGCCCCTCCACCCGGTCGCTGGTGGCCGCGCCGCTGCTGCGCGGCATGGCCGAGGGCAAGGTGGTGCGCTTCGAGGAGATCACCCGGTGCCCGCTGGAGGTGCAGGACTGCCTGCTGTCACCGCTGTCGGACCGGGTGCTCGCCGTACCGGAGCTGGGCGGTCCCGAGTCGATGGTGTTCGCCCAGGAGGGGTTCACCATCATCGCCACCGCCAACACCCGCGACCGCGGCGTCAATGAGATGAGCGCCGCGCTCAGGCGCCGCTTCAACTTCGAGACCGTCTTCCCGATCGCCGACTTCGACACAGAGTTGGCGTTGGTGGAGGCGGAGGCAGGGGCGCTGCTCAAACGCTCGGGCGTCACCATGCCGCCGCGCCGCGACGTGCTGGAGGTCCTGGTCACCACCTTCCGCGAGCTGCGCCAGGGGCAGACAGCGCGCGGCGACGCCACCGACCGGCTGTCGGGGGTGATGAGCACCGCGGAGGCTGTCTCGGTCGCCCATGCCGTCGGGCTGCGCGGCTGGTTCCTGCGCCGCGAGCCGGGCACCGCCGCCGACCTGGTCTCCTGCCTCGCCGGTACGGCCGCCAAGGACAACCCGGAGGATCTGGCCAAGCTCCGCAGGTACCTGGAGCGCAGGCGGCACGGCGACCAGTGGAAGGCCTTGTACGAGGCCCGCCACCTGCTGCCGGGCTGAACGATGGCGGTCATCTTCCTCGGCGTGCGGCACCACAGTCCCGCCTGCGCCCGACTGGTCGCCGACACCATCCATTCCGTACGCCCCGCGTACGTGCTGGTCGAAGGCCCCGCGGACATGAACCACAGGATGGACGAGCTCCTGCTCGGCCACGAGCTGCCGATCGCCGTCTACACCAGCTACCGCGACCATGAGCGGCGCCACGGTTCATGGACACCGCTGTGCGACTACTCCCCGGAGTGGGCGGCGCTGACCGCGGGCCGCGAGGCCGGCGCCGAGCTGCGCTTCATCGACCTGCCCGCCTGGCATCCCGCGCTGGCGGACCTCAGCAACCGTTACGCCGACGCCGAGGCCCGCTACAACGAGGTGACCGGACGGCTCTGCCGCGCCTTCGCCGTGGACAACGTGGACGCGTTGTGGGACCACCTGTTCGAGATCGAACCAGCCGACGGACTGGCCGAACGGCTGGCCACCTACTTCGACCTCGTACGCGGCGACACCGAGACCGGTCCTGACGACACGGCCCGCGAGGCGTACATGGCGCAGTGGGTCCGGGCGGCCGCCGGCGACGCGGGCGAGCGGCCGGTGGTCGTGGTCACGGGCGGCTTCCACCGTCCCGCGCTGGTCCGACTGGCCGAGCAGGGGGAGCGGAGCTGGCCGGAGGTGCCGCAGCCGCCCGAGGGGGCGGCGGTCGGCAGCTACCTGGTGCCGTACTCGTTCCGCCGGCTGGACGCCTTCGACGGTTACCAATCGGGTATGCCGTCGCCCGGCTACTACCAGGACCTGTGGGAGTACGGCCCCGACGGAGCCGCCCGCAGGCTCACCGAGGCGGTGACGGCCAGGCTGCGCGCCCAGCGCCAGCCGGTGTCCACCGCCGACCTGATCGCCGCGCGCGCCACCGCCGACGGGATCGCGCTGATGCGCGGCCACCCGCATCCGGCCCGGGTCGACGTGCTCGACGGCCTGGTCACTGCGCTGGTCGGCGAAGCGATCGAGACCCCGCTGCCCTGGGCGTCCCGCGGACCCCTCCAGGCGGGCCACCATCCGGTCATCGTGGAGATGATCGCGGCGCTCAGCGGTGACCGGGCAGGCCGCCTGCACCGCTCGACCCCGCTGCCGCCGCTGGTCCACGCGGTGCTCGCCGAGTTGGGCGGCCCCGGCGACGAACGGCTCCACCTCGGCGGGCAAGCCGACCGCGAGCGCAGCCGTTTCCTGCACAGGCTGCGCGTACTGGGCATCCCGGGCGTGGTCCGCACTTCGGGACCCCGCCCCGCAGGCGGCACCGAGCTGGTCGAACAGTGGACACTGACCGAGACCGACGACCGCCTGCCCGCCCTGATCGAGGCAGGCGGGAACGGCGTGGACCCGCAGGAGGCGGCGGCCTCCGTACTCGCCGAGCGGATCAGGGACACCGACCTGGATCAGCTGGCCGACGTGCTGTTCGACGCCGCGCTGTGCGGCATCGGCGAGCTGGCGGGGCAAGTGCTCGACGACCTCGCGCGGGCGATCGTCGCGGCGGCCGACCTGGGCTCGCTGGGCCGCACCCTCACCGTTACCCTGGCGATGTGGCGCCACGACGACCTGTTCGCCACCAGAGGCAGCACCACCTTGGGCACCGTGGTACGAGCCGCCACCCTCAGGGCGTTGTGGTTGGCCGAAGGCGTGCTCGGCGGGCCCGTACCCGCCGATCCGCAGCGCATCGACGCCATGGCCGCCGTACGCGACGCGCTCAGACACGCCGGCCCGCCGCTCGGCCTGGACGTGGACGCGGCGCTGGGCGTCGCCGACCGCATCGCCGCCTGCCAGGACGCGCCGCCCGACCTGCGCGGAGCGTCGCTCGGACTGAGCTGGTCACTGCGCGGCACCGCCGCCGCGGACCCCGCACGGGCGGTACGCGGCGCGTTCGTCCCCGCGTCGGCCGGCGACTGGCTGGCCGGGCTGTTCGCGCTCGCCCGAGAGGAGGTCCTGCACACCGGCGGCATGCTTGAGCTGCTCGACGAGCTGGTCTCGGCGATGAGCGACCACGACTTCCTGGTGGCCCTGCCGGCGCTGCGCCACGCGTTCGGCTACTTCCCGCCCCGCGAGCGGCACCTCATCGCCACCCGCCTGGTCGAACTGCGCTCCGGCGCGGGTGCGTCCGCGTGGGACCTGATGCGGCTGGAGGCGGCGCCGGAACTGGTGGCCGCAGGTATGGCACTGGACGAACAAGTCGATGCGGCACTGCGCCGGGAGGGACTGATCACGCCATGACCGACCCCACCATCGTACGGTGGCGCCTGCTGCTCGGCGAGGCCGGCGGCGCCTGCCTCGGCGGCGGGCAGCTCGACGAGGAGGCCGCCGGCCGCGATGCCGCCATGGACTGGCTGTACGGCCGCGACGAGGACCTGCGCAGGCGCGGCGTACGGCGGCAGGCCGGGAGCGGCCCGTCGACCCTGACCACCTTCGACTGGCTCGATGACATCACCCGCCTGTTCCCCAAGGAGACCATCGAACGCCTGCAACGCGACGCCGTCGAACGCTACGAGATCCACGAACTCGTCACCGACCCCGACGTGCTCGCGCGCATCGAGCCCAACCCCGCGCTGCTCAAGGCGGTCCTGCACACCAAGCACCTGATGAACCCGCAGGTGTTGCGGCTGGCCAGGCGCGTCGTGGAGCAGGTCGTACGGCAGCTCATGGAAAAGCTCGCCACCGAGGTGCGCAGCGCCTTCTCGGGCACCAAAGTACGGCGGCCGGGCCGGATGCGGCTGGCTCGCAACTTCGACATGGTCAGGACCCTGCGCGCCAACCTCGGCCGCTACCAGCCCGACACCGGCAAGGTCGTGATCGAGACCCCTCTGTTCTTCTCCCGCACCCGCCGCCACCTCGAACAGTGGCAGGTGATCCTGCTCGTCGACCAGTCCGGCTCGATGACCGACTCGGTGATCCACTCGGCGGTCACCGCGGCCTGCCTGTGGGGCCTGCCCGGCGTACGCACCCACCTGGTGGCCTTCGACACCGAAGTGGTGGACCTGACCTCCGACGTGGACGATCCCGTGGAACTGCTCATGAAGGTTCAGCTCGGCGGCGGCACCGACATCGCCCGCGCGGCGGCGTATGGCGCCGGACTCGTGGACCAGCCGCGGCGTGCCATCGTCGTGCTGATCTCCGACTTCTACGAGGGCGGTGATCCCCACCGGCTGGTACGCATCGTGCGTAACCTGGTCGAGCAGGGCAGCAAGGTCCTCGGCCTCGCCGCCCTCGATGAGCAGGCCAACCCCGCCTACGACCGGGAACTCGCGCAACGCCTGGCCGACGCCGGGGCGTACGTGGGCGCGATGACCCCCGGCGAGCTGGCGTCCTTCGTCGCGGAGCACGTGGGCCGATGAGAACGGATCTGCTCGGGCTCACCACAGACGCCCTAGCCGCGCTCACCAACCGCGGCCTGGTCAAGCGGGCGGGCAAGGAAGCCGCGCCGGACCTGCGTACCGACGCCGACGGGACCGTGCACGGCGACTTCGCAGGCGGACCGACCGCGAGCCTGCCACCCGGCGGGCTCGACGCGGCCCGCTGCACGTGCGGCGCTACCGAGGTCTGCCGGCATGTCGTCGGAGTGGTGCTCGCCTATCAGCGCCGGCACGCCGGACCCGCCGCTGAGATCACCGATCGCCTGCCCGCTGCGACCGCCGATGGCCCGCCCGTCGAGACCGGCGAACATTCGCAGGTTGAGGGCCGTGACCCCGAACCCCCCGTCTGGTCGCCGGGGCAGGTGAGCGACGACGAGCTGACCGCCAGGATCGGCGCCCGCCTGATGACCGCCGCCCGTCGTACCGAACGGATCGGATACACCGCCCGCGTGCGCCGCGCCACCGCCACCGATCCCGCGCCGCAGGTCGAGCTCGCCACCGCGACCGTGCGTTTCCTGATCTCCGGCGACCTCGGCTTCGTCCACACCGACGCCGTCGCGGGTAGCCGCGACGACGTCATCGCCCTCGCCGTGTGGGCGTTCCGGGTAGCCGACGAGCTGCATCCCGGGGTTCAGGAGGTGCGGGTCGACGTCGGCGGCGAAGCCGGAACTGGTACCGGATCCGGGCTGGAGCAGGCCCTGGGGCTGGCCGGCACGGTCCTGCGCGAAGGTGCGGCGCACCTCGGTCGGGGATTCGAAGCCACGATCGCCGACGTACAGCGCCATCTGGACGCCGCCGGATCGCGCTGGCCGCTGCTGACCGTCGGCGACCTCGCGGAGCAGCTGACCGCTTACCGCGACCGCAGCGCCTACTACCGTCCCGAGCTGCTCGCGAGCCACCTCGCCGAACTCCACGCCCGGCACCGGGCCGTAACCCGCCCCGACGCCACCCTCCGCAGCAGCGTGCTCGGCACTGCCGAGGCCGCCGAGACCCCGTTGCGCCGGGCCCGGTTGGAGAGCCTGGGCTGCCGGATCCGCAGCCTCGGCGACCGGCGGATCGCCGAGATCTACCTCGCCCACAGCGACAGCGCGATGGTCCTGGTACTCCGCCGCGAATGGGACGGCGACGACGACGGCGCCGCGCTGGCACGGCGACGCATCGCCGGCTCCACGCTGGCCGCCCTGGCCACAGGCAACCTCGTCACGGAATCCGCCGTCCGCAGCGCCAGCCGTACCGTGCGGTTGGCCACAGGGCGGATCTCCAAGACGACGGTCAGCCCGTCGCGTGGCGACTGGGGTGAGCTCTCGCCGTCCCTGCTGGTGACCGACCTCGCCGCGCTCGGCCGCGAACTCGACGCCCTCACGCTCCGGCCCATCCGCCCGCGCGTCGAAGCGGAGCTGGTACGCGTCGTCGCCGTCTCCCAGGTGGTGGCCATGACCTACGCCGCCGGCGACCAGCGCCTCGACGCCCTCATCGCCGACCAGGCAGGCAACACCGCCACCGTCACCGCCACCCACACCGGTGCCGCCACCGGCCGCCTCGACTCGCTGGCCGCCGTACTCGCCGGGGAGGAAGGCGAGCTGCGTTTCGTCAGCGGAGTGGCCAGCCGTACCGCGGGCGGTGTCGTCATTGACCCCATCGGCCTGGCCGCCGGCGGCGGTGTCGTCGTACCCGACCTGCAACCCGCCGGAGGCAGCGGCCCGCTCGCGGTCGCCGAGGACGACCAGCACGACCCGCTGACCGCCGTACTGATCGACACCCGCGGGCTGCTCGCAGAAGCGGCCCACCACGGCCTGTCCCACCTGCCGCCCACCTACGACGCCCGCCTCGACACCGCCGCGCGACGGCTGACCACGCTCGGGCTCCACCGCATCGCCCAGGCTGTCACGGCGTTCGCGGCGGCGCGATCCCAGGACTCGGGCGAGGCGGTAGAGCAGACCTGGATCGACGCCTACCTGCGCCTGGAGGTGGCCCTGGATCTGACCTGACCGAATCCGGCCCCTCCGCCAACGCCTGGCACTACGCAGTGGTCCGCAGGGCACCAAGGGCGCGCTGGCTCTCCTTCGAGGACATGGCGCAGATCATGTCCGAGGTCCTGGGCCGCCCCGTCCGCTTCCAACAGGTCTCGGGTACGAACCACAAAGCCCGCATGACTGAGCTCGGCACTCCCGAGGCCATGGCATCGTGATACATGGCCATGCGCTCGGTCACTGCGAGTTCCACCGCCACGGCGAGTTCGGCCTCCAGCAGCGCATGAGTGGCCTTGAGCTCGACCTCGGCCGGGTTCTCCTGCTGCCCCAGCGCCGCCATTGCCATGAGGGGACCGGCTCTTCGCACGGTCAGGTATTCGCGCGAGGTCAGCTTTCCGGCCGCGTACGCGCTTTCCGCCTGTGCCGTGACGCTTTCCGCCAAGGCCTCGCCTTCGGTCTGACCCCTGGTCTGGAAGCGCGCCAGGGCCGCGGCGGGGCGGGCCTTCAGAACTTTGGCAGTGTCGGCGAGCCGGTCGAAGCTCTCGACGACAGCCAGCAGCGCGTCGTAGGCCGCGCCGGGGTCCGAGTCCAGCAGGGATAGTGCTTTGGCGTACTCGACCTCCGCGACAACGATCTCGGGCAGCGGCAGCTCACTGGCCGCGACTCGTTCCCACGCTCTGTCGGCGTGGGGATGACGAGTCTCTGACAGGCGCCGCGCTTCTGCGACCAGGTCGTCGAGCCTCGAATCGGTGCCCTTCGGCGGGACCGGTACGGCACGACCGGCCGGCTGGGGCAGCGTCACCGGGACGCCGAGCGGCAGCCGATCCGCCAACGGCTCCTGGGCGAGGCGCTTGGCGACGCGCTCGCTGAAGACGCTGCTGCCGTTGCGCGCGTCATAGCGGGCGCACAGCTCGCTGATCTCCTGTTCCAACCTGGCGAGAGTCGTCTCAAGGGTCAGCTCGCCGATCCGGATGCCACCGTGGCCCAGCATGGCCAGGCGGCGGAGCAGTACGACGGCACCGCTCACGAAGCCGACCCGCTGCGAGACGTCCTCGTGCTGCTTCATGAGCCAGGACGCGTGCTCGTTCAGGATCTCCAGGCCACGCGCCTCGTTGCCGGTCAGGGCGCAGAACTCGATGTGGTGGCCGACCGACTCGCGCAGGCTGACATTGTGGCGGACCAGCGAGTATCCCCTGAGGAAGGCGCTGCGAGCGTCCTCGGTTCGTCCGGTGCGCAGCAGGGGAAGCAGTGCCTTGGCCAGGACCCTGTGCGGCTTGCCCGGCTGTCGCCGTTCGTCCGCCAGCACATCAACGTGATTGGCACCTACTCCTTCGCCCCGCCCGACCTCGGTTCAGCCGGCGTCCGGCCGCTGCGTAACCCCGATAAGCCCGACTGGGAGGAGGACGTCCTGTAGATCCCCCTTCGTCGGTAGCTTGGCGGTCGTTAGAGCGGCAGCCGGTCGCCGGGCTCAAGCTGATACTGCGAGGCCGGGACCTCCGCGGCCAGACCGAACCCCTCGGCGGGTCCGGCGTGCTGGCGCCCAGGAGCACCTGGACTATCGGTGTGCGGCGTCGCCGACGCCGACAGGCTGACCAACTGGCTGGTGGTCAACGTCCCGACATGATCTCTCAACGGGTCGGTGCTCGTCGTGGAGGTGGATGCTGGTCACTCGAAAATCGTTGGACGTCTGTCGGGCATCCTGCGATCGTCCGCACCGTGACAGATGAAGCCGATCGCCAGACGTCGTTCCCCACCAGTTCGAAGCACGTGCGCTTCGTCGAGTTGTCGAGCACTGCGCTGTCCGCTCTGCTGGATGGGGATCTGCCCGCAGCCAGCAACGCGGCCGGGGTCGCGCTGACTGAGTACTTCGTGACAGATAGAGCACGGTGGCTGTGGCGGATTCGGATCGACCAGATGGCCGCCGATCCCCGCCACGCACCGTGGATAGCGCGGCAGGCGGTGACGGGGCCTGAAGGTGTCGTCGTCGGTCATGCCGGGTTTCACGGACCGCCCGATGAGGTGGGCATGGTAGAGATCGGCTACGCGGTTGCTCCTGACTTCCGTCGCCAGGGGTACGGCCGAGCTATCCTGATCGAGTTGCTGCGTCGGGTTTCCCCGGCCTGCCCGCCGCACCCGGCGTGCGCGTCTCCACGCACTGGGCGCTCCACGTGTCGTTGCCGTGGTCAGCCGCTTTGGGCGGCTGCCGGTGTCGGGGTCCAGGGGGTTGGAACTCCGTGCCCCCGGTAGCGGTATCGGATCACTTTGACGCTGGCCGCGCCGGTGAACTCGACTCCGTCATGAACGATCTTCTAGGTGCCTGGCCGGCAGACCCCCTGCATCACCAGTAGCAGGGGAAATGGTGGCCCACCTCGAATGCCAGCGACATACCGCGCACATACCGCTGATCCCTAAGCTGTGGCACAAGATCCATTCCCGGCCACCATAAGCGTGGCGGCTGGGCGCCCCGACAAGGGAGAAATAACATGCGAAGGCCTAGAACCTTCACCTTGGCAGGTGGACTCCTCACAGCGAGTCTGCTCATGGGCGGAATAACTCCCGCCCTCGCGTCGGCTGGGGTTGCATCCGGCACGAACGCTGCAGCGGCATGCGGCCTGTCCGTCGTGGAGTGGTATTCCGAAAAACAAAGCCGCTACGTGAAGGTGAAGAATAGCTGCTCCACGTCGAAGACCTACTGCGTGGACATCAACAATTGGCCCGACAAGGGGCCCTTCACAATCTCCGGCTCAACCACCAAGTCGCAGCGATACGCAGGCACCGGGGCTCCCAAGGGCCGAGGGGTCTATACCGCTAGCGAGTGCGGTCCCCTCTGAGCGGATGAACGGTAGCTAGCCTAGGCAGCGCCTACTGGGCCTGATAGCAGGCATGATCACCCTGGCAAAGGTTAGCCAGCGGGCGTCGTAAGGCTCAAGGCGGTGGCACGGCCATCACGCGATCTCGGCTGTTTCGCAACTCCGGATGATCATGTGGTGGCCGTCTCTACGATGCCGCCTCAACTCCCGAGGCCGCGACGTATCACTGGGGTGCTAGGGGCGCGGCGCCACATACTCGAACGACACGGTGCCGAGACGGCGCGGGTCGGAGCGTCTGCGCGTGCATCCATGCGTGCTTGGAGCGGGTGCCGAGCTTCTTCTGGCCCTGGATCATCCGCCACCGCGGCGACGCGCTCCGGTAGGCGATCAGCGCCGGGTGGCTGGACACCGACCGGTAGCGGAACCCGTCCTCGTACAGCCGCTGCCCCATCCACTCCGAGAAGCGGCTCCCGATGCCGAGCCCCTGATAGTCGGGCAATACCACCAACGGGTGCTCCATTTTGAGGTTGCGCGTGGCGGGGTGCTGGAAGTGGCGGTAGGCCAGGAACGCGACCGGCTCGCCGTCGATGAACGCGGCGAACTTCTTGCTGGAGCGGTGGAGCTCCGTACTCAGATAGTGATGACGTGCGAAGACGGACCAGAGTTGCCCATCGACCGGCCGGATTTCGAGCTGGAGCGCTGGCCGGGGTTGAACCGACCTCCACTAGAACGAGCCCGTCGAGACGTCCAGCACCCAATCCGGCTGCAGCCACTCCAGCATGTCGTAATGGCAGGTCACCGCGACGAACTGGCGGCCGCTGCGTCGTACGGTCTTCTGGATGGTGTGGCTGGCGACTCGCGCGACCTGGCGGTCCACGACCGACGTGAACTCGTCGATGACGACCAGGTCGCCGGACTGGGCCAGGGCCCGCGCGATCGACGCGCGGAACGCCTCCCCGTTGGACAGGGTGCGGTATGGCCGCAGCCACGCTGGCGGGGAGGAGAGGCCGACCGCGCCGAGCAGGGCCACGATGTCCTTGATGGACATGTCGGCCGGGAAGTCGTCCACCAGCGACCGGTCATCGGACCAGGTGTGCGGGCTGGCGATGTGGTCGGGCCACAGGTGCCGCGCGATGGTCGTCTTGCCAGCCCCCGATGGGCCGACGACCATTCCGGCGCTCCACGGCCGGTCCTCGATCGGCAGGTCCATGGCCCAGGAGTTGCTCAGCCGCTCCTCCACGAGCACGTCGAACAGCCCCTGGAGCTGCAGCACTCGGGCGGTCTTGTGGACCGGTGCCGACACGGTGATCTCGGCTCGCACAGCACGACCTCTCAAGGGTAGCGGGCGGCGGGGTTACATCAGGGCGCGCACGTTCCAACCCTGACCGGCAAGCTGGTCGAGAAGCTGCACCTGCTGCGCTTCGCTGTCGCAGGTGACCACGACGCCCCAGACGACGGGCCGCGTGTGGGATTCGGCGTTGCCCGGTTCGGGCAGCTCCTCCTCAGCGCGCGCGTCGGTGCCCGCCTGGTCAGCGCGGCCACCGCCGGGAGCGGGGGAGCCCTCAGAGGTAAGTGCTACCACGTTGTCGGAGGCGATCGCTTCGGCCAGGTCGTCGAAGTCCTGCTCCGTCCAACCGGTGCCGTCGAGGTCACCCAGACTGTGCAGCAGCTCGGCAAGGGCCTGGTCGTCGTACCCGCCGATCTCTGCGGTGCGGTTGTCCGCGAGGAGGATGCGAAGCGCGGCAGCGTCGTCCACGTCCAGGACCAGGGCAGGCACCTGACCCAAGCCCTTGGACTTCGCGCCGCGCCAGCGATGCTCACCGGCGATGATCCGCATTCGGGACTTCTGAACCAGGACGGTGCCGTAGAAGCCGTTTTTCTCGATCGACCTGGCGATCACGTCCACGTCGCCCTGGTGGGGAATCTCGGGATGCGGTTCAAGGTCGCTGACCGAGACCATGCCGTAGGTCTGGGACACGATGGCAGGCACGGCACCTCCAACTCGTGGGTGGCGGATGGGAGTCGGATGGCCGGGCGAGGCGGCGGAGACAGAAGCGGCCAGCCACGACCGAGCGATAGGGGTATGGCAGCCAGAAGGGGGATATGACTTGGGGGCTCGAAAGAATCATGCAACCTACGCTGGACGTACTCGAAGCCCTCGTGCGCGCGTACGAGGACAACGAGCAAATCCACGGCTGGGCGATCATGAAGGCGGCCCACCGCGCAGGGCCCACCGTGTACAAGGTGCTCGACCGGATCGAAGTCGCAGGCATGATCACGGGCGAGTGGGAAGAACTCGGCCCCGACCGGCCCGGCCCACGACGCCGGTTCTACCGGCTCACTGGGGAAGGCATCCGCGCCGCGCGAGCTCTCATCGCGGAGCGTCGTCCCTCAGCGGCGAAGCCGCGCCCCGCCTTCGGATTCACCCGAGTCGTTCAGTTCTGTGCGCTGGCTGGCGGCCGATGACGACTGAGATCGTGATGCTGGTCATCGGCGTACTCGTCGCCGAGGGAACAGAGATAGCACCATGGCTAGCCAAGAAGCTCGTTCGATGGTCCGCCCGAGTCCGCTACCCGGATGCCGCACCAATGTGAGTGGGTAGGCATCGTATCCCAGGAAATGAGCCGTGCCTGGAGCGCAAGAAACAGCGAAGTGGGATGCAAGGAGGGCATGCTTACCGCTACGCCGGCGTTGCTAGGAAGCCGGGAGACTTTTAAGCTCTGCAACCTCGACAATACGAACTACACCATCGCTGCGTTGACGACAAAAAAGTATGTGAGCGCCGAGCTCGACTACTCAGGCGCCGACTACGGCATGCTCCGGGCACGCTCGACCGGCGTCGGAGACTGGGAGAAGTTCCGTTTCGAGTGCACCGGAAGCCTCTGCGCCATCAAGTCTTCCAAGAACAACAAATACGTGAGTGCCGAGTATGCCTACGAGGGTAGCGGTTACGGCATGCTCCGGGCGCGCGCGGCTACCGCCGGGGCGTGGGAGAAGTTCTACGTCCGACCGTCCCCAAACGCCTAACCCCTAGTACGGCAGCCGCCATTTGTTAGCTGACCTGGATATATGCGGTGGTCAGGCGGGCTCGGTGACGGAACCAGCGGGCGCGGGCTTGATGGCGGCGTCTCCAGGCTGACCAATGCGCGGCGTGTTCCAGCGACGATGAGCGGGTGGTGGTGGTGTTGAACAGGTGCTTGATCTCGGCGACCGTCAGCGGGATCAGGCCGAGATCACCCGCAGGGCGTGGGCGAGGCCGTCGCGGTTCTCGGCCCGCATCGCCTCCAGCACCACACTGCCCGCGCGTCGATCTTCTCCAGCAGCTTGGCGATGTCCCCGCTCAACGCCGCATCTCCCCGCCCTCAGACGAATGGCGGCATCGGCAGTCAGGCCGATCAGCGCGACCACGACGTACAGCGCCCGCCAGTTGGCCTGCTGCCCGACGAAGGTGCCGAGGGGGGAGCCGACGATAGTCGCGATGGTCATGTTCCCGTGAAGTTACGCAGGATCAGTTGATGAAGAGTGAAGGCCCAGTCGATTCGTTCTCGGGGCGTCAAAGGCGTCTTTGGCGCGGGTGACATCACCGAGCACATGGAAACGCCAAAGCCGTCTTATGTGGCCGGCCGGGAGGAACTTCCCCAGTGGCAGCGTGAGACCGACGCGGATTATTTATGAACGTATCGAAGAATTTTCACATCATTAAATGATCTTGCTCAGAGGTGGTCCGGCTGCGGCGTGGCGGCCTCCAAGGTGACGCTGGTGCCGTTGGCGTCGCTCTCGATGGTCAGCTCGCTGACCCACTGCCGGGCCAGCCAAAGGCCTCGGCCGCTGCTGCTGTCGGCGGGCATGGCGTGGTGGCCCTGCGAGTCCGGCCGCGCCAGCCCAGGGCCGTTGTCGGTGACCCGGCAGTAGAGCCGGCCGCCGGCCCGCCACAGGCTGAGCCGCCCGCGCTCGCCGCCATGGCGCACCGCGTTGGTGGTGATCTCGTTGACCGCCACTACGAACCGGTACAGGTCCGGCCCGGTGAGACCGTGCCGCGCGGCGTACCGCTCCACCAACCGGCGCAGCAGGACGAGCGTGCCGAAGTCGAAGTCGTACCGCGTTTCCAGGGTTTCGCCGGGCTCGCTCATCGGCGCGCTCCGGACGGGGCCGCGGCGTGGAGGGTACGGTGGCGCCCAGCCCGCCTCAGGCCAGCCCGGCTGAGGTCAGCCCGGCTGAGGCCGGACCTCCTCAGGCCGGCCCTCCTCAGGCCAGACCGAACGCGGACAGCAGTCCCGTGATGCGCAGCTGGTCGAACACCCGGGACGTGGGATGCCGCACGCTGAAGGCCGCCTCGACCTCGGCGGACGCCTTCATCGCGTCCACGAGCACGCCGATCCCGGAGGAGTCGATGAAGGACACGTCGCTCATCTCGATCCACACCACGGAAGGACGCTGCTCGAGAACGGCGGCGGAGACCGTGCCCCGCACCCAGGCCGCGTTCGTGAAGTCGATGTCGCCGCGCAGCACCACTTCCAGCGTGCCGTCGGTCACGGTGCCTACCGACACCACCTCCATGCGCGTTCCTTCCTCCGCCGATGCCGATGCCGATACCGATGCCGAGCACGGCGAGTTTGCCCCCATGATGCGCTCCGAACCGCCAGCCGGCTGCCCGCACCCATCATTGTCCGGTACATAGGGGTATCTATCACCCGCCCGATTGCCACGCCACCCGACTACGGCTCCCGGCGGGCAGGTGAGCCGGGGCGGAGCCGCGGTCCGGCGCGCCTTACGATGTGATCGTGAGTCCGAGCCCTCGGCGCGAGCCGCGCTCCGGCGCCCGCAGAGGGGCCGTGCCCAGCATTCGCGACGTCGCGGCCGCGGCGGGCGTCTCCTACCAGACCGTCTCGCGCGTGCTCAACGACTCGCCGCGGGTGCGCCCCGACACCCGGGCCGCGGTGCGCGCGGCCATCGAGACGCTGGGGTTCCGCCCCAACCGGGCCGCGCGGGCGCTCGGCCTGGGGCGCGCTCCCGGCATCACCGTGGTGACCTCCAACACCATGCTGTACGGCTACGCCTCCACGTTGCAGGGCATCGAGGAGGCCGCGCGGACCGAGGGCCTGGCCGTGGGGGTCAGGGTCGTGGAGTCCGACTCACCCGCCGAGATCAAGCAGACCGTCGACTACGTGAGCGACCCGAGCGCGGGCGGCCTGGTCGTCATCGCGTTCGACCCGGCGGGCACGGCGGTGCTGGAGGCGCTGCCGGCGGACATACCGGCGATCGCGGCGACCGAGCCGGTGGCGCCCGACACGGGCAGGGTCACGATCGCGCTGGACGAGCGAGGTGCCGCCGCCGACGCCACCGAGCACCTGCTGGCCCTGGGCCACCGAACCGTGCACCACGTGGCGATCCCGTCCGAAGGGCGCTCCAGCGGCAGGCAGGCCGGCTGGCGCGACGCGCTGTCGCGGGCGGGCGCCGAGATCCCCGAGGTGGTCGCCTCCGGCTGGGACATCCAGGCCGCCTACCTGGCCGGGCAGCGGCTGGCCGGTGATCCGGACGTCACGGCGGTGCTGTGCGGCAACGACGACATCGCCCAGGGGGTGCGCCGCGCCCTCTACGACGCGGGCAAGGACGTGCCCGGTGAGGTGAGCATCGTCGGGTTCGACGACATTCCCGGCTCGGCCTTCTGGATCCCCGCGCTGACCACCGTGCGGATGGACTTCGTCGGGCTGGGACGCGCGTGCTTCCTGGCGGCGGTGGCCGAACTGACCGGCCAGCCGCGGCCGGAGACCGAGCTGACCCCACCCCGCCTCATCGTGCGCGAGTCGACCGCCCCTCCGCGCCACGGCTGAAATCGGCACGTAACAATCCGGCAAAGGGCCCTTCCGTTCCTGGCGTGTGACCGCTCACACTCCATGTGACCGGTCACATGGCCGTTCCTCTTCCGGCAGGAGGTACTCCCGTTGACTTCGTTCCGGCTCCTGGGTGTCACGACCATCGTCTCCGCACTCGTCTCGGCCCTGCTGTGCGCCGCCGCCCCCGCGCAGGCCGCGTCCCCTGCCCTCGTCGTCGACCTCGCCTCGGACACCGGCCCGCTGAAGTACGGCGCGACCGGCTTCCTGTACGGCCTGGGAAACGACGGAATCCCCACCGACACCATGCTGGCGGCCCTCAAACCCCAGGTCATCGCGCAGAAGGCGCCCGACGGCCTCCAGCATCCCAACGGCGACGCCCTCCAGATCGCGCCCATGTTCAAGCGCACCGGCGGCCGTGACATCCAGGTCTACATGCAGGACGTCTACCGCCAATGGCCGTACGAGAACCTCGGCATCGACGACTACCTGGCCAAGGTCGACACGATGACCCGCAAGATCGTCGCGGACCCGTACCGGACCTCGTACGTGTACGTGCCCTTCAACGAGCCCGACCAGATCTGGTACCAGGGCAACCTCAACGGCCTGCTGGACGCCTGGAAGCGCGTCTACCAGAAGATCCGCTCGATCGACCCCGGCGCCCGGATCGCGGGCCCCAACTTCGCCTCCTACCGCTCGGCCGACCACCGCGCCTTCCTCACCTACGCCAAGGCCAACAACGTGCTGCCCGACGTCTTCACCTGGCACGAGCTCGGCAACGACTTCTTCACCAGCTGGTACGACCACCACGCCGACTACCGGGCCATCGAGACGAGCCTCGGCATCAGCCCCCGGCCCATCGCGATCAACGAGTACGCCCGCTACTCCGGCGACCTCGGCGTGCCCGGCAACCTGGTCCAGTACGTGACCCGGTTCGAGAACAGCAAGGTGGACGCCTGCCTGGCCTACTGGACCACGGCCGGAGCGCTCAACGACCTGGTGACCAGGAACAACCAGGCCACCGGCGGGTGGTGGCTCTACAAGTGGTACGGCGAGCTGACCGGCCACACGGTCACCGTCACCCCGCCCACCAAAAACGGCTCCCTGCAGGGGCTGGCCGCCCTGGACCCGGCCAGGAAGCAGGCCCGGGTGATCTTCGGCGGCTCGCTCAACGTCAGCGACACCTACGCCGCCGACGTCGTGGTCAAGGGCATCGCCTCGGCCCCCTACCTCGGCGGCTCGGTCCACGTGACGGTGTGGGGGGTGAACAGCACCGGCCTCAACGCCTCCCCAGGCCCGGCCCTGGTCCACGAGGGCGACTACACCGTCTCGGGCGGCCAGATCACCGTCCCGCTCACCGGACTGAACGGCGCCGCCGCGTACCAGGTCATCGTCACCCCGAACACCGACCTGACGCCCGCGGGCCCGGCCACCCGCTACCAGGCCGAGTACGCGGCGCTCGGCGGCAGCGCCCGCGTCACCTACGGCCCCAACACCGGCTACTCCGGCACCTCCTTCTCCGAGGGTTACGGCGGCAGCGACACGGCCGCGACCACGTTCGTGGTGAGCGCGCCCAATGACGGCTACTACAACCTGGGCCTGCGTTACTCGGCCGGCCCGTACACCGGCGCGCCGCAGGACCGGGCCGCCCGCCTGGTGCTCAACGGCACCGCGCTGACCGACCTCACCCTGCCGGGAACCGCCGACTGGAACACCTGGAACACGGTGACGACCAAGGTGTTCCTCCAGGCCGGCGTCAACCGGGTCGGCGTACACGCCTTCACCACCGACGATCGCGACGCCGTCAACCTCGACTACCTGGACGTGACCGCCACCACCGGCACCGTCACCGCCTACGAGGCCGAGAGCGGCGCCAACGTCCTCGGCGGCACGGCCGCGGTCGGCGCCAACGGCGCCGCGTCCGGCGGCTCCTACGTCGGCTACATCGGCAAGGGCGCCGCCAACATCCTGCGCTTCACCGGCGTCAACGCCCCGGCCGCCGGCCGCTACCGCGTGGTGATCACCTACGCGAACGGCGAACTGGGCGAGGGCGCGTCCAACTACAACACCAACATCGTGGACCGCTACGCCGACATCCGCGTCAACGGCGGCACGGCCACCCGGGTCTACTTCCGCAACACGCTGGGCTGGTCGAACTTCCGCACCACCGTGATGACCGCCGACCTCAGGGCCGGCGCCAACACGATCGAGTTCGGCAATGCCGCCGCGTACGGCCCCGACGTCGACCGGATCCAGGTCGCGGCCGCTCTCGGCTGACGCCTGTCTCACAACCACCGCACAACCGAAGGAGAGTTACGTGAAGCCTGCCGACGTGGTCGAGACCCTGCGCTGGGGACATGGCGCCCTGGCGGCGGTGGTGGAGATCCACCCGGACCGGCCGGTGGCCCTCCAGAGGCTGGGACCGCCCGGCGGCGAGCCGTCCCGTCTGTCGCAGCCGCTGGTCGAGGTGCTGATCCCCGGCGAGGGCCGGGCCAAGGCCTCGCAGCGGCTGTCGGAGACGGCGGTCGGCTGCCGGTTGCGTTACACGGGCGCCGAGCAGAGCCGCGACGGCGACTGGCACACGCTGCGCGTCGCGCTGCGCGACGAGGTGTCCGGGCTGGCCGCCGAGCTGACGCTGCGCTCCTTCGACGGCGTGGCCGCCTGCCAGGCCCAGGTACGGGTGACGAACCAGGGCACGGACCCGGTGCTCCTGCTCGCCGTGTCCTCCTTCGCCGGCGGGTTCCTCGGCCGCCCGGTGAGCGAGGTGGACGTCCTGTCCGCCGACAGCGAGTGGCTGGGCGAGAGCAGGTGGAGCAGGCGGCCGCTCGGCGACCACATCGCCGACCTCAACCTGGCCGCGCACGGCCAGCACGGGCGCGGCCGGTACGCGCTGAGCAGCACCGGCACCTGGTCCAGCGGACGGTACGTGCCGATGGGCGGCCTGGCCGACCGGCGCACCGGCCAGACCTGGCTGTGGCAGATCGAGCACAACGGCGCCTGGGGGTGGGAGACCGGTGAGCGGCTGGACGGCGTGTACGTGGTGGCCACCGGCCCCACCGACGCCGACCATCAGTGGAGCCAGACCCTGGCGGCGGGGGAGTCCTTCACGACGGTGCCGGTCTCGGTCGCGGTTTCGGAGGACGGGCTCGAAGGCGCGGCGGCCGCGCTCACCGCGCACCGCCGCGCGCTGCTGCGCCCGCACCCCGACAGGTCGGCGCTGCCCGTCGTGTTCAACGACTACATGAACACCCTGATGGGCGACCCGACGACGGCCAAGCTATTGCCACTGGTGGACGCCGCCGCCGCGGCCGGGGCGGAGATCTTCTGCGTCGACGCGGGCTGGTACGACGACGACGGCGCCTGGTGGGACAGCGTCGGCGCGTGGGAGCCGTCCCGGACCCGCTTCCCCGGCGGCATCCAGGAGGTACTCGGCCACATCAGGGCCCGGGGGATGACACCGGGACTGTGGCTGGAGCCCGAGGTGATCGGCGTACGCAGCCCGATGGCCGACAAGCTGCCCCCCGAGGCGTTCCTGCAGCGTGGCGGCCGGCGCGTGGCCGAGCACGGCCGCTACCACCTGGACCTGCGCCATCCCGCGGCCACCGGGCACCTGGACCAGGTGGTGGACCGGCTGGTGGAGGAGCTCGGCGTCGGCTACTTCAAGCTCGACTACAACATCAACCCGGGCGCCGGCACCGACCTGGACGCCGACAGCGCCGGCGCCGGACTGCTGGCCTGCAACCGGGCCCACCTCGACTGGCTGGACGGGATCCTGGACCGGCACCCCGCGCTCGTCCTGGAGAACTGCGCGTCGGGCGCGATGCGCATGGACTACGCGCTGCTGTCCCGGCTGAACCTGCAGTCGACCAGCGACCAGCAGGACTTCCTGCGCTACCCGCCGATAGCCGTGGCCGCGCCGCTGTCCATGCTGCCGGAACAGGCCGCCAACTGGGCCTACCCGCAACCGGAGATGACCGACGAGGAGCTCGTCTTCACCATGTGCACCGGCGTGCTGGGGCGGCTCTACCTGTCGGGCAACCTGCCCGCCATGAGCGCCGCTCAGCTCGACCTGGTGCGGGCGGGCGTACGCGTGCACCGCGACCTGCGCGCCGACCTGGTGCGCGCGCTCCCGTGCTGGCCGCTCGGCCTGCCCGGCTGGGCCGACCACTGGCTCGCCCTCGGCCTGCGCGCCGGGGACAGCACCCATCTCGGGCTGTGGCGCCGCCCCGGCGCCACCGAGACCTCGGTCCTGTCGCTGCCCCACCTGGCCGGGCGCGCCGTCCAGGTCGAGACCGTCTACCCGGGCGATGCGGCAGGATGGGGCCACTCGTGGGACCCGCAGACCGCCGAGCTGTCCGTGACCAGCACCGTTACCGGACCGACCGCCCGAATCCTGAAGCTCCGCACCCTCTGACCCCCCACGGACCAAAAGGAAGCACCCCGTGAAACTCACCGCGATCACGGCCGCGGCCGCCACCGCGCTCCTGACCCTCGCCGCGTGCAGCGACCCGGCCTCCGGACCCGCCGCCACCCCGGCCGGCAGCGGGCAGCCCGCCGCCTGGGCCGCGCCCACCGGCCGGCTCGACGGCACCACGCTCACCATCTGGGCCGCCCAGAACAGCAACACCATGCCCAAGCCGGTCATCGACGCGTTCACCAAGGCCACCGGCGCCAAGGTGGACGTCGTCACCATCCCCGACCCGTACGAACAGGGCGTGCAGACCAAGGTGGCCACCGGCGACAAGCCCGACCTGGCCTTCTGGCAGCCGACCGCGTCCATGCTCACCGCCCTGAACGCCAGGACCAACCTCCAGCCGCTGGACGGCGCCCCCTGGATCGCCTCGATGACGCCCGAACTGCGCGACATCACCGGCCTGCTGGACAAGACCCGCTACGCCGCCCTCGTCACCAGCCCGGCCGTCGAGGGCGTCTACTACAACAAGGAGGTCTTCGCCGCCAACGGCGTCACCGCGACGCCCAAGAACTTCGACGAGATGGTGGAGACGGCCCGCAAGCTCAAGGCCAAGGGCGTCACCCCGTTCTTCGAGATGGCCGGCGACAAGTGGGCCACCCAGTGGTGGGTACAGGTGCAGCTCGCCGACGCCGCCCGCGACGGCCTGTGGGACCGGGTCAACTCCGGCAAGGAGACCTTCTCCGACAAGACCATCCTGGACGCGATCAAGAAGTACAAGGCGCTGATCGGTGAGGGCCTGTTCAACTCCGACATCAAGACGGCGAAGTTCGAGGACCAGGGCGCGGCGCTGCTGTCGGGCAAGGCGGCGATGGCCGTCCAGGTGAACTCGTTCTTCGGCCAGCTCCAGGCCAAGGCCGACACCGCGACCCTGGACAAGAAGATCGGCTTCTTCCCCGTCTCGCCGTCCGGCAACGTGGGCACCTTCATCCCCGACCAGAGCAACGCGCTGGTGGCCTTCAGGACCGGCGACGCCAAGCGCGAGGCGGCGGCCCGCCAGCTGCTGTCGTACTGGATGGGCCCCGGCTACCAGGGCTTCGTCGCCGATCGGAAGACCGTCTCGCTGCGCGCCGACGTGCCGAGCCCGGCGGGCGTGCCGCAGGCGCTGCTCGACGTGCACAAGTCGCTCGGCGACGCGGTCGGCTCGATGCAGGCGCTGGCGGTGGCCAACCCCGACCTGTACCTCAACCTGGCCGACATGATCACTGGCAGCCTGACGCCCGAGCAGGTGGCCGCCGCGACCCAGAAGCAGTTCGCCCAGCTCGCGAAGGCGGCCGGCGCGTCCGGGTTCTGACCACATGACCGTTACCAGCGTGCGCCGCACGCATCCGATGTGGTTCCTGATCCCGGCCTTCGCGATCCTGTTCGTCTTCTTCTTCCTGCCGACCCTGTTCAACTTCATCTACGCCTTCACCGACTGGTCCAGCTTCAAGAGCGAGATCCGCCCCGTGGGGCTGGACAACCTCACCGACCTGCTGTCGGACGGCACGCTGTTCAGCGCGCTGCGCATCACGGTGTGCTACGCCGTTCTGGTGGCGCTGTTCCAGAACCTGTTCGGGTTCGGCCTGGCCGTGCTGCTGGAGCGCGACACCTGGCTGAACCGGATCGCCCGGCTGTTCTTCCTCATCCCGGTGCTGATGTCCGCCTTGGCGGTCGGCTACGTCTTCCAGGCGCTGCTGAAACCCGACGGCAGCCTGAACGGCCTGCTCGGCGGCCTGTTCGGTCACCCGGTGAGCGTCGCCTGGCTCGGCGACACCACCTGGACGCTGGTCGTGGTCTCGGTCATCCACGCCTGGAAGTGGATGGGCCTGTCCATGCTCATCTACCTGGCCGGGCTGAAGACCGTACCGGAGGACGTCACCGAGGCCGCCAGGATGGACGGCGCCTCGCCGTGGCAGGCGTTCTGGTCGATCCGCTTCCCGCTCCTGGCACCGGCGGTGACCTTCAACGTCGCCACCGCGCTGCTCGGCTCGATGAACGGCTTCGACATCGTCCAGGCCACCACCGGGGGCGGGCCGGCGCGCAGCACCGAGATCCTCAACATCTTCATCTACCGCACCTTCGGCCAGGGCCTGTTCGCGCAGGCCACGACCATGAGCCTGGTGCTGTTCCTGCTGGTCGGGCTGCTGGCCTTCCCCGTCATCCGGACCCTGCGCAAGCGGGAGGAGATCCTGTGACCGTTCTTGAGGTGCGCGCGGGCGGGAGTGTCCGTCTGGTTCGCGCGGGCGGGAGTGTCCGTCTGGTTCGCGCGGGCGGGAGTGTCCGTCTGGTTCGCGCGGGCGGGAGTGTTCGCCCATGACCATCCCCGCGTACGGCGTCCGCGGCCGCCGGGTCCGGCCGCCCCGTGCGAGCGGCCTCGCGGCGCGGTTGCGTCCATTCGCCGTCGTCGCGCTCGTCGCCACCGTGATGGGCGTGCCGCTGTGGCTGATCGTCTCGACGGCGGCCAAGTCACAGTCCGAGGCGCTCTCGCCGGACCTTTCGCCCCCGTCGCGCTGGCTCCTCTGGGACAACCTCGCGCAGGTGTGGACCCAGGGCGACATTCCGGCCGCCTTCCTCGGCAGCGTACTGATCGTGGTCCCGGCCGTCGCCCTGGTGCTGACGTTCGGCTCCATGGCGGCCTGGGTCCTGGCCCGCCGGGCCACCCGGCTCAACGCCGTCCTGTACGCGCTGGCCATCAGCGGCATCGTGCTGCCGCCCGCCGTGGTGACGATCGTGCTGCTGCTGCGCCAGCTCGGCCTGGCCGGGACCCTCACCGGCATGATCGGCGTCTACGTCGGCATCTACCTGTCGACCGTCGTCTTCTTCGTCACCGGCTTCGTCCGTACGGTGCCGCTGTCGATCGAGGAGGCCGCGCGCATGGACGGCGCGGGCCCCGTGCGGGTCTTCGTCTCGGTCATCCTGCCGATGTTGCGCCCGGTGCTGGCCACCGCCACGATCCTCATCTGCCTGTACGTGTGGAACGACGTCTTCTACGCGTTCTTCGTCATCGGCGGACGGATGGACACGTTGCCCCTGAACCTGTTCCAGGTGGCCAACGCCGGGCTCTACCTCAACAACTGGCACTTGATCTTCGCCTACATCATCCTGATGAGCCTGCCGCTGCTGGTCGTCTTCGCCGTGGCGCAGCGCAGGATCATCTCCGGGATCACCGGGGGAGCGGTGAAGTAGGGGCTACTGGGGGACGGTCCACTTCTGCGGGTCGAGTCCGTTGCAGTCGTAGATCTGCAGGCGGGTGCCGTTGGCCGTGGCGCCCTGCGGGCTGTCGAGGCAGCGGCCCGACTGCGGGTTGAGCAGCGAGCCGTTGGCCTGCTTGCGCCACTGCTGGCCGCCCGCGGTGTTGCACTCCCACAGCTGGACCTTGCTGAAGTTCGCGGTGGCGTTGGCGTCGATGTCGAGGCACTTGCCGAACGCCCGGATCGTGCCGTTCGGGTGCATGGACCAGCGCTGGCCGGTGGCGGTGCCGCAGTCCCAGAGCTGGACGGCGTTGCGGTTGGCGTTGGTGTTGGTGTCGACGTCCACGCACTTGCCGGCCGTGGCCGGGCCGGTGATCTGGCCGACCGGGCCGCCCAGTGTGCCGATGCCGTAGCGGACCTGGCACTGGTTGCCGGTGAGCTGGGTGCCGGCCAGGTAGAGGAAGCTCGTGCCGTCGGCGGAGGGCACGATCGGCGAGCTGTAGCCGGGGCAGGCCGGAGCCCCGGGGGCGTAGCCGCCGGTGGGGTTGACGCTCACCGGGGCCTCGATCTCGGTCCACGCGCCGGTGCCCAGGTTGGTGTTGGCGAACAGGACCAGGCCCGACTCGCCGTTCACGGTCTTGTTGCCGGTGGGACCGGCGACCACGCGCTGGCCGGACATCAGCAGCGTGCCGTTGGCCCCGCCGCCGGGCAGCCAGGCGACATAGGGGGTGTGCAGCAGTTCCCGGCTGTCGGAGGTACGGACGATGGTCCCGGCCGCGCTCCAGTTGAGGCCGTCGGGGCTGGTCTTGGTGTAGACCTCGCAGGCATGGTCCGGGTCGGTGGCGTCGCGGCACAGCTCGTACGCCATGAGGAACGTACCGTTCGGCAGCGGCGTGAGGATGGACATGCCGGGCCTGGCCAGATTGTCGGCGGGGAAGGCCACGTCCTGGGTGAGCGTGGCGCTCCAGGTCTGGCCGCCGTTGGTGGAGGTGTAGTGGCCGATGATCTGGTTGTTGGTCGGGGTGTTCGCGGGCCGCTCGTCGGAGATGAAGCAGGCCAGGGTGTTGTTCGGGGCGAGCAGGAACCACGGCTCCCAGATGCCGTGCCCGACCGTGTTGGGCTGGCCGCTGCTCTGCGTGCAGTTGGACAGCCACGTCCAGGTGAGGCCGTGGTCGGTGCTCTTGAACACCTCGACCTTCTGCGCGGTGAAGTCGCCGACGTGCCAGGCCGTGCCCGCCGCCAGCAGGTCGCCCTGGTTCAGGCCGTTCGCGGTGCGCGGCACCTCGTACAGGACCGGCGCGCCCAGGTCCCAGCCGGAGGTGTGCGAGGTGATCGTGGAGATGGGGTTGGCGGTCCAGGTGCGGCCGCCGTCGGTGCTGCGGTAGATCGGGAAGGCGTTGGGCGCGTTGTGGTTGTTACGGGCGAACGTGGCCAGCATCGTCTCGTTCGGTGAGCCGTCGTAGTCGAGCCGGACGGCCCTCGGGTAGCTGGCGTCACCCTGGGGATAGGTGGTCAGGTTGGGGGAGTAGAGCACCTGTCCGGCCGGGGCGGCCGCGGCGGGACCGGCCAGCGCGACGAGCAGCCCGGCGATCAGGGTGAGCGCCATCACCAGTGGTAATGGGCGCCTGGGGGGTGGTGCGATGCGCACGGTTTCTCCTGGGGTGGGGGCCTGGTGAGCGGATCTCACCGGGACGTTCGGAAGCCGATTCCGGGTGTGCTCAGATTCCGGGTGTGCTCAGGGCCGGGCCTGCGGGACGTTCAGGGGCGGGCCTGGGGGTCGTCGCCGATGACCGGGGCGGTGTGGGTGTCCACGTCCACGGCGGAGCGGGCCAGGACGGTGTCGTCGTCCGACACGAGGGCGATGTGCAGGCGGCCGCTGGTCCAGCCGTCGGGCAGTTCGGCGTGGACCTCGGCGGGCGCGCCGAGCAGGAACGGCTTGGCCTCGGCCCGCTCCCCGGCCGTCCCCGGTCGCGCGGGCGCGGGGCCGAAGACGGGGGACCAGGCGGTGTGCAGGTGACCGCTGACGGAGTCCTTGCCGTGATGGGAGATCCGGACCGGGACCGTGACCCGCCCGCTCTCGCTGAGCAGGTCACGGCCGGGGGCGACGGGGACCACGTCCAGGACGAGCGTCGTCGTGGCGTTGACGTGCGCCGGATCCACCCCGGCCAGGTCCTTTGCGCGGCGCTCGAAGTCCAGCAGCCCGGCCGACTCATGCTCGATGTCGTACATCTCGGTGTAGACGTAGCCGGCCAGCCGGTCGTGGCGTCGCATCTCCTGGGTCTGCCAGCGCAACTGCCAGCCCCGCTGCACGCTGGTGAAGCCGGTCCCGTACTCGCTGTTCAGGTTGGGCAGACCGCGCAGCGGCTGCGCCGGCGTCCCGGCCAGCTTCTTGCGGACCACGTAGTCGGGACCGAGCGGGACGGGGAAGTCGTCCTGGTCACCGTTCAGCAGCGCGGCGATCGTCCGGCCCCAGGAGGCGGCCGATTCGTCGTAGTAGTGCCAGTCGAGCAGGTCCGTCTTCACGTGCGCCCAGCCGGAGTTGTCGACCGCGGGCCGGGTCGGGTCGAGGGCCTTGAGCAGGTCGTACGCGCGGGCCGCGGCGTCCTGCTTGGCCGGGTCGCCGGGAATGTCCCAGTCCAGGCCCCACTCCTCGTTGTACAGGCCCCAGATGACGATCGCCGGGGAGTTGCCGTCGCGCTCGGCCATCGGGGCGATCTGCGCCTCGAAGGCGGCGACCGACTCCGCCGAGAACCGGCCGGTGGCGGCGGGTTCGGCCCAGATCAGCATGCCGAGCGTGTCGGCATGGTGAACGAAGCGCGGATCCTCCAGCTTGAGATGCTTGCGCACCAGGTTGTAGCCCGCGGCGGCGGCCAGCTCGAGGTCGCGGCGCAGCGCGGCGTCGTCGGGCGCGGTGATGCCGGTACGCGGCCAGTAGCCCTGGTCCAGCACGCCGCGTACGAACAGGCGGTGGCCGTTGAGGTAGAGGTCCTCGCCGGACACCTCGATCCGGCGCAGCCCGGTGTAGCCGGTGACCCGGTCGGTGCCGTCGGCCGAGACCAGTTCGGCGTCCACGTGGTAGAGGTGCGGGTCCTCGGGCGACCACAGGCGCGGCTCGGCGATCGGCAGCACGGCCCGCGCGACACGGCCACCGGTGCCGCCATCGGTCTGCGGCGCGGTGGGGGCGGTGCCGCCGGAGACCGGGACCTCCACCGTCGTTGCTTGGCCGCGCACGCTCAGCCGGAGCGTCGCCGGAGCCGGGCCCTCGACGCGGGCCTCGACCTCGATGCCGTCCAGCCCCTCGGCCGGACGCAGCTTCAGCGCGGCCAGGTGGGTGGCGGGCCGCGCCTCCAGCCAGACGCTCTGCCAGATGCCCGACGAAGGGGTGAAGCACACGCCGTCGAAGTCGTCACGCGGGATGCTGCGCTGCTTGCCGTGCGCGATCTCCCGCTTGTCGGCGGGGGAGGAGACCCGCACCACGATCTCCTGCTCGCCCTCGCGCAGCGCGTCGGTGATGTCCGCCTCGAACGGCGTGTAACCGCCCACGTGGCGGGCCACCTCGGTGTCGTTGACCCAGACGGTGGCCTCGTGGTGCACGGCCCCGAAGTGGAGGACGATCCGCTGCCCCGCCCAGCCGGCGGGGACGGTGACCCGGCGGCGGTACCAGGCCACCGGCAGCCAGTGGGCCTCGATGCCGGACGCCGGGGTTTCCCAGGCGAACGGCACGGTGATGGTCCGGTCCCAGACGGTCCGGTCCCGGATGGTCCGGTCCCAGCCCTGGTCGGCGTCGGCCCGGAAGTCCCACTCGCCGTTCAGGCTCGACCAGGTGTGCGACCGGTCGAAATGGGGGCGCGGGTATTCCGCACGCGGCGTCATTGGAAGGGTGCTCCGATCATGAGAAGGTGTGCCCGGTCAGCCCTTGACGCTGCCGGCGAGGATTCCGCTGATGAAGTGGCGCTGCAGCAGGATGAAGATCACCAGCAGCGGCAGCATGGCGATGCTGCCGGCGGCGAGCAGCTCACCCCAGACGGTGGCGAAGTCGGCGCCGACGCGGTTGCCGGTGACGTTCTGCGCCAGGGTCGACAGCACCACCTGGACCGTCTGGTGCGCGGTGTCGTTGACGGCGACGACCGGCCAGACGAAGTCGTTGTAGATGTTCATGGTGGTCAGCACGGCCAGCGCGGCCAGGCCGGGCCGGATCACCGGGATGACGACCCGGACGAAGACCCCGAACTCGCTCGCGCCGTCCACCCGCCCGGCGTCGAGCAGCTCGTCCGGGATGGCGGCGATGACCTGGCGCATCCAGAAGATGCTGAAGGCGTCGACGCTGCCCGGCAGGATCAGCGCCTGGTAGGTGTTGACCCAGCCCAGCGAGCTCATCTCCAGCAGCAGCGGGATGATCAGCACCAGGGTCGGCAGCATCAGCGTGAGCATCACCACGCCGAACAGCGCGTTCTTGCCGGGGAAGGTGTACTTGGCGAAGGCGTAGCCGGCCAGCGGGCAGAACACCATCGTCATCGCGCCCTTGACCGCCAGGACCAGCGCGGTGTTCACGAAGCCGGTGCCGATCGGCACGTCGGCGAACATCGCCCGATAGTTGTCCAGCGTCGGACCGCCCACCGACAGCGGGCTGGTGATGATCTCGGCGGCGGGCTTGAGCGAGGAGCTGAGCGCCCACCAGATCGGGTACAGGAACGCGACGGCGAGCAGCGCGAGCACCACGTACTGCACCGGACCGGGCCGGGCCTGCTTCATGAGACCTCCTCTTTCGGGCGCAGCAGCCGGACCGCGCCCAGCGAGAGGCCGAACACCAGCAGCACCAGCAGGAAGGAGTTGGCGGCACCGGTGCCCAGGTCGGATGCCGAGATGTGGTCGTAGAGGTAGAGGCCGGCCGTGGTGGTGGAGCCGTAGGGGCCGCCCTCGGTGACCACGTACGGCTCGGCGAACATCTGGAAGACCGCCAGCGTCTGCACGACCACCAGGAAGGCGATGCTGCGCCGGACGAGCGGCACGGTCAGCGACCAGAACTGCCGCCACCGGGAGGCGCCGTCGATCGAGGCGGCCTCGTACACGGCACCCGGTACGGCCTGCAGCCCGGCGAGCAGGATGATGATCGCGAAGCCGGTGGTCTTCCACAGGAACAGCAGCGCGAGCGTCGGCTTGGCCCACGCGGTGGAGGTCAGCCAGCCGACGGCGGGCAGGCCCACCAGCCCGAGCACGTGGTTGACCAGCCCGTAGTCCTCGTCGAACACCACGATCCACACCTGCGCCATGGCCACCAGCGGCGTCACGAAGGGCGCGATGAAGGCGACCCTGAACAGCCCGCGCAGCCGCAGCCGCGCGTTGGCCAGCAGCACCGCCGCGCCCAGCCCGGCGATGACCTGGACCGGCACGATCAGCAGCCACATCACCGCGCTGTTGCCGAGCGAGGCCCAGAAGTCGGGGTTGGTCAGCAGGTAGACGTAGTTGCCCACGCCGACCCAGGTGGCCTCGCCCGCGCCGCGCCAGCGGGTGAGGCTGAGGCGCAGCGCGTAGACCAGCGGATAGACGCCGAAGGCCGCGAAGACCGCGAAGAACGGCGCGATGAACAGGTACGGGGACAGCCGGGGCAGGCGCCGCGAGCCGGTGGCGGCCCGCGCGGCCGTCGTGGCGGTGAGACTCGACATCAGGCCCGGTCGATCAGGTTGCGCTGGATCTTCTTGGCCGACTCGGCGATCACGTCGTCGGGGGACATCTTCCCCTCGATCAGGCGCTGGGTGTTGTCGCCGAGATAGTCCACGGACTGCGCCCACCACACGGGAATCGGCGCGGCGGCCGGGATGGTGGCGGCGGCCTCGACGGCGACCTTCCACAGGTCCTGGCCGCCGAGCGCGTCGATCGGCTTGAACAGCGGCTTGTCCGCCTTCAGTGCCGGGGTGAAGGAGGGCACGGAGGTGGACAGGCCGCCGGGGTAGATGCTGTTGGGGCCGTAGACGGCGGTGCAGCCGGGCTCGGTGAAGCACAGGAACTCATACAGCAGCCAGGCCAGCTCCGGGTTCTTCGCCTTGGCGGGGATGACGAAGCTGCTGCCGCCCATGGCGCCGCTGCGGGCGCCGCCGGGCGTCCACGCGGGCAGGGGGGCGGCCCGCCACTTGCCCTTGGTGGCCTTGAGCAGCTGCTGCGGCGCGAACGACCACCAGATCGCCCACGGGACGAACACCTGCTGCCCGCTGTCGAGGGTGTTGATGTCGGCCGCCTCCAGGTAGGGCGCATGGGTGACCAGATCACCCTTGACCGCCTCCTGGATCCAGCCCAGGGTCCGCCGGTACTCCGGCGACTCCAGCCGGAGTTTGCCCTGTGCGTCGGCGAGGCTCGTGCCCTGCTGGTTGGCCAGCATCTCCAGCCAGAGCTGGCCGAGGAACGGGTTCTTGTCCAGGTGGATGGGCTTGGTCTTCGGGTCCTTCTCCTTGATTGTCCGGGCCGCGGTCAGCAGGTCGTCGTAGGTGCCGATTCCGGCCGGGTCGACGCCGGCGTCCTGCAGGATGTCCTCGCGGTACCAGAGCAGGCCGGGGTCCAGGTCCCACGGCACGCCGAAGATCTTGCCGCCGACGGTGTTGACGGACAGCTTGTACGGGGCGACCTTGTCGCGGTAGGGGGCGATCAGGTCGGTCAGGTCGTACAGGTGCTCGGACTGGCCGCCGATCTTGGCGTCGTCCCAGAAGCTGCCGTCCGGCACGTCGGTGCCGCTGATCAGGGTGTTGGCCAGTTTGGCGTCGATGTCGACGGCCAGGTGGTTCACCTTGACCCCGGGATAGGCCTCCCGGAATTTGCCGATCGCCGCGTCGAACACCTTGAACAGGTCGCCGGAGCGGTTCCAGATCGTGATCTCGCCCTTGGCGGACGTGGACGCCGAGGCGGTGGGCTTGGCCAGCTTGCTCGGTGCCGCGCTGGTGCCGCCGCCGGGAGCGCAGGCGCCGGCCGCGGCCAGCGCGCCGATTCCGAGCGCTCCCTTGAGGAAGCCGCGGCGGGCCATGGCGGGTGTGGACATCTCTACTCCTCGGGCGGGGGTACGGCGCAGCCTGCTTGGTGAATGCTCTGCAACGATGCAGACATCATGCATACTCCTCTGCAACGATGCAAGCGTGAGTTATGATCACAGCAACCGCAGAGGAGGAACATGGCCCGTCCAACGTTGCGTGACGTCGCCAAGCGGGCGAACGTCTCGATCCGCACGGTGTCCAACGTGGTCAACGGCTACGCGCCAGTCTCCGACGAGCTGCGGGCCCGGGTCCAGGTCGTGCTGGACGAGGTGGGATACCGGCCCAACCTGATCGCCCGCAATCTCAAGCAGGGCCGTACCGGGATGATCGGCCTGGTCGTCCCCGAGCTGGACGTCCCCTACTTCGCCGAGCTGGTGCGCGAGGTGATCACCGCGGCGCGGGCGCATGGTTACGTGGTGATGGTCGACCAGACCGACGGCGACGCCGAGCGGGAGCGGGAACTGCTGGCCCGTGACTCGCGGGCCACGTTGTTCGACGGCCTGCTGCTGAGCCCGCTGGCCATCTCCGCCGAGGAGCTGCGCGGCCGGGGCAACCGGGTGCCGATCGTGCTGCTCGGTGAGCACATCTTCAACGGCAGCTTCCACCACGTCGCCATCGACAACGTGGCCGCCGCCCGTACGGCCACCGGGCACCTGCTGGAGCAGGGCCGCCGCCGCGTCGCCGCTATCGGCGACCAGCCGTACGCGACCGGCGAGACCGCGCAGCTGCGCACGTCCGGCTATCGGCAGGCGCACGCCCGGATGGGCCTGGACGTCGACGAGCGGCTCATCGTCCCGACCCCGCGCTTCCACCGGCGTATGGGCCTGGAGGCGATGGAGCGCCTGCTCGCGCTGCCCGACCCGCCCGACGCCGTGTTCTGCTACAACGACCTGCTCGCCCTCGGCGCGATGCGCGCCCTGAACAGGGCCGGGCGCCGCATCCCGGAGGACGTCGCGGTGGTCGGCATCGACGACATCGAAGAAGGCCAGTACAGCACGCCCAGCCTCACCACGGTCGCCCCGGACAAGGCGGAGATCGCCCGGCTGGCGGTGGGCGTCCTCATCGAGTCGATCAACGGCTCGGCGCCCACGCCGTCGGAGATCGTCGTCCCCCACCGCCTCATCGTCCGGGAGAGCACCGCTCTCTGAGCGGGCGTAGTCTTTCCTATCGGGGTCGGAACGCCACAACGACATCCTCGCGGCGCAAAGCGCGGTGGACGGTGCCGAGGCTTGGGTCTCTGCATGGGCGCCGGAGATGAAAATCCAAGTCACAAGCCCTTTCGCGGGGCAGGATGGGGGCGCTCGCGGTGTTCTACCTTGGAGAGCGGGGGCAGCATCCGTCCCCGCTGACACCAGAATCCCACGGAGAACACCATGTCTATCTTGTGCTTCTTCGGCATGATCCGCCCGCCTTACCCTGAGCCTCCGGGTCTGTCCAGTGATAGCAACGGAGCGGCGCTTGCGCGCCGTCGTCGCCGCCACCGCCGTTGAGCTTTACGCCCCGCTCAAAAAGACGCTCGGCTGGGAAACCCCTCGCCGGGCGTCTCGCTGTGCTTCCCCCAGACGGCACGAAGTTTTGTGATCGGGAAGATGCATGCGCCTTTCGGCGAATAGTAGAGGAGAAGATCATCAACCTACGTCTATGAGGTAGACCGTGAATTTAGGCAAGTCGCTCATTGCCGCTCTCGCGGCGGGAGCAATCGGCGTCACGCCGGCGTGGGCCCTGCAGGCCCCGCCTCAGCAGGAGAACGGGGTGACCCTGATCACCGGTGACCGGGTCGTCGTCACCGGGCCGGGGCACCGTGTGGAGCCCGGTCCCGGCAGGCAGACGGACTTCACGAGCCAGGTGCTCGGAGGCCACCTGTACGTGATACCCGCCGACGCCACGCCGCTGATCGCCCAGGGTGTGCTGGACCGGCGGCTGTTCGACGTCACTCAGCTCCTGGCCTGGAAGTACGGTGACGCCGACACCCCCGACATACCCGTGATCTCGCAAGGGACCGCTGGGCAGGCCGTCGCACCGCAGGGCGCCCAGCGGGTCCGGCAGTTATCCAGCCTCGGGATGAGCGCGGCGCGCGTGCCGAAGGCGAACGCCGCCCAGACCTGGAAGGACCTGACGGGCGGCGGTGCCCGCGCCCTGACGGCGGGCCGTACCAAGCTGTGGCTGGACGGCCGCAGGTCGTTCTCACTGGACGAGAGCGTCAAGCAGATCGGCGCCCCGCAGGCGTGGCAGCAGGGCATGACGGGCAAGGGCGTCACCGTCGCGGTCCTCGACTCCGGCTACGACCCCGACCATCCGGACCTGAAGGACGCGGTACAACAGGAGCGCAACTTCAGCGACGACCCCGACATCCGCGACACCCTCGGCCACGGCACCCATGTCGCCTCGATCGTAGCGGGCAGGGATGAGAAGTATCGCGGCGTGGCGCCGGAGGCGAAGCTGGCCATCGGGAAGGTGGGCGGTCCCGCGGGCCCGACCGATTCGGCCATCCTCGCCGGCATGGAGTGGGCCGCCGTCGAGATCAAGGCCAAAGTCGTCAACATGAGCTTCGGCGACGTGGACGCGCTCGATCTGGATCCACTGGAGCAGGCTGTCAACACGCTTTCTGAGCGGACCGGCACGCTGTTCGTCGCGGCGGCGGGAAATGGCGGCGCCAGCGGCCGGGTGAGCAGTCCCGGTAGCGCTGAGGCGGCGCTGACCGTGGGCGCGGTGGACAAGAAGGGCAGCCTGGCCGAATTCTCCAGCCCTGGGCCGCGAGTGAGCGACCACGCGATCAAACCCGAGGTGACCGCGCCGGGCGTGAACATCGTCGCCGCGGCCGCCGCGGGCACCGCCGACGGCCTCCACCGGCCGCTCAGCGGCACCTCGATGGCCAGCCCGCACGTGGCGGGAGCGGCGGCGATCCTGGCCCAGCGGCACCCGGAGTGGACGGGCGCGCAGCTCAAGGCCGCGCTGATCGGCAGCGCCGCGCCCGCTCAGGGCACGACGCTCTATCAGCAGGGGGCCGGGCTGATCGACCTGGTGCGCGCGCTGAAGCAGCAGGTCGTGGCCGCGCAGGGCAACATCTGGGCGGCCTTCCCCTGGAACGCCGCCGGCGAGCGGGTGACGACCAAAACGATCACGTACGCCAACGCGAGCGACGCTCCGGTCACCCTCGACCTGTCGGCTCAGGGCGAGGTGCTGAAGCTGCCGGCCGACCAGGTCACGGTCCCGGCCAAGGGCGAGGCCTCGGTCACGCTCACCATCGACGCCGGTGGCAAGGCGCCGGGCGACTACCCGGGAACGGTCATCGCCAGGTCGGGCGAGACGGTGATCCGCACGCTGGCCGGCGCCTACGTCGAGCCCGAGTCCTACGACGTCACGATCACCGCCGTCGGCAAGCAGGGCCGGCCCATCAATCCCCGGGAGAGCCAGATCTACGACGCGAGGACCGGAGCCGTGCACCAGCCGGCCTTCCGGGACGGTGTGGCCAAGGTACGACTGCCCGAGGGCGACTGGAGCGTCTACGCCGAGATCGTGGAGAAGATCGACGGGAAGTGGGTCTCGACGATCGCCGACCCCGCGCTGAAGATCGACGGCGGCGACGAGAAGCTGACGGTGGACGCGCGCCAGGGCAAGGCGGCCAAGATCACGCTTGACGATCCGAGCGCTGAACTTCAGCGCGGTTACGCCCTCGGGCTGACCCACGGCGCATGGAACTCCTGGTGGTCGACTAATGGCGATGTCAACAACGGACTCTTCGTCGTTCCCAGGCGCCAGGCAGGTCTGACCTACGGCGTGGAGACCAGGTGGCTCAGCAAGGACGCGTCTCCCAGCCCGTATGTCTACCAAATCGTCGACCACCGCACCGACGGCCTCCCCGAGGATCCTGTTGACAACGTCAGGCAGCAGGATCTGGCGAAGGTCACCGCGACCAACCGGGCCTCAGGAGTGGCGGCCACGGGCATGCCGATGGCTGGACTGCGCATGCCTGATTTCCCCGGCTCGTCCCTGTCGTCCCTGGTCGACGACATCGCTCTGCCCGGCACGCTCATCCACTACCGCACCCCCGGGCTGATCTATGAGAGCGGGCTTCAGGTCGGCACCTCGCTGATGTTCGACGGCGGCAGGCTCATGAAGCGCGGCCAGACCAGCGAGGTCTGGAACGGCGCGGTCACCGGGCCGGCCTTTCTGCTGCCGGGCGGCGACCGTACCGGCGACAAGCTGACCTTCTCCGGAGTGGGGCTGTTCTCCGACGGGGGCGCAGGCAGGACGGGGTCGGACACCGCCGCCACCGGCGTCGCCATCCTCGCCAAGGATGGGCAGGTGCTGGCCAAGGCCGACCTCGCCGGCTGCTGGGTCTACGAGCAGGAAAAGTGCCAGTTGCGCGCCGACCTTCCCTCGGGGCGCGGTTCGTACACGCTGACCGCGTCGATGCGCAGGCAGGTCCCGCACTCGGCGCTGTCCACCGGCGTGGAGTCCGTGTGGTCGTTCCCGTCCGCGACCACGGCCACGGAGCAGCCGCTGCCGCTGACCGCGGTCCGCTACAGCCCCGAGGGCCTGGACGCGTCGAACCGCGCCAAGCCGGGCAGTGTGACCCGCCTGCCCATCCGGATCGAGCGCGACTCCGGGTCCGCGCCGGTGAAGGCGAAGTCGGTCCGGTTGGAGATGTCCGTCGACGACGGCGCGAACTGGCGCAGGATCCCGGTCGTCCGCACCGGCTCGGGCTGGTCCGCCATGGTGCCGAACCCGGGTAAGGCCGGGTTTGTCGCGCTCCGCGCGGCGGTGACCGACACGGAGGGCATCGGACTGACCCAGACGATCATCCGCGCCTACGCCATCGGCTGACCGGCGACCACGCCCACCCAGGCCCGGCCCTCATCGACCGGGCCTGGGAATCCCCGCCGCTTCGGCGGGGTCGGCCGTGGCGGAGCGCGGGCGGTGTCCTGTCAGGCGGCGGCTCGTGGATGAAGATCTCGCCGACGGCGAGCTGGCGGGGGTGGCAGGACCAGAGGCGAGCCCCCCGAGCGCTCTCCGACGCCGTCACGCCTCCTTCCTTTGTTTGGCTGGCATCTAAACTAATAACCGTTGACGTTTGTTCGTTGGAACGGAAAACTAACTCGCGAAGTCGTGCCGGTCACCTGAAGGAGCCTTCATGCCCTACCGCCCGCCCCTGGTCGCGCACGAGTACTTTGTCGCCGACCCGCCGGAGCTGCCGGTCCGTACGCGGGGCGAACAGGGCCTGTCCGCGTTGACCGCCGCCGAGCCGGTGGCCGTGGACGACTCCGGGGTGACGCTGAAGGGCATCACCTCGGCGGAGGAGAGCCTGGTCGTACAGGTGCGGGTGGCGGGCGAGGGAGTGATCCGGGTCCGGCTCGGCCAGGACGCGGACGCCCGCACCCGCTCGGCCCGGGCGACCTCCCTGGTGACGCCGGGCACGTACGCCGGAGCCCGGGTGGAGACCGGGCCCGGCGGGCTGACCATCGACGCGGGCTCGTTGCGCGCGGAGATCACTCTGGACCCGTGGCGGCTGCGGTTCACCGACGCGGCGGGCGCCACGCTGGTGGAGCAGGACCGGGGGCACACCGACATCAGCGGGCGGCTGCGCACGCTGCCGTTCGGGCGCTCCCACGCCGACGGCGTCACGGTGGCCTACCACGAGAGCTTCGCCGCGCCGGCCGACGAGGCGTTCACCGGGTTCGGGGAGTCGTTCACCCCGCTCGACAAGCGCGGCCAGCGGCCCGTCATGTGGAACTTCGACGCCTTCGGCGCCGAGTCGCAGCGCGCCTACAAGAACGTGCCCTTCTACCAGTCGAGCAGGGGATACGGCATCGTCGTCGACAGCGGGGCGCCGACGGAGTTCGACGTCTGCCAGTCCACGCACAGCGTCGTGCAGATCGTCGTCCCCGACGACCTGATCGACTACTACGTGATCGCCGGGCCGACGCCGCCCGAGATCCTCGACCGCTACGACCGGCTGACCTGCCGTCCGGCGCTGCCGCCGAAGTGGGCGTTCGGCACCTGGATCTCCTCGGGCTTCTTCGTGGACAGCCAGGAGCGGGTCATGACGCGGGCCCGGAAGATCCGCGAGCGCGGCATACCGTGCGACGTCCTGCACCTGGACACCTACTGGCAGACCGACGGCCACTGGTCGGACCTGCGCTGGGACGAGACCCGCTTCCCTGATCCGGCCGGGATGCTCGCCGAGCTCGACGGGATGGGCTTCAAGGTCTGCCTCTGGATGAACCCCTACATCTCCCACCTGAGCCCAGCATTCCCCCAAGCCGCCGAAGCCGGATATTTCCTGAAAAATAAGGATGGCGAGGCGTACGTCGCCGACTGCTGGCACGGGTCCTACCCGGCCTGCGGCATCGTCGACTTCACCAACCCGGCCGCCGTCACCTGGTTCCAGGGGCTGCTCCGCCCCCTGCTCCAGCAGGGCGCGCAGGCGTTCAAGACCGACTTCGCCGAGGGCGTGCCGCACGACGCGACGGCCTTCAACGGCATGACCGGCACCGACCTGCACAACGTCTACACGCTGCTGTTCAACGACGCCGTCGCCGAGGTGACCCGCGAGATCCACGGGCATGGCCTGGTCTGGGCCCGCTCGTCGTTCCTGGGCGGCCAGCGGCACTCGGCCCAGTGGGGTGGCGACACCTTCACCAGCTACCCGGCGATGGGCAGCACGCTACGCGGCGGCCTGGCCCACGGCCTGTCGGGCGTGCCGTTCTGGAGCCACGACGCGGGCGGCTTCACCGGCCGCCCGGCCGACGACCTCTACGTCCGCTGGACCCAGTTCGGCGCGCTGTCCCCGCTGCTGCGGCTGCACGGCACCACCAGCCGCGAGCCGTGGGAGTTCCCCGCGGTGGAGGCCGAGGCGGTGGCCGCGCTGCGGCTGAGGTACCGGCTCATGCCCTACCTCTACTCGGCGGCCGTGGACGCGGCGCGGACCGGCGCGCCGATGATGCGGGCGCTGTGCGTCGACCATCCGGGCGACCCGGTCGCCTGGCAGGCCGACCTGGAGTATCTGCTCGGCCGCGACCTGCTGGTCGCGCCCATGACCACGCCCGACGGCACCCGGCAGGTGTACCTGCCCGAGGGCCGGTGGGTCGACTACTGGAGCGGGGAGCTGCTGGAGGGCGGGCGCTACCGCGCGGTCTCGGCGCCGCTGGAGCGGATCCCGCTGTTCGTCCGGTACGGCGCGCTCATCCCGGTCACCACGCCTGGGGACACCGTGGACGTCCCCTCGGAGATCACCCTTGTCGCCTTCGGGGGCGGCGACAGCCGTAGCACGGTCCACGACCTCGACGGCGAGACCGTCGTCGAGGCCACCCGCGACGGCGACACCCTGCACGTCACCGTCACCGGTCCGAAACGGGTCGCCGGGGTCGAGTTCGCCCCTGTGGCGGGCGCCCCGGTCCGGGCGATCATCACCTCCCAGGAGACACCATGATCAAACTGAGAAGTGCCGCGGCGGCGCTCGCCGTCGCGGCACTGACCCTGACCGCCTGCGGCTCCGGCTCGGACGGGCAGCAGCCCGCCGCGAGCGGCCAGCCGCGCGTGCTCAAACTGTGGCACTACGAGAGCGCCGAGGGCGCGATGGGCAAGGCCTGGGCGGAGGCGATCAAGAAGTTCGAGTCGACCCACCCGGGCGTGACGGTGAAGTTCGAGGAGAAGGGCTTCGAGCAGATCCAGAAGACGGCCAGCATGGTGCTCAACTCCGACGAGGCGCCCGACGTCATGGAGTACAACAAGGGCAACGCCACCGCCGGACTGCTGTCGAAGCAGGGCCTGCTGACGGACCTGTCGGAGCAGGCGACCAAGCGCGGCTGGGACAAGCTGCTTTCGGCCAGCCTGCAGACCACCGCCAAGTATGACGAGCGGGGCATCATGGGTTCGGGCAAGTGGTTCGGGGTGCCGAACTACGGCGAGTACGTGATGGTCTACTACAACAAGGACCTGTTCAAGAAGAACGGCGTCACGGTGCCGACGACGTTCGAGGAGTTCACCACCGCGCTGGACAAGTTCGCCAAGGCCGGCGTCACGCCCATCTCCACCGCCGGCGCCGAATACCCCGCCCAGCAGATCTTCTACCTGCTCGCGCTGAGCAAGGCCAACCGGGCATGGGTCGACTCCTACGAGCTCTACAAGGGCAAGGTCGACTTCCACGGCCCCGAGCTCACCTACGCCGCCGACACGCTGGCCGACTGGGTGAAGAAGGGCTACATCGCCAAGGACTCGGCCGGGATCAAGGCCGAGGACATGGCCACCGCGTTCATCGGCGGCAAGTTCCCGATCATGGTGTCCGGCAGCTGGTGGTACGGCCGGTTCCAGACGGAGATCAAGAAGTTCGAGTGGGGCTCGTTCCTGTGGCCCGGCAACCAGCTCGCCCCCGGTTCCAGCGGCAACATCTGGGTCGTCCCCGAGAAGTCCAAGAACAAGGACCTGGCCTACGACTTCATCGACATCACGATGAGCAAGGAGATCCAGAACCTGCTCGGCAACTCCGGCGGCGTCCCCGTCGCGGCCGACCCGGCCGCCATCACCGATCCCAAGAGCAAGGAGCTCATCGACAACTTCAACAAGCTCACCTCGCAGGACCAGCTGGCCTTCTACCCCGACTGGCCCGCCCCCGGCTACTACGACGTCCTCGTGGCCGGCGTCCAGAACCTCATCAACGGCAGCAAGCCCCCGGCGAAGGTCCTCGACGAGATCGCCCAGCCGTACAACGAGAACCTCGCCGACCTTGGCAACTAGAGCGTCGGCGACCAGAAGCAGAGCAGAGCGAGGCTACTGGCCTTACCTGATCCCCAGCGCGGTGCTGTTCACCGCGGTCATCGTCGTGCCGTTCGTGATGAATGTCGCGACGAGTTTCACCCGCTGGTCAGGGGTGGGTACACCCACCTGGATCGGTCTGCAGAACTATGTCCGGTTGTTCGCGGACGAGCGGTTCTGGACGTCCTTCCGCAACAACGTGGGGCTGATCGTCGCGATGGCGATCATCCCCACGGTGATCGGGCTGGTGCTGGCCGCCGCGCTGTTCGACTACATCGGCAAGAGGTTCGGCCCCCGTACGGCCTCGGCCCTGCGGGCGGCCTACTACCTGCCGCAGGTGCTGCCCGTCGCGGTGGCCGGAGTGGTGTGGGGCTGGATGCTGCACCCGACCTATGGCGCGGTGAACCAGATCTTCGGGCTGAAGGTCAACTGGCTCGGCGATCCCGACTTCGCGCTGGCCACCGTGATGGCGGTGATGGTGTGGTTCCAGCTCGGCTATCCGGTCGTCATCTTCATGGCCGGGCTGCAGCGGGCCGACCCGGCCCTGCACGAGGCGGCGGAGATCGACGGGGCCTCGTGGTGGCGCAGGTTCTGGCACATCACGATCCCGCAGATCCGTCCTGAGATCTTCGTCGTGCTGCTGACGTGCACGATCGCCGCACTCAAGGTGTTCGGGCCGATCTTCGTGCTCACCAGGGGCGGGCCGGCCAACGCCACGATGGTGCCCTCGTACTTCTCGTATCTGAACTTCTTCCAGAAGTCCAACGTCGGGTACGGCTCGGCCATCGCCACCATCCTGGCGTTGATCATCGTTGTGGTGACCTTCGCCTTCCTGCGGGTCCAGGAGCGAGAGTCGTGAGGCGCTACCCGATCCTGGCCGCGATGACGGTGCTCGCCGTCGTCATGCTGTTCCCGTTCGTCATCGTCACCTTCAACGCCTTCAAGACGCCCGCCGAGTATTCGGCGGGCAGCCCGCTCAGCCCGCCGCAGGGCCTGGACCTGGACGGGATCATCGCGTTCTGGACCCGGGTCGACTTCGGCGAGAAGCTCCTGAACAGCCTCGTGATCAGTGGCTCCGTCGCCGTGCTCGCCGTGGTGCTGTCGGTGCTCAACGCCTACGCCCTCGGCATCGGCCGGGTACGCGGCCGGCTGTGGATCCTCGTGCTGTTCCTGGTGGCCAACACGCTGCCGCAGGAGTCACTGGCCTACCCGCTCTACTACCTGGCCAAGGCAGCCGGCCTGTACGACTCCAAGCTGTCGGTGATCATCGTGTTCACCGTCATCCAGGCCGCCTTCGGCACCTACCTGCTCAGCGCCGTGCTCGGGCAGTTCCCGAAGGAGATCCTCGAGGCGGCGCGGATGGACGGCGCGGGGCGGTTCCTGGCGCTGTGGCGGATCGTCGTCCCGATCAGCAGGCCCACGCTGTCGGTCCTGGTGATCTTCTTCTTCATCTGGACCTGGAACGAGTTCTTCCTTCCGCTCATCTTCCTGGTCTCCAACGACACCCAGACGGTTCCGGTCGCCCTCGGCGTGCTGCAGGGCGAGAAGTACATGGACGCCACCATGTCCAGCGCCTCGGCGCTGCTCGGCATCGTCCCGGCCGTCGCCTTCTTCCTCATCTTCCAGCGGACGCTGACCCGAGGCATCACGGTCGGCGCCATCAAGTAGGAGCTCCCGAATGAAGCGATTCCTGGCGGCCGCCTTGCTGGCGGTCACCATGGGCGCGGCGCCTGCCCTAGCGGCGCCTGCCCAAGCGGCGCCCGTCAACGCCGCGCCCGGCCATGCCGCGGCGGTCCTGCCGTACCAGGACCCGGCCGTGCCGCTCGACCAGCGCGTCGGCGACCTCCTGGGCCGGCTCACCCTCGACGAGAAGATCTCACTGCTGCACCAGTCGCAGCCGGCCATCCCCAGGCTCGGCCTGCCGTACTTCAAGGCCGGGACCGAGGCGCTGCACGGCGTCGCCTGGTCCAACGACCACAACGACGCCTGGAACCAGAAGATGGCCAGCGGCACCGTCTTCCCGCAGGCCGTCGGCCTGGCCAGCACCTGGGACCCGGAGCTGATCAAGCGGGTCGGCTCGGCCGTGGGCGACGAGGTACGCGGCTACAACGCCATCGACCCGGTCCTGTGGGGCACCCAGGTGTGGGCACCGGTGGTCAACCTGCTGCGCGACCCCCGCTGGGGCCGCAACGAGGAGGGCTACTCGGAGGACCCGCTGCTGACCGGCGCCATCTCCACCGCCTACGGCAAGGGCCTGTCCGGCGACGACCCCGTCTACCTCAAGACCGCGCCGGTGCTCAAGCACTACCTGGCCAACAACAACGAGTACCTGCGTAGCCTGACCTCCTCCAACCTGCGGCCGAGGATCAAGCACGAGTACGACGAGGCCGCGTTCAAGCCGGCCATCTCCAACGACGCCGCCACCGGCGTGATGGCCTCCTACAACCTGGTCAACGGACGGCCGAACACCGTCAACCCCGACCTCGACGCGGTCGTCCGCTCGTGGACGACCAAGGACCTCTACAACGTGAGCGACGCCTGGGCGCCGGACGCGCTGCAGGAGTACGAGCACTACTACGACACCAAGCCGGAGGCCGTCGCCGCGACGCTCAAGGCGGGCCTGGACAGCTTCACGATCAACAACGACGACCCTTCCCTGATGACCGCGAACATCAAGGCCGCCCTGTCCCAAGGGCTGATCACCGTGGCCGACATCGACCGGGCCGTGCGGCACGTGCTGTCGATCAGGATCCGGCTCGGCCAGCTCGATCCCGACGGCGGACCGTACGCGAAGATCACCAAGGACGTGATCAACTCGGCGGCGAACCAGCGGCTCAACCGGCAGACCGCCGGCGAGGCGATGGTCCTGCTGGAGAACTCCGGCAGGAAGCTGCCGCTCTCGCCCGGCCTGAAGAAGGTCGCGGTGCTCGGGCCGCTGCAGGACACCCTCTTCAGCGACTGGTACGGCGGCACCATGCCGTACCAGGTGACGCCGCTGGCCGGCATCAAGGAGCGGCTCGGCGCGCGGGCGGCGGTGACCGGCGCCGACGCGCTGGACCGGATCGCGCTCAAGGACCTGGCCAGCGGCAAGTACGTCACCGCGACCGGCACCACGGGCCAGAACGTGGTCGTGTCGGACACCGCGCCCGGCGGGGCCTCGACCTGGGACCAGACCGACTGGACCGGTGACGTCTCGACCCTGCGCAACGTGGGCAACGGCAAGCTGCTCACCGGCAACTTCGGGCCATACGTCACCAACTCCGACGTTCCCGGCGGCTGGTACGTCCAGCAGCAGTTCCGGCTGGAGGGCCAGGCGGACGGCACGTACCTGATCCAGTACGTCGGCTACGAGGTCAACGAGGGCTGGTGGCCCTTCCCCGAGCATTACGTGACCGTCGGCGCGGACGGCACGCTCGGCACCGGGACGAAGGCCGCCGCGGCGCACTTCGCCAGGGAGGTCGTCCAGAGCGGCGCCAAGACCGCGGCGGCGGCGGCCAAGGACGCGGACGCGGCGGTGGTCGTGGTCGGCAGCAACCCGTTCGTCTACGGCCGCGAGAGCCACGACCGCTCCACCCTCGCGCTCGGCCAGGGCCAGCAGGAGCTGATCAAGGCCGTGCGGGCGGCCAACCCCAACACCGTGGTCGTCCTGGAGGACAGCTACCCGACCACCATGAACGTGGACACCCCGGCCCTGCTCTGGACCACCCACGCGGGCGCCGAGACCGGGCACGCCCTGGCCGACGTGCTCTTCGGCGACCGCAACCCGGCGGGCCGGCTCACCCAGACCTGGTACCGCTCCGACGACCTGCCGGACATCTTGAACTATGACATCACCAAGACCGGGATGACCTACCTCTACCACCGGGGCGACCCGCGCTACGCCTTCGGCCACGGCCTCAGCTACACCACCTTCGGCTACCAGAGCCTGAAGGTGACCCCGCGCGGCGACTCCTACGACGTCACCGTCAAGGTCACCAACACCGGGTCGCGGGCTGGTGACGAGGTCGTCCAGCTCTACACCCACCAGCGGAGCTCACGTGTCACCCAGCCGGTCAAGCAGTTGCGCGGCTTCACCCGCGTCACGCTGCGCCCCGGCGAGAGCCGTACGGTGAAGCTGACCGTCAAGAAGGCCGACCTGGCCCTGTGGGACGTCACCCGCGGCAAGTGGACCGTGGAGACGGCCACCCACGACGTCCTGGTCGGCGGCTCCTCCTCGGCCATCAGGCAGCGCGCGAGCTTCCAGGTGAACGGCGAGCGGATCCCGCCCCGCGACCTGACCAGGAGCACCCGGGCGATCGACTTCGACGACTACTCCGGTGTGGACCTGGTCGACACCTCGAAGGAGAGCGGCGAAGCGGTCGGGGCGGTCGCGGGCGACTGGCTGAAGTTCGCCGACGCGGATCTGCGCGGGGGACTCACCGGCATCACCGCGGGCGTGTCCTCGGTGGCGGGCGGCTCCTTTGAGGTCCGCGCGGGCTCCCCGTCGGGCGTGCTGCTGGCCACCGTCGCGGTCCCGGCCACCGGCGGGATCTACCAGTACGGCACCGCGTCGGCGACGCTGTCCGGCGCCGACGGGGTCCGGGACCTCTACCTGGTCTTCAAGGGAGACCTGCGGATCAAGGATCTGACCCTCACCAAGTAAGTTTGGTTAATAACCAAACTATTGACCTCACTCGGAGGCTGTGTGAGCCTCTGAGTGAGGTTCGGGGACCTCGCGACCATGTGCGCTGGAGCGGCGACGGCAGGGTCCTGTACCCGGTCGTGCATGGCGGTCATCTGCTGCTGTGGGGCGTTCGGCCCCGGAGAGGGAAACCGCTCATGCGAAGAAGGTTGTTCAGCCTGCTCGCGGTGGCCGTCGTCGTCGTGGCGATGGTGGTGGTGCGGATGGCGCCGGTCGGCGCCGTCGCCGCGGATCCGTACGCCTTCAAGGGAGTGAAGATCGGCGGCGGCGGCTTCGTCCCCGGCATCGTCTTCAACCAGAAGGAGAAGGACCTCATCTACGCCCGGACCGACATCGGTGGCGTCTACCGCTGGGACAAGACCAAGTGGACGCCGCTGCTCGACGGCATCGGCTGGGACAAATGGAGCTGGGTCGGGGGCGTCAGCGTCGCCACCGATCCCGTCGACCCGAACCGGGTCTACGTCGCCACCGGCATGTACACCAACGACTGGGATTCCAACAACGGGGCCATCCTGCGCTCCACCGACCGGGGCAACACCTGGGCCGCCACCGAGCTGCCGTTCAAGGGCTCCGGCAACATGCCGGGCCGCGGCATGGGTGAGCGCCTGGTCATCGACCCGAACAAGAACAACATCCTCTTCTACGGCACGGCCAACAAGAACGGCCTGTGGAAGAGCACCGACTACGGCGTCACCTGGGCCAAGGTCACGAGCTTCCCGAATGTCGGCAACTTCGCCCAGGACCCGAACGACACCTCCAACTACAACACGATGACCCAGGGCATCCCCTGGATCACCTTCGACCCGCGCACCGGCTCGGCCGGCACCGCCACCAAGACGATCTACGCCGGGGTGGCGGACAAGGACAACAACGTCTACCGTTCCACCGACGCCGGCGCCACCTGGAGCCGGGTGGCCGGCCAGCCGACCGGCTACATCCCGCACAAGGGCGTGCTCGACGCCGTCAACGGCTACCTCTACCTGGCCACCGGCAACACCGGCGGGCCGTACGTGGGCGAGGACGGCGAGGTGTGGCGCTACGCCACCGCCACCGGCACCTGGACCGAGATCACCCCGACCCCCGACGCCGACCGCTACTACGGTTTCAGCGGCATGACCATCGACCGCCAGAACCCGAGCACGATCATGGTCGCCAGCCAGGTGTCGTGGTGGCCGGACAACATCATGTTCCGCAGCACCGACAGCGGCGCCACCTGGACGCGGATCTGGGACTGGAACGGCTACCCCGCCCGTACCCTCCGCTACACCCAGGACGTCTCCTCCCACCCGTGGCTGGCCATGGGCAACCCGCAGCCCCCCGAGATCACGCCCAAGCTCGGCTGGATGACCGAGGCGATGGAGATCGACCCATTCGACTCCAACCGGCTGCTGTACGGCACCGGCGCCACCATCTACGGCACCTCCAACCTCAAGCAGTGGGACGCCGCCGGCGGCAAGATCACCATCAAGCCGTTCATCGAAGGGCTGGAGGAGACCGCAGTCCTCGACCTGATCAGCCCGCCGACCGGGGCGCCGCTGCTCTCGGCGGTCGGCGACATCGGCGGCTTCGTGCACAGCGACCTCGACGCCGTGCCGCCGATGATGTACACCCAGCCCAACCTCGTCACCACCAGGAGCATGGACTACGCCGAGCTCAGCCCGTCGAACATGGTCCGCGCCGGCGACAACGACACGGCCGGGGTGACCCGCATCGGGTTCTCCTCCAACGGCGGCGCCAACTGGTGGCAGGCCAGCAGCGAGCCGGGTGGGGTCACCCAGGGCGGCAGCGTCGCGATCTCGGCCAACGCCGGCACCACGGTGTGGTCGCCGACCGGCGCGGCGGTGAGCCGCTCCACCGACTCGGGCAGCTCATGGACCGCCGCCACGGGCATCCCGGCCCAGGCGCAGGTGCGCTCCGACCGGGTCAACCCGAACAAGTTCTACGGCTACTCCGGCGGCAAGTTCTATGTCAGCACCAACGCGGGCGCCACCTTCACCCAGTCCGCCGCCACCGGGTTGCCCACCGGCGCCACCACCGTCAAGTTCAAGGCCGTGCCCGGCAAGGAGGGCCACGTCTGGCTCGTCGGCGGCTCCCCGTCGACCGGCAAGTACGACCCCGCGGCCACTTATGGCCTGTGGCGCTCGACCGACTCCGGCGCCACCTTCACCAAGCTCGCCAACGTCACCGCGGCCGAGAACGTCGGCTTCGGCAAGGCGGCGCCCGGTGGCTCGTACATGGCCATCTACCTGGTCGGCCAGATCGACGGCGTGCACGGGTTGTTCCGCTCCGACGACGCGGGCGCCTCGTGGGTGCGGATCAACGACGACCGGCACCAGTACGCCAACATGGGCGAGGCGCTCACCGGTGACCCCCGCGTGTACGGCCGCGTCTACCTCGGCACCAACGGCCGCGGCATCATCTACGGCGACCGTACCGGCCCCAACCCGACCCCCACCCCGACTCCGACGCCCACCCCGACACCGACCCCGACTCCCACGCCCACCCCGACGCCCACGCCCACGCCGACGCCGGTTCCGGGCAAGGCGTGCGCGGCGACCTACGCGCCCAGCGGCCAGTGGCAGGGCGGCTTCCAGGCCGGGGTGACGGTGAAGAACTCCGGCACCGTCGCCATCACCGGCTGGACGGTCGGCTGGACCTTCCCTAACGGTCAGACCATCACCCAGCTCTGGAACGGCGCCCACACCCAGACCGGCGCCGCCGTCAAGGTCACCAACGTCGGCTACAACGGCGCGCTGGATGCGGGTGCGAGCACCACGTTCGGCTTCACCGGCAACTGGACGAGCACCAACGACCCGCCCACCACGCTCACCTGCACCCCCGCCTGACAACAGGAGGGAGGGGCCCCTTCCCGGGCCCCTCCCTCCGTCAGGGCTGTGGACAGGCCCCTCTCTCGGTCAGGGCCGGGGACAGGCCCTTCCCTCGCTCAGCCCTTGACAGCGCCGATGATGACGCCCTTCGTGAAGTGCTTCTGCACGAACGGGTAGATCACCAGCACCGGGATCAGCGCCAGCGTCACGATGGCCATCTGGATCGCCAGGCTCGGCGGCAGCGCGTGCCCGCCGACCGCGGTGTCGCCCGTCTGCCCGACGAACATCGACTGCCCCTGGAGCACGAACTGCCGCAGGACCACCTGCAGCGGCCACTTGGTGTTGTCGTTGAGGTAGAGGGTGGCGTTGAAGAAGGCGTTCCAGTAGCCGACCGCGTAGAACAGCCCGATCACCGCCGTGACGCCCTTGGACATGGGCAGCACGATCCGCCACAGGATGCGGAACTCGCTCGCCCCGTCGATCCGCGCGCTGTCGGTGACCTCCTCCGGGATGTTCATGAAGAAGGCCCGCATGACGACCAGGTTGAACGCGGTGACGGCGGTCGGCAGGATCAGCGCCCAGTACGAGTCGATCAGCCCCAGCGAGCTGACCAGCAGGTAGCTCGGGATCATGCCCGGCCCGAACAGGAAGGTCAGCAGCACGAGGAAGAGCATCGGCCGGTGCAGCAGCGAGCCGGGCCGCGACAGCCCGTAGGCCGCCAGGACCGTGACCGTGAGGCTGAGCAGGGTACCGACCACGGTCACCCCGAGGCTCACCCCGATCGACCGGGTCACCACCCCGCCCGCGAACAGCTGCTCGTAGGCGGCGAAGGACAGCTCGCCCGGCACGGTGACCAGGCCACCCGCCTTCGACACCGCCTCCTGCGTGGACAGGCTGGTCAGCACGACCATGTAGATCGGGAACAGTACGGCGGCCACGATGAGGGCCAGCACCAGCCCCTTGACGCTCGCGCCGAACCGGGTGGGCCGCTCGGCCCAGGCAGGCATAGTCATGATCGTTTGTAGATTCCCTGCTCGCCGAATCGGTGGGCGACCTTGTTGGCTATGAGGATCAGGATCAGCCCGGCCAGGCCCTTGACCAGGCCCGCCGCGGCGCCGTAGCTCCACTCGCCGGTCAGCAGCGTGCGCCAGTACATGAACGTGTCGAGCACCTCGGCGGCGTCGCGGCCGACGGCGTCGCGCTGCAGGAAGAACTGCTCGAAGCCGACGTTGAGCGCGTCGCCCAGCCGCAGGATCAGCAGCAGCACGAACACCGGGCGCAGGCCGGGCAGCGTGATGTGCCACAGCCGCCGCCAGCGGGAGGCGCCGTCCACGGCGGCGGCCTCGTAGAGGTGGGGGTTGATGGCCGCCAGCGCCGCCAGGAAGATGATCGTCCCCCAGCCGGCGTCCTTCCAGACCGTCTCCGCGGTGACCAGCAGAATAAACGTGTCCGGATTTGTCATGATGTCCACGCCCGCGAAGCCGTGGTCGCGAAGGATCTGCGCGAGCAGTCCCGCGCCGCCGAACATCTGCTGGAACAGGGTGACGACCAGGACCCAGGAGAAGAAGTGCGGCATGTACACGATGCCCTGGATGAACAGCCGCAGGCGGGGCCGTACGACGCTGTCGAGCAGGATGGCCAGCAGGATCGGCAGCGGGAAGTAGAAGATCAGCTGGAACATGGTGATCGACAGCGTGTTGATCGTCGCGTCCCAGAAGCTCTGGTCGAACATCAGCCACTGGAAGTTCGACATCCCCACCCACGGGCTGTCCTTGACGCCGACGTAGGGGGAGTAGTCCTGGAAGGCGATCACGTTGCCGAGCAGCGGCACGTAGTGGAACAGGAGCAGCAGCCCGATCGCCGGCACGGTCATGAGCAGCAGCTGCCAGTCGCGCCGGAACCGGGCCCGCAGCGAGCCGTGCTTGATCCTGTTCTGGGCCCTTCTCCCAACCCGTCTCCGGGTGGTGCCCGAGCCGGCGGGAGAGGGCAGGTCTCCCGCCGGCCCGGCGTTCGCAGCCCGCTCGACCGCGATGCGGTCAGGCGCGGCCATTGTCCCGAAGGACCTTCATGTAGAACTCGCGCGCCTCGTCGCCGCCGTCGCGCCGCCACTCCGTCGCGATCTGCTTGGCGTCACTGACCGGGCGGCGGCCGCGCATGATGTCGGTGAACTTGTCCTCGGTCGGCACCTGCAGGCCCGAGTACTTCGACGGCCGCTGGATCCTGATCCCGTCGAACGGCGTCTTCTCGATGTACTTGAAGGAGGCGTTCTGCCAGTCGATGTTGGCCTTGGCCGCCTCGGGGAAGGGCCAGTCCACGTAGAGAGGCCGGCCGCCCAGGAAGCCGTAGGTGTAGGCGACCTCTTTACGGCCCAGGTCGGTGCTCTGCGGGATGCCCTTGGCGTCGAGGGTGAAGTGCTTGCCCTTGATCCCGAAGTTGGAGAGCTCGTACTCCTTGGTCCCGTACGGGGCGGCGCACCAGTTGAGGATGGACAGGATCTCCTCCATCTTCTCCTTCGGCAACCCCTTCTTGATGAAGGTGAACATGCCCGCCGCGTTGTTGTGATACATGATCGGCGTGCCGCCGTCATGCGCGAACAGCGGGAAGACGCCCAGCGCGAAGTCGGGGTTCTTGCCGGTGTGCTGCTGGAGCAGCTCCTTCCAGGCGCCGAGGCCGTCCCGGTAGATGGTGATCTGGCCCGCGCCGATCAGGTCCTTCTCGTTGGCGCCCTTGCTGCCGACGACGCTCGGATGGATGAGCCCCTCGGCGAAGAGCTTGCGCATCCACGCCAGCATCTCCTCGAACTCCGGCGTCTCGTACTTGTGCGTGAGCTTGCCGCCGGCGTACCGCCATTCCTGCGGGACGCCGAAGATGGGCCAGGCCATCTCGTGGATGTCGCCGAACGCCCAGCGCTTGGCCTTCGCGTCGGTGATCGTCTTGCCGAGCTGGTAGAGCTCGTCGGCGGTCTTGGGGTTCTGGTTCCAGCCGTTCTTGTCGAACAGGTCCTTGCGGTAGAGCAGGGCGTACGGGAAGGGCTCGGTGGGGTAGGGGACCGCCATCAGCTTGCCGTTCCACACCGACCACTCCCATGAGGCGGTCGGCAGGTTGGCCAGCAGCGGGTACGGCTTGACCTTGTCGCCCTGCAGGTACGGCGTGAGGTCCTCGAACGCCTTGTCCACGGCGGTGTTGAAGTCCGCCATCTTGTCGATCTCCCAGTTCGGCAGGGCGAAGATATCGGGCAGGTCGCCGGAGGCCAGCCGGGCGATCGCCTTGTCGGCGTAGGTGTTGCCGTCGGCGATCTGGAACTCGACCGTCGCGCCGATGTCGGCGTTGACCGCCTGGAAGTAGGAGTTGCTCGCCAGTCCGGGCGGCGGCGGCCCCCACAGCGGGGTCATCGCCTTGTAGCTGCCGCCCTTGCCCGCCTTCTGGGTGAGCGCCGCGGTGGGGCCGGCCGGGTAGGTGGTGAAGCCGCCGGCGATGCCCGGCACGCCCGGCAGGTTGGAGACCGTGCCGGCCAGGTCGGGCTTGACGCCGGCGAACTCGATGTACGCCGGCGTGAGCCCGGTCAGCTTGTCCGCGGCGGCCGCGGTCGCGCCGCTCGAGCCGGGCCGGGTCCCGGTCGGGGCGGAGCAGGCGGCGAGGGTGGTCAGACCGGCCAGGCCGAGAAATCCTCGACGAGTCATCGACGGTGTCACGACGGCTCCCTTCGTTGGTCGGAGCAGGGTGAGGGGTGTCGGAACGGGATGTCAACGGGCTAGAATTAGTTCGTCTAGTGACCAAACAAACTAAACCCGAGGCGATGCTGACCACAAGGTGTGCCACCGGTCACAGATTGATGTCGGGAGTGAGATGAGATTCGCTGACGGCTCCCTCCCCGCCGTACCTGGGGGCCCGCGCGGCTCTCACCGACGGCGTGGGGGCGCTGGGTGGTATGGGCATGCTGGAGGACAGAGCACACTGGTACCGCGGCATGATCGCCCGCGACGGCCTGACGGACGGGACAGACTTTGATCACCTCATCGACCGACCCGCAGCCGGCCGACTTCGCCGATGTGCGGGCCACCAACCTCGCCGTCGTGCTGCGTTTCGTCCGCGAGCACGCGCCGTGCTCGCGGGCTGACATCGCGGCCTCCACAGGCCTGAACAAGGCGACCGTGTCGAGCCTGGTCGCCGACCTGATCGACAGGCGGCTCGTCCGGGAGACCGGCCTGACCGAGAACCGGGTGGGGAGGCCGGCCACGATGCTGGTGCTGGACGGCTCGCCGTACGCGGCGATCGGGCTGGAGATCAACGTCGACTACGTGACGGCCGTCGCCGTCGACCTGGCGGGGGAGCGGCTGCTGTCCTGGCGGCGCGCCTTCCCCGGTTCGGTGGCCGCCGTCGCAGCGATCGTCCGGCGGGTGGTCAACCGCATGGCCAAGGAGGACAAGCAGATCCTCGGCCTGACCGTGGCCGTGCCGGGCCTGGTCGACGGGCAGGGCGTGGTGCGGGTCGCGCCCAACCTCGGCTGGCTCGACACCGACGTCAGCGGCGACCTCGCCAAGGCGCTGCGCGATCCCGGCTTCCCCATCCAGGCCGACAACGACGCCAACCTCGGCGCCCTGGCCGAGCACCGGTTCGGCCCCCACGGGGCGGTCACCGACCTGGTCTACCTCACCGGCGAGATGGGCGTGGGCGCCGGCGTGATCCTGGACGGGCGGCTGCGCCGGGGCGGGCGCGGCTACAGCGGCGAGATCGGCCACATCCAGATCGACCCGCTGGGGCCGGAGTGCCGGTGCGGCCGTTCCGGCTGCCTGGAAGCGGTGGCCGGCATCGGCGCGGTCCTGGAGCACCTCTCGCCCTCGCCGGTCGAGGTGGAGCTGGAGATCGAGGAGGTCGTCCGGCGGGCCCGCGCGGGCGACGCCCATACCCTGGGCCTGCTCCGCGGCGTGGGCCGCGACCTCGGCCGCGGGGTGGCCATCCTGGCCAACCTGCTCAACCCCCAGGTGGTGATCCTCGGGGGCTACTACGTGCCGCTGGCGCCCTGGCTGCTGCCCGCCGTGGAGGCCGAGGTAGGCGAGCGCACCATCGCGCCGGAGGCCGGCGGCTGCCAGGTGGTGGTCTCCTCCCTTGGCTACGACGCGGCCGCGCTCGGCGGAGCCGCCCGGGTGCTCGATTCCATCGATTCAGGAAGATTGCCGCGAATCTCTTGACCCCGCTCGCACACGCGTGCACCCTTCAGAAGAACTCCGTTCGAAACACTCGTGTAACGGGCGGGGTTTTTCTGGACCGGCTATCGAAGCGCTTCGACAGAGACCCGAAGCGCGCTCCCCCCGCTAGTCGAAGCGTTTCGACGCTTTCAGCAAGGTGGCTCCATGAACGAACCGTTCCGCGACCCGGACCTCCCCCTCGCCGAGCGGATCGCCGATCTGCAGGCCCGGTTGACCGTGACCGAGAAGCTCGCGCTGCTCCACCAGTACCAGGCGCCGGTCGAGCGGCTCGGTGTGGGCGCCTTCCGCACCGGCACCGAGGCCCTGCACGGCCTGGCCTGGCTGGGTCCGGCGACGGTGTTCCCGCAGGCCGTGGGGCTGGCCTCGACCTGGGATCCGGAGCTGGTCCGCAGGGTGGGGGAGGCAGCGGGCGAGGAGGTCCTGGCCTTCCACCACAAGGACCCCTCGGGCGCCGGGCGCAACGTGTGGGCCCCCGTGGTCAACCTGCTGCGCGATCCGCGCTGGGGTCGCAACGAGGAGGGCTACTCCGAAGATCCGTTGCTGACCGGTGTCATGGCCACGGCCTACGCGCAAGGGCTCCGTGGGAGCGCTCCCGTGATGCGGACGGCGCCCACCCTCAAGCACTTCCTCGGCTACAACAACGAGACCTACCGCTGCCTCACCTCCAGCAATCTGCCGCCGCGGGTTCTGCACGAGTACGAGCTGCCCGCCTACCGGCCCGCTCTGGAGAGTGGCGCCGCCGTCGCGGTCATGCCCTCCTACAACCTGGTCAACGGCCGCCCGGCGCACCTCAGCCCGCTGATCGGGCAGGTGCTGCGGGCCTGGGCGCCGGACGACCTGCTCGTGGTCAGCGACGCCTACGCCCCCGGCAACCTCACCGGGCAGCAGGGGTACTACGACGACCCGGCCGAGGCGTACGCGCACGCCGTACGGGCCGGGCTCGACAGCTTCACCCAGGACGACGACCGCGCCGAGGCCACCCTCGGCCACCTGCGCCAGGCGCTGGAGCGCGGCCTGCTGACCGAGGCCGACCTCGACACCGCCGTACGCCACACGCTGTCGATCCGCTTCCGGCTCGGCGAGTTCGACCCCGCCACGCCGTACGACGACATCACCGAGGCGGTCGTCAACTGCCCCGAGCACCAGGCGCTGGCCCGCGAGGCGGCCACCCGCTCGATCGTGCTGCTGAAGAACGACGGCCTGCTGCCCCTGGCGCCGGCCGCCTGCCGCCGGATCGCGGTGCTCGGCCAGCTCGGCGACACCCTGCTGGAGGACTGGTACAGCGGCACGCTGCCGTACGAGGTGACCGCCCGCGCCGGTCTGGCCGAGCGCTGCGAGAGCGTCTTCTGCGAGGCAGTCGACCGCGTCACACTGACCGCCGACGCGGGCCCGGTGGTGGCCGGGCTCGACGGCGGACCCCTGGGCATCGGGACGCCGGGGGGCCGCTTCGACCTGTTCGACTGGGGCGGCGGGGCCTTCGCCTTCCGCGCGGTCGCCACCGGCCGCTTCCTGTCCGTGGACGACGACGGCGTCCTGGTCAACGACCAGCCAGGACCGAACGGATGGGAGGTGCGCCAGACCTTCCGGCTGGAACAGCGCACCCGCGGCGCCGTCGTCCTGCGCCACATCTCCACGGGCCGCTACATCGGCCTGTCCCCCGACGGGGTCTTCAGGCTGGTGGACGACGCCGACGCCGCCACGTGGCTGACGGTGGAGGTCGTCGAGAGCGGCGCCGCGGCGGCGGCCGCACTGGCGGCCACCGCGGACGTGGCGGTCGTGGTGGTGGGCGACCATCCGCTGGTCAACGGCCGCGAGACCGAGGACCGTACGGAGCTGGCCCTGGCCCCCGCCCAGGACGCGGTCGTCCGGGCGGTACGGGCGGCCAACCCGCGCACGGTCATGGTGATCACCAGCGGCTACCCCGTCACCTGGTCGGACCCGGACGTTCCCGCGGTGCTGTGGTCCTCGCACGGCGGCCAGGAGTACGGCCACGCGCTGGCCGACGTGCTGTTCGGCGACGCCGACCCGCAGGGGCGGCTCACCCAGACCTGGTACCGCTCGGCCAGCGAGCTGCCCGACCTGCTCGACTACGACATCATCGCCACGGACGCCACCTACCTCTACTACCGGGGCACTCCGCTGTACCCCTTCGGCCATGGCCTCAGCTACACCACGTTCGACTACTCCGGCCTCACCGTCGCGGTCGAGGAGGAGACCGTCACCGCCACGGTCACGGTCACCAACACCGGCTCGCGTACCGGCACCGAGGTCGTGCAGTTCTACACCCACCAGCGGCGTTCCCGGGTCAAGCAGCCCCTGCGCCGGTTGCGGGGCTTCGAGCGGGTACGACTGGCACCCGGTGGGAGCCGGGCCGTCACGCTCACCTTCCCCGTCCGGGACCTGGCCTTCTGGGACGTGACGCGCGGCGGGTTCGCCGTCGAGGACGCGCCGCACCAGCTCATGGTCGGCCGCAGCGCGACCGACCTGCGGCTGAGCGCGGCCTTCCACGTCGAGGGCGAGATCATCCCGCCCCGGCGGGGCGCCCTGGCCGCGGCGGACCACGACGCCTACGACGCGGTCGCCCTCGTCGACGCGGCCAAGGTGTCGGGCGACGCGGTGCGATCCGAGGCCGAGGGGGCGTGGATCCTGTTCCGCGACGTCGAGCTCACCGGGGCCGCGTCGTGCCTGATCGAGGCCGCGAGCACTGAGGGCGGGGTGGTCACGCTCCGGCTGGACGACCTCCTCCACGGCCCCACACTGGGCGCGATCCCGGTGCCCCCGGCCGGGCGCTACGCTCCGGCGGCGTCCTCGGGCGAGCTTGCGGAAGCCTCGGGGGTGCACGATCTTTATGTCGTGTTCGAGAACGTGGGCATCACGCTGGGCAGACTGGAACTGACCGGCACCGGACGGGCGGCCCCCCGATCGGCCGGTGCCGTACGCGCCGACCGGGGACGAACGGGCAGAGGCCGCATGGACCGAGACCGCGCCGGCACCGGACGGACCACCACATGACGGACGGCCACTCGGTGGACGGGCAGGTGCCGGATCGCGACATGCCGGACGGCCACCCAGCGGACGCGCGCGCTGAGGACGGGGGAGCGGTGGACGCGCGTGCTGAGGCCGGGCACGCGACCGGCAGGGCGGTCACCATCGTCGAGGTGGCGCGGCACGCGGGTGTGGCGGTGAGCACGGTCTCGTACGTGCTCAGTGGTAAGCGGGCGATCTCGGCGGACACCCGGCGGCGGGTGCTCGACAGCGTGCGGACGCTCGGCTACCACCCCAACGCCGGCGCCAGGGCGCTGGCCAGCAAGCGGGCCAACGTGATCGCGCTGGTACTGCCCCTGCGGGCCGGCATGCACGTGCCGGTGCTGATGCGCTTCGCCACCTCGGTGGTCACCGCCGCCCGCCACTTCGACCACGACGTGCTGCTCCTGACCGCCGACGAGGGCCTCGACGGGCTGCGCCGGGCCGCGGCCAGCGCGCTGGTCGACGGCCTGGTGCTGATGGACGTCGAGCTCGACGACCCCAGGGTCCCGCTGCTGCGCCGGCTCGCCGAGCCCAGCGTGCTGATCGGCTTCCCCGCCGACGCCGCCGGGGTGACCTGCGTCGACCTCGACTTCGCCGCCGCCGGGGCGCTGTGCGTGGCGCACCTGGCCGATCGCGGGCACCACGAGGTGGTCCTGCTCGGCGCGCCGGCGGTGGTCTACGAGCGGGGGACCGCCTTCGCCCGCCGTACGCTCGAAGGCTTCACCGCCGCCCTGGCCGAGCATGGGCTCGACGGCATGGCGCTGCCGTGCGAGGAGAGCTTCGAGGAGGTCCACGCCACCGTGAGCGGACTGCTGGCCGCCCGGCCCGGCCTGTCGGGACTGGTCGTGCACAACGAGGCGGCCGTCAACCACGTGCTGAGCTCGCTGCGGCAGCTGGGCCGCAAGGTGCCGCAGGACCTCGCGGTGGTGGCGATCTGCCCGGACGACGTGGCCGAGCCCGCCCGGCTCACCTCGGTGCTGATCCCGGCCGAGGAGGTCGGCAGGGAGGCCGTCGGGCTGCTGATGGAGAAGCTGGCGGGCCGGGCGGTGCCACCGGCGACCCTGCTGGTCCCCCGTCTGACGGTCCGCGCGAGCACCTGACCGCTCAGCCAGCCCGTCGGGTCAGCGGTGGTGGTGGCGTGTGGTGCCCTTGGCGGGGCAGTGGTCCGTCGGCTTGTGGGCGAAGAGGTTGACGGCGGATGGGCGGGGGAGCGGCACGGCCGACGGGCGGGTGCCGTCGAGGAGGAGCGCCAGGTAGCGCCGCCGGTCGGCGCGGTCGTCGGAGTCGGCCCCGTGGTGGAGGGTCGTCGCCAGCGCCATCACCACGATCGCCGCCAGGTCGCGGACCAGCAGGTCGTCGCGGACCAGCCCGCGCTCCCGCGCGGCGGCCAGCACGTCGCCGAGCGGCCCCATGAACCGCTCGGCGATGCCGATCGTGAACGCCCCGGCCTCCTTGGCGGCCGACAGGAGCGCCCGGTGGCCGGACAGCGTGTCGACCACGGCCGTCAGCGCGTCGGCCAGCCCCTGTCTGGGGTCGGCGGCCACGCGGGCGGCCTGGAGGACCGGCTCGATCTCCTCGGCGAAGTAGGTCTCGAAGCAGGCCAGGATCACGCCGTCGCGGTCGCCGAAGCGCCGGTAGACGGTGGCGATGCCGACTCCGGCGCGGCGGGCGATCTCCTCCAGCGGGACGGCCGTGCCCGACTCGTGCAGGGCGGTGATCGCCGCCCTGATGATCCTGTCGGAGTTACGCAGTGCGTCCGCACGACGTCGCTGCTCTGGCACATGCCGAACGCTAGCAGCATCCACGCCGTCACTCCATGGCAGCGTTACCAGGCCACCTCGAGCGAGGCCAGCCCGTACACGACGTGGAAGGAGCGGAAGTCCGCGATGGGCGCGACGGTACGCAGCCCGGGGAAGCGCTGGAAAAGGGCCTGGAAGGCGATCCGCATCTCCATCCGGGCCAGCGGGGCGCCCAGGCAGTGGTGCACGCCGTGGCCGAAGGCGAGGTGGCCGGGCGCGCCGCGGGTGATGTCCAGCTCGTCGGCCTCGTCCATGAAGGCGGGGTCGCGGTTGGCGAGGGGCAGCGAGCACATCACCAGGTCGCCGGGCTGGATCGTCTGACCGGCCACCTCGGTCTCCGTGGTGCACACCCTGCCGATGCTGGCATGGAGAATGCTGAGCCAGCGCATCAGCTCCTCCACGGTGGCCTCGATCCGCTCGGGCTCCTTCATGAGCAGGTCCAGCTGGTCCGGCTGCCGGAGCAGGGCCAGCGTGCCCAGGCCGAGCATGTTGGAGGTGGTCTCGTGCCCGGCGATCAGCAGGAGGTTGCCGATGCCGATCAGCTCGTTCGTGGTCAGGTCGTCGCCGTGCTCGCGCACGAGCATGCCCAGCAGTTCCTCGCCGGGGTCGGCCTGGATGCCGGTGACCAGCTCGGTCATGTACGCGCGCGACTCCTGCTGCAGCTTGAGGCGCTCGTCCATGGGCAGCGACACGTCCAGCAGCCGGCCGGTCCTGCGCTGGAACTCCGTGCGGTCGGCGTACGGCACGCCCAGCAGTTCGCAGATCACCAGCGACGGGATCGGCAGCGCGAACGACGACACCAGGTCGACGGGTGAGCCGGCTCGTTCCATGGCGTCGAGGTGTTCTTCGACGATGTCCTTGATCCGCGGCTCCAGCCGCTTCATCCGGCGGATGGTGAACTCCGGCGTCAGGAACCGGCGCAGCCGGCTGTGCTCGGGCGGGTCGAAGGAGAGCAGGTTGCCGGCGCGGAGCACCTTGAGCTCCTCCTCCGTCGCGCCGGGCGGCTGGAAGACGGTCTGGCGGGCGTTGCTGAACCGCTCGGCGTCGCCCAGCACCGCGCGCGTGTCGGCGTAGCGGGTCACCAGCCAGGCGTCGATGCCGAACGAGGTGGTGACGCGGGTGATCCCTTCCTTCTCCCGCACCTCCGCCAGCTCGGCGGCGGGACTGAACTCTGTCCGCCGCATGTACAGAGGCAGCGTTGAGATGTCGCTCACGTATCCCCCAGGATGACCGGTCGTCACGAAATACCCTGACAAGAAACGATAGCAACCTATCGATTAGCCGCAAGACCATCCCGGTAAACATTGGGTCTTGACGACCTTGGTGGTATCGCTAACACTCGACGACGCCCCGCTAGTCGCACAGATTCGGGATCCAAAATGTTAGCGCTAACCAAGCAATCGCTAGCTCAGAAAAGGAGTGCTCTAACGTGAGACGTCTGAGAACCATGGCCTTGACCGTGGCGGCCGCCGCCGGGTTGGTCCTCGTCACCGCGGTCCCGGCTCCCGCCGCCGCGCCGATCACCACCTCCATCTATACCGCCGATCCGGCGGCGCTGGTGGTGGGCGACACGATGTACCTCTACACGGGTCACGACGAGGCGCCCGCCGGCGGCACGAACTTCGTCATGCGGGACTGGCACGTCTTCACTTCCGGCGACGCGACGACCTGGACGGACCAGGGCGCGAAACTGAAACTTGCGGACTTCTCCTGGGCGGGCGCCGATGCGTGGGCGGGTGAGGTCGAGCCGCGCAACGGCAAGTACTACTGGTACGCCCCCGTCAACGGCAACGGCGCCGGCTGGATGGACATCGGCGTGGCGGTCGGCGACAGCCCCCTCGGCCCCTTCCACGACGCCAAGGGCGGCCCGCTGATCAGCGACAGCACCCCCAATTCCTCGCCGCTCAACATCGACCCGACCGTCTTCACCGACGACGACGGCCAGGCCTACATCTACTGGGGCTCCTACTACGGCCTGCGCGCCGCCAAGCTCAAGCCCGACATGATCAACCTCGACGGCGGCGTGGTCACGCCGAGCGGCGTGTCGAACTTCTGGGAGGCGCCCTGGATGTTCAAGCGCAACGGCACCTATTACCTCGCCTACTCCGCCAACGACTCGGCCTGCTCCGCGCCCGGTTACGCGTGCATCCGCTACGCCACCGCGAGCAACCCGCTGGGACCGTGGACGCACCGGGGAGTGGTGCTCGACCAGGTCTCCTCGACCACCAACCACCCGGCCATCATCGAGTTCAAGGGCCAGTGGTACATGGTCTACCACAACGCGGGCAGCCCGGGAGGCGGCGACTTCCGCCGCTCGGTGACGCTCGACAAGCTGTACTGGAACGCCGACGGCACCATGCAGAAGGTCGTGCAGACGACGGGCCCCGCCAGCTCCAACCTGGCGCTCAGCGCGACGGCGTCCACCTCCTACGTCTCGCCGTGGGAGACACTCGGCGCGGTCAACGACGGCTTCACCCCCGCCAACTCGGCCGACCACAGCCACGGCGCCTACGGCAACTGGGACCACCAGGGCACCGAGTGGCTGGAGTACCAGTGGCCGTCCGCGCAGACCGTCAACCGGGTCGGCGTCTACTGGTTCGACGATGACCAGGGCATCGACCTGCCCGCCTCGTGCAAGGTCCAGTACTGGAACGGCAGCGCGTACGTGGACGTGCCCGGACAGTCGGCCTGCGGAGTGGCGGCCAACACCTTCAACACCACGACGTTCACGGCGGTCTCGACGACCAGGCTCCGGCTGAGCGTCACCTCGAAGACCGGCTTCTCGACCGGCGTCCTCGAATGGCAGGTACCGCGATGAAACGTATGGCAGTGCTCCCGATCCTGTTACTGAGCTTCTTCCTCGTCCCCGCCGGTCGCGCCATGGCCGCCGAGGTCAACCTGGCCACGACGGCGACCCCGAGCGCGTCGTACACCTCCTCGTGGGAGAGCGTCGCGGCGCTCAACGACAACATCGACCCGCCGAGCTCCAACGACACCGTAAACCGCCGCTGGGGCACCTGGCCCAACACCGGCCAGCAGTGGGCCGAGCTGACCTGGGCCCAGGCGCAGACGCTCAGGGCCGCCCAGGTGTACTTCTTCGACGACAACGGCGGCGTGCGCGTCCCCGCCTCGTGGAAGCTGCAGTACTGGACCGGCAGCGCCTACAACGACGTGCCGAACGCGACCGGCTACCCCACGGCGATCAACGCCTACAACAAGGTGACGTTCGGCCAGGTGAGCACCACGCGGCTGCGCGTACTCCTGCAGAGCGGCCAGGGCTCGGTCGGCCTGCTGGAGGTCAAGGCGTTCACCAACGACCCGGGTGGCGGCGGCAGCCCGAGCACCTGGAACCCGCCCGCCAACCTGGTCACGCCGCTCAACGAGGTCTGGTCGCATGTCGAGAGCACCTATCCCGACCTGTACGGCTTCCGCAACTACGGCTGGGACCAGGTCATGGCCAACGGCGGCTCGATCAACTACTGCGTGCGCTGGGACAGCTCCGCCACGGTGACCGCCGCCCAGCGTGACCAGATCCAGGCGACGCTGGCCAGGCAGTTCAAGAAGTGGATGGACGTGATGGCCGGGCACAACAACTGGCCCTACACCAACGTGCCGGTCAAGGTCGTCGGCTGGGCCGTGCGCGACCGCGCCCAGCTCCAGTGGAGCGACAACTCGGTCGACGTCTACGTCAACAACATCCGCGAGGACGCGCCGCAGTGCGCCGAGCCGTGCGGGCGCTTCTTCAACCAGAGCGGCAATTACCCGAACTGTCCCGGTGGCGCGTCCCACCACTACGACATGTCGCTGTGGCTCACCGCGGGCTTCGGCGGTGGCGCGGGCGGTGACTGGGGCCAGCGCATCGGCAGCGAGTACTACATGAGCAACCTCAACACCGACAACGTGCACATCCTGCTGCACGAGATGGGCCATTCGTTCGGTCTGGATGACTTCTACGACTGGACTCCGACGGGGGTGTGCTGCTTCCTGATGAAGGCCGGCAGCGCGACCTCGATCACCGACTTCGACGCCTGGATGCTGCGCGACTGGTGGCGGCACCTGAAGAGCCGCTACGGGCGCTGACCTGAAAGAGGGCGGCGGCCTCCGTGGCCGCCGCCCTTCTCACGCGTTGACGGTGAGCTTGTAGTCGCGGGTCACGGGCGTGCTGAGCTTGTCGTAGTCCCTTAGCTGCACGGTGAAGGAGAAGGTGCCCGCCGCGGCGGGCTTGCCGGTGATCGCGCCGGTGAACCGGTCGAGGACCAGCCCTTCGGGCAGCGCGCCGCCGGTGACCTGCCAGTCGTAGAAGGGCACACCCCCCTTGGCCTGGAGCCGCTGGTCGTAGCCGGCGCCCGCCTTGCCGGCCTTGACCGAGGCGGTCTCGATCGAGGGCTTGAGGAACGGGGTCAGCTTCCTGTTCAGCTTCCAGCCGGCGTTCTCCGCGATCAGCAGTGTCAGCTTGGTCAGCTCCCACTGCCTGGTCGGGAAGACGTGGCGCCAGCCGCCGCTCTGGCCGCTGAGCCGGTCCCAGTACGGCTCGTCACCGGGCACGTGATAGCTGGTGTCCAGCGGGACCGGGTAGCCCTGGTAGTCGATGACCTCCTGGTCGTCCTTGCCCTTGCTCTCGACGTACTTCGCCATGCCCTCCCAGTCGCTGTGGAAGGCGACGGCGTGGCCGTACTCGTGCATGACCAGGCCGTGCACGTCGATGACCTGGCCGAGGTCGCTCTTGTACCAGTCCTCGTCGGCCAGCGAGCTGACCAGCTTCATGAGCTGCTCGTCGTACTCCAGGATCATGCTGGTCGAGCGGTGGTAGGGGGTGGGCTTGCCGTTCTGGGTGTGGAACTTGCCGTTGATGGTCGGGTAGCCGGTCGAGTACGGCGTCTGGATGCCGCGGAAGAAGACGTACATGCCGTTGTACGGCTTGGCGTTGGTGGCCTCGACCTCGTTCTGCCAGTCGTCGCCCGGCAGCTTGTTGACCTCGTCCCCGGCGGGGACGGTGTCGAACGGCTTGAGGTCGAAGAAGGCGAACCAGTTCCGTACCGCCGTCTCCGCGGCCTTGCGCACGCCCGGGTCGGAGAAGTAGCGGGTGATCGTGTCGTAGCGGTAGTCGAAGTCGATGGGGATCGTCGGCCGCAGGGCGGTCTTCTCGTCCTGCTGGACCGTGATCGGCATCGTCTGGGTGATCGTGGCGCCGGTCGCGTCGGTGGTCTTCATGACCCACTTGTGCCGCTCGTCCTGACCGGGGCCCTGCTTGGAGTGGATGGCCAGCCGGACGACCTCGCGGTCGGCCGGGCCGGTGAGGGTGAAGGTCTTGGTCGCGCCGGTCGCGGTGAGCTCGCTCGGCATGTTGAGCATCAGTCTGGAGGTGCCCTCGGCCTTGAGGTCGACGGTCAGCGGGTAGGCGATGCCGGCCACCTTCGGCGCCCGCACGGTCAGCTCGATGTACGGGTTGGCCAGGTAGCCCTGCCAGTCCACGAGCCGGACGCCATGGTCGTTGACGTTGCGGTAGAAGATGTCGAACACGTCCAGCGCCGGGGCCGCCTGGCGGGCCGCCAGGCCGGGCGTGGGCACGGAGAGCGCGCCCACGAGCCCGGCCAGGACGGTAACTACGCCGATTTTTTTCACTGAGCGTTCTTTCTTCTCAAGCGAATGCCTTCACTTCCAGCAGTCCGACGGATGCCTGGCCGCTCTGGAGCGCGACCCTGAGCTTGGTGGTGTTCACACCGGTGAACGTCACGTGGTTGTAGGCGTTGAGCGCGGTCGGGTAAGTGCCCGGGATGTCCGCGTACGCGGTGCCGTTCCAGTACTGGAGCTTCCAGGAGGCCGGCAGGCGCACACCGTCGTTGTCGTCGAAGAAGTACACGTCCGCCGACCGGATCGTCTGCGCGGCCGGCCAGGTCAGTTCGGCCCACTGCGCGCCGGTGTTGGGCCAGGTGCCCCAGCGGCGGTTGACGGTGTCGTTGGAGCTCGGCGGGTCGATGCCGTCGTTGATCGCCGCGACGCTCTCCCACGACGAGGTGTAGGACGCGGACGGCGTCGCGCTCGTGGCCAGGTTGACGGGCGTGGGGCCACCGCCGCCGACCTGGAGCTGGAACGACTTGGTCACCGGCGTGCTCCTGCTGTCGTAGTCACGCAGCTGCACGGTGAAGGTCGAGGTCCCGGCCGTGGTGGGCGTGCCGCTGATCGTGCCGGTGAAGCGGTCGAGGCTGAGCCCGGCGGGCAGCGAGCCGCTGGTGACCTGCCAGTCGTAGAACGGCACCCCGCCCTTGGCGGCGAGCGTCTGCGTGTAGCTCTGGCCGGGCGTGGCCTGCGGCAGGGAGGCGGTGGTGATGGACGGCTTGAGGAACGGGGTCAGGTTGCGGTTCAGCTTCCAGCCCGCGTTCTCGGCCACCAGCAGGGCGAGCTTGGTGAGCATCCACCGGCGGGTCGGGAAGTAGTGCGTCCAGCCGCCGCTCTGCCCACTCAGCCGGTCCCAGTTACGCTGGTCGCCGGGGATGTGGTAGCTGCTGTCGAGCGGGACGGCGTAGCCCATGTAGTCGACGACGTCCGGGTCGTTGCCGCCGCCGCTGACGTAGGAGCGCATCCCGGCCCAGTCGCTGTGGTAGGCGACGGCGTGGCCGTACTCGTGCATGACCAGGCCCTCGACGTCGAGGACCGAGCCGGCGATGTCGGTCTTGTACCAGTCCTCGTCGGCCAGGGAGGTGAACAGCTGCTTGTTCGCCTCGTCGTACTCGAAGATCATCGCGGTGGAGCGGTGGAGCGGGCCCGCGACCTGCTGGTTGTTCCTGGTGAAGTACTTGCCGTTGGCGGCCGGGTAGCCGGTCGAGTAGGGCGACTGGATGCCGCGGAAGAAGACGTACATGCCGTTGTAGGCGGCGTTGTTGGTGACCGTGATCTCGTTCTGCCAGTCGTTGCCCGGCAGGTGGTTGTTCTCGGTCCCGGCCGCCACCGTGTCGAAGGGCGTCACGTCGAAGAACCTGAACCAGTCCTTGACGGCCTCCTCGGCGGCGGTCCTGAAGGCCGGGTCGGAGAAGTAACCGGTGACCGTGTCATAGCGGTAGTCGAAGTTGATCGGGATCGTCGGCTGCAGGGCGGTCTTCTCGTCCTGCTGGACCCTGATCGGCATTGACTGCTGGAACGTCGCGCCGCTGCCGTCCCTGATCGCCAGCTTCAGCGTGTGCAGCTCGTCCTGGCCCGCGCCGCGCTTGGAGGCGATCTCCAGCTTGAACGTCTTCTGCTCCGACGCGTTCGCGAACGTCAGCGTCTTGGTGGCGCCCGTCGCGGTGAGCTGGCTGGGCAGGTCCATCATCAGCCGCGAGGTGCCCTCGGCCTTGAGGTCGATCGTGACGGGGAACTGGGCGTCCTGCGGGGGTTTGACGGTCAGCTGGATGTACGGGTTGGCCAGGTACCCCTCCCAGTCGACGAGCTTGACGCCGTAGGTGTTGACCGTTCTGCCGAACATGTCGACGACCTGGGCGGCGGACAGGGCGTGCGCGGGTTGCACTCCGACGAACAAGGAGCTCAGCAACAGGAGCGCGACGGCTAATCGCTTCATGGCGTGCCACCTTTCAGTTCTTGATGCCGGTGAGCGTGACTCCCTCGATGAAGTACCGCTGGAGGAAGAAGAACAGGGCCACGATGGGCACGATGACGGCCGCCGAGGCCGCCATCAGGTAGCCCCACTGGGTGATGAAGACGCTCTGGAACGAGGCCAGCCCGAGCGAGAGCGTGTACTTCTCCTCGTCCTGCAAATACAGCAGCGGGCCGAGGAAGTCGTTCCACGTGCCGATGAAGGTGAAGATGGTGACCACGATGATGGCCGGCTTGGACAGCGGCATGACGATCGTCCAGTACACCCGCCACGGCGACGCCCCGTCGATGTAGGCGGCCTCGTCGAGCTCGAAGGGGATCGTCAGGAAGAACTGCCGCAGCAGGAACACGTTGAACACCCCGCCGCCCGCCCCGGCGAACCAGGCGGGCACGGTGAGCGGGACGAAGGTGTTCAGCGCGCCCAGCTCCTGCCACATGACGAACGTCGGGATGATCGTCACCGCGTACGGCAGCATGACGCCGGTCAGCAGCAGCGCGAAGACGACGTTGCGCCCCTTCCACCGCAGCCGGGAGAAGCTGAAGGCGGCCACCGAGCAGGTGAACACCGTGCCGAGCACGCAGATCACCGCGATGATCACCGTGTTGACCAGGTAGAGGCCGAACGGCTGGGCGGTGAGCGCCTCGCCGAAGTTCGACCACTGGAACGGGCGCGGGATCCATTCCGGCGGCGCGACGAACATCTGGCTGTCGGTCATCAGCGCGCTGCGCACCAGCCAGACGAAGGGCAGCAGGGTCGGGATCGCGCCCGCGACCAGCGCCACGTACAGCAGCGCCCTGCCGTACCTGCGCGGCCGCCGCAGGCCCTGGGTCGGCGCCACGCCCTTCGCGCGGGTCCTCTCCCGCGCCGCCAGCGTGGTCATCGGGCACCTGCCATCTCGTAGTAGACCCAGCGGCGGGCGTTGCGGAACATCAGGAACGTCACCACCATGATGATCATGAAAAGCACCCAGGCGAGCGCGCTGGCGTAGCCCATCTCGCTCTCGGTGAAGGCCTTGCGGAAGAGGTAGTAGACGTAGAAGAGCGTGGCGTGGTTGGGCCCGCCCTCGGTCATCACGTACGCCTGGTTGAACACCTGGAAGGTGCCGACCACGCCCACCACCAGGTTGTAGAAGATGGTGGGCGTCATCATCGGCAGCGTCACGTGCCAGAAGCGGCGCAACGGGCCGCCCCCGTCGATCGACACCGCCTCGTACAGGTGGCGCGGCACGCCCTGCAGCCCGGCCAGGAAGATCACCATGGTGTTGCCGAAGCCCCAGGTGCTCATGATGATCAGCGACGGGATCGCCATCTCCTCGCTGTAGACCCACTGGGAGGTCGGCAGCCCCGCCTGGCGCAGCAGCGAGTTGAGCAGCCCGAAGTCGGGATTGAAGATCCAGATCCAGAGCACCACGTTGGCGATCGCCGGGACCAGCGTCGGCAGATAGAAGATCGTCCGCCAGAGCGACAGACCGCGCGCCTTCTGGTTGAGCAGCATGGCGACCGCGAAGCTGACGATCAGCGTGAGCGGCACCGCGCCGAGCGTGTAGTACGTCGTGGCGCTCAGCGACTTCCAGAACAGCTCGTCATTGGCCATCCTGGTGTAGTTGTCCAGGCCGACGAACGACGGGCTGCCGCCGATCTGCCAGTCGGTCAGGCTGAAGAAGAACGAGGCGACCATCGGGCCGAGCGTGAAGATGACGAACCCGAGGATGGCCGGCAACGCCATGAGGATGCCCCACCGCGTCTCGAACCTGCGCATCAGAGCGCCTGCGTGTGCTGCCAGCCCTGCAGCATCCCGGTGATCTTGGGCGCCGCGGCCTTGAGTATCTCCGCCGCGGGCCGTTTGCCGGACTCGATCTCCTGGAGGGCGGGAGTGAGGACGTCAGAGCTGATCGTCGTCATGTTCTTGACCCGGTTGCCGAAGACCGGCACGCCGTGGTCGCGCGCGAAGTCGACGACCGCGGTCCTGAACTCCGGTGGGTGCACGTCGTTCTTCGTCCAGGAGTCGATGGACGCCTGGTCCTCGTAGTACTTCTTCTCCTGCGGCATCCACAGGCCCTGTTTGTACAGGTCGACGTAGCGCGGGTCGTTGTGGAAGGCGAACAGCTCGACGGCCTCCTCCACGTGCTTGGTCCCGGCGAACACCGCCGACGCGCCCGCCACCTGGGTGGCGGTGAACGGCTCCGCGTATTTGGGCAGCACACCGAGGCCGAAGTCGGTTTTGCTCTCGTTCATGTCGAGCAGTGACCAGTGGCCGTCGACCACCATGGCCACGCGCTTGGTCTTGAGCAGGATGTTCGTGCCGGGCACGTCGTCGCCGGTGGCGGCGAGCTGGCCTGGGCCAGGCATGACCCGGTGCTTGTAGATGAGATCCTGCAGGTTCTGGAACACCTTGATCGCCTCGGGTGAGTCGAGCAGGCACCGCTTGCCGGCCTCGTCGGCGAAGTCGCCGCCGTTGCCGCGCAGGAAGCCGTACCAGGCCGCGCCGTAGGTGATGCTGCTGGAGATGCCGAACTGCTTGATCTGCTTGGGGTCGAAGCCTGACTCGTCGGGATGCTTGCCGTTCTGGTCGATGGTGAGTTTGTAGGCGTTCTGCACCATCTGGTCCCACGTCCAGGCGGAGGCGGCGTCAGCGGGTGGGGGAGCGATGCCGGCATCGGCGATGGCCTGCTTGCTGTACCAGAGCAGCTCGACCTCGTTGGCCGTGGCCACGCCGTGTAGCTTGTCCTGGCCGTACCAGAGGTAGGCATCCGGCAGATAGCCGGCCAGCTGCGGATACTTCTTCAGGTAGGGGAACAGATCGACCAGCTTGCCCTGCTCGGCCAAGCGGAAGGACATGGCCATCGGCACGTAGCCGACGTCCGGCACCCGGCCGCTGGCCACCAGGGTGTTGAGCTTGACGTCGTACTCGTCGGGGGTGAACAGCGCCTTGACCTTGACGCCCGGCTTCTTCTGCTCGAACTGCCTGAGCATCTTCTCCACGGCCTTCTGCTCGAAGGTGGAGCCCCAGTACATGAACTGCAGCTGCTTGGCGCCGCTCGATGCTCCGCCGCCGCCGCTCCCGCACGCGGACGCCGCCGCGCCGAGCGCCGCGAGACCGCCGATCTTGAAGAGGTCACGTCTATTCATGCGGTGATTCCTTTACGCGAGGGGGATCCAGACCCGCATCCCGCGGCCGTCGCGGTTGTCCCACTGGTAATAGGGGATCGCCGTGGCGGTCACGCGGGAGCCGGTGGAGAGCTCCCCGGGGGGTGTGGTGGTGTACGGCAGGCCGCCCACCGGCTGAGAAACGACTTGGGCGTCGGCCTCGATCAGGACGGTGCGCCCGACGCCGTCGAGGTCGTCCTTGTCCAGGACGCGCAGTTCGGCGCCCGCGGGCAGCGCCAGGTCCGGAAGGTCCACGCCTTCGGGCTGGTCGGCCTGCTCGAAGCAGTAGACGAGCGGCCCGCGCTCCACGGCGACGCATCCCCTGACGGCGTCGACGCGGCGATGCGGGTGGACGAGCCGGGGCGCCATGTCCAGCTCCAGCTCGACGCTGTCGCCCGCCCGCCACTCGCGGGTCAGCACGACGTAGCCGCGCTCGTCCGGCACGGCCACCGCCGACTCGCCGCCGACCGTCACCGTGGTGGAGGCGCTCCACGCGGGCACCCGCAGCGCCAGCGACCACGGCGTGCCGGGCGCGCGCTCCACGGTGAACGTGACGCGGCCGTCCCAGGGGTAGTCGGTGGCGACGGCCAGCGTGAGTTCGCCGTCGGTGATGGTCCCCGGCATGTACTGATGGACGAGCAGGGTGTTCTCGGTGGTCGTCGCGACGTGGCCGCCGAGGGAGGAGACGAGCCGCATGATGTTGGGCGGGCAGCAGGCACAGGCGAACCACTCGCGCCGCCGACCGGCGTAGGCTCCTTCGACGTGGTCGTCCCTGCGCTGGAGCGGGTTGACATAGAAGAAGCGGATGCCGTCCGCCGAGGTCGAGGCGGCGAAGGCGTTGTAGAGCGTGCGCTCGATCAGGTCGGCGTAGCGGCCGTGGCCGGTGGCCAGGAGCAGCCGCCAGTTCCAGTGGATGCTGGCGATGGCCGCGCAGCTCTCGTTGTAGGCGCGGTCCGGCGGCAGCTCCCAGCGGTCACCGAACGCCTCGTCGGAGTGGCGGCTGCCCATGCCCCCGGTCAGGTGGGTCTTGGTGGCGACCAGGTCCTCCCAGCGCCGGACCGAGCACTCCAGCAGCGACTCGTCGCCGGTCTCCAGGTAGACGTCGACGATGCCCGCCTCCAGGTACAGCTGGCGCACCGCGTGCCCGACCGCCGTGTCCGCCTCCCTGACCGGAAGGTGGTCCTGGGCGTACAGGATGCCGAGCCCGCTGTCGCGGATGAGCCCCTTGCCCCGGTTGTCGATCAGCTTCGCGGCCAGGTCCAGGTAGGAGCGCTCGCCGGTGACCCGATAGAGCTCCACCAGCGCGGTCTCGACCTCGGCGTGCCCGTCGATGCCGTCGTCGCCACCGCGCAGGAAGACCTCCGCCAGGTGGTCGGCGAATTTCCGGGCGACCTCGAGCAGCTCCGCGCCGGTGCCCGCGCGGGTGGCGGCGACGGCGGCCTGGAACAGGTGGCCCGCGCAGTACATCTCGTGGCTGTACTCGAGCTCGGCGTAGATCTTGTCCGGCTTGACGACCTGGTAGTGGGAGTTGAGGTAGCCGTCGGGCCGCTGAGCGCGCTTGAGCACCTCGGCCGCCTGCTCGACGAACTGCGGGTACTCCGCCGACGGGCGCCTGGCGTGCTCCCAGGCGACGGCCTCGAGCTGCTTGTACAGGTCGGAGTCCTGGAAGCGGTAGCCGCGGAACTCGCCCTCGCCGGCCGCACCGGCTCCGGCCAGTCGCAGGTTGGGCAGGCTGCCCGCCTCTTCCATCTGCTCCAGCCCGAGCGGGATGCTCGCCGCGCGGTTGACGCTCTGCCACCGTCCGAACGGACCACCGGTGATCACGACGTCGTGGATGCCCAGCGGCCGCTGCACGGCCTTCGATTCCGCGGTCGGTACGGCAGGGCCGCAGGCCTGGTCCATCGAACTCCTCGCACATGGGGAATAGGCTTTCCTTGGCGAACAGTAAGGTGTTACACATCACTGGTCAACCCTCTGGGTGGTTGGACCGTGACCAGGATGTTGAGGAAGGGAAACCGGTTGTCTGAATTTTCCCAGCGCGCAGTGACCATCCGTGAGGTCGCCGCGGCCGCCGGAGTGTCGATCGGCACGGCGTCCAAGGCGCTCAACGGCCAGGGCCGGCTGCGCGAGGAGACCAGGGCGCGGGTGATCGCCGCCGCCGAGCGTCTGGAGTTCCGGCCGAACAAGCTCGCCCAGGGACTGCTGCACGGCCGTACCTTCACCGTCGGCCTGGTGACGTGCGACAGCTTCGGGCGCTTCAGCATCCCGGTCATGCTCGGCGCCGAGGACGCGCTGGGCGCCGGCCAGATCTCGGTGTTCATGTGCGACACGCGCGACGACCCGATCAGGGAGCAGCACTACGTCGAGCGTCTCCTGGCCAGGCGGGTGGAGGGCATCATCGTCACCGGCCGGCGTACCGAGCCCCGGCCGAGCATCGGCACCGGCCTGCCCGTCCCGGTCGTCTACGCCATGACCCAGTCGACGGAGCCCACCGACTTCTCGGTGATCCCCGACGACCTGGGTGGGAGCCTCCTGGCCGTACGGCATCTGCTGGCCACCGGGCGGCGGCGGGTCGGCCACATCACCGGGCCGCAGCGGTTCCTGGCCGCGCGGACGCGCGCGGCGGGGTTCGCCGACGCCCTGGCGGAGGCGGGGGCGACGGCGGCGGGCGAGACGCTGTTCGGGGAGTGGTCGGAGGAGTGGGGGCGGCAGGGCGCCGACATCCTGCTCCGCACCCAGCCGGAGGTCGACGCGGTGTTCTGCGGCAGCGACCAGATCGCCAGAGGGGTCGCCGAGACGCTCAGGGATCGTGGCCGGCGCATCCCCGACGACGTGGCGCTGGTGGGCTTCGACAACTGGGCGCCGATGGCGCTCGGCTCACGGCCGCCGCTCACCACGGTCGACATGAACCTGGGTGAGATCGGACGCGCGGCCGCCACGCACCTGCTGGACGTGATCGGCGGCGTACCGCACCAGGGAGGGGTACGGCGGATGCCGTGCAGCCTGGTGCTGCGGGAGTCGACCCGCGCCTGAGGGGTCGCCTGGAAGTTGGCGACTCACTTTTGGTCAAGCGGTGAGGCGGTCGGACATTCGGAGCGAACCTGGAGTGTCTGGGCAACGTCGGCTGACGGCCGTGCCACCGGTCCCCTCGCCTGGACCGGCGGGCCGTACGGCCTTAAAGGCAGCCGGCCGACTCTGATCGCCATCTCCCGCCGCGCACCCGCCGCCGCGGCGGCCAAAGGCCGGTGGGCGGGCGCATTTCGAATTCAGGAGGTGCCGGTCATTATCGCCGCAGTGATTGCCGGAGCGGCAATCTCAGTGAGCCGCCTCGTACTGCTCCACGATGGTCGCGGCGATACGTCCGCGCTCGCTCACGGGTAGTCCCGCCTGCTTCGCCCACTGGCGAATTTCGGTGGACTTGTCGCGGCTGACCGTGCGCGCCGAGCCGACTCCGCGACGGACCTTACCACCGCGCTCCTTGCGGACCTGACGTGCCTTGACCAGGAACGGGGCAAGGGCTTTGCGCAACTTCTCCTCGTTCTTATCCGACAGGTCGATCTCGTAGGCAAAGCCGTCGAGGCCGAACCTGATTGTGTTCTCGGACGACAAGGCGGATCCGTCGAGGTCGTCAAGGAAGATCTCTTGAATTTGCTTGGCCATGCTGGTGCTCCGAATTCAGAGGCGAGAAGACAATGAGTACTGTAGCGTATGGTGCCGTTGTCCGGCGCACCCCTGGGGCGGTGGATAGCCAGGACAAAGAAAGCTCGGCTAATTGCATAGCGAGCTATTTCATTCCCGCTATCCGGGGCGGTCGCGGCGTCAGTGCGTCGCGGGTCCACGAGCCCAGCACCAACAGCGTTTTGGTGCCCGTGACGTTCCCGGCGCGGCGCAGGTGATCGATGACCTGCTGAAGATGACCGAGGTCGCGGGCCCGTACGTGGATCAGCGCGTCGGGGTCGCCGGCGATGGTGAAAACGGCCTGAACCTCCGCCACGTCGGTCGCCGTGCGGACGATCTCGCTCACCGGTGTCGTGCCCGCGTAACGCAGCTCGGTGAACGCCTCGATGCCCCATCCGAGCTTCGCGTAGTCGATCTGCACGCTGAAACCGGTGATGACGCCGAGCTCTTTGAGCCGGTCCACCCGGCGCTTGACCGCGGCCACCGAAAGGCCGATCGTGCCCGCCATGTCGGAGAAGGTGCGGCGCCCGTCCTCGCGCAGCAGACGCAACAGCCGATGATCAATATCATCTATTTCTGTCATGTGGGCACTCCTCAGCTTTTGGTGGAAAGAACCCTAGCGAAAGAGGCACAGGCCGCAAAGGTTTTGCGTCTTTGTCGTGTCTTCTTGGCCGATACTTGCGCGATGCCCGTCCGCGTTGCTGTGCTGGGGTCCCCACGAACCCCAGGGAGGCCCGCGTGAGCGTCACCCTCGACGACAAGTACACGGCTGAGGACGGCCGGGTGCTCATGTCGGGCCTGCAGGCCCTCGTCCGGCTGACGCTCGAACAGCGCCGCCTGGACCAGGAACGCGGGCTGGACACGCGCGTGTTCGTCTCCGGCTACCCGGGCTCGCCGCTGGCCGGCGTCGACCTGGAGATGGGCCGGGCCGCCCGGCTGCTCGAACCCGCGGGCGTGGTCGTCCGGCCGGCGCTCAACGAGGAACTGGCCGCCACCGCCGTGGCGGGGACCCAGCTCCTGGAGCGCCTGCCGGGCCGGCGGCACGACGGCGTGACCGGCTTCTGGTACGGCAAGAGCCCCGGCCTCGACCGGGCCGCCGACGCCATCCGGCACGGCAACCTGGCCGGCACCGCCGCGCTCGGCGGCGCGGTGGCCTGGATCGGCGACGACCCCGGCAGCAAGTCCTCGACCGTGCCGAGCACATGCGAGCCGATGTGCCAGAGCCTGTGCGTGCCGCTGCTCGCGCCGGGCTCGGTGGCGGAGATCATCGAGTTCGGGCTGCACGCGGTCGCCCTCTCGCGCGCCAGCGGCCTGTGGACCGGCCTGAAGATCGTCGCCGACCTGGCCGACGCGTCGGCCACCGTCGAGCTCGGCTCGCTGCGTGACGGCATCCCGGCCCCCGACCACCCGAGCCGGGCCACCCCGGGCGCCCTGGTCGGTCCGGCCGCGCTGGACGCCGAGCACGACATGCTGACCCGGCGGCTCGACGTGGCCCGCGACTACGCCCGCGCGCACGGCCTGAACCGGGTGGTGGCCGGCTCGCCGCGCGCCCGCCTGGGCATCGTCGCCTCCGGCGCGTCCTTCGCGGTGGTACGCCGGGCGCTGGCCGACCTCGGGCTGGACGAGGCGGCCATCGAGGATCTGGGTCTGCGGCTGATCCGGCTCGGCATGCCGTACCCGCTGGCGCCCGCCGACCTGGCCGCCATGACCGCGGACCTGGACCGGGTGCTCGTGGTGGAGGACAAGGTGCCGTTCCTGGAGGGGCAGCTGAAGCAGGCGCTGTACGAGGGCGCCCGCACGCCCGCCAGTTCCTCCGCCATCGCTGAGCGCGAGCTGCTCACCGCCCCCGGCACTCCCGCTGTCGTCGGGCGCGAGTTGCTCACCGCCCGCGGCACGCTCGGCGCGGAGGACGTGGCCAAGGCGCTGGCCACCTTCGCCGACACGCTCCCGCGCACCACCGTCCACCTGGCTCCCGCCCGGAAAGCACCGCGCCGCCTGCTGCCGGTGGTCGCCGCGCGTACGCCGTACTTCTGCTCGGGCTGCCCGCACAACACCTCCACCCGCACCTCGGACAGCACGCTGGTCGGCGTCGGCATCGGCTGCCACGCCATGATCGCCCTGGACGGCGCCGGACGCGGCAACCAGGTCGGCCTCACCCAGATGGGCGGCGAGGGCGCCCAGTGGATCGGCCTGGCCCCCTTCACCGATGACCGGCACTTCGTGCAGAACCTCGGCGACGGCACCTTCCACCACTCCGGCTCGCTGGCCGTCCGGGCCGCCGTCGCGGCCGGGGTGCCGATCACGTACAAGCTGCTCTACAACGACGCCGTCGCCATGACCGGCGGCCAGCGCGCGGAGGGCCGGCTCGACGTGCCCGCGCTGACGCGCTCGCTGGCCGCCGAGGGGGTCCGCCGGATCGTGATCACCACGCCCGAACCGGAGACCTACCGGGGTGTCCGGCTCGCGCCGATCGCCACCGTACGGCACCGCGACGGGCTGGCGGCGGCCGAGCAGGAGCTGGCCGAGCTCGACGGGGTGAGCGTGCTCATCCACGACGACCGGTGCGCGGCCGACGAACGCCGCCTGCGCAAGCGCGGCAAACTGCCCGTCCCGGCGGAGAAGGTCGTGGTCAACGAACGGGTCTGCGAGGGCTGCGGTGACTGCGGCGAGGTGTCGACCTGCCTGTCCGTGCAGCCCGTCGAGACCGTGTACGGCCGCAAGACCCGGATCCACCAGCCGTCCTGCAACTCCGACCTGAGCTGCCTCAAGGGCGACTGCCCATCGTTCCTGCTGGTCAAGCCGGGCACCAAGCGGGCACGGCCGATCCCGGAGCTTGCGGTGGATCGTGGGCCACGGCCGATCCCGGAGCTTCCGGTAGGGCTCACCGAGCCGGTCGCCCGCTTCCCCGGCCGTGAGGTGCTGCTGCGGATGCCCGGCATCGGCGGCACGGGCGTCGTGACGGTCTCGCAGATCCTGCAGATGGCGGCCCACCTCGACGGCCTGTACGCGGCCGGCCTCGAACAGACCGGGCTGGCGCAGAAGGGCGGCCCGGTCGTCAGCGACGTCCGCATCTCCCCGCACCCGATCGCCGGCTCCCCGAAGGCGTCGCGCGGCACCGCCGACGTACTGATCGGCTTCGACCTGCTCGGCGCGGCGGCCGACGCCAACCTGGCGGTCGCCGCGCCGGACCGTACCGTCGCCGTGGTCAGCAGCGCCGTCGTGCCGACCGCCGCCATGGTGACCGGGCGCGCCACCGTACCGGACTCGCCCGCCGACGCGATCACCCGCGTCGAGTCGGCCACCCGCGGCGCCGACAACCTCTATTTCGACGCCCACGGGCTCGCCGAGGCGCTGTTCGGCGACCATATGCCCGCCAACATGCTGCTCGTCGGCGCCGCGTTCCAGCACGGCTGCGTGCCGGTGTCCGCCGAGGCCGTCGAGCGGGCCATCCGGCTCAACGGGGCCTCCGCCGAGCAGAACCTCGCGGCGTTCCGCTGGGGCCGGGCCGCCGTCATCGACCGCCAGGCGGTGCTGGCGGCCGTGGAGACTCCAGCTCCGCAGGCCGAGACCTTCGAGCAGGCCCTGGCCACGCGGATCGCCGACCTGACCGGCTACCGCGACGCGGCCTACGCCGCCCGATACGCCGAGGACGTGCGCCGCGTGGCCGCGCTCGCCGCCGACCGCGTGGGGGAGGAGGCCGCCGCGCCGATCGCCCTCGCCTACGCCAAGGGGCTGCACAAGCTCATGGCCTACAAGGACGAGTACGAGGTCGCCCGGCTGCACCTGGACCCGGCCGAGCGAGCCAGACGGGAGCGGGAGTTCGGCGCGGACGCCAGCGTGTCGGTGCTGCTGCACCCGCCGCTGCTGCGGGCGCTGGGCATGAAGCGCAAGATCAGGCTGCGCCGCTCGGCGAACGTCGTCTTCCGCGTGCTGCGCGCCGCCAGGTTCCTGCGCGGCACGCCGTTCGACGTGTTCGGGTACGCCGGAGTACGCCGCGTCGAGCGGGCGATCATCACCGAGTACCGTGACCTGATGCGTGACGCTCTCGCCCGGCTGAGCCCGGCGACCGCCGACGCCGTGGCCGCGATCGCGGCGCTGCCGGAGGCGGTTCGCGGGTATGAGGACATCAAGCTCGCGCGGGTCGCGGAGTTCCGCGATCGCGCCAGGACCGCCCTCGCGCAGCTGAGCGAGCCCACCGGACCCCGCCCTCTGGAGAGAACGTGACCGTCGACCGCCTGCTGCCCACCCAGGACGCCGAGGACCTCATCGCCCTCACCCGGGACATCGCCGACAAAGAGCTGGCGAGCCGCGTCGATGAGCACGAGCGCGCCGAGACCTATCCGGAGGGCCTGTTCGCCACGCTCGGCGCCGCCGGGCTGCTCGGCCTGCCCTACCCGGAGGAGTTCGGCGGTGGCGGCCAGCCGTACGAGGTCTACCTTCAGGTGCTGGAGGAACTGGCGGCCCGCTGGGCCGCCGTCGCGGTGGCCACCAGTGTGCACACCCTGGCCTGCTTCCCCGTGGCCACCTACGGCACGCCCGAGCAGCGCGAACGCTGGCTGCCCGACATGCTGGCGGGCCGGCTCGTCGGCGGCTACAGCCTGTCCGAACCCCAGGCCGGGTCCGACGCCGCCGCCCTCACCTGCAAGGCGGAGAAGGTCGAGCACGGCTACCGGATCACCGGCAACAAGGCGTGGATCACCCACGGCGGCAAGGCCGACTTCTACGCCCTGTTCGCCCGCACCGGGCAGGGCAGCCGGGGCATCTCCTGCTTCCTGGCCCCCGGCGCGGCCGACGGCCTGACCTTCGGCCGCCCGGAGGAGAAGATGGGCCTGCACGCCATCCCCACCACCAGCGCGCACTGGGACGGCGCCGTCATCGAGGCCGACCGCCTGCTCGGTGAGGAAGGCCAGGGCCTGCCCATCGCCTTCAGCGCCCTCGACTCCGGCCGCCTCGGCATCGCCGCCTGCGCGACCGGCCTCGCCCAGGCCGCCCTGGACGCTTCTGTCGCCTACGCCAAGGAACGCCAGACCTTCGGCCGCAAAATCATCGACCACCAGGGCCTGGGCTTCCTGCTCGCGGACATGGCCGCCGCCGTGGACAGCGCCCGCGCCACCTACCTGGACGCCGCCCGCCGCCGCGACGCCGGCCGTCCGTACGGGCGACAGGCCAGCGTCGCCAAGCTGGTGGCCACGGACGCCGCGATGAAGGTCACCACGGACGCGGTACAGGTGTTCGGGGGGTACGGGTACACGCGTGAGTTCAGGGTGGAGCGGTACATGCGCGAGGCGAAGATCATGCAGATTTTTGAAGGCACGAACCAGATCCAACGCCTGGTGATCAGCCGCGACCTGGCCCGCTGACCCTGACCTGTCTTGCGCCCACCCGTTACCCGATTCGGTGGTTGCCCGTCTGATGCCCGCCCCGCCAAGAAGGGCCTCCGCTTCGCTCCGGGCGCTCTTCTGGGGGCGCCTCCGGCGCACAACGGGCTTCGCTGGTGGGCGCTTCGCGCTTTCAGGGCTCAGGCGTTGCTTCCAGTCGGGCCAAAGCCCCGACCCCTGAAGGGCCTCGCTGCGCTCGGACGCCCTACCCAGGCAGGCTTCGCCTGCACAGACTTCGTTGACCTTGGCCGGCTCGGAGCTTGATCAAATACGGCTCTAAGCGCTCGGAGAACGAGAAAAGCCCGGCCACCATGGGAGGCCGGGCTCTCTGCGTTGGATGTTGGGGGCTTATGCCGAGCTAGGGGAGGTCGAACTCACCGTCTTTGCTGCCTTCGATGAAGGCGCGCCACTCACCAGGAGTGAACACCAGGGCCGCTCCATCTGGATCCTTGCTGTGCCGGACGGCGACAACACCGGGAAGGTTCCGTGCTACTTCCACACAGTTGTTACCGCCGCCGCTGCGGCTGCTCTTGCGCCAATCGGCCTGTGAGAGATCAATCATGGGATAGATCATCCTTGATTTCAGAGATCAGCCCCAGGGAGTCATCCGGGGCCAGCGCCGCCTTGCAAATACGGTCAAAAACCAGCGAGCGAACTGCGAGAGGAGTTCGGGGCGCGTGCCCGGCCATGCCGACCAGACCCGTGCAGCCCAGACTGTAGCCCATCGTGCCAGCCGCAGAATAACTGCCGCCCAGCGGACAACTGCTTGCCGAACTACCACTGCGGGCCATGCCCGCCAAAGGATAAGAACTGCAAACCGGTAATGAACTGCGACCCCAACAAGTGCCGCCCCGACAAAAATAGGTAGGGACCGACATGGCCAGCCGACACCGCGATCCTGAGTCCGGGCAGCGCGCCTTTCTGCGCCGTATTCTCACCGAGGGCTCGAACCGCCTCGGTGTGACCCTGGCCGGGGATCCGGTGTTCGGCTGGCATGATCGAACGATCGGATCGGCTTCGCGGTCGGAGGACGATCGGTGTTGGCTTCGTGCGACCGCCGAACACCAGGATTGGGCGCACGGCCCAGCATGGACAGGCAATCGAGACGCTGCATCAATCAGTGATGTTCCCAAACCAACGTTGATTGCCCGTACTGAGTGGGACGAGGGGCCGGTGTGCATCTACGTGGAATTGATGACCTACGTACCTGATACGCCTTGCTCCCCCTCTCCGGAACTGGCCGTGTCCCAGTTCTTCCTGCGTCATGGTGGACGGACCTGCGCACCGCTGTCGATGCGCTTGCCCTGCATCCCACTCCGCGAGGCGATCATGACCCGTGGGCACTGGCCCGACGCGTTGAAGCCTTCTACGGCCGACCGCTCCATTTGCCCGAAACCCCGATTCTGCGCACTGAGCACACCGACTTGCACTGGGCCAACCTCACCCGACCTCGCCTGTGGCTGCTGGATTGGGAGCACTGGGCAAATCAGCGGTGCGCGGTGGACGCGGCCGAGCGGCGCGGTCGGTGATCGTATGAACGCCGGTGGGCAGCAGGGGCGCAGGCCCCGCGTGGACGTCCAGCGCAGCCGTGCGGCCCTTATTGAAGCGGTGCGGCGTCACCAGAGCCGCTCTTCTCGCGCGGACCGGAAGACGCTACGCTGATCACGATGAATACTTCCTGCTTCAGATTGGGGGCCCCGTTCGCGCAAGGTGAGTGCTGATGTCGCACTCGATCTCGAACGAGGATCCCCGCCTAACTCTCTGGCTGCGCGTGCGCGAGTTCGCCGTGCCGCCCCGCATGATCGAGTCAGCGACCGCCCGCCGTACCACCGGAGACTGGGCAGCGGCGTGCGCGGCAGCACACGTGGACGTCGATCTCAACCTTCGCCACATAGCGCGTCTCCACGGCCAGGAACTGGCCACTCACCTCCGGAGCGACCTCCGCCACCTGGCACCTGACCTGCTGCGCTGGCACATGCCAAGGATCGCCCCCAACGGCCTGATACGTCCGGGCCTGACCCTCTCGCTGGCCCAGTACCAGGAGAGGGACAACACGGTTCACCTCGTGGCCAGGACCCCGCCGGCCTGGGCGGATGCCGATCAGCGGATCAGCCTGGCGCTCTGGGACGGTTCCCGGTCCGGACCGCGTCCGTGTCCGCATCCGCACCCTCATCCGAATCGACGCTTCCGTCTCGACCTGCATCGCCACCTGTGGGATGCGCGCAGGGCCGGTGAGCTGCGTGCACGGTCCGAAACAGCGCCGCACGCACAAGGCTGGGCCGTCGATCGGTGGCCGGCCGAGGCCCGGTTGTTGCTCCGTGCCGAGGGGCAGGAGGGGGGTACGGTCGCCGTCCGGGTCGGCGGGCGACGTCAGGTGATCCTCGATGTGGACGCGTCCAGAGCCGGTAGCGGAGGACCCGCGCCGCCGCCGATCTTGCCTGACGCGGCGACCTGGGTGCTGCCCGACCTGGCGTTGCTGCGTACCGGTCTGATCGAGGCCGACAGGCTGCACCCGCTCGTCGCGGCGGCGCTTGTAGCCGGCCATTCGCCGGACACCAAACCACACGGCCACCAGAGCGAGAACGGGCCGCGAATGGTCGAGTGCCGCGGCGCCCAGCACCGGATCGCGCTCGTGAACGGCGTGCTGGTCGCCCTGGATCACGACGCGACCGAGATCCGGCGCGAGAGCCTGCTGGCCGAGTTGACCGGTACCCCGTTGCCCTGTCTGCGGCTGATCGAGGAGGCCCACCGCTCTCCGGAGTGCCTCCTCGACGTCGGCGCGCGACTGGAGCACGGCGACGCCGCCGGTGCTCAGGCCACCGTCGACGGGCTCCTCGGACCTGGTACGCGGCTGCCCGAGGGCGCGCTGCGCGACGTACTGGAAGAGGCGGCGCGGCGGCGGATCGACCACGGACTGTTCCGTGCCGGGCTCGGGTCGGGGCCGGGACCGGCCGAGCGACCGGACCGTCGCTCCCGTAAGGGCCGGGCACGCCCGCGCCACGCCACATTCCGCTGACGCTTTCCTAGACCTCCAAGGTGATACATCATGCTTTCGTCTGTTCACGCCTCGCGTCTTGAAGTCGCCGGCGATCTGCTGTCCCTGCTCCGCGACACCACCACGGAGCCACGTACCGACACGCAGTTGGAGGCTCTGACCCTGGCCGTGGCGGCCGACCTGCCCGTCCTGCTGTGGGGGGAGCCGGGGATCGGCAAGACCGCGGCGCTGCGGCAACTCGCCGAGGCGCTCGACCTGCCGCTCACGACGGTGATCGCGAGTGTGCACGAGCCGTCCGACTTCTCCGGCCTGCCGGTGGTCGGTGACGACCCCGCCGTGCAGGGCGTCCCGATGGCGCCGCCGGATTGGGCCGTACGTCTGGCTCACGCGGGCCGGGGGCTGCTCTTCCTGGACGAACTGTCCACGGCACCGCCCGCCGTACAGGCCGCCCTGCTCCGCCTGGTTCTGGAACGACGGGTCGGGGCCCTGCGGCTCCCGGCAGGTGTCCGGATCGTGGCGGCCGCCAACCCGCGTTCCTCTGCCGCCGACGGTTGGGAGCTGAGCCCGCCGCTCGCCAACCGGTTCGTCCACCTGCAGTGGCGTCACGATCACGATGTCGTCCTACGCGGCCTCGGCGGGACCTGGCCGCGCGCGAGCCTGCCATGGCTCGACCCGGAGCGGCTGTCCGAGGCGGTGAGGTTCGCCCGGCGTGCGGTGTGCGGGCTCCTCACCGCCCGCCCCGATCTCGTACACCGGCTGCCGAACAACGAGGCGCACCGGGGCGGCCCGTGGCCCTCACCTCGCAGCTGGGAGATGGCGTTGTGCCTGACCGCCTTCGCCACCGCGGCCGACGCGTCCAAGGACGTGCTGTCCATGCTGGTCAGAGGCACAGTGGGAGACGGGCCCGGGCTGGAGCTGCTTGCCGCCATGGATCGGATGGACCTCCCCGACCCCGAGGCGTTGCTGGCCGACCCGGCGACGGCCGAGCTGCCCCAGCGGGGTGACCTGCGCCAGGCCGTACTTGACGGTGTGGTCGCGGCGGTGCGGAAGCGGCCGGAAAAGGGCCGGTGGGACGCGGCATGGGAGCTGCTGGTGCGAGCGCTGGAGACGGGCGCCCCGGACCTGGTGGTCGTGCCCGCCTCCACGCTCGCCGCGCTGCGCCGCCCGGACTGGAAGGTCCCGTCCTCGATCGAGCGGCTCGCCGGGGTGATCTCCTTGAGCAGGAAGGCGGATGAGCTCGCGGCGCGGGGGACGGGCTGATGGACCTGGAGAAGCTCTTCACCGCCCGGTTGTACGCCGCGCGCGCCCGGCCCTATCTGGCGACGGCGCTGTTCGCGCTGCACCCGGTGGAGTCGCGGTTCGTGCCCACGATGGCCGTGGATCGGCACTGGCGGTGTTACGTCTCACCGGCGTTCGTCGCGCGGACCCCCGTGGAGGAGTTGGCGGGCGTGTGGGTGCACGAGGTCTCCCATCTGCTGCGCGACCATCACGGCCGCAGCGATCGGGTCGCCCGGCAGCGGGAGTTGACGGGACGGGGAGAGCGGCTGCGCATGAACATCGCCGCCGACCTCGAGATCAACGACGACGTGTACGGTGACGGGCTGGTCCGGCCTGAAGGCGCCGTCCAACCGAAGACGCTGGGGCTGCACGAAGGCGAGCTCATGGAGGACTATCTGCGCCAGTTCCGACTTGGGCCGTACACGCAGGGTCTGGTCTGGCTGGACTGCGGCAGCGGCGCCGACGGACTCGAGCGGGAGTGGGATCTCGGGCCGGAGGGCGCGAACGGGCTCAGCGACCACGAGCGGGAGGCGGTCCGGTTCCGGGTGGCGCAGGGCATCAACGCCCATCCGGGGAACGCGCCGAAGGGATGGCGGCGGTGGGCCGAGGACGTCTTCCACCCGCCGCAGCCGTGGCGGGACCTGCTCGGCACGGCCATCCGCTCGGCGGTGTCAGGACCCGGCGTGGGCGAGGACTACACCTACGGCAGGCCGCCGCGGCGCTCGGCCGGCCTGCCCGGCGTCATCCTGCCGAGCCTGCGGCGCAGGCCGCCGCGGATCAGCGTGGTCATCGACACCTCCGCGTCGGTCAGCGACGCCGAACTGGGCAGCGCGTTGCTGGAGGTCGCCGCGATCGTCCGCGCCGTGGGCGGCCGGCGCGACCTGGTCAGCGTGCTGTCCTGCGACGCGGCGGCCCGGCTCGCGCAACCTCTGTGCCGGGCCGAGGGGATGACGCTGGTGGGCGGTGGCGGCACGGACCTGCGGGCGGGCATCGCCAAGGCGCTGCGGGGGAGCCCACGGCCGGACGTCATCGTGGTCCTGACCGACGGACAGACCCCATGGCCGCGGGAACGGCCGGCGTCCCGCATGGTGGTGGGGCTGTTCTCCCGGACCAAGCGGTCGTACGAGAGCGATCCCGACTACGTGCCGGACACGCCGCCCTCATGGGCACGGGTGGTCGACATCGGCTAGGCAGATCGGCCATCTTCCATCGTCGCTATATGGCTACGGTGGGAACGGCCTCTTGGGTGGCCCGGATGAAGCGGGCGCCCCATTCCTGGACGTGCGCGGCGAACTCCGGCGGTCCCAGCACCTCGAACTCGGCGCCCACGTTGCCCAGTGCCTGGGTCGGCCAGTCGAGGGAGGTCGAGGTCATGGTGATCCGGCAGCGGTCCTGATCGAGCGGTTCGATGGTGCCCCACTGGCCGACCGCCTGCCGTACCCGGGCCGCGGGGGCGTGGACGAGCGCCTGGACCGTGTACGGCGCCGGGACTCCACTGACCGCCTGGACGAAGGCCGCGGCGTCCTCGGCCGGGAGTGCCCGCGGACGGAAGCGGGTGCCGGTCGCGGTCGGCTCGGTCAGCCGGTCGAGGCGGAAACTGCGCCAGTCGTGTCGGCCCAGGTCGTAGGCCACCAGGTACCAGCGTCCGCCGAGTGCGACCACGCGGTGCGGCTCGACCTCGCGCTCCGTGGGTGCGGAGCCCCTGGCCGTGTAGCCGAAGCGCAGCCGCTCCTCGTCCCGGCAGGCCTGGGCGACCGCCGTGAGCAACTCCGCCGCGACGATCGGCCCGGAGGCGGCGACGGAGAGGGTCATCGCCCGCAGGGCGTCCACCCTGGCCCGCAGCCGGGGCGGCAGGACCCGTACCACCTTGGTGAGTGCGCGCAGCGACGCCTCCTGCATCCCGGCGATTCCGCTCTGCGCGGCGTCGCCGAGGCCCACCGCCAGCGCCACCGCCTCCTCATCGTCGAGCAGCAGCGGCGGCAGCACGGCGCCGGGCGCGAGCTGGTAGCCGCCGTCGGTGCCCCGGGCCGCACCGACCGGGTAGCCGAGCTCGCGCAGCCGGTCCACGTCGCGGCGCAGGGTCCGCTCGGAGACCCCGAGCCGGTCGGCCAGTTCCAGACCGGGCCAATGCCGGTGGGTCTGCAGCAGCGAGAGCAGTCGGAGGGTCCGTGAGCTGGTGTTCGCCATACCCCCATCCTCGCCCGACTTCCGGTCAAAAAGTGGCCTGAAGTCTTCCTAGAGTCGGTCTCAACGGCAACACCCGAGGTAAGGACAGACGAATGATCACCCGCGAGATCCAGCTGACCACCCAGATCACCGGCGCCCCCACGCTCGACCATTTCGCCGTCGCCAAGACGGAGGTGGACGGCGAGGTCCTGGTACGCACCGACCAGATCGGGCTCGCCGCGACCTACCTGGAGCTGATGCGGGCCGACTGCACCATCCCGGTCCCGGCCTGGCAGCCGGGGCAGCGGGTGGGCGTGGCCGCCATCGGCACCGTGGTCCGCTCCGACAGTTCTGAGCTCGCGGTCGGCGACCTGGTCCAGTCGATGACCGGCTGGAGCGAGTACTCGGCGGGCCCGGCCGCCCAGTACATGAAGCTTGATCCCGTCGCGGACCCCGGCTACTACCTCGGTCAGGGGCCGACGGCCTACTACGGGATGGCCGACGTGGCGGGCGTCGACGAGGGCGACGTGGTGTTCGTCTCCGGCGCGGCGGGCGGGGTCGGCTCACTGGCCGGGCAGATCGCCAAGTGCCTCGGCGCGGCGCGGGTGATCGGCAGCGCCGGCAGCCCCGCCAAGGTCGACTATCTGGTGAACGAGCTCGGCTACGACGCCGCGTTCGACTATCACGACGGCTCGCCAGTGGATCGGCTACGGGAGCTCACGCCTGAGGGCATTTCGGTGTTCTTCGACGTCGTGGGCGGCGAGCAGTATCAGGCCGCGCTGCAGGCGGCCAGGCCCGGCGCCCGCTTCGCGCTGTGCGGCTCGCTGTCCAGCCAACTCGGCGACGCGGCCGAACGCTTCCCCGCACCCGACCCTGCCGCGGCCCAGGCCGGCGGCATCCAGCTGCTGCCGTTCTCCTGCCACCACACCCCCGACCAGATCGCCGTCTGGCGGGAACACTTCAGCACCTGGCTGGGCGAGGGCCGCTTCGTCTACCCGCAGACGGTCATCAAGGGCGGGGTCGAAGACGTGCCGCAGGCGTTCTTGTCCCTGCTCCAGGGCTCCTACCGGGGCAATGTCTCGGTGCGGCTGTCATGACGACTCTCTCGAGCAGGGCCTTGAACCGGGCCCTGCTGGGCCGCCAGTTCCTGCTGGCCCGCACCGATCACACCCCGCTGGAGGTGATCGGACGCCTGGTCGCGCTGCAGGCACAAGAGCCCAACTGGCCCTACGTCGGGCTGTGGAGCAGGATCTGCGGCTTCACCCACGCCCAGCTCACCACACTGCTCCAGGACCGCAAAGTGGTCCGCGCCGGCCTGCTGCGCGCCACCCAGCACCTCGCCGCGGCCGACGACTTCCGCCGGCTGCGGCCGGTGCTGCAGCCCGTCCTCGACCGCACCGCCCGCTCGGCGTACTTCGCCCGCGACAACGCGGGCCTGGACCCCGCTTCGCTGGTCGCCACCGGGCTTGAGCTGCTGGCGGGCGAGACGACACCGCGAAAGGAACTGGCCCGGCGGCTGGCCGACCGCCACCCGGGCCGCGACGGGCGCATCCTCGCCGGAGAGGTCGAGCTCAGAACTCCCCTCATTCACAACCCGGCCACCGGCACATGGGGCTCCTGGGGCACCCGATCGGCCGTCTCCGTCACGCCCGCCGAGACCTGGCTCGGCCGGCCCATGACCCCGGCGACCGCCAAGGACCTCATCCGCCGCTATCTGGCGGCATTCGGCCCAGCCGGGATCATGGACGTACAGGCCTGGTCCGGGCTGACCCGCCTCGGCGAGATCATCTCCGACATGCGCGCCGAACTGCGCCACTACCGCGACCCCGACGGCAGGGAACTGATAGACGTGGCCGACGCGGAACTGCCCGACCCCGACACGCCCGCCCCCGTGCGACTGCTGCCCGCCTTCGACAACGCCCTGCTCGGCCACGCCGACCGGTCGCGCATCATCAGCCACGAGGACCGAAAGCGCGTGATGCCGGGCCAGGCACGAGTACGGCCCACCTTCCTGGTGGACGGTCACGTGCACGGAAGCTGGTCCCTCGAAGGCGACACCCTGCGCCTCACGCCGTTCCGCCCGCTGTCCGCTACCGATCAGGCGGCCTTGGAACAGGAGACGAAGCGCCTGCTGCCATTCGTGGGAGGCAAGAACGTGTCCTACAGCAGCCCGACCGCGACCCGATCGTTCTGAGCATCCACCCCGGCATCGAAACAGACCCAGCCCTTGGCGATCTGCCGCCCCCTCTGACTAGCAGGTGGTGCCGGCCACCTCGTAGTAGTTCGGTCCCGTCTGACGCAAGGTCGTCGTCACGAACGTGTTCCACAAGCCCATCGCCTGGTCGGAGCCGTTGGCGTAGGCGTAGCCGCCGGACTGGTGGGCCCGGCCAGCCTGGGTGTGCGCGTAGTTGGTGGCGGTGAAGCAGGGTTGCGGCGACGGGGTGGGGGTGGGGGTGGGCGTCGGCGTGGGGGTCGGCGGTGATCCCGTGTCGAGGCCGAAGAAGCGGGTGTCGTAGTAGGCCGAGCAGATGGTGTCGAGGAAATAGGCGCCCGCCGTACCGCACTGCTCCGCGGCGCCGCCCGGGTCGACCGGCGTGCCGTGCCCCATCCCGGCGACGCGGTAGAAGCGGACCTCGCCGCCGCCGTACGTCTCCATCGTGGTGCCACCCGGCAGGTTCGTCGTCGAGGCGGGAGTAGGTGACAGGCCGAGAACGTCGGTGAACTGGTCCCTGAGCTCGACGCCGTTGGCCTTGTTGACCACGTAGTCGGCCTGGCCGTGCCAGATCGAGACCCTCGGCCGTGACCCGGTGTAGCCGGGGTACGCGCCACGTACCAAGGCTCCCCAGTCCTTGGGGGTCTTGGTGACAGGGCCGTTCATGCAGGCGCTGGTCGAGGCGGGTGGGGAGCAGCGGTACGGCAGCCCCGCGACGATGGAGGCCGCGTCGAACAGCTCCGGGTACGCCGCGACCATGACCGCGGTCATCGCGCCGCCCGCGGACAGGCCGGTGATCGAGATGCGCCCGGGGTCGAGCTGGTAGCTGGTCGTCGCGTACGACACCATCTGGGCGATGGACAGCGCTTCGCCCTGGCCGCGCCCGATGTCGCCTTCCTGGAACCACTGGAAACAGTTCGACGGCGGGGTGGTGGCCTCGGGGAAGATCAACGCGAACCCGTACAGGTCGGCGAACTTCCGCCAGCCGGAGTTGGTGTAGTAGGCGTTGGCGCTCTGCGTACAGCCATGCAGGGCGACGACGGCGGGGGACCCCGCGGGCAGGCCGTCGGGGCGGTAGACCCACATGTTCAGGGCGCCCGGGTTCGAGCCGAACCCCGTGACCTTCGTCAGGGAGGCCGCCCGGGACGGGGGCGCGACGGCGAGTACGGCGAGGATGAGGACGAGTGCCGTCACGGCTCTGACGACGGCTCGGCTGGGGAGTGGAAACATCGGCGACTCCGTGGTTCACACACCTGGCGATTGCCCGTGACGGTACGTTCCGGGCGAACGGCCTGATATGTGGCACGCACCAGAATTCCCAGAGGCGCACATGTGCGGCCGGCCCATACCTCTGTCGCGACCTCCAACGTCGGCAACGGCCTGGGCGCCTGGCTCGCCGGCCCTCTTCACCGGCCGGTTCGCGACCTCAGCAAGGATCCAACCAGCTCCTGAGCTGCCCCGATAGACAGCGACAGCCGTGGTCCGCTGCAGGGCGGTCGGCCGGTGGGTTCCAGCGGGTGATGCGGACCTCGCGCAGCCATGCTTCGACTGTGGCGGGGTACGGGTCTCGTACAGGTCGTCGGACGGCCACACCAGCTCCATCACGGTCGGATTGCCACACCGGCCAGCAGCACGGTGCCGGGGACGTTGGTCACGGGAGGTCCTTCACGGGACCGTCGAAGTGGATGCCTTCCAGGAGGTCGGCGGTCGGCCGGTCCAGGACGTGCACGCCGGCCGCCGGGCTGGTGCGGCCGGCCCGGACCCGCCCCAGCAGCGCTTCCCAGCGGCGATGATGCAGCGCGAACGTTCGCGTCGCCACGACCCGCCCCCTGGCCTGCTGGCCGGCCAGCGCGTCCGCGGGCGGGGCGTCGAGCAGCAGCAGGTGGAACGGGGCCGCCGACCGGCGCGCCAGCCAGGCGAACCCGTGTAACACGGCGGACCCGCAGCCGCGATTGTGCGCGATCACCGCGGTTCCGCCCCGCAACGCCCGGCCGATGCGCCACACATGCGTCGTGAACACCACCGCGGTACGCACCGGCTTGGGCGCCCAGCCCAGGCTCGTGCTCCACCGCAGGCGTGACTGCGCCGAGTCGATCACCACCACCGCGCCCGCCACGACCGGGCGGCTCTCCGTGCCGTCCAGGGCGTACAGGCGGCGCAGCAGCGTGGTCTTGCCCGCACCGGGCAGGCCGGTCAGGATCACCAGGGAGCCGGCCGGGTAGCGCAGCGTCCCAGCGGCCTCCGGAGCCGCCGGCACCGAGATAGTCAAGACCCTCACCCTCACCCCGATAGGACGGACACGTGCGTTGGTCACATTTTGCTGCACGACAGGTGACAAGAGTGCCGCATTAGCGCTCTTATCCGCAGATCCAGGGAGATGGCGTGGCCGGTGAATGTGGATGGCGCGTGCGGGTCGCGACGCGTACACCGACGGCGTCCAGGAGGCCGACCTCATCGGCCGGGGCGGTGCCGGGTTGGGGGCGGTAGCGCCTAGGATGGCGGGAAAGCGCTTTCAAGGAGGGCGTCCCATGATCTGCCAGGGCTCACGCTGATGGCCCCCATCGCGCTGTGCCACACCGATCGTGGCGAGGGCGAGACTCTGCTGCTCGTGCACGGCTGGGGCGGGCACGCCCGTACGTGGGCGCCCATCGCCGACGCGCTCCAGCCGCATCACCGGGTGATCGCCGCCGACCTGCGCGGGCACGGCGGGTCGCCGGTGCCCGCGGCCGGCTACCGGCCCATCGACCTGGCAGAGGACCTCGTGGCCCTGCTCGACCGCCTCGACGCAGGCCCGGTCGTCGCCGTGGGGCACTCGATGGGCGCCCAGGTCGTCACCGCCCTGGCCGTGGAGCACCCCGAACACGTCTCCGCGCTGGTGGCCGTCGATCCCGCCTATGGTGCGGACGCCGCCGAGGAGCGGCTGTTCGCCAAACGGCTGGCCGCCCTGCGCGCCAAGGGCGCGGCGGCCGCCGTCCGCCAGCTCGGCGCGCTGCCCGCCGAGGTACGCGCCCAGCTGCTCGCCACCCCCGGACACGTGCTGGCCGCGTGCTATGAGGGCATGTACCTGGGCCCGGACGCGTTCGGCGCCCGGCCCGCGACGCGCCGCTACCTGGCCAGACGCACCCGCCCGGTCCTCTGCGTCCGCTCGCTGAGCGAGCCGGCCGCGTGGGAGTCCTCGATCCCCGCACCTTCCGGGTCACAGATGGTCACGTGGGACGGCACCGGACATTTCCTGCATCTGGAACGCCCCCATGCCTTCGCCGGCCTCCTTCGCCGCTGGCTCGCCACCCTCCGCCCGCACGCCGGCGCGTAGCGCCAAGTCTTACGCGCCCGCGACCTCGCGTCGGCGTAGGCGCAGGTCGACAATCAGCGAGCGGGCTACCGACCGGCGCATCCGTCAGAGGGCGTCGCGTGAGTCGAATGTGATTGCCAGGTCAGCAGGCTCTGACTTCATCGAGGTAGGAGCCCCAGCCGTGGCGGAAGAAGAAGGTTTTGTGCGGTTTGAGCACCTTGCACTCACTGTCGAAGTTGTACTGGATGACGATCTTGACGCGAATGGTGCGCCCGCAGTCGTTGCGGACCTTGACCCACTTGTTGTAGTCGTGTCCGGTCCAGGTTGTGGCGCAGTCTGGGGCGCCGTCCCGGGCGGCCGAATCGGTCGATGCTGAAGCGCCATAGGCGGGAAGCGCGACCAGAGCGGCAGAGACGAGTGCCGCCATCGCCGCGAGTCGGATCTTTCCTCTCATGCTCATCTTGCGTGTCCCCTTTCTTCTCCGAAATGTCACGTCAACCGTAGGAGCGGGGATGTTGAGGGCATGTTGAGGATGTGTTGGCCTCTGGGCATGCTGCTGCGTATTCGTGTCAGAGCCCGAATTCCGGTACGAAAAAGTGCCTTCCACTCTGTCTCGGCTGCGACCCCAGCAAGTCACCGCCGAACAGGTTAGAAGGCACCTTTTCGCGCTATCTCATATTTCGCAGAGCAATCAGGCCCGGTGCCAACCCTCGGGGAGAAGAGGCTCCTGCTTCGCGGAAGGGGCCGAGTCGTAGTAGAGGAAGAGGGCCCAGTCCCGTCCGTTGGTCGCACAGGCCGAATGGTCCCAGGTCCACCAGCCCTGACTGGCGCCCCATCTGCGCTGAGCCTCGCAGGTCCCCTCGTCCGGATAGAAATTGAAGATGTACCAGACTCCCGGGACGGCGTTCGCCTGCGCGGCGGACGGTGCGCTGTCCGCCCAAGCGGGCGCGCCCAGCGTCATGCCGCCGGCGGCGAGCGCGGCCGTGATCGCGAGCGTCGTCGCGGCTTTCTTGATTGTTCGCACTGTTCTCTCCTGAGTTTGATTCATCGGATCGAAGATCAGGGGGAGGGGTCGTAGACGACCCAGAGGGCCCATTGGCCGTTGAGGGGGCGGCAGGTGAATCCGATGGCGCCGTTTCCGTGCACGTATGCCCGGCCGACTTCGGCGCAGCTGTCCAGGCTGGAATACCAGCCGCCCCATTCCTGGTGGCTGGCCACCTGTGCGGGGGCCGCCACTTGCCGGCTCGCAGAGCTGCTCTGTGCCGCGAATGCGGGGACCACGGGCGTCAGCGCCAGGCTCAGGCCGACTACGCCGACGGCTATTCGCCTCGCCATGCGATGGTGCATACTTCATCCCTTCTTCTGGATCGAAAACCCTTAGGCGGGGACGGAGACGCTGAGACGGTCTCCGACCGGTATGGGACTCGTACCCGGAGCGATGATTAGGGACAGTCCCTGGCAGTGCGTTCCTTGGTAAACGGTGACGGCGACATTCGTGCGATTTGTGACATTGTTGAAGGCTGATATGGTGCTGTGACAACCGGCCGTGGGATTGTTATACACGATTCTTTGTCCGGGGGGCTGGTGGAAGAATCAGTGTTCCCGTGGCGGCTTCCGTGGGCGCCGCGATGAGCGCCATGCCTGCGACCAGTGTCGTCATCGCGAGTAACCGTGCCGCCGTTCTCAATGCGACCCTCCTTTTGTCGCGAATCTCCAGGGGATTTCGACGCTGTGGACATCATGGTCGCCGTATTCGCTGTCGTTTCGCTGGCGTGGCGCTGACATGTTCTTGTGGAAGGAGTCAGCGTGCGGGGCCATGGACCATCGGACGGGGTCCGGCCAGTGCCGGCGGGCGGCGCGGGGGTGGCGGTGAGTCACCGGGCGTAAAGATCGCCGGGTCGCGCGGGTACGGCGGATCAGGCGAGTCTCGGGTCACGTGGGTACGGCGGATCAGGCGAGTCTCGGGTCACGTGGGTACGGCGGATCAGGCGAGTCTCGGGTCGCGCGGGGATTCCGGCCTTCGACCGGCGTGTGGTCGGCATCGACGTACGCGCCTTCCGCGCCGGCGCCGGTCGGTCGCAGCCGTCCAGCGGAGCGCCGTCGTCCACCTCGCGTGAAAAACGATTTTTCAAGATCCGCCTTTTTTGACCTCTCTTCCGTACACGTTTCGACAGTTGAACGCGGAAGGAGAAGCCATGACCCCACTGCGATCCGTCCCGCGAACTCACACCCCGCATGCCTGGCCCCTGTGCGAAGACGTGCAGGCCGTCCGGTATGCCCGAACGGTCGTCCGTGACGTGCTGACCGGACTGGAACTGAGTCCCGATCTCGTCGATGACGCCGTGCTAATGGCCAGCGAATTGGTGACAAATGCCTTTCTCTATGGAGAGGCACCCTATGAGCTGGTGCTTCACGCCGATCCCGAGGAGATCGTGTGCATGGTGGTGGACTGCGGTCTGCCGCTGCCGGTGGCCCGTGTGGTCGACGCCGACGCCGAGCGCGGGCGGGGGCTGTGCATCGTCGCCGCGCTCTCTGAGGGCTTCTGGGGATGCCATCCGCAGAAGTACGTCACCAGTCCGGGGCGTATCGGGAAGGCGACGTGGTTCGCGTTGCCGTACCGGCGACCCAGGACGCCGGCTGTACGGCGGGGCGGGCTGTTCGCGGGGAGCGGGCCCGGAAGTGCCGCCTAACACCTGACGCCGGAGCGGGAGGAACGGGCGCTGTGGGGGCGCCTGTTCGATCCGCGAGCTGGTCACAACGACACGCCGCCGGTTTAATGCGATGCCGTCTGCCGGGGATGCGTGGTTGGGTGGGTCCCATGGATGCCCCTCGCTTGCTGGCCTGCCTGGCCGACGAATACGGCCTGCTCAGAGCCGCGGCCTCCGCCGCGCCGGACGCGGCGCCCGTGCCGAGCTGTCCGGGATGGACCGCCGCCGATCTGGTCGCGCACATCACGGAGGTCTACCTGCACAAGGCCGAGACGATACTGCGCGGGGAGTGGCCGACGCCGTGGCCGCCCGACCTGTCCGGCGAGGAGCCGTTCGCGGTGCTCGACCGGGCCTACGCCGAGTTGATGGCGGAGTTCGCCGCGAGGACCCCGGACGAATACGCGCTCACCTGGTACGAGCCCGACCAGACCGTCGGGTTCTGGATCAGGCGCATGGCGCAGGAGACGGTGATCCATCGCGTCGACGCCGAGCTCGCGGCCGGCCTGCCCGTGACGCCCGCCGCCGATGACCTGGCCCTCGACGGGGTGGACGAGGGGCTCAAGGTGATGCTCGCGCACGAGTTCGCCCTCTACCCCGAGAGTTTCGCCGAGGCCGTGCGCCCCGACCTCAAGGGGGCGATCGCGGTCGTCAGCGGAGAGCGCGCCTGGCTCGTACGGGCCACGCCCACTGAGGTCACCGTCGCTGACGAGGCCGCCGACCGGGCGGTCGAGCAGGCGCAGACCGTTGTGTCGGGGGCGCCCGACGAGTTGCTGCGCTGGGTGTGGGGCAGGGGCGGCGAGGTGTCGATCACCGGCGACCCCGAGCAGGTCACCTACCTGCGCCGACTCCTCTCCCTCGCGACCCAGTGACCCAGTGACCCAGTGATCCAGCAGTACTTTCCGGCCGCACCGGTTGGGTGCGGCCGAAGAACAACGAGGCCTGGCAGGACGGGCCGGCACTTGGTGAGGCAGAGCGCGGCGAGGCTTACCAAAGGTCCGCAGAAAGCCTCGGCCTGAAGCTGTAGGGCGGGGAGCAGGTCAAAGTCCGCAGAGCTCCGACAGGCTCTTGGCGCTCTTCTGGCTGTTCTGGGTGGGCGTCTGGGTCGGCTTGGCGGCGGCGAACGAACGAGTCGGCTTGGTCGTGGGCGTCCCGGGCGAGGACGTGACGTCAGCCGCCTGCGCGCTCCGTGCCGGCCGGATCGAGTCCTTGATCGCCTTGTCAGCGGCCCGCCGGATCTTGAGCCAGTCGGGACGCCCCGACAGGAACTCCGGCGGCACGAACTGCAAGCTGGTGATCTTGGCGCTCTTCACCTTGACGGCCAGCCCCACGAGCGGCTCCACCAGTTCCTGCGGGATGTTCGTCTGCGCCAGCCGCTTCGTCGCATCGGCGATCTTGCCGAAGTTGAACAGGATCTTGTCGGGCGTCGCCTGCTGCGCGAACGCGCCGATGACGCAGCGCTGGCGGGCCATGCGCGAGAAGTCGTCGCTGTCCACGCGCGAGCGGCCGTACCACAGGGCCTGCTCGCCGGTCAGCTTCTTGTAGCCCGCCTTGATCGTGCCCGCGGTGCCGAAGTGGCCGCCCCACTTGACGTCGCGCTCCACGCGGATCTTGAGGCCCCCGATGGCGTCGACCAGGTCCGCGAAGCCGTACATGTTCATCATGGCGTAGTAGTCGATCTTCAGGTTGAGCGTGTAGCCGATGGCGTCCATCAGCGCGCGCGGGCCCCTGTTCTTACCACCCATGATCTGCGGGTTTTCCGTGGCGTACTGCCAGACCTCGTTGAGCAGGCCGCCGTTGGGCAGTTCCGCCATGAAGCCGTTGGGGAACTGCTTGCGCAGCGGCGAGGTCGGCGGGAAGTGCACGTGCTGCAGGTTGCGCGGCAGGCTGAACAGGACGGTTTTGCCTGTCGCGATGTCCACGCTGGCGATCGTCATGCTGTCGGTGCGCACGCCGGTACGGTCGCCGGCCGCGTCGCCGCCGATCAGCAGGAAGTTCACCCGGTCCTTGCCGTTCCAGGGATCGTTCTTCTTGATCGGCGCGATACTCGGGTCAGTGCTCTGGGCGATGGGGACGAAGATCTTCTGGGACGCGTTGCGTAGGGTCAGGACGAAGTTCGCGGTGAAGGCGAAGGGTGCCATGACCGAGACGCAGAGCACGCCGACCACGATGCCGGAGACGATCTGGCCCTGCTGTTTCAGCCGGTTGGGGCCGAGCGCCACGTACGACAGCACGATGACGGCGAACCAGATCAGCGCGAGCACGGCGGCGATGACGATGACCTTCATCTGCATGTCGGCGCTGGCGAATTCAGCGAGGTTGGCTTCGTGGCGCGTCAGCCCGTACGCCAGCGCGGCGAGCAGCAGCACCACGTACGCACCGAGCAGGATCAGGCCGGTACGACGGCGCCCGGCGCGCAGGTGAGCGACGCCGGGGGCGATGGCGGACAGCAATGTCCAGCCGAGCAGGCCGCCCGTGGAGAGCGGCTTGGCGAACTGCGGCGCCGCCGAGCCCGCCCGCGGTCGGGGCTTGGGCCGCCCGGAACCGGAAGACGCGGGACCGCGAGCGCCTTTGCCGCCCCGGACCTTCCCACCGGGACCGGTCTCGCCCGGCCCGGTCCCGCCAGGACCGGTCTCGCCCGGCCCGGTCCCACCAGGACCCGCCGGACGTGTGCCGGCCGGACGCGCGCCGTGGCTGTCCGCGGCTGGGGGACCGTCCGCGGGGGCGTCGTTCTGCGATGAGCCGTCCGCGGGGGCGCGGTGCTGCGGCGTGCCGTCCGCGTCCGGCGGTTCGCCCGTATGGCCGGCGTCCGAACCCTCTCCTGGTCCGGTTTCGGGCCCTGTGCCCGAGCGGCGGGGAGCGCGCCGTTTTCTGCCCTCGGGCGCGTCCACCCCATCGCGCTTGCTCACACCGGCTCCTTCACACGCCTACCTGGCGAAAGCCATGGTTTTTACACCCCGTAGGGCACAAGATTGCCAGGAGTCTAGCTCCCATATAGGGACATCCAAGACATGTACCCAACCTGAGATGAACACGCCGTGACATCAGGAGGTCGTCGACGAGGCCGCCATCCAGGTGTTGCACTGGAACGCCTGGTTCCTCTCCCAGCCCTGACGGAACCACCGGTTGTTGTTCACTCTGGTGCCGTGGTCGCGGGGATATCCGGGGTAGTCGCCCACCTGCCCGTAGAACCAGAAGAGGCGGGCCCGGTTCGAGGTGTTGACCGGGTAGGAAGCGGCCACCGACCGCATCCACATGCCGCCGAAGCAGGTCGCCTGGAGCTCCAGTTTTCTGCTCAGCGCCAGCTTGCCGCTCCGGCTGCTGGAGTCGACCGTCTGCTTCCACCAGGAGTCCATCACGCCCGAGATGTTCTGGACGTGGTGCCCGTACTCGTGGGCCAGCATGCTGATGATCCCGCCGTGCCAGGAGAGGAGCTCCCCGTAGCCGCGGGCGTTGCCGTTGCCCCTGGCCATGGCCGAGGTGGAGGCGTAGATGGTGTTGTTGCGCGGGCAGTAGTACGGCACCATGCTCCCCGGCGACGGATAGTCGCCGCAGGCGCCCCTGCCGCGCGTGGCCACGATCGAGTAGCTCGGCGGCGTGAACCGGATGCCCTGCCTCTGCATGATCGGTCCCCAGGCCCGGTCCATGCACCTGCCGGTCTTCAGGATCAGGGCTTTGAGCTGGCTGTGGCTGAAGATGCTCGCGCCGCCCGCCGGGCAGGCCACCCTGGGCAGGGCGCCGGCCCGGTAGAGGGTGTTGTTCCTCGTGCTCGTGTTGAGCGTGGCCCGGGTGGGCGTCTCGGGCTCGGCGGACCGCGTCGCCGTCGGCTCACTCGAGCGGGTCTGGCTCCGCGACTCCGACGGGGACGGCGTCCCGGTGTCGTAGGTGTAGGAGGGGATGGCGACCGGCGTGGTCGTGTCGGACCTGGACGAGCCCCTGAGCATCGCCGCAGCGATCACGAGCAGCACGAACAGCGCCGCCATCGACCCGAACACCGCCCCGAGGATGCCGACCACCCCCATGCCCGACTTCTTCCGCGGCGGCGGTCCCCACGGCCCCGGCGGCATGGGCGGACGCGGGGGAGGAGGCGGCTGCTGAGAATGCCAGGGGCCGCCCTGTGGCGGCCCATAGGGCCCGCCCGGCGGGAACTGCTGCCCATGGGGCGGCGCCCCGTACGGCTGCCCCTGCGGGGGATACACCGGCCCCGGCGGAGGCGGCGGGTAGACCGGTCCCTGCGGGGGAGGCGCCTGCTGTCCCGGCGGCGGGGCAGGATGACCGTAACCCTGGGCCTGCGGCTGAGGGTGACCCGGCGGCGGCCACGGGCGCGACGGTGGCCGCAGGGGCTGACCTGGCCCCTGAGACGGGGGTGGATGCTGCCCGTTGCCTGTCACCGTGTATCCCCCTTTACTCGGTTGTCCGTAAAGAGCGACTTGGTGCGTCACTGGTTGGACATTTGCCGAATTTGGGGCAGAAGCATACCGATTTATCACCCGTCACAGAAGTCGCAGTGCCCGGCTACGGTCCGAAATCATTCGAGGTGATCTCTGCTATGTCCCGGACCGCACGGCAGCTGGTGTCCTAGCTTCTTTGACATGAACCTCCAGCAGCTCCGCTACGTGGTCGCGACTGCGGAGCACCGCACCATGACCGACGCGGCCAGATCGCTCTATATCGCGCAACCTGCGCTTTCGCGCGCGATCCGCGATCTGGAACGGGAACTCGGCATGACGCTCTTCGCCAGGTCCGGACGCGGTGTCGTCGTCACCGCACAAGGCCGGCGGGTGGTCAAACTGGCAAGGGAGGCCCTCGACGCCGTACACGAGATCGAGAGCCTGTCCAACCACGGCAGCACAGGGGAGGCGGAGCTCCGCATCGCCTCCACGCCCAGCCTCGAACCCGGCCTGGCCGGACGGCTGCTGCCCGCCTACACCGCCGAGCACCCAGGTGTCCGCGTGCACATCGTCCGTTGTGACGGCCGTGACGCCGTCGTCAACGCCATCAGGGATCAGCGGGCCGACCTCGGCCTGACCGATCTGCCCGTACCCACCGATCTGATCACCCATCCGCTCGAACGCCAGGAGATCGTACTGATCTCCCCACCCGGCCTCGAACTGCCCAATCCCGTACCCATGGGCAAGCTCGACGGGATGCGCCTGGCCCTGCCCGCACGGGGCAGCGTCCGGCGCAGGGAACTCGACGCGATGTTCGGCAAGTACGCCGTCAGCCCGGTCGTCGTGCTCGAAACCGACGAGCGCAACGGCTGGCTCAACGCCGTACGTACCGGCCAGGCGTCACTGCTGTGGTACCGCGGCATGGCCGAACAGGCCGGCCGGGCGGGCCTCGTGGTGCGCTCGCTGGAACCCGCGGTCCGCCGCGTCATCGCCGTCGTGCACGCCCGTCGCCGCCTGCCGCCGATCGCCCAGGACTTCCTGGCCGCCGCCGAAAAGGGCAGCGCCGCCTGACCCGTCCTGAGCACATCGCCTTCGGCCGCCGCCGCGCCCGGCCGGAAGCGAGGACTCACCCCCGCACGAACCCGCACGAACCCGCACGAACCCCGTGCGCGAACCCCCTCCTCACCTCGCCACAGGCAGCCGCACAACCGCACGCAGCCCCGGTGCGGCGTCCTCCAGATGCACCCCGCCCCCGTGTGCCCGCACGGTCTCCCGGACGATGGCCAGGCCAAGCCCAGCGCCGCCCTCGTCGCGGCTGCGGCCCGAGTCCAGCCGCGTGAACCGGTTGAACACCCGCTCGCGATCCTGCTCGGGAATGCCGGGCCCGTCGTCGGTCACCGTCAGCACCCCATCGGCGGTCAGCGCCACCTCCACCTTCGACGAGGTGTGCCGCACGGCGTTGTCCATCAGGTTCGTCAGCACCCGGCTCAGGTCCAGCGCGTCGCCGCGGACCACGACGGGATCGCACACGGTCAGCCGGGCCTCGCCGTACCTGTCGACGGTCTGGCGCACCACCTCGTCGAGATCGACCGGCTCGCGCCTGGCCGGCACGCCGCCGCGCTCGTCCAGGCGGGCCAGCGCCAGCAGGTCCTCGGCGAGCCTGGACAGCCGCATCGCGTCCTCCATCACGCCCTCGGCCGTCTCCGGCCAGTCCTGGCCCTCCGGATGGCCGAGCGCCACCTCCAGCTGCAGCCGGATGCTGGCCAGCGGGCTGCGCAGCTCGTGCGCGGCGTCGGAGACCAGCGCCCGCTGACGCTGTTCGGCCTCCTCCAGCCGGGCCAGCATGTCGTTGAGCGTGGTGGCCAGCGAGTGCACCTCGTCGCGTGACTCGGGCACCGGCAGCCGGCGCGACCTGGCGGTGTGCGTGATCTCGGCGGCGCCCCTGCGCAGCGCGGCGATCGGCCGCAGCGTCCGGCCGATGACCACCCAGCTCGCCACGGCCAGCGCCACGATGAGCATCGGCGTGCCGACCAGCAGCACCCGGCCGGCCGTACCGAGGCTGGTCTGGATCTCGCCGATGGGCCTGGCCGCGACCACGGTCCTGCCATGGTCGGCGCTGATGACCACCACGCGCAGCGGCCCGGAGATCGCGAACGGCCGGCCGTCCAGGAACGTGGCCTGGCCGTCGCGCAGCACCTCGGCCCGCTCCCGCGCGTCCAGCAGCGGGACCAGCCGGTCGGCGCCGTAGGTGACGTCCGTGATGCGGCCCGCCGCGTCGATCACCTGCACGATCGTGCCGTCGTGGGTGGCGATCGGGCTGGTCAGCGTGCCGGCGTCGGCCTGCACCCGCACGGTCTGGGCCTGCTGCTGGGTCGAGTCGTCCACGGTGCCGATGAGGGCCCGGTTCAGGACGGTCAGCAGCACCGACGCCGAGATGGCCAGCGCGAGCGCGAGGACGGCGGCGGCCACGACCGTCAGCCGGAAACGCAGCCCCTGGCGGCGCCACCAGAGCAGCGGCGAGTCAGCCACCGTCGCCCGCCAGCCGGTAGCCTGCGCCCCGCACGGTCTGCAGCGCGTTCCTGCCGAACGGGACGTCGACCTTGCGTCGCAGGTAGCCCACATAGACCTCCACCACGTTCGGGTCGGTGTCGAAGGTGTCCCACACGTGCTCCAGGATCTCCGACTTCGACACCACCTCGTCGCGCCGGCGCAGCAGATATTCCAGCAGCGCGAACTCCCTGGGCGTCAGCTCGATCACCTGCTCACCCCGCTCCACCCTGCGCCGCGCGGGGTCCAGCGTCAGGTCGCCCGCCGCCAGCACGGCGGGCCGCCGCCCGGAGTCGCGCCGCAGCAGCGCGCGCAGCCTGGCCACCAGCACCACGTACGAGAAGGGCTTGGTCAGGTAGTCGTCGGCGCCCAGATCGAGGCCGTCGGCCATGTCGTATTCGCCGTCCTTTGCGGAGAGCATCAGGATCGGCACCCAGTTCTCCTCGGCGCGCAACTGCTTGCACACGTTGTAACCCGACAGCCGGGGCAGCATGATGTCGAGCACCACGATGTCGTATTCGCAGTGCCGGGCCGCGTGCAGTCCCTGCTCGCCGTCGTGGGCGAGGTCCACGGCGAAGCCCTCGGCCTGGAGCCCCCGCTGCAGCGCGGCCGCCATCCGCCGCTCATCCTCGACGACAAGTACTCTCATGTGGCGATTCTCCCGTCCCTGCCCTGTGACCACGCTGAGAAGGCTGAGAGCCGTCTCAGCTGGTCTCAGGCTCGCCTAAGCATGCATGACGCAGGCTCTGGTCATCGACATACCGTTAAGGAGTGAGATGCGCAGAGGAACGTTCGTGAGATGGGGAGTTCCGATCGCGGCCGCGGCCGTGATCGCCGGAGCCATGGGGGCCGGTCCGGTCATCGCCGCGGTCAGCGGCGATCCGGTGCTGCCCGAGCGTACGGCGCAGCAGTTGCTCGCCGACGCCGCGGCGGCCACCAAGGACAAGGCCGGTCCGCCGCCCATGTCCGGCACCGTGCAGCAGACCGCCTCGCTCGGTCTGCCCGCACTGCCCGACATGGGCGGCGCGTCGCCGCTGAGCCTGCTGTCCGGCTCGCACGAGGTGAAGGTCTGGTACGGCGCCGGTGACAAGCTGCGGGTCGCCATGCCGACGCAGTTCGACGAGTCCAACCTGATCGTCAACGGCGACCAGGTCTGGTACTGGGACAGCGGAGACAACACCGCGACCAAGATCAAGATGGCGCAGGGCGCCGGGAAGCCGCACGAGCTGCCCACGCCGGGGCCGGCCGACGTGACCCCGCAGCAGGTGGCCGCCAAGCTCCTGGCCAACGCCGACGAGCACACCGCCATCCGGGTGACCAACAACGCCCAGGTGGCCGGCCGTGCCGCCTACCAGCTCGTGCTCGCCCCCAAGGACGAGGGCTCGCTGGTGCAGGAGGTGCGGCTGGCGCTCGACGGTGAGACGTACATGCCGTTGCAGGTCCAGGTCTACGCCAAGGGCTCGGCCGAGCCGGCCTTCCAGGTCGGCTTCACCCAGGTGACCTTCACGCCGCCGGCGGAGGAGAACTTCTCCTTCACCCCGCCCGCGGGCGCCAAGGTGAAGGAGGAGACGATCGGTGCCGGCGGCGACGCCGAGCAGGCCGAGCAGAAGGCGGAGTCGGCCAAGGAGGCCCGCAAGGACACGAAGGTCGTCGGCGCCGGCTGGACCAGGGTCGCGGTCCTGCCCGCCACGCTGGACGATCTGACGGCCAAGCCGGCCGAGACGCCGTCCGACGGCAAGCCCGGCGAGCACTGGAAGGGCGGCTCGGAGGGCACCGACCCGAGCGCGCTCGTCCAGAACGTGCTCAAGACGGCCACCCCGGTCAGCGGCACGTGGGGCTCGGGCAAGCTGATCAAGACCAAGCTCGTCACCGCGCTGCTGACCGACGACGGCCGGCTGCTGGTCGGCGCGGTCACGCCGGAGGAGATCACCAAGGCGGCGGGCACCAAGTGACCGTTGTCACGCATGAAGCGGGGGCGCCCTTCGGGGCGGCCCCGCCCTCCGGCGACTCGGCGATCGTCACCCAGGGCCTGACCAAGCGTTTCCGCGGCGGCCAGGTCGCGGTCGACGCACTGGACCTGACCGTGCCGCGCGGATCGGTCTTCGGCTTCCTCGGGCCCAACGGCTCGGGCAAGACCACCACGATCCGCATGCTGCTCGGCCTGGTGGCGCCCACGGCCGGCGAGTACTCCGTGCTCGGCCTGCCCCTGGCGGACGCACTGCCCCGGGTGGGGGCGCTGGTCGAGGGGCCGGCGTTCTACCCGTACCTGTCGGGCGAGGCGAACCTGTACCGCTTCGACGCCACCGACCCCACCGCCCCCGGCGGCACCGCGAAGAAGCGGGTCACCGAGGCCCTGGAGCGGGTCGGCCTGTCGGCCGCCGCGGGCAAGCGCTTCCGCAACTACTCACTCGGCATGCGCCAGCGCCTGGCCATCGCCGCCGCCCTGCTCGGACCCCGTGAGCTGCTCATACTCGACGAGCCCACCAACGGGCTCGACCCGCAGGGCACCCGCGAGGTACGCGCGCTGGTCAAGGAGATCGCCGCCGACGGCACCACGGTCTTCGTCTCCTCGCACCTGCTGACCGAGGTCGAGCAGATGTGCACGCACGCCGCGATCATGCGCGCCGGCAACCTGGTCGCCCAGGGCACGATCGCCTCGCTCAACGGCGGCCTCACCACCCGCGTCAGGGTCGAGACACCGGACGTCGCCGACGCGGCGCGGGTGCTCGGCACACTCGGCCTGGCCGACGTGCGCATGCCTGACAGTGATGGGGGCACTCATCACGGGGGCGCCGCCGCGGTGACGGCGGACCTCGGCGCCAAGGCGCCCGAGGACATCAACGCGGCGCTGGTACGGGAGGGCGTCGCCGTGCGCGGGCTGGCCGTCGTACGGCCGAGCCTGGAGGACGTGTTCGTGGGACTGACAGGGGAGGGATTCGATGTCGACGGCTGAGACGCAGGAGCGCCGGATGCCGGGGCTGGTGCCGGTGACCGAGACGATGCGCACCGCCGAGCGGCGGCCGTCCGAGCCGTCCGAGCCGTCCGAGCCGGCGGGGCCGCCGGTGCGCCTGGCGTCGGCGTTCTGGCGGCTGCTCGGCTCCGAGCTCGGCCTGACGTTCCGGCGGCCGCGCAACCAGGTGATGCTGGCCGTCGTGGCGTGCGTGCCGGTGCTGATCGGCATCGCGTTGCGCATCGCCAGCGCCGACGAGGCGGTCGGCGGGCTCATCGGCTCGGTCGCGGGCAATAGCCTCATGCTGACGTTCGCCTCGTTCTCCTTCCTGGTGCTGCTGCTGATGCCGATCGCGGTCAGCGTGGTGGGCGGTGACTCGATCGCGGGCGAGGCGGGGGCGGGGACGCTGCGGTACCTGCTCGCCGCGCCCGCCGGCCGGACGAGACTGCTGGTCGTGAAGTACCTCAACGCGGTGGTGTTCGCCTACGCGACCACGGTCGTGGTGGCGCTGTCGGCACTGGTCACCGGGCTGGTCCTGTTCCCGGTGGGGCCGGTGACGCTGCTGTCGGGCAGCACCATCTCGGTGGCCGAGGGCCTGCTGCGGATCCTCATCACCGTCGGGTACGTGGGCGCGGGCATGGCGGCCCTGGCGGCCGTGGCGGTGGCCCTGTCGACGTTCACCGAGGTGTCCATCGGCGCCATCGCGGCGACGATGATCCTGGTCATCGTCACCCAGGTGCTCAGGGCCATCCCGCAGCTCGAAGCGATCACGCCCTACCTGCTGCCCAGCTGGTGGACCAAGTTCGACGCGGTGCTGCGCAGTCCGGTCGACTTCGCGGGCCTCGGTCAGGGACTGCTGGTCTTCGGGGCGTACATCCTGCTGTTCGGCTCCATCGCGTGGGCCCGCTTCTCGGGCAAGGACATCACCTCCTGAGCGGTCCGGGCCGGCGAGATCCGACCCGGACCGTCTCGGCGGTCCGCCATCAGCAGAGAGCCGCCCGAGCCGCCCGAGCCGCCCGTACGTCAGGACGGGCGGCGGCGTCGAGCGGTGGCCCCGGGCCAGGGCGTCAGGACGGGCGGCGGCGCAGGGCCAGGATGGCGACCACGATGCCGATGACACCCACCACGAGCCCCGCACCGCCCAGCAGGCGCGCGGTGCCGTCCGAGGAAGAGCCGGCGGCCACCTTGCTGACAGAGGGGGATGCCGACGCGCCGGGGGCTGACGCGGCGGCCGACGGGGAGCCGGCGTGGTGCGAGTCGGTCGCGGTCGCGGGGGTCAGCTTGAGCGTCGGAGCCGGGTGCTCCGCCTCGCTGCCGTCCGCCTTCGGGGCATCCGCCCACTTGACCACTTCGCCGCCCGAGTATGTCTGCGTCGTCGGGAAGGCGAGCTGATCGGTGTCCGTGGGCAACTGCCCCATGGACACCTCGAACTCCTGGAACTCGCCCTTACCGATCTTCCCGCCGGACCAGACGACCTTGGTGACGGCCTCTTTCAGATCGCCGTACTCGGTCTTGATGGGCTTGGGCAGCTTGCCCTCGGTGACCTTGACGCTCCACCCCGGCACCGGCTTGACCGAGACGAACGCCAGCGGGTGATCGGTGGGGAAGGAGACCTCGACCTTGACGGTCGAGGCGTCGTCGCGCTCGTTGGGCACCCGGAAGGCGACCTTGCTGAAGCCGCCCTGCTCGGCGGTGCCCGGGTTGATCGAGACGTGGGCCAGCGCCGGAAGGGCGAGGCCGGCGGTGATGGCGGTGGCGGCGGCCAGGACGGTCGCCGTACGACGCATGACGGACAGACGCATGACGGACAGACGCATAACGGACATGGGGAATCTCCACTGGAATGAGCGGGGGTCGAAAAGGTGTCAGGGGATCAGGCGGGCAGTGGAGGACCACGCCTGGCGACACAGTGCAGGAGCAGCGGATCGACCGGGACGATGCGTACGATCACCATCGCGACGGCCGGCCGCACAGCGGGCACGGCGACCGGGCGCAGCAGCGCCAGACGGTGACCGAGGCGGTGCAGCAGCGCCCAGAGCGCGCTCTCGCCACGCGCCAGCCACCACCCCGTGATCAGCGTGGCCGTCAGGTGGGCCAGCAGCATGCCGATGGCCTGGCCGAGCCCGCGGCCGTGCGGGTGCGAGATGACATAGGCGGTGCTGTCGGCGCCGAACAGCTCATGGAGCCCGAACTGGGCGCACACCAGCGCGACGTTGATCGTCGCGGCCGAGCGCTCCCGGGCGCTCAGCGCCAGGGCCGGCAGCAGCACGGCGCAGAGGCCGAGCGCGGCCGTGTGCGGCGCGGGAACCGAGCCGCCGCCCATCGCGTGCGCGAGCGCGGCGAGTCCCACGCAGACGGCGGCGAAGGCGGCCGTCCGCGCGAGTCTGAGGGGAAGTTCCGCGCGCATGGGTGTGTCACATGCTCTCACGCGGGCAGGGTTCAGGGAGACCGCTACTCCCAAGCCGCGCAATGCCTGGTCGATTTGCGGCAATTGTCGCTAGGGTCGTGCCGAACACGTTGACATTGAGGTGAGAACGTTGCGGCACTTTGCAGGATTGCTCATCGGAGTCGTGGTGACCGCAGCGGTGCTGGGAGGCGGTGGCTGGGCCGTCCAGCAGGCATTATCCAGTGCCTCGGCCAACCCCGTGGGCGGCCAGAAGATGTGGATCGCCCTCGGCGCGATGGCGGCGGTCGGGCTGGTCGTGGGACTCGTGGTGGCGGGCCGGGTCTCGCCGATGGCCACGTTCGTGCCCTCGATGGTGTTGCTGGCCTGGACCGTGGTCTACTCCCTCGACGTGAACCGGGCGATCTCCCTGATCCCCGCCGAGCCGTCGGTGAACCAGATCATCAGGGACGTCGGCACCGGTGACAAGATGCTGCTGACCACGGGCGTGTTCGCCCTGCTCGGGGTCGCCCTGTTCATCCCGGTGCTGATGCCCTCCCGCTGGTCGCGGCGGCATGAGGACGAGGATGAGGACTACGAGGAGAGCCCCCAGAGCGGCTATTACTGATCGCCGTCCTCGTGATCGGCGTTCATGCGGGCCAGCGTCCGCATGAACGCCTCGATCTCCTCCTGGCCGATCCCCTCCAAGCGCCCGCGCGTTCGCCGCTCGGGCGCCCTGGGACAGGGTCTTCTCGATTTCACGGGCGCGCAGGTGAGCGTGTTACGGGAGCGCCGCCGGTCGTCCGGGTCGATGCTGCCTACGATCAGCCCGTCGCGCTCCATCCGGCGCTCAGCGGGGGCTGGTGTAGAGGTGGGTGACCACGTCCTCGATCGTGGACTGCTCGGGCGCCGTGGCCATCAGCTCGTCGAGCGTGCCGTCGAAGGCCAGTCGCCCATGGTCGATCAGCATGACCCGGCGGCAGAGCCGTTCGATGTCGCCCAGGTCGTGCGTGGTCAGCAGCACGGTCGTGCCCTGCTCGGCGTTGAGCCGGCGCAGGAACGCCCGGATGCTCGACTTGCTGACCACGTCGAGCCCGATAGTCGGCTCATCGAGCACCAGCACGTCGGGCGCGTGCAGCAGCGCGGCGGCCAGGTCGCCGCGCATGCGCTGGCCCAGGCTGAGCTGACGCACCGGCGTGCGGGTAAAGCCGCCCAGGTCGAGCGTCTCGGTCAGCTCGTCGAGCCGCGCCTTGAAGACCTTGCGATCTACTTTGTAAAGGAGCCGGATCAATTCAAAGCTGTCCCGCAGCGGCAGGTCCCACCACAACGTCGTACGCTGCCCGAACACCACGCCGATGCGCCGCGCCAGCGTCGTGCGCTTGCGCGAGGGGTCGAGTCCGGCCACCCGTACCCGGCCTGAGGTGGGTGTCAGGATGCCGCACAGCATCTTGATCGTGGTGGACTTGCCGGCGCCGTTGGGGCCGAGGTAGCCGACGAACTCGCCCGGCGCCACGGTGAACGACAGGTCGCGTACGGCGTGCACGACGTCCCCCTTGAGCTTGAGGCCCTTTAGCTTGAGGCCCTTTAGCTTGAGGCCCTTTAGCTTGAGACTCCTTCTCACCTTGAACGAGCGCCCGGCCTGGTCGAGCTCGATCATCCCTAGCTCCTTCATCCCTAACTCCCCGTAGATCGGTAGTGCCGGATGCCCAGCCGCCAGGCGACCCCGGCGAGCAGGGCGAGGATCAGGGCCGCGACCGGCCCGAGGAAGCGCATGAAGCCCGGTGTGCCGAACGGGTCGTCCCGATCCAGCACGTAGAGGGCGGGCTGCCAGTTGATGAAGGCCAGCGGCAGCACGTAGGTCACCCCGCGCACCAGGTCGCGGCCGTAGATGGCGAACGGGTACTGAGTGAGCTGGCCACTGCCGTAGGTGAAGGCGTTGGTCACCTCGGGCGCGTCGGTCAGCACGAACTGCAGCGCCCCGGCCAGCGTCCAGAGCGCCCCGAAGATGACCACGCCGGTAACGATCATGACGGGGACCATCCAGAGCCGCCCGGAGTCGAGGTCGAGGGCGCTGATCGCGTAGCCGAGCACGATCGCCGCCTGCAGGATGCGGCCGGCGCGGGTCGGCAGGAAGCGGTCGGCCGCCAGCTGGATCCAGGCGCTCACGGGTCTGATCAGTATGGTGTCGAACGTGCCCGCCTTGATGTGCTGGCTGATCCGGTCGATGTTACTGACGAACAGGTCGCACAGGCAGAAGGCCAGGTTCGCCGTGCCGTACAGGAAGAGTGTCTCCTCGCGGGAGAAGCCGGCCAGGGAGGTGGTGTTGGCGAAGATGATGAGGATCACCGCCACGTCGGTGCCCGCCACGAACAGGCCGAGCACGGCCGTGAGGGCGAAGGAGACCGGGTAGGCCATCGCGGCGCGGGTCCAGGTCCAGGCGAGCAGGAAATAGGTCCTAACCACCCTGGATCACCACCTTGTGGCGGATCGCCCGCGTGCCGAGCGCGCCGGCGGCGAGCAGCGCGGCGGCCCAGCAGCTCTGGAAGGCCAGGGTCTCCAGGACGGGCGCCTTGCCGAGGTAGAGGTCGGTGGGTGCCTGGACCATCGCGGCCCACGGCAGCGCCCTGGCCACGTCGCCGAGCAGGCCGGGGAACAGGCTGAGCGGCAGCAGCATCCCGCTGAAGAGCGTGGTGAGCACCAGCGAGAACGCCCCCACGCCACGCTCGTCGATCAGCCAGCACACCGACAGCGAGACCAGGTAGCGCCAGCCGAAGCTGGCGATCATCCCGGCCAGGAAACTGACCAGGAAGGCGAACCACTGCCCGGGTCCGGCGGGATGGGTGACGCCGAACAGCGCGGCGCCCAGCAGCATCGGCGGGATGCCGCGCACCAGGAACAGGTAGCAGGCCCGGCCCAGGTCCTCCGACAGGGACCAGAGCAGAAGCGAGGCGGGGCGGACGAGGTCGAGCGCGATGTCGCCGCTGCGGATCCGCTCGGGGATGGACAGACCGGTGCCGAACAGCTGCATCGGGCCGATGAGGGCCTGGGTGATGAAGCAGAAGGTGATGGCCTGGGTGACGTCGTAGCCGGCCAGACCGGGTCTGGCCTGCCAGAGGGCGATGAGGATGTAGGCGCGCAGGATGCCGAAGACGCTGTTGGTGAAGGCTCCCGCGATCGCGGCCCAGACGTAGGTGGCGTGTTTGCGGAAACCGTACCGGACCAGCTGCGCATAGAGGGATATGGTTTTGCACCTCCGGAGGGTGATGGCACGGTGACCAACCGTGCCCGGACCCGCACGCGGGTCGGCCGATGGAAGCGTTGAATTATCTGCTTTCCGGTCGGCGATCCGCAACGCGATAAACGACGCGCGGGCCGCCATTCGGCCTGGTGTGACACCTCGCCGAAATAGTCCCGTAAGCGAGGAGATACTTACTTGCGAGTAGAGCGATGTTCTGGGGGGAAGGAGATTCATCGGAGGGATATATGGACTTGGACAGGGACGTCGCTCCCGACTATCCACTGAGCTGGCAGGCTCGCGCGGTCACCGGTCTGATGCGCGGGACCCTCAAGCCGGCCTCTCACCTCCTGATGCGCCACCCCGTGACGATCGACTGCGCCGCCCGGATCGGCGAACTGGGCCGGTTGGTGCCGTTACGGCCGCCCGGCCATGTGGACGTCGAGCCGGCCGCCTTCTCCGCGTGCGGTGGTGAGTGGGTGCGCGGGGGCGCGGATCTCGACGAGGGCAAGGTGCTGCTGTACTTCCACGGCGGCGGCTACTTCTCCTGCTCGCCCCGGACGCACCGGCCGATCACCTGGCGTCTGTCCGTCGCGGCCCGCCGCCCGGTGCTCGCCCTCGACTACCGCCAGGGGCCGGTCCACAAGCTGGCCGACTCCCTGGGCGACGCGCTGGACGCCTACGACTGCCTGCTGAAGCGCGGGTACGCGCCCGAGGACGTCCTGTTCGGCGGCGACTCGGCGGGCGGGCATCTCACGCTCGCCACCCTGCTCGCCCTGCGCGACCGCGGCCTGCCACTCCCGGCCGCGGCCGTCTGCCTGTCGCCCTGGGCCGACCTGACGGATCTGCCCAAGCGCGCGAACCGCTGGCAGGACCCGATGCTGCCGGCCGGCCGCATCCGCTGGCTGGCCCGGCGCTGGACCTCCGGCCTGGACCCGCGCGATCCCCTCGTGTCGCCCGTGCTCGGCGACTTCACCGGCCTGCCGCCGCTCATGATCGTCACCGGCTCGACGGAGGTGCTCAGGGACGAGGCCCGGCGCGTGGCGGTCAAGGCCAGGCTGGCGGGGGTGCCGGTGACGTACGAGGAGTGGCGGCGGATGCCGCACGTGTTCCCGATCCTGGCCGACGTGCTGCCCGAGGGCAGGCTGGCCTTCCGGCACATCGCGAGGTTCTTCGCCGCGGTCGCGGGGGTGCGGTCGGCCTCGCTGGAGGACGCGGCCTGACCCCTTGGGGTCCAAGGTGGTCGTCGTGATGCGATGCTGGATGTGTCGCGGCGAGTGAATGGTGTGCAGGAATCACCTCTTTGTCGTTACCCGTGGCCGCTCGCTCTGACCGGACCGGGAATCAGGGTGTAGGTTAGGCATGCCTAATATTTCGAGGAGTGTTCCGATGGCTGACAAGCCCAGAGATCACCACCGCGGTGTAGTGATACGTACGGAGCGGATCACGCCGCACATGATCCGTGTCGTGGTCGGTGGTGAGGATCTGCGGGACTTCGCCACCTCGGGTCTCACCGATCACTACGTCAAGCTCGTCTTCCCGCACGAGGGGGTCGACTATCCGGTCCCGTTCAACGTTCAGCATGTACGCGAGACCATGCCACGGGAGGTCTGGCCGCGACTGCGCAGCTACACCGTACGAGCCTGGGATCCCGACGCCGGGGAGATGACGCTCGACTTCGTCTACCACGGCGAGGAGGGCATCGCCGGGCCGTGGGCCGCGCGGGCCGTGCCCGGCGACGAGCTGTTCATGCTCGGCCCCGGCGGCGCCTACGCGCCGCGCCCGGAGGCGGGCTGGCATCTGCTCGTCGGTGACGAGAGCGCGCTCCCGGCGATCGCGGCCGCGCTGGAGGCGCTGCCCGACGGCGCCACCGCCTACGCCTTCATCGAGGTCGACGGGCCGGAGGAGGAGCAGAAGCTGCGGGTCTCAGGTGACACGCGGCTCGTCTGGCTGCACCGCGGCGGCGCCCCCGTCGGTGCGGCGCTGGTGAAGGCGGTGCGCGAGCTGGAGTTCCCCGACGGTGACGTGCATGCGTTCGTCCACGGCGAGGCGGGGTTCGTCAAGGAGTTGCGGCGCCACCTCCGGGTCGAGCGCAAGGTGCCGATGGAGCAGCTGTCGATCTCCGGCTACTGGCGGCTCGGCGCCGACGACGAGGGCTGGCGGGCCGCGAAGCGGGACTGGAATCGCCAGGTCGAGGCCGAGGAGGCCGCGGCGCTCGGCTAGGCTCCGCGCCGACCCGCCGCATCCTGTTCGAGGCGCCGCGCGTGGAGGGCGTGCCCGCTCTGTTGCGGCCCGCGGTCGAGGCGGCGCTGGCCAAGGCGCCAGGCGACCGGCCCAAGGCCGCCGACCTGTTACGCGTCCTGCTCGCCGCATGACCAGGGCATGAGGTGGCCGCGCCAGGCCGGGGGGGACGTCTGGCGCGGCCGGGTTCGCCGGGAGAACACCTGCCCATGTCCTGGAGGTGCCCGGCGAGACTGGGAAACTAGTGGGCGAACTGCTCTTCCTCCGTGGAGCCCCTGAGGGCGGTGGTGGAGGAGTCCGGGGCGATGGCGGTGCTGATCAGGTCGAAGTAGCCGGTGCCGACCTCGCGCTGGTGGCGGGTGGCGGTGTAGCCGCGCGACTCGGCCGCGAACTCGGCCTCCTGCAGGGCCACGTACGCCGTCATGCCGTCCGAGGCGTACCCCTGAGCCAGGTTGAACATCGAGTAGTTCAGCGAGTGGAACCCGGCCAGCGTGATGAACTGGAACTTGTATCCCATGTGCCCCAGTTCCCGCTGGAACTTGGCGATCGTGGAGTCGTCGAGGTGCTGCTTCCAGTTGAACGACGGTGAGCAGTTGTAGGCGAGCATCTGATCCGGGTACTCGGCCTTGATCGCCTCGGCGAACTCGCGGGCCACGTCGAGGTCGGGCGTACCGGTCTCCATCCAGAGCAGGTCGGAGTGCGGTGAGTAGGCCAGGCCGCGCGCGATGCACGCCTGGACGCCGTTGCGGACCCGGTAGAAGCCCTCGGCGGTCCGCTCGCCGGTGGCGAAGGCCTGGTCGCGGGGGTCCACGTCACTGGTCAGGAGCGTCGCGGCCTGGGCGTCGGTCCGCGCGATGATCAGAGTCGGAACCCCGGCCACGTCGGCGGCCAGGCGGGCGGCGTTCAGTGTCTTGACGTGCTGGCCGGTCGGGATCAGCACCTTGCCGCCCAGGTGACCGCACTTCTTCTCTGAGGCGAGCTGGTCCTCCCAGTGCACGCCCGCCGCACCCGCGGCGATCATGCCCTTCATGAGCTCGAAGGCGTTGAGCACACCGCCGAACCCCGCCTCGGCGTCCGCCACGATCGGCGCCAGCCAGTGCGGGGCGTCCTGGAGGCCCTCCGACCAGGTGATCTGGTCGGCCCGCAGCAACGCGTTGTTGATCCGGCGCACGACGGCGGGCACGGAGTTCGCCGGGTACAGGCTCTGGTCGGGGTAGGTGTGGCCGCCCAGGTTCGCGTCGGCCGCGACCTGCCAGCCGGAGAGGTAGATGGCCTGAAGTCCGGCCTTCACCTGCTGCACGGCCTGGTTTCCGGTGAGCGCGCCGAGCGCGTGCACGTAGTCCTCGGTGTGCAGGAGGCCCCACAACCGCTCCGCTCCGCGCCGGGCCAGCGTGTGCTCCTCCTGAACGCTACCGCGAAGCTTGATCACGTCCTCGGCGCTGTAGGTCCGTTCGACGCCCGCCCAGCGATGGTCGTTGTCCCATTCGTCCTGCAGCTGCTCAGCAGCTCCCTTGAGGCGATCGTTCATTTTCACTCCTTTGTCGTCCCCTGGGGCCTGTGCCGAGTCTGTGCCCGGGCCGACGTGGCGAAATAGCCTCCTTCGAGCAGAAGAAGCAGCAAATTTCGCGATATATGAAGGTTTGTCCGTTGTTCAGCGGAGAATAAAAGGCAAGTTTTCCATATGGACTAGACCAATGTGATGGGACTCCGGGAGTCTGCGGCACTCATGGTGCTCCGACTCCGATGTCTAGAAAATGGCCGGATTTTCTGTCTAAGATGATCGCATGGCGTCCTTGCTAGGCGAAGAACCGCTGTCTTTGACGCAGGAGCTCGATCTCATCGCGTTTGGGCAACGCCTTCGTCACCTGCGCAAACAGCGTGGCCTGACCCTCTCCGACCTGGGGACACGGGTCAGCAGGGCGCCCAGCCAGCTGTCGCTGCTGGAGAACGGCAAGCGCGAACCGAAGCTCACGCTGCTCAAGTCGCTGGCCGCCGCGCTGGGCGTCCCCGTCGAGGAGCTCCTGCGCCGTCAGCCGCCCAACCGCCGCGCCCAGCTCGAGATCGCCCTGGAAGAGGCCCAGCGCGACCCGATCTACGCGAGCCTCGGCCTGCCCCGGCTCAAGGTCTCCGCGCGCGTGCCGAACGACGTGCTCGAACACCTCCTCGGCCTGTACGGAGAGCTGCGCGCCCGGCAAGCGCGAGGCACCGCCACTCCGGAAGAGGCCAGGGTCGCGAACGCCGAGCTGAGACGCCGGCAGCGCGAGGTCGGCAACTACTTCCCCGAGATCGAGAAGGCCGCCGCCGAGGCGCTGACCTCGGTCGGCTACCGCACCGGCGCCCTGTCCCAGAGCACGGTCCAGGGTCTCGTCACCCATTTCGGCTTCACGGTGCACACTGCTCAGGACCTCCCCAGATCCGTACGCTCCATCACCGACCTCCGCAACCGCCGCATCTACGTCAAGCACGAGCAACTCGGCATGCACACCCCTCGGACGATCCTGCTGCAGACCCTCGGCCACCTCGCGCTCGGCCACGGCAAGCCACGCGACTTCGCCGACTTCCTGCGGCAGCGCACCGAGGCCAACTACTTCGCCGCCGCGGTGCTCGTACCGGAGAAGGCCGCGGCCCTCTACCTCCAGGAGGCCAAGTCGGACCGGGCGCTGTCGGTGGAGGACCTGCGTGACGTGTTCGCGGTGTCCTATGAGATGGCCGCCCACCGCTTCACGAACCTGGCCACCCATCACCTCGATCTGGTCTGCCACTTCGTCCGCAACGACGCGGGCGGCACGATCTACAAGGCGTACGAGAACGACGGGATCGTCTTCCCCGCCGACGAGCAGGGGGCGATCGAGGGGCAGCGGATGTGCCTGCAGTGGTCGGGCCGCCAGGTGTTCTCCTCGCCGGACCGGTTCTCGGTGTTCTACCAGTACTCGGACTCGCCCACCGGCACCTATTTCTGCGTCGCGCACGTGGACCCGTCGCGGGAGCGGGACTTCGCGATCACGCTCGGGGTGCCGTTCAGGGAGTCGCGGTGGTTCCGGGGCAGGGAGACCACCAACCGCACCAAATCCAACTGCCCGACCGGGGACTGCTGCCGCCGCCCGCCCACCGAGCTGGCCGAACGCTGGGAGGGCTACGCCTGGCCCTCGGCCCGCGCCAACTCACACGTCCTGGCCGCCCTCCCGCCGGGGTCGTTCCCGGGAGTGGACGAGGCCGACGTCTACACCTTCCTGGAACGGCACGCCGCCGCGATCCAGGCGAATCAGGCGAGCCGATAGCCCACGCCGGGGGTGGTGGTGATGACCGGTGGTTCGCCGAGCTTGCGGCGCAGCCGCCCGATGGTCACGGTCACGGTGTTGGTGAACGGGTCGGCGTTCTCGTCCCAGACCCGCTCCAGCAGTTCCTCGGCGCTGAGGAAGCCGGGGCTGGCCCGCAGCAGCGCCTGCAGCAGGGCGAACTCCTTCACCGAAAGGCTCAGCTGCCTCCCGTCGCGCACGGCGGTCCGGTGGATCGGGTCCAGCTCGATCCCGGCGGCGCGCAGGGTCCGCGGGCGCGCGTCCGGCCTGCGGCGGGCCAGCGCCTGGACACGCAGGACCAGCTCCGGGAAGTGGAACGGCTTGGCGAGGTAGTCGTCCGCGCCGAGGGTCAGACCGCTGACCCGGTCGCCGGGCGCCCCGGCCGCGGTCAGCATCAGCACCATCGGGCGGTCCGGCCGCTCGCTGATCATCTGGCACAGCGTGTCGCCGTGCAGGCCGGGCAGATCGCGGTCCAGGACCACCACGTCATACTCCGTGAGCTCGAGCTTGGCGGCGGCGCTCAGCCCGTCGTAGGTGATGTCGACCGCCATCCCCTGATCGCGCAGCCCCTCGGCGACGACCTCGGCGAGCGGCCGCGCGTCCTCGACCACCATGATCCTCATGCCGTCGCCCCGGCCGGCAGAGCGATCGAGACTCCCAGGCCGCCCTGCGGCCGGGCGAGCAGGTCGAGCCGTCCGCCGTGCGCCGCCGCGATCGCCGCCACGATGGACAACCCGAGGCCGGAGCCGTTCTCGGACCCGGTGCGGTCGACGCCGAGCCGTTCGAAGGGCCGCGCGAGCCGGTCCACGTCCCGCTGGTCGAGTACCCGTCCGCCGGTCCGCACGATGAGCCGGACCTCGGCGCCCTCCCGGAGGGTCTCGGCGTGGATCCAGCCCTCCTCCTCGTTGTGCGCCACAGCGTTGTCGATCACGTTCTGCGCCATCCGGGAGAGCAGCGCGGCATCGCCCCGGGTGCCGGCGGCCCGCAGCCGCGTGGTCACCTCCAGCCGTTTCGCCGCGATCGCGGCGGCATGGCCGGTCAGCGCCCGCGCGACCAGATCGTCCAGGTCGACGACGGCGGCCTCGGCCAGGGCGCCATGCTGGGCCCGGGCCAGCACCAGGAAGCCGTCGAGCAGCTGATCCACCTGGTCCAGCTGGGTACGCAGCCGATCACCCACGACGAGCGTCTGCGTCGGCACGCCGGGTTTGGCGACCGCGACGTCCAGCGAGGCCCGCATGGTCGCCAGCGGGGTCCGCAGCTCGTGCGAGGCGTTGGCGACGAACCGGCGCTGGGCGGCGAAGGACGCCTCCAGGCGTTCCAGCAGGCCGTCGATGGTGTCGGCGAGGTCCTTCACCTCGTCCGCCGGGCCGCTGACGGCCAGCCGCCGGTCCAGGTTGTCGGCGGAGATGCGCCGGGTCGCCGCGGTGATCAGCCGCAGCGGGCGCAGCACCCGGCGGGCCAGCGCCCGGCCGACCAGCAGAGACACGATCGCCATCACCACCAGCGCGAGCAGGGAGCCGATCAGCAGCTGCCGGGACTGGTTCGCCTCGGTATCGCCCAGTTGCCGCTGCAACTGGAGAATGTGCCGCTGCGCCGCGGTCATGCCGTCGCCGGCCGGCTGGGGCGGCCCTCCGGTGGAGACCTCGGTGTCGGACAACACGAAGGTCAGGGCCAGCAGCACGATGCCGGACAGCAGGAACACACCGGCGTACAAGATCGTGAACCGGGCCCCAACTGTCCCCTTACGCAGCCTGATCACGCCTCCAGCATGCCCGAACGGACCTAACAACGGTATGACAGGCCCCGGTTCGGGCGATGATAGGCCCGCGCGATCCTGCTCGCGCTGGCGCTCGTCGCCGTGCCCTACACGGTGGCCGCGCTCCCGCTGCTGCCCGACGCTGTGGCGCAATGGCTGCTGCGGCTCACCCCGGCCGAGAACCGGCGTTAGTGTCAAGTGCCGCAATAGGGTAGGGGGGTATGGTAATATCGCGGCGGAGCGCGGGAGAGGAGCGGCGAATGGCCGGCTACACCGACAACAAGCAGAACCACCAGCGGCGGTTGCGCCGGGTCGAAGGCCAGGTGCGTGGGCTGCAGCGGATGGTCGAGGACGACAAATACTGCATCGACATCCTCACGCAGGTCTCGGCGGCCACCAGTGCCCTGCAGTCGTTCGCCCTGTCCCTGCTCGAAGAGCACCTGAGTCACTGCGTCGCCGAAGCCACCCTCCAGGGTGGTCCCGAGGCCCAGGCCAAGGTCAAAGAGGCCAGTGACGCCATCGCCCGACTTGTTCGTTCCTGACCCGGAAGGTTGATCGATATGAGCACCGCCACCTACACCGTCAAGGGCATGACCTGCGGCCACTGCGTGAGCTCGGTCAAGGAAGAGGTCGGCGAGGTCGCCGGAGTCACTTCTGTGGAGGTGGACCTGGCCAGCGGACTGCTGACCGTGGACAGCGAAAGCCTGATCGACGAGGCGACGATCGTCGCCGCCGTCAAGGAGGCCGGCTACGAAGTGGCGAACCGGTGACGAACACCACGGTGCCCGCCGAAGCGCAGTCCGGTGTCACCGCCATCTCCGCGGGTGCCGGTTTCAGCCTCGCCCTCAAAAATGGTGCCGTGATCGCATGGGGTGACAACTTCTACGGGCAACTCGACATCCCCGCTGAGGCGCACTGCGGGGCGAGCGCCATCTCGTGTGGGTACGTCTGCATGGTGCTGATATGACGAAACTCTCTCGACTCGCCGCGTAGAGAGCGATCAGCCCTGGAGGCGCCCAGCCCTGGTCGGCGGGTGGGTCTTCCCGGGCTTGCCGTACAAGAGACCGGTCGTAGGAGGTCCTAAGGGCGGGCGGCCAGGGCGGCGGCCTGGTCGCGGAGGGCGCGGCGGCCCGCGGGGGAGTCGGCGTCCTCGCCCAGGATGATGCGCGCGAGTTGCGGCATCATCGACTGGAACAACGCCAGCCCCGTCAGCAGGAACAACCTGCGCGCCGTCGCCGCGTCCGGCTCCTCACCCCGGCCCTCGGCGAGTGAGGCCGTCTTGCGCGCGCAGCGCTCGACGCGGGCCTCCTGGCCGGGGAGCAGGTCCTGGCCGCGGTAGTTGAGCGCTTCCCACATCAGCAGGCGCACCAGGTCGGGGTGCTCGTGGTAGTAGTCGGTCAGCCTGGCCACATAGTCGGCCGGATCGGCGCCCGGTAGCGCGATCCGCGCGGTCAGGTCGTCGAGCGCCTCGGTGATGACGGCATCGAACAGCTTCTCCTTGCTGCCGAAATGGCCGTAGATGCGCTCCTTGTTGACGCCGGCGCGCTCGGCGATGCGATCCACGCGGGCGCCCGCGACGCCGAACGCGGCGAACTCCCCCCGCGCGGCCTCCAGCAGGGCGGCTCGGGTGGCGGCGGTCGAGACCTTGGGTGCCATGGTGTCCATCTTGCCATGACCAACCGGTTGGTTGCAATCCAACCAACCAGTTGACATCCAACTAGTTGGTTGGCTACCGTCCCGGCACATGGCTATCTCCTTTCCACGTGTGATCCGCGGCCGGAGCGCCGCCCGCCCAGGCCCACGTTCGGCCTCGGCCATTTGTGATCGAGCCGTTCCCCGCGACGCTGTGGGTTCCCGGCCGGCTGTCGTCGCTCGTGAACGCGTGCGGGCCGAACCCGCCCCGGCCGCTGCTCGGTTCGGGCGGACGATGGTGGCCTTCGTACTCACCGCGGTCCTGGTCAGCGGCCAGCTGTACGTCGTGATCCCGCTCCTGCACGACATGGCGGCCGGTTGGGGCGCGTCCACCGGTGCCTTGACCTGGTTGGTCACCGCCTTCGGCATCGGGTACGGCGTCGGCTTCCTGGTGTTCGGTCCGTTGTCCGACCGGTTCGGGCGTAGGCGTCTGCTCCTGCTGGGACTGCCGCTGGCCGCCGTCACCACCGCGCTGGTGGCGTTGAGCCCCTCACCGGAGGCGGCCTTCGTGCTGCGGGCGCTGCAAGGGGTGGCCGTGGCGATGTTCCCGCCGGCGGGCATGGCGTACCTGGCCGAGCGGGTCGAGCCCAGGCGCAGGGTCGTCGCGATCGCCGCGGTGACCGGCGCGTTCCTCGCCTCGGCCGTACTTCTGCAGGTCGCCGCCCAACTGCTGGTGGGTGTGCTCGGCTGGCGGGGGCTGTTCGGGCTGTCGGCGGCCGGGTTCGCGCTGGCCGCGCTCGGGCTGCGCGCCGTCATGCTGCCCGACCTGCCGCGGGAGGGGGCGGGGTCGCTGTTGTCGGTGTACCGGTCGGTACCGGGGTTGCTGTTCGATCGCGTGCTGCTGCTGCGGTACGTCGCGACGATCGTGCTGATGGTCGGGTTCGTGGCCGTCTACACGGGATTGCAGATCTATGGCATGGCATCACCGAGCGAGCTGCTCCTCCTGCGCGCCGGCGGCCTGCCCTCGATCGTGCTCGTACCGCTGCTCATGCCCTGGCTGGGCCGGATCCCGGCGACCACGCGGGCCATGTCGCTGCTGTTCGCGGGGGCCATCGCGCTGGCCGTCATCGGCTGGACGGCCGCCGCCGCGCTCGGGCTGGTGCTCCTGCTCGCCGTCTACGTCGCCTCGATCACCGGTGGCCTGCCGAGCCTCAACGAAGCGGTCTCGGCGCGGGCGGGGCAGGCGCGCGGCACGGCGCTGGCGCTGTTCTCCTTCGCCCTGGCCGTCGGTGGCAGCGTCGGCCCGCAGGTGGCCGCCGCGTTCGGCGGGTTCGGCCCGCTCATGTACGGCCTGGCGATCACGATGACCCTGGCTGCCGGGGCCGTACTGGCCTCGACCCTGTCTCGCGGCCCACGCTGAAGAGTGGGCGGGCTTCCGGTGGTGGGCTACTGGCCGGTAAGGTGTTACCAATGGTAACGGCTGGCAGTTTGTGGCCGTACCGGAGTGTGGCCTGGTGCCTCTAACAGGATTTTTCAGGGAGTAACAGCATGGGCGGCTTCTGTCCTGAATTAAGCGACGATGTCGCCGAGGTACGCGACTGGGTGCACACGTTCGCCCGCGACGTGATCCGCCCGGCGGGCGCGGAGTGGGACGAACGCGAAGAGACCCCCTGGCCCGTCATCCAGGAGGCCGCCAAGATCGGCCTGTACTCGCTCGACTTCTTCGCCACCCAGTGGTTCGAGGAGAGCGGTCTGGCGCTGCCGGTGGCGTTCGAGGAGATCTTCTGGGGCGACGCGGGCATCGGCCTGTCCATCGTCGGCACCGGCCTGGCCGCCGCCGCCCTGTCCGCGAACGGCACGCCGGAGCAGATGGGGGAGTGGCTGCCGCAGATGTTCGGCACGGAGAACGACGTCAAGCTGGGCGCCTTCTGCGCCTCGGAACCGGACGCGGGCTCCGACGTCGGCTCGATCCGTACCCGTGCCGTGTACTCCGGCGGCGACTGGATCCTGAACGGCGTCAAGACCTGGGCCACCAACGGCGGCATCGCGAACGTCCACGTGGTCGTCGCCTCGGTCGAACCCTCGCTGGGCACCCGAGGCCAGGCCACCTTCGTCATCCCACCCGGCACCCCTGGCCTGTCGATGGGGCAGAAGTTCCGCAAACACGGCATCCGCGCCTCGCACACCGCCGAGGTCGTCCTGGACGACGTCCGCGTTCCCGGCTCCTGCCTCCTCGGCGGCAAGGACAAACTCGACGCCCGCCTCGCCCGCGTACGCAACGGCGGCCGCGCCGGCGAGCAGGCGGCGATGCGTACCTTCGAGACCACCCGCCCCTCGGTGGCCGCGATGGCCGTCGGCATCGCCAGGGCCGCCTTCGAGTACGCCAGGGACTACGCGCGGGAGCGCGAGCAGTTCGGCCGCAAGATCGGCGAGAACCAGGCGATCGCCTTCCTCCTCGCCGACATGGCGACCCGCGTGGACATGGCCCGGCTGCTCACCTGGCGCGCTGCCTGGATGGCCCGGATGGGCCGGCAGTTCGGACAGGCGGAGGGCTCGATGTCGAAACTGGTGGCGGGGGAGACGGCGGTGTGGGTGACGGAGCAGGCGATCCAGATCCTGGGCGGGGCGGGATACACGCGGGAACATCCGGTGGAACGCTTCCACCGGGACGCCAAGATCTACACCATTTTTGAGGGTACGTCAGAGATTCAGCGGTTGATCATCGGCAGAGCGGTCACAGGCTTGCCGGTGCGGTGAAGAACGTCGCAAGTCAGTAGGGGTGATGTGACGCCCGTGGAGTCGCCGTCGAACACCACGGTGCCGTCCTTGACGGCGACGTCACGTTCGGCGACGATCTCCGGCTGCGCCGAGTCGCCGAGCTGGCCCCGCCCACGGGATCTCCCGTACCCAGGCGTGCACGGTGCGGCCGAAGAGGCGGGTGGAGACGTTCTCTAAGCGGATGTGCCCGGCACTGTCTGCGCCGCCGAAGATCGCGCGGGCCTGCCGCTTTCCGGGATCGAGCGTCGCGACGCCCTGCTGGGTGTAGTTCTGGCCCGGAACCGAGGCGCTTCACCAGTGATGTGAGCGCTAACAAATTCAGGGAGTCGATCCGCAACACAACGAGAGTTTCACGTAGGTTACGTAGCCGCGCTGTCGCCCGTCAATGCGTCGACCACATCCGAGGTTTCGGCGTTTCCGGCATGTCACGATTCGATATCGCGCTCTTGACGTGTGTCGCCTCGTGAGTAAAAGTCGAGCGACATCGTTGAACCGGTTCGCTTGGTCGCGAAGACTGCAGGCGGACGCTCCCGTGAAGATACCGAGTCGCGGGATGGCGTCCGCATGGAAATTCCCCAGGAATAGGCGTGCTTCGCCTGGCTAGCTGGTCCTCGATGCAGGGAGTCCGCAACGCCATCGTCGAACCGGTTCGACGATGGTTCGACAGTGATTCGACGGTACTTCGACAGTAGGAGGTGAGAATGGCGACGATCGGAGACGTGGCCCGGGAGGCCGGGGTGAGTCGCAGCACGGCGTCTTACGCGCTGTCCGGCAAGCGGCCCATCTCGCAAGAGGTCCGCCTGCGCGTGCTGGCGGCGGCCGAGGCGCTCGCGTACACGCCGAACGCGGGCGCTCGCGCGCTGGCCACATCCCGGACCAAGGTCCTCGGTCTGCTCGCGCAGTTTCACGAAGACGAGTTCGCGCCCGCGATGATGCAGTACATCCTGGGCGTCACGGACACCGCCCGCGACCTGGGCTACGACACACTGCTGGTCACCGAGGCCGACGGCGCGCGGGCACTGCGGCGCATCACCGATTCCCGGATGGTGGACGGCGTCGTTCTGATGAACATCGCGCAGGAGGACTCGCGACTGCCCATCCTGCGTGCGGCGCCGCAACCGGGCGCCCTGGTCGGCCTGCCGGGCGACTGCTCGGGACTCGACGTGTTCGATCTCGACTTCGAGGAGGCCGGAAGGGGCATGGTGGATCACCTTCACCGGCTCGGCCACCGCGAGCTCATCCTGATCTCGCAGCCGGAACACGTCGTCGAGCGCGGCGGCGCGTACGTGTGGCGTCTGCGAGACGCCGCGCTGGAACGCGCGCGGCAGCTCGGTGTCACGCTGCACGCGGTCTACGGCGAGTCCCGGCAGCCGGCCGTCGGGCGCCTGCTCAACGCCCTGCTCGACGCGCACCCCTCGGCGACGGGCCTGCTCATCAACAACGAGGCGGCCGCCGCCGCGCTGCCCTCCGTCACCTACGCGCGGGGACTCCGGGTGCCCGAGGGCCTGTCGGTCATCGGGCGCTACTCCGCCGAGTTCGCCGCGACCTTCTCCCTGCCCTATTCGTTCATCGAGAGCGCACCCGACCGTTTGGGCGCCATGGCGGTGCGCCAGCTCGTACGCCGCGTGGAATCGACGGCGGCCCGAAGCGAGCCGTTCGTCGTGCGCTTCATCTCTCCAGAACTGGTGTCACGGGGAAGCACCGCGCCCCCGAAAGCCCCGCCCGCCCGCTGAGTGCGGGCCACAGCCCCACGACCGTCCGGCCACAGTTAAATGTGAGCGCTAACATTGGAGGAATCCAATGCCTCGTCCATCCACGCCTACGAAGGTCGGCGTCGCAGTCCTGGCACTGTCCGCGCTGGCCGCCTGCTCATCGGCTCCCCAGGGCGGCGCCGCCACCAGCAGCGCATCCGCCGGCGGCGCCTACACGTGGTGGGACCCGTACCCGCAGCACGACCCGGCCTCCGCCTGGGCCAAGCGGGTGAACGCCTGCGGGCAGCAGGCCGGCGTCGCCATCCAGCGCACCGCGTACGACACGACCGCGCTGACGAACCAGGCCCTGCTCGCGGGCCAGGAAGGCAACGCGCCCGACGTCATCCTCCTCGACAATCCCGCCGTCTCCACCCTCGCGGACGCGGGGATGCTCAGCTCAATGGGCGACTTCGGCCTCGAGACCGCGAGGTTCGACAAGAACCTCATCGCCGCAGGAGAGCTGGACGGCAAGACGTACGGCATTCCCATCGGTGCGAACACCCTCGCGCTGTACTACAACAAGAAGATCCTCGACACCGCCGGCGTCGACCCGAAATCGATCAAGGACTGGGCCTCACTCGACGCGGCGCTGAAGAAGGTCAAGGCCGCGGGTAAGAAGCCGATCACCTTCTCGGCCATCGGCACGGAGGAGGGCTCGTTCCAGTTCCTGCCGTGGTTCTGGGGCTCCGGCGCGCAGCTCACGCAGCTCGACTCGCCCCAGGCCGTCGAGGCGCTCACCCTGTGGCACTCGTGGGTCAAGGACGGCATCGCCCCCAACTCGGTCATCAGCAACTCCCAGAACACCACCTGGGAGGAGTTCCTCACCGGTGAGTTCGCGTTCGCCGAGAACGGCACCTGGCAGATCAACAGTGCCGCGAAGGCCGGCTTCCCCACCGGCATCGTGCAGATCCCGGGCAAGGACGGCGGGGCCGCCCCCACACCCACGGGCGGCGAGTTCATCACGGTCCCGGTGCAGAAGGACACCCAGCGCTACAACACCACCAAGAAGATCCTCGAATGCATGACCACGCCCGAGGGCCTGGTGGAAACCGGTACGACGTTCGCGTACTACATCCCGTCCACCGCAGAAGGGCAGAAGGCGATCCTCGCGAAGGAGCCCAGCCTGCAGCCGTGGGTCGAAGCGGTGCGCTCGGCCAAGGGTCGTACGAGTGGCAACCTCGGCACCAAATACCCGAAGATCTCCGAGGCCATGTGGACGGCGGTGCAGAAGGCGCTGAGCGGCGCGGCGAGCCCGGCTGACGCGCTCAAGGCGGCCCAAGCCCAGGCCAAGCAGGCGATCGGCGGCTGAGCCGTGCTCACGAGGACTCGCACCCAGACGGTGGCGGCCTTCGCCGGCAGCGCGGCGAGCCGGGCGGCGGGCACCACCGCGCGGCACCGCTCGCGGCAGTGGACCGCCTTCGCCTTCCTCGCGCCGCTCGTCGTCTACCTGGCCGTCTTCTACGCCTATCCGCTCTACCGCAACATCGACCTCAGCGTGCACGACTACACACCGCGCGCCTTCGTGCAGGGCAATCCGGAGTTCACCGGGCTGGGCAATTACCTGAACGTCGTCTCCGACGACACGTTCCTGGCGGCCCTGCGCAACACAGCCCTGTTCACCCTGGGGTCCATCGCCGTCCAGTACGCCCTCGGCCTGGCTCTCGCGGTCTTCTTCCACCGCAACTTCCGCCTCTCCGCGGTGCTGCGGGCGATGTTCCTCGTGCCGTGGCTGCTGCCGCTGATCGTCTCCGCCTCGACCTGGTCGTGGATGCTCAACAGCGACAACGGCATCGTCAACACGGTCCTCCAGGCGTTCGGGATCGGCCAGATCAACTGGCTGACGTCCCCCGACACCTCGCTGCTGTCCGTCACGGTCGCCAACATCTGGCTCGGGATCCCCTTCAACCTGGTGATCCTCTACGCCGGGCTGCAGAACATCCCGGCCGAGCTGTACGAGGCCGCCGGCCTGGACGGGGCGAACTCGTGGCAGCGGTTCTGGCGCATCACTTTTCCTCTGCTGCGCCCGGTGTCCGCGATCACTCTGCTGCTCGGCCTGATCTACACGCTCAAGGTCGTCGACATCATCTGGATCATGACGAAGGGGGGTCCGGCGGACGCGTCCACGACGCTGGCCACCTGGTCCTACCGGGAGGCGTTCGGCACCGGCCAGCCCGACTTCTCCCCGGCGGCGGCCGTCGGCAACCTGCTCATCCTCATCGCCTTCGCCGCCGGACTCGCGTACGTGCGCCTGCAGCGCAAGGAGGAACAGCCATGAGCAGGTGGAAGACGGTGCTCGGGGTCGTGCTGGTGGGAGTGATGCTCTTCCCCGTCTACTGGATGTTCAACGTCTCGCTCACCAAGACGGGCGACATGCGGGCCGATCCGCCCCACTGGTTCCCCTGGAACCCCACGTTCGAGGGCTACACCGCGGCGCTCGGCCAGCAACTGCCCGCCCTCGCCACCAGCCTCTTCATCGGCCTCGGCACCGTCGTGCTCACGCTGCTCGTGTCCCTGCCCGCAGGCTATTCGCTGGCGAAACTGCGGCCGCGTGGCGCCCGCGGGATCGACTTCGTGCTCCTCGTCGCGCAGATGATCCCCGCCGTCGTCATGGCCATGGGTTTCTACACGATCTACATCAGGCTCGGGATGCTGAACACCGTGGCGGGCCTGATCGTCGCCGACTCGACACTGGCCGTGCCGTTCGCGGTGCTGCTCTTCCGGGCGTTCATGGCGAGCATCCCCCGCGAGCTCATGGCCGCGGCCCAGATCGACGGGGCGAGCACCTGGCGCACGTTCCGATCCATCATCCTGCCGCTGAGCCGCAACTCGGTGATCACGGTCTCCCTCTTCGCCTTCCTGTGGGCATGGTCGGACTTCATCTTCGCCTCGACCCTCAACCGCAACAGCGACGTCATCCCGATCACCCTCGGCATCTACCGCTACATCGGCAACAACACCACGCAGTGGAACTCGATCATGGCGACCGCCGTGATCGCGTCCGTCCCGGCGGCCTTCCTGCTGGTCCTCGCGCAGCGCTACATCGCCGCCGGGGTCACCGCGGGTGCCGTCAAAGACTGAACGAAAGGCGCACGAGATGACCGAAGGCACGACGGGCGGCTCCTGTCCCGTGCTGCCGTCCCGCGGCCGGGTACGCCCCCTCGCGCAGGCCTCCATCACCGATGGCTTCTGGGCCGCCCGTCAGGCCGTCAACGGCACGGCGACACTGGCCCACTGCGAGTCGTGGATGGAACGCCTCGGCTGGCTCGCGAACTTCGATCGTGTCGCCGACGGGACGACCTCGCCCGACCGGCCCGGCTGGCCGTTCTCCGATTCGGAGGTCTACAAGCTCCTGGAGGCCCTGGCCTGGGAGAGGGGCCGTACCGGCGACCCGGAGGCGGAAGTCGCGATCAAGCGGCTCACCGCCCGCGTCGCCCGGGCGCAGGATCCGGACGGATACCTCGGCACCTGCTTCGGGCACGGCGAGCAGCGGCCGCGCTACAGCGACCTCGAAGGCGGGCACGAGCTCTACAACATCGGCCATCTCCTGCAGGCCGCGGTCGCGCGGCTGCGCACGGCCGGCGAGGACGACCTGGTACGGGTCGCGCGGCGGGCCGCCGACCACGTGTGCCGGACCTTCGGCGCGGACGGCCTGCCCAAGATCTGCGGGCACCCGGAGATCGAGGTCGGCCTGGCGGAGTTCGGCCGGGCCCTGGGCGAGGAGCGCTACGTCGAGCAGGCCCGCCTGTTCCTCGAGCGCCGCGGGCATGGCACGCTCCGCGACATTCCGCTGGGACGGGCCTACTTTCAGGACGACGTCCCGATCAGGGAGGCCGAGGTGTGGCGCGGCCACGCGGTCCGCGCGCTCTACCTCACCGCCGCGGCGGTGGACGTGGCCGTCGAGCGCGGCGACGACGAGCTGTTGCGGGCGGTGGAACGGCAATGGGAGCGCTCCGTCGCGCGCCGGACGTACATCACGGGAGGCATGGGCTCGCGCCACCAGGACGAGGGGTTCGGTGAGGACTGGGAGCTGCCGCCGGACCGGGCGTACTGCGAGACGTGCGCGGGGGTCGCCTCGATCATGGTCTCCTGGCGGCTCTACCTGGCCACCGCCGACGTCCGGTACACCGACCTGATCGAGCGCACGCTCTACAACATCATCGCGACCTCCCCGAGCCCCGACGGCCGGGCCTTCTTCTACGCCAACCCCCTCCACCAGCGGGTGCCGGGCAAGCCGACGGACGGCACCGAGGTGAGCCCGCGGGCCGAAGGGGGCACCCGGGCCGCCTGGTTCGACGTGTCCTGCTGCCCCACCAACGTCGCGCGGACGCTGGCGAGCCTCGGCGGTTACCTCGCCACCGCGGACGACGACGGCCTCCAGATCCACCAGTACGCGCCGTGCGCCATCAGCGTCGAACTGCCGGACGGCAGGCGGATGGCCGTGGATGTCGAGACCGGCTACCCCGAGACCGGGACCATCCACGTCCGGATCGCGGCCGATGAGCCGTTGCCATGGACGCTCGCGTTGCGAGTTCCGGCATGGGCGGTCGGAGCCAGGCTGATCTCGGACGGTCGGGCTCAGCCGGTCGATCCCGGCATGGTCGAGGTACGGCGGGCCTTCCGGGCAGGCGAGGTCATCACCCTCGAACTGCCGATGGCGCCGCGGTTCACGCGGCCGGATCCCCGCGTCGACGCCATACGCGGTTGCGTCGCCGTCGAACGCGGCCCGGAGGTCCTGTGCGTCGAGTCCCGCGACCTCCCTGACCCCGGCGGGCTCGACGCTCTGACGATCGACCCCCTGTTCGCCCCGCGAGCGGAACCCGGCGGCGTGCGGATCCGCGGCCGGCTGCCCGCGTACGCCGATAGGCCATGGCCCTATCCCACGGCCACCACTCCCGTTGAGAACGCCGAATGGTTCGACGTGCCGCTGCGGCCCTATCACTCATGGGCTCATCGCGGGCCGTCGAGCATGCGCATCTGGTTGCCCGCATCCCCACCCCCCGAAGGAGAGCAACGTGCGTAAACCCCTCTTAGCCGTGATCACCGCGGCCGCGACCCTGGCGACCTTCGCGCCCCCGGCCGCGGCGGCGGGCGCGACGCTGACCGTCAACGTCGCCCAGCCGTTCCGGCCGGTGACCCACGTCGCCTCGGGCGGCCTGTACGGCCTCGCGGAGAACAGCAGGCCGGCCGACTCCACCCTGTTACCGATCAAGGTGAACTCGCTGACCCAGCCCGCGCCTGGCGTGGGCCAGCGCCCCAACGGCCAGCCGCCCGGTGGCGACTCGCTGCTGGTGGCCCCGCAGGCCACCCGGGCCGGCGCGGGCGAGTTCGTCCGGATGCCCGACATCTACCCCGACTTCCCCTACAGGTGGGTGAGCTGGAACGACTGGCTGGCCAAGGTGAACACCATGGTCAACGCCAGACTCTCGGCCTCGACGGTCACGAACGTGATCGGCTGGGAGCTCTGGAACGAGCCCGACTGGACCTGGAACACCGCCGCCGCGGGCGCCTTCAACGACGGCTGGGTGCGCACGTACCGGGCGGTGCGCGCGCTCGACACGCTGACGCCGATCGTCGGCCCCAGTACCGCCACCTACAACCGGTCCTGGATGCAGTCGTTCCTGACCCGCGCCAGGGACACCGGCACGCTGCCCGACATCATCTGCTGGCACGAGCTGGTGAATCCCGACCGGATCGCCGCCGACCTCGCCGATTACCGGAACCTGGAGTCCTCACTGGGCATCAGCCCGCGCCGCGTCTCCATCAACGAGTACGCCGCCACCAGTGAGGTGGACGTACCCGGCCGGATCGCCAGCTACGTGGCCAAGTTCGAGCGCGGTGGCGTGGAGTCCGCGCATCGGGCCTTCTGGTACGAGTACGGCACCATGAACGGCCTGGTCGTCAACAACAACCAGCCCACCGGCACCTGGTGGCTGTACAAGTGGTACGGCGACATGGCCGGCAACATGGTCACGACGACGCCGGGCACGCAGAGCGGCCTGGACGGATTCGCCTCCTACGACGGCACCCGCAAGATCGTCAACGTGGTGTTCGGCAACGAGTCCGGCACCAACACCGTCAACCTGACCGGCATCGGCGCACTGGGCTCCAGCGTCCGTGTCACGCTGCTGTCCACCCCGTCCAGCGGACGCTTCACCGCCGTGACCGCACCCGCGACGATCTCCACCACCACCCGCACGGTGAGCGGTGGCCAGCTCAGCGTGTCCGTGCCGAACATGGCCGCCACCAGCGCCTACCAGCTCATCGTCGAACCGGTCAGCGGAGTGCCCGCCTACCAGCGGCGATATGAGGCCGAGAACGCCTCGGTGTTCCGCGCCCAGCGGCTGAGCGCCGCCAGCGCGTCGGGCGGCGGTTATGTGGGCCGGATCGACAACTCGGGCACGCCGCGTACCGACAGCTACGTGGACTTCGTGGTGAACGTGCCCGCCGCTCGCGCGTACACGATGACCATCGGCTACGCCAACGGCACCGGCGCCACCGCGACGCAGGGCCTGGCCTACAACGGCGGAGCCTGGAGCACGGTCAGTTACCCGCCTACTCCGGCCTGGGGCCAGTTCGGCGCCACGATCGGCACCACCGTCACGCTCGGGGCCGGCTACAACGTGATCCGCCTGGCCAAGGGCTCGCCGTACTTCGCGGGCGGCACCGGGTACGCCGAACTGGACTACATCGAGCTCACCTGACCGGGCACCACCAACTCCACTCCCTCGAGGCTCACTTGAAGCAGCACGCCCCGGCCGCGGTCCGCCGCGCCGGGGCGCCAGCCGCGGGGCCCCGACTGGAGGCGGCGGCCTGACGACGAGCCTGGTCTGGCGTTCCTCATGGTGGGTCGCGAGGCAGGGTGAGGGTCAGGACGGCTCCGCCGTGGGGCGCGTTGGCCGCGGTGAGGGTGCCGCCGTGCAGGCGCGCGTTCTCGGTGGCGATGGCCAGGCCCAGGCCGCTGCCGTCGGTTCGGGTACGGGCGGCGTCGGCTTTGGTGAAGCGGTCGAAGACGTGGGGCAGAAGATCGGCGGGAATGCCGGGCCCGTCGTCGGAGACGGCAATGGTGATCTGGTCGCTACCGGCCCGAACCTGGATGAGCACCGACACCGCCGCACCGCCGTGCCGCAGCGCGTTGCCCACGAGATTGGCGAGGATGACGTCGACGCGGCGCGGGTCGAGGCGGGCGCGCAGTCCTGGGGGAACATCGGTACGGGCGCGGTCCTGCCAGTGCCGCAGCGCGAGCGTCTTGGCGATGAACTCGCCCAGGTCGATCTCGTCGAGGTTCAGTACGGCGGCACCGGCGTCGAAACGTGATACCTCGATCAGGTCCTCGACCAGGCGGGTGAGCTTGCGTGTCTCGTCGGAGACCAGGTGCAGCGCTTCGGCGGTGAGTGGCGCGAGGCGGCCGGAGGCGGCGTCGGCGTCGAGGACCTCCGTCACGGCGGCCATGGCCGCCAGCGGCGTACGCAACTCGTGGGAGACGTCGGCGGCGAACCGGCGCGCCCGCGCTTCCATGGCCCGCAGCGCGGCCGCGTCGGCCTGGAGCGTGGCCGCCATCGTGTTGAAGGTGCGGCCGAGATCGGCCAGTTCGTCGTCGCCGGTGACGTCCACGCGAGTGTCCAGACTGCCCCCCGCCATCCGCTCGGCGGCCGTCCGCAACTGCCGGACCGGTCGCAGCAGTCTGCGCGCGGCCAGCAGCGCGAGGACGATGGAGGCCAGGGCGACGGGCAGGGCTCCGGAGCGGGCTGCGGCCGCCAGGGTCTCCACGTCCTGCTGCTGGGAGGCCAGGGAGAAGGAGGCGTAGACAGTGAGCGGCGGGGGGCTGTGCGGGCGTGCGGCGGCGATGACGGGAAGGGCCACGGCCAGCCAGGGCGTCTGGGCGTGGTGGAAGCGCTGGGCCAGCGCGGTGGTCGCCGAGGCCGCTTGGGCGCGTAGCCGCGCGGGCAGCGGCGGCGCCTGCGCCCCGGCGGTGATGAGCGGGCCGCCGCGATAGGACAGGGCGGTGCGCCAGCCGCGCGTGCCCGCCGCGCGGTCCAGTTGCAGCGCCAGCGTACGCAGGTCCGCCTCGGCGGGATCGGCGGGCAGGTCGGGCGCCCGGGCGCCGAGGTGGGCGCGGAGCTCCTGCAGGGCGTCGGCCTGGACGCGTTCCACGATCGCGGTACGGCCCTGGCGGAAGGTCAACGCGGCGGCGGTCAGCGCGCTGAGCGCGGAGACCAGCAGGAACACCAGGACCAGCTGGGCTCGCAGGCCTCGGACAAGGGGCGGACGGATCACAGCGGCCCGAACCGGCCGAAGCTGATTCACAATGGCCCGAACCGGCCGAAGCCGGATCACAGCGGCCCAAACCGGTAGCCGAAGCCGCGCACGGTCTGGATGTAGCGGGGGTCGCGAGGGTCGTCCTCGATTTTGGCCCGCAGCCGCATCACGCAGGCGTCGACCAGCCGGTAGTCGCCGTGGAAGCTGTGTTCCCACACCTGTTCCAGGAGTTGCTGGCGGCTGAAGGTCTGTTCGGGCGCCGCTGACAGGAACAGCAGCAGCTTCAGCTCTGTCGGCGCCAGCGCGAGTTGCGCACCGTGCTTGAGCACGCGTAAGGCGACCCGGTCGACGAGCAGGTCGCTGTGCGTGGTGCGGGCCTGGCCGGGGGAGGCGGGCTGGGTGGTACGGCGCAGCACCGCGCGCATGCGGGCTTCGATGACCTCGCTGCTGGCCGGCTTGATCACGTAGTCGTCGGCGCCGGCTTCCAGACCCACGACGACGTCCACGTCATCGTCGCGCGCGGAAAGGATCACGATGGGCACCTGGCTGAAGGCGCGGATGCGGCGGCACGTCTCCAGGCCGCTCATGCCGGGGAGCATCAGGTCCAGCAGGACGACCTCGGGAGCGCTCGCGATGAGTTCGGCCAGACCGTCCTCGCCGGTCGCGACCAGCAGGGTTTCGTGACCTCGGTGACGCAGGCCGAGACTCACGCCCCGGCGCACGGCCGGGTCGTCTTCTATCAGCAGTACGCGGGTCATGAGGGGGCTCCTTGCTCGACCGGGATGGCCGACCCGCTCTCGTCGCACCTGACCGGCCAGGGGTCGGCCGCCAGGCCGGGCTCGAACACCTCGATGACGGGGTCGGCGCCGATGCCCGGGGCCGCGGCGGCCGTACACACCAGCTGGCTCACCGCCACCGGCCGCAGGTCGCGCACCAGCCACGGTAAACGCAGCTCCACCCGGCCCTCGGTCGTCCTGGCCCCGATCGGCCGGGTCGCCGACGGCAGCCGCGTGATCAGCCCCCGCGCCCGCTCGGCCGCTGTGGGGCCGGCGAGCAGCGCGTCCATGGCCTGTCGCAACCGGTCTCCGTCCGACGCCGGCCGGGACACCGGCCAGGTGCCCTGGGGCGTGACAAAGTACACCCGCAACAGGCGGCTGCTGTTCTCGGTCAGCCCACCTTGGGCCGGCTGACCGGCGGGGCGTGCGTCGGTGTCGGTGATCCCGCAGCCCGCCAGCGTCGCCGCCGTGACAAGGATCGCCGCCACGCGGCAGAGCACTCCCGGCATGTGTTCGCTCTCGTTCTTCGGCATGGTCTCTCCGGCTACGGCTGGTTCAGCATGCTCACATCGACCGTCCCGGCACCGGGTTCCGGCCGCGGTATCGCCGCCCACAGCCCCACCGCCATCATCCCCGCGACGGCCAGCGCCGCCCATCCGCGCCGACCGGTGGCCCACCGGGCGCGCAGTCGTACCGGATCCTCGACCGCGGCCTTCGAGACTAGCGCGGCCAGCAGCGACAGTCCGACCGCGGTGATCGTCCAGCCCCAGCCGTCGAGCCCGGCCACCGGCCGGGGCAGCAGCAGATAGACCGGCCAGTGCCACAGGTACAGGCTGTAGGACAGCTCGCCCAGCCGCCGCGGTACGGCGCTGCCGACCACCCTGCCCACCAGACCGTCCGGCGTGCGGGCCAGGAGCGCGATCAGCGCGGCGCTGCCCAGGGAGTGCGCGAACATCCCGCCCTGGAACAGGCCCGGGGCCTCTTCCCCGCTGGTCAGCAGCCATGAGGCGAACAGCCCGCACAGCAGCGGGACGCAGATCACATCCACGGCCAGGCGCGGCAGGCCGGCCACGGCGTCTCGGACGGGCGCCGTGGCGGCGGCCGCGCCGAGCAGGAGAGAGAAGGCCCGGGTGTCGGTGCCCTCGTAGGCGCGGGTGGTGTCCACGGCCGCCCCGAGCTTGATCATGAGCAGGAGCGAGATGAGCGCACCGGCGATCGCGACGAACGCGACTCGCCGCTGCCCGCCGGGCCCCTTCCCGGCCAGTGCCACCATCAGGGGCCAGACCAGGTAGAACTGCCATTCGACGCCGATGCTCCACAGGTGGGCGAACAGGCGGGTGCCGGCGGCATCCCAGTATCCGAGCTGCTCGTGGACATAGTGCCAGTTCACGCTCTGGGCAGCCACCCATGGCGCGTCCTGGAGGGCGAACCTCAGCATGTCCGGTCTGGCGAACGCCCAGGCCAGCGGCAGCGTCGAGGTGACCATGACGGTCAGGGCGGGCAGGAGACGGCGGGCCCTGCGCTCCCAGAAGGCCATCAGGCCGAGACGGCCGCGGCTGCCGAGATCCTCCAGCAGCAGGCCGGTGATCAGAAAGCCGGACAGGACGAAGAACAGGTCGACGCCCAGGAACCCGCCGCGCATCCGCCCGGCGTGAAACAGCAGGACCGCGGCGACAGCGAGCCCGCGCAGCCCGTCGAGCGCGCCGATGTGCGCACGGCGAGGGGCTGACACCACCAATCCCTCGCCCAGTCCCTCGCCGCGAGGGGCCGAAACCATCAGCCGCAGCCGAGTTTGGCGAAGCGCTCATCGCCGGTCCACGGCCCGGTCGCCCAGACACTGGGGGCGGCCGGGGTGAAGCCGGCCAGCTTGCCGAGCCGCTTGGCGAACCAGGTGGCGAAGGCCGCCGACCCCTGCTGGCAGGAGTGGATGCCGTCCTTGGCGCGCTGGGCCTTGCCGGCGGCGTAGTCGCTGCCCCACAGCTCGGAGGCGTCCAGGTAGCGAACGTGAGCGGCCTCGGCGGCCTTGGCGGCCATCGCGGGCGCGCTCTTGATCGCGTTCTCGTGCGGCTTGAAGAATTCGTCGATCTTGAACGGCGGGGCGGACACCAGTACGAGCCGGGCGCCGGCGTCCTTGGCCGTCTGGGCGAGCTTCTGGTAGGCCGACAACTGCTGGCGGGCCGCGCCCCAGTCATAGCTGGTGATCTGGTAGGCGATCACCGTCGGCCGGAAGGAGGCGAGGTTCGCCTTCAGCGTCTTCCACGTGTCCCGGGCTCCCATGGCCGTCACCGGATGGTCACCGGCGACGACGTTGCCGCCGCCGGCGGAAGTGGCGTTCTCGAACGCCACACCGTCGGCCTTCAGCGCCGCCTCCAGGGCCGGGGCCTGCGCGCCCGCGATGGAGTCACCCATCCACAACACCCTGACGCCGGTCGCGGCCTGCCTGGTCTGCTGGGCCGCGGCCGGTCCATCGCCGGTGGAGGCGGTGGAGGCGGTGGAGGCGGGGGAGGTGCCGCACCCCGCGAGCGTGGCCCCGACCGCGACGGCCACGGCCAGGAACGCTCCGGCACGACGGCGGCCAGTGGAGATAGAGGGAGAGAGGTTCGTCGCTTGCATGACCATCAGGCAAGCAGGCGATTCCGGAGGTCGACCGCGTTGTCATCGTTTCATCACACAATGGGAGATCGGCTGTCACGAAGGCAGGACCCCCGCAGCGGTTACCGACGATCAGCGGCGCCGCCGGAAGCGCCGCGCGGTCAGCCAGCCGGAAAATCTGACACGGAAGCCGGTGGCGTCGAGCACCGCATCGAGGAGGGCCAGCAGGACGCCCGCTCCGCCCGCCAGCCCGGCGGCGCGGAAGTCCTCGGCCGGGGTGTCGCCGGGCCTGGCCGGGCGTGGGGTGATTCGTCCGGTGGGATCCCAGAGGACCGCGATGGTGGTGCCCGGCTTCGCCACGGAGGTGCGGGTCGTCATCGAGTCGGGACCGGCCTGGTGGCAGGCCAGGCGGTAGTCGTAGGAGATCTCGGTGCGCGTGGACGTCCACGTGGTGCCGGGGTCGCCGGGTGAGGTGCCGGGCTGGAAGTGGGTGTCGGTGACGGTGCGCTGTTGCGGGGTCTCCTGGCGCACCAGGCAGTCGCTCACCTGGCCGCGCTGGGCCAGCGCCTGCCGCGCCACGGCCTCGTGGGCCTGGTTAAGGCAGTAGATCAGCGCCATGCCCATCGCGAGGCTCAGTAACACCCGGGTGCACCTGAAGAACGCCAGGCCGATCGACGCCGCCGCCACGAAGAGACCGATGATCGCCAGCAGGACCCCGACCCAGCCTCGCGGACCGTAGGCATCGAGATAGCCCCTTCCGAAGGCCAGCGCGATCGCCAGCACGGCCGGCCACACGCGCAGCAGAGTGCCCCACCTGTCCGTGGAGCGTGTGTACCTTCGAGGCATCTGATCACCCTCGCCATCGGTGCCCGCGCCGCTCACGACGTAAACGTCATCCCGTCGAGCCGCGGTCTCCCGAGGCGTGTGGAGGTCATGGCAGCGTTCTCAGGTCAGCGACCGGCGGCGGAAGCTCACCATGCCGATGGCGGTCAGCACGACGCAGGAACCGGTGAGCACGACGATCGAGATCCACGGCTCGATGTGCGGCACCTGCGGCTCCAGCGCCGCCCGCACTCCCTCGCTCGAGTACGTCATCGGATTCAGCGCCGTCAGGACCTGGAACCAGGGCAGCTCGCCGAGCGAGGGCCACGGGTATTGGGTGCCGCCGGTGAACAGCATCGGCGCGATGATGAGGGCGAACATGATGCCGACCTTGCTGGGCGGCAGCAGCGTGCCGATGATCAGCCCGATCGCCCCGGCCGCCCAGCCGCCGAGCAGGATCGACAGCACGAGCAGCGGGAGGCCGTCCATCCGGAACGTTATGTCCTGGATGATCAGCATGCCGGCGGGCAGCGTGACCGCGGCGGCGAACAGCGCCCGCAGCGCCGCCGCCAGCACCTTCTCCAGCCCGACCAGGGAGATCGAGACCGGCGCCAGCAGGCGGTCCTCGATCTCCTTCGTGTAGCCGAACTCCATCATCAGCGGCAGGGCGACGGCCTGGAGCGCCGCCACGAAGCCGCTCATCGCGACCACGCCGGGAAGCAGGACGTCGTTGTAGGAGGGGTCGACGTAGGCCAGGCGGCCGAGCACGCCGACGAAGATGAAGAGCATGACGAGTGGCTGGAGCACGACCTGGGCGAGCACCGAGATGATGTCGCGCCACGTCACGACGGCATCGCGCCACAGGATCGCGAGGACCACGCGCATCGGGCTGACGCCCCCGCGGACGGCCGTCTGGGCGGATACGCTCATCGCAGGCTCCTCTCCGTCAGGGTGATGAAGACGTCCTCCAGGCTCGGCTCGCCGATCTGGACGTTGGTGATGGGACAGTCGCGCTTGGCCAGCAGCTGCGCCACCGGTCCGAGCACGGCGGCGGGATCGTGGCTCAGGTAGAGCCGGAAACGCGTCTCGCCCATGGCCGGGGCCACCGCAGGGGATGGCGGCCCGAAACGCGACGCGCCGCCCGGTCCACCGCGTACAGCGGATGCGGACTCCACGCGTTCGACGCGTTCGACGCCGTCGACACCGGCCACTAACAGGCCGAAGATCTCTCCCGGGCGGACCTTGAGGAAGAGCTCGTCGACGGCGTTCGCCGGAGCCCCGGGATATCTCTTGACCAGGGTGTCGATGGCGACGGCGGAGTCATCGAGCTTGCTGGCCGTCACCGTTTTCCGTGTCTGCGATCCGGGCACGAGTGGCCTCCCGTTCGTCGAATTCGTCGAAGAGGATGGTGTCGATGAGGAACTTGCGGATGATCGCCTCGTGCTCGGGATCCGGCAGGCTGGGGGCGAGTGGGAGCGCCTCGCTCAGGACGCTTCCCACACGCTCGGTGATCTTCTTGCCGCGCGGTGTGAGCACCAACAGGACCTTTCGGCGGTCCACGGTGTCGCGCAGACGGTCCACGAGGTGATCGCGGGCGAGCGTGTCCACGATCCCCGTCAGCGTGGAGACGTGCACCCAGCAGCGCCGGGCGATCTCGGTGTGGGTGCCCGACCCGCGGCTCAGGGCCATCAGCACGTTCATCCCCGCGACGGACACGCCGTGCTCCTGGCTCAGCAGAGCGTTCCAGCGGCTGTTCAGCACGTTTCCCGCGATCGACACCAGATAGGGAAGCGGCGCCTGCTGGAGATCGGACTCCGCTGAATGGTCAGACGTCATGTCGTCATGACATCGAATTTGTTTGTAGCCATACATTACGAGCTCGTATATTTTTGCCCCATAGATTTGGGTGGCGGCCGGTTGGCCGAGGTCGGGTGTTGTGGCACGGTGTCGATGTGGTCAAGCAACTCCCTGACGCCGTGGACGGGGCGATCGCCGCCGAGCGGGCGAGTCGATGAGCTTCGGCACCTATGCCCGCCGCGTCCGCGATCGCGATCTCCCGTACGGCCTGCGCTACTGCTCTCTGCGCTGCGCGGTGAGCCGGTACAAGCCAGTGGGCTTCCACGCGACCTGGGACTTCATCACAGGCCGCGCCGGAAACGTCCGCCGGGACGAAACGGCGCTCCTGGCCGCACTGGACCTTCTCGAGACCAGCCGTACGGCATGGCACACGGAACTGGCAGAGTTCGCGCGACGTCGTACGGCCGACAAGCCCCGTCACCGTACGGTGTCGGTGGAGGAGCAGCGCTACCTGTACGGCTGGCGCTGGCCGGGGCCAGACGCGCACGAGGCGACCCTGCAGACCGTGACGAAGCTGTGGAACGAGCACGCGGACCTGCCCTTCCCACACGTACCCATACGAGACAAAGCCGATCTGGTCTATCTGGACAGCACCGTTGGCGGGATCGGCTCGACCTACCTGCAACGAGGCGGGCACCTGAACCCTAGGCACCGCTCACTGCTTGCTGATTGCCTCTCCGGGCTACGTTTCGGCTATATAGGCGGTTCGTTCGAGACGCATTGGTATTTCGTGCGCCTATGGAAGATCGCCGAACTCATCGCCCACGATGCGCTACCGCTGATCCGCCTCGGCGGGGCGGGCGACGCCGACGGGATCTACCGGGTGTTCCTCGCAGCCCGGAACGAGATGGCCTACTTACCGCGCCTGCACGCCGACGAGGAGACCAGGCATTGGATCACTAAAATCATGATCCCCCAGTCCCAGCTGTGGGTGGCCGAACACCGCGGGCAAGTGGCCGGCTTCGCGGCCCTCCACGGCTCGTGGTTGGGTCACCTGTATGTTCATCCGGAGTTCCAGCGCAACGGCGTTGGCACCGCGCTGCTCGACCGGGCCAAGAAGGTACGGTCCAGCCTGGATCTGCACCTGTTCCAGCAGAACGAGGGTGCCCGGCGCCTGTATGAACGTCACGGCTTCACCCTGGTCGGTGCCGGAGACGGCAGCGACAACGAGGAGAGCCTCCCCGACGCCCATATGCGCTGGCAGGACAGCCGGCAGCCGCCGCGATCAGTCCACGACCCATCGCTCACGTACGCCTTCCCCGACGACCTTGACGGTGACGTGCGGACCGTCATCGACCTCATGCCGCGGATGTCGCAGAGTCCGGCCTCTTTCCGGGCGGTCGTGGGTGAGGACCGGGTCGCCATCCCGCAACGCGTCTACCATCCGGAGATCGCCCCGGAAGGGTTGTCGCCTCGCCAGCAGACGATCCTGCACTGCCTTTTCACACGTCATCACGACGGGTTCGTCCGGCAGCGCCACCTCCGGCAGATCGTTACCCGCACCGAGCCGTGGGTGCTGCCGTACATCCTGGAACTGGCCGGAGACCACGTCATTGAGATCGTGACAGAGGTGCACGCGGCGCTCGCGGACCTCACTGCGCCCGGTTCGGCCCTCCGGCAGCCCTACGGTCGCTTCGTGGCCGACAACCCCGATCTCCTGACGCTCATCGAACAGCGCACCGCCAGCTATTGGGCCTGTCACCACCGGAAGAAGTTCCCCCGGCTGGCTGACTACCCTGGCCGTCGCTTGGTCACGGCGCTCCAGGAGGTGGCCGCGTCAGCGAGCCGTTGAGGTCATGACCGGCGGATCTGCCGGAGGGAGGATGATCGGTACCAGCGATCGGCGCAGCGGATATTACAGAACGCATATAGATCATCGCGCTGAGTGATATACGGTGGTCGGGTGGCTTCCGAACCCCCCACGGGCGCGTACATCCCCGGCACCTTCGACACCGAGCGGCGCTCCGCGGCCGGTCTGCCGCTGGCACTGATCGAGCAGTGGCGTGACACCGGTCAAAGCCACGAGGACGCGCGGCGCCTGCTGGGCCGATACGCGACCCGCGGTTACAGCGTGGTGTCCGACTCGGCCGGGCTGACGAAGCTCAGTCAGCGGCTGGGCCTGCTGGAGGTGCTGGCGCTCATCGACCGGCCCAAGCGGATCCTGCACGCCCGCGCCCGAGCCATCGGCGGCGAGGCGGTGGGTGTGTGGGCGGCGGACAACGCCCAGATGTTCCATCCGGAATCGGCGGACGCGGGGGTGCTGCTGTCGGCCCTGCTGAAGGTCCAGGACGAGATCGAACGCTCTTGCCGCGTACGGATCGGCATCGGTGCCCACTTCGGGAGTTTCTACGGCCTGGCCGGTGGGCTGTACGGCCCGGAGGCTGACGCGATCGAGGACATCGCGGAGAACCACACCGAAGGTGGGGAGCTCGCGGTGACGGGGGCGGTCGTCGACCGGTTGCCGCCTGGCCACTCCTTCGTCCTGCGACGCAAGGACGGTCCCGAGAGCCTGGTCGGCGCCGTGTACCACGTGCTCGACGGCCCCCGCCCGGACGATGCGCGACCGGTCGAGGACCTGCGTTACCCGATTCCCTACTCCGCGGCCTTCTACGCCGACCTGCTGAGGTTGGAGCGCTGTCCCGAGGATGTCGAGCTGGCCGGGCGGCTCGCCGCCGAGCATCTCCGGGACCGGACGGTGGTCCTGGTCGAGCGGAGCGTCGCCGCGGCCGAGACGCCTGAGCTCGGGCTGCTGAGAGGGCTGGCCCTGTCGGCGGTGCTGAGGGAGACGGGTCTGGTGTTCATGCCCGCGCGAGGTGCCGTGGAGATCAAGATCGCCGGACCGCTGGCCCTCTACCTGTTCGAGGAGGCCGCGCCGGCCGTGCGCTTCGCGCGGCGCCTGCGCGCGGGCCTGGCCGAGCACGAGATCGTCTGCCGGATCGGGGTGGCCGCCGGGCTGGTGCTGGCGGGTGAGACGCCGGGCGGTGGGTGGGATGTCGCGGGTGCGCCGGTGAATCTCGCCTCCAAGATGGCGCAGGATCTCGGCAGGCCCGGTCGCGTCTACCTGAGCGAGGCCGTGCATGAGCGGCTGGGCGAGGCCGTCCATGAGCGGCTGGGCGAGGCCGAGTGCGAGAGCGCCCAGCTGGACGGGTTCGCCTCTGTCCGGCGTACGGTCTCCGGAGTTGAGATGACTTTCTTCGAAGGTTGAATTCCCGGCGACCGCTCTTCCCCAGCGGGCGGTCCTTCTTTATCCTCATGCTCAAGAGTGTCTGTGAACGTTCACAGAGAAGCCCACCCATTTCTTGAGCAAGGAGATCGGGATGGCCGTCACCCACCTGGACCGACCCTGGAGGATCGGGGGCACGCTCTTCCTCGCACTGGCGACGCTGTTCGCCGTCGCCCTCGTGAATCCCGCCCCCGCCTCGGCCGCCACGCTGACCATGCGCGGCGCCGACGTCTCGTCGCTCCAGCGGAGCCTGGACCTCGGGGCCAAGTACTACAACGCCGCCGGGACGGCCGCCGACCCGCTGGACATCCTCGCCGGCGTCGGCGTCAACTACGTCCGGCTGCGCGTCTGGAACAACCCGGCGAGCGGCTACAACAACAAGGCGAAGGTGCTGGCCTACGCCAGGACGGTCAAGGCCAAGGGACTCGGCCTGATGATCGACTTCCACTATTCGGACACCTGGGCCGACCCGGGCAAGCAGTTCAAGCCGGCGGCGTGGGCGAGTCACGGCATCGGCCAGCTCCAGACGGACGTCTACAACTACACCTACGACGTCTGCAACAGCCTGAAGGCGCAGGGCACCACGCCCGACAGCGTGCAGATCGGCAACGAGATCAACGTCGGGATGCTCTGGAACGACGGCAAGGTCATCAACAACGACTTCACCAACCTGAGTCTGCTGCTCAAAGCCGGTTACAACGCGACCAAGGCGTGCAACGGCGGCACCCAGGTGATCATCCACACCGCGGACGCCGACAGCCTCGCCAACGCCCGCTGGTTCTACGACGGGATCAAGGCCAAGGGCGTGCCGTGGGACATCACCGCCCTGTCGTACTACTGCATGTGGCACGGCTCGCTGTCCACCCTGTCCACGGTGCTCAGCGACACGAGGACCCGGTACGGCAAGCCGGTCATCGTGGCGGAGACCGCCTACCCCTTCACCGCGGCCAACGCCGACAGCGAGGGGAACGCGGTGAACGGCTCGGCGCCGTGTTCGGGCTACCCGGCCACCTGGGCGGGGCAGGCGAGCGAGTTCGCCGCGGTCCAGAACACAGCGCGCGGCGCGGGCGCGATCGGCGTCTTCTACTGGGAACCGACCTGGTACGCCATCTCCGGCAACGGCTGGGACCCGGCCAACATCAACGGCACCGGCGACCAGTGGGACAACATGGCCACCTTCAACTGGACCGGCGGCATCAATCCCAGCATCAGGTGGACCCCGTAGGCCGCAGAGTCACACCCCGAAGATCTCCAGGTAGTGCTTGTTGTACATCACGCCGAGGATGTTCCCGAAGGGGTCGACCACGGACGCGGTGACGAATCCCGGCCCCCGCTCGACCGGCTTGGCATGCACGGTGGCGCCCAGGGACAGCAGCCGCTCGAAGGCGGCGTGGACATCGTCCACGTGCCAGTAGACCACCGCGCCGCCGGCCTGGCCGGCCTGGCCGGCCTGGCCGGACCGGCCGTGCGGGGCGAATCGGCTGTCGACGATGCCGAGCTCGTGCTGGTAGTCGCCGAGGCGGAACTCGACGTACGCGGGCGGCCCCTCGACCGGGCGCGTGAAGTACGGCTCGATGCCGAGCAGTTCGGTGTACCAGTCCCGTGCGGCCGGGATGTCGTCGGCGAAGAAGCTGACGGTGGTGAGTCCACGCAACATGGGTTTTTCCCTACTTTCGGTCGGTGTCTGTGACTATCCTCCCGGCTAAAGTGCTCACCAATTGAGCACTTTATTGGCGAAGATGGTGACATGCGCGCTGACCGCCTGGTTGCCACCCTCCTGCTCATGCAGAGCCGTGGCCGGGTGACCGCCGCCGAGCTGGCCGCCGAACTTGAGGTGTCCGTCGCCACTGCCCGGCGCGATCTGGAGGCGCTGTCCGCGGCGGGCATCCCGGTCTATCCGCAGGCCGGACGCGGCGGCGGCTGGTCGCTCGTCGGCGGCGCCCGTACCGATCTCAGCGGCCTGTCGGCGACCGAGGCGCAGGCGCTGTTCCTGCTCGTCGGACCGGCCGCGGCCGTCTCGGGTGAGGCCAAGGCGGCGCTGCGCAAGCTCGTACGGGCGCTGCCGCAGACCTTCCGGGCCGACGCCGAGGCCGCCGCCGACGCGACGATGATCGACCCCACCCGGTGGGGCGAGCGTGATCGCCGCCGCCCCGAGCTGGTCGACCTGCTGCAGGCCGCCGTGGTCCGCCGGCGGAAGGTCCGCCTGACCTACGCCGGCAGCGCCCGGGAACGGACCGAACGGCTGATCGACCCGTGGGGCCTGGTCGACAAGGACGACATCTGGTACCTGATCGCCGGGACCGAACGCGGGCGGCGAACCTTCCGGGTGGACCGGATCATCGCGGCCGAGCCGACCGACCAGCCCGCCGAACGGCCGGACGACTTCACGCTCGCCGACGCGTGGGAGCAGGTCGTGGGGGAGGTGGAGCGGCGGCGTTCGCGAACGTGGGCGACTGTGATCATCGAGGCCAGGTTCGTGCCGGTGCTGCGTACCCACTTCGGGCGGCACTGCCACACCGACGGCGAGCTCGACCACGGCCGGGTCCGGGTCCGCCTCGCCGCGCCGACCCCGCTGGACATCGCCCGCAACCTGGCCGGCTGGGGCGCGATGATCGAGGTGGTCGAGCCGCGGTCGGTCCAGGCGGAGCTGGCGCGGATCGGCGCCGAGCTGGCCGGCCGGTACGCCGGCGAACGCTGACCTGGCAGCGATGAGGCCTGAACTTACCTTGTACGATATGGCGCGGAGGTTGATCTAGGTGGCCACCCGGAACGGACCAAGGACCGAGCCCCGCACCCCGCTGAGCAGAGACCGGGTGCTCCGGGCCGCGGTCAAGGTCGCCGACGAAAGCGGCATCGAGTCGCTCACGATGCGTCGTCTCGCGGAAGAGCTCGGCGCCGAGGCGATGTCGCTCTACTACCACGTGGCCAAGAAGGAAGACGTCCTCGACGGCATCGTCGACGTCATCGCCGGTGAGATCAACGAGGCGGTCGGCCGGATCGACGTCCCCTCCCAGGGAGCCGCCTGGAAAACGGCCGTGCGGCAGCGGATCCTGACCGCCCGCCAGATCTTCCTGCGCCACCCCTGGGCGCCGCGCGTCTTCGAGACCCGTGCCGACGTGCGTCCGGCCGTCGTCCAGTATTTCGATGCCCTGATCGGGCTCATGCGCGACGGTGGCTTCTCCTACGACCTGGCCCACCACGCGCTGCACGCCCTGGGGAGCCGGGCTCTGGGGTTCACCCAGGAGATGTTCGATCCGGGCGACGGGGCCGGTGACGACGAATCCGCGGCCATGCTCGACGCCATGGCCGAGCAGCTGCCCCACCTCGTCGGCATGCTGCGCGAGATCGCCCACGACGACCCCGACTCCACGCTGGGGTGGTGCGACGACCAGACCGAGTTCGAGTTCGGGCTGGACCTGATTCTCGACGGTCTCGACAGGATGCGCGAGACCGCCTGACCTCCGCGTTCGCCGGGAAGGCTCTTCGGCATGCCCTTGACTGCCTTACGCCGTAAGAGTACCTTACGACGTACGACTTACGTTGTACGAATCGGAGGCACCCGCAATGAAGGCGATCGTCTTACGCACGTACGGCTCACCCGACGACCTGGCCATCACCGAGATCGACAAGCCCGTCCCCGGCGACGACGAGGTGCTCGTCCGAGTGCGCGCCACCTCCGTACAGCCCTACGACTGGCACCACATGAGAGGCGAGCCGTACATCGCGCGCCTGATGCCCGGCAGCCTCGGGCTACGCGGGCCGAAGATCGGCATTCTGGGCGCCGACCTGGCGGGGCAGGTCGAGGCGGTCGGCAAGGACGTGACGGGGTTCAGCCCCGGCGACGAGGTCTTCGCGCAGTCCAACCAGGGCGGCTTCGCCGAATACGCCTGTGTCAGGGAGGGCGACCTGGCGCCGAAGCCGAGGAACCTGTCGTTCGAGCAGGCGGCGGCGGTGCCGATGGCGGCCAACACCGCCCTGATGGGCCTGTGCGACCAGGGGCGCCTCCAGTCCGGGCAGAAGGTCCTCGTCAACGGGGCGTCGGGCGGGGTGGGGACGTTCGCCGTGCAGATCGCCCGAGCGCTCGGCGCGGAGGTCACCGGCGTCTGTGGCGCGCGGAACGTGGACCTGGTCAAGTCGCTCGGCGCCACCGAGGTCATCGACTACACCACAGAGGACTTCACCCGGACCGGACGGCGTTACGATCTCCTGCTGGACATCGCGGGAAGCCGTTCAGGATCGGCCTGCCGCCGGGCGCTGACCCGCAAGGGCACCTATGTCGCCATCGGCGGACCGCCCGGCCGATGGCTCCAACCCGCCGGTCACGTGTTCGCGGCGGCGGCGTCCTCGCCGTTCGTGTCCCAAAGAATGGTCATGACGGACGTGGTCACCTGCGGGCAGAAGCGGCAGAATCTGCTGACGCTGACCCGGCTCATCGAGGACGGCGAGATCACCCCGGTCATCGACCGCACTTACCCCTTCGAGGAGATCCCGGCGGCCGTCCGCTATCAGGAAGAGGGTCACGTCGTGGGGAAAGTCGTGATCACGGTCTGCTAGTCGGTCACGCGCCGGATGAAAGCGCCCGCGCGTTCCAGCGCGTCGGCGGCTTCCGGCAGGAACGACCAGAAATAGTGGAAAACATGCGCGGACACCGGATAAAGCTCAAGCCGCGCGTCGACGCCGCACGACCGGGCCTGTTCGGCGAGCCGGCGGGCGTCACCGGCCAGCGGGTCACCGGTGGCGGCCTGCAGGAGCATCGGCGGCAACCCGGACAGATCCGCGGTGAGCGGGCTGACCCGCGGGTCGCCGGGATCGTGACCGGCCAGGTACGCGGCCACGAACCGGTGGAACTGCCGGAGGTCGATGGCCGGCTGCGGCTCCTGCGCACCGGACACCCGCACATCGCCCGTCAGATCCACCCACGGGCAGAGCAGCAGGACCCGGCCGGGCTGCGGCAACTGCCGCTCTTTGAGAGTCATCAGCATGGACAGGACCAGCCCGGCGCCGGCGGAGTCGCCGCCGACGGTGATCCGGGCCGCGGGAGTCCCGCTGTCCAGCATCCACCTGTACGCGTGCAACGCGTCGTCGACGGCCGCCGGGAAGGGATGTTCGGGTGCCAGCCGGTAGTCGGGCACCAGAACGCCGGCACCGGTCGCGAGCGTGAGCGCACCGGCCATCGGACGGAACCCGAAGGCCGATCCGGCCACGTACGCGCCGCCGTGCAGGTGCAGCAGGGTCGGCGGGCGGTCCGCCACCTCCGACACCGCCAGGGCGGGCACCCCGCCGGCGTTGACCGGCCGTACGCCGACCCCTTCCGGCAGCGTGAGCCCGGCGTGGAAGTCCTCCACCGCGGCTCGGAACTGCTGGATCCCGGCGCCGGCGCGGAACAGGTCGTCCAGCGGCTGCCAGGCCTTGGCGGCCCGGTCGGCCAGCTCACCGCCCACCGACCGGGTCGTCGAGATCGCGTCGTCGAGATCGCTCAGCAGGCGCCGCGCGCGGTCCAGTAAGGCGTCGCCGGCCAGCGTCAGCTCCACCCGGTGCGTCGAGCGGCGCAGCAGGTCGCTGCCGACCAGCCGTTCGAGCGCGCGGATCTGCCTGCTCAGCGCCGGCTGGGACAGGTAGAGGCGGGCGGCGGCCCGGCCGAAGTTGAGCTCGTCGGCGACCGCCACGAAGGCCCGCAGGTGCCGCAGCTCGATCGCGTCGGGCGCGGCCGGCAGCGGCAGCACCCGCTCATCTTGTCTCTGCTTGTCGGCGGCCATGCCGGAATTATCCACCGCTGTGGCCGTGGCCCGTGATGCATGGTCGGCAAGACTGTCATGCGCCATCGGCCTTTCCCCTGACGACCGTGCCGATGCGAGTCTCTACCCATGCACGATCGTTCACTCGTACGGCTGGTCGCCGACACCCGGCTGCGGGGTGTCGCCGGGCCGCTGCCGGTGCGCACGTACTGGCCGGTGGGGCCCCGGACCGCGCCGTTGCTGGTGTTCCTGCCGGCCGACGGTATCGAAGGCGCCGAACCGCTCTGCCGAGCCGTGTGCTCGGGGTCCGGAGTAGTGGTCTTGTGCGTGTCGTACCGGAAACCGGCCTGGGCCGACGGGCGGTGCGACGCGATCCTGGCCACCGAGTGGGCCGCCGACCACGCCCGCGAGCTGGGCGCCGACCCCGATCGCCTGCTGCTGGCCGGCGAAGGCGCCGGCGCCGAGCTGGCCACGGCCGTCGCCGCGCACGCACGAGAGCGGGGCTGGCCGCCGCTGGTCCACCTCGCGAATCTCAGTCATCTGACCAACAGTGAAGGAAAGACATGAGCAAGGTTTTCAGCGCCCATGCCGTCTCGGTCGACGGCTACATCAGTGGTCGCACGCCCGACGGCGAGGAGGAGTTCGGCCGCGGTCTCGGTGACGCGACCATGCTCTTCGACTGGTACTTCGACGGGGACACCCCGAGCCGGCTGTTCGACGGATTCAAGCTCAGTGAGCCCAGCGCCCGGTTCTTCGACGCCATCGCGGCACGAGTGGGGGCGACTGTCGCGGGACGTACCACCTACGAGCATTCCGGCCATTGGGGAGGCGGTGGCCCGCACCCGACGGCGCCGCTGTTCGTCCTCAGCCACCGTCCCGCGCCCGAGATCAGCGAGAGGCAGACGCTCGTCACCACCGGCATCGAGGACGCCATCGCGGCGGCCCGCGCGGTCGCCGGCGACAAGGACGTGGCCGTCATGGGCGGCGGCGCGCTGACCTCCGCGCTGGAAGCGGACCTCGTCGACGAGGTGATCCTCCACCAGGTGCCCATCCTGCTGGGCGCCGGTCGCGGCTTCTTCCAGGAGCTCCCGAAGCACGTGCGCCTCCGTCCGCTGGAGGCCATCCCGGCACCCGGCGTGACCCACCTGCGCTACGAGGTGGCCCGATGATCCTCATCACCGGAGGGCTGGGCATGATCGGCGCCCACACCGCCCGCGCGCTCGTCGATCTCGGACACGAGGTCGTCGTGACCGCGCACCGCCGCACCGAGGTCCCGTCGTTCCTGGCCGGCCGGGTCACCGTGGAGTCCCTGGACGTCACCGACCGGGACGCCTTCCTGGCCCTGGCCGGTCGTCACGACATCAGCGACATCGTCCATCTCGCCGGGAGCATTCCCGGCAAGGACCCGGTGGGCTTCTTCCGTACGGACACGATCGGCCTGCTCAACGCATTGGAGGCCGCCCGCGCCTGGGGGGTGCGCCGGTTCGCCGTCGCCAGTAGTCTCGGCGTCTACATCGGCCGGACCGAGACCCGCTGGCACGAGGAACTCGCGCTGCCCGCCGCCGACCTGCCGCACCTGATCATCGCCTTCAAGAAGGCCGTGGAGCCGCTCACCACCCACGGCCTCCAGGGCAGCGGGGTCCAGCCGGTCGTGCTCCGGATAGGTAGCGTCTGGGGACCGCTGATGGACCCGGAATCGCCGTTCAACCACATCCCGCCGTACATCAACGCCGCACTCCGTGGTGCGGAGCCGCGGCCGCTGTACGCCGGCGACGGCGGCGACAGCTGCTACGCACCCGACGCCGGACGCGCGATCGCCCTGCTGATGACCGCGGAAACCCTGCGGCACACCACCTACAACGTCTCCAGCGGCCGGCCGTTCGCCAACCACGAGCTCGCGGCCGCCGTGCGGGCGATCACCCCAGGACCGCGGCTCGGCCTCCTGCCCGGACGGCAGAACGGCCCCGGCGACGACCCCTACCTCGACATCACCCGGCTCACCCACGACACCGGCTTCGCCCCGGCCTTCGACATCGCCAAGGCGGTCGCCGACTACGTCGCGTGGCGCGCCGGCAACCCCCGCTGAAGAAGGCCGACAACCCCCGCTGAAGAAGCAGCCCTCAAGCGCTTCGGGCCTTGGCGTACTCCGCGGCGCCGCCCGCGAAGTCGTACACCTCCACCTGCTCGTTCCCGACCACCCAGGCGTCGTGTCCGGGCGGGGCGACGAAGACCTCTCCCGGGCCGATCTCGGCCTCGGTGCCGTCGTCCATCCGGATGCGGAGCCGGCCGCGGACCACGAACCCGTTGTGGTGGACCTCGCACGAATCGGTGCCGACGATCGGCTTGATGGACGCCGACCAGCGCCATCCGGGTTCGAACGTGGCCACACCGAAGCTCAGGCCCGTCAGGTTGCATACCTCGAAGTGGCCCATCGGGAAGTCCCGGCGCTCGTCGGGCTTGTCGATGCTCTTGACCTCGATCATGACGTCCCCCTTCGTCACCTTTCAGTCTCCCACCGGGCATTTCTCCGAACAACGCCGACCAAGGGAAGGAGGTCGAGGACGCATTACGCGGGCGGCCTCGGGTTGAGCCGTCCGCGCACCGGGTAGGCGAGCGCCATGGAGATCACCCTGCGGGTCAACGGTTCGCGGCGGACCGTGGAGGTGGACCCGCGCGTCTCGCTGCTGGATCTGCTGCGCGAGCGGCTCGGACTTACCGGCTCGAAGAAGGGCTGCGATCACGGCCAGTGCGGCGCGTGCACCGTGCTGATCGACGGCCGGCGGGCCAACGCCTGCCTGGCGCTGGCCGTGGCGCAGGACGGATCGGACATCACCACCGTCGAGGGCCTGGCGGACGGCGATCGGCCGCATCCGCTCCAGGCCGCCTTCATCGAGCACGACGCCTTCCAATGCGGCTACTGCACTCCCGGCCAGCTCTGCTCGGCCGTCGGGATGCTGGCCGAGGGCGGTCCGAGCGCCGTCACCGAGGATGTGGCCGCCGACCCGGCGCTGACGGCCGAGGAGATCCGCGAGCGGATGAGCGGCAACCTGTGCCGGTGCGGCGCCTACCCGAACATCGTCACCGCGATCGCGGAGGTGGCCCGATGAGGCCCTTCGAGTACGCGCGGGCCGGCGACCCGGCCGACGCCGTGGCCAGGTTCCGGCCCGGCGCGATGTACCTGGGCGGCGGCACCAACCTCGTCGACCTCATGCGTCTCGGCGTGGCCGAGCCCGAGTTCCTGGTGGACGTGAGCCGGCTGCCGCTCGACCGGATCGAGCCCGACGGCGACGGGCTGCGGGTCGGCGCCGCGGTGCGCAACAGCGACCTCGGCGCCCACCCGCTGGTCCGCGAGCGCTACCCGATGCTGGCGCGGGCGGTGCTGGCCGGGGCGTCCGGGCAGATCCGCAACATGGCGACCGTGGGCGGCAACCTGCTGCAACGCACGCGCTGCCCGTACTTCCAGGACGTCTCCAAACCGTGCAACAAGCGTGAGCCCGGATCCGGCTGCCCGGCGATCGGCGGCGACCACAGCAACCTCGCCATCCTCGGACATTCCCCCGCATGCGTGGCCACCCACCCGTCCGACATGGCGGTGGCGCTGGCCGCGCTCGACGCTCGCGTGCACGTCACCGGGCCCGGCGGCGACCGGGTGATCCCGATGCCGGGGCTGCACCGGCTGCCCGGGGACGAGGCCGGGCGGGACACCGTGCTGGCGCCCGGCGAGCTGGTCACCGCCGTACACCTGCCCGCCCCGCCGGCCGGCGCCTCCCGCTACCGCAAGGTCCGCGAGCGTGCCTCGTTCGCGTTCGCGCTGGTCTCGATCGCCGCCGCCCTCGATGTCGCGGGGGACGGGACCGTACGCGACTGCCGGATCGCGCTCGGCGCGGTGGCGCACATGCCGTGGCGGTGCGAGCGCGCCGAGCGGGCGCTGCGTGGGGCCCCGGCGAGTGAGGAGAGCTTCACCCGGGCCGCCGAGGCCGAGCTGGAGCAGGCCCGCCCGCTGCCGCGCAACGCGCACAAGGTGCCACTGGCCCGTAACCTCATCGTCCGCACCCTGCTGGAGCTGGCACCATGACCCGGATCGAGGGGCACGACAAGGTCACCGGCCGCGCGACCTACTCGGCCGAATACCCGATCGAGGGCGTCACCTACGCCTACCCGGTCCAGGCCGGGATCGTCAGGGGCCGCATCACCTCGATCGACGCGACAGGGGCGCTCGCCCTGCCGGGCGTGCTGGCCGTACTGTCCAGTGAGGATCCGCCCGAGCTGGCCCCCGAGGCGGACCCGGAGCTCGCGCTGTTCCAGCGCCGCGAGGTCGCCTACCGGGGGCAGTTCGTCGCCGTCGTCGTCGCAGACACCTACGAGAACGCCCGCGCGGCCGCGCGGGAGGTGCGGGTCACCTACGAGGAGGACCCGCACGACGTACGGCTGCGCGGCGATCATCCCGGGCTCTACCGGCCGGAGAAGGTGAACCCGTTCTACCCGGCCGACACCGAGAAGGGCGACCTGGCGGCCGGGCTGGCCGCGGCGGCCGTCACCGTGGACGTGACGTACACGACCCCGGCCGTGCACAACAACCCGATGGAGCCGCACGCCACGCTCGCCGTCTGGAGCGGTGACGGCGACCTGACCGTCTACGACTCGACCCAGGGCGTGTCCACGGCCCGCGCCATGATCGCCAAGACGCTCGGCCTGCCCGCCGAGCGGGTGCGCGTGGTGTGCCGTCACATCGGCGGCGGCTTCGGGTCCAAGGGCACCATCCGCCCCGGCACCATGCTCGCCGTCCTGGCGGCGCGGGCCGTCGGGCGGCCGGTGAAGGTGGCGCTGACCCGGCAGCAACTTTTTGATGTGACCGGCTATCGGACGCCGACGATCCAGCGGGTCCGGCTCGGCGCCGACGCCGACGGCCGCCTCACCGCCGTCGAGCACGAGGTCGCCGAGCAGAGCTCGACGCTGGTCGAGTTCGCCGAGCAGACCGCCACCCCGGCCCGGACCATGTACGAGACGCCCGCGCTGCGCACGGCACACCGGCTGGTCCGCCTGGACGTCGCCACCCCGTCGTGGATGCGCGCCCCGGGTGAATGCCCCGGCATGTACGCGCTGGAGTCGGCCATGGACGAGCTGGCCATCGCCGCCGGCCTGGACCCCGTCGAGCTGCGGGTGCTCAACGACCCGGAGATCGAGCCGGACAGCGGCCTGCCGTTCAGCTCCCGCAATCTGGTGGCCTGCCTGCTGGAGGGCGCCCGCCGGTTCGGCTGGGAGGGGCGCGACCCGACACCGGGCGTCCGCCGCCAGGGGCGCTGGCTCATCGGCACCGGCGTCGCCTCCTCCACCTTCCCGGCCTACCGGCGCCCGTCCCAGGCCACCGCCACCGTCGAGAACGGCGGCTATGTCGTCCGCGTGGCCGCCGTCGACCTCGGCACCGGCGCCCGTACCGCGCTGACCAAGATCGCCGCGACCACGCTCGGCGTCCCGCCCGACCGGGTGCGGATCGAGCTGGGCGACAGCGATCTGCCCCCCGCCCCGGTGGCCGGCGGCTCCATGGGCACCGCCTCCTGGGGCTCGGCCGTGGTGGCCGCCTGCGAGGAGGCGCTGCGCGACGGCAAGCACGGGGCCGCCGACACCACCGACGCCATCAAGGCGCAGCAGGACCTGGCCAGGCACGCGTTCGGCGCCCAGTTCGCCCGGGTACGGGTGGACATGGACACCGGCGAGATCCGCGTGTCGCACCTGCTGGGCATCTTCGCCGCCGGGCGGATCATCGACGAGCAGCTGGCCAGGTCGCAGTTCGTCGGCGGCATGACGATGGGCGTGGGCATGGCGTTGATGGAGGAGAGCGTCATCGACGACGAGTTCGGCGGGTTCAGCAACCACGACCTGGCCCAGTACCACGTTCCGGTGTGCGCGGACATCGAGCGGATCGACGCGGCCTGGATCGAGGAGGACGACCGGCACCTCAACCCGATGGGCACCAAGGGCATCGGTGAGATCGGCATCGTCGGCACGGCGGCCGCCATCGGCAACGCGGTCTATCACGCGACCGGCATCCGGGTCCGCGACCTGCCGATCACCCCCGCCCGCCTGCTCACCTGAAACTGGGCCTGCGCGAATAGATCGCACTTTCGCATGAAATTCGCTGATCTAGGTAGATGTAGCCACATGGAACCGGACAGGGAAACTCAGAAGGAGCGAGCCGACCGCAACTTCGTGGAGCTGCTGCAGAGCGCGCGAGTGGCGGTGACGGGAGTCCAGGTGCTGTTCGCGTTCCTGCTGACGGTCCCGTTCTCGCAGGGGTTCGACAAGCTGAGCCTGGCCGACCGCCGGCTGTTCTATGTGGCGCTGGTCAGTGCCGCGGTCGCGTCGATCTGCTACATCGCCCCGGCCGCCCAGCACCGGGTGCTCTTCCGCCAGGGGCTGAAGGAGATGCTGGTCCGCCGCTCCAACATGTACGGCATCGCGGGGGCGCTGGCCCTGGCAGTCTCGATGACCGCGGCCACCATGCTGGTGGTCGACTACCTGTTCCACAGCACGATGGCGTTGATCACGGCCGCCGTCATCGCGGCGCTGGCCGTGTGGACCTGGTTCGTCCAACCGGCGATGGACCGCTCGGCCAAGGGCGACGACGACACCAGCTGACCCCGGCCGCGCGGGCGACCGGGGCCGGCTGGAGGCGGGGTCAGATCTTCGGGCACATCTTCCCGTCACGCGGCGGCACCCGGGTGATCAGGTAGCGGTCGACGGAGGTGTTCACGCAGGCCGAGCCGGTGCCGTAGGCGGTGTGGCCGTCGCCGTCGAAGCTCAGCAGCACGCCCGAGGACAGCTGGGCGGCCAGCGCCTTGGCCCACTTGTACGGCGTGGCGGGGTCGCGCAGGGTGCCGACCACCAGGATGGGCGGCGCGCCCTTGGCATGGATGGCCCGGTTGACCGTCTTGCTCCTGACCGGCCAGAAGTCGCACGCACTGGCCACGACCTTGCCGGAGCTGATCCCCTTGGCCTGGCGCACCGCCTGCCGCCAGGTCGGGTGGTCGAGGCAGTCGATGGCCGAGTGCGCCTCCATCATGTTGGCGTAGGTGGCGTCGGGGCCGCGCTCGTTGTACTGGTCGGCGTACTGCAGCAGGAGCGTGCCGTCGCCCTTGAAGGCGGTGCCGAGCGCCTGCCGCAGGGCCGGCCACGACCGCTGGTCGTACAGGAGGCTGTAGAGGCCGGTGTACACGATCGCCTGCGTGGCCTGCCTGCCGTCGTAGGTGTTGACCAGCGGCGACTTCTCGGTCCGGTCGTGCAGGGCGCGCATCTGCCTGGTGACCGCGGCGGCCGTGTGCTTCTTGAAGGGGCAGTCCTTGTGCCTGAAGCAGTCACGCGCGAAGGACTCGAAGGCCACGCCGAAGCCGTCCGACTGGCCCGCGCCGAACTCCGTCGCCGTCGTCGTGGGGTCCTCGGCGCCGTCGAGCACCATCGCCCGCACCCTGGCCGGGAACAGGTTCGCGTATGTGGCGCCGAGCAGGGTGCCGTAGGAGAAGCCGAGATAGGTCATGCGCGACTCGCCGAGACCGGCGCGCAGCACGTCCATGTCCCGCGCGGCGCTCGGCGTGCCCACGAAGGGCAGGAGCGCGCCGGAGTTGGCCTGGCACGCCTGCGCGAGCCGCAACTGCGCGTAGTTGTACATCTTCACCTCGGCCTTCGAGTCCGGGGAATCGTCGACGGAGTGGTACCAGTCGGCCACCTGGGTGGACATGCAGCGCACGGGGGTGGAGGCGCCCACGCCGCGCGGATCGAAGCTGACCAGGTCGAAGCGCGAGCGGAGGGCGGCGGTGAACTTCACCTTCGCGGCACCTCTCAGCAGATCGACGCCCGACCCGCCGGGGCCGCCGAAGTTGATCACCACGGAGCCGAGGCGCCTGGCGCCCTTCGCCGGCAGTTTGATCACGGCGATCTCGATCCGCTTGCCCGACGGCTTGGTGTAGTCGAGCGGCACCTTGAGCTTCGCGCACTGGAAACCCCCCTTGCAGGGGGTCCAGGTGAGCCGCTGGCCGTAGTAGGCGCTCAGGCCGGGCGGCGTGCCGGCCGTCCGCGCGGGCTGTGCCGTCGCGGGCTCGGCGGTGACCAGACCCGCGGAGAGCAGGCCGATGACTAACGGGGTGATGACCCCGAGAAGGCGTCGCATATCTCTGTCCTCGTCTGGCGGCCGAGTGGATATCGCTCAGTGACTCTCCGATGGTTGGGCGCGATGGTTGCGAGGCTCTTTAAGACCGCTGGCCGAGCGCGTGCAAGCGTATTTGGAAAGTTTCTTTACTAGCGCGGATCACGTCCGTATGGTGAGGCCATGAGCCTGCGTACAGTGCTGGTCCTGGTGGCGGCGCTCGTCGCCACGTCGGTCTCCGCCTCCCCGAGCGCGCGCGCCGCCGCGCCCCTGAGCTTCGGCGGCGTGGTCCCCGCGCCGGTCAGCGCGACGCCCGCCACTGGAGTCACCTACCGGATCACCTCGGCCACCAGCCTCTACAGCGACGTCCCCGCCGTCGGCGAGCAGCTCGCCCGGCAGCTGCGGCGCTCGACCGGCTACCCCGTGCCGATCGTCGCCGCGCCGCCCGCCGGCGGCATCTCGCTACGGCTGGGCAGCGTGAGCGGCGGCGAGGAGGCCTACCGCCTCGACGTGACCGCCACCGGGATCACCGTGCTGGCCAACGCGGCCGCCGGGCTGTTCAACGGGGTGCAGACGCTGCGGCAGCTGCTGCCGTACGCGGCCGACAGCGCGAGCGTCCAGCCGGGACCGTGGCCCGTGCAGGGCGGGCGGATCACCGACGCGCCGCGCTACGCCTACCGCGGCGCCATGCTCGACGTCGCCCGCCACTTCTTCCCCCTGGCCGCCGTCCAGCGCTACATCGACCAGATCGCCCTCTACAAGATCAACTACCTGCACCTGCACCTCTCCGACGACCAGGGCTGGCGGATCGTCGTCGACTCCTGGCCCAGGCTGACCACCTACGGCGGCAGCACCGCCGTCGGCGGCGATCCGGGCGGCTACTACACCAAGGCCCAGTACCAGGAGCTCGTGGCCTACGCCGCGGCCCGCAACATCACGGTCGTGCCCGAGATCGACCTGCCCGGGCACACGAACGCCGCCCTGGCCTCCTATGCCGAGCTGAACTGCGACGGCGTCGCGCCGCCCCTCTACACCGGCACCGACGTCGGCTTCAGCTCGCTGTGCACGTCGAAGGAGCTCACCTACACCTTCATCGACCAGGTGCTCGGCGAGCTGGCCGCGCTCACCCCCGGCCCCTACCTGCACCTCGGCGGCGACGAGGCCAGCTCCACCAAGCCGGCCGACTACGCCGCGTTCATGAACCGGGCGCAGGCCATCGCCGCCGCGCACGGCAAGACCGTCATCGGCTGGCACGACATCGTCAAGGCGACGCCGCTGCCCTCCACGCTCGCCCAGTACTGGGGCACCACGCCGGACGACAGCGCCGTCGCGGGTGCCGGGCGTAAGGTCATCATGTCCCCGGCCAGCCGCGCCTACCTCGACATGAAGTACAACCGGCGCACCCCGCTCGGCCAGGACTGGGCCGGGCTGATCGAGGTCAAGGACGCCTACGGCTGGAACCCGGGCGCCTACCTGACCGGCCTGCCGGCCCAGCAGGTCCTGGGTGTGGAGGCGCCGCTGTGGACCGAGACGATCAGGACGTCGGCCGACATCGAGTACATGGCCTTCCCGCGCCTGCCCGCCGTCGCCGAGCTGGGCTGGTCCCCGTACGCCAAGCACGACTGGACCGCCTTCAAGCAGCGCCTCGGCGCGCAGGGGCCGCGCTGGCGCGTCCTGGGCGTGAACTACTACCACTCCGGCCAGATCACCTGGCCCGCCGGCTCCTGAGCCGACCGCGCTGCCGGGCCGGATCGCCTGTACGGCCGGCGTCTGTACGGCCGGTTCGTCTGTACAGCCGGTTCGTCTGTACAGCTGGATCCTGTACGGCGTCACGGCCCGGCGGTGTCGTTGAGCTGGTGGGCCCACGGCGGGTTGGCCCCCGCGACCGAGCACGTCAGCGCCGCCACGCGGGCCGCGAAGGCGGCGGCGTCGGCGGCCGTCTCCAGGTCCAGCCCGTCCAGGCGGCCGCCGAGCAGCCCCCGCACGCCCAGCCGGTGCAGCAGCCCGGCGGTGAAGGAGTCACCGGCCCCCACGGTGTCGACGACCTTGATCTGGGGCGCCCGTACCATCGTGCGCTCCCCGTCCAGTGACACCAGCGCGCCCTCCGCGCCCCGGGTGATCACGATGAGCTTGGCCCCGGCCGCGTGCCAGGTGTCGCAGGCACGTTCCAACGGCTGGTCCGGCATCAGGAAGGACAGGTCGTCGTCGCTGAGCTTGAGGATGTCGGCGACCGCGCACCACCGCTCCACCGGGTAGGCATCCCGGCCGGCCAGGCTGGGCCGTACGTTCGGATCGATCGAGACCGTCGCGTGCGTGCGGGCGTCCGCCGCGAACGACTCCACCGCGGCGCTGCCCGGTTGCCTGACCAGCGCCAGAGACCCGGTGTGCAGGCAGGACCACCCGCTTGGGTCGACGGCGGAGAGTTCCTCGGCCGTCCACTGCCAGTCCGCGGTGCCCTCGGCGTGGAAGCTGTAGGCCGCCTGGCCCCGCTCGTCGAGCGAGGCCACCGCCAGCGTGCTCGGCTCGGCGGCCGGCACGCAGGCCGACAGGTCCACCCCGGAGGAGGCGAGGTGCTCGCGGAACAGCTCGCCGAACACGTCGCCCGACACGCGCCCCAGGAACCGCGTCGCGGTGCCGAGCCGGGCCAGAGCCACCGCCGTGTTGGCAGGGCTGCCGCCCGGCAGGACCCGGAGCTCCAGCTCGCCGGGGCGCCGGTCGGCGAAGGCGTCCGCGACGCATTCGCCCAGGACAGCGATCATCAGGGCCAACCTTTCAGCCATGTTTGCAGATTTGTTACACCGCGGGGGCATTGACGTTTCTAGAAACGGAGTCCATCATCGCAGCACGGCGAATGTCAACGTTGACATATGTCAACGATGACATTGAATCATCCCTGATAGGAAGCCACCATGATTGCTAGGCTCTCGGCCGGACTTCTGGCCGCCGCGCTCCTCGTCACCGGCTGTGGCGGCAACGAGCAGAAGGCCTCCACCGGCACCAACAAGGTCGGGCTGATCACGAAGACGGAGACCAACCCGTTCTTCGTCAAGATGAAGGAAGGCGCGCAGCAGGCCGCCAAGACGTCGGGTCTGGAGCTGATGACCGCGGCGGGCAAGTTCGACGGAGACAACGCCTCCCAGCTCACCGCCATCGAGAACATGGTCGCGGCCGGGGTGAAGGGCATCCTCATCACGCCCAACGACACCAAGGCGATCGTGCCCGCGATCAAGAAGGCCAGGGACGCCGGTGTCGTGGTGATCGCGCTGGACACGCCGACGGATCCGCAGGACGCCACCGACGCGCTGTTCGCCACCGACAACCTCAAGGCGGGCGAGCTGATCGGCCAGTACGCCAAGGGCGCCATGGCCGGCAAGACCGCCAAGATCGCCACGCTGGACCTGGCACCCGGCATCACGGTCGGCCAGCTGCGCCACGACGGTTTCCTGAAGGGCTTCGGCATCGCCAACGGCGACCCGTCCATCGCCTGCTCCCAGGACACCCGCGGCGACCAGTCCAAGGGCCAGGAGGCGATGGAGAACTGCCTGCAGAAGGCGCCCGACATCAACCTCGTCTACACCATCAACGAGCCCGCCGCGCTCGGCGCCTACACCGCGCTCAAGGCCAAGGGCCGCGAGAAGGAGGTGCTGATCGTCTCGGTGGACGGCGGCTGTACCGGCGTCAAGGCCGTCAAGAGCGGGCAGATCGCCGCGACCTCGCAGCAGTACCCGCTGAAGATGGCCGAGGACGGCGTCAAGGCCGTCGCCGATTTCGCCAAGGGCGGGGCCAAGCCCAAGGGCTACATCGACACCGGCGTCACCCTGATCACCGACAAGGCCGTTCCGGGAGTGGAGTCCAAGGACACCACCTTCGGCCTGGCCAACTGCTGGGGCTGACATGGCCGTCATGGAAGCGTCGCTGCCGCGCCGCCTCGTCACCACACCGACGGCCGGACCGCTGGCCGCGCTCGTGCTGGCCTGCGTGTTCTTCGCGGTCAACAGCGACCAGTTCCTCACCGGCGGCAACTTCTCGCTGATCATCCAGCAGGTGATGGTCGTCGGCACCCTCGCCATCGGCCAGACGCTCATCATCCTGACCGCCGGCATCGACCTGTCCAACGGCGCGATCATGGCGTTCGGCGGCATCGTGATGACCAAGCTGGCCGTCGGCAGCGGCCTGCCCCCGCTGCTCGCGGTCGCCGCCGGACTCGCCGTCTGCGCCGCGTTCGGGCTGGCGAACGGGCTGCTGGTGACCCGGATCTCGCTGCCGCCGTTCATCGTCACGCTGGGCATGCTCAACGTGGTGTTCGCGCTGACCCACATCTACTCCGGGGACCAGACGGTCACCGACCTCCCCAACGCGCTGACCTTCCTGGGGCAGACGTTCAAGGTCGGCGGCACGAACGTCACCTACGGATCACTGCTCACGATCCTGCTGTTCCTGCTCTTCGCCTACCTGCTCGGGTACACCGCGTGGGGACGTCACGTGTACGCCCTCGGCAACAGCCAGGAGGTCGCGCGGCTGACCGGCATCCGCACGCAGCGGCTGACGATCGGCGTCTACACCGTGGCGGGCCTCGTGTACGGCGTCGCCGCCCTGCTGCTCGTCTCCAGGACCGGCGTGGGCGACCCGCAGGCCGGTCAGACGGACAACCTCGACAGCATCACCGCGGTCGTACTCGGCGGGACCAGCCTGTTCGGCGGCCGGGGCCTGGTGCTCGGCACACTGATCGGCGCGCTCATCGTGGGGGTCTTCCGTAACGGCCTGCAGCTCATGGGCGTACCGTCGATTTACCAGACGCTCATCACCGGCATCCTGGTGATCCTCGCCGTCGCCGTCGACCAGCTCTCCCGCAGGAGGACCCGATGACCCCCGTGCTCCAGGCCCGCGGCCTGGTCAAGCGATACGGCCACGTGGTCGCGCTCGACGGCGCCGACTTCGACCTGATGCCCGGCGAGGTGCTCGCCGTCATCGGCGACAACGGCGCCGGCAAGACCAGCCTGATCAAGGCGCTGACCGGCGCGCTGCAGCCGGACGAGGGCCAGATCCTGCTCGACGGCAAGCCCGTCCGCATCCGCGACCCCCTGGAAGCGCGCCGGCTCGGCATCGAGACCGTCTACCAGGAGCTCGCCGTCGCCGCCTCGCTCGACATCGCGACGAACATGTTCCTCGGCCGCGAGCTGCGCAAGCCCGGACCGCTCGGCGCGATCTTCCGGATGCTCGACAAGAAGCGGATGCGCGAGGAGTCGGCCAAGCACATGGCCGACCTGAAGATCGGCCTGCGCTCGCTCACCCAGTCCGTCGAGTCGCTGTCCGGCGGCCAGCGGCAGGGCGTGGCCGTGGCCAGGGCCGTGGCGTGGGCCTCCCACGTCGTGGTCATGGACGAGCCGACCGCCGCACTCGGCGTCAAGGAGTCGGGGCAGGTGCTGGACATGATCAAGCGGGTCCGCGACCGCGGCATGCCCGTCGTGCTGATCAGCCACAACATGCCGCACGTCTTCGAGATCGCCGACCGCATCCACGTCCAGCGGCTCGGCCGCCGCGTCGCCCAGATCAAGCCGGGCGACCACAGCATGGCCGAGGTCGTCGCCATCATGACCGGGGCACTCCAGGTGTCGGACGGCAAGTCGGTCGTGACGGACAAGGACGCGGCGGAGGCGATCGGCCTCTAACATGGTCGAAATGCGGCGTCCCACCATGACCGACGTGGCCCGTGAGGTGGGCGTCACCGCCAAGACCGTCTCACGGGTGCTCAACGACGACGGACCCGTGGCCGTCGAGACGCGCGAACGCGTCATGGCCGCGGTCCGCAGGCTCGGCTACCAACCCAACCTCATGGCGCGCAACATGCGGGTGGGCGCCAGGGACGCCGCGATCGGGCTGGTCATCCCCGAGATGGGCAACCCGTTCTTCGGCACGGTGGCGGGCGGCATCGAGAACGCCGTCCGGGCCCGCGGCCTGACCCTCATCGTCGGCTCCTCCAGCGAGACCGCCGAGCTGGAGCAGTCCCTGATCGCCACCTTCCTGGCCCGGCGGGTCAGCGCCCTCATCGTGGTCCCCTCGGCCGGCAGCGATCATCGCTATCTGCGTACGGAGCGGATCGCCGGCCTGCCCATCGTCTTCCTCGACCGCCCGGCCGTCGGCCTGACGGCCGACAGCGTGGTCAGCGGCAACCGGGCCGGCGCGCAGGCCGGCATCGAGCACCTGATCGGGTACGGCCACCGCCGCATCGGCTTCATCGGTGACCTGCCCGCCACCCTCTACACCCGCCGCGAACGCTTCCAGGGCTACCGCGACGCCCTGGAGGCGGCGGGCCTGCCGTTCGACCGCGCCCTGGTGGAGACGGGCCACGACCAGGAGGCGGCCCGCGCGGCCACCCTGCGGCTGCTCGCCCTCGAACGCCCGCCGACGGCCCTGTTCGCGGCCAACAACCTGGCCTCCATGGGGGCGGTGGTCGCACTGGCCCGGGCGGGGCGGCGGGATGTGGCGCTGGTGGGGTTCGACGACCTGCCGCTGGCGGAGGTCCTGGACCCGCCGCTCACCGTCGTGGCCCAGGATCCGGCGGCCATCGGGGAGGTGGCGGCCGAGCTGGTGCTGTCCCGCCTGGACGGCGACCGCTCCCGCGCCCGGCGACCACTGGTGCCCACCCGGCTGATCGTCCGGGGGTCGGGGGAACTGCCGGCGCTCTCCTGAGCTTCCCCGCGACGACGCCTGGAATCCGCCCATCGGCGGGGCCTTTCAGGTCAGCGCAGGCCCGCGAACAAGTCGTCTTCGAAGTCCGGTGCCGCCGTCACGCGATTGACGATCCGGGTGAACGCCTCGGCGGAGAACGCCTGCTGCTGGGCCTCTTCGGGCATCTGGAACAGGAAGATGTTGTCGCCCTGGCTCGCGTGCGACCGCAGTGCCTTGAGCTTGCGTTCGACGTGGGGGGCGACATCGACGACGGCGGTCACCAGCTCGTCGGGGGTGCCGAAGTCGTCGGAGGGCTCGAAGTCGCCCAGGTCGATGCCGCTGCTGCGGACGAGCTCGAACATGCGCTTCATCGCGGAGCGGGGGATGGCCGTGTAATAGAGCTTGTCGGCGACGCCGGTCGCCTCGACGGCCGCGACCGTGATGCGATGGGCCTGGACGTGGTCGGGGTGGTTGTAGCCACTGCCGCCGGTCTCGTCGTAGGTGACCACGACCTGCGGGCGATACTGCCTGATCAGCTCGCCGAGCCGGCCGGCGGCCAGGTCGACGGGCACGTTGGCGAAGGCGTCGGGGTGCGCGTTGGTCTCCCAGCCGTCCATGCCGGAGTCGCGGTAGCCGAGCAGCTCCAGGTGGTCGATGCCCAGGTGCTCCACTGACTCGCGCAGCTCGGCCAGCCGCCGCTCGGCCACCTCCGCGGCGTCGTGGCCGGGGTCGCCGGGCTTGACGCCGCCGGGGCCGTCGCCCTGCTCGCCGTTGGTGCAGGTGACCAGGACCGTGCGGATGCCCTCGTCGGCATAACGAGCGAAGACGCCGCCGGTGCTCAGGCATTCGTCGTCGGGGTGGGCGTGCACGGCCATCAGGGTGAGTTGCCGATCCATGGAGGAGACCCTACTGCGCGGGGCCGACAGTTCCGCACGGGGTGGACAGCGGTGCTCCCGAGGGCCGGCCGGTCGGCTGGTCGGCTGGTCGGCTCGGGGGCGGGATGTCCCGAGGGCTCAGGCGCGGCGGGTCAGTTCGTCGGCTCGGAGGCGGGCCGTCGCGGCCGCCGCGCGGTCGCCGAGTGCCTCGGCGAGGGCGCTCTGCTTGAGCCAGTTGAACGGGCTGCACGGCCGCACGCTGATCCGCTCGCTGACGAGTACCCGCGCCAGATCTCCGCGCCCGCCACGCAGCGCCGCCTCCAGGAGGGTCTTCTGTACGGCGTCCCGCTGCGCGTGGCTGCCGCCGAACTCGTTGACCCGATGCCTGATCGGATAGAGCAGATCCACGACCGCGTCGTGGTCGCCCCGGCCGAAGGCGACCAGCGACCGGCAGACCGGCAGGCCGACGCGGGCGGTCATGGCGTGGTTGGTGATGTTCGGGTGGGGTTCGCAGAGGTAGGTCTCCCGGCTCGCGATGAGCCTCTCGGCCTCCGCGACGCGGCCCGCGCCCACGTACGACATGACGGCGTGCATGTCGTTGAAGGCGTAGAACGGCTCGGCCACCTTGGCGGGCCACGCGTCGGCCAGCGCCCGCCAGCGTTCGTGCTGGCCGGAGCCCTCCAGGAGCAGCCGCCACAGCAGCGCGGCGGCGTCGAGCAGCTCCATCGAGCCCTGGCCGCCGGCCAGCGCGGCGTCGTAGATGGCCAGGGCGCGGCCGGTGTCGCCGGCCTCCAGCGCGTAGAGAGCGTAGTGCCACCAGGTGTGCACGTTGAAGAACGTGCCGGTCGACCAGTCGCCGAGCCGGGCGTCGAGGTAGCGGATGCCGTCGCCGAACCGGCCCTGCATCTCGTAGGTGTGCACGACCGCGTGGATGCCCCAGACGTCGCGCGCGTTCAGCTCGACCGCCCGCAGCCCCACGTCTTCCGACCGGTCGTAGTGGCCGGACTCCTCCAGCCCGAAGGCGTACATCCCGAGCATGTGACCGTAGTGCCGGTCGTCCTCGTGCCAGGCGTTGAGCGCGCCGCCGATCCTGTCGCGCAGCGAACGGGCGTCGCCGGTGAAGAAGTCGACCTGGTGCCCCGCCGCCAGCGCCAGGGCGTCGCGGGGGTACTGCTCGGTGATCGCGCCGAGGAGCCTGCCGCAGGTCAGGAAGTCGCCGTCGAGCAGCGCCTGGACGGCATCGACGTGCGCGCGTTCGCGGGGCAGCAGCCCGGCGGCGTCGCTATGGCCGCGCCAGGCGGCGAACCGCTGCCTGGCGGCGCGGGCGTCCTCCACCTGCGTGGTCAGGAGCCCGAGGTAGGCGGCCAGGACCTGGCCCATCGGGAAGCCGGGCGCCTCGGCCAGGGCGGCGGCGGTCTCGACGTCGACCGCCACGCGGAAGTGCAGCAGCTCGTCGATCGCCCGGTCATAGTGGCGGGCGGCGGCACCGCCCGCGCCGCTCATCGCCAGCCCGTGCTGGTCGTCGGTCACCCGGCCACTATAAAAGGCCGCCGGTCGGCAGGGGTGGGGGCGCGCCTCGGGACCGTCGGCGGCCTCTCCGGCGACGGGCGTGTAAGCCGTTTCGGCGGGGGAAGCGCCTGGTCGTGGAAGCTCCATTACCAATGGCCGCGGACCCCGGTCATCAGGGCGGTTAGAAAAGGTTTTTCGGCCGGTCCACTAAATGGCCGGCGGGGCCGGGATTCAAGATTGTAACGAGGGGCTGGAGCGATATGTCGGGCAATGGCGGGGGCGTTAGGGTGCAATCCCTGTCTATTTCGTGGTGAGGCGGAGGAGGGCCGGTGGTGTACCGCGCGCGTGGCCGCCATGCGTCATCCGGCCAGGCCAAGACCGACTCACCCGCGTCGCCGCAGGGGCCGTGGCTGCCCGCCGGCAGCGCCATCCATCTCGCCGGCCTGAACATCATCGGCGGCCTGCTCTACATGGGCTCCGAGCTGCCATCCGCCTCCGGAATGTCGGTGGAGCCGTCGCTGATCGACCCGGAACTGCCGGTGGACATGACGCAGCCGGACTGGGACGGTCAGGGGCTCGACCGCTGGCCCAGCTACGCCGCCCTCCCGCCGGCGTCGCGGGCCGCCTATCTGAGCTGGCTCGCCGACGGGCGATGCTATTCGCGAACCCCTCTCGGCTACGTTTTCCTCTATTTCTACGGCCTCGAACGTCGCGTGCTACACGACCTGCACCTGGACCGCTCCACGGCCCAGGAGGAGCTGCCGGTCATCCACGAGGAGGTGCGTCGCCTTCTCGGCATCTATTCACGGCACGACGCCTTCCACCGGTACGCCAAGCCGTTCGCGGAACTGCTGGCCGCGCTTTGCGAGCCCGAGGCGACCGGCGCGTCGTTCGCGTTGCGGGCCCGGCTGGGGGAGCTGGCCGCGCGGGGCGAACCGGTGCCCGCCGACTGGGCGCTGGCCTGGCTGCGCGGCCACCCGGCCTACCGGCCGGGCGCGCCGGCGACGCGATGCGCGGCGGAGTTCGGGGCGCTGTTCCAGCGGAGGTACGCGGCACGTCACGGTGAAGGGCTCGTCGTCCGGCCCGGGTCCAAAGAGCTGGCCTTCGAGTATCGGCCCGCGAGCTCCGGGTTCGCCGGGGCCCCGCCGGTGCTGCCGGGCGTACCCGATGTGCTGACGCTCGCCGCGCCCACCCGGCAGCTGTTCGCGCTGGCCGAGGAGTGCGGCTCCGAGCTGGAGGCCTACAGCCGCTTCCTGGGCCGGCTGCCCGGCGCGAGGCAGAGCGTACGGGCCCAGGCGCTGTTGCCCGCGGAGCTGCTCGACCTGGGCTCCGGCGGTGCCGGGCGAGCGGTGCGGTGGGCGGTGGGCAGGCTCGGGGGGCAGGAGAGCGCGCTCGTGTCCGCCGAGGAGTTCGTCGCCCTGTTGTCCACGCCCGCTCCCGCCAGGAAAGACGTCATCGCGCTCGCCCAGATCCTCGGGCGGGCCGGGGTGGGGATCGAGCCGGACCCGCGTCTGGGAGGGCCGGTGCCGGGCGCGGGCAGGGGAGGGCCGGGGGCGGGGGTGATGGCCTTGTTCGCGGCGCCGGACGGGCCTACGGCGGCGGCGTCCGAGGCCTACCGGGCGGCGACCGCACTGTTGCACCTGGCCGCCGTCGCGAGCGCCCCGGGCGAGGACGCGCTGGATCCGCCCGATCACGCGGGGGACCAGGCTCGTCAGGCGGCCTACCGTCGGCTGAGGGAGCATCTCGAGCGGGCGCTGAGCCTCACGCCCGGTGAGCGGGTCCGGTTGCGGGCGCATCAGGAGTGGCTGCTCGCGGCGGAGGTGCCGCTGGCCGGCCTGGCCGGTCGCGTCCAGGAGATCGACCGGTCCGAGCGCGGCCACGTGGCGGAGTTCCTGAGGGATGTGGCCGCCGCCAACGGGCACCTCACGCCGGACGAGGCCGAGCTGCTCACCCGGATCCACTGGCTGCTGGGGCTGGATCGAGATCCCGAGCCCGCCGGGCGTATCGGGGGCTCCCCGTACCCCGCCGTGCGGCATGCGCCGATCCAGCTGGCGTACTTCCCGCACGCGCCCGCCCAGCCGGTGCCTCCGCCACGCGCCCACATGCCCTACTCGTCCGCCCCCGACATGCCCTACCCGTCCGGGTTCCACATGCCTGTGCGGCAGGTCGTTCCCGGAGCGCCCGTCTTCGGTGTGCCCGTTCTCAGCGCCCCGACGGTGCTCAACGGGCGCGCCGTCGCCAGGCTGGTCGAGACGGCCCGGGTGGGGACGCTGCTCGATTCACTGCTCGATTCGCTGCTCGGCGGCGGTGAGCCGCTCCCTCCGGCCGCCCCGCCTCCTCCGGTTCCCCCGGTCGGGGCGCTGGACAGCCGCCACTCCGGCCTGGTCCGCGCCCTGGCCGCCGTCGATCAGCCGCAGCTCACCCGGGGTCAGTTCGAGATGCTCGCGGACGCCTGGAACCTGCTGCCGGAGGGCGCGATGGACCGCGTCAACGAGGCCGCCTACGACAGCGCGGGCGATCCGCTGCTCGACGGCGACGACCCGATCCTGGTCGACCGGCTACTGCTGGGGGAGATGCTGAAGTGACCGTTCGCGCCCGCGAACGCGACGCCGTCCTCAAGGCGCTGCGGGCAGGGGTGGTCCCGCTGATCGGGCAGCGCCACATCCAGGCCGGTCGCACCGCCGAGCTGGCGGCTTTGACCGGCGACATCGAACGGGTCGTGGTGGGCGGCTCGGCCGTCCGGATCGTCATCGGCGAGCACGGGGCGGGCAAGACGTTCCTGCTGCACCTGGCTCGCTCGGTGGCGCTGGACAAGCGGCTGGTCACCCTGCACGCCGACATCACCGCCGACCATCGGCTGCACTCGGAGGAGGGCCAGGCCCGCGCCCTCTACACCGAGCTGGCCCGCAGCATGGCCACTCGCGCCCGACCCACCGGCGGCGCGCTCGCCGCCGTCGTCGAGCGCTTCCTGTCCACCGCGCTCGACGAGGCCCGCCAGGCGGGCACCGACCCCGGCGAGGCGATCAGGGAACGCCTGGCCCATCTGGAGGCGCGTCCGGGCGGCCACGACTTCGCCGAGGTCGTCGGGGCGTACTGGCGCGGCCACGACACGGGCGACGAGCACCTCAAGTCGGCCGCGCTGCGCTGGCTGCGCGCGGAGTACCCGACCGCGGCCGAGGCCAGGTCGGCGCTCGGCGTGCGGTCGATCATCGGCGACTCGACCGTGCTCGATCATCTCGCGCTGATGAGCCGGTTCGTCCGGCTGGCCGGGTACGGCGGGGTGCTCGTGTTCCTGGACGAGCTGGTCAACCTGTTCAGGCTCGCCTCTCCCGAGGCCCGCGACGCCAACTACGAGCAGATCCTGAGCATCATCATCGGGGGAGTGCCGCATCTGGGGTTCATGTTCGGGGGCACTCCCGAGTTCCTCATGGACGGGCACAGCGGGCTTTTCAGCCATGTGCCGCTGCGCCGGCGGCTGGGCGCGCGCGCCTTCACCGAGCCCGGGCTGATGGATCACGCCGGGCCGGTGGACAACGGTGGGCCGGTGCTCCGGCTGGCGGCGCTGACGGCCGAGGAGCTGTACGTGGCGCTGGCCAAGATCCGGTTCGTCTACGCCTCCGGCGAGGACGGGCGCTACCTCGTGGACGACGACGCGCTGGTGGCCTTCCTGCACCACTGCTTCGGACGGGTGGGGGAGTGGTACTTCCGGATGCCCCGGGCGACGTTCAAGGCGTTCTGCGATCTGCTGGCCGTACTGGAGCGGGATTCCGGCGCGAGCTGGCGGCGGCTCCTGCCGGGGGTGGACCTGTCGGCGGAGGAGGAGGACGACCGCCCGGTGTGACGGCCCCCGATGTGTTCGGGGGTGGGTTCTGCCGGGGGGATCGGGCAGACTCGTCGTCCATGACGAGGGATGACGACGGAGTGGCACACGACGGCGACGCGGGTGTGCCGGGGTCGCTGGCCGGGGTGCTCGGCGACGTGGCCGCCGAGCGGGCGGCGCAGGACGCCCAGTGGGGCATGCAGGCCGTGCCCGACGGCACCGGTGCCGAGGGCGCGGTGGCCGAGGCCGACGGGGCGCGGCGGGAGACGGAGGAGGCGGCCCGGCGCGGGGAGCTGACCTGGCGGCACATCCTGCGCGAGGAGGTTCTGGAGGCGTTCGCCGAGTCGGACCCCGAGGCACTGCGCACCGAGCTGATCCAGGTGGCCGCGGTCGCCGTCAAATGGGCCCAGGCACTCGACCGCCGCCCCGAGGACACCGCGAAGCCACGCGAGAGGGCGCCAGAGGCGGTCGGGGAGGCGCGTCCCGAGCGGTTCCGGGCCATCGTCGACGTGCACGTGATGCTCGTCCGTGACGGCATGGTGCTTCTCGGCAAACGGGCCGGCACCGGCTACGGCGACGGCCAGTGGCACCTGCCCTCGGGGCACCTGGAGCCCGGCGAGTCGGTGGTCGGCGCGGCCATCAGGGAGGCCCGCGAGGAGGTCGGCGTCACCATCCGGCCGGAGGACCTGGAGTTCGCCCACGTCATGCACCGCGCCCCCGACCGCGTCGGCCTGTTCTTCGTCGCCAGGAAGTGGGCCGGCGAGCCCTACAACGCCGAGCCGCACAAGTGCGCCGCGCTCGCCTGGCGGCCGCTCGGCCGGCTGCCCGACGACACGATCGGCTACCCGGCCGAGGCCATCGCCAGGGTGCTGGAGGAGGAGCCGTTCGCGCTGTACGGATGGCCTGCGGAGCGCTGACATCACGGATGGTCCGCAGAGCAGCGTTCGACATCATCGTGACGTCCCACAAGGGAAGTGTCACATGTCCCGTAGTGCGTCCCACTGCCGCCGCGCGCCCGCCAGCCAGGTGCCGTGCAGGTCGTTGAAGACGTTGGCCGCGCGCACCCCGATCCAGTTCGGCGGCGACAGCTCCAGAGGCAGGCGCGGGTCGAGCATCGGGAAGCGCCGCCACTCGTGCACGAGCCGGACCTGCGCCAGCAGCACCGGATCGCCCGGCTCGGGCCGCATGCCGGCGAACTCCTGGATGAACTCCTGGTAGTGCGCCGCCAGCTCCCCCAGATGCCAGGCCTGCTCCACCAGCGTCCGCTCGGAGCCGATCCCCGCGTAGGGGCCGTTGAAGGAGAACACCGCCACGTCCAGCCCCAGCCCCTCGACCACCTGCTTGGCCTCGGCCTCGCGGGTGGCGTGCGGGCTGACCCACACCCCGGGCACGGGACTGCCGAAGCCCGCCCACGTCAGGCCGGTGCGCAGCCGGTGGCGTAGCTCGCGCCTGGACTCGGGCACGGTCGCGATCAGCACCACCCAGCGGCCGTCCCACGGCTCGCGGTCGCGGCCGAACGCGTAGATCCGCTCGGCCCCCTCCGTCAGCAGTTCGCGGCCGCGCCGCGTCAGCGACCACCGCACCCGCCGCCCGGATCGCGCCGACACGATCCACCCGTCGGCGGCCATCCGCGCCAGCGCCTGTCTGGCCGACTTCTCCTCCACCCCGAGGCCGCCCATCACGTGCAGCAGCGCCGACGTCCACGCCGGCTCATCGGAGGGCAGCACGTGCTCGCCCAGCACCGTCAGCAGCATCGACCTCGCGCTCGACTGATGGTGGCGGGGCAGCCTGGCCATTTATGCTCCTTTCGAGGCGGGAAGTCTGATTCAATGCTACAAGTAGTTGACGATGCATCAATTCTGTATAGAAGATTCTCGTACGGCGTCTCCCTCCCTGTAAGGACGACCATGTCATCGGAGTCGTTCAACGCCAGTCTCTATCTCGTGGATCGTCAGGTCGAAGCGGGTCGCGGTGCGCGCACCGCGGTCGCGGGCCCGGCAGGCACCCTCACATACTCCCAGCTCGCGGCCCGTGTCGGTGAGCTCTCCTCCGGGCTGCGGGTGCTCGGCGTCCGGCCCGAGGAACGGGTCGCGCTGGTCATGTCCGACCGTCCCGAGACGCTCGTCACCATCCTGGCCGTCATGCGCATGGGCGGCGTCGCCGTGCCGCTGTCCACCATGTACAACGGCGTGGAGCTCGGCGCCCTGATCCGCGACTCGCGGGCCCGCGTGGTGGTGGCGACGCCCGAGTACGAGCCGACGGTCAGGGTGGCGCTGGCCAACGCGCCCGAGGTCGCCCTGCTCGTCCTGACCGGCAATGTGGGCCAGCGGGCGGCCGACGTCGCCCCTGCGTCCGACGCGGGCACCGGGGTCCCGGTGTGCTCGCTGGCGGACGTGGTGGACGCCGGCCGTACGGTGGGCGAGCCGTACCAGACCTGGACGGACTCGCCCGCGCTGTGGCTCTACACCTCGGGCACGACCGGCGCGCCGAAGGCGGCCATGCACCGGCACGGCGCCATCAGGGACGTCTGCGAGACCTACGGCCGCCAGATCCTCGGCATCACGCCGGAGGACCGGTGCTTCTCGGTCGCCCGGCTGTTCTTCGCCTACGGCATCGGCAACTCGCTGTTCTTCCCGCTGTCGGTGGGCGCGACGACGGTCCTCGACCCCTTCAGGCCCACTCCGCCGGGAGTGGTCGCGCGGGTGGTGGCCGAGCGGCCGACGCTGTTCTTCGCCGGGCCGTCGTTCTACGCGGGCCTGCTCGCCTCCGACGCGCCCGACGACACCTTCTCCTCGGTACGGCTGGCGGCCTCGGCGGGAGAGGCGTTGCCGGCGGAGATCTACCGGCGCTTCACCGAGAGGTTCGGCGTCGACATCATCGACGGCATCGGCTCGACCGAGGCCCTGCACATCTTCATCTCCAACCGTCCAGGCCACGTCAGGCCAGGCACCTCGGGCACCGTCGTACCCGGATACGAGTGCAAGCTGCTCGACGACTCGGACAGGCCGGTGGCCGACGGCCAGCCGGGCCACCTGTACGTTCGCGGCTCCTCCATCGCCACCGGCTACTGGTGCCGGACCGACACCACCCGGCAGGTGTTCCAGGGGGAGTGGTTACGCACCGGCGACACCTACGTACGCGACGCCGACGGCGTCTACCAGTGCCTCGGCCGCTCGAACGACATGATCAAGGCGAGTGGCATCTGGGTGTCGCCGATGGAGGTCGAGTCCCGGCTGCTGCGGCACGAGTCGGTCGGCGAGGCCGCGGTCGTCGCCTACACCGACGCGAACGGGCTGGAGAAGCCGGTCGCCTGCGTGGTGCCGGCCGAGGGGAAGACGGTGGACGCGGCGGAGCTCATCGCCTTCTGCCGTGACGGGCTGGCCGCCTTCAAACGGCCGCGCGAGGTGCTGGTGCTGGAGGAACTCCCCAAGACCGCCACCGGCAAGATCCAGCGCGTGGTCATCCGCCAGATCGCCGCCGACCTGCTCGGCGAATAGGCCGAACACCACCACCGAACCCGCCGGCGGCCCCTCTCGCTCGGCTGCCAGCCGTACCCGGCCCCGGATGTCAGAACGCGTCACGCAGCTCCCTCTTCAGCACCTTGCCGCTGGCGTTCTTGGGCAGCGACTCCACGAACACCACCGTCTTCGGCGTCTTGAAGACCGCCAGCCGTACCCGCAGGAAGGAGATCAGCTCGTCGGCGGTCAGGCCGGCGCCCTCGCGCAGGACGACGGCGGCCGTCACCGCCTCGATCCACCGGGGGTCGGGCACCCCGAACACCGCCGCCTCCGCGACGGCCGGGTGCTGGTAGATCGCCTCCTCGACCTCCCGGCTGGCCACGTTCTCGCCGCCGGACTTGATCATGTCCTTCTTGCGGTCCACGACCGACAGATAGCCGTCGGCGTCCAGCACGCCCAGGTCGCCGCTGTGGAACCAGCCGCCGCGGAACGCCTCGGCGGTCTTGTCCGGGTCGTTCCAGTAGCCGAGCATGGCGTGCGGGCCGCGGTGCACGATCTCGCCGACCACGCCGGGCGGCACCGGCTCGTCCTGGTCGTCGACGATCCTGGTCTCGACGTTCAGCGCGGGCCGGCCCGCCGAGCCGAGCCTGGTCAGCTGCTCGTCCGGGCCCAGGATGGTGGCCACGGGCGCCATCTCGGTCTGGCCGTAGAAGTTGAACAGCCGCACCCCGGGCAGCCGGGCGGCGATCTCCTTCAGCACCTCGACCGGCATGATCGACGCGCCGTAGTAGCCCTTGCGCAGCGACGACAGGTCACGGCGGTCGAAGTCGGGGTGGCGCAGCAGGCCGATCCAGACGGTCGGCGGGCAGAACAGCTTGGTGGCGCCCTCCGCCTCGATCGCCGCCAGGATCGCCGCCGGATCGGCACCGGGCAGGACCACGTTGGTGGCGCCGAGATAGAGGCCGGGCGTGAGGAAGCAGTGCAGCTGCGCGCAGTGGTAGAGCGGCAGCGCGTGCACCTCCACGTCGGCGACGCTCATCTCGCCGTCGATCACGCACGAGGTGTACTGGGCGATCAGGCCGCGGCTGGACAGAGTGGCGCCCTTGGGCCTGGACTCGGTGCCGCTGGTGTACATGAGCTGGATCGGGTCGTCGTCGGCGATCTCCACCAGCGGCTCGGCGTCGTCGTCGTGCGCCAACCAGTCCGTGGCCGGCTCCCACCCTTCGGCGTGCCCGATCACCCCGCGCACCGCGACCCCGTCGGAGACGGCCCGCTCGGCCACGGGCAGCAGCGCCTCCTCCACCAGCAGGCCCGTCGCCCCCGCGTGCCGCAGGATGTAGGAGACCTCCTCGGCCCCCAGCATGAAGTTGATCGGCACGGAGATCGCGCCCAGCCGGGCCAGCGCGAAGTAGGCCACCACGAAGACGTCGTTGTTATGGCTGAACAGGGCGAACCTGTCGCCCTTTCCTACGCCCCGGGCGGCCAGCGCGTTGGCCGTGCGGTTCACCGCCCGGTCCAGCTCCGCGTAGCTCCACCGTGTCTGGCCGTACACGATCGCGGTCTTGGCGGGGAACCGCGCGGCCGAGCGCCGCAGCAGGTCGCCGAGGGCATGCTGGCGGGTCGTCATGGGCGAATCCTCATCTCCACCGAACCATGTTCGGTGATCCTAACCCTCGGCGGAGACGCGAAAGCGCCCGCCGCGAGACGCGGCGGGCGCCCTCAGGTCACACCGTCAGCTCTGCGGGCTTCCGCCCGGCTGGACGACGCCGTTGACCTTGAGCGTGTACGGCGCGTACTGGCCGACCTGCTCCGTCGAGTCGTCGTAGGCCACGACCGCGACCACCGTCGGGAACGGCAGCATCGTGGCCAGCTGCAGCCGGTTGAGGCTGACGCTGTTCTTGCCGTTGGACTCCAGTTGCAGCGCCACCGAGTGCTTCTCGTCGAGGCCGATCAGCCGGACGTTCCAGTTCTCGACCGGAGTCGGGTAGATCTCGGTCGGCGAGTCGAATGGGTCGAGCGACGAGCCGTCGCTGACCGCCGTCGCGCCGACCGTGATGTCGTCGATCTTCCAGCCGCCCTCGTTGACCCCGCCGTCGCTGACGTAGCGGAAGCCGAGGAGGATCTCCTTGCCGGAGTAGGCCGACAGGCTGTAGCTGTGCGGCTCGAAACCGGTCGTGGTGCCGTTGACGCCGGGGCCGAGCGGGCCCGTGACCGTCTTGTCACCGGGGATCGCGGTGTAGGTCTTGCCGCCGTCGGTGGAGACGATCACGTAACCGTAGTCGAATCCCTGCTCCGCCCCGTACTTGGCGAGGAAGCGCAGCGTCGGGTCGGCGGCCGGGACGGTCACCTTGGTGACGGCGGCGGCGTTGGTGTTGCTGGCGTTGCCGGAGAACAGCACCGGGTTGCCCGCGCGGTCCGGGTCGTCGGAGGCGACGGTCCAGGCCAGCGGTTGGGCGGGCAGGGTCTTGGCGCCCTCGAACGACAGCGAGCGCAGGTCTGCCCCGCGCAGGAACTTGCCGTCCGCCTTCTGCAGCGGCACGTAGTCGGCGCCGTTGGGGGCGGCGCCGGCGGTCTTGTAGGTGGCCGGGTTGGCCAGGTTGACGGTCGAGTTGAGGCTGGGGGTCGTCACACGCTTCTTGGGCACGCCGAGCATGACGCCCTTGGTGCCGCCGACGATCCGGTCCACCAGGGTGGAGGTCTGGAAGTCGTGGATCACCTGGTACATGTTCTTGGCGCCCACCGCCGCGAGGTTCGCCTTCAGGCTGGCCAGGCCCTGCAGCGTGCCGTCACGGTGCAGCGCCGACATGAACGCCGTGCCGTACCTGTCATACAGGAACAGCATGAACGAGTACGCGTTGCCGTAGTCGGCCAGCACACCGTTGGCGTTGGCGCCCTCACCCCAGATGGTGAGTGAGTTCTCCGGGCCGCCGCAGTCGCGCGGGTTGGTGTTGTACGGCGTCTGGACGATGCCGAAACCCTGGAAGCAGTAGATGTGGCCGTCGGCGCCGCGCTCGTTGATGGTCGCCTTGGCGTTGACATAGCCGGTCAGCGTCTGCGCGAAGTCCGACAGGCCCTCGTTCATCCAGGTGGTCTCGAGCGGGTCGGTGTAGTAGTGGGCCAGGTGCTGCCACTCGTGCGCGAACGTGCCCGCGTACAGGTTCGGCCGGGCCGGGCGCGAGGTGCACAGGTCGGCGGTCGGCTCGTCGGGCGGGTTCGCGCCGGTGCGGTGCGCCCAGTCGAAGGCGTCGATCGTCATGACGTTGCGGTCCAGCAGTTCGTTGAACTGGCTGGAGAAGAAGCCCGCGATGTACGTCGGAGCGGCGGGGAAGCTGTAGAAGTTGTCGTCCCTGACGTTGTCGATCAGGGTGACGGTCTTGTTGCCGCCGCCGGTGTAGACGCCGCCGTTGCCGTTGGCGTCGGGGCCGAGGGTGGCGTTGGTGCCGTCGCGGTCCGGCGGCGTGCTGAAGGCGGCGGTCTCCTTCGGGTACATGTTGGTGTCGAACTGGGTGACCAGGTCCGCCACCTGCGCGTCGGTGATCTGCGTGGAGTTGGGGATCTGCGCCCGGCAGTCCCCGGCGGGGAAGGCCAGGTCGTTGGCGACCCAGACCTCGATGTTGTTGCCGACCCCGCGCAGCGTGTAGTCCTTGCGGTAGAGCCTGCCGTTGAAGTCGTCCAGCCCGAGCCACTGCCGGACCGTGCCGACCGGCGGCGTGTCGGCGGCGGCCTTCGTCTTGGCCCGCGCCTTGGCCTCGTACTTGGCGGGCACGTCCACGGGCTTGCCGTCGAGCTTGAAGTCCTTACGGGAGAGCTCTCGGATGTCGCTGGCCGGCGGAGCCTTCGGGTCGGCCTGCGCCGGTACGGCGGACAAAAACGGTAATGCCATGATTAAGACCGCGATTCCGATGAATCGGGTGCGCCCCATGAAGCCCCCTTGGAGTGGTCAGCGAGGGTGACAAAATGTGACTATCTGACTGAGCGATGGGCGCGCAAGTAAGTCAATTGCCAAAAAGCTTTATCGAATTCGTACTCGCTCGGCCATCCGAGCCAGCCGCCGGTAGGAATCGAGCCTCCGGTCCAGGTCAAAGCTGTTCATGGTGACCAGGATCTCGTCCGCGCCGGTGAGCTCCACCAGCGCGCCGAGTTCGATCTCGACCTCGTGCGCGGTGCCGTGGATCTGCCCCTTGCGGGATTCCTCGAACAGCGCCCGCTCCCGCTCGGTCATCTCCGTCGCCAGCACCCGCTCGGCGGCGGACAGCGGCGGGAAGGCACCGCTCGTGCGCGAGCGCGCGGTCGCCCACGCCTCCGGCACCTGCAGCAGCTCCGCCTCGCGGGCCGTCTCACCGACCGCGATATTCGCGGCCACGATGACGTACGGCTCCGCCGCCCACACCGAGGGGCGGAACCCGGCGCGATACCGTGAGATCGCCTCCCGCAGCCGGGCCCCGCCCCCGCCGATCACCATCGGCAGCCCGTGCTCGGCGGCGATGTCCGCCCCCGAGCCCATGGCCAGCACGAACACCTGCGGTCGTAGCCCCTCGGCGGGCAGCGCGTGCACACCGGGATGCCCCCGCTGGTCCCCGGTGAAATAGCCGAGCAGCTCTGCCAGCTGCCCGCCGAACTCGTCGGCGTCCTCCTTGCCATGGCCGAGTGCCCGGCGAATGCCGCCGGTGAAGCCCACCGAGCGGCCGAGCCCCATGTCGACGCGGCCCGGGTTCAGCGCCTCCAGCACACCGAACTGCTCGGCCACCACCAGCGGCCGGTGGTTGGGCAGCATCACGCCACCCGTGCCCACCCGGATCCGGTCGGTGGCCGCGGCGACGGCGGCGGCCAGCACGGTCGGCGCCGAGCCGGCCACCCCCGGCACGCTGTGGTGCTCCGACACCCAGAACCGGTGGTAGCCGAGCTCCTCCGCCTGCCGGGCGAACCTGACGGTGTCGCGCAGCGCCGTCGCCGGGTCGTGCCCCTCGCGGACGAGGGAACGGTCGAGGATCGAAAGCTTCATCACATATGTCGGCAACAGCGCCGGGGCGCGGCTCCTTCCTGGCTACTTCTGGTAGAGGCCGACCGACCAGCGGACCGGGCGGTTGGTGTCGCTGCCCAGCAGCTTCCAGGTGACCTTGACGGTGGTCGTCTTACTCGTGGGAAAGCTGAACTCGCTCACCGCCGAGGGAAAGGCGCCGCCCTCCCATACGCCGCAGGCGCCGCTGCCACCCTGCGGGCGGCCGTTCACCACGAAGCTGAACCACAGGCGATCGGCCAGATCGCCGGTGCACGACGTGTCGAAGCCGACCTTGCCCCGCGCCTTGAACGTGGCGGAGCCGTCCCGCGGCCAGACGCCGGTCTTCGTCTCCGCGAGCCGTGCCTTCCCCGCGTGGTCCGGCAGGGCCGCGAGCGTCGTCGGCTCAGCCGGTCGCGCGGGCGGCGTCCACTCGTACACGGCCAGCGACCAGGCGCCGCGGGTGAATTTCTGCGGCACGCACTTGCCGTTTCGGACGAGGCAAACATTGGCGTTGGTCGTCGTGTCGAAGGTGAGCGTGAGCTTGCCACCCGTGGCGGCCGGCACTTGGAGCGGCTGCAGCCGCATGCGCGTTGAGCACCCGGTGAAGTGGGCCATCATGGGCCTGTTGCCGGCGGATATCCTCGGCGGGCTGCTGTCCGGCCCCGCGCAGACCGCTCCGACGTCGAGCGGCTTGCCGGAGACCGGGATCGTCACTGAGACCTTGGTCGGCCCGGTCCTCTTGATCGACGTGATGGCGATCCGCCGGTACTTCGTGCCGTCCGAGGCGGTGAACTGCTCCGGCAGCAAGCCCGTCAGCCCCGTGGGGGTGGCGGTGGACTCGGCGGCGGGAGCGCGCCGCGTCTCCGCCGACCCGGGGAGAAGCCCGGGAAGGAGGGAGACACCCAGCGCGACGGCCGCCGCCACCGTGACCACCCCGCCGCCGACCCACGCGCGCCTGCGCAGGCGGATCCGCCGGATGCGGGCCGCTATCTCTTCGTGCCGGGCCGGGTTGGCGGGGGAGGGGCCGTCACCGTGCTCGCGCAGGACGTCGCGCAGGTCGTGAACGGTCATCGGTGCAGCTCCTTCACGATCGTTTCGTCCACTCGCAGCTTGGCCAGCGCCTTGGCGCTCTGGCTCTTGACCGTGCCGGGCTCGCAGCCCAGCAGCCGGGCCACCTCCGTCACCGGCAGGTCCTCGTAGAAGCGCAGCACGACCACCGCCCGCTGCCTGGCCGGGAGCCGGCCGACGGCCCGCCACAGCGCGTCGCGGTCGTCGGAGACCGGGTCGCCGGCCGGGGTGTCCGGCAGGTCGTCGCTCGGCAGCTCACGTCGCCATCTCCTGCGCCACCACGAGGTGTAGGTGGTCACCAGGACCTTGCGCACGTACGCCTCTGGCTCCTCCACACGGGCCCAGGCGAACCATGCCTTGGCCAGCGACTCCTGGAGCAGGTCTTCCGCGCTCGCCCAGTCGTGGGTCAGCAGGTACGCCGTGCGTAACAACCGATCCGATCGAGTGACCACGAAGTCCTGATATATCCCCCGGTCCGCCACGTACCGCCTCCTGCCGTCGCCTGTCGACGGTAGGGACGCATCGAGTGCGGACTTAGGTTGCCCCGTCCATCTGGCGGCTGAGGGTGAAGGGGACCAGCTCGCCCAGCCCCCGTACGGACAGGCGGCTGACGGGGCGCAGCTCGAAGGCCCGGTCGCCCTCCAGCTCCTCGGCCATCTCCGGGCCCGCCAGGATCGTGTCCGGATAGGCCAGCGCGGTCAGCCTGCTGGCCAGGTTGACGGGGGTGCCGAACACGTCGCCCATCCGGCCGAGCACCGGCCCCACGGCCAGGCCCACGCGCAGCTGCGGCATGCCCTTGTCCTTGGCGTGGGTCTCGATCAGGCGCAGGCCGATCTCCGCCGCCTCGTGCGCCTTTCCGGACACGAACAGCACCGAGTCGCCCAGCGTCTTGACGATGCGCCCGCCGCCCGAGGTCACCACGTCGGCCGATCGGCCCTCGAACCTGTCGACCAGCCCGGCCAGCTCCGTCTCGGTGATCTGCCTGCTCAGCCTGGTGAACCCGACCAGGTCGGCGAACCCCACCGTCAGCCGGACCGCGCTCGTCTCCTGCTCGGCCAGCCGGTGGGCGGAGGCGGCCAGCTGGCGCCGCCACGCGTAGACCAGCAGCCGGGCCAGGTCGGGCATCACCCGATCCGCCCGCCTGCGCCACGCCCGCGGCCGCTCGCTCAGCGGCACACCCGCCTGGTCGAGCGCGTCGGCGCCCAGCTCGGCCTGCGACTCGGCCAGCCGCGCCGTCGCCCGGCCCAGGGACCTGGCCATCAGGAGCACGTGCTCCTCGTCGTAGACCCCGTCGCTCACCATGCCGAGCAGCGTCCGCAGCGCCTCCACATCGGAGTCGGTGAACTCGACGGCGTCGTCGGCGACGTTCGCGAAACCCAGGGCGCGCCAGAACCTGCGGGCGCGGTAGACGGGCACGCCGGCCATGTCGGCGACCTGGTGGCTGGTGTAGCGGCGGGGCTCGCGAAGGAACGCCTCCGTCAGTCCGTCGGGATCCTCGCGCGCCACGACCGCAACATAACACCTGGCTACTCCAGCAGCGCACGCAGAGCGGGCCGCTCGTCCTGCGGGACATATCCCACGTAGTAGTCGTACATCGTCTGCCGGGAGAGCCGGGCGGCCAGCGGGCCGTCACCGGCCCGGACGGCGGCCAGCACCTCCTCGTGATGCCCGATGCTCTGCCGCATCAGCGCCTCCCGGTCGGGGGCGGCGGCGATCTTGCCGGAGACCAGGCCGAGGACGATCGAGCGGACCACGTCCGTGCAGATCTGGATGAGCTTGTTGCGGCTGGCCCGCGCCACCGCGTCGTGGAAGGCGATGTCGGCGGCGCTGAACGCGTCGTAGCCCACCTCCACCGCCGCTCGCATGCCCGCGATGGCCGCGTCCATCTCCGCGAGCTGCTCGTCGGTGCGCAGCCGGGCCGCCAGCAGGTTGGCCGACGCGTCGAGCACCATGCGGAACTGCACCAGCTCCCCGAGCGACAGCTCCTCCACCCGGGCCAGCGTGGTCATCGACTTGTGTAATGCGGCGGGGGAGAAGGGCTGCACCTCGGCGCCGTTCGGGTCGCCTGGCCGCGACCTGACCAGGCCGCGCGCCTGCAGCACCCGCAGCGCCTCGCGTACCGTCGAGCGGCTCACCGAGAACTGGCCCATGAGGTCGCGCTCGCTCGGCAGCCGTTCGCCGGGACACAGCGCGCCGCTCTCGATGGCCTCCTCGACCTGCTCCACGATGCGCTCGTAGGCGCGTACGGTACGCACCGGCTCGAACCGTGGACCACTCATGAAGCCCCCTTGACCCGAGCCGTCGCGGACTGGCAATCTGCGTAGCCTACTGGTCCGACCAGTGCACTAGCCAGGAGGCTGTAAGACATGAGGCGAATCGGCACCTGGATCGCCGTGGGCGGTCTCCTGCTGGCCACGGCCGCCTGCGGCGGCGGTGGTGGCTCGAAGGGCGGATCCAACGGCGGGCAGGCCGCTTCACTGGCGGTCGGGTTCGTGGCCGAGCCGGCCAACCTGGACTTCACCTCCACCGAGGGCGCCGCGATCCCGCAGGCCCTGCTGGTCAATGTGTACGAGGGCCTGGTCAAGCTCGACCAGGACGGAAAGATCCAGCCGCTGCTCGCCGAGAAGTGGGACGTCTCGGCCGACCGCAAGACCTACACCTTCACCCTGCGCAAGGGCGTCACGTTCACCAACGGCGCCCCCTTCACCGCCGACGACGTGATCTTCTCGCTGGACCGGGTGAAGAAGGACTGGCAGCTCAAGATCAAGGCGCAGCTCGACGTGGTCGACAGGGTCGAGAAGGAGGACGAGTCGACCGTCATCGTCACGCTCAAGCACCCGAGCAACGGCTTCCTCTACTCGATGGCGACCAGGCTCGGCGCGATGTTCAGCCGCAGCGGCGTCGCCGACCTGGCAAACAAGCCCGTCGGCACCGGCCCCTACCAGCTCGGCTCGTGGAAGCGCGGCGACTCCATCCTCCTCGCGGCCAACCCCAAGTACTGGGGCGCCAAGCCGAAGCTGCCGGCCGTCACGCTGAAGTACTTCAAGGACGCCACGGCGATGAACAACGCGCTGCTGACCAGCGGCATCGACGTCATCTCCAGCGTCCAGGCGCCCGAGTCGCTCCAGCAGTTCGCCGACCCCAACCGCTTCGAGACGGTCGAGGGCACCACGAACGGCGAGGTGGTGCTGTCGCTGAACAACGGCCGCCCGCCGTTCAACGACAAGAAGGTACGCCAGGCCGTCCGCTACGCCATCGACCACAAGGCGCTGCTCGACACCGCCTGGGCTGGGCGCGGCCAGCTGATCGGCTCGATGGTGCCGCCCACCGACCCCTGGTACGAGGACCGCACCGGCGACTACCCCTTCAACGTGGCCAAGGCCAAGGAACTGCTCGGCGGCAAGACGTACAACGTCAAGATGCGCATCCCCAACCTGCCCTACGCGGTCGCCGGCGCGCAGGTGGTCAAGTCGCAGCTGGCCCAGGTGGGCATCACGGCCGACATCGAGCCGCTGGAGTTCCCGGCCAGGTGGCTGGACGTGGTGTTCAAGCAGGGCGACTACGACATGTCCATCATCAACCACGTAGAGCCCCGCGATATGGGGATTTTTGCGGATAAGTCGTACTACTTCCGGTATGACAATCCGGAGTACGGCAAGCTGCTGGCCGCCGCCGACCAGGGCACCGAGCAGGAGCAGATCGACGATCTCAAGAAGGCCGCCAAGCTGCTGTCCGACGACGCGGCGGCCGACTGGCTCTTCCTCTTCCCCAACCTGATCGTGGCGAAGAAGGGCGTCACCGGGCTGCCGAAGAACGGTATCGCGGAGGCCTTCGACTTCACGGCCCTCGCCAAGCAGTGATCCTGTACCTGCTGAAGCGGCTGGCGGTGCTCATGGCGAGCACCGCCGTCGCCGGGGTGGCCGTCTTCGCCTTCATGGCGCTGCTGCCCGGCGACCCGGCCGAGATCGCGCTGGGCGTCAACGCGACGCCCGACGCCGTGGCCGCGCTGCGCGAGCGGTTCGGCACCGACCGGCCGCCGCTGGTCCAGTTCGCCGACTGGTTCGGCGGGCTGGTCCACGGCGACTTCGGCACCTCCTACGTGACCAGCTCGCCCATCGGGCCGCAGATCGGTGACCGCCTCGGCGTGACGGCGGTGCTGGTGCTCGGCGGCATGGTCATCGCGTTGCTCATCGCGGTGCCCGCGGGCACGTTCGCCGCCGTCCACCACCGCAACCCCCTCGGCGTGGCCATCAGCGCGGCCAGCCAGGTCGGCATCGCGATCCCGGCGTTCCTGGCGGGCATCCTGCTGGTGTTCGTCTTCGCGGTGAAGGCGCAGGCGCTGCCGTCGGGCGGCTACGTGCCCATCGCGGAGGACCCCCAGGCGTGGCTGCTCGGCCTGCTGCTGCCCTGGCTCTCGCTCGGCCTGGTGCAGGGCGCCGTCCTGACCAGGTACGTCCGCAGCGCGGTGCTCGACGTGATGCGCGAGGACTACCTGCGCACCGCCCGCGCCAAGGGCCGGGGCCGGATGGGCGCCCTGTGGCGGCACGGCCTGCGCAACGCCTCCATCCCCGTGGTCACCGTGCTCGGCCTGCAACTGGCCACGCTGCTCATCGGGGCGGTCGTGGTCGAGCGGGTGTTCGTCATCCCGGGACTGGGCGACCTGCTGCTGAACGGCGTCGCCGGGCGCGACCTGCTGCTCGTCCAGGGTGTGGTGATGGTGCTGGTGGTGGCCGTGCTGCTGATCAACTTCGTGGTCGACGTGGCCTACGCCGTACTCGATCCGAGGCTGCGATGAGGGGGCTGCGATGAGGGGGCTGCGATGAGGGGGCTGCGATGAGAGGGCCGCGATGAGGGGCCGCGTGAACGCCGGGCTGATCACCGGGGCCGTGCTGGTCGGGATCGTCGTCCTGGCGGCGCTGGTGTCGTTCGTGTGGACCCCGCACGACCCCACGCTCGTCGATGCCGCCAACAAGCTGCGCGAACCCGGCGGCGGCTACCTCCTCGGCGCCGACAAGTTCGGCCGCGACACCTTCAGCCAGCTCATGGTCGGCGCCCGCACCACGCTCTACGTGGGCATCGTCGCCGTCGGCATCGCGGCGCTGATCGGCACGCCCCTCGGCATGATCGCGGGGATGACGCCGCGCGGCTGGCTGTCGGAGCTGATCATGCGGGTCAACGACCTCGTGTTCGCCTTCCCCGCCCTGCTGCTCGCCGTCATGCTCGGCGCCGTCTACGGGGCCGGGACGCTCACCGCGATGATCGCCATCGGCGTGGCGACCGTGCCCGCCTTCGCCCGCGTGGCCAGGGCTGCCACGATGCAGGTCATGGTGACGGACTACATCCTGGCAGCCAGGGCGGCCGGGCGCCGCCGTGCCGCGATCGCCGTACGGCACGTGCTGCCCAACATCGGCTCGATGCTCATCGTGCAGGCGTCGGTGTCGTTCGCCATCGCGATCCTGGCCGAGGCGGCGCTGTCGTTCCTCGGCTTCGGCACCCGGCCGCCGATCCCGTCATGGGGCCGCATGCTGCAGGAGTCGCAGGAACTGCTCTTCTCCACCCCGCGCCTGGCCCTGTGGCCGGGCCTGGCGATCGCGCTGGCCGTACTCGGGTTCAACCTCCTCGGTGACGGGTTGCGCGACTATCTGGACCCCAAGCTCAGGAGGATCCGTGCTGAGCGTTGACGGGCTCACTGTCCGTGCCGACGCGGTGGAGCTGGTTCGCGAGGTGTCCTTCGACATCGCGCCCGGCGAGCGGGTCGGCCTGATCGGCGAGTCCGGCTCGGGCAAGTCGCTGACCGCGCTGTCGCTGATGGGCCTGCTGCCCGAAGGCGTACGCGCCTGCGGCACGGCCCGGCTGGGCGGGCGCGACCTGGTCGGCGTACCGGAAGGGCGGATCAAGGACCTGCGCGGGCGCGAGGTCTCGATGGTCTTCCAGGAACCGATGACCGCGCTCAACCCGCTCATGCGCGTCGGCGCGCAGGTCGCCGAGGTCATGACCCTGCACGGCCGCCCCCGCGCCGAGGCCCGCACCCGCGCGGTCGAACTCCTCGACCGGGTCCGCCTCCCGCGCCCCGACCAGCTCGCCCGCTCCTATCCCCACCAGCTCTCCGGCGGCCAGCGGCAGCGTGTCATGCTCGCCATCGCCCTGGCCAACGAGCCCGGCCTGCTCATCTGCGACGAGCCCACCACCGCGCTCGACGTCACCGTGCAGAAGCAGATGCTGGAGCTCATCGCCGAGGTCGCCCCCGCGCTGCTGTTCATCACCCACGACCTCGCGGTGGTCGCCTCGGTGTGCGAGCGGGTCCTGGTCATGTACGGCGGGCGGGTGGTCGAGAGCGGCCCGATCCGCGAGGTCTTCACCCACCCCCGCCACCGCTACACCGAGGGCCTGCTGGCCGCCTCCAAGCTGACGCCGCGCGGCACCCGGCTGCCCACCATCAAGGGCAGCGTGCCCGCCGCCGGCCGCTTCCCGGAGGGCTGCGTGTTCAGCAACCGCTGCCCGCACGCCACCCAGCGGTGCCAGACCGAACCGGAGCTGACAGGAGAGGGCCATGCCCACGCATGCTGGCACCCCGCTGATTGAGGCCCGCGACCTCACGCGCGTCTACCGCCGTCCCCGCAGCTCGCTCACCAGGCAGGGCGAGGCCGTGCACGCGCTGCGCCAGGTGTCGCTCACCGTACGGCGGGGCGAGCGGTTCGGCATCGTCGGCGAGTCGGGCTCCGGCAAGTCGACGCTGCTGCGCCTGCTGTGCGCGCTCGACCAGCCCACCAGCGGGTCGATTCATTTTGACGGCCAGGAGATCACCGGGCGGCCGGAGCGGGCGCTGAAGTTCCTGCGGCACAGCCTCCAGATCGTCTTCCAGGACCCGATGAGCTCGCTCGACCCCCGGATGCGGGTACGCGACCTCGTCGCCGAGCCCCTGGTCGCGCTCGGCGAGCCGGTCGGCGGCCGGGTGGGCGAGCTGCTCGACGCGGTCGGCCTGCCCGACTCGGCCGCCGACCGCTACCCGCACCAGTTCTCCGGCGGGCAGCGGCAGCGCATCGCCATCGCCCGCGCGCTCGCGCCCCGGCCCCAGGTGCTGGTCGCCGACGAGCCGGTCAGCGCCCTGGACGTCTCGGTACGCGGCCAGATCCTCAACCTGCTGGCCGACCTGGTCGACGAGCTCGGCCTCACCCTGGTCTTCGTCTCGCACGACCTGTCCGTGGTACGGCACGTCTGCGAGAGCGTCGCGGTCATGAACGACGGCTCGATCGTGGAGACCGGGCCCGTCGACGAGGTCTGGGCCGCGCCGCAGCACGCTTACACGCGGACCTTGCTGCAGGCCGTACCGACATTGGAGGGATTGCTGTGATTGAGGTGGATGAGGTCGGGGTCGTGGAGTTCACGCAGGCGCTGGTCCGCATCCCGAGCACCAACGACCCGGCGCGCGGCCGCGACGAGCGGCCCGCCGCCGAGCTGGTCGCCGCCAAGATGCGCGAGTGGGGGTGGGAGCCGGTCGTGGACGAGGCCGCGCCCGGCCGGCCCAACGTCGTGGCCGTGGTCGAGGGCGGCGGGGGTGACGGGCCGACGCTGATGTTCGAGGGACACACCGACGTGGTCACCGAGGGCGACCTGTCGACGTGGACCGTGGACCCGTTCGGCGGGGAGATCCGTGACGGGCGGCTGTGGGGGCGCGGCAGCGCGGACATGAAGTCGGGCCTGGCCGCCACCCTCTACGCCACCCGCGCCCTGCAGCTGGCCGGGCCGTTCCCCGGGCGGATCAAGGTGTGCGCGCTGGCCGACGAGGAAGGTCTGATGCTCGGCGCCCACCACTTCGTCGCCTCCGGTCTGGCCGCCGACGTGGACGGCGCCATCGTGGCCGAGCCCGAGGCCGGGGAGATCTGCGCGGTGGCCAAGGGCGCGCTGCGCCTGCGGGTCGACTTCACCGGCAAGATGGCGCACGGCGCGATGCCGCAGCACGGCCGCAACCCCGTCCAGGCGGTCGGGGCGCTGCTGGTGGCGCTGCGCGCGCTGGAGACGGAGCTGCAAGGGTTGTACCCCGCGCACGAGCACCTCGGGGAGGTGTACGTGACGCCGACCGTGGTACGCGCCGGAACCGAGGAGCAGGTGAACGTCATCCCGGCGACCGCGTCGGTCTTCATCGACGTACGGACGATCCCCGGCGTGGAGCACAAGCCGGTGGCCGAGCGGGTGGCCGCGCTGGCGGCCTTCGAGGGGATCTCGGCGGAGGTGTCCATCCTGGTGGACCGGCCGCCGGTGGACGTACCCGTCTCCGACCCCGTGGTGGTCGCGCTCGCCGCCGCGCACCAGCACGTGACGGGCGCCGCGCCCGTGTACGGCGGCGTGCCCGGGTCCACGGACGGCACCGTGCTGACGCACTGGGGCGGGATCCCGTCGGTCGTGTACGGGCCGGGCGGCAAGTGGATCGCGCACCAGGCGGACGAGTACGTCGAGGTGGCGGAGATCGTGCGGTGCACTCGCGTGTTCGCCGAGGCGGCCCGGCGCTTCCTGTCCCGGTCCTCGTCGTGACGGCCGGGTCAGACCCGGCCCGTGACGTGCCGGCCGCATCGGGTCCGGTCCGCGTGGCCGCCGGGGCTCAGCCGATCGTTGTCGTGGCGGCGGGGGCGACGAATTCGCTGGTGGACGTCGCCGGGCTACGGGTCGGGCACGCGCAGCGGGTGGGCGATGGCTACCGAACGGGGACCACCGTCGTGCTCGCGCCGCCCGGCGGCATGGTGGCCGGCGTCGACGTGCGGGGAGCCGCGCCGGGCACCCGGGAGACCGAGCTCCTCGACCCGCGCAACCTGGTGGAGCGGGTGCACGCCATCGTCCTGACGGGCGGCAGCGCGTACGGGCTCAGCGCGGCCTGCGGGGTCATGGACCGGCTGGCGGACGCGGGGATCGGCTTCCCGGTGGAGGGCGGCGTGGTGCCGATCGTGCCCGCCGCCGTCATCTACGACCTGGGCCGTGGCGGCGCGTTCCGAGCCGTCCCGGACGGCTCGCTGGGCGCCGAGGCGTACGACGCCGCCGCCCACTCCCACGGCCCGGACCCATGGACGTGCGGGTCGGTCGGGGCGGGCACCGGCGCCGTGGCGGGTGGGCTGGCCGGGGGCATCGGCACGGCCAGCGTCGTCCTGCCCTCCGGGATCACCGTGGCCGCGATGGCGGTCGTCAACGCCGTCGGGTCTGTCCTGGACCCCACCGGCGGACGGCTGTCCGGCACCCGCTACGGGCTGCCCGGCGAGTTCGATCACCTCCGCGAGCCCGGCGAGGACGAGGTGGCGGCCTGGCCGGGCGCCACGGTGACGTCGTTCAACACGACGATCGGCGTGGTGGCCACCGATCTGACGCTCACCAAGGCGCAGTGCGGCAAACTGGCCGGCGTGGCGCACGACGGGCTGGCCCGGGCGATCAGGCCCGCCCACACCATGGTCGACGGCGACACCATCTTCGGCCTCTCCACCTGCGTCCTCCCCTTCCTCGAGGCCCCCGCACCCCCTCATGAGGCCGCTCCCGAGGGCGCCGGGAGGAACGCGCCCGGTGCCGCCGGGCTGCATGACGTGCTGGCCGCCGGGGCCGATGTCTTCAGCCGGGCCGTGGCGCACGCCATGCTCGCCGCCACCGGCCGCGACGGCGCGCCCGCGTATCGAGACGTGTTTCCAAGCGCTTGGGGGAAGTAGCGTGACATATCAGGACTGGCCCGGGAACTGGTCCAGAGACTGGCCCGGTGGGCTGCCCGTGGGTGACGGGTGGGTCGAGGTCGAGGGCACCGCCGACGTGGTCTTCCCCTACGACGGCTCGGTGGTGAGCGCCGCCCCCGTCGGCACCGCCGCGCTGGCCCGGCAGGCCGTCGAGGCCGCGCTGGCGGCCGCCCCCGCCATGGCCGCGCTCCCGTCGCACGCCCGCCGGGCCGCGCTCATGGCCGCCCATGACGCCCTCGCCGCACGGCGTACGGACTTCGAGCGCCTGCTCGTACTCGAGACCGGGAAACCGCTGGTCGACTGCCAGGTCGAGGTGGCGCGGACGCTCGTCACGCTCCTCACCGCCGCCGAGGAGGTGGCCCGGCTGCACGGCGAGACCGTGCCGCTGGACCTGCTGCCGTCGGGGGAGGGGCTGATCGGGTTCTGGACGCGACGGCCGATCGGGGTGGTGGTCGGGATCACCGGCTTCAACTACCCGCTGCTGCTGGCCGCGCACAAGATCGCCCCGGCGGTGGCCGCGGGCTGCCCGGTGATCGTCAAGCCCGCGCCCGCGACGCCGTTGGCGACGCTCTGGCTGGTCCACCTCCTTCGCGAGTCGGGCGCGCTGCCTTCCGCCGGGGTGCAGCTCGTCACCGGCGACGTCGAGGTGGGCCGGACGCTGGTCGAGGACCGGCGGATCGGGGCCGTGTCGTTCACCGGCTCGGCGGCGGCCGGGCACGCCATCGCCAAGAGCGCGGCGCCCACCAAGGTACTTCTGGAGCTGGGCTCGAACGCCGCCCTCGTGGTGGCGGCCGACGCCGACCTCGAGGCCGCCGCCGCGGCGGTGGTGCGGGGCGGCTACTACGCCTCCGGGCAGGCGTGCATCTCGGTGCAGCGGGTGCTGGTTGAGGAGCCGGCGCGCGAGGAGTTCCTGTCGCTGCTGGCCGGGCGGATGAAGGACGTGGTCGTGGGCGACCCCCGTGACCCGCGGACGCGGGTGGCGCCGCTGATCGACCCGGCGGCGACCGAGCGGGTGCTCGGCTGGGTACGCGACTCGGGCGCGACGCTCGTCACCGGCGGTGGGCTCGACGGGCGGGCCATCGCACCCACCGTGCTCGCCGACGTGCCCGACGGGGCCGCCGCCTGGAACGAGGAGATCTTCGGCCCGGTGGTGTGCGTACGCTCGGTGCCCGGCCTGGACGCCGCCTTCACCGCCGTCAACGCCTCCAGGTACGGCCTGCACGCCGCGGTGTTCACCCGCTCGCTGGCCACGGCCTTCGCCGCGATCGACCGGATCGAGGCGGGTGGCGTCGTGGTCAACGAGGTGCCGGGGTTTCGGGCGGACAACATGCCCTATGGCGGCGTCAAGGACTCGGGCGCCGGGAGGGAGGGGCCCCGGTTCGCCATCGAGGAGCTCACGGTCACCCGGATGGCGATCATTCGCCCTTGAGGGACGTAGGGATCCTCGGCGTCGCGAGATCGGACAGGCCGGTTCGGCCGCCTGGCGAACGTGCCGGGTCTCGGCCCGGGTCTCGGCCCGGGTCTGGGCCCAGCTCTCGGCCCGGGTCTCGGCCCCGGGGCCCAGCCCCGACCCCGGGCTCCGGTCTGGAGTCTCGGCGTGGGGTCCTGGTCTCGGGGCCGGGACAGGGGTCAGAGTTCGTCGAGGATCTCGATGTCCTCCGCGGTGACCTGGCGGGCCACTCCGAACGCCTCTGTGGCCGCGGCGGTGCCGGGTAGCGCCTGACGGGCCGCTCGCAGGCTGGCGGCCGAGTCCCAACGCCAGACGCCGACCCACGTCTCGTCGTCGAGCCTGCCGAGGCGCGCCTCGGTGAGGCCGGGGAGGGTGTCCCTGACCGCGGAGACCAGGGTCGCGTGCCGAGCCCGAACCTGTTCGGCCTCGGCGGGATCGGCCTGGAAACGGGTGACGCTGATGACTGACATGGCTGGACCTTTTCTCTAGAGTTGGCTTCTAGTGACTAAATCTAGAGATAGACTCTAGCCATGAGCGATGTCAAGCGGCCGAACAAACGGGCGGAGAAGGCGAAGGAGACGCGCCGGCGCATCCGCACGGCGGCATTGGAGCTGTTCGTGCAGGACGGATACGGTGCGACGAATCTGCAGGACGTCGCCGACAAGGCCGGGGTCGCGGTGCAGACGATCTACTTCGTCTTCGGCAACAAGCGCGCCCTGCTGAAGGAACTGGTCGACGTGACGATCGCGGGTGATGACGAGCCGGTGGCCACGATGGACCGGCCCTGGTACACCACGGCGTTGGCCGCCGACACGGCCCAGGACATGCTGCGCGCCTACGTCGCGGGCGCGAGCGCGGTCCTGGAGCGGATCGCGCCGATCGGCAAGGTGCTGGAGGCGGCGGCCGCGAGCGATCCCGAGGTCGCGGCCCTGTGGCCGCACGACGTCGACCCGCGTTATGTCGTCCAGCAAGGGGCGGCCAAGGCGCTGGCCGGCAAGCCGGGCGCACGAGCGGACCTGCCGGTGCAGGAGATCGCCGATGTGCTGTACGGGCTGCTCAGCCCGGAGCTGTATCTGCTGTTCGTCCGGGAGCGCGGCTGGTCACGCGAGCGCTGGGAGAGCTGGGTCGGCGAGACCTTGTGCGGCCGGCTCTGCCGGCCCTGACCTGACGGTGCCGGTCTTGCCCCGGTGATACGGGGTCCTGGCCTGGTGATACGGGGTCCTGGCCTGGTGATACGGGGTCCTGGCCTGGTGATGCCGGCCCAGCGTGCCGGTCGCTCAGTTGGGCGGGTCGAAGCGTCCGTCCACGGCGGTCCAGCCGCCGTCCACGTACAGGACGGAGCCGGTGACGAAGCTCGCCGCGTCGCTCGCCAGGTAGACCACGGCGCCCGCCATCTCCTCCGCCTGAGCCCACCGGCCGAGCGCGCTCTTGGCGGCGTAGGCGTCGTACCAGGCGGGATCGTCCTTGATCTGCCTGGTCAGCGGCGTCTCGACCACGCCCGGCGCGACCGCGTTGACCCGCACGCCGGACGGGCCGAACTCGGCGGCGGCGGTGCGCAGCAACTGCACCAGCCCCGCCTTGGTGGCGGAGTAGACGCCCTGGCCGGGCTCGGTCACCGACGCCCGGATCGACGCGAACCCGATGATCGACCCGCGCCCGCGCTCCACCATCCCCGCGCCGAACGCGCGGACCACGTCGAAGGAGGCTCGCAGGTTGAGGCGCACGACCCGCTCGAACTCCTCGCCGGAGTAGTCGAGCAGCCGCTTGCGCACGTTCGTGGCGGCGGTGAACACCAGCACGTCGGTGGGCGCTTCGGCGGCGAGGGCCCGCACGGCCGCCGCGTCGAGGACATCGACCCCGCGCGAGGCCGCCCCGCCGCACCGTTGCGCGGTCTCCTCGGCGGCAGCGGGGTCCAGGTCCGCGCAGACCACCTCGGCACCGTGCGCGGCCAGCGCCAGCGCCGACTCCCGCCCGATCCCGCTTCCCGACCCGATCACCACAGCGCGCCGCCCATCCAGGCGGAACAACGCGTCGTATGCCGTCATGGCGGCCAGCCTAGCGACTGGTCTGACCAGTACACCAGGTCTGCCCTGAGACGGTGTCGGCGATTCCCAGGGACAGGTCAGGGGCGATCACCGATGATGCGGGCCGGGCCGGCGCGGCATCGTGGTGGCATGATCTCCACCGACACCCCTGCGAACAGCCCCACGCACAGCCTCACGAGCAGCGTCGCCAGGGCCTCCTTCACCGCCGGCCCCGCCGCTTTCCTCGGTGGCTGGCTCCTCATGCGTCCCATCGGCGGCGATCTCGTGCCCGGTCCATGGTGGACGGCCGCGCACGCCGTGTGGCTGCTCGGGTTCCTGCTGTTCGGCGTCATGGTGCTGGAGCTGCGGCGGATGGCGGCGCCCACGACGGGTGGGCAGAAGGCGGCCGTGTGGGCGGTGACCGGGGTGGCGCTGTTCAGCGTCCTGGCCAATGTGGCGCAGCTCGTCATCGATCTGGTGGCCGGGTTCACCTCGGCGGACGGGGCGGCGATGCGGGCGGTGTTCGACCAGGTGCAGGGGTATCCCGGGGTGGAGCTGGTCGTGTACTCGGTGGGTGCTCAGCTGTTCTTCGTGGCTCTGCTGGTGCTGGCCGGGATCATGGCGGTGCTGCGGCGGGTCACCTCGCTCAGCGCCGTGGTCGTCGCGGCCGGGGTTGTGGTGCTGGCCGTGGCGATGCTCGGTGTCGGCCGTGACTCGGCGCTGGTCGCGGTGGGGATGGCCGTGCTGTGGCTGGGGGCGCTGCTGCTCGGCCGTGGACCCGGCACACCCGCGCTCAGCGCCTAGCCTCACGCGGAACGGTTCACGCCTTCCTTTTGCCGGACGTACCAGGTGACGAACCACAGGACCAGGCCGATCGCCAGCAGCACGCCCGCGATCTGGTACTGGCCGGCCGGACGTCCGGAGGACCACGGCAGCACCAGGTAGAGGCACGTGAACGTGCCCACCACGGGCAGGATTCGGCCTGCCTTGAAGTGCTTGTCGGGCACCCGGTCCTTGCGCAGGACGAGCACGGACAGGTTGACGAGCGCGAACACCGCGAGCAGGAGCAGCGACGTCGTCCCGCCCAGCAGGGCCACGACCGGGCTCTCCGGGTCCAGTGAGACGAAGGTGATGAGGCCGCCCGCGATGGCGGTGGTGAACAGGATCGCCGCCTGCGGCGTGCGGCGCGTGGGGTGCACGTTCGACAGGAAGGCCGGCAGCACGCCCTGCCTGCCCATCCCGTAGAGCAGCCGGCTGGCCATCAGCATGTTGATCAGCGCCGAGTTGGCGACGGCGAACATCGAGATGAACGGCAGCAGGTCGGCGATCGGGAAGCCGGGGGCCGCGGTCTGCACCACCAGCGACAGCGGGGTCTCGCTGTCGGCGAGCTTTCCGACGGGGACCACGGCGACGGCGCAGATGGAGACGAGCACGTAGATCAGACCCGTGACCCCGAGACCGGTGAGCATCATGCGGGGGAAGATCCGGGCCGGGTTCTTCGTCTCCTCCGCCATGTTGACCGAGTCCTCGAACCCGACCATCGCGAAGAACGCCAGCGACGTGGCGGCGCTGACCGCCAGGAACACGCTCTTGTCCTCGGGGGTCTCGAAGGCGACGACGCGGGAGAAGTCCGCGTTCCCGCCGGAGATGAAGTACAGGCTGATCACGATGACGAGCAGCAGTCCCGAGAGCTCGATCGCGGTGAGCACAACGTTGATCTTGACGCTCTCGCCGACGCCGCGCAGGTTGACCGCCAGGACCAGGAGCATGAAACCCAGAGCGATCATCAGGATGACGCCGTTGCCGGCGTCGAGCCCGAATCCGGTGCTGAGGTTCGCGGCGAAGGCCCGCGAGGCGGCGGAGGCGGAGGTGATGCCGGAGCACATCACGGCGAAGCACACCATGAAGGTCAGAATGTGCGTGCCGAACGCTTTATGAACGTAGAGCGCGGCTCCGGCGGCCTGCGGATATTTGGTGACCAGCTCCAGATACGAGCACGCCGTGATCAGCGCGACGAAGAAGGCGATGGCGAAGGGCAGCCAGGCGGCGCCGCCCACCTCGCCCGCGACCTGGCCGGTCAGCGCGTAGATGCCGGTTCCGAGAATGTCGCCGATGATGAACAGCAGCAACAGCCCCGGGCCCATCACCTGCTTCAGGCTGGGCTGCTCGCCGCTGTTCGTCGCGATATGGCCGGGTGGACTGGTATGTGCCACAGGGGGATTCCTTATCGTGCGGCCGCTGTAGTAGGTGATCACGTACCCCACCCGGCCCGCGGATACTCCGGCCCGCGCGGCGGCTTCGTGAGGCAAGGACCGCGGGAACCCCCTATCCCGCAGGGGTAGTCGCCATGCCCGCTGAGACCCTCACCGTCCGCCTTCCTGGAGTCCTACGCCGGCCTAGCGCTTCGGGCGGGCCGCCCAGTCTGATCTGAGCAGTTCGTACTCCACCTCGCCCTCGTCGGAGCCGTCGATGACGTCCGGCCAGTCCTGGAAGAACGTTCGTACGAAGCGCAGCCCGCACTTCTCCATCACCCGCCGGGAGCCGCGGTGCACCGACATCGCCAGGGCGAAGACCCGGCGGACGCCCAGCTCGGCGAACGCCCTGTCGATGAGGGCCAGTGAGCCCTCCGTGGCGTAGCCCTTGCCCCAGCACGACTTGCGCAGCCGGTAGCCCAGTTCGAGCTCGTCCTCGGGGCCGTCCTTGGGCGGCCGCAGGAGGAACCAACCCAGGAAGTCGCCCGTCTCCCGTTCGACGGCGGCGAAGAAGTGGCCGCTGTTGATGAAGACGGGCAGCGTCTCGCCGACGATCACCTCGCGCGGGGTGGCCTTGCCGCCGTTGAGGTAGCGCATCACGTCGGGGTCGTTGTGCAGCTCGACGAGGTCGTCGGCGTCGGCCTCGGTGAAGCGGCGCAGGGTCAGGCGGCCGGTCTCCAGGTAGATGTGCACGCGCACACGCTAGCCAGCGGCCCCGCCGCTCCGCGACGCGTTTTCGGAGCGGGACTGAGCGTGCCGTCCCGAATACAGCGTGAGCTGCCGTCCTAGCCCTGGCCGCTGCTCGCGTTGTTCGTCAGCATGCCCGAAAGCCGACGGCGCCCGTTTTCCGGTTGTGCCAGAACATCCGTCCGGACATTTACCGAGGTTGGGGTCCCATGTCGGATCCGATTTGACGGTGAGTGATGAAGTGTGGTCGTCTCGTGACTTATGTTTCTGATGGGTTGATTGAGACCGCTTCGGGGGTAACTGTTCCGTGCGGTATCCATGGCACGTCCTGGGGCGCGTGCTCGTTTCCGCTTCCATGATCAGCACGGCCCTGGTGGCCGTGCCCGTTGCCGCGCGGGCGGCGACGCCGTCGTACGAACGGCCGCACGGCAAACAGGTGGCCGAGCCCAAGATCCGTCCGGTGCCCGCCGTACGGCAGCCGGCGCCCGCGGCCGTGAACGTGCCGATGGAGGCGTCGCTGGCCCGCAGGGACGCCGGCTCGGAGGCCGTCGGCCCGCAGGCGCCGGAGGTGACGACGCCCGCCGGGCCCACGCTGGTCAATGAGATCACCGCCGAGGCGGCCAAGCGCGTCGGCGGGCGGCGGCCCGATCCCAAGCAGCTGCTGCCCGACACCGGTCAGGCGGCCCCGCTGGCGGTGAAGAATCCGGTGGCCGGGCTGTTCGACCGGCTCGCTGCCCAGAAGGTCGTCTCCGCGCTGACCTACCGGCTCTGTGTGGAGAGTGAGGCCGTACCGGTCTCCTGCTCGGTCACCCGCCCGGTGGGTGTGCCCGCCGCCGCCGACGTGACCGGGGACAGCATGCCCGACCTGGCCGCCGACCTGGTGCCCACGGCCAGCCCCAAGGACTCCTCCGTCGGGCTCGGCTTCGCGGTCAGGCGGCTTCCCGGCGCGGAGACGAACCTCAAGGCGCAGGTCTGGGCGGAGTACGACGGCCGGGTGTCGGTCGGTTTCGACGGGCTGCATCGGGGCGCGTCGCTGTCCGGCTCCGACTGGGGCACCTTCACCGTCGACCTCACGGGCAAGCGGGTGAAGGCGAGCGTCGATCGTACCGATCCCGGCGCGTCGGCCGCGATCGTGGCCGGGCTGACCGGCCGCAGCGTGGTGAGCCTGCGTCAGACGCCCGCCACCGAGAAGCTCGCGGTCGACGTGGACCTCGACGCGACCACCCTGGACGTCACCAGTTCGGCTGCCGCCAAGCTGGAGGCGCTGGCCGTCAGCGGCAGCCGCTACACCCAGGCGACGCTGGACAAGATGCCGGCCAAGGCCAAGATCGGGCTGACCCGGGGCAAGGACGGCGCCCGGCTCCGCTTCAGCAGCACGACCTCGATCCGCCACGCCGAGTTGCACAACTACGTCTACGCCGACGGCGCTCTCGCCAGGGCGGCGAGCGTCGAGGTGCGCGGCGCCCCGCCGTCCATGAGCGCCGCCTACACCGCCACCAATGGCAAGCAGATCCTGACCGTCGACACGGGCCACCCGCGGGCCGGGTCGGCCAAACTGCTCTACTTCGACCGGGCCGCCGCCAAGACCGTCCTGCGGGCCGAGCTCAGCGGCCTGCCCGCCAAGGTACGTCTGGTGAACGACCTGGCCGAGCACCGCGTGACGCACACCACCAGCTCGAAGATCGGCAGGTTCGCGGTCGTACTGCAGCGCGACGGAGGCGCCGTCTCCAGCCCGCGCGGCAGCCACGTCACGATGATCAAGAATGGTGACGCCGTCGGCGTGTCCGGGCTGCTGACCGGCCTGTCCGGATTCGACGTCACGTACGGCGCCGCGCCCCACGCCCAGCTGGAGGTCGGCTCCAGCGGCCGGTCCTTCCTCGGCGCGGCCAGCATCGACGGCACCCGCCTGGCCAGGCTGGAGATCTCCAACACGCCCGCCAAGGTCGACGTGACCCTCGACCCGGCCGCGCGCAAGGCCGTCTACCAGGCCAGCGGCGTGATCGACAAGATCAGGGCCGCCTACACCGACACCCGGTCGGGACCCACGATCGACGGCACCATCCAGGGCGTGCACGACGACGTCAAGGCCGGCTGGGAGCTGGGGGAGCGCTCGACGGTCGACATCGCCTCCTCCTCCACGCTGGGCAAGGTGCGGATCTACGCCAACAAGGCCTACGTCACCAAGCCCCAGGGCGAGGACATCCAGGCCGAGGTGTCGGGGGTGCGCAAGCACGTCCAGCTGGTGGCCGACACCGCCGCCAAGACTCTGACCTGGACCTCGGACGGCCCGGTGCGCTCGGTCTCCGCGCTGGCCCGCGCGAACGTGGAGGGCCGCTACATCACCGCCGCCGCCGAGGTGACCGGTGTGCCCGCCCGCTTCGACGCGGCCTGGAGCGGTGCGGGCTACCGCTTCCGCGGACTGTCGGGCCCGGTCGGCTCGGCGGCCGTGGCGTTCGCCAACCACGACGGCGCCAAGGCGCCCGCCGGGCCGCACCTGTCGGCCCACTACGACGAGGCCACCGGCGACCTCGACGCGAGTGTGCGGGTCAAGGGCCTGCGCACGGTCGAGTTCAGCCCCGGGGACCAGGGCTTCACCGCCGACTTCAAGGCGGCCCGGCAGACTCTCGCTCTGGACACCGACGTCACCCGGGGTGACCTGCGCTTCGGCCTGCTCGGCAGGCTCGGCCCGCTGCCCGGCCGCCTGGCGGTCACGGCGGCCGGGGGCGCGCTGACGTACGCGGGGTCCCGGCTCGATGTGACCGCCCGAGCCTGGCTCGGCAAGGCGGGCGCGCTCAAGAACATGGCGGCCGCACCGGCCGTGCCCGGCGGCATCTCGCTGGTGGACGGCGGCTGCGTCGCCGGGTCCGCCGGTTGCGGGCAGGGCGCCTTCTGTACGGAGCGCGGCTGCTTCGGTGTCCAGGGCTACCTCGACGTGTCGGGCCTGCCGGATCAGGTCACGGTGGACCTGGCCAAGAAGGCGTTCACGTTCGCCGGATTCGCACCCAAGCGCCGCTCGCTGGGCGTCTACCTGGCCAGTACGATCCTGGCGCCGGTGCCGATCAAGGCGCGGGCCACGCTCACCGGACTGCCCTCCAAGATCACCAGCATGTCCGTCGGCCCGTTCGACGTGACGCAGGGCAACGCCGTACAGGCGAACTACCGGATCGAGCCCGCCGCGACACTGGGCTCGCTCGACCTGCTGGCCGAGGCGGGGAATCTGCGCGGTCACGTGGCCATCGACCCGGTCCCGGCCGCCGTCGCCGTACAGGGCAGCTATGGCGCGCAGACCCGCATCCGCGTGACGAACTCCGCGGCCGTCAAGCGCCTCAGCGCGAAGGTCACCGTGGACGGGGCGGGCACCGGCGAGCTGCGCTTCGGCGACGTGCCGGCCCGATTCGGCGTGGACGCGGACGCGTCCGGCGCCAACCTGCGGGTGCCCACGCTCACCTACAAGGCGCTGGGCGGCGTCAACACCCTCGACGGCCACCTCGGTGTGGAGGGCGGGCTGATCGACCGGACGGGGCGGCTCGGCGACGTGTCGCTCGACGTCACCGACCTGGCCGCGGACACCACCGTGCGGCTGAACCCGGACCAGTCGCTCGACCTGGTGTCCCGGCCGGTTGCGACGGGACGGGTCCAGGTGCGTGGCGGGCTGACCGTCGACCCGGTCGCCCGGCAGCGCATCGCGGTCAGCAAGGAGATCCCGTACACCACCGGCTTCCTCTCCTACCAGGTCGGCGGCGAATTCGGGCTCGGCAAGAGCACGATCAAGGACCTGTCGCTGGACATCCGCCGCATGGCGTGGCTGCGGATCCGGCCGGGCAAGATCCCGTTCGGGATGAAGGCGCCGCCCGCGCTGGGCTATATCGCCCCCGGCTTCGAGGGGAACTACGGGCGCCTCGCCCTCGCCGCGAGCGGGGTTAACCTGCGCCCCGATGTCAACGTGAACGTCAAGCTGAGCCGCAAGCTCGGCAACGACATCTTCCACGACACGGTCCGCATCGGCCCGGTGACCTCGCTCGCCCTGCGCCGCTACGACCAGCGGCTGCGCCGCATCGGCGCCAAGCAGGCGATCAGCGCGGTGGGCGTGCAGCTGGCCTGCCTGACCGTCGACGCCAAACCGGGCTTCGCCGCGAACGGCACGAACTCGATCACGCTGCGCGGCGCGGACGGTCCGCAGATGGTGTCGCTGCTCGACCCCGGCGGCCAGGTGCCCGACTACGCGGTGGACCTGCTGACGCACTTCATGTCGCCGTTCCCCGGCGCCGAGTGGAAGGTGGCGGGGACCAAGGTCGGACACTGCGCCACGGGCAGCCCCAAAGCCTGAGCCGTCAGCGGGGGCCCAGGTAGCCGGGTGGCGGGCCCCCGCCGTCGTAGGTCCGCACCGGGCGGCCCGCCAGGAAGGCGCGCAGCACGTTCAGATAAGGCTTGCCCCGGTATGAGCCGGCCGCCAGGTAGGCGAGCTCGGCCCGGGGGAGGGCGGCGCGGTAGTCGGCGGCGGCCGACCAGGTCCGCCGGTCGTGGACGCCCTTGACGATCAGGGCGGGCACGGTCGATGCCGCCAGGCTCCGGCGCAGGCCGTCCGGGGCGGCGCGCTGGGCCAGGCTGGCGTAGCCGCTGCCGTAGGCGGCCTCCACCTCGCGGTCTCCGGCGAAGGCGTGCGCGGCCCGGGGGTCGGCCCGCAGGAGCGTGTAGACCGCGAGGAGCCGCGGCGACAGCGGGCGCGTGCGGGCGAGGAGGGAGGCCGCCTCCGAGATCAAGGGGGAGGACGTTGAGGGGGAGGACGTCTCCGGAGGGCTGAGGGGTGTCTCTGAGGGGTCGAGCGGGGCCGGGGAAGTGAGGACGGCCTTGGCCACCTGGTCCGGGTGCTCCGCCAGGTAGGCGGCGGCCAGCCGGGCGCCGTAGTCGTGGCCGATCAGGATCAGCCGCCGGGCGCCGATCTCCTGCCGTACCGCCTCCAGGTCGGCCACGTCCCGGGGCAGGCCATACCCTCGCGGGTCCGTCAGCCGCGCGGACCGGCCCGCGCCCAGCTGGTCGTAGGCGTACACGGTGTAGCCGTCGGCGGTCAGCCCGGCCAGGAACGCCGAGTCGCCCGCCAGGTCGGCCGTACCCGGCCCGCCGTGCAGGAACACCACCGGATCCGGTCGCGTGGCCCGCTTGGGCGCCAGCCGTACGTAGGCCAGCTCGGAGCCCGTCGCCAGCCGCCACTCCCGCTGCCCGGCCACGGCGGGCAGCGGGGCGGAGGCGTCCGGTGGGGCGTGCAGGGTGGCGGCCGTGACCTGCCAGACCACGGCGGCCTCCACCGACAGGATGACCAGGGCCCGCAGCCAGCGCCCCCAGGCCGGGCGCGGTCTCGGCACACACAGCAGCAGGCCGAGGAAGAACACCGACGCGAACACCGCGAGCCCCGTGACGGCGAAGACGTCCGGCGGGGCGCCGATCGTCGCCATGCCGGCCAGCGCCGCCAGGCCCGCGATCGGCGAGAGCGCCAGGATCGCGAGCCCTGTCAGCAGCCGACCGGCCCGTCTGGCGAGAGCACGCACAGGGCGAAACTATCCCAAACCACCCGTACGGACGGCCGAAACCGCCAACGGCGCCCCATATTGATGCCCCAGATCAGGAGAGCGAGTGGCCCAGCCGGAGCCGGAGGTGGCCGTCGCGTGGCGCCATCTCCCGCACCGCCCACAGCCGTTCCTGTACGACGGTGCCCCGGCCGGTCACGTATCCGCCCACCCGGAGCACCGGACGCCCGATGTCGTCGCTCAGGAGCCGCGCCCGCGACTCCGCGTCGTCGTCGCCGAACACCAGCAGGAAGTCGACCGGATCGGCCGGGGCGTCGAGGATGAGGCCGGGGGAGAGGTGGGATTCCGGGATCCTGATCACGTGATAGTTCACCCGGACGCCTCTACCCCGGCCGCGCGGTTTCAGTTGTTGTTGAGGAACTGCTGGGCGAGCGTCCTGCCCAGGGTGGTGGCCTGGGTGTGGTTCTCGATGGTCGAGACCTTGGTGCCCGAGCCGGTGAACACGATGTACGTCACGCCGGTGTCGGTGCCGCCGTTGCTCGGGTCGGGGTTGATGCCCAGGTCGGCGGCCGTACGGTAGGACGCCTCCCCGATGATGCCCGTCGGGCCGGTATCACCCATGACGGCGTACTCCACTTGGCCGTTGTAGACGATCGCCACCACCGTCCCGCAGCCGATGCCCTTGGTCCGGTAGTCCCAGATGCTGCTGGCGCTGGGCACGACCATGTAGGCGAGCTGCGCGGCGTTGAGCGGCCCGCCGGAGCTGGTCTGGCAGAACGTCTCGTTCTGGAAGCAGCAGTCGGTGTCCTCGTTGCACTGCGTCGTGCGTACGCCGTCGCAGTCGATGTCCATGTCTCCCTTCCAGAACACCGCGCCGGTCTTCTCGCACACCGCCACCGTCGCCGTGCTGACGTCGGAGTCGGTCTTGTACTTGCCGTTGGAGATCTGGCTGCACGCCGTGACCTTGGCCAGCAGCTGGTCGGCCGTAGGCCCGGTGGTGCCGCCGGTGGCGGTGCCGGTGACCGTGGCGCTGTGGCCCGACTCGTTGCCCGCCGAGTCGACGGCGGTGACCGTGTAGCTGTGGGTGGAGCCGGAGGTCAGGCCGCTGATCGTGGCGCTGGCCGTCGGCGAGGTGGCCACCACGGTGGTGCCCTCGTAGACCTTGTAGCCGCTCACGCCGACGTTGTCCGTGGAGTCGTTCCAGGCCAGCGAGATGCTGCCGGCCGAGGTGCCGGTCACGCGGGGACTGGCGGGCACGCTCGGCGCCTGGCCGTCCGGGCCGCCGGAGCCGCTGACGGACAGCCGGTCCACGTTCGGGCCGCCGTTGGCGGAGGTGCCGGTCGCGCGGATGGTGTTGACGCCGGCGTTCAGGGTGACCGTGACACTGCCGTCGGTCCAGGTGTCCCAGTTGCCGGTGCCGGGGAAGGCCACCCCGGCGGCGGCCACGGAGCCGTTGACCGAGATGTCCATCGGCCGGGTCGCCGTGGTGCCGTTGGCGTACCGGAAGGTCAGGGTGTGGGTGCCCGCGTCGGCGACGCTGACGCTCCACTCGATGTACCCGCCGACGGCGTTGACGTAGTCGACGAAGCCGGTGCCGGTGTAGCCGGTGTGGTTGGTCGCCACGCTGGCCTCCGACAGGGTGGCCGCCTCCGCCTGGTACTCGTTGGCGGGGGCGTCGGCGACCGTGGCCTCCAGGTAGTCGAGGTTCGGGTTGCCGCCCGTGTTCGTCGAGGTGACGCGGATCGTGTTGTCACCCGCGTTCAGCGTCGCGGTGAGCGTGGAGGTGGCCCAGGTGTTCCAGTTGGCGGTGGTGCCGAAGGAGCGGCCGGCCGAGACGACGGTGCCGTTCACCGAGACGTCCGCGGTGCGCGCCGACGTGGTGCCGTTGGCGTAGCGGATGGCCAGCGTCGCGGTGCCGGCCGTGGGGGCGTTGACCGTCCACTCGGTGTAGGGGCCCACGACGTTGTCGCCGTTGACGAAACCGGTGCCGGAGAAGCCGGTGTGGTTGGCCTCGACGACGCCCTGGGCGACGGTGGCGTTCTCGGCCTCGTAGCGGACCGTGGCCGCCCGCGCGGGCAGAGCGGTCAGGGTGGCGGCCAGGAGGGTGAGGAGGGGGAGCAGGATCAGCGGGCGTAAGCGAGCCCGAGCTGGAGAGTGCACGGCTGGCCCTTCTGCCGAATTCGTTAGGAAGGCTTCCTAACAACTGCAGATGGCACCACTCCGTCAAAGCACAGTCAACCCCGTAGAGGGGCCCAAATAGCGCGTACGACACCAGATGCGATGAAATGGCTCCACCCTCTACGAAGGTTGGAGACCTACGTGGCCCTGTTCGACCTGCCGCTTGAGCAGCTCCGTTCCTACCTCCCCGACCGTGACGAGCCCGCCGACTTCGACGACTTCTGGACACGCACGCTCGCGGAGGCGCGCGAGTTCGACTCGGCGGCCGAGTTCACTCCCTACGACCTGCCGCTCGCCTCGGTCGAGGTGTACGACGTCTCGTTCGCGGGATGGGGCGGCCATCGCATCAACGGCTGGTTCCTCGTGCCGCGCGGTGTGGAGGGGCCGGTGCCGTGTGTGATGCACTACATCGGCTACAGCGGCGGCCGCGGCTTCCCGCACCACCACCTGACGTGGCCGGCCGCGGGTTACGCGGTGTTCGTGATGGAGACCCGGGGTCATGGCGGTGCCAACCCGGGCAGCCCCGGCGTGACCGGCGACCCGTACGGCGGCGACAACGCCCAGGCCCCCGGCATGATGACCCGTGGCATCCTCGACCCCGACCAGTACTACTACCGGCGGGTCTTCACCGACGCGGTCCGCGCGGTCGACGTGGCCGCCGCGCACCCGGCCGTAGACGCCTCGCAAATCGTCGCCTCGGGCGGTAGTCAGGGTGGCGGCATCGCGCAGGCGGCCGCCGCGCTGCACCCGGCGATCAAAGCGGCGCTGATCGACGTGCCGTTCCTGACGCACTTCCGCCGGGCCGTGGAGATCACCGACCGGGACCCGTACCAGGAGATCGTCCGCTTCCTGTCCACCCGGCGGGAGAGCGCCGACCAGGTGTTCCGCACGCTGTCGTACTTCGACGGCGTGAACTTCGCCGCCCGCGGGCAGGTGCCCGCGCTCTACTCGGTGGCGCTCATGGACCAGGTCTGCCCGCCGTCCACGGTCTTCGCCGCCTACAACCACTGGCGTGGGCCGAAGGAGATCAGCGTCTGGCCCTGGAACGGCCACGAGGGCGGCGGCGGCTTCCAGAACGAGGAGCAGATCCGCTACCTGCACAAGCTGCTCGCCGGCGCCTGACGAACCACTGGTCCGGTACAACCTGACGAACCACTGGTCCGGTACAACCTGACGAACCACTGGTCCGGTACAACCTGACGAACCACTGGTCCGGTACAACCTGACGAAAGGTGAGTCCGGTCGTACCGGACCGGTGGTGGTCCGTGTTTCAGTCGGCCTGGCCGCTCACCAGGCCGATGAGGCCCGTCTAGATGGGCTGGTCGGTCACCAGGAAGGACACGGAGCCCTGGTCGTCCGCTCCCGCGTCCAGAGACTTGTCCTCCAGGACGGTCGCGGCCACCGGGTCGAGGTACACCCGCGCGCCCTCGGCCTCGACGACTTCGTCGGCCGGCTCCGGCGCGGTGGCCAGGGACAGGGTCAGCGAGCTCGAGCCCTCGCCCTGGGACGAGATGCGGATACCGCTCTGCGCAGGCTCGGGCGCGGCCGCGGTCAAGTCGCGAATCGCCTGGGCTGCGTTGTTTGTCAGGGTGAGCACTACGGCTCCTCCTCACGATCGACGTACATGAACTGCCTGCCCTTCCCCCATTGAGCCGGTCAAACCTCCTGACTCGAATTCTTTGCCAGGCATTCTTGCCCGCTCGCGGGAATCATGTCGGGTATGGAGTTCGACGAGTACCGCGAGGCCATGGTCGCCCAGCTGCTCGAGCGCGGGGAGGTGAGCGGGCGGGTCGCGGAGGCGTTCCGGCTGGTCCCGAGGCATCGGTTCCTGCCGGACTTCGACCCGGAGGCGGCCTACCGGGACGAGCCCATCGTCACCAAACGCGACGAGGAGGGCCGGCCCATCAGCTCCTCCTCACAGCCCGCGATCATGGGCATCATGCTCGACCAGCTCGACGTCCGGCCCGGCCACCGGGTGCTGGAGATCGGCGCGGGCACCGGCTACAACGCCGCCCTGCTCGCGCACCTGGCCGGGCCGGAGGGCCGGGTGGTCAGCGTCGACATCGACGCCGACGTGGTCGCGGCGGCGCGGCGGCATCTCGACGCCGCCGCCTATCCCGAGGTGGCCGTCGAGTGCGCCGACGGCGCGGCCGGCTTCCCGGGGGAGGCGCCGTACGACCGGGTGATCGCCACCGTCGGCGTGTGGGACCTGGCCCCGGCCTGGCTGGAGCAACTGGCGCCCGGCGGCCGGCTCGTGGTGCCGCTCGACCTTCGCGGCGTGCAGGTGTCCGTGGCCATGGAGGACGCCGGTGACCACTGGTCCAGCCGGTCGGTGGAGCCCTGCGGCTTCATGCGCATGCGCGGCCCCTCCGCCGGGCCCGAGGTCACGCTGATGCTGGACGGCGACGCCGACCTCGTGCTCACGCTGCCCGAGCCGCGCGAGGTGGGCGACGTCCTGGCGATGCTGGACGAGCCCGTCGCCGAGGTGGCCGCCGACGGTGTGGCGCCGCTGCCCCGCCTGTCGCTGATGGGCGGCGGGGTGGGCCTGTGGCTGGCGCTGCACGAGCCCCGCTGGGGGGCCTTGTCCGGGCGGCTGCGGTGGGCTCCGGTGACCACCCGGGGCTACGGCATGACGGTGGGCATCGTCGGCCGGGACGGTCTGGCCGTACTGGCGGCCGAGGAGGAGCTGCGCGCCCGCGGGTACGGGCCCGGCGGGGCGGCACTGGCGGCGCAGCTGATCGCGCACGTCCAGGCGTGGGACGCGGCGGGCCGCCCGGAAGCCTGCGACCTGCGGATCGACGCCTACCTCGGCCCGGCGCCGGAGGGCGCGGCCGTCATCGCCAAGCGGCACACCAGCCTGGTGCTAAGCTATGACTGAATATCCGAAACAGTCATAGGAGCATAGATGGCCGTGGCGTTCACGGCGGACGACCGGGCGCGCATCACCGCGCGGCTGCTCGACACCGCCGAAGAGCTCTTCGCCGCCCAGGGGCTGAAGAAGACCTCGCTCGATGAGCTGGTCGCCCCCTCGGGCATCGCGAAAGGCAGCTTCTACGCGTTCTTCGAGTCGAAGGAGGAGCTCTACAAGGAGGTCATGGTCCGCCGGGCGCCGCTGATGGGCAAGCTGCTGGCCGCCGCGCTCGACCGGCCGCCCAGTGTGGCGGCGCTGGCCGGCCTCATGCGGGGCATGGTCGAGGCGCTCACCACCGACCCGTTCTACCGGCGGCTGCTCACCCGCCCCGACGAGCTCGAGGCGGTGGCCCGCCGGGTCGGCCCCGAGGAGCTCGCCCGAGTAACCCCGCACCTGGTGACGCCGCTGATCGACTACCTCGCCCAGGGGCAGAGCGCCGGCGTCATCGTCGCGGACGTCCCGCCGGAGGTGCTGATGGGCGTGCTGCGCACCGCGGGCCTGCTGGTGGTCAACCGCGACAGGTACGGACCCGACTTCGAGCAAGTGCTCGAGGCCACCATCAACGCGCTGGCAAGGGGGCTCATCACATGAGTGTGCTGAAGAGATACGCGCGGGCCATAGGCATGACCGACGAGGCGTGGAAGCGGCACGCCAACCCGTGGAGCGTCTGGACCAGGTTCGCCGCGATCCCGCTGATGATGCTGGCCATCTGGAGCAGGACGTGGATCGGCTGGTGGTCCCTGGTGCCCGTGGCCCTGGTGGTGATCTGGCTGATCGTCAATCCGCACGCCTTCCCGGCGATCGAGCAGCCGACGAGCTGGACGGCCAAGGGCATCTACGGCGAGAAGATGTGGTTCCAGAACCGGTCGCTCGTGTCCGGCGATCATCGTAAGGTGCAGCGCCTGCTCATCGCGGTGGGGTTGGCCGGGTTCGCGCTGCTGGCCTGGGGCCTGGCCGCGCTGGAGGTGTGGCCCGCCGTCTTCGGCGCGACACTGATCGTGCTCGGCCAGCTCTGGCGCATCGACCGCCTCGGCCAGCTGTACGAGAGCCACAGGGCCGCCTGACCGGTCGGCCTAACGGGTCGGCAGCTCCATCGGCGCGCCCAGGGTGCGGGAGACCTCGTGGGCGGTGGCCGCGACCAGCGGGCCGAGCTCCTGGGCGTCCGCCACCGACAGCTCGTGGGTCAGCGTCGAGATGCTCACCCCGGCCACCACGTGCCCCGTGTGGTCGAAGACGGCCGCGGCGACGCAGCGGATGCCCGCCTCGTTCTCCTCGTCGTCGATCGCGAAGCCGCACTCCCGCACCTGGGCCAGGTGGCGGCGGAGCGCGGCCTGCGTGGTGATCGTGGCGGGCGTGCGCCTGGTCAGCCCGGTGCGGGTGGCGATGCCCGCCACCTCGTCGTCGGACATGGCCGCGAGCATCGCCTTGCCGATCGCGCTGGTGTGCAGCCACAGCGACATGCCGACGCGCGAGGGCATCTGGTAGGGCTTGCGGCCCTCCAGCTTGGCGGCGTAGACGGCCTCGTCGCCGTTGAGCACGGCCAGGTGCACGGTGTAGCCGGTCTGGTCGTGCAGGCGCTGCAGCACCGGCGAGGCCTGGCGTACGGGGTCGAAGCGGGCCAGCATCCGGCCGGCCAGTGTGAGGATCTTGGGACCCGGCAGGTAGCCGCCGGCGCCGTCGGGCCGGGCGAAGCCGTGTTCGGCCAGCGACTGCAGGATGCGGTGGGTCGTCGACTTGGGCAGGCCCGTCTCCGTCGCGATTTTCGTGACGCTCTCGTGCTCGGCGAGGGCCTCCAGCACCCAGAGCGCCTTGTCGATGGCGGTGCTCGGCCTGGGGTCCACCCGATCAAGCATACTCAGCGCGCCAGCCAGCCGCCGTCCACGACGAGCACGTGGCCGGTGACGTAGTCGGAGGCGCGCGAGGCGAGGAACACCGCCGCCCCCTCCAGGTCCGCGGGGTCACCCCAGCGCCCGGCCGGGATCCGCGACCGGATCTCCCGCTCGCGCCCCGAATCCTCCCGCAGGGCCGTGGTGACGTCGGTGGCGATGTAGCCGGGGGCGATGGCGTTGACCTGGGCGCCCCGTGGCGCCCACTCGTTGGACAGCGCCTTGGTCAGCCCGGCCACCGCGTGCTTGGCCGCCGCGTAGGACGCCACGTTGATCCCGCCCTGGAACGACAGCAGCGACGCGATCGAGATGACCTTCGTGGCGCCGTGCTCCAGCAGCGCCTGGCTGAGCACGTACACGGCGTCCACGTCGACGGCCATCACCCGCCGCCAGTCGTCCAGGCTGGTCGAGCCCCGGCTGATCGTGCCCGCGTTGTTGACCAGGATGTCCACCTCGCCCTGGCCCAGGACCGGCTCCAGCGCGGGCCTGATCGCGGCCGGGTCGCCCAGGTCGAGCACGAGCTTGCGTACCTCCGCGCCGAGCGGCTTCACCTGGCGCTCGGTCTCGTCGAGGTCGTCGCGATGGCCGTGCAGGATGAGGTCGGCCCCGGCCCGCGCGAGGCCGACCGCGATCGCCCGGCCGATCCCCGACCGCGCCCCGGTGACCAGCGCCGTCCGGCCGGTGAGCGAGAACAGCTCCATCCGTCACCGCATCTCCGTGATCGCGACCTGGTCCATGTCGTCGAACGCCTGGTTCTCCCCGGCCATCGCCCACACGAACGCGTAGCTGCGCGTGCCGAACCCGCAGTGCACCGACCAGCTCGGCGAGATCACCGCCTGCTCGTTGGCCACGACGAGGTTGCGGGTCTCGTCGGGGCGGCCCATCAGGTGCACGATCCGCTCGTCGCGCGGCAGGTCGAAGTACAGGTAGACCTCGGTACGGCGGTCGTGGGTGTGACACGGCATGGTGTTCCACATGCTGCCGGGCTCCAGCACGGTCACGCCCATGACGAGCTGGCAGCTGCGGATGCCGTCGAGGTGGATGTACTTGTAGATGGTCCGGTCGTTGGAGCCGTCGGCGCTGCCGAGCCGTACCGGATCCACGTCCTTCAGCCGCGCGTGCGTGGTCGGGAACCTCTCGTGCGCCGGCGCGGAGACCAGGTAGAACGTGCCGCGCTCGAACGTCACCTCGCGCGCGCCCCTGCCGATGTACAGGCAGTCCTTGGGGTCCAGTTCGTACGGCACGCCGTCGACCTCCACGGTGCCCGTCTCGCCGATGTTGATCACGCCCAGCTCGCGGCGCTCCAGGAAGTGCGCCGACCGCAGCGGATCGAACGCCCCCAGCCGGGCCTTCCCGCTCGGCCTGACCCCGGCGACGACCATCCGGTCCTGGTGGGTGTAGACACCGTCCACCTCCGGCCCGAACAGGCCCTCGACGAGGTAACGGGCGCGGAGTTCCGCGGTGCCGAAATGACGGATCTGGTCGGGGGCGGTGGCATGCCGTATTTCCATCTCTTCCCTCCGGTTGTTCGGCGTCCTACGATCCTAGACACGGAACACTGTTCTATCCAATGGAACGCCTAACCGTGGAGGCCCGCGGTGTACCAGCAGAACTTCAATCCCACCGGCTCCTTATGGCTGTCCGCCCTCCTGGCCGCCCTGCCCCTGCTCGCGGTGCTGGTGCTGTTGGGCGTCTTCAAGTGGAAGGCGCACTGGGCGGGCATCTCCGGCCTGGTCGTCGGCTTCCTGATCGCGATCCTGCCCTTCGCGTACGGCATGCCGCTCACACAGGCGCTCGACTCCGCCCTGTACGGCGCGGCCAGGGCGGTGCTGCTGATCCTGTGGATCACGTTCAACGCCATCTGGATCTACAAGATGACCGAGCGCAGCGGCCACTTCGCGGTGCTGCGCCGGGCCTTCCAGGGCATCAGCGACGACAAGCGGATCACCGCCATTGTCATCGCGTTCTCGTTCGGCGCGCTCATCGAGGCCCTGGCCGGCGGCGGCTCACCGATCGCCATCTGCGCGGTCATGCTCATCGCGCTCGGCTTCGAGCCGATGCGCGCCGCGGTCATCGCGCTCATCGCCAACACCGCGCCCGTCGCCTTCGGCGGCATGGGCAACCCGATCACCATCCTGGGCAGCGTCACCGAGCTGCCGCCCGAGCCGTTCGGCGCGATGGCGGGCCGGCAGACCGCGTTCATCGCGCTGCTCGTGCCGTTCATCCTGGTCTTCGTCGCCGACGGGCGGCGCGGCCTGCGCCAGGCGTGGCCCGCCGCGCTCGTCGCCGGGCTCAGCTTCGGTGCCACGCAGATCCTGATGTCCCAGGTCAACTACCTGCTCACCGACATCGCGGCGGCTCTGGTCTCGGCGATCGTGCTGGTCGCGTTCGGCAAGATCTGGAAGCCGGCCGAGACGGTCAGGTTCACCCCGAGTCCCACGCCGATCGCGGGCGGGTCCGTGGACGACCCGGCGTTCGTCCGCACCCACGGCCGCCCCGGCGGTGACACCACCGGCGACAAGATCGCGGCCTTCGCCCCGTACGCGATCATCATCGCGCTGTTCTCCATCGCGCAGATCCCCGCGATCAAGACCTACCTCGCCGGCTTCACCGTCAAGCCCGCCTGGCCCGGGTTCGACCTGGCGAATCCGGCGGGCAAGGCCGTGCCCGTGGTCTACGAACTGCCGTGGGCCTCGCACCCGGGGACGCTGCTGTTCGTCTCCGGGCTGCTCACACTCCTCGTGCTGCGGATCAACCCGGCCTCGGCACTGGCCACCTACGGGGCCACGATCCGGCAGTTCGGCTGGGCCATCGTCACCATCCTGTCGGTCTTCGCCCTGGCCTTCGTCATGCAGTTCTCGGGGCAGATCCAGACGCTCGGGCTGTTCCTGGCGGGCGCGGGCGCGTTCTTCGCGTTCCTGTCACCGCTCGTCGGCTGGTTCGGCGTCGCGATCACCGGTACGGACGCGGGCGCCAACGCCCTGTTCGCCAAGCTCCAGACCACCGCGGCGGGCCAGCTGAACATCCCGCCGGAGCTGTTCGGCGCGGCCAACAGCGCCGGCGGGGTCATGGGCAAGATGATCTCGCCCCAGAACCTGGCCATCGGCACGGCCGCGGTCGGCCTGGTGGGGGAGGAGGGCAACCTGTTCCGCCGGGTGATCGGCTGGAGCGCCGTGCTGCTGCTCATCCTCTGCGTGCTGGTGTTCCTGCAGTCGACGCCGGTGCTGGGGTGGATGGTTCCCTGACACCGGGTGGGTCGGCTACGCCCAGCCGATACGTCCGGCAGCCCGGCCGGTACGTCTACGGTCCGGCAGCCCGGCCGGTACGTCTAGGGTCCCGCCGGTACGTCCGGCTGCTCCGCCGGTGTGGTCGGCTGACCGGCCGGGCCGTCGGGGCTGTCCGGGCCGCTGGGGCCGCTGGTTCGTCTGGCCAGCAGCCAGACCGCCAGGCCGGCCACCACCAGCGCGGCGAGTCCGCCCCAGAGCCAGCCAGGGATGCCGCCCCCGCCCTGCGCCGCAGCGGCAGGTCGGGTGCTCTCCGCCGAGGTGGCGGGTGCGGCCGGGGCGGCTTCGGTGGCGGACGCCGTCGCGCCGGTGGCGGCGCCCTTCACGGTGAAGGGGATCTCGCCCTCGATCGGGTGGCCGTCGGACGAGACCACCCGCCAGGCGATGACGTACGGGCCGCCCGCCAGCTGGGTGGGCACGGCGGTCCGCACCTTGGGGCCGTCGGCCTGCGGCTCGCCGAGCTGGATCGTCTTGCCGGCGGCGGTGCGCAGCACCACCAGCGGGAAGCGGACGCGTGAGGAGTACTCCAGCTCGATCGTCTGGACACCGGAGACGGTGGCGTTCCTGGCCGGTGAGCTGCTCTTGAGGCTGTCGTGGGCGAGGGCGGCGGGCGCGGTGGCGGACAGGAACAGCCCGCACCCGATCACCGCCAGGAGGGTTCTGCGAAGAAAGGTTGGGCGAACAAGCGTTGGGCGAAGAAGGATAGGCAAGGTGAACTCCATGACGAGGGAAGTGTTGGCGATTCGGTGACTCCCCTCGTGGGAGGTCCTCTGCGTGGCTCCGCGGTCACGATCTGGACCGTGATCGACGTGCTCAGCGGCGCCCGCGCCGGAGCCCGGCACAGCGGAGCGGGGGCGGGAACCGGGCGAAGCGGGCGCGGCAGGGCGAGCCGGGGACGGCCCGACAGGCGCAGCATGAGCCAGAACGCGCTCTCGCCCCGATACAGCCACCAGCCCGTCAGCACGGCGATCGTCAGGTGCACCAGCGGCATGCCCACGGTCAGATGCGCGTGCCCGCTGCTGGGCGCGGTCACCCCGAACAGCTGATGCAACAATGCCTGCGTGCCGACCGTGGCGCCGAACACCACCTCGGGTCCGCGCTCGCGCCCGCCCAGGACGTACGCCAGGCCGAGTGCGCCCAGCCCGCCCAGGACCATGACGCCGGGCGCGACCGCCGCGCCGCCCGCGAAGGCATGCCCGGCCGCCGTCACGGCGGCACACGCCACCGCGAAGACAATGGCTCGGGCGAGGCGCATGCGCCCATCCTTCCAGCCTTCGGGCACGCACAACCTACTTGCCAGACATATGTACGGCCGGAGGGGCTGTATCTACTGTTGAAGCATGTGCGATCTGAGTCAGCAGGAAAGCCGGAACCTCAGCGACACCCTGAGCAAGATCAACAGCCTGGCGGGGCAGGTGGAGACACACCGATCGAGCATCGAGCAGACCGCGTACATGGACCACGAGAACCTGGCCGCCCTCCTCTCCGACCTGGAGCGCCAGGTGGGCTCCGCCCGGGCCTGGGTGGTGGCCAAGCCCCAGGAGCACGCCGGACACTGACGTGAGCCGAGCCGACCGGCGTGCCTCAGGGTGTGGCCTCAGGGTGTGCCTCAGGGCGTGCCGGTGGGCGGAATGCGGATGATGCGGTCGTCCTGGGCCACCGGGGCGCCGCGCCCGTCGCGGTTGCTCGTCGTCACCCACAGCCATCCGTCCGGCCCCACCGCGGCCGCGCGCAGCCGCCCGTAGGCGCCCCGGAGCTCGGCGACCGGGGTCCCGGCCCCGCCGCCGCCCGTCAGAGGGACGGTCCACAACCGGGTCCCGCCCAAGGCGGCCGCGAACAGCGTGTCGTTGGCGTAGGCGAGCCCGCTCGGCGACGCCTCGGCCGTCGACCACGTGACGATCGGGTCGCGGAAGGAGGGGTTGCCGCAGACGCCCTCGCAGGTGGGCCAGCCGTAGTTGCCGCCCGCGACGATCCGGTTGACCTCGTCCCGGGTGTTCTGGCCGAACTCGGTGGCGTACATCCTGCCCTGCGCGTCCCAGGCCAGGCCCTGCACGTTGCGGTGGCCGTAGCTGTAAACCCGGGAGCCGCCGAAGGGATTGTCCGGCGGGACGCCGCCGCTCGGCGTCATGCGCAGGATCTTGCCCGCCGGGGTGTTCAGGTTCTGTGCGTTGGCGGTGTTGCCGGCGTCGCCGGTGCTCACGTACAGCTGGCCGTCGGGGCCGAAGGCGATGCGGCCACCGTTGTGGTTGGCGGCCCGCGGCACGCCCGAGAAGAGGACATTCTGGGTCTGCGGCGCGTTCAGCCGGAACCGTACCAGCCGGTTGTCGTTGCTCGTGCTGAAGTAGGCGTAGACCCATTGATCCTGGGCGTACGTCGGCGACACGGCGATACCGAGCAGCCCGCCTTCGCCGGAGGCGGCGACCCCGTTGACGGTGGCCACCCGGACCGGGGCCTGTCCCGGGCGTACCTGGAGAATCCTGGCGGTGCCGCGCTCGGAGACCAGCGCGCTGCCGTCGGGCAGGAAGGCCAGCCCCCACGGCACCTGGAGGCCGGTGGCGGACACCTGCGCCCGGGAGTAGTCGAAGCCGCCGATCGCCTGCGCGGCGGTGGGGGTCGTGACTACGAGCCCCACGACGGCTAAGAGAATCATGATCAGGGACGGGGTCGTTCGCACGCGCATGGCGGGCTCCTTGACCGATCTGTCGAGATCATTGTCAATGACGGGAGACTCGTACCCTATGCAGTTTTCGACGCGTCAACAATGATCTGATCCGTCACCTATCGCGGCCCCGGCCCCGCGAGCTGCGCGTTCGGCCGCCCCCGGCGATGTAATTTTCAAGGTCCGAGGGCGGTCTTCAACGCGCAGGTGTAGCCGGATGGCAGGTGGGTGTCCCCGGCCGGCCGACTGGCCTGGAAGCCGAAGGAGGCGCTCGCGCCGGGCGCGAGTGTCCCGTTGTGCGCGGCGTTGCCCGCCGTGGCGGCCTGGCCGCTCACCGTCAGAGAGGCGTTCCACGACCCGGTGATCTGATGGCCGGACGGCGATGTGAAGGTGACGCCCCAGCCGTTCGTGGCGCTCGTGCCGGTGTTGGTCACCGCCACCTGGATGACGTACCCGGTGCTCCACTGGCTCTGCACCGTCGCGGTGACCGTGCAGCCGCCCGTCCCGCCGTCGGCGCGCGTGGTCACGGCGACCGTCCCCGAGCGCGGCGAGCGGTTGCCGGCGGCGTCCTTGGCGTAGACGGCGAAGGTGTGGGACGTGCTCGCGGCCAGGCCGGTGACGGTGGCCGTGGTGGTCGCGGCCGTGGCCACCGTGGTCTCACCCGTCGGCTGCACGCGGACCACGTCGTAGCCGGTCACGCCCACGTTGTCGGACGAGGCGGACCACGACAGGCTCGTGGACGAGGAGGTGATCTCGGAGGCGACCGGCGTGCCGGGCGCGGTGGGCGGGCTGGTGTCGTCCTGCGCCTGTCCGTACGTCAGGCCGAAGCCGTACGGGAACAGCGGGGTCTTGCCGTCGCCCGCGTTGATCGGCTGCTGGGAGGCGCTGCTCATCCAGGTCACGGGCAGCTTGCCGGTGGGCTGCACCGTGCCGAACAGGACGTCGGCCACGCCCTGGCCCTCGGTGCCCGGCAGCCAGGCGGCCACCAGGGCGTTCCAGCCGGGCAGCTGGGCCGCGATGTCGAGGGGGCGCCCCGAGACCAGCACGACCACCACGGGCACCCCGGCCGCGCGCAGGGTCGCGATGGTGTTCAGGTCGGTGGTGTCCAGGCCCAGGCCGCCTGGACGGTCGCCTTGGCCCTCGGCGTACGGCGTTTCGCCGACCACGGCGATCGCCACGCGATAGGAGCCGTCGATGCCGCTGCCGTCGCGGCTGTAGGTGACGGTCGTGGCCGAGCCCGCGCTGTTCCTGATGCCCTGCAGGATGGTGGTGCCGGGGGTGATGGCGCCGGAGGAGCCCTGCCAGGAGATCGTCCAGCCGCCGCTCTGGTTGCCGATGTCGTCCGCGCTCTTGCCCGCCACGAAGATCTTGCCACTCCGGGCGAGCGGCAGGATGTTCCCGCCGTTCTTCAGCACGACCTGCGACTTGGCCACCGCCTCGCGAGCCAGGGCGCGGTGCGCCGAGTTGCCGACGGTCGCGGTGTAGGACCGGTCGGTCAGCGGTTTCTCGAACAGGCCGAGCTCGAACTTCTTCGTCAGGACGCGCCGCACCGCGTCGTCGACCCGGGCCGTGGTCACCCGGCCCGCCTGCACCTCGCCCCGCAGCAGGTCGATGAACCGCCGCCAGGCCGTGGGAACCATCACCATGTCGATGCCGGCGTTCACGGCCGTGCGTACGTCGAGCGCGGAGGTACCGGCGGCGCCGTCGATCTGGTCGATGCCGTCCCAGTCGGAGACCACGAAGCCGGAGAAGCCCAGCTCCCCCTTGAGTACAGTGGTGATCAGGTACTGGTTCCCGTGCAGCTTGGCGCCGTTCCAGCTGCTGAACGAGATCATCACCGAGCCCACCCCGCGCTCCACCGCGGCCTTGAACGGCGGCAGGTGGATCGCCCGCAGGTCGGCCTCGGACAGCTGGGTGTCGCCCTGGTCCACGCCGCCCGTGGTGCCGCCGTCGCCGAGGTAGTGCTTGGCCGTGGCCAGCACGGAGGCGGGGCCGTTCAGCACGGCGCCCTGCAGGCCGGTCACGATCGTGGCCATGGACGAGGCCAGCTCGGGCGTCTCGCCGAAGGACTCGTACGTGCGCCCCCATCGGTCGTTGCGTGCCACGCACAGGCAGGGCGCGAAATCCCAGTCCACGCCGGTGCCGGAGACCTCCTCGGCCACGGCCCGGCCGACCCGCTGTGCCAGCGCGGGGTCCCGGGTCGCGCCGAGCCCGATGTTGTGCGGGAAGATCGTGGCACCGACGACGTTGTTGTGGCCGTGCACGGCGTCGACGCCGTACAGGATGGGGATGCCCAGCGGCGTGGCCAGGGCTCCGTTCTGGAAATTGTCGTACATGTCCGCCCAGGACGCGGCCGTGTTCGGGGACGGCCCGGACCCGCCGCCCGACAGCACCGAGCCGAGCCGGTACGTCGTGACGTCGGCGGCGCTGACCGAGCCGCGCTCGGCCTGCGTCATCTGGCCGAGCTTCTCCTCCAGCGACATCCGGCCCATCAGGTCGGCCACCCGGGTCGGCACGGGCAGGCTCGGGTCCTGGTACGGGTAGGCGGCCGACGCGAAAACGGCCGGCCCGGCGCCCGTACCCGGCCCCCCGGTAACGCCCAGCACGGCGACGACCAGCAGCGTCACGGCCGCCCGCGCCGTCCATCTCATGCTCGCGTTTCTCATGGCCCGCCATTCTTGGTCAATGCTTCGAGATCGATAGGGGAAGCGCTTGGGAGCGCTCCCAATATCGACTCTAAGCCACCGTTCCGCCATTTCCGTGGCCGCCCACCACGCCACCCCGGCCCGCCTGCGACACCAGCGGAAACAGGCGAGATCGGGTGAAACTTTCACGTGGCACTTCCGGCGGCCCGATACGCGGCGCAGGCCGTTTGCCACGGCACGGACAAGACGCCCCGTCGCTTTCATCTGCCCCACGTCGACCACCAGCGACCAGTTTCAGGCCGCGATGTTCTGGTCCCTCCTGTCACGCTGCTTGCGGACGCGCCATTGTCTAGGTGGCCAATTCTGGGAAAAGGAAAACTTGCCGAAGACAGTCATGAAGCTTTTTATGACTCTTCTTCCCGGGCCGCGAAGAGGGGGTGTCGTCGGCGGCTGAAACTTTCAACCAACTCGTCACATCACGCGCTCATGCCTTTTCGCTGCTCGCCCCCCGAATCGACTGCGGCACGCCTACGGGCGGCGAACATGTTGACTCTCATCTGTCATTGTCTTCACTTTTGCAGTCATCTACTGTCGCCGCCATGCAGGAGCGCTCCCAATAACCGAGACCCCCACCGGAACATGGAGACCGCACCATGCCCCACGCCCGAGTCCGTACACCGCGCTGGGCGCTCCGCGCCCTGGCCCTACTGCTGTTCGCGGCGACGCTCTACGCCATCCCGCTGGCCGGCACCGCTTCAGCGCATGGATCCGTCGTCGACCCGGCATCCCGCAACTACGGTTGCTGGCTGCGCTGGGGCAGCGACTTCCAGAACCCCGCCATGCAGCAGCAAGACCCCATGTGCTGGCAGGCATGGCAGGACAACGCGAACGCCATGTGGAACTGGAACGGGCTCTACCGCGACAACGTCGGCGGCAACCATCAGGCGGTCATCCCCAACGGCCAACTGTGCAGCGCGGGCCAGACCCAAGGCGGCCGCTACCGGTCCATGGACACGCCAGGCGCGTGGACCATGACGAACCTCGGCGCTACCTTCAACATCCGCCTGAACGACCAGGCCAGCCATGGCGCCGACTACATCAGGGTCTACATCACCCGCCAGGGTTACAACCCCACGACCACCGCCCTGGGCTGGAACCACCTGGAACTGGTCCGCGAGACCGCCAAGTACGCGCCCAGTCAGACGTACATGATCAATAACCTGACCGCGGGCGGACGCACCGGCCGCCACGTCATCTACACCATCTGGAAAGCCTCGCACATGGACCAGACGTACTACTTCTGCAGCGACGTCAACTTCACCTGAGCCCCCACTTCCGCCGGTTCCCCCGGTCCTGTTACGCGGCTGGCGCGGCGGATTCTGTCGGTGGCGCGTGGGAGGCTCGCGGGGACGCGGAAGGAGGGCTTGCGTGGAAGCCCGCACAGACGGTCCGATGGGCTGGATGGCAGAGCAGGCCGAGGCAGGGGAGTTGCCGGTGGTCGTCGTCGAGCCGATGGGGGCCGCCAGATGACGGCCGACCGCAAGCGCGGCCATTCAGCGCCCCAGGCCGCCACGACGGTCCGCTCGGCCGACTGGGACGGTCGCGAGCTGGCCCAGGAGACCTATCACCAGGTCCGGTTCGTCGACGTGGACATGACGGAGCTGACCAACACCGGATCCGTCTTCGAGGAGTGCACGTTCAGCAACGTCCGTTTCAACGTGTCCGTGCACGAGGACGCGATGTTCCTCAACTGCACGTTCTCGCGGTGCTCGTTCTTCGACGCGACGTTCAAGGCTTGCAAGCTGACGGGCAGCATGTTCGACGGCTGTTCTTACGGGCTGCTGAAGGTCGAGGGCGGCGACTGGTCGTTCGCCGGTCTGTCCGGCGCCGACCTGCGGGGGAGCGCCTTTCACGGGGTACGGCTGCGCGAGGCCGACCTGACGGGTGCCCGGCTGGAGAAGGCCGAGGTGTTACGGAGCGATCTTTCCGGGGCTCTGCTTCACGGCGCGGACCTTACGGGCTGCGATCTGCGGGGCAGTGATCTGTCCGACCTGGACCCGGCGACGGTCACGCTGAAGAAGGCGATCATCGACTCCTTCCAGGCGACCGTCGTGGCCACCGCACTGGGCTTCGACGTCCGCGCTTGACGCGCTCCTGGGATAGTGCCCCTGTGGCGGTCACCCTCATGGGTGGCCGAGCAACCTAATACCGCCATGGCGTGGAATGTCGCCTAGGTCAAGCGGCAATAGTCCCCGGTCAGGTCCCCGTTCCACGAGAAGACGCTGGGGCAGTAGTAGGTGCCCTGGGCTGCACCGAACCTGATGACGACGATGACCTGGTAGTAGCCCGAGCCGCTGCACGTCCAGCCGTTCAGCTTGTACGAGTCGCCGTTCGGAGTGCGGGCGCCGGAAAAGCATTCGTGTGATCCGTCCGCGCGGGCGGGGGCGGCGATCATGGCCACGGCCAGCAGGGCGGCGCCGACCGTGGCGGCGAGGCGTTTGAGGGGCATGCCCTGACCGTAGAAGCGACCTGCGGGGTGGCCCAGATGCGGTTTGCCATCGTGAGGCGTGGATTCTTCACAGCGTGAGCCGTGCGGTCGCACCACTGCTCGTCAGATCGGGCTTGCGGTTTCAGGCTCCCTCCGGTCCGCTGTAGTCGGTGGTGGCATAAACCTTCAGGGCCGGATCTTGTCCGCGGGCGTGGTCGAGCTGACCGGCGACGACGGCGTCCCGGTCACGTTGACGGCCCGGCATGCGGTGGTCATCGCGACCTGAAGCGGCGCGCTGCTGCCGGACCTCCGCGGTTTGCGCGAGGCCGCGCCGTGGACCAGCCGGGAGGCGGCCGCCGCGAGCGCGGTCCCCGGCCGGTTCGCCGTCATCGGTGGTGGCGTGGTGGCGTGGTGGCGTCGGAGATGGCCACCGCCTTCGCCGCCCTGGGGTCCTCGGTGACGATGCTGGTTCATGACGGTGTGCTGCCGCTGGCCGAGCCGTTCGCCGGCGAGCGGATCACCGAGTCGTTATGGGAGGCCGGTGTGTCGGTACGCCTCGGCGCGGAGGCCGCATCGGTGCACAGCGACGAGGCCGGAACGGTGCACATCACGATGACCGACGGCGAGCAGGTCGAGGCCGACGATGTTCTGGTGGCGATCGGCCGGACACCGAACACCCAGGACATCGGTCTCGGCGCGGTTGGCCTGACGCCGGGTGCCTGGCTCACGGTGGACGACACGCTGCGCGTGGTCGGGGAGGACGGGACGCCGATCGGTGGCGGGTGGCTGTACGCCGCCGGTGACGTCAACCGGCGAGTGCTGCTGACCCACCAGGGCAAATACCAGCCCCGCGCGGTCGGCGACGTCATCGTGGCGCGGGCGAAGGGCGAAGCGGTCGAGGACGGCCGCTGGGGCCGGCACCTGGCCACGGCCGACGAGCGCGCGGTGCCCCAGGTGGTCTTCACCGAACCGGAGATCGCGTCGGTGGGGCTGACCGTGGCGGCGGCCGAGGCCGCCGGGACACGGATCCGCGTCGTCGACTACGACCTGGGCGCCGTCGCCGGATCCGCCCTGCACGCCGACGGATACCGGGGGCCACGCCCGCATGGTCGTCGACGAGGACCGAAAGTGATCGTCGGCTGCACGCTCGTGGGTCCGGACGTCGCGGAACTGCTGCACGCCGCGACGATCGCGGTCGTCGGCGAGGTTGCGCTGGACCGGCTGTGGCACGCGGTTCCGGCGTACCCCACGGTCAGCGAGGTGTGGCTGCGGCTGCTGGAGGCGTACGGCCGCTGACTGTCCGGGCGCGTGCTGGTCCATCTCATCGAATGGATCTTCACCCGCCTCCGCAACGGCATTGCCAAGGACAGGACCCGGTAGAGGCCGGCCACCCGCATCGTGTTCTGCTCGTCATGGGTGCGGTGGCCGGGCGTAGTAGCGCAGTGCGGCGAACTAGGACTCGATCCAGTTCGGCCATGAGCCGTAGGTGGGCCCGCACGGCCGTTCGCGGCCGGGCTTCGCCCAAGAGCATCATCGACTGACACGAGTGCGCGAGCGCCGTCTCTCTGATTTGACCGGTGAGTGGGCATTCACTCACTATGGGCGGGAGCTGAGGAGGCCCCATGAAGCTGACGATCTTCGGAGCTACCGGAGGTACTGGCATCGAGCTGCTTCGCCAGGCCCTCGCCGCCGGGCATGAGGTGACCGCGGTGGTCCGCGATCCCCGGCGGCTGCCCGCCGACCTGCCGTCCGGCCTCGACATCGTCCAGGCCGACCTGATGGACCCGGACGCCATCGCGCCCGCCGTCAGGGATCGCGACGCCGTACTGTCCGCGATGGGTTCCGGCGGTCGGGGGCCCACCACGGTGTACTCCGACAGCATCAGCGCCATCGCCACGGCGATGGCGCGAGGCCGCACGCGACGCCTGCTCATGACCAGCGCCAGCGGCTTGGTGGCCGACGCGGGCGACGGGGTGTTCGTCCGGTACGTGGTCAAGCCGCTCATCGTGCAGCGGCTCTTCAAGAACTCCTACGCCGACCTCCGGGAGGCCGAGCGGCGGCTGCGCGCGACGAACCTCGACTGGACCATCGTACGGCCGAGCCGCCTGACCGACCGCGGGCTGACGGGCCGCTACCGCACGGCGTGGGACACCAACCTCAGGGGCGGCCTCAGTACGACCCGCGCCGACACGGCCCACTGCCTGCTCGCCCTGGCCGCGGATCCCACGTCCGTGCACCACGCCGTTTCGGTGGCCTCTTGACGGCTCATACTCTTGATGAAGTCAAGAGTTGTTGATAGAAAGAGTAGAGGTGATCGCTCTTCCAGTGGGGACGGGGGTGCCGACGGTAGAGAGAGCACGTGTGGAGACTTCCGAAGACAGGTTCTTCCGCGAGTTGGGCGGTGCCTGCGGTGAGACGCGCCAGGCGTTCGCGCGGCATGTGGGGATGAGTTCGCCCAGACTGCAGCTGCTGATGCGGCTGTGGAGGAACGGGGAGACCAGCCACAGCGACCTGCGTCAGGGCCTGTCCCTCGATGGGGCGAGCGTCACCCGGCTGATCAAGGAGTTCGAGGCCGAGGGACTGGTCAGCCGTCGCATCGATCCGGCGGACAACCGTTACACCCTGGCCAGCCTGACATCCACCGGCGAGCGAGCGGCCGCCGACCTCGAGCGGTCTCACCAGGCATACCAGGTGCGGCTGCTCGACGGGATCAGCCCGCCCGAGCGGGAGACCGTGCTGCGCGCCCTGGAGCGCCTGCGCGCCAACATGGCCCGCATCGACCCGGTCGGCTGATGGCCCCTGATACCCACAAGAACCCGTGCAACCCACAAGAACCCGTGCAACCCACAAGAACCCGTGAAACCTCCAGAAAAGAGCAGGCAGATGATCGACGACGCGCGAGCTGTCGGGCAGCGCATGTACGAGGCGTTCAACGCCCATGACTTCGCGGCCGCCGAGACGATCTTCGCTCCGGATTTCGTCAGCCACCCGTTGGGCACGACTGGAGCCGAGAGCGTTGTCCGAGCGTGGACGCGCTTCCACGAGAGGTTCCCCGAGGTCCAGGTGATCGTCGAGGACATGCTCATCGACGGGGACAAGGTCGCCGTCCGCACGTCCCTGCACGGGCTCCCGGCCGATGTCGTCGAGCAGTCTCCACCGACGATGCTGGAGATCTTCCGGGTGCGAGACGGACGCATCGCCGAACTGTGGGGCCTGTCCGCGCTGAGATGATTCCAGAGTCCCTGACCGGTCGCGCGAGCCGATCGGCCGCATGAGGGGAACTCGCATGAGAGGGCGGTCTCGGGGCAGCAGGATGACGTGAACCCCGCACGGTACGACCCCGCGAACCTGGAACATCTCATCCGTCAAGAGTTAACCAACGCGGGGTTCACCGTTGAATCCCCGAAGCCGCCCAAGCCAAACGGGCCATCCGGGTCGTCGGGGCACCCGGGTGAAGGCGGTCTCAGCCTCCGGCGCGAGCCCGGTCGCGGGGTGGTCGTCTCGTGGGAGGCATCTCCCGATCTCGCCAAGGCCGACATGGTGAAGTACGAGACCATCCGCACCGCCGTACAGCTCGCCCTGCGCACGATCCTCGCGCAGGCCGGATTCCAGGTGGTCGGCGACTTCGGCGGCAACGAGATGCTCGTCATCACCGACCCCCTCGGTACGACGCCCGATGACCACTGGCCGCCCGGCCCGGTACCCGAGCGGAACCGGACAAGAGAGCCGGCTTCGGAACAGAACTGACTCAGCGCGCCCGGCGACCGGCCGCCCAAAAGATCGGCCCTCCCAAATACCAGCCGTTCCCAAGGGGGCCGGCCTCGGGCAGTCGGGCGGAACCTGTCCGTCAGTGCCGCCCCTTGGCGAGGGGGTAAGGGGAACCGGTGGGAGACTGCTGGTGAGAGCCGCGGTAGCGGGGCGAGCGTTAAGGGAGAGGTTGGCATGACCGACGAGTTCGACGTCATAGTGATCGGCGCCGGCCCCGCCGGCGAGAACGCCGCGGCCAGAGCCGTGCGCGGCGGTCTGACCGCCGCCATCGTGGAGGACCGCCTGGCTGGTGGCGAATGCTCCTATTGGGCCTGTATCCCGAGCAAGGCGTTGCTGCGCCCGGTGGACCTGGCGGGCGAGGTGGGCCGGGTGCCCGGCATGTCGCTCGGCCCGCTCGAGGTGAGCAAGGTGCTCGCCCGGCGCGACGAGGCCGTGGCGCACTACAACGACTCGGGGCAGGTCGAGTGGATCAAGAACGTGCCCGTCGAGTTCGTCCGGGGCCGGGGGCGGCTCGACGGGGTCAAGCGGGTGCGAGTGACCACGCGAGACGGGCAGGAGACCACCGAACGGGTGCTGACCGCGAGGCACGCCATTGTGCTGGCCACCGGGAGCACCGCGCTGGTCCCCCCGGTGCCGGGACTGGCCGAGGCGAAGCCCTGGACGAGTCACGAGGTCACGGCCGCTCAGGCGGTGCCGGAGCGGCTGGCCGTGATCGGTGGCGGAGTGGTCGCCTGTGAGATGGCGCAGGCCATGCACGGGCTGGGCGCGCGGCAGACCACGGTCCTCGTACGCGGCGGTTCGCTGCTGGCCAGGATGGAGCCGTTCACCGGTGAGCTGCTGGCCGAGTCGTTCGCCGAAGCCGGGATCGACGTGCGGACCCACACGGACGTCATTCGCGTCGAGCGGCCGGAGCCCGGTGGCAAGGTGACCGTGCACCTGTCCGACGGCCCGCCGCTGGAGGCCGACGAGCTGCTGGTGGCCACCGGCCGGGTGCCCGCCACCGCCGGTCTGGGGCTGGAGACGGTCGGCCTGGCAGGTGGCCGTTCGGTCGAGGTGGACGACAGCATGCGGGCGACGGACGTCGAGGGCGGCTGGCTGTACGCGATCGGCGACGTCAACGGCCGCGCCCTGCTCACGCACATGGGCAAGTACCAGGCGCGGGTCTGCGGCGATGTCATCGCGGCCCGCGCCAAGGGCAGTGACGAGACGCTCCTCGCGATGCGCGACATCGCGGACGGGTACGGGGCGCCGCAGGTGGTGTTCACCGACCCGCAGATCTGTGCGGTGGGCCGCACCGAGGCCGCCGCCCGCAAGGCCGGATTCTCGGTGCGGGTGGTCGAATACGACCTGGGCAATGTCACGGGGGCCTACCTCCTCGGCGACGGCTATCGCGGCCGGGCCAAGGCGGTCGTGGACGAGGAGCGGCGGGTGCTGCTGGGCGTCACGTTCGCCGGTCCCGGGGTGGCCGAGCTGCTGCACGCGGCGACCATCGCGGTGACCGCCGAGGTGCCGCTCGACCGGCTCTGGCACGCCGTCCCGTCGTTCCCCACGGTGAGCGAGATCTGGCTGCGCCTCTTGGAGGAGGGTTACGGCCTCTGACGCGCGTGCTGCCGGGCGATCAGACGCGGCTCACCCGGACACACGCGTCAGGCGGGGGCGAGGGTTTCGGCGGTGTGCCACAGGTCGGGTAGCGCGTCCAGTACGCGCTGCCCGCGCTGCCGCCGGTCCGCGAACGTCTCGGCGCCGAGGTCGGCCAGCAACGCGCGAAACCCCTCCTCGTAGGGCCCCGTGGGCGCCCCCGCCAGCGACAGCTTCTTCAGGCACCGCGCGTACGTCGCCACCAGCCAGAACACCGCCTCCCGGTGCAGGCCGCGCGCGATGAGCTCCCGGCTGCCGTCGATCGACAGCGGCCGGGCCGCCTGGCTGATGTCCGAGGAGAACGGGTACGACGCGGCCCGGACGTCCTTGGCCGCGTCGAACACCCGCTCCAGCACATCCAGGTGCCCCGCCACGCGCGCCGCCCCCAGAGCGCCGCATCCGAGCAGTTCCAGCAGCCTCTCGTGCCGGTCCAGCATCCCGTGTACGTCCAGCAGCTCCCGCACGGCCTCATAACGGCGGCGGACGGTGGGGTTCCGCAGCCCGGCGACCAGCAGTACATGGGTCGTGACCCCGGTGCCGAACAGCCACGACATCACCTGGTCGACCGGCGGCGTCGCCTCGTCCATACCGGCGATCCCGCGGCGCACCACGTCCATCGCCGCGCCGCACCGCCGCAGCACCCGCCGCCGGTCGGCGAACTCGCGGGCCACCACCTCGTGCAGCGCGGTCAGCCGCCCGCTCGGATCCGCCAGCACCCCGGGCAGGTGGAAGCTGCCGGCCAGGTGGTAATCGCCCAGGACGTCCTCCGCCGACGCCAACCGCTCACCCGACATATACGAAATTTCCAGCAAAACGCCGCCGTACCGCAGCTTGCCGGGCTTGATGGGCGGCTCCGCGACGTCCAGCACCACCATCACGTCCACATCGGAGCTGGTGGCCAGGACCGCGTCCGCCGGCGACCACAACACCGAGCCGGTCAGGAACGCCCCGCCGAACCCGGGCAGCCCGGAGCCCACCTCGGCCACCCACCGCCGCGCGATCTCCCTGGCCACCCGGACCCGCGTCACCACGTCACCCGTCCCAGCACACCGCCCGCGCCGGTCCTACCGGCGAGCGCGCAGGGGCGCGCCCACCTCGTGGAGGTACTTCATCGCCTGGCCCCAGGAGGCCAGCAGCCCGCACTCCACGTACGCCACCCCCAGCGACTCACAGTGCTCACGCACCAGCGGTTGCACCTTGCGCAGGTTGGGGGTCGGCATGCCGGGGAACAGGTGATGCTCGATCTGGTAGTTGAGGCCGCCCAGAGCCGTGTTGATCACCCGACCGCCGCGCACGTTCCGGGAGGTGAGCACCTGGCGGCGCAGGAAGTCCAGCTCGTCCTCGGCGGTGAGGACCGGCATGCCCTTGTGGTTGGGGGCGAACGTGCACCCCAGGTAGACACCGAAGCACGCCTGGTGCACCAGCAGGAAGACCACGGCCTTGCCCACCGGCAGGACCGCGAAGACGCCACCCAGGTAGATGACGAAGTGCGCGAGCAGCAGCAGCCCTTCGGCCAGCCGGTTCTTGAGGGAGTCGCGGCGCAGCGCCCGGACGCTGGAGATGTGCAGGTTGAGCCCCTCCAGCGTCAGCAGCGGGAAGAACAGGAACGCCTGCCAGCGGCCGATGAATCGGGGCAGTCCCCGGCTGGCCTCGGCCTGCTTGATCGACCAGAGCAGGACGTCGGGCGCGACGTCGGGGTCGTGGTCCTCGTGGTTGGGGTTGGCGTGGTGGCGCGTGTGCTTGTCCTGCCACCACCCGTAGCTGAGCCCGATGCCGAGGTTGCCGACGAGCAGGCCCGCGATCGCGCTGTTGCGCCGGGACGGGAACACCTGCCCGTGGGCCAGGTCGTGGGCGAGCAGGGCCACCTGGCCGAACGTCGCCGCCTGGAACACCGCGACCAGAATCTGCCACCACGAGTCGCCGACCAGGGCGAACGCCACCCAGCCCGCCGCGAAGAGGCCCGTCACCACGCTGATCCGAGTGGCGTAGTAGACGGGTCGCCGTTCCATGAGGCCTGCCTGGGCCACGCGGCGTGACAGGCGGGCGAAGTCGCTTCCCCTCTCTTCCGACGCCGATGCCGATGCCGTGGCGGCGCGAGTAGTGCTCACGTCAGTCACAGATTCTCCGATGCTCCAGACTCGATTCCCGATCGTTCACCATCAGCATTTCGGGATAACCGTGATCGCGAAGTCCTGCTGTCACCCGTTTTCGGGGTAGGGCTGGCCCTACCTCCGCGACCGGTCGAGGTCAGAGGATACGCTCCGCGGCCCTGACAGGTTCGGCTCTGCGGGAGTTCGGCGAGCGTGTCGAGGCGCACAGGCCGCAATCGCGGCCGGCCCGGCGCCGCCGGTCACACGTGGATCAGCGCGAGTGTCTGCCGGGCGATCTCCCATTCCTCGTCAGTGGGCACCACCAGCACGGCCACCTCCGAATCCGGCGTGGACACCCGCCGCTCGCCCGTCTCGTCGGCCTCGTTGCGCGCCGGGTCGAGGGCGATGCCGAGGCGATGCAGCCCGGTCAGCGCGGCGGCCCGGGTGGCCGGGTCGTGCTCGCCGACGCCGCCCGTGAAGACGATCGCGTCCACCCGGCCGAGCAGCGCGTAATAGGCCCCGACGTACTTCCTGATCCGGCGGCCGTAGATGTCCAGCGCGAGCCGCGCCCGCTCGTCGCCTTCGCGGGCCCGGCGCCGCACCTCGCGCATGTCGCCGGTGCCGGCGAGCGCGAGCATGCCGCTGCGGTACGACAGCTCCTTCTCCGTCCGTACGATGTCCATGCCGCCCGCCCGGGCCAGGTAGCCGGTCAGCGCCGGGTCCACGTCCCCGGAACGGGTGCCCATGACCAGCCCCTCCAGCGGGGTGAGCCCCATGGAGGTGTCGACGCTGCGGCCACCCTCGATCGCGGTCGCGCTCGCGCCGTTGCCGAGGTGCAGCACGATCAGGTTCGTCCGCGCCGGATCGCGATCCAGCAACTCGGCCGCCCGCGCCGACACGTACGCGCAGGACGTGCCGTGGAAGCCGTAGCGCCGCACGCCCAGCCGGTCATGCCAGTCGCGGGGCACGGCGTAGGTGTACGCCTCGGGCGGCAGCGTCCGATGGAAGGCGGTGTCGAACACGGCCACCTGTGGCACGCCGGGAAAGGCCTCGCGGGCCACCCGGATGCCGGTCAGATTCACCGGGTTGTGCAGGGGCGCGAGCGGCGAGAGATCCCCGATGGCGCTGATCACGCCGTCGTCCACCAGCACCGCCTCCCGGAATCGGGTCCCGCCGTGCACCACCCGATGCCCCACCGCCACCGGTTCGAGCGCGGGCCCCGACTCATCGAAGGCGGCCAGCATGGCGGCCAGTCCGGCCGCGTGGTCGCCGAACCGCTCCTTCCGCTCGTACGGCGGGTCGTCACCGGCGTGGTGGATCAACCGCCCCTCCCTCTCGCCGATCCGCTCCACCAGCCCCCTGGCCGGCCGCTTGCGTGACTCGACGTCCACCAGCTCGTACTTGATGGAGGAGGAGCCGGTGTTCAGGACGAGAATCTGTCCGGCCATGTCCACTCCCGGATCTCGGGCGCGTCCTCGCCGTGTTCACGGGTGTGGGCGCGGGCGCGCAGGCGGGCGTCGGTCATTCGCTGGCGGAGGTGGGCCTGGGAGGAGCCGAGTCCCGGTGTGCGGTCGATGACGTCGGTGACCAGGTGGTAGCGGTCGATGTCGTTGAGCATGGCCATGTCGAAGGGCGTGGTGGTGGTGCCTTCCTCCTTGTAGCCGCGGACGTGCAGGTGGGCGTGGCCGTGGCGGCGGTAGGTGAGGCGGTGGATGAGGGAGGGATAGCCGTGGAAGTTGAAGATGACCGGCTTGTCGGTGGTGAACAGGGCATCGTACTCGTTGTCGGGCAGGCCGTGTGGGTGTTCCGAGGGTGGTTGCAGGCGCATCAGGTCGACCACGTTGATCACGCGTACGCGTAGTTCGGGCAGGTGTTCGCGGAGCAGGGCGGTGGCGGCCAGGGTTTCCAGGGTGGGGATGTCGCCGGCGCAGGCGAGGACGACGTCGGGGTCGCTTCCCTCGTCGGTGGAGGCCCAGGGCAGGATGCCCAGGCCGCGGGTGCAGTGGGCGATGGCCTGGTCCATGGTGAACAGGTCGAGCACCGGCTGCTTGCCGGCCACGATGACGTTGACGTAGTCGCGTGAGCGCAGGCAGTGGTCGCCGACCGACAGGAGTGTGTTGGCGTCGGGTGGCAGGTAGACCCGTACGACGCTGGCCTTCTTGTTGACCACGACGTCCAGGAAGCCGGGGTCCTGGTGGGAGAAGCCGTTGTGGTCCTGCCGCCACACGTGTGAGGACAGCAGGTAGGTGAGTGAGGCGACGGGCCGCCGCCAGGGGATCTTCTGGGAGGACTCCAGCCATTTGGCGTGCTGGTTGAACATGGCGTCGATGATGTGGATGAACGCCTCGTAGCAGTTGAACAGGCCGTGCCGCCCGGTCAGCAGGTAGCCCTCCAGCCAGCCCTGGCACAGGTGTTCGCTGAGCACCTCCATCACCCGGCCGCCGGGGGCCAGGTTCATGTCGGTGGGTTCGAGGCGGGTGTTCCAGGCCCGGTCGGTGACCTCGAACACGGCTGAGAGCCGGTTGGAGTCGGTCTCGTCGGGGCCCATCAGCCGGAAGGTGCGCGGGTTGGCGGCGATCACGTCGCGTAGCAGGGTGCCGAGTATGCGGGTGGGTTCGCTGGATTGGGTGGCGGGTGTCTTGACATCGACGGCGTGGGTGCGGAAGTCGGGTAGTCGCAGCGGTTGGAGGAGTTCGCCGCCGTTGGTGTGCGGGTTGGCGCTCATCCTGCGGTCACCCGGCGGCACCGTCTCCCGGATCGAGGCCACCGGTCGGCCGTCGTCGTCGAACAGTTCTTCGGGGCGGTAGGAGCGCATCCACTCCTCCAGCATCGCCAGGTGTTCGGGGTTCTCCCGTACCTTGGCCAGGGGTACTTGGTGGGCGCGCCAGGTGCCCTCTACGGGCAGTCCGTCCACGACGCGGGGCCCGGTCCAGCCCTTCGGGGTGCGCAGGATGATCATGGGGAGGCGGTCTCGGCCCTGTTTGTAGTCGGCGATCTGGTCGAAGACGGTGTCCAGGGTCGTGGCCATCTGCTCGTGGTCGGCGCCGACGATGTGCGGCCGGTAGCCGTAGCCCTCCATCAGCGACAGCAGTTCGGCCTCCGGGATGCGGGCCGGCACGGTCGGGTTAGCGATCTTGTAGCCGTTCAGGTGCAGGATCGGCAGCACCACGCCGTCATGGGCCGGGTCGAGGAACTTGTTGGAGTGCCAGCTGCCGGCCAGGGGTCCGGTCTCGGCTTCGCCGTCGCCGATGACGCAGGCCACGACCAGGCCGGGGTTGTCGAAGGCGGCGCCGTAGGCGTGGGCGAGGGAGTAGCCGAGTTCGCCGCCCTCGTGGATGGAGCCGGGCGTCTCCGGCGCGACATGGCTCGGGATGCCGCCCGGGAAGGAGAACTGCCGGAACAGCCGTTGCATCCCGGCGGCGTCCTGGGAGACGTCTGGATAGCGTTCGGAGTAGGTGCCTTCCAGCCAGGCGTGTGCTACCGCTGCCGGACCGCCGTGGCCGGGGCCGGCGATGTAGATCATGTCCTGGTCGCGTTCGCGGATCACCCGGTTGAGGTGGGCGAAGCAGAAGTTCAGTCCCGGCGTGGTGCCCCAATGGCCGAGTAGGCGGGGTTTGATGTGCTCTGGGGTCAATGGCGTCTTAAGTAGTGGATTGTCCAGTAGATAGATCTGGCCCACCGACAGATAGTTCGCCGCGCGCCAGTACGCATCGATTCGCTCCATGTCTCTGCTGATTCCTCCAGGAACGCCGCTCAACCTTAGGCGGCAGTCATCCTGATCCAATTTGATGCACTCTGATGCGACCTAGCTGAACCTCATTCGGTTAACATCCGTCATATCGGTGGGGGGCCGCAGTCACTGGAAGTGCGCGCGAACGCGCGCTGCCATAACGGGGTGCGGAGGACGCCGGTGGGCGGATCGCGGGGATTGGCCGTACACGACGGCATAGAGATGTCGTTGCTGTCGGGAGAGCACGCACTGTATGGGGAAGGCAGCCTGCGGGCGGCGCGGCGCTGGTTCGAGACCGCCCACCGGGAGGCCGAACGGCACGGCGACGCGGACGGGATGGCGCGGGCGGCGCTCGGGCTGGGCGGGTTGTGGGTGCACGAGCACCGCACGGCCGCCGAGGCGGCCGCGGTGCGCGCGCGCCAGCGCCAGGCTCTGGCGCTGGTCGAACCGCGCTCCTCACTGGCGTTACGGCTGCGGGTACGCCTGGCCGGCGAGGACGACTACCGCGCCGGCGGGCACGAGGCGATCCTGGCCATGGTCGAGGAGGCCAGGCGGGCCGGTGACGCCGTCGCACTGGCCGAGGCGCTGAGCCTGGCCCACCACTGCGTTCTGGGACCCGAGCACGGCGCCCTGCGCCTGGCACTGGCCGAGGAGCTGATCGAGCAGGCGCCGCGGACCGGGCGTCGCGGCGACCTGCTGATGGGGCTGCTGTGGCGGACCGTCGACCTGGTGCTGGACGCCGACCCCCACGCCGAGCGGGCGCTGGTGGAGCTGCGCGGTCTGCTGTCCAGGGAGGACCACCTGGCGGTCGGGTTCGTCGTGGACGCGATGGAGGTCATGCTCGGCATCAGGGGCGGCCGGCTGGCGGAGGCCGAGGCGAGGGCCGGAGCCTGCGCCGACCGGGGAGCGGCGGCCGGCGACATCGACAGCGCGGGCTGGTACGCCGGCCAGCTCGCGACTCTCCGCTGGTACCAGGGACGCGCCGCCGAGCTCGTCCCCATGCTGGCGGACCTGGTCAACTCGCCGGATCTCAGCGCGGTGGACAGCTCGTTGTGGGCGGTGCTCGCGGTGTCGGCGGCCACCGCGGGGGAGCGGCGGCTGGCTGAGGGAGCGCTGGCCCGGCTGCGCGGCCGGGATCTGGCGGCGCTGCCCCGCTCCAGCACCTGGCTCATCTCGATGTACGGCGCGGCCGAGGCGGCGTACCTGCTCGGCGACGCCGACACGGCGGCCGAGATCCATGCCGTGCTCTCCCCGTTCGAGCGGCTGCCCGTCGTCGTCAGCCTGGGCGTCGCCTGCCTCGGCTCGGTCCGCCATTCTCTGGGTGTGGCCATGCTGACCTGCGGCCAGACGGACAAGGCGATCGCCTATCTGCGGGCCGCCGTGCACGACAACCTCGCCCTGGGGCACTGGCCCGCCGTCGCGCTCTCCCGCCTGCGGCTCGGCCAGGCCCTGCGCGGGACCGAGGAGTCACACAGGGTGCTGGCGCTGGCCCGGCAGGAGGCCGCGTCGCTGGGCATGACGCTGCCCGACGACGGTCCGGCGGCCCCGGCGGAGGTCGTCTGCGCGCGCCAGGGCCGCAAGTGGCGGATCGAGCTGAACGGCCGGACCGTGCTCGTCGACCACATCGTGGGCATGGCCCACCTGGCGACCCTGCTGGCCAACCCCGGCCGCGAGATCCCGGCCGTGGACCTGGCCGCGGGGGCGGCGGCCGGCGAGGCCGCCGAGTCGGCCCAGCCGGTGCTGGACGAGCAGGCCAGGCAGACCTACAAGCGGCGGCTGTCCGGGTTGCAGGCCGAGATCGACGAGCTGGAGGCGATGCACGACCTGCAGCGGGCCGCCACGCTGCGGGCCGAGCGCGACTGGCTGATCGACGAGCTGGCCGCCGCCACCGGGCTGGCCGGGCGGGCGCGCCAGTTCGCCGGCAGCGAGGAACGGGCCAGGATCGCCGTGGGCAAGGCCATCAGGCGGGCCCTGGTACGCATCGGCGAGGCGGACCCGGTCATCGCGGAGCGGCTGCGGTCCGCCGTACAGATGGGGGTGCGATGCAGCTATCACCCGGTGTGAGGTGGAACGGCGTGGAACTGGATGGAACGCCTAAAAGGTGTATCCACCCTGGACCGTGATCTCACGCTCCGGCGGCCAGTGAGATCACGCCCCACCGGCGGCCCGTGCCCCTGCACGGGCCGCCGGTTTCATCCCCAAATAGCGGGATGTCAGGATGAGGGCATGCCGCTCCGCAGCTCCCGCTGGTATTCAGGTCAAGACCGGAACTCCTACATCCATCGCGCCTGGATGCGCCGTGGCCTGCCGGAGGCCGCATTCGACGGGGACCGGCCGCACATCGCGATCGCCAACACCGCCTCCGACCTCACCCCGTGCAACTCCCACCTCGACGAGGTGGCCGACAGCGTCAAGCAGGGCGTGTGGGCGGCCGGCGGCGTCCCGCTCAACCTGCCCGTCGTCTCCCTCGGGGAGACGAACGTCCGGCCCACCGCGATGCTCTGGCGCAACCTCGCCGCCATGGCCACCGAGGAGATGCTGCGCGCCAACCCGATCGACGGCGTGGTACTGCTCGGCGGCTGCGACAAGACCATCCCGTCGCTGCTGATGGCCGCCGCCTCGGTGGACCTGCCCGCCCTGGTGGTGCCCGGCGGCCCGATGCTGACCGGCCACTTCCGCGGCGTCCCGCTCGGCTGCGGCACCGACGTGTGGCGGCTGAGCGAGGAGGTACGCGCGGGGACTCTCTCCCGCGAGGCGTTCCTCCGCTCCGAGTCGTCCATGATCCGCAGCCGCGGCCACTGCAACACGATGGGCACCGCCTCGACCATGGCCTGCATGGCCGAGGCACTCGGCATGACCCTGCCCGGCACGGCGGGCACCCCCGCACCCGACAGCAGGCTGCTCGAACGCTCCCACGAGAGCGGCCGGCTCGCCGTCGAGCTGGTACGTCGAGACCTGCGGCCGAGCCAGGTGATGACCAGGGGATCGTTCCTCAACGCGATCGTGACGCTGGCCGCGATCGGCGGCTCCACCAACGCCGTCGTCCACCTGCTGGCCATCGCCGGGCGCCTCGGCGTCGAGCTGGCGCTGGACGACTTCGACCGGACCGGCAGGGGAGTGCCGCTGCTGGTCGACCTCCAGCCGGCGGGCCGTCACCTGATGGACGACCTGTTCAGGGCGGGCGGGCTGACGGCCGTACTGAAGGAGGTGGCGGACCTGCTGGACCCGGCGACGCTGACCGTCAGCGGCCGGCCGCTCGTGGAACACCTCGCAGAGGCGGAGATCTGGGACGAGAGCGTCATCCGGCGGCGCGCCGATCCGCTGCTGCCCGAGGCCGGGATCGCGGTGCTGCGCGGCAACCTCGCGCCGGACGGCGCGGTGATCAAGCCCGCCGCCGCCTCGCCGGAACTGCTGAGCCACCGCGGCCGGGCCGTCGTGTTCGACAGCGTGGAGGATCTCAACGCCCGGCTCGACTCACCGGACCTGGACGTCGACGAGACCTCGGTCCTGGTGCTGCGCGGCTGCGGGCCCAAGGGCTACCCCGGCATGCCCGAGCTGGGCAACCTGCCGCTGCCCGCGAAACTGCTGGCCAAGGGCGTGCGCGACATGGTCCGCATCAGCGACGCCCGGATGAGCGGCACCGCGTACGGCACGGTCGTGCTGCACACCGCGCCCGAGGCGGCGGCCGGCGGGCCGCTCGCGCGGGTGCGGACCGGCGACCCCATCGTGCTGGACGTCGCGGCCAGGCGGCTCTACGTCGACATCCCCGACGCCGAGATGGCCGCCAGGGAGCCGGCCGTCAACGGGCACGCCGCCCCGTCCCGCGGCTGGGAGCGCCTGTACGTCGACCACGTCATGCAGGCCGACAAGGGAGCGGACCTGGACTTCCTCACAGGTTCGAGCGGGGATGCCGTGGGCAGGGAATCCCACTGACCTGGAGTCCCGCGCGATATCTTGCCCGGTACGGGACTAGTGTGATCGTTTGACGGTACGAGGAGGACGAGTGGGCGGCGACATCACCCAGAGCCAGGAGTGGGCGGCACTGGACAAGCACCACGAGGAGCTGGCGGGCAAGCAGCTGCGCGAGCTGTTCGCGGAGGATCCCGGCCGCGCCGAGCGGATGACGCTGACCGCCGGTGACCTCTACCTCGACTACGCCAAGCACCGCGCCACGGACGAGACGATCGACCTGCTCGTCCAGCTGGCCGAGCGAGCCGGGCTGCGCGACCGGATCGCCGCGATGTTCCGGGGCGAGCACATCAACGTCAGCGAGGACCGGGCCGTCCTGCACGTCGCGCTGCGCATGAGCCAGGAGGCCGAGCTGACGGTCGACGGCCAGGACGTCATCGCCGACGTGCACGCCGTGCTCGACAAGATGAGCGCCTTCGCCGACCGGGTTCGCTCGCGGGACTGGACAGGCGCCACCGGGCAGCCGATCACCACCGTGGTCAACATCGGCATCGGCGGCTCCGATCTCGGCCCGGCCATGGCCTACGAGGCGCTGCGCGACTACGCCGACGCCGGCATCGCGGCCAGGTTCGTCTCCAACATCGACCCGGCCGACATCACCGGCAACCTGGCCGGCCTGGACCCGGCAAGCACGCTGGTCGTGGTCAGCTCCAAGACGTTCACCACCCTGGAGACGCTGACCAACGCCAAGGTCGCCCGCCAGTGGCTGGTCGACGCGCTCGGCGAGGAGGCCGTGTCCCAGCACTTCGTGGCCGTCTCGACCAACGCCGAGAAGGTCGCCGAGTTCGGCATCGACACCGCGAACATGTTCGGCTTCTGGGACTGGGTCGGCGGCCGCTACTCCTACGACGGCGCCATCGGCCTGTCCCTGATGATCGCGATCGGGCCCGAGCGGTTCCGCGAGATGCTGGCCGGGTTCCGCGCCATGGACCAGCACTTCCGCACCTCGCCGTTCAAGGCCAACATGCCGGTGCTGCTCGGCCTGCTCGGCGTCTGGTACAACGACTTCTTCGGCGCCCAGACCCGGGCCGTCCTGCCCTACAGCCAGCGGCTGCACCGCTTCCCCGCCTACCTGCAGCAGCTCACCATGGAGTCCAACGGCAAGTCCGTGCGCGCCGACGGCACGCCCGTCACGACCGACACGGGCGAAATCTTCTGGGGCGAGCCGGGCACCAACGGCCAGCACGCCTTCTACCAGCTGCTGCACCAGGGCACCCGGCTGGTGCCCGCCGACTTCATCGGGTTCGCCGAGCCGTTCGAGGACCGCGAGGGCATGCACGACCTGCTCAACGCGAACCTGTTCGCGCAGACCTCCGCGCTGGCCTTCGGCAAGACGGCCGAGGAGATCGCCGGCGAGGGCACGCCGCCCGAGATCGTGCCGCACAAGGTGATGCCCGGCAACCGGCCCACCTCCACCATCCTGGCCACCAAGCTCACCCCGTCCACGCTCGGCCAGCTCGTGGCCCTGTACGAGCACGCGACGTTCGTCGAGGGCACCATCTGGGGCATCGACTCCTTCGACCAGTGGGGCGTCGAGCTGGGCAAGAAGATGGCGCTCGACCTGGCGCCCGCGCTCACCTCGGAGGAGCCGCCGGACGCCTTCCCGGACGCCTCCACCGAAGGGCTCGTCCGGCGCTACCGCGAGCTGCGCGGAAGGCGGGTCTGACGTGGAGGCCACCAAGGCCGCGGGCGCGCTCGTCCTGTTCGGCATCACCGGCGACCTCGCGCGCAAGATGGTCCTGCCCGCCCTCTACCAGCTCACCGCCAAGGGCGAGCTCGATCTGCCGATCATCGGCGTGGCCAAGACCGATCTGGACCTCGACGGGCTGCGCGAGCACGCCCGCGCGGCCTGTGGCGACGCGCGCGACGCGGCGTTCGAGAAGCTGGCGGGCAACCTGCGGCTGGTGTCGGGCGACTACCGTGACCCCGCCACCTACACCCGGCTCCGCGAGGAGCTGGAGGGCAAGGGTTTCCTGGTCCACTACCTGGCCGTGCCGCCCGCGCTGTTCGCGGTCGTGGCCGAGGGGCTGGCCGCTGAGGGCCTCAACAGGGACGCCAGGCTCGTCGTGGAGAAGCCGTTCGGCCACGACCTGGACTCGGCCCAGGCGCTCAACGCCGAGCTGCTGAAGTATTTCGACGAGGACCACCTGCGCCGGGTCGACCACTTCCTGGGTAAGGAGCCGGTCGAGGACCTCCTGGTGTTCCGGTTCGCCAACATGCTGGTCGAGCCCATCTGGAACCGCAACTACGTCCGCAGCGTGCAGATCACCATGGCCGAGGACTTCGACGTGGCCGACCGGGGCGCCTTCTACGACGCCAACGGCGCCATCCGCGACGTCGTCCAGAACCACCTGATGCAACTCCTCGCCATCCTGGCCATGGACCCGCCGCCGTCCAAGGACGCCCGCGCCCAGCTGGACGAGAAGTGGCGGGTGCTGCGCGCCGTCGAGGCCGTCAAGCCCGTCGACGTGGTCCGCGGCCAGTACGAGGGCTACCTCGACACCGAGGGTGTCGAGGAGGGTTCGACCACCGAGACGTTCGTCGCGCTGCGCGCCCACATCGAGAACTGGCGATGGGCCGGGGTGCCGTTCTGCATCCGCGCCGGTAAGGCGCTGCCGGTGACCGACCTGGAGATCGTCGCCGAGCTGCGCACACCGCCGATCTCGCTGTTCCCGCACGACCCGGACCTGAACCCCAACCTGATCAGGTTCCGGCTGCAGCCCGACGCCGGGGTGACGTTCGACGTGCTCGCCAAGGAGCCCGGCAAGCAACGCACCCGTCAAGTGCCGGTGAGCGTCGACTTCACCAAGGTGCTCGGCCCGATGGAGGCCGCCTACCAGCGGATCCTGGCCGACGCGGTGAGCGGCGATCCCCTGCGGTTCGCCAGGTTCGACCTGGTGGAGGAGTCCTGGCGGATCGTCCAGCCCATCCTCGACCTGCCGGACCGGCCGCTGCCGTACGCGAAGGGCACCTGGGGGCCCAAGGAGGCCGAGAAGATCGCACCCGGCGGGTGGCACGAGATCTCGACCACCTTCGACTGATTCCGCGCGGGCGGGCATCGACCACCGCAGCGAGATGGTGGTGTTGCGCCGGGTCTAGGGCCAGCATGTGGGGATGGACATCATGGAATTAGTCGAACGCGCGAAGGACTCCGCGACGGTCAGGCGGGTCTTCGGCGACCCGATCCAGCAGGACGGCGTCACGGTCATCCCCGTCGCCCGGGTCGTTCAGGGCGGCGGCGGGGGAATGGGCAGGCAGGAGGCCTCCGCGGATCCGGACGCGGCGCCCGGCGGCGAAGGCAGCGGCGGTGGATTCGGCCTCAGCGCCACCCCCGCCGGGGTGTTCGTGGTCAAGGACGGTGAGGTCCGCTGGCAGCCGGCGGTCGACGTCAACCGCATCGTCGTCGGCGGCCAGATCGTGGCCATCGTGCTGCTGCTGACCATCCGGGCAATCCTCAAGAAGAGCCGCAAGCACTGATTTTTACCTGCTTTCAGTAGTGTGTGGGTCATGATCTCTGTGACGCACGTGCTGGCTTTCGGCGGTGTGGTGATGCTCGGGGCCATGTCCCCAGGGCCCGATTTCGCCGTCGTGGTACGGCGCTCGGCGATCTCCGGTCGCCTGTACGGCATGGCGGCGGCCCTGGGCATCTCGATCGGCGTGTTCGCCTGGGTGGTGGCCGCGGCGACCGGCGTCGCCGCGCTGCTGGCGGCCTCGGCGATGGCGTTCACCGTGGTCAAGGTCGTCGGGGCCGCCTACCTGCTGTTCCTCGGTGTCAAGGCGTGGCGCGCCGCCCTGCGCAAGGGCGGCGGGCTGGAGCTTAAGTCGCCGGACCCGGGGAAGCGGAGCGCGTGGGCGGCCTTCGTCGAGGGACTGCTGACGAACGCGCTCAACCCCAAGGCGGCGCTGTTCTTCGTGGCGCTCGTGCCGCAGTTCGTCAGCGAGGGCGCGTCGCTGGGCGACACGCTCACGCTGTCGGTCATCGCGCTGGCGGGGACGGTGCTGTGGTTCCTCCTGGTGGCCAACATCGTGGGGGCGCTGCGCAAGGTCTTCGCCAGGCCGGCGGTACGGAAGGCGGTCGACGGGCTGACGGGCGCGGCCCTCATCGCCCTCGGCGTCAACCTGGCGGCCGCCGGCCGCCCATAGCTCTTTGTTCGGGGTGGCTTGTCTATGAGACGGTGACGCCCAGCAGGTGGCCCAGGCCGAACGTCACGGCGGCGGCCCCGGCGCCCAGCGCGAGCTGGCGCAGGCCGCCCAGCCACCACGGGCGGGCCGTCATCCGCGCCACCGCCGCACCGAACACGAACAGCGCCACCAGGCTCAGCACCAGCGCCACCGCCAGCCCCGACGCCCCGAACAGGAACGGCGCCAGCGGCACCACCGCCCCGGCGGCGAACGCGCAGAACGACGACCCGGCCGCGAGGTACGGCGACGGCAGATCGTCGGGATCGACGCCCAGCTCCTCACGCACATGCACCCGCAACGCCTGCTCGGGGTCCGCTGACAGCCCGGCCGCCACCCGCGCCGCCAGGTCGGCGTCCAGGCCGCGGGCACGGTAGATCGCGGTCAGCTCGGCCAGCTCCCCTTCGGGGTCGCGGGCCAGTTCACGGCGCTCCACGGCGATCTCGGCGCGCATCAGCTCCGTCTGCGACTTCACGGACGTGTACTCGCCCGCCGCCATCGAGCACGCGCCCGCGATCAACCCCGCGCACCCGGCGAGCACCGCCCCACGGCCTGCCCCCGCCGCCCCGACGACTCCGGCGATCAATGCGAAATTGGACACCAGTCCATCCATCGCCCCGAACACCGCCGGCCGCAGCCAGCCACCGGTCACGTCGCGGTGGCTGTGGTGCCTCTCGGGAGAGTACGGCCGGTCGAGCTCGATGGTCATGAACATCCTCCGCTTCAATAACGCCTTGATACGAAATTTAGGCAGATGTCACGATGATCCGCAACGAAGGGGAGGCTTCCCTGACCTGCAACGGAGCAGTGGGTTGCGAACATGCGTGCGGGTGTGCCGAGAGGTCGGACGGGCGTGCGAAACTCGTTCCTATGGCCCATGCCGCCGGTTACACCGTCGATGACTGGCTCAAGCTGCCCGACTCCGGGGAGCGCATCGAGTTGATCGACGGGAGCTTCGTCGTGAGCCCTGCGGCCATGGGTTTGCACGCGTTGTGCGCGGGTGGTCTGCGGACCGTCCTGGCGTCGGCGGCGAAGGCGGCCGGAGCCGATCTAGTGGTCGTCGAGGCGGTCAACGTGGCCGTCGGCGTCTGATCCGTTCGCCGCGTTCTTCGACCCGGCGCACCTGCTCGACGCCTGATCCGATCCGCTGGGGAGGCGCGGCGCATCCCCAGAAGGTCGGGCCGGACAGAGGTCAGATGCGGGCAGGGGTGATCGGTTCCGGGGTGGTCTGGGTGTCGGTGCCGCGGATCAGGGCCGTGCAGTCGTCGATGGCGCCCGTCAGCAGGTCGCGCAGCAGGGTGTCCGGGTCCGGGATGCAGGCCTGGACGATGCCCACGACCGAGAGCTGCACCGCGTTCGGCGCCGCGTACCGGCGAAAGCCCCTCTCCGTGATCCGGGCCGCGCGGCTGAAGCGCCTGGCCTGCTCCGCCGCGTGCGGGACCAGCGCCATCGCACGCTGGCTCTCCTCGCTCAGCGGGACCAAGGCGAACCGGCCCGCGGCCGGCTGGCCGGACGGGACGCCGTCGAGCCTGGCCAGCATCTCCTCGGCCGCCAGCACCGACACCGCGAGCGCCAGCTGACGCTCGGCCGCCGAGACCGGCAGCGCGGTCGTCGCGCACCGCAGCGCGATCCGGGCGTCCACCCGGAGGTCGTCGCCGTTCAGGCCGATGATCGAGGGAACGAGGCCCACGAGGCGGGCCCGGTTCGCGTCGCTGGTGTTGTCGTTGACCAAGCGGGCGAGTGCGGCCAGCAGCGGGTGCGTGCAGGCCGGGTGGTCGCTCCACCGCTCTCCGGCTAGGTAGGACGCCAGCTCCATGAAACAGGCGCCGCGCCTCGGGTTGCGATGCCTGCCGCGTGACAGAACCGGCATGTGATCAAGCTGATTGTCCACGGGGTGCTCCACTGCTCCACGGGATGCTGCTCTACGGGATCGCCGTCTTTCCAGTCTGCGCTGATAACAGCAACAACGCCAGTGATGGGGGATTTTGCCTCCCCTGCAGACTGCCCGGTGGGCGCGGACGCACACCTGGGGTAAGGGGGATGCCACCTTCGTGGATCAGTTCGCCACCGGAACCCGCTGAAATTATTCTTTAGTTCATCGTCAAGTCTTGAAAGTTATAACCGCGAACGATTGAGTTCGGTCGTGCAGACCCTCCGCTACGCGGCCCTCGTGGCCGCGCTCGTCTTAGGAATCGCCGCCCCCGCGCAGGCCGATCCCCCACCCCCCGTCGAAGACGCGCTGAAGGCGTCGTCCTACCCGCCGCCCTCCACGCTGCTGACCCAGGCCGTCACCGGCAAGCAGCTGGAGACGGCCAAGAAGACCCGGCCGGTGGCCCCCGGCATCTCGCTGACCTCCTTCGACCGCTACGACGAGCTCGGCTGGCTGCGGGCCGACGCCGTCACCGCCGACCTGGGCGCCGCGAAGGCCGACTACGTCTACTCCGGCGAAGTGTCCAAGACCGAGCCGCTGTCCGGGCCCGCCAAGCGCGCCCACGCCGTCGCGGCCGTCAACGGCGACTTCTTCGACATCAACAGCTCGGGTGCCGCCCTGGGCATCGGCGTCCAGAACGGCACGCTCATCCAGTCGCCCGCCTCCGGCCATGACAAGGCCGTCGCGATCACCGGTGACGGCCTCGGGCGGGTGCTGAGGATGTACTTCGAGGGCACCGCCACCCCCGCGGGCGGCGCGCCGATCACCTTGACCCAGTTCAACCAGATCGTCCAGGCGGGCGGGGTCGGCCTGTTCACGCCGCTGTGGGGCTCCTACAACCGGGCCCGCGCCGTCGAGGGCGCCACCTCCGTGACCGAGGTCGAGTTGGTCGACGGCGTGGTCTCGGCGGTACGCCAGGCGCCGGGCACCGGCCCGATCCCCGCCGGCACCACGATCCTGCTCGGCCGCGACGCGGCGGCCGCCACACTGGCCGGGCTCAAGCAGGGCGACAAGATCGACGTGAAGTACCAGCCGAAGTCGTCGGACGGCGCCGCCGTCAAGGCGGCGGTCGGCGGCAACTACGTCCTGGTCAAGGACGGCGCCGTGCAGAACTCCACCGACCCGGCCGCGCACCCGCGCACCGCGGTCGGCTTCTCCGCCGACGGCAGGAAGATGTACCTGCTGACCGTCGACGGCCGCCAGGCCGACAGCCGCGGCGTCACGCTCAACGAGCTGGCCGCCATGATGGTCGACCTCGGCGCCGCGAACGCGCTCAACCTCGACGGCGGCGGCTCCTCCACGATGCTCGCCCGCGAGCCGGGCTCCGCCGACGTCCAGGTCGAGAACAGCCCGTCCGACGGCGGCGAGCGCCACGTGCCGAACGGCCTGGCCCTGTTCGCCCCCGAGGGCAGCGGCAGGCTCAAGGGCTTCTGGCTGGAGACGGCCGGCGACCCCGGCAAGGCGCCCGGCGCCTCTCCCATCGCCGGCGGGCGCCCCGACCGGGTCTTCCCCGGCCTCACGCGGCGGCTGACCGCCGCCGGATACGACGAGACCTACGGCCCGGCGGCCGGCACCCCGTCCTGGCGCGCCGAGCCGATGGTGCACGGCGTCGTCCGCGACGGCAAGTTCCACGCCCTGGTCCCCGGCCAGACGACGGTCACCGCCTCCCGCGGCGCCGCCAAGGGCACGCTGCAGCTCACCGTGCTCCAGCCGCTGCAGCGGCTCGGCGCCACCGTGGACCGGGTCGGCCTGGCCGGCACGGACGCCACGGCCACGTTCGGCGTCGTCGGCTACGACCACAACGGCAACACCGCGCCCATCGAACCGGCCGACCTCACGCTCGACTACGACCACGACGCCTTCGAGGTGACACCGGCCGACCAGGGCTACTTCACCGTCAAGTCCAAGAAGGCGACCACGTCCGGCCTGATCACCGCCAGGGTGGGCAAGATCAGCACCGCCGTGCCCGTCACCGTGGGCTTCGAGGACAAGCCGGTCGCCGACTTCGAGAACGCGGCCCAGTGGAGCTTCGCCGCCGCCCGGGCCACCGGCTCGCTGTCGGCCGCGCCCGGCCAGAGCGGGGGCGGCCTCAAGCTGTCGTACGACTTCACCCAGTCCACCGCGACCCGCGCCGCCTATGCCAGCCCGCCGCAGCAGATCGAGGTGGCGGGGCAGCCGCAGGCGTTCGGCCTGTGGATCAACTCCACCGGCAAGGGCGAGTGGCCCAGCCTGGAGTTCTACGACGGCCAGGGGCAGTCGCAGATCCTGCGCGGCCCGTACATGACCTGGACCGGCTGGAAGTACGTCGAGTTCGCCGTGCCGCCCGGCGTCACCTACCCGCTCAAGCTGCGGCGCTTCTACGTGGCCGAGACCAAGACCGACGCGAAGTACACCAACGACATCCTCATCGACGGCCTGGTGGCCAAGGTGCCGCCGTCGGTGACGGCGCCGCCTGCCCAGAAGGTCGCCGACCCGGTCGTCAAGCCCGAGGTGGCCAAGATGCCGTGGCGGTTCGCCGTCATGTCGGACGCCCAGTTCGTGGCCCGCGACCCGGACAGCGACATCGTGCGCAACGCCCGCCGTACGCTCCAGGAGATCAAGGCCGCCAAGCCCGACTTCCTGCTGATCAACGGTGACCTGGTGGACGAGGCGTCGCCCGAGGACTTCGCGCTGGCCAAGAAGATCCTCGATGAGGAGCTCGGCGGGACGCTGCCGTACCACTACATCCCGGGCAACCACGAGGTGATGGGCGGCAAGATCGACAACTTCAAGGCCGTCTTCGGCGACACGTACCAGACCTTCGACCACAAGGGCACGCGGTTCGTCACGCTGGACACCTCGCGGCTGAACCTGCGGGGCGGCGGCTTCGACCAGGTCGCCCTGCTGCGGGCCCAGCTCGACGCGGCGGCTCGGGACGCGTCCGTCGGCTCGGTGGCGGTGCTGTTCCACGTGCCGCCGCGCGACCCCACACCCGGCAAGGGCAGCCAGCTCGGCGACCGCAAGGAGGCCGCGCTGGTCGAGGGCTGGCTGGCGGACTTCCAGCGGACCACCGGCAAGGGCGCCGCCTACATCGGGGGGCACGTCGGCACGTTCAACGCCTCGCACGTCGACGCGGTGCCGTACTTCATCAACGGCAACTCCGGCAAGAATCCGGCCACCGCGCCCGACGACGGCGGCTTCACCGGCTGGTCGCTGTGGGGCGTGGACCCGGTCACCGCGCAGGAGGCTGAGCACGTCAAGCGCAACTGGTTCGCCGACGCGCCCAGCTGGCTCGGCGCCCAGGTACGGCCGCACGTGGACGACCTCGCCATCGCGGCCCCCGCGGCCGTGCGGATCGGCAAGACGGCGGCCGTGACGGCGACGATCAAGCAGGGCACCCGGGTGGTGCCCGCCGCCTACCCGGTGTCCGTGGCGTGGTCGGGCTCGCCGAACCTGCACATCGGGTCGCGGCAGAGCGCCAAGCCCTGGGACGTCGCCGCGCTCGACCCCGAGACGGGGACGCTCACGGCGCTGCGCAAGGGTCAGGTGACCGTCGCGGTGACGGTCAGCGGTGTCACCCGCCAGGCGACGATCGCGCTGACGGCCGACGCGGCCGCCTGAGACCGCAGGCGAGGGCCACCGCGCGTGGCCCTCGCCCCGGCGTCCGGCGGTGGGGGTCACCACCTCAGGCCCCCACCGCCGGACACAATGGACTTCATGACGGACCTCGTCGAGACCATCGAACGGCTCGAGCTGGTCGACCACCACGTCCACGGAGCCACCGCGCACGACCTGACGCGTACCGCGTTCGAGGAGCTGATCACCGAGTCGGACCGGCCGGTGCCGCACTGGATGACCCAGTTCGACTCCCAGGTCGGCCACGCGATCCTGCGCCACTGCGCGCCTGTGCTCGGCCTCGACCCGCACCCCACGCCCGAGGCATACCTGGCCAGGCGGGCCAGGCTGGGCGCGGCCGAGGTCAACACGCGGCTGCTGGCGGCCTCCGGAGTCGGGCACTTCCTCGTCGAGACCGGCTACCGGGGCGAGGAGATCCTCAGCCCGGCGGGCATGGCCGAGGTCAGCGGCCGGCCCGCCGACGAGATCGTCCGCCTGGAGTCGGTGGCCGAGCAGGTCGCCGAGGGGGATGCGGCCGGGTTCGCCGACCGGTTCGGCGCGGCGCTCCACGAACGCACCCGTACGGCCCGCGGCCTGAAGACCATCGCCGCCTACCGCCACGGCCTCGACTTCGACCCTGAGCGGCCCGGCCCGGCCGAGGTCGCCGAGGCGGTGGGCCGCTGGCAGGAGGAGGGCGGGCGGCTCCGGGACCCGGTGCTGCTGCGCCACGTCATCTGGGCCGGTATCGATCGGGGGCTGCCCCTGCAGTTCCACACCGGGTTCGGCGATCCGGACCTCGACCTGCGCCGCTCCGACCCGCTGCTGCTGCGCGGGCTGATCGAGCTGGCCGAGCCGACGGGGGTGCCGCTGCTGTTGCTGCACTGCTACCCGTACCAGCGTCATGCCGGGTTCCTCGCCCAGGCCTATCCGAACGTCTACTTCGACGTGGGCCTGGGCCTCACCTACACGGGTGCGCGCGGCGCCCAGGTGGTCGCGGAGAGCCTGGAGCTGGCGCCGTTCGCCAAGATCCTCTTCTCGTCGGACGCCTGGGGGCCCGCTGAGCTGCACCATCTCGGGGCCGAGCTGTGGCGGCGGGCGATGGCGCGGGTGCTCGGCGGCTTCGTGGCCGACGGCGAGTGGTCGGCCGCCCAGGCGGTGCGCGTGGCGACCATGGTGGGGGCCGAGAACGCCCGCCGCGTGTACGACCTCAGCCCGGACGGGTGAGGACGGCGGCGAATTGGGCACCGGGAAACAGAAGTGACGAGAGGAGTACGTGAGTGAGCCCGGGGGAACTGCTGCGCGAGGCACTGCTGGCCGAACTGCCCGCCGCCGTGAAGCTCAGGCGGGAGCTGCACGCGCAGCCGTGCGTGTCCGGGGAGGAGGGGCCGACGCTCAAACGCGTGCTCGACGCGCTGTCGGGCGGCCTCGTGGAGTACGTGGCGGGCACCGGCGCCGTGATCAGGATCGGTTCTCCCGGCCCCGCGGTCGGCGTGCGCGGCGAACTCGACGCGCTGCCGATCGCCGAGCGCACCAGCGTCCCGTGGGCCGCCACCAGCGGCGCCATGCACGCCTGCGGTCACGACGTGCACCTGGCCGCCGTGGTCGCCCTGGCCCGCGCGGTGGCGAAGGTCCGCGCGGTCGTGGACGCCGGAGTGGAGGAGGCCGGGGACCCGGGCTCGACGGGGCTGTCCGCCTGGAGCTGGGACGAGATCGCGCCGCTGGTCGTGGTGTTGCAGCCGCGCGAGGAGACCTACCCCTCCGGCGCCTTCGACGTGGTCGAGTCCGGCGTGCTCGACCGGCACCAGGTACGCGCCATGATCGGCGCGCACGTCCAGCCCGTGCTCGCCGCCGGGGTGGTGTCCTGCACGCCGGGGGCGGTCAACGCCTCGGCCGACGAGTTCGAGCTGACCGTCAGGGGTGCCGAGGGTCACGCCGCCTACCCGCACCTGGCCCGCGACCCCGTCGTGGCCATGTCGCAGATCATCGTGGCCGCCCAGCAGATGGTCAGTCGCGCCGCCGACCCCATGGTGCCCACCGTGGTCACGTTCGGCATGGTCAACGCGGGTACGGCGCCGAACGCCATCCCCGGCGAGGCCGTGGCCCGAGGGACGCTGCGGACCATGTCCGAGTCGTGGCGCCGCGGCCTGCACGACCGGTTCACGCAACTGGCCGAGGACGTGGCCAGGGCGCACGGCTGCCACGGCGAGGTACGAGTCCTGCCGGGCGAGCCGGTGCTGGCCAACGACCCGGCGCTGGCCGTACAGACCGGCGAACTGCTGCGGCACCAGGGATGGACGGTCACCGAGGAGCTGCGCTCGTGCGGCGCGGACGACTTCGCGGCCTACGCCTCGGTGATGCCGTCGCTGATGATGTTCGTCGGCGTCGACACGGCCGCCGGGCTGCACAGCCCGGAGTTCCTGCCGGGAGACGACGGCGTGGCGGCCACGGCGGAGGCGCTGCTGGCCGGATATCTCACAGCGGGGGGCCGACCGGCCCGCGCGAGATGACGCCGCTGTCCGATTACACCGGGACGGACAAGAAACTCACCAATACTCACCAATACTCATCAATGACGAAACCGCCCAGAACCTTTAGGCTCGGCGGCGATGGATCTCGAAAACTTCGCACCCGGTTCGGGCCGCCTCGAACCCAGGGCCGCACTACGTTCTGATGCCCCTTCCCTCAACCTGAACGGCGACTGGCGCTTCCGCCTCTCGCCGTCCGCCGGCCTGCCGGACGACTTCGCCGATCCCGGCTACGACGACTCCGCCTGGGCCACCCTGCCGGTGCCGTCGCACTGGCAACTGCACGGGCACGGCTCGCCCGCCTACACCAACGACCTCTACCCCTTCCCCATCGACCCGCCGCACGTGCCGAACGAGAACCCGACCGGCGACCACCGCCGCGTGTTCGACCTGCCCGAGGGCTGGACCGGCGGGCGGCTGCGGTTCGAGGGCGTCGAGTCCTTCGCCCGGGTCTGGCTGAACGGCCACGAGCTGGGCTACTCGACCGGCAGCCGCCTGCCCGTCGAGTTCGACGCCGGACCGTGGCTGGTGCCGGGCCGCAACGTGCTGGCCGTCCGCGTCCACCAGTGGTCGGCCGCCAGCTACCTGGAAGACCAGGACATGTGGTGGCTGCCCGGCATCTTCCGGGACGTGTCACTGACCCGCTCGGCCGCCGACGTCTTCGTCCACGCCTCCTATGCCGACGGCCGCGGCACGCTGAGCTTCGATGGTCCCGGCCGGCTGGCCATCGCCGAGCTCGGCGTCGCCGACCTGGCGCCCGGCACCGAGATCACCCTCGACGCCGAGCCGTGGACCGCCGAGACGCCCCGCCTGTACGAGGCCGTGGTCACGCTGCCCGGCGAGTCCGTACGGGTGCGCGTGGGGTTCCGCACGATCTCCATCGAGGACGGCGTGCTCCTGGCCAACGGCCGTCCGCTGCTGCTCAAGGGCGTCAACCGGCACGAGTTCCACCCCGAGCACGGCCGCGCCGTACCGTACGAGACCATGCGCGCCGACGTGCTGCTGATGAAGCGCCACAACGTCAACGCCGTCAGGACCAGCCACTACCCGCCGCACCCCGACTTCCTCGACCTCTGCGACGAGCTCGGCCTCTGGGTGATCGACGAGTGCGACCTGGAGACGCACGGCTTCGGCCACGTCGGCTGGCGCGGCAATCCCACGGACGACCCGCGCTGGGCCGAGGCGTGCCTGGACCGGATGAGCCGCACGGTCGAACGGGACAAGAACCACCCGAGCGTGATCATGTGGTCTCTCGGCAACGAGGCCGGAGTCGGCCGGAACCTGACCCTCATGGCCGACTGGACCCGGCAGCGAGACCCGTCGCGGCCGATCCACTACGAGGGCGACCGCTCGTGCGCCGACACCGACGTGTACTCGCGGATGTACGCCTCGCACGCCGAGGTGGAAGCCATCGGGCAGGGGGTGGAGGACCCGCTGACCGACCCCGAGCTCGACGCGCGGCGGCGGGCGATGCCGTTCGTGCAGTGCGAGTACGCCCACGCGATGGGCAACGGGCCCGGCGGCCTGGCCGACTACCAGGAGCTGTTCGAGCGCTATCCACGGCTGGCCGGCGGGTTCATCTGGGAGTGGATCGATCACGGGCTGGCACACCCGGAGTTCGAGTACGCCTACGGCGGTGACTACGACGAGCCGGTACACGACGGGAACTTCGTGATCGACGGGCTGGTCTTCCCCGACCGGACGCCCTCGCCGGGGCTGCTGGACCTGAAGAAGGTGTTCGAGCCGGTCCGGTTCGCCTTCGACGACCAGGCCCAGGTCGTGCGGGTGGCCAACCACCACGGGTATCGCGACCTGTCGCACCTGACGTTCGTCGCGGTGGTCGAGGAGGAGGGGGTGCCGGTCGCCGAGTTCCCGCTCGAGGTGCCCGCGACGGGTGGCGAGGTCAAGCTGCCCGACCTGCCCGGTGGGGAGGGGGAGCGCTGGCTGACGGTACGGGCGGTGCTCGCCGCCGACCAGCCGTGGGCCGCCGCCGGACATGAGGTGGCATGGGGGCAGACCCGCCTGTCTGCCGAAGCCGGACTGTCTGCCGAAGCCGGACTGTCTACCGGAGCCGGACTGTCTGCCGGAGCCGGCCCATCTGCCGGAGCCGGACTGTCATCCGGCGCTCAGGACGGCCTGACCTCCGGAGCCCAGGACGGGGCTAGTCCGGGGTCCGGTGGCCGGGGCGTCGGTTCTGGGGCGGACTTGGAGTTCGACCCCGCTACCGGGCGGCTGACCCGCCTGTTCGGGATCGAGGTCGAGGGGCCGCGGCTGGAGCTCTGGCGGGCGCCGATCGACAACGACACCTACGGCGGGCTGGCCGATCGCTGGCGGCAGATCGGCCTGCACCGGCTCACCCACCGAGTTGACGCCGTGGAGACCGGCGACGGGCTGACCGTCCGCGCCAGGGTCGGACCGGCGGCCACCGACCTGGGCCTGCACGTGGTCTACCGGTGGACCGCCACGGACGGCGGGCTGGAGCTGACCGTGGACGTCGAGCCGGACGGGGAGTGGAGCGTGCCCCTGCCGAGGCTCGGCCTCGTGATGGCGCTGCCCGCCGCGTTCGGCGACGTCACCTGGTTCGGCAGGGGGCCCGGCGAGGCGTACCCCGACACCGGCATGGCCGCCAGGGTCGGCCGATGGTCGGCCACCGTCGAGGACCTGCAGACGCCGTACGTCTACCCGCAGGAGAACGGACACCGGGCCGATGTCCGGTGGGCCGAACTGGGCGGCCCGTCCGGCGGCCTCCGGGTGACGGGCGATCCGGTCTTCGGACTCACCGCCCGCCGGTGGACCACCGCGGAGCTGGAGACGGCCCGCCACCGGCCGGACCTGAAGCCGGGTGACCGGGTGCACGTCAACCTGGACTTCGCTCAGCACGGCGTCGGCACCGCATCGTGCGGTCCGGCCACGCTGGCGCAGTACGAACTCCACGCCCGGCCTGCCACCTTCCGTCTCCGCCTCACCCCGACGGGAGCACCCGACGCCTGACGGCCTCGGGTCTGACGGCCTCGGGCTTGACGGCCCGGGGCCTGATGGCCTGAGGTCTCACCCCCCGCCCTCAGGCCTGTTGCCCGCCGCGAGTCTCCCTTTCCTGCGCAATAACCCCCCCTCTGTCGCTAAGGAGTCGTCATGGATGCCAAGCAGTACATGGCCGGTGTGTTCGACCGTGCGTCCGGCACCTACGAACAGGTCGGCGTGCCGTTCTTCGGCCCTGTGGCCGCCGAGCTGGTACGGCAGGCCGCGCCGGAGCCGGGTGACCGGGTGCTGGACGTCGGATGCGGGACCGGCGCCTCGCTCGTCCCGGCGGCAGGGGCGGTGGGTCCGACGGGCCGGGTGGTCGGGCTGGACCTCGCGCCGGGGATGGTCGCCGCCACCACGGCCGAGATCGAGCGGCACGGCCTGACGCACGCGACGGTCCTCCAGGGTGATGCGGAACGGGCCGAGGAGTTGCTGCCCGGAGAGCGGTTCGACGTCGTACTGGCCGGGATGATGCTGTACTTCCTGCCCGACCCGCTGGCCGCCGTACGCTCCATGACCGGCCTCCTCCGGCCCGGCGGTCGGCTGGCCGCCAGCCTGCTGGCCCAGGCGAGTCCGGCCGAGGCCGAACTGCTCGGCCTCGTGGCGCGGGCCCTGGCCCCGTACACCGCCGACGCGGGCACCGCCCCCTTCCACCGCACCCTCAACACGGCCGAGGAGCTGACCGAGCTGCTCGTGGCGGGCGGCCTGGAGGGGGTCCGCTGCGAGGACGTGGTGTTCGAGGTGGTCGTCGAGGCCGGACAGGTGTGGGACTGGCTGTGGTCGGCCGCCCGCCGCGCCTCCCTGGAGACGATCCCCGAGGCCCGCCACCCGGAGGCCAGGGCAGCCCTGGAGGACGCCCTGGCGTACGAGACATTCGTGCTACCCCGCACGGTGCGATTCGCGACCGGGACCCGCGTCTGACAGGACACGACGGCCCCGGGCGGATCGCCGGGGCCGCGTGGTCAATCGAACAGGCCGTTCTTCGCGCCGGTTATGAACTTGTCCCAGACGGCCTGGCGGAGAACCCACGGCTGGATGTCGGGCTGCTCTGTGTCGCGCGGGGTGACGCGGCTGTCGGGAAGCGCCGCGCTGCGTACGCAGCCGAGCCGATCCACGATGCGTTTGATCTCGTGGGGCTTGTCTACAACGCGACCGAGGAGTGCTGAGCCGCAGTACCTTGGCCTCTATGACGGCACTGGATGATCTTGTGCGGCGAGTGCCGCCACCTGCGGTACCGGTGGACGGGCACGGGGATTGGCGAGTCGCGGAGACGGCACTGGGGTTGGGCCTGCCAGACGACTTCAAGGCGCTGGTGCGGCGGTACGGTCGAGGCGAGTTCTGCGATCTCCTCTTCACGTATCCGCCGTTCGGGCAGTGCACGCTGATTGACTACGCGGTCCGGCTGCTGGATGGCGAACGTACTGTCCGGGACGAGTTTCCAGAGGACTATCCGTATCCGCTGTACCCGGAGCCGGGCGGGCTGCTTATCTGGGGCGCACGTCAGCTCATAGGTCAGCCGTCAAAAGGTCTAGTGACAGAAAGCGACATGCCGGAGCGGGCACGTCGACCGTGCCCGCCCCGGCCGCGTGGACCGTGCTCGCGCCGGACGTCAAGCAGGCGCGTCCACCACGTCCAGCACCTCCAGTACGGTGCCCGCGCCGACCGTCAGGCCGCCTTCGCGGATGGCGAAGCCGAGGCCCGGCTCCAGAGGGACGGCCTTGCCCAGTTCGACCCGTACCTCGATCGTGTCGCCCGGCTGGGCGGGGTCGTCCAGGAGGAGCCGGCCGGGTACGTCGGTGGTGCGCAGGTAGAACTGCGGCCGGTAGCCGGACGCGATCGGCCGGCGCCGCCCGCCCTCCTCCGGCGTGAGGAGGTAGATCCGGGCGGTGAACGACCGGCGGGCCCGCTGGCTGCCGGGCGCGGCCAGCACCATGCCCCGCCGCACCTGGTCGCGGCGGACACCGCGCAGCAGCACGGCGGCGTTGTCACCCGCCTCACCCCGCTCCATCGTCTTGCCGAACGTCTCCACCCCGGTCACCACCGCGCTGAATCCCGTACCGGACTCGTCGTCGAACCCGACGACGCCCACCGAGTCGCCCACGCGGACCGCGCCACGCTCGATGGCGCCCGTGACGACCGTGCCCCGGCCGGTGACCGTGAGCACGTTCTCCACCGGCATCAGGAACGGCGCGTCCACGTACCGGACCGGCACCGGGATGTGGTCGTCGACCGCCTGGAGCAGCGCGTCGATGGACGCCGTCCACTCGGGGTCGCCTTCCAGCGCCCGTAGCCCGGAGACCCGGACCATCGGGACGTCGCGGTAGCCGTGCTCGGCGAGCAGGTCGTGCAGCTCCAGTTCGACCAGGTCGGTCAGCTCCGGGTCGGCGCCGTCGGCCTTGTTGACCGCGACGACCAGGTGCTGGACGCCGACCCGCCGGGCGAGCAGCACGTGCTCCCTGGTCTGCGGCATGATGCCGTCCTGCGCGGACACGACGAGGATCGCGCCGTCGAGCTGCGCCGCCCCCGTGATCATGTTCTTCACGTAGTCGGCGTGGCCCGGCATGTCGACGTGGGCGTAGTGCCTGGTGTCGGTCTCGTACTCGACGTGCGAGATGTTGATCGTGATGCCGCGCACGGCCTCCTCGGGCGTGCGGTCGATCCGCTCGAACGGCGTGTACGTCGCCTGGCCGCGCTGCGCGAGCACCTTGGTGATCGCGGCGGTCAGCGTGGTCTTGCCGTGGTCGACGTGGCCCATGGTGCCGATGTTGAGATGCGGCTTGTTGCGGATATAGGCCTGCTTGGCCATGATCTCTTCCTTTTGAGTCCTGGATGTGCTGTGACCCGAACGGGGCCGACTACCTCCCCCCGCCGGGTCACACACAGGACTTACGGGAAGAGGTCAGCGCTCCAGGCCGTCGCAGGCACGCTCGAACGCGCCCGCGTGGGCGGGCGTCGCGAGGTGATCGTGCCAGAACATGAGGACCATAGTGAGGGGCTCAGCACCATCACGCAACGCAATATTCCCGGGAGAGGCAGGGCGGTATGCCGTAAGACGGCCTCACCTATGGTGACCAGGCAAAACACCTCATAGAGTGGGGGGCGTGAGCAGGCTCACCAGCTCTCGCCCGCCGGGCACGCGAAGGCCGACCACACCGATGGTCGACTATGCGGCCCTGTTCGCCGTGACGCCGTCCCCATGCCTGGTGCTGGACCCGGAGCTGATGATCGTCGATGTGAACGACGCCTATCTGCGCGCGACCGGCCGCACTGCCGAGGACCTGATCGGGCAGCACATCTTCGCCGCTTTTCCCGACAACCCCGAAGATCCCCACGCCAATGGCGTGAAGAATCTGAGCGCCTCGCTGCACCGGGTGCTGGCCGACCGGGAACCGGACACGATGGCGCTGCAGAAGTACGACATCCCCCTCGCCGGCTGTCCTGGAGCGTTCGAGGAGCGCTGGTGGTCTCCGATCAACACCCCCGTCCTGGCACCGGACGGGACGCTGGCGTGGATCATCCACCGGGTCGAGGACGTGACGGAGTTCGTCCGCTCCTTCGGTCAGCGGCGGGCCGGTGCCCGCCGCTCACCGGGGCGTGCGGAGATGGAGGCCGAACTGTACGGCAGGGCACAGGAACTGCAGCGGCTGAACGAGGAACTCCGCCTGGCCCACACCCGTGAACACCAGGTCGCGCTCGCCTTGCAGGAGGCCATGCTGCGCTGCCCCGACCTGGATCTGCACCCCCGAGATCGAGGTGCGTTACCTGCCCGCGGTGGAGGCGCTGAACGTCTGCGGCGACTGGTACGACGTCGTCGACCTGCCGGACGGCTGCTTCGCCGTCGCGGTCGGCGATGTCGTGGGGCACGGACTGGAAGCCGCCACGTCCATGGGGATGCTGCGCAGCGCGCTGAGCGCCGCGATCCGCGCCTTGAAGGAGCCGGCCCCGGCACTGGAAGTGCTCGGCTTGTACGCCCGTTCGCTCGAAGGGGCGCTGGCCACCACGGCGGTCAAGGCCGTGATCGACACCAGCAGGCGCCGCATCACCTACAGCAGCGCCGGCCACCCGCCACCCATCCTGCTCAACCTGGGCGACTCCTGCACGCTGCTGGACCAGGCCACCGACCCGCCGCTAGGTGCCCGTCGCGAACATGTCACCCGTCCCCAGGCCGCACTGTCCTACGCGCCCGGCGACACCCTCGTCCTGTACACCGACGGTCTCATCGAACGCCGCGATCGGGACATCGACGTCGGCCTGGCCCTACTGGCCGACGTACTCGCTCGCTCCGGCCGGCTCGACCCCGGGCACCTCGCCGACGCCCTCCTGTCCGGCATGGACGTCAGCAGTGGCGCCCGCGACGACATCGCCCTGCTCGTCGTCCGCCTGTGAATGGCGCATCCCAGAAAGTCGGGTTTACCCGACTGGCTCACTAGATCTGACATTTACCGCTATGGTGCCGAAGATCCCCTACCCTTGTCACAGGAGCCCCATGGCGCACGTCGAACCCCTCCGGGAGGGCGATCCCACTGCCATGGGTCCCTACCGGCTGTTCGGGCGCCTGGGCGCGGGCGGCCAAGGGGTGGTCTATCTGGGCCAGGGGCCCGACGGCAGGCCGGTCGCGGTCAAAGTGCTGCGCGAGGGACTCGCCAATGAGCGCTTCGCCAAGGAGATCGACGCGGCGCGCCGGGTGGAGCCGTTCTGCATCGCTCAGGTGCTCGATGCCTCGCTGGGCGGCCGGCCGTACATCGTGACCGAGTACGTCGAGGGGCCTTCGCTGCAGCAGGCGGGCCGTCACGTCGGCGCCGACCTGCAGCGGCTCGCGGTGGCGACCGCGACCGCGCTGGCGGCCATTCATCAGGCCGGCATCGTTCATCGCGACTTCAAGCCCGCCAACGTGCTGCTCGGACAGGGCGGCCCCCGGGTGATCGACTTCGGGATCGCCCGGTCCGTCGAATCGGGGCTGACGGCTACCAGCAGCATCGTGGGGACGCCCGCGTACATGGCGCCCGAGCAACTCGCCGGCGAGGGGATCGGGCCGGCCGTCGACGTGTTCGCGTGGGCGTCGGTGATCGTGTTCGCCGCCACCGGGGTGCCGCCGTTCGGTGAGGATTCACTGCCCGCGGTGATCAACCGGATCCTGCACAACGAGCCGCAGCTCGGCGAGCTTCCGCGACCCTTGCGCGCGATCGTGCTGGAGTGCCTGGCCAAGGATCCGGCGCGTCGGCCGGCCATGCGGGACGTGCTGCTGCAACTCCTGGGCGGGCACGCCCCCACCCCCGGCCGTCCGGACGGTGCCGGTGGCCTCGGACACGCCCCCGGGCGTCCGGACGGTGTCGGCGGCCGCGGTCCGGCGACGGTTCCCGGGCGGCGGCGCGGAACCAGGACGGTGCTCGTCGCGGGCGTCTCCGGGGTGGGAGCACTGGCTGTCGCGGGCGCCGCCGTCTGGGGGGCCATGAGCGTCTGGGGTCTCCAGGCACCGCGATCGAGTCCGCAGCCACAGGCACTCACCTCGACAGGGACGCCAATCTCGACGAAAACGCACCAGCGCCCGAAAAAGACCAAGGGTTCGTCCACCGGGAACCCGACGACCACGACGAAGCCGACCATCAAGAAGACCGCGAAGCCGACGCAGACTGTGAAGCCAACCCAGACCGTGAAGCCGACGCGGACCGGTTCCAAACCGACGACCTCGCCGTCGAAGGCATCATCGGGCAGCGGTTCCTTCCGGATCGTGTGGGTGCGAGTCATCGGTCCCCTGCACGCCGACTCCCCGGGCTGCGTGTTCAACCATGGCAACATCTCCGGCCTGGTCGAGGGGACCAAGCTGGCTACCAACTTCCGCTACGAATGGGTCCTGAACGGGAAGGTGGTGTCGCGCTCTGAGAGCGTCATCGCCGAAAGTCACACCCAGCAGGTCACCGGCCCGCTCGTGCAGACGAACGGCCCTCACCGGGTCACCCTCCGCCTCACCTCCCCCCAAGCGGTGTCGAAGGCTTTCACGTTCACCATCTGCCCGAGCGACTGATGAACCCTCTCCTGCCAGAAGATCCCCCGGCCGTGGGCCCTTACCGGTTACTCAGGCGTCTGGGCGCGGGCGGCCAAGGGGTGGTCTATCTGGGCCAGGGGCCCGACGGCAGGCCGGTCGCGGTCAAGCTGTTAGAAGACGGCCTGGCCGATGATCACCGCTTCGCCAAGGAGATCGACGCGGCCCGCCGGGTGGAGCCGTTCTGCATCGCTCAGGTGCTCGACGCCTCGCTGGGCGGCCGGCCGTACATCGTGACCGAGTACGTCGAGGGGCCCACGCTCCAGGAGGCGGGCCGTCACGTCGGCGCCGACCTGCAGCGGCTCGCGGTGGCGACCGCGACCGCGCTGGTGGCGATCCACCGGGCCGGGGTGGTGCATCGCGATTTCAAACCCGCCAACGTGCTGCTCGGCAGGGATGGGCCGCGGGTCATCGACTTCGGCATCGCCCGCGCCTCCGGTCATTCGCTGACGGTGACGAGCAGCATCGTCGGCACGCCTGCCTACATGGCGCCGGAGCAGATCGCGGGCGCCCCGCTCGGCCCCGCGGTGGACGTCTTCGCGTGGGCGTCGGTGATCGTGTTCGCCGCGACAGGTAGCCCGCCGTTCGGCAACGACTCGCTGCCCGTGGTGATCCGCCGCATCCTCCACGACGAGCCGTATCTGGGCGACCTGCCGGACCCGCTGCGCCCGATCGTGCTGTCCTGCCTGGCCAAGGACCCCGCCGCCCGGCCCGCCATGCAGGACGTCCTGCTCCGGCTCATCGGCGCCCCGCCCGCCGGTACGGCAGACGATCTGACTGGCCGTCGAGGCGGTACGGCGGGTCCTCCCGTGAGTAGCCCGCGCTGGAAGGCGATGCTGGCGGGCGCCGGGTCGCTGGCGGTGTCCGGAGCCCTGGTGGCCGGGGCGATCATGTTGTTGCCGGACCGAACGCCGACGGCCGCGCCCATCCCGTCGGCCACGGAGCAGAAGGCTTCCACGACGCCCAGTCCGCCGGCCAAGAAACGTGGCACCGGCAAGACACCCAGCACGCCGGCCAAGAAGTCGCGCCCCACCCGGACCGGCGGCTCGAACCCCACCAGCTCCGTCTCGCGGCAGCCGACGCCCAAACCCACGGCCTCCCCGCGGAAAACCACGACCACGGCCGCGGCCGCGGGGACCGTACGCCTGGCGTCGTTGACGCTGGACGGTCAGCTGACCGGACCGAACTGCTACTCGCCCAGCCTCTTCCCCGTCGCCCTGCTCAAGGGCCCGTCGGGCAAGCAGATCGAGTACGGCTACCGCTGGGTGGTGGACGGCCAGGACGAGGGATGGAAGACGGACTGGGTGACCGGGACGGTCAAGAACCAGCGCAACCCCTTCGGCGCCTTCGAGCCTGGCCGGCACACGATCGTCTTCCACTTGCTGACACCCTCGAAGGACCGCAAGAGCGTGTCGTTCACGGTGTGCGATCGGTACTCCTGAGCGCGTTGTCTGCCTGGCCCAGTGATTCGCGTTACGCGGTCGCGTTCATTGGTGTTTCGCACAACGGGAGCGGTGGCCTTCGTAGGATGTGCCGAAGATGCCGTGACCTGGCCGGGCCTACCGTACGGTCATGCCACGCCTCGTCCTCGACGACCTCTACCGCATCGCGGTCCCCTCCGACCCGAGGCTGCGCCCCGATGGCGGCGCCGTCGCCTACACGCTCACCACCGCCGACCGCGACTCCGACCAGAACCAGGCCGAGATCTGGCTCGCCGCCCCCGGATCCGAGCCGCGCCGTCTCGCCTCCGGGAGCACGGCGCGCTGGTCGCCCGATGGCCGGCTGCTCGCCTTCCTGCGTCCTGTCGATGGGCAGGCGCAGATCCACCTGCTGCCGATGGAGGGCGGCGAGCCGCGCCGGCTCACCTCGGCGCCGCTCGGTGCCGGTGCGCCCGTGTGGTCGCCGGACGGCAGCCGGATCGCCTACAGCGGGCCGCACGGAGACCTCGACCCCCACGCGCCGGTCGTGGCCGACACCCTGGAGTACAAGGCCGACGGCGCCGGGCTGCTGCGCGGCCTGACCACGCACCTGTTCGTGGTGGACGTGGCGACAGGGGACACCGTCCAGGTGACCGAGGGCGGCTTCCACGTGGGCGAGCCGTCGTGGTCGCCGGACGGGCGGCGGCTGGCGTTCGCGGCGAGCATGGCGCCCGACCGGGACCTGGTCGTGGAGAGCGCGGTGTACGCGGTGGACGCCACCGGCCCGGCGCCGGGCAAGCCCGAGCGACTCACCGGGCCGGACATCATCTGCACCGGCGCCTGGTGGCTCGCCGCCCCCGACCGCGACCGGCTGGTGGTGGCCGGGCTGCGCGAGGCCATCGGCCACACCCGGCTGTACACGCTCGGCCCTGGCGCCCTCGACGAAGTGGAGACCGGGCTCGACCGCAACGTCATGACCGGCGCCCCCGGCTACCCCGGCGCCGTCCCCGCGCTACTGGGCGACGACCTGCTGTTCTGCGCCCGCGACCAAGGCCGCACGCACCTGTACCGCCTGCCGAACGGGTCAACAGCCGGAAAGGCTGAGAAGATCGTCGGCGACGACTTCACCGTGTCCGGCGTGTCCGTAGCCGCCGGCCGGGTCGCCTGGGTCGCCTCCTCCCCGCTCAGCGCCGGTGACGTCTACCTCGACGGCGAGCCCCTCACCCACCACGCCCTCCCGGACGTCGAGCTGTTCACCCCGCGCCCCCGTACCTTCACCGCCCCCGACGGCACCACCATCGAGGGCTTCGTGCTGCGCGACGAGACGCGCACCACCCCCGGCCCGCTGCTGCTCGACGTGCACGGCGGCCCGCACAACGCGTGGTCGCCCGCCTTCGACGGCGCTCACCTCTACCACCAGCAGCTCGCCGCCGGCGGGTGGACCGTCCTGCTGGTCAACCCGCGGGCCAGCGACGGGTACGGCGAGGACTTCTTCACCGCCACGGTCGGCGCCTGGGGGCTGGCCGACGAGCAGGACTTCCTCGCGGCCGTGGACGACCTGGTGGCGGAGGGTGTCGCCGACCCTGATCGGCTGGCCGTCGCCGGTTACAGCTACGGTGGCTACATGGCGTGCTGGCTGTCGACCAGGACGGACAGGTTCAAGGCGGCCATCCCCGGCGGCTGCGTCAGCGACCTCACCAGCATGGGGGGCACGTCCGACCTCGGGTTCCTCATCAAGGCCTACGAATGCCGGGGCGACCTCCAGGCCCAGTCGCCGATCGCCCAGGTGGCCCGCGTCACCACCCCTACGCTGCTCCTGCACGGCGACAGCGATGACCGCTGTCCCGTCGGCCAGGCCGAGCAGTGGTTCGCCGCGCTGCGCGAGCAGGGGGTACCGGTCCGGCTGGTCCGTTATCCGGACGCCTCGCACCTGTTCATTCTCAACGGGCGCCCCTCACACCGGTACGACTTCAACGAAAGGATCATCACGTGGCTGGAGCAATGGGTCACCGGCTCGCCGAGCTGATCGCCGAGCACGAGGTTCCGGGGGCCGCGCTGGCCTACCTGCACCGGGGCGAGGTGCACGAGTTCGCGGCGGGGACGCTCAACAAGGACACCGGCGTCGAGGCGACCCCCGACTCGCTGTTCCAGATCGGCTCCGTCACCAAGGTGTGGACCGCGACCCTGCTCATGCGGCAGATCGAGCGCGGCCGGCTGACGCTCGACACGCCGGTGGCCGAGGTGCTGCCCGAGTTCAGGGTGGCGGACCCGGAGGTCTCCAAGACCGTCACGGTCAGGCACCTGCTCTCCCACACCAGCGGCATCGACGGCGACCTCTTCCTCGACACCGGGCGCGGCGACGACTGCGTGGAGAAGTACGTCGCCGCCTGCGCCGACCTGGCCCAGAACCACCCGCTCGGCGCCACCCAGTCCTACTGCAACTCCGGCTTCACCATCGCCGGCCGGATCCTGGAGAAGCTCGAGGGCAAGCGCTGGGACGACGTGCTGCGCGAGCAGATCGTCGAACCGCTCGGCCTCACCCACACCTGGACCCTGCCGGAGGATGTGCTGCGCTTCCGCGCCGCCATGGGCCACGTCGACGGCGTGACCGCCCCCGTGTGGGGCCTCATGCGCTCGGCCGGGCCCGCCGGGCTCATCTGCGCCCGGCCCGCCGACGTGGTCGCGTTCGCCCGCGCCCACCTCGAAGGCGGCCTCCTGGACGACCCGCGCGCCATGTGGGAGCCGCAGGTCGACATCCCCAACCCGTACGCGCTGGGCAGGCAGTGGGGCATCGGCTGGATCCTCGACGAATGGGACGGTCACCAGGTCATCTCCCACGGCGGCAACACCATCGGCCAGCACGCCATGCTCTGGGCCGTACCGGACACCGGCACGATCGTGTGCGTCACCGCCAACGGCGGGCACAGCGGCGCGTTCACGCACGCCGTGGCCACCGAGCTGTTCGCCGAGCTGGACGGCCTGACCGTGCCGCGCAGGCTCGGGCCGCCCGAGACGCCCGTCCAGGTCGAGGTCGACGGCTATGTGGGCGTCTACGAGCGAGCCGGGTTCCGCGCCACGCTGAGCGTCCGCGACGGCGAGCTGTGGATCTACAGCGAGGCCACCGGCGCTCTCGCCGCGCTCCAGGAGCCGATGGAGATGCGGCTCGTCCCCGTGGACGAGGTCACCTTCGTCTGCCGCCGGGAGGAGGATCCGGACTGGATGTCCGCGGTGTTCTTCCGGCTCGAGGACGGCTCGCCGTACATCCACGTGGGAGCGCGCGCCACTCCGAAGATCAGCTGAACATGCCGGGCCACGGTGAGCGGGCGGACGGCCGCCCGCTCACCCACTCCGGGCCGGACCACGGCCGCCCGTTCACCGGCTTCGGACCCGAATACGGCCGCACACTCACCGGCCTCGGACCGGACTACGGTGAGCGGATGAACGAGCGCCCGCGCGCCAGCCTAGGACGGATCCTGCACGACCTCGGCAGCACTGTGATCGACGTGGCCGCCTCGCCGGGCGACCTCGATGCCGAGGTGACGGGGGTGCACATCTTCGATCCGCTCGACGAGCTGATCGTCCCGCCGGGCGGCATCCTGCTGGCGGTCGGCGTGCAGGGCACGGCGGAGATCTGCGAGCTGATCACGCGGGCCCCGGCGGCGGCCGGCGTGGTGGTCAAGCTGCCCGTGGACGCCGACGAGCAGGTGCGCGCGACCGTGCTGGAGACCGGTGTGGCCGTACTCGGCCTCACCAGGGCCGCCTCCTGGGCCCAGGTCGCCGCGCTGCTGCGCTCCCTGCTGGCGGAGGGCGACCTGGGCGGGCCGGGGGAGGGGCCGCAGGGCGACCTGTTCTCCCTGGCCAACGCGGTCTGCGCGCTGCTCGACGCGCCCGTCACGATCGAGGACAGGTCCGCGCGGGTGCTGGCCTACTCCGAACGGCAGGACGAGGCCGACCAGGGCCGGATCGACACCGTGCTCGGCCGCCAGGTGCCCGAGCGCTACCAGCGGATGCTCGACGAGAACGGCTTCTTCAAGCTGCTCTACCAGAGCCACGAGCCCGTCTACCTCGAACTCGACGGCGACAGCATCAACCGGGCGGCCGTCGCCGTGCGGACGGGTGACGAGATCCTCGGTTCCATCTGGGCCGCCGTCCGCGAGCCGCTCACGCCCCAGCGGCAGCGCGCGCTCGCCGACGCGGCCAAGATCGTCGCCCTGCAGCTGCTGCGCGAGCGGGCCGGAGCCGACACCCAGCGGCGGCTCCGCAGCGACCTGCTGTCCACCGTGCTCGCGGGCGGCGCCGACGCGCCCGAGGCCGCCGCGCGGCTCGGCATCGCCACCGCCCGGTTGTGCGTGCTCGCCGTCCAGCTCGCGCACCCCGCCGACGACGACCCGGCGCGCGCCGAAAGCGACCGGCAGCGCTTCGCCGACGCGCTCGCGCTGCACGTCGGCGCCATCCACCCCAAGGCGGCCGCCGCGCTCGTCGGCTCGGTGGCCTACGCCGTGCTGCCGCTGCAGGCGGGCGGTGAGGAGGAGGCGCGGGCCGTACGCGTGGCGGAGAGCTTCCTGGCCAGAGTCGGGCCCCGGCACTCGGCCAGCATCGGCGTCGGCCGCCTGGCCGCCAGCCTCGCCCATGTCGCCAGGTCCCGCGCGGACGCCGACCGGGCGCTGCGCGTGCTGCTCGCCCGCGGCGCGACGGGCCAGGTCGCCGGCTACACCGCCGTGCACTTCGAGTCGCTGCTGCTCCAGGTCGCCGACGTGGCGGCGGCGGAGGATCAGGCGCCGACCGGCCCTTACCAGCGGCTGCTCGACCACGACGCCGAGCACGGCAGTGACCTGGTCGCCACGCTGCGGGCCTACCTCGACGCGTTCGGCGACGTCAACGCCGCCTCGGCCAGGGTCCACGTACACGCCAACACCTTCAGGTACCGGCTCAAGCGGCTCACCGAGATCAGCGGGCTGGACCTGTCCGATGCCGACGCCCGGCTCACCGTCATGCTCCAGATGCGCATCTTCGGGCGATAGCACCACGCCAGCCGCGCTTTTCGTTACAGCGCACGAAGAACGATCTACGGTCAGCGACCAGGGTGGTGCCTCAGATCCCACTCCCCTGGAGCGCCCCACATGAGAAAACCAGCCGCGCTCGTCGCGCTGGCCCTGCTCGCCGCGGCCTGCGGCGGCACTGCGGGCACAGAAACAGGCACCGGCTCGGGGACGGGCGCGCCGGTCACCGGCGGCACGTTCTCCTTCGCCATCAGCGCCGACCCCGGCGTGCTCGACCCCGCCATGGGCGTGCTGTCGGTCACCAACCAGGTGCTCGCGTTCGCGTACGACACACTCGTCGGCGTCGGCGCCGACGGCCGGATCGTCCCGGGACTCGCCGAGAAGTGGCAGGTCAAGCCCGACTCGGTGACCTTCACCCTGCGCAAGGACGCGACGTGCTCCGACGGCGCCAAGCTCACCCCCTCAGACGTGGCCGAGAACGTCAACCACATCGCCGACCCCGCCACCAAGTCGCCCATCTACGGCGTTCTCGTGCCCACCGGGATGAAGGCCAAGGCGGACGACGCGGCGGGCACCGTGACCCTGTCCACGCCCGAGCCCTTCAGCTTCATCATGGAGAGCACCCAGCAGATGTTCATCGTGTGCGGCAAGGGCGTCAAGGACCGCTCGGTGCTCGCCCACGGCACCTCCGGCTCCGGCCCCTACCGGCTCACCGAGTCGGTCTCGGGAGACCACTACACCTTCAAGGTCCGCAGGGAGTACGTCTGGGGTCCCGGCGGGGCCACGGCCAAGGACCTGCCTGAGACGGTCACGCTCAAGGTCGTGCCCAACGAGCAGACCGCCGCCAACCTGCTCGTCGCCGGCACGCTCAACGGCGCCACCTTCTACGGCCCCGACCGCGCCCGCGTGGCGGCCACCCCGGGAGTCGTCAAGAACGTCCTGCCCCACGGGAACGGCCAGTTCTTCTACCACCAGGGTGACGACCGGCCGACCCACGACCCGGCCGTACGCAAGGCGCTCACCCAGGCCGTCAACCTCAAGGAGCTGTCCGGGATCGCCGCCAGCGGGACCGGCCGGCCCGCCACCGGGCTCGTCCTCGACCCGCGGCCCTGCCAGGGCGACACGGTCACCGGGCACGTGCCCGCCACCGACCCGGCCGCGGCCGCCGCCGCCCTGGACGCGGCGGGGTGGCGAGCCGGCGCCGACGGCGTCAGAGTCAAGGACGGCAAGCGGCTGACGCTGCGCTTCGTCTATCCCACCACCAGGGGATCCGGGGTGCAGGCGGCGGCCGAGTACCTGGGCGCCGCCTGGAAGAAGGTCGGCGTCGAGGTGAAGCTGAACGGCATCATCGACGCCAAGCTGGCGGAGTCGCTCAACGTCACCCAGGACTGGGACGCCATCTGGCTGCCGATCGCCGTCACCCTGCCCAGCCAGCTCGTCGGCTTCCTGTCGGGGCCGGCCGCGCCCAAGGGCGCCAACTTCGCGCACCTGACCAACTCCCGCTACACCTCGCTCGTCACGCAAGCCTCGGGGAAGCCGGCGGCCGAAGGCTGCAAGCTGTGGCTGGAGGCCGAGTCGGCCCTGTTCGAGAACAGTGATCTGGTGCCGGTGGTGGAGAACACCATCCTGGCCGCCGGCAAGGGCGGCACCTTCCGCATGATGGCAGGGGACCTCGTGCCGACCTCGATCCGCCTCACGCGGGGAGGCTGAGTGCGCGAGCTCCACACGACCGGACCCGGCTCGCCGCGCCGGGTGCGGTCACGCGGGTCGCGGTGGGTGGTGCGGCAGGTCGTGCGGTTCGCCGTCTCGCTCGCCGCGCTGCTCGTCGCGTCCTTCGCGATGATCCACCTCATCCCGGGCGACCCGGTACGGGCGTCGCTCGGGCCGGCCGCGCCGATCGAGCTCGTCCAGGCGCGTACGGCGGCGCTGGGGCTCGACCGGTCGATCCCCGAGCAGTTCCTCACGTACACGGGCCACGTTCTGTCCGGAAATTTCGGGACCTCGTTCCTGTCGGGCGAGCCGGTAGTCGAGATCGTCGCCGCCCGGCTCCCCAACACGCTGGCCCTGGCCCTGCTGGCGACCGTGGTGGCGCTGCTGGTGGCGGTGCCGCTCGGCATGTGGGCGGCCGTCCGCACCGAGAACGGCCGCAACCGGGGCACCGAATACGCCTTCACCACCGTGACGGGCACCGCCGTCGCCGTGCCCGAGTTCCTGTATTCGATCGCGCTGGTGACCGTCTTCGCCATCGGCCTCGGCGCGTTCCCGCCCGCGGGCAAGGCGGGCGCCGTCTCGTACGTGCTGCCCGTCCTCGCTCTGGCGATCGGCCCGATCGCGATGATCGCCCGTATCTCCCGCGCGGAGACGCTGCGCGAGCTGGGCACCGACTACGTACGGCTGGCGCGCGCCAAACGCCTGCCCGCCGCCCGCCTCTACCTCAGGCACGTGCTGCCCAACACGCTCACCGCCACCCTCACCCTGGGCGGCCTGCTGCTCTCGGCGCTGATCGCGGGCAGCGTGCTGGTCGAGTACGTCTTCGCCTGGCCGGGGCTCGGCCTGAAGATCGTCGAGTCGATCACTCAGAAGGACTATCCGGTCGCCCAGGGCGTCATCCTCGTCTACGGCGCGATCGTGCTCGTCGTGAACCTCGCCGTCGACCTGGCCCTGGCCGCGCTCGACCCCACCTCCAAGATCAGGGAGGCATAAGTGAAACCCCGCCCGCCGCACAAGCGCGGGGAGTGCCGCGTGAAGGCCCTACAGCCAAGGAGTTCCGCGTGAAGCCCCGCCTGCCGCGCACGCCCGCGGCGGTCGCCGGAGCGGTGCTCGTCGCGGCCATGATCGTGCTGGCCGTCGTCGGGCCGCCCATCTGGGGCACGAGCGCCGAGCGCATCGATGCGGCGGCCATCCTCCAGGGCGCGTCCGCCGCCCACCCGCTCGGCACCGACAGCCTGGGCCGCGACCTGCTCGCCAGGGTGCTCGTGGCCGGCCGCTTCTCCCTGGCGCTGGCGCTGGCCGCCACGCTCATCGGCGGTCTGGCCGGGATCGTGCTCGGCGCTCTCCCGTCCGTGCTGCCGGGCCGGCCCGCCCGGCTGATCACCGGAGCGGTCAACGCCCTGGTCGCCTTCCCCGGGCTGCTGCTGGCCATGTTCACGGCGGTGGTCTCCGGGCTGGGCGCCCGCGGCGCGGTCCTGGGCATCGGGGTCGCCATCGCGCCCGGATTCGCCCGGCTCACCCAGACGCTGGCCGCGACCGTCGCCGGATCCGACTACGTGTCGGCCGCGCGCATGCTCGGCGTGCCCCGCCGCCGGATCCTGACCGGGCACGTACTGCCCAACATCGCCGAGCCGCTCATCCTGCAGCTCACCCAGGCGCTCGGCGGCGCCCTGCTCGGCCTGGCCGGGATGTCGTTCCTCGGCCTGGGCGTGCAGCCGCCGTCGTTCGACTGGGGCAGGCTGCTGTTCGACGGGTTCGCCCGCATCTACGTGACGCCCGAGGTCGCCCTCGGCCCGGCGGCGGCCATCGCGCTCGCCGGCATCGGGTTCAACCTGCTGGGCGACGCCATGGCCAAGGCCGCCGCCCGTACCGCCGCGGCCGGGAAGGCGTCGGACGCGGCGGTAGCGCCCGATCCCGGCGAGCCGGACCCCGGCGCGGTGCTGGAGGTCAGGGACCTGACCGTCGCGTTCCCCGGCGGCGTGACACCGGTGCGCGGGCTGTCGCTGACCATCGCTCCCGGCGAGATCGTCGGCCTGGTGGGGGAGTCGGGCAGCGGCAAGAGCCTGACCGCCGCCGCGATCGGCGGGCTCGTCCCCTACCCGGGCACGGTCGCCTACGGGCGGCTGCTGCTCGGTGGCCGGGACGTCGCTTCGCTGTCGGGCAAGGAGCTCGGCACGGCGCTGGCCATGGTGTTCCAGGACCCCATGGCCTCGCTCAACCCGGCGCTGCGGGTGGGCGGGCAGCTCGCCGAGGTGGCGAGGGTGCACCAGGGCGCCGGGCGGGCCGAGGCGAACCGGCGGGCCGTGGATCGGCTCGGCCACGTCCACCTGCCGGACCCGGCCGCGCGCGCTCGGCAGCACCCGCACGAGCTGTCCGGCGGCATGCGGCAGCGCGCGGTGATCGCGATGGGCCTCATGGCCACGCCACGGTTGATCATCGCCGACGAGCCGACCACGGCGCTCGACGTGACCGTGCAACGGCAGATCCTGCGGCTGCTGCGCGAGGTCACCGAGGGGAGCGGCGCGGCCGCGCTGTTCATCACGCACGACATCGCCGTGGTGGGCGAGCTGTGCGACCGGGTCATGGTCATGTACGCGGGCCGGGTCGTGGAGGAGCTGCCCGTCTCCCGGCTGGCCGCCGAGGCCGCGCACCCGTACACGCGGGCGCTCATCGCCTCCCTGCCCGACATGGCCACCGACCGGGACAAACCTCTCGCGAGCATCCCCGGCCGCCAGCCCGCCCCCGCGGACGTGGGCCCCGGCTGCGCCTTCGCGGACCGGTGCGCCCTGGCGACCGCCCGCTGCTCCGCCGAACGTCCCCCGCTCATCCCGTACGGCGAGGCGGGCCGCGTGGCCTGCTGGGAGGTCAAATGATCATCGAAGACCTGACCGTGCGCTTCGGCGCGTTCACCGCGGTCGACCGGGTCACGCTGGAGATCCCTCCTGGCCGGATCGTCGGGCTCGTCGGCGAGTCGGGGTCGGGCAAGTCGTCGCTGGCCAGGGCGGTGAGCGGCCTGGTGCCGTACACGGGCCGGATCGACGGGGCGAACAACGTCCAGATGGTCTTCCAGGACCCGTACGCCTCCCTGGACCCGCGCATGACGGTCGGCGGGTCGGTGGGGGAGGGAGTGCGGGCGGACCGTGCGACGAGGCGGGCCGAGGTGGAGCGGCTGCTGGGGCTCGTCTCGCTTCCCGTCGACCTGGCCCGGCGCTACCCGCGCGAGCTGTCCGGCGGACAGCGGCAGCGGGTCGCCATCGCCAGGGCGCTCGGCGCCGCGCCCGACCTGCTGGTCGCCGACGAGATCACCAGCGCGCTCGACGTGTCCGTCCAGGGCGCGGTGCTCAACCTGGTGCGCTCGCTCCGCGACGAGCTGGGCCTGTCGATGCTGTTCATCTCGCACAACCTGGCGGTCGTCCGGTACGTCTCCGACGTCGTCGCGGTCATGCACCAGGGCCGCGTCGTCGAGTCCGGGCCCACGGAGCGGGTGGTCGGCGAGCCCGCCCACGACTACACGCGTGCACTCCTGGAGGCGGTGCCCCGGCTCACCTGAGTGGTCACCGGAGTGCTCACCCGCGTGGTCACCGGAGGACTTATCGGAGGGCTCAGAGGGTGATCCACTCCGTGGAGGTGGTGACCTCGTCGAGCACGGCCTGAATGGGCGCGACGCCCAGCCCCGGCCCGGTCGGCACCGCCAGGTGGCCGTCGCTCAGCTCGAACGGCTCGGTGATGTCGGTGGCGAAGTAGCGGCGCGAGGCCGAGGTGTCGCCCGGCAGCGTGAACCCGGGCAGCGCGGCCAGCGCCACGTTCGCGGCCCGGCCGAGCCCGGTCTCCAGCATGCCGCCGCACCACACCGCGATCCCGTTCGCCCGGCACAGGTCGTGGATGCGGCGGGCCTCCAGGTAACCGCCGATCCGGCCGGGCTTGACGTTGACGATCGAGCACGAGCCCAGCGCGATCGCCGCCGCGGCGTGCTCGACCGACTCGATCGACTCATCCAGGCAGATCGGCGTCCGCAACTGCTTGGCCAGCTTGGCGTGCTGGACGAAGTCGTCGTTGGCCAGGGGCTGCTCGATGAGCAGCAGGCCGAAGTCGTCCAGCTTGGCCAGCTGGCGGGCGTCCACGAGCGTGTAGGCGGCGTTCGCGTCGACCTGGAGCAGAACGTCGTCGCCGAACCGCTCGCGCACCGCCCTGACCGGCTCCACGTCCCAGCCGGGCTCGATCTTCAGCTTGATCCGCACGTACCCCTCATCGAGGTAGCCCTCGACGGCGTCGAGCAGTTGCGGGATCGAGTCCATGATGCCGACGGAGACCCCGCACGGCACCCGGTCACGGTCCGCGCCGAGGAACCGGCCGAATGACTCGCCCGACGCCCTGAGCTGGGCGTCCAGCACGGCCGTCTCCAGGGCGGCCTTGGCCATCCGGTGCCCCTTGATCGGCTCCAGGGCACGGCCGACGGCGTTCGCGTCGAGGGTGCGGGGCAGGGCGGGCAGCAGGAAGCGCCGGATCACCTCGGCCGCGCCGTCGACGTACTCGGGGGAGTAGAGCGGCTCCGACATGGCCACGCACTCGCCCCAGCCCTCGGCGTCGGGCGTCACGACCCGTACCAGCAGCACGTCACGGGCCGTCTCGGTGCCGAACGAGGTGCGGAACGGCGCCACCAACGGCATCGCGATCCGCCGCAGCTCAACTCCGGTGATCTTCACGCTTTCTCCACTACGTAAAAGGACTTCTGATGGAACCCGGTGACGACGCGGCCTTCGGCGATCATGCCGCCCAGGACGTCCCGCATGGCGTGACGCCATGCCTTGGCCGTTCCCGGGTCGGCCCGGCGCAACCCCTCGATGTCGGGAGGCGCGGCCACCAGCACCACCGCGGCGTCCGTACGGCCCGGCACCGGCCGGCCCCCGTCGTCGGCCAGGCCCACCACCGCGTCGCCCGGCACGTGGACCGGCCACGGCTGCCGCCTGGCCAGGGCCTCGACATGCGGCGCGGACAGCTCCCAGACGGCCAGCATCCGGTCGGACTCGTCGCCCTGGTTGATCTCGTCGTCCATGATGCCGTAGAAGCTGGCCAGGTATTCGCGCGGCCGGGCGCCCAGCTTGGCCAGGTTGAAATGGGCGTTGCGGCGCACCAGCGGGTCGTAGGTCCAGGTGACCCGTCCCAGCTCGCGTTCCAGTGCCCACCGGCGCTGGTGCAGCTTGATCTCGAACCCGATGCCGCGTCCGGCGGAGGCGCCGGTGATGTGGGAGTGCAGCGCGTTGCCCGCCGCGAGGAACCCGACGGACCCGCCGGCCATCCGGTCGCCGTCGAAGGCGCCCGCGACGTAGCCGCCCGCGTGCGACAGCGCCCGCATCAGCTCGACCGTGATCGGCTGCCCGCCCTGGTCGAACCGCCAGATGCCGTCGAACAGCGCGAACAGTCCCTCGAACTCCGCGATCTCGTGTAGTTCCCTGACCGCGATCAACCTGCCGGCCCTCCGAGTAGTCGATGTCACCCGCGACCGTACGCCACAGTGAGGGCGGCCGGATTCGTGCCGGTTCACCAAGACAGGAGGGTTCTTCGTCGCCGAGCCCTACGGCCTGGCTCGGCAGCGCGGGTGCTCCGGTGGAGTTCGCGCTGCCCGAACCCCAGCGGCCTTCCTGACCTGCGCGAGCGACGTCGCCGCGCCCGGCAACACCTACGCCAAGCCCTGGTACGAAGGCATGACCCAGGTCGAGAAGCACTTCTGACCAGTTGGCTTCGACAGCCGGGCATGGCGACATCGGCCGTCATGCCCGGCTGTCAGGCTCTTTGCTCAGTGGTGTGAAGGTAGCCCACGGTGGCGGCGAGCAGGAACACGCCCCAGACCAGGAAGACCGGATAGGTCCCTGCGAACCCCCAGCTCCCGTCGAGGATCATGGCACCGCCGTCGGGCGCGCAGGTACGGGTCATGCCGAACGCCAGGCATTTGGTCATCATCGCCCCGTACTGGCCGACCAGCAGACCCACCACCGCCGCTGGAACGACCGCCAGGCCACGCGGTACCCGGCGCCGCCCCGCGAACGGCACCCACCCCGGGACGACTTGGCCCCATCGGCTGATCAGACCCAGCGTGAGCAGGGCCCCGGCGGCCGGTCCGGCAACGAGCAAAGCCCAGAACACCGCCGAGCCGCCCAGCTCTGTCAAGCCGGAGCGGGAGTCCGCCGCTACACCAAGCGGTACGCCCAGCCCCCACAACAGGTGCGGAACCGAGAAGCCCAGCACCGGCACGCCGGCCGCCACCCAGGTCACCACCTTGGCCCAGAGCGCGGGACGGATCGTCCCATCGGCCCGGCGCTCGTGCGGGCGTGGGGCGGTGCGTGTGCCGTAGCAGGTGGTAGTCAGCGCGAGCAGCAACCCCAGTGCGGCAAGCAGTACCTGCCAGACGAGCGCGGGGTCGCCGAGCTTGCCGAACGCCAGCCGCATGACCAGGTTTCCCGGCGCCACCAGCGTGAGCGCGGCCGCTCCTGCCCAGCCTGCGCCCAGCAGCGTCGGCCGCGTACGTGATCTCATGGCCGCCCACGGTAATGCCCGCCATCCTCTGGCGATCTCCCTCTCCTGGGTGAAAAACCTCCCCCATACGGGGGAATGCCCGTTGGGAAGCGTTAGCAGCCGGTGCACCGCCGATTGGCCACTTCCCACGGTCGGTGGCCAGCCGGGTGCTCAGTGTTCTGGACGCGTTCTCCGGCGAACGCCGCCGGCTGACCCTGTCCCGACATCAGCCGGTGGACCAGGATGCCGCTGACGACGGCGCGCCGCCTGGTCGGTGAGCTGGTCGCGTGGGGCGCGCTGGAACGCGACCGTAACGGCCGCTACCAGATCGGCCTCGAAACACCGTAGTGCCGGACTCGCCGCCTCTAGTCGTTCTTGGTCACGGCGCCGGTCTTGGCGTCGATCTTGAGCCCCTGCCAGGTGCCGTCCGGGCTGACGACATCGACATCCCAGACGAGGAGGTCGTTGTTGTACTTGTCCAGACTCATGTGGGTGATCTTGCCTTTCGACACCGAGGACGACACCTTCTCCATCGCGTCCTTGAAGGTCACCTTGGCGTCCTTGATCAGCCCCATGACCCTGGCCTTCTCCCCTTTACCGGTGTCCTTGGACCTGGCTTCCGAGACCACCTTTCCCGACGCGTCCACTTCCAGTAGTCGCTCGGTGCCATCGGGTCCGGCCAGTTGGACCTCCCAGATCTTGCCGTCGTTCTCTGACTGGACCGAGAGGACATGGGAGCCCTCGGCGGAGTTCGTGGCCGCGGTGGCCGCTTTCTCGAGGCTCGCCATGTCGCCGGGTTCCTGCTGGGGACCGCCCGGCGTCGACATGGGCAGGGGGATGACAACCCGCGCGGGCTCCGCCTTCATGGTGCCGGACTGAGGGTGGGCACTTCCGCAGGCCCCGGCCGCGAGCAAGGCCGAGCCCGCGAAGATGGTGCCAATGATGGTCTTTGACCGGTTTCTCCCATTCATGCTGAAGACGCTGCCCGGAACTCCATAAAGGCACGCCCAGGCCCTGGGCAACACGCTCCAGGGCCCTTCCCGGCGCTAGATCAGTTCGCGGAGCACGTCGTCGACCGGGGTGGCACTCACGCCGAGGATCTTCTCGGTTTCGGAGTAGTCGATGACGAACGGGTGGCCGGGCTTGGTGAGCACTTCGTGCATTTCCCCCCAGAGCGGGTCGGTGTACGCGAGCAGGGTCCGGTCGCGTTCGGTCATCTCTTCCATCCGTGGTTCCGGCGCCCCCGCGAGTTCGGCGAGTCGCCCGGCCAGCTCCCGTACCGACAGGGTCGAGGTGGGCGCGTGCCACGCCCTGCCGTACGCCTGATCGTCGCGGCTCGCGGCGACCAGCGTGCGCGCGGCGTCGCCGATCGCCGTGTAGCTGTGCGGCACGTCGAGCTCCTGCGGCACCAGGACGAGCCTGCCCTCCAGTACGTGCCGCTGCACCATGAAGCTGAACACCGAGAAGGCTCCGGCGCCGTAGAACTGGCCGGCCCGCACCTCGGTGACCTTCACCCCTGAGGAGGCGGCCTCATCCCATACCCGCGCCCTGGCCCGTCCTTTGGGTCCGGCGGCGGCCAGCGGGAAGTCTGGGGTGATCGGCCCGTCCACCGACCCGTAGGCGTAGAGATTGCCGAGCATGACGTAGGCGGCTCCGGTCCGCTGCACCGCGGTGAGCAGTGACGCCGACAGGATCGGGAACAGCTCGGGCCAGGTGTGGTACGGCGGCGCGGCGGTGGTGAACAGCGTGTCCGCCCCCTCGGTCAGCTCGGTGAGCCGATCGGTGTCGGTCGCGTCCGCGGCGACCTTGTCGATGAGCGGATGCTCGGGCCCACCGCCGGTGCGGCTGATCATCCGTACCCACTCGCCGTCCTCGGCCAGCAGCAGAGCGGTCTTCGACGCGGTGGCCCCACGACCCACGATCACATGAAATTTCATGACTACAACGGTGCCGACCCGTGGCCTCCTGGCATAGTGGCCGGAATGCCAACTATCCGGAGGATCTGGCCATGCACCGCGTCGCCGCAGTCGTCGTGCCCCCCGTGCTGAGCTTCGACATCTCGATCCCCTTCATGGTCTTCAACAGCGTTCCGCACTATGACGTGCGCGTCTGTACGGCTCGGCCCGGCCCGCTGCCGACCGTCGGGGGTCCCGACGTCGTGGTCGCGGACGGTCTGGACGCGCTGGACGGCGCGGACACGGTGCTCGCCGTCGGCAGCGGCGGCGAGCAGGCGCCCCCGGAAGTTCTCGACGCCTTGAGGGGAGCCGCGGCCGGCGGCGCCCGGATCGCCTCGCTGTGTACGGGCGCGTTCGTGCTGGCCCAGGCCGGCCTGCTCGATGGGCGCCGCGCCACCACCCACTGGGGGCTGGCCGACGACCTCGCCACCCGCTTCCCGTCGATCGAGGTACGGCCCGACGTCCTCTTCGTCGAGGACGGCGGCATCTTCACCTCGGCGGGCGCCGCGGCCGCCATTGACCTGTGCCTGCATCTGGTCAGGCTCGACTATGGCGCGGCGGTGGCCAACGCGGCCGCGCGGCTCGCGGTCGTCTCTCCTGTACGGCCAGGCGGCCAGTCCCAGTTCATCGAGACACCGCTGCCTCCCGAGCGCGGCACCTCACTCGCTCCCACCCGGGCCTGGGCGCTGGAGCACCTTGATCGCCCACTCACCCTGGCCGACCTGGCCGGACACGCCAAGACAAGCGTGCGTACCCTGACCAGGCGATTCCACGCGGAGACCGGGCTGAGCCCACTCCAGTGGCTGCTGCACCGGCGCGTCGACCGGGCCAGGGAACTGCTGGAGACCACCGAGCTGCCCATGGATCAGGTGGCCGAAAAGAGCGGTCTGGGCAGCGCGGCCTCCCTCCGCAAGCACCTGTCCAACCGGGTCGGGCTCTCTTGTCGGATAGGTCGGAATTACTTACGTTGATCATCGAATGATGATCGGCTCCGAGCTGCGCGGGGGACGTGTGTTTCGCTGCGGCGGAGAGCGAAGGTTGGCGCCTTGTCGGCGTCCTTCGTGTGGTTCGGAGTGTGGTGACGCATGCGTCGGGTCTCGTCATGGCGGCGTTCGGTTGGAACGATCTTTGCGCTCGCGGGTCTGGCGTCTGGCCTGCTCGTGTTGCAGGCGCCGCCTGCTGTGGCGGTCCCTGTGGTTGGCGCCATGGGCGGTGGTAGTTCCTCGCTGATGGTGCCGGTGCAGATGGCTGGGTCGGCTGAGGGTTTGCCGTCGCTGCTGCCTACTACGAGAGTGTCAGCAGCGCTGGCGCCTGCGGATGGTTGGCGATCTGACGTGCAGGTGCCTGAGGGGGCGGTGCCAGGTGAGGACCGGACTTTGGATTCGGCGACGGTCGAGGCCAAGCAGGACGGCCTGCCGGCGGGGGTGGCTAGGGCGGAGGCGGCGGAGCGGTCGGTGCTGGCCGTGCCGGGGTTGGTGGATGTCTATCCCAAGCAGGGGTATCTGGTCGATTCGTTGACGCCGGTGTTGCGGGCGTGGGGGCAGAGCAACAACGGCGGTTCCGCGTTGTCGTATTCGTTCAAGGTGTGTGATGTCGAGTCGATGTCCGGCACCGGGTGTACGACGTCGGGGTATGTGGCGGGCAACGGCAACAGTTGGAAGGTTCCGGCGAGCAAGCTGGCGTGGGGTAAGCAGTACTGGTGGACGGTCACCGTCAAGGATTCGTTGGATTCATCGACCACGGTGTCGCCGGTGTTGACGTTCGTGACCGGGGTGCGGCAGCCGGCGGTGACCTCTGGGCTGGCCAATCGCGGTGTTGACGGGCATGAGTTCGATCAGCAGACGGGAAACTACACCACCACGTCCACTGATCTGACGGTGGTGACGGCGGGGCCGCCGTTGTCGGTGGCGCGTACTTACAACAGCATGGATCCGCGGACGGACGGGATGTTCGGTGCGGGCTGGTCGACGCGCTGGGACATGAAGGTCGTCAAGGAGGTGCGCGGCGGGTCGACGTCGGCGCTGGTGACCTACCCGGGCGGGCGGCAGGTGCGGTTCCGGGCCAATGGTGATGGCACGTTCCAGCCGCCGCCTGGTATGTATGCGACGTTGGCCGAGCAGAGCGGCGGCACGTGGCGGTTGATGGACAAGGTGGCCGCCAATTACCGCTTCGACGCTGTCGGCCGGTTGACGTCGATCACTGATGGGCGCGGCCGCGCTCAGAACCTGACCTACGACACGGCGGGGAAGCTGGCCAAGGTGACCGGTGTCGGGGGCCGGTCGTTGACGTTCACCTGGCAGGGGAACCAGGTGGCGTCGATCTCCAGCGATCCGGTAGACGGCAAGGCGCTGACCTGGACGTATGGCTATGACGGCGGCAGGTTGACGCAGGTGTGCGCGCCGGTGGCGGCGCCGAACTGCACCTCGTATGAGTACGGCAGCGGGTCGCTGTATCGCAGCAGCGTGCTCAACTCCGACCCGTTCGGCTACTGGCGGCTCGGTGAGGCGTCGGGCACGAGCGGAGATGACCTGGGCACCGGCGCCGGGGACCTGACCTACCAGGGCATCACGCTGGCGCAGCAGGGTGCGCTGGCCGGTACCACCGACACCTCGGCCATGTTCAAGGCGGGCTCGGTGGTGAAGCTGCCCTCCAGCACGATCCCGCATCTGGGCGATCAGTTGTCGGTGGAGGCGTGGTTCAAGACCACCCAGTCCGGCGTGATCATGGCCGCGGGCACCGCCGAGACCAGCAGCCTGGCGCGCGGGGCGATGCTGTACGTGGGCACCGACGGCAAGCTGCGCGGTTCGCTGGACGCGGTGATGACCCCGATCACCTCCGCTGCGGCGGTGAACGAGGGTCAGTGGCATCACGTGGCGCTGAGCGTGGCCGGGCAGAACCAGACGCTGTACCTGGATGGCCAGCAGGTCGGCACCATGACCGGGACGGCGACCGGCTGGCGTACGTTCGCCACCATCGGCAACGGCGTCACCGACCCGGCCAAGTCCCCGGCCGTGCCCTCGACCGTGGGGGCGTTCCCGTTTCAGGGCCAGCTGGATGAGGTCGCGCTGTACGGTCAGCCGCTCACCGCGGCCGAGGTGGGGGGCCACTACGCTGCCCGAAACGGTGCGCCGTTCAAGCTCGCCAAGGTCACACTGCCGTCCGGCCGGGTCTGGGCTTCCAACACCTACGACGACAAGAGCGACCGGATCGCCACCCACGTCGACAACAACGGCGGCACCTGGAAGATCGGCGCCATCGCCACCGAACAGCAGTCCGGCGAGGCGCAGGTGAGCGTGACCGACCCGAACAACAAGCCGCTCACGTACCTCTACGACGCCTGGCGCGGCTACCGCATCCGGGGCGAGACCGACCAGCGCAACTACACCACCTGGCACGAGTACGACCAGGCGGGCTTCCTCAAAAAGGTGATCGACCGCAACGACATCGCCAACGAGATCTACCAGGACAAGCGCGGCAACACCCTGGGCCGGCAGTACTGCCGGGCGCCGGGCGAGTGCGCGATCGAGTTCTGGACCTACTACCTCAACCCGAACGACTCGTTCGACCCGCGCAACGACCAGGTGACGGCCTACCGGGACGGCCGCTCGGCTGGCGACACCGACAACACCTACGCCACGAAGGCCGACTACAACACCTACGGCGAGCAGACCAAGCAGACCACCCCGGCCACCGCGGACTTCCCGCAGGGCCGCTCGATCAGCACCGTCTACACCGACGGCAGTGAGCCCGCGATCGGCGGCGGTAGCACTCCGGCCGGTCTGGTGAAGACCAAGACCGACGCCCTGGGCAGCCAGTGGAGCTACCGCTACACCTCAGCAGGTGACCTGGCCGAGCAGAGCGACCCCCAAGGCCTGGTCACCAAGCTGGACTACGACTCGCTGGGCCGGATGACGGCCAGCACCCGCGTCTCGCAGACGGTCCTGAACGGCGCCAAGACGATCTTCACCTATGACGATCGCGGCCGCCTGGTCACCAGTACCGCCCCCGCGGTGAAGAACGAGCTCAGCAACGTCACGCATACGGCGCAGACCAGTACTACCTATGACCCGGACGGTAACACGCTGACGCAGACGATCGCCGACCTGACCGGCGGCGATCCGGACCGCGTCACCACCTACACCTACGACACGCACGGCCGTCAGGACTCCATCACCAACCCCGAGGGCGGCATCGCCCGGCAGGACTGGAACCCGCTCGGCCAGCCCATCCGCACCACTGACGCGCGTGGCACGGTGATCGAGTCGGGCTACAGCGAGCGTGGTGAGCTGATCTCCAGCACTTTGAAGGGCTGGACCGGTAGCCCGGTCAACCCGGAGGCGGCCAAGGACGTGGTGCTGGAGACCCGCGGCTACGACGCGGGCGGGCGGCTGCAGACCAGCGTGGACGTGATGGGCCGCAAGACCACCAACAAGTACTGGATGGATAACCGGCTTCAGGAGCAGATCGCGGCTGGCGCCAGGCTGAACAGCCCCTCTGCCACGCCTCGCGATGTGGTGGTCAAGGCCGAGGAGTACGACGCGGCCGGCAACTTGACCGAGCAGATGACCGGTAACGGCAAAACCATCACGACCTTCACCTACGACGCGGCCAGCAGGCTCACCAAGCAGGTCCTGGACCCCGGCGGGCTGGCCCGCGCCACCGCCTTGACCTACGACGCCAACGGCAACATCACCAAGTCGTCCCGGACGGCCGCCACCGATACCGGCCGAACCGAGACCACCAGCTACGCCTACAACAAGCTCAACCAGCCCACCAAGCAGACCGTCGAGAACGGCACCCAGGACATCGTCTCCTCCACCGGTTACGACGATCGCGGCTTGGTCACCTCCACCACCGATCCGCGTGGCAACGCCGACGGGGCGAACGCCGCCGACTACACCGCCACGCTGCGCTACGACGCGCTGGACCGGCTGGTGGAGACCACCGCTCCCCAGGTGCAGGTGGACAAAAACGGCACCGCCGCCCAGGCGCGCCCGTCTACCATGGTCGGCTATGACGTGGTGGGCAATCAGACGCACCAGCGTGACGCCGAGGGGCGCACCTTCGTCTCCACCTTCGACAAGGTGGGTCGGTTGACCAGCGCCGGCGCGCCGGCGTACACGCCGCCGGGCGGCAGCGCGATCACCACGACCGTCCGGCACGCCTACGACGCGGCCGGGCAGCGCAAAACCACCACCGACCCGAACGGCAACGTCACCTCCTACGACTATGACCAGCTCGGCCGGCAGGTCCGCGTCACCGACCCCGCTCCCGATGGACAAACCGCGGGCACCTGGGTGAGCGAGTACGACATGGCCGGAGAGAAACTGGCCGGCATCGACCCCACCGGCGCGCGCAGCCAGGCCACCTACGACGACCTGGGCAGGCAGATCACCGCCACGCAGATCGAGCGCAAGCCCGCCACCGCCAGCTACACCACCACCATGGAGTACGACGACGCGGGCCGGTTGCTCAAGCAGACCGCCCCGGGCAACAAGGTCACCAGCTTCACGGTCAATGCGGCCGGTGAACCAACTACGGTCACCGATCCGCTAACCAACAAGACCACCACGGACTACGACCTGGCCGGACGCCCGACCAAGGTCACCGATCCGAACCTCAACGCCAGCGTCGCCGAGTACGACCTGGCCGGCCGCAAGACCACCGTCAAAGACCTGAACACCCCCGGCGCGGTGCAGCGCACCTACGGCTACGGCTACGACCTTGCGGGCAACCCGACCAGCACCACCTCCCCCGAAGGTCACATCACCCAGCAGACCTTCGACGCGCTGAACCGCGCCACCTCGCTCATCGAACCGGTCTCGGCCGGCGAGCAGATCACCACGAGCTTCGGCTACGACGCCACCGGCGCCCGCACCCGCACCACTGACGGTCGCGGCAACGCCACCTGGATCAGCTATAACAGCCTCGGCCTGGCCGAAACGGTGACCGAGCCGGCCACCACGGCGCACCCGGACCTGGCCGACCGCACCTGGACCCAGATCTACGACGCGGCCGGCAACCAGAAGGCCACCATCCAGCCCGGCGGCGTACGCATCGACCGCACCTTCGACCACCTCGAGCGCCTCACCAAGGAAACCGGCGCAGGCGGCGGCGCCGCGAGCGCCGAGCGCACCTTCGGCTACGACCTGGCCGGACGCCGCACCACCGCAGGCGATCTCACGGTCGACTACAACGACCGCAGCCTGCCGTTGAAGGTCTCCCGTGGCACCACCCAGGAGACCGCCTACGGCTACGACGCGCTCGGCAACCCCACCCAGCGCATCGACGCCGCCGGCACCTCCACCTTCACCTGGGACAACGCCAACCGCCCGGCCACCGCCACCGACCCCGTCACTGGCCGGAAGATCACCTACGGCTACGACAAGAACAACCTGGCCTCGCTGACCGCCACGACCGGCACCACCACTGTCGACACCCAGATCTTCACCTACGACAAGCTGAACCGGCTGGAAACCCAGACCCTGCGCAAGGGCACCAGCACTGGCACCCAACTCGCGAAGATCACCTACGGGTGGGACAAGGATGACAACCTCACCACCAAGACCACCGCGGGCACCGCCGGGGCGGGCACCAACACCTACGGCTACGACCACGCCGGGCGCTTAACATCCTGGACCGCCCCCGGCGGCGCAGTCACCGCTTATGAGTGGGACAAGGCGGGCAACCGCACCAAGGCCGGCACCGCGACGTTCACCTACGACGAACGCAACCGTCTGACCACCGGCGATGGCACCGACTACACCTACACCCCGCGCGGCACCCTGGCCGGCCAGACCAAGGCCGGCGCCACCACCGCCTATACCTTCGACGCCTTCGACCGGCTCATCGCCGACGGCGACAGCCTCTACAGCTACGACGCCCTCGACCGCCTCGCCTCCCGCATTCGCGGCACCGCCAAGCAGACCTTCGCCTACTCCGGGCTCGGCAACGACCTGGCCGTCATCACCGACAGCGGCGGCGCCATCCAAGCCACGTACGGCCGCGACCCCGGCGGCGCCCTGCTCGGCCTCAAGGAAGGCACCAGCGCAGCGGTAGCGGCACTGAACGACATGCACGGCGACCTCGTCGCCACCTACACCACCACACTGCAAACCTCCACCGCCTACGACCCCTTCGGCACCATCACCGCCCAAACCGGAACCAAAACCACCCTCGGCTACCAAGGCGAATACACCGACCCGGACACCGGCAAAGTCAACATGCACGCCCGCTGGTACCAACCCGGCACCGGAGCCTTCACCAGCCGCGACACCGCAGACCTCAACCCCAGCCCATCCGTCCAAGCCAACCGCTACACCTACGCCAACGCCTCACCCCTGACCGGCACCGACCCCACCGGCCACTCCACCGTCATCTCCGGCGACGCCATCGGCGGCACCTGGAACTCCCCCTACACGCCAGGCGTCGACTACCAAACAGCCACCGGTATCTATGCTCAGCAAGGCATCGTGGCTGGAGGAGGTGGCGCAGGAAGCGGGTTGTGCATCGGCAGCTGCGGCTCCATCGGCAACTACTCAAGCGGTGCCATCGCCTGCGACATCTGGTCCTGCGCCAGCGCCGACGTTGACCCAGCCGTGGTCGCCGAAGCTCAATGGAAACCCCCTCTCATGGGCGAATCAATGCTCGCTCAGCTCGGATGGAAGGTCATGCCCAACGGCCGACCTGTCGATCAGCCCAACTTCTGGTTCGCCAGCGAAAAGGTACAGCTGGCCTATATGGCAGCATGGTCCCCCACACTGACCGACGCGCAGTTGGCGTTCAATTGGGTGAAGGCCGGCGGCCTGGAAAGCGTCGCAGCCATGGAACGGGCGGCGAAGGTTAACCCTGGGAGCGCGAAGCTCAAGCAATGGCGAGAGATGCAGCAGGTTGCCGCGTCGCTTCAGTCCGGCGGCCGCGCGGCACCTGCTTTGATGTCAAAAGACGGAACCGCTGCATCCCGCTTCAAGTTTTACAGCATATATCAGAACCTCCTGAAATACCATGGAACCATCAATCGAGCAGCCGACAATCACCACGTCAGCAGAAGGGCTCTGACGGCCGTTCTACTTTGGGAGATGAACACGCTGGCGAACAAGTACGGCGCACTCAGTCTAACCGGCGACTTGTTATTAGGGATCTACAATGACAGAGAGAAGAACGAGGGAGTGGGCGCGTCCGTCGGACTGGCTCAACTGGAGATCTACAAGGTCCGCATGATGATGATGAAGTGGTACGGGAAGGAAAAGTGGAACAGCCGGCCGATTGGGGATTTTGTGAAGCAGGCGCTGGATCCGAACAGGGCCATACACTTGGCTGCCGCATGGATGGAACACCTCAAAGAGAACGTGTGGTATATGAAGGACGGCGCCAAGCATTATCTGGACAACAATGAGGCGGCGATCGCCTACTGTGGCTGTTCCGGGGTATGGGTTGACAATCCTATATCTGGAAATACGGAGCTCAATAGCGAACGTTTCCGGGCATGGGCAGAAAACGGTTTTACGGACAAAGCGCTCGGCGGTTCGACCGCCGCTACCGGAATTAAGCGCCGATACCAGATGCTGGAGTGGCTGAAGCCTGGTAACGCAGTCGACGAATATTGGGAGTGCAACCGCGTGGGCTGGGACAAGTGCGACTAAGAGCAGGGTTCACGGAGAAGGCGGCCCGCATCGGCCGGATCGCCGCCACCGTCCTCGGTGCGGTCCTCATGGCTTCGGGGTGCGTGTTCTCCTCGGCCAAAGTGACGCTGCGGGTCGATCCCGCCGCTCTCGACGACGTTCGCGGAATAGGCGAGGTGCGGGCGGAAGCCAGCCATGAAAGCGAGAGAGACGGCAAGACACAGGTCTCGCGAGAGCTCGTTATCGACGTCGGGGCCACGAGCGGCCGAGAGGCGCTCGACAAGGCGGCTGATCTACTGGCAGCCCGCAAGTGGGTGATCACAACGCAGAACCGGCCGACGATCGTGTTGATGGAATCCGCCCGCTGGGGCGAAACGTACGCGACTCTGCGTCCGTTTGATCCGGCGTACTTTGAAGACAAGCCAGAAGTCCTGGAGCAACTTAAGAAGGCTTCCGTAAAGGAGGAGCCGCTCGTATACCTTGATGTGTACGAAGGGACAATATGATAGCGGTCGAGCACTGATATATCTCTTGCCGGGTGGATGCCTGGAGTTTGCGGTCTGCTTGGTGTAGTGAGGATGGTCGGAGTTGCCCATCACGAAGGTGCGCAGCGGCCTGAACTGGGCCTCGTCGGGCAGCTCCGACGCTTTGCAGCGCCGGAGCTCCTCAGAACCGGCCGTGCCCGCTGGGCCCGCCTGGTGAGAAGGTTAGCCTCGTCGGCGACCTGACCCCAGCGGGCACAGCCGAAATGTCTGTCAGCAACGTTCAGCTGTCCCACTCACGCACTGCCCTGGTCAGATGACAGACACCACGACCATCCCGGCGTACTGGCCGCGAAACAGGAACAGGAGCGCTTCCGGCGCGGCCCCCTGGCCGGGAACGATCACCTACGGCACCCTCGATCCGCTCAGCGCGCACCCAGTCGCCGAAGTCCTCCAGCCACGGCCGCTGCAGGTCGCGATGGCTGGCCACGTGGAACCTCGCCAGCGTGAGCCTCTTGCCGATCATCTCGGTGGGGTCCACCGGAATTGCGGCGCTCGTGCTGCCGAGCTGATCCTTCAGCGCCCCGCACAAGGCGAATCGGGCGCCGGGCCTGGCCATTTCGGTCGTTGCGGCGAGGTGCTCGCCGCCGACGTTGTCGAAGTAGATATCGATGCCGTCCGAGGCGGCCTCGCGCAACGCGGGCCGGTTGCTCAAGCAGACCGCCCCGGGCAACAAGGTCACCAGCTTCACGGTCAATGCGGCCGGTGAACCAACTACGGTCACCGATCCGCTAACCAACAAGACCACCACGGACTACGACCTGGCCGGACGCCCGACCAAGGTCACCGATCCGAACCTCAACGCCAGCGTCGCCGAGTACGACCTGGCCGGCCGCAAGACCACCGTCAAAGACCTGAACACCACCGCGGTGCAGCGCACCTACGGCTACGGCTACGACCTCGGGGGCAACCCGACCAGCACCACCTCCCCGAAGGCCACATCACCACGCAGACCTTCGACGCGCTGAACCGCGCCACCTCGCTCATCGAACCGGTCTCGGCCGGCGATCAGATCTGAACTCCACCGATGAACTCTGGAGATGCGGATAAGTTGCGTGCTGGAACAGTCAGTAAAAATATCGCTCGTCGGCCGACGCCGCCAGGCAGGTAGGCGAAAAGGTGGGGTATCATGCAGGGCCGAAAAGTGACTATGGTTGCTCTCGCCATCTCTCTTGCCCTTGGGGATGCGCAAAACAGCCTGAGGAGGTCGAAGGCGGTGCGCTTGAAGAAGTGCGTAAGATCGGCACGATCGTGTGGGAAAAGCGTCAAGAAGGCATGATGGGGGCTGAGCTTGTCGTGACCCATGCCTTCGTGGTCAACGTCGGCGGTGACACCGAGGAGGAGTCGCTGAAGAAGGCGGTAGCATCCCTCCGCAGCCATAGTTGGACCATTTCCGTAGACGGTTCGTCCATCAATGTCTTCTTGGAGTCGTCCAAGTGGAAAGACGCTAATCTTGCTGTTAGCGTGTTCCGTCATTCGGAAGAGAGTAATCTCCCGGAGGTCAGGGAGGCAATCAAAAGGCAAAGTGTCAATACCGGAGCGCTCGTTAGCGTGGGTGTGTTCCAGGGTTCATGAGTGCTTCTGGTTCCGAACAAAGCTGCTTTCACCGGCGACTTGATCCCCTCGGTGCCGGACTCCGGACCCGTGAAGCGCAAGTGCATACTGCTGCCTCAATTCCCGCGCCAAACAGTCCTGCTTTTTGCGATCCGCATGATGAGTTGATTACGAGCGGTCGAGGAACGCGTTTGTGACCCGTCAGTTCTCAAGCTCCTGTGCGTGATCTTGCGCGCTGGGACGATGGCGGAAGGACAGGTGCGTCAGCCGGTTACCGGAACCGCGCCAGGCAGGGTGATCTCGGCTCGGAGGGCGGCGGCCCCATGTACATCTGTGGGATCCGAGTCATCGAGGCTCTCGACCTCACAGATGCCGTAAATGGCCAGATCTACCACCACAGTATTCGGCGCATGATGCGACTATCTGATGAACGAACCTTGCGACTTGCGCTGTGGAGAGATCTCAGTGCATGCTCCGGGCGTCGAGTTGGCGTAGCACCCTCGTGACCACCTCAGGGTCGGCGGTTGAGTCGCGGCGTGCGTCGAGCACTGCCTGGCGGGCGGCAGACATCATCTCCGACTCGACGCGCCTGACCGTCCGTACCCGCTCGGCGCGCTTCTCGTAGGCTGCGCGCCGTTCCTCGTCGGCGGCCTCGGCGCTGATGCGCATGCCGATGTCCGTCATCCGTTTGGAGAGCAGTTCGACCACCTCTTCGGGCAGGTCCTCGGCCTCGTCGATCTCCTTGAGCCGTCGCTTGGCGGCCTTGGCGGCGCTGATGGCCAGGCGGCGTTCCAGGTCACGTTCGGCTGCGGTGTCGGATTTGACGCCCAGCCTGCTCACCAGCCAGGGCAGCGTCAGACCTTGGAAGACCAGCGTGACCAGGATGACCGCGAACGCGATGAACACGAGGACGGCCCGCTCCGGGAACGGCGACCCGTCCTCCGTCTTCAGCGGGAGGGCCAGGGCGAGCGCCACCGAGGCGACGCCGCGCATGCCCGCCCACCACATGACCACCGTCTCACGCCAGCTCAGCGGCACCTCGGAGTCGTCGTCCCCGGCCCGGCGGGTCTTCCTGGCCAGCCAGGCGGCGGGCAGCAGCCAGACCAGCCGTACCACCACCACGACGCCCACCACGGCGGCGCTCCAGCCGAGCACCTCGATCAGCCGCCCGCCGAGCGTGCCGAACACGTTGTGCAGCTCCAGCCCGATCAGCCCGAACGCCACGCCCGTCACGAGCGTGTCGACGATCTGCCAGAACGTCGCGGAGGCGAATCTGCCGTGTACGTCGTCGGCGTCCGACATGCGGTCGCTCAGGTAGAACGCGCTGGTCAGTACGGCCAGCACCCCCGAGCCGTGCCACTTGTCGGCCAGCGCGTAGCTGACGAACGGCACCAGCAGCGACAGCCCCACCTGCAGCGTGGCATCGCCCAGCAGAGCCATCAGCCGGCCGGCCAGCCAGCCGAGCCCCAGCCCCACCGCGACCGCCACCACCGCCGACAGCACGAACTCGCCCAGCGCGCCCGGCCACCAGAAGACCCCGGTGACCGCCGCCGTGATCGCCACCTTGTACAGCACGATCGCGGTGACGTCGTTGAACAGGCCCTCGCCCTCCAGCAGCGACACCAGCCGCCTGGGCAGCCCCAGCCGGCCCGCCACCGCCGTGGCCGCCACCGGGTCGGGCGGCGCCACCAGCGCGCCGAGTGCCGCCGCGGCCGCGATCGGCAGGCCCGGGATGAGCGCGTGCGCCGTCACCGCGACGGCCGCCGTCGTCACGAACACCAGCGCCACGGCGAGCAGGAAGATCGGCCGCCAGTTCGCCGCGAACTGCCGCCACGACGTCCGCCGCACCGCCGCGTACAGCAAGGGAGGGAGGAGGAGCGGCAGCACGATGTCGGGTGGAATGTCCACGTTCGGCACGAACGGCAGCAGGGCCAGGACGATGCCGAGCAGGGTCATCAGCACGGGCGACGGCAGCCCGAGCCGGTCGCCGAGCGGCACCGTGATGAGGGCGCCCAGCAGGATGAGCATGAGCAGCACGAACTGGTCCACGACGCCCTCCGATGATCGCCTCAATCAGCCTAGACGGGTCGTTTGCCGAGGCCACGGAGGGGCGGCCCCCCGGAGGTGCGGCGTCAGCGGTCGAGCTGTCCCAGAGAGGCGGTGTGGGGCGTCAGTGGTCGAGGACCTGGAGGGTGTGGTGGGCGGAGCCGAGGGGGGCCGGGCCCGCCGCCGTGATGGCGACCACGTCGGCCACCCGGGCGCCGAACAGGTCAGGCACGTAGATCGCGGGCTCCAGGCACAGGGTCATCCCCGGTTCCAGCGGCGTATCGTCACCGGGCTGCACGCGCGGGCCCTCGTCGTGGCCCAGGCCCACGCCCCGGCCGAAGTGGGTGGCGGCGAAACGGCCGTACCCGCTGTCGTCGATCACGTCCCCGACCGCCTTGGCCACGCTCTCGGCGGCGGCCGACGGCTGGGCCGCCGCGCGTAGAGCGGCGGCCCGTGCGGCGAGTACTACCGAGTACATGGCCTCGAAGTCCTCCGGCGGCTCGGCGACGGCGAAAACCCGCGCCACCTCAGCGCAGTAGCCGTCCCATCGGCCGCAGAGCGACACCAGCAGCGCGTCGCCGGGGTTGATCACCCGGCCGCCCGGGCGATGCGCGGGGCGCGCGGTGTGCTCGCCCGCGGCCACCCGCAGCGACAGGACCTCCTCGCAGCCGGTCTCCAGCAGTAGTAACCGCAGCCGGGCCGCCATCGCCCGCTCGGTGGCGCCGAACCAGGACAGCTCGCGAGCCTGGCCGAGCACCGATTCCGCGGCCACGACGGCGCGCTGGACCGCCTCGATCTCGTGCGGCCGCTTGCGCAGCCGCAGCGGTGCCAGCACGGCCGTGGCGGGCACCAGCTCGGCCTCGATCGCGAGGCCGAACAGCTCACGGACCCGCATCTCGGGGTCCACGCCGACGCGCCGCGCGGCCCGGGGTACGAGCGGGGCCGGGTCGGCGGTCTCGGCGGCCGTGTCCCGGGTGACGACGAGAAACCCGTCGCCGTGCCCGCCCAGGAACCTGAAGTCGGGGGAGGGCCGCAGCACCAGGGCGTCGACCTCGGCCTCTGCCATGGCCGCCCGCACGGCCTCCAGGAGGGGTTCCGTCACGACGGGTTCCGTCACTTGGGCTCGTGCAGCCAGCAGGCGACCGGTCCGAAGTCGGGCTCCTTGTCCCGGCACACGTCCATGACCTGCGGGCAGCGCGGGTTGAACCGGCAGCCCGCCGGCGGGTTCGCCGGGTCCGGCACGTCGCCGGGCAGTTCGGCGGGCAGCACGCCCATCCCGTCGGGCTTGGGGATGGCGCGCAGGAGCGCCTGCGTGTACGGGTGCCGGGGGTTGGCCCACACCTCGGCCGTGTTTCCCACCTCGACGATCCTGCCGAGGTACATGACCGCGATCCGGTCGGCGATCAGCCGCACCACCGACAGGTCGTGGCTGATGAACAGCAGCCCCGCCCCCGAGTCCACGGCCAGGTCGCGCATCAGCGTGGCGACCTGCGACTGGGCCGAGGCGTCCAGCGCCGAGATCGGCTCGTCGCCGATCAGCAGCCGGGGCCGGGCCGCCAGCGCCCTGGCGATCGCGATGCGCTGCCGCTGGCCGCCCGAGAACTCGTGCGGGTGGCGGCTCGCGAAGTCGCGCGGCAGCCCGACGCGTTCCAGCAGGTCGGCGGGCGCGGTGGCGGTGTCGCCGGAGGTACGGAGCCCGTCGGCGATCTGGTCGCCCACGCGGCGGCGCGGGTTCAGCGACGCGTACGGGTCCTGGAACACCATCTGGATACCCGTCAGCTTCCGCCGCCGCAGCCCGAGCGGTGTGACCGGCTGCCCGTCGAAGGTGATCGAGCCCTCGGTAACGGGGTTCAGCCCGCAGACGGCGCGGGCCAGCGTCGACTTGCCGCAGCCGGACTCGCCGACCAGGCCGACGACCTCGCCGGGCCCGACCGACAGGCTCGCCCCGGCGACCGCCCTGACGATCGGGCGCCCGGGCGAGCGGTGCTCGACGACCAGGTCGTCGATCGCCAGCAGGGTCATGAATCCTCCGAACGGGGAGCGGGAGAGGGCTCGGCGTCGGGCAGTTCGGCGTCGGGCAGTGAGGTCTCGGGCAGTGAGGTCTCGGGCAGGGAGTCGAGCAGGGAGCGGGTGTACGGGTGAGCGGGTTCGCGCAGTACCTGGCCGCGCGGCCCCGTCTCCACCACCAGGCCGTCCTTCATCACGCTCACCTCGTCCGCCACCGCCGACATGACGCCCAGGTCGTGGGTGACGAGCAGCACGGCCAGCCCCAGTTCGTCGCAGAGCCCGCGCAGCAGCCGCAGCACGCCCGCCTGCACGGTCACGTCCAGCGCGGTCGTCGGCTCGTCGGCGATCAGCACCTTGGGGGAGCAGGCCAGCGCGATGGCGATCGCGACGCGCTGCCGCATGCCGCCGGAGAACTGGTGCGGGAAGCGCCCGTACGCCTCCTCGGCCCCGGGGATGCGTACCTTGCCGAGCAGCTCGACGGCCCGCCGCCGGGCTTCCCGCTTGTCGACGCCGAGGTGGTGGCGCATGTGCTCGGTGAGCTGCTTGCCGATCGTGAGCATCGGGTGCAGGCTCGTGGCCGGGTCCTGGAAGACCATGGCCACCTCGCCGCCTCGCACCCGGTTCAGCTCCTTGGGCGGCAGCGTGAGCAGTTCGCGGTCGCCGAGGGCGATGCTGCCGGTGGTCCGCGAGCCGTGCGGCAGCAACCCGAGTACGGCCAGGCCGGTCATCGTCTTGCCGGACCCGCTCTCGCCCGCCAGCCCGTGCACCCGGCCCTCCTGGAGCGACAGGTCCACGCCGCGCAGGATCTCCTTGCCGCCGATGGTCACCTTCAGATCGGTGATGTCCAGGGTCACAGCGCACGCTCCTTGATGGCGCGGGCCGTACGGGGGTCGAGGGCGTCCCGCAGCGTGTCGCCGAGGAAGTTGAAGGCCAGCACCACCGTCAGGATCGCCAGGCCGGGGAAGGTCGCCACCCACCAGCTGTCGAAGACCTCCACCCCGGAGGCCACCATCGCGCCCCACTCCGGAGACGGCGGCTTGGCCCCGAGGCCGAGGAACGACAGCCCCGACAGCAGCAGCAGCGCGGTGCCGATGTCGAGCGTGGCCAGGACGAGCACCGGACCCGTCACGTTCGGCAGCACGTCCACGCGCAGCGAGCGCCAGGCCGAGAAGCCCAGCAGCCGCCCGCTCAGCACGAACTCCCGCTCCCGCACGCCCAGCACCAGCCCGCGCGTCACGCGGGCGTAGGCGGGCCAGGCCACGACGAGTACGGCCAGCACCGCGTTGGTCAGGCTGGCCCCGAGCGCCGCGGCCACCACCATGGCCAGGATGACCGTCGGGAAGGCGAACACCAGGTCCGCCACCCGCATGATCGTCTCATCCACCCATCGCCCGAAATATCCGGCGCAGGCGCCGAGCAGGCCGCCGATCAGCACCGACAGCGCCACCAGCATCAGCGTCAGCGGGATCGACAACCGCGCGCCGTGCATGACCCGGCTGAGGATGTCGCGGCCGAGCTGGTCCGTACCGAACCAGTGTCCGGGTCCGGGGGCGGCCAGGCGCGGCAGGTCCTGGGCCAGCGGGTCGTGCGGCGCGAGCACCGGCGCGGCCAGCGCGATCACGAGCCAGGCGATCGCGATCACGCCGCCGACGATGGCCAGCGGTTGCCGCCAGGCATGGGGGAGCCGCCCGGTCAGGCCCTTGCGGGCCAGGGGATCCCGTTTCACTGCAACCTCACTCGGGGATCGATGACGCCGTACAGCACGTCCACGATCAGGTTGATGACGAGGTAGACGACACCGACCACCAGCCCGACGCCCATGACGGCGGGCAGGTCGAGGGTGGTGGCGCTCTTGTAGGCGTACTGGCCGACGCCCGGCCAGGCGAAGATCGCCTCGACCAGTACCGTGCCGGACAGCAGGCTGCCGAACGCCAGGCCGGCGACCGTGATGATCGGCACCAGCGCCGAGCGCAGCACGTACCGGAACAGGATCGTCCGGCCCGGCAGGCCCTTGGCGCGGGCGGCCCGCACGTAGTCCTGGCCGAGCACCTCCAGCACCGCCGAGCGGGTGAAGCGGGTCAGCAGCCCGATCGTGTACAGGGCCAGCACGAGGGCGGGCGTGATCAGGTGGCCGACGGCCGAGCCGAAGATGTCCCACCGGCCCGCGAGCAGCGCGTCCACCGTCTGCAGGCCGGTGACGGCCGGGGCCGTGCCCAGCGCCGCGTCGACCCTGCCGCTGCCCGGGGTGATCTGCAGCCGGTAGAAGAACACGTAGAAGGCCACCAGCGCCAGCCAGAACGTCGGCACCGAGATGCCGATCAGGCTCAGCACCCGCAGCGCGTGGTCCGACAGCCGGTCCCTGCGCAGCGCGGCGATCACGCCGAACGCCACGCCGAGCACGAGCGAGACCAGGATCGCCGCCCCGGCCAGTTCCAGCGTCGCCGGGACGAACTCCGCCAGGTCCTGGCTCACCGGCCGGTGGCTCTGCTGGCTGGTGCCGAGGTCGCCGTGGACGACGCCCTGGAGATGCAGCAGGTACTGCTCCCACAGCGGCTTGTCCAGACCGTGCTCGCTGCGCCACTGCGCGACGATGGCCGGGTCGCCCAGGGCCCGCTGGCCCAGGTTCGCGGCCACGGGGTCACCGGGCACCAGGTTCGTCAGCACGAACGTCACCACCGTGATGCCCCAGGCCAGCAGGAGCGCCATGAGGATCCGCCGGATCAGGAACCGGGCGAGGGGATGCGCCCCGCGCCGCCGGGACGGGCGGGGCGGGGCGGCCGTGGTGGGCATGCCTACTTCGCGCCGAGGTGGGCGACGTCGACGGTCCAGACCGGGTGATACTCGAGGCCGGTCACCGAGGCGGCCGTCACGATGTTCTGGCTCGGCTGGATCAGCGGGATGAACGGGCCCGAGGCGTTCAGCTTCGTCTGCACGTCGGCGTACGCCTGCTTGCGCGCGTCGTCGCCGATCGCGACCGCGGCCTTCTCACCCGCGGCCTCGATCTCCTTGGCCGCCCCGGCCTTCCAGCCCGCCCGCAGGCCCACCGTCTTGCCCGGCAGGAAGGCGAGGTAGTCGCTGGGGTCCGGGTAGTCCGGGCCCCAGTACCACAGGCCCATCTCCTCCTTGCCGTTGCGGTAGTTGTCCAGCGCGGTGGTGACCGGCGCGGGCTGCAGGTCCACCGTGATGCCGACCTCCTTGAGGTTGGCCTGGACGCGCTCGGCCAGCGGCTGGAACGACAGGCCGTTCACGGTCAGCTCGCTCGGGTACTCCAGCTTCACCGTGGGGTTGGTCACGCCGCTCGCGGCCAGGGCGGCCTTGGCGCCCTCGACGTCGCGCTTGGCCGCCTGGTCGGCGGGCAGCGCGCCGAGCAGTTGCGACGGGATCACGCCGGGGGCCTGCGTGGAGCCCTCACCGGCCAGTTCGAGCAGACCCGCGTAGTCGACGCCCTTGCGCACGGCCTCGACGAACTTGGCGTTCGGCGTCGTCTTGCTGACCTTGTCGTCCTGGTTGGCCAGCAGGAAGATCACGTTGGCCGAGGCGGTCTTCTTGACCTGCAGGTTGGCCGGCATGCCGGTCACCTGGTCGCCCGACAGGTTGAGCGCCACCTGGCTGTCGCCGCGCTGGACGTTCAGCTTCTGCGTGGCGGACTCGACGTTGCGGATGACGACCTTGTCGTAGGCGGGCTTGGTGCCGTAGTACTTCGGGTTCGCCTTCAGTACGACCTGGCTGCTGACGTTGAACGACTCGATCGTGTACGGGCCCGAGCCGGCGGAGGAGGCGTTCAGGTACTGCTCGGCCTTGTCCTGCGCGTCCGCGGTCGCGCCGTGCTGCTTGGCGAGCTTGCTGTTGATGATGCCGAGCGCCGGGTTCGGCAGGATGAACGGCAGCGCCGGGTTGGCCGCCTTGGAGGTCAGCGTGATCGTCGAGTCGCCCTCCTTGGCCACCTCGACGCCGTCGAGCAGGAACGAAGGGGTCCCCTTCATGTCCCGCACCCGGTTCAGGGAGAACACCACGTCGTCCGCGGTGACGGGGGAGCCGTCGGCGAACGTCGCGCCCTGCTTGAGCTTGAGCGTGAGCACCTTGCCGTCCTTGGACAGCTCGTACGACTCGGCCAGCGCCGGAACCGGCTTGGTCACGTCGGCGCCGTCGAAGGTCAGGAGCGTCTCGTAGATCGCCTTCTCGACGGTCAGGCCCGTCGGCTCGTACGTGCGCCCGGGGTCGGCCGTCTTGAGGTCGAAGGACGTGTCGATCACCAGGGTCTTGCCGCCGCTCTGGGCAGCGGGAGTCTGGGAACCGCCGCTTCCGCAGGCGGCGAGGGCGAGTGCACCGGCGAGCAGCACAGCCGCCGTCTGCGAGCGGGTCGCCATTGAGTCCTCCAGTTGGACGGTTGGCCGAAAGATGTCGAGGATTGTCGGGCAGAACGTCCAGGCACCGTGCGGTCGCTGAGACGTATATAAATGGGCTGGGGGTAACTATGAGTGAAATTTCCAGGAATGGTGCCAGCGGTAGCGGTCAACCTGGACGGATCGGCATCGGCCTGGAGCTCGACGCCGTCCACCTGAAGATCCTCGAGGTCCTGCGGGAGAACGGCAGGATCTCGGTCTCGTCGCTGGCCGAGCGGGTGGGCATCTCCCGGGCCAACGCCTATACCCGCTTCGAGGCGCTGCGCGCCGACGGCGCGATCAAGCGGTTCACCGCCGAGATCGACCACGTCAGGACGGGCCTCGGCATCACCGCGCTGATCTTCGTGACCGTGCGGCAGCAGATGTGGAAGCAGTTCAGGGCCGAGCTGGCCAGGATGCCGGAGGTCGAGTACTGCGCGATCACCACCGGCCAGCACGACGCGATGATCCAGGTGCGGATGTCGGACGTGGCCGAGGTCCACGCCATGGTGACCGACCGGCTGGCCAACATCCCGGCCGTGAAGGCGACCGAGACGGTCTTCATCCTGGACGAGGTGCTCAGGCGGCCGTACGTGCTGCCCAGCGACCGTGACAAGGCCCGTCCGGTACGGCGGGCGGCCCAGGAGGCCCCCGGCGACGTGCCGCTCGGCAAGATGCGCTTCGTCGGCGCCGCGGAGGGAAGGGCCGCCCTGCGCAAGGACGGGTAGGTCAGCCGGTGACGACCTCTGTGCACACGCTGACGTGCCGGGTGTCGTCGCCCTCGAACTGGAACTCCTCCACCAGTCGCAGCCGTCCGTCGGCCTCGGTCTCGATGCGGCTGTTGCTCTGGCCGCCCGCCTTGCCCCCGGCCTTGAGCGCGTGCGCGTAGGCGATGGAGACCAGGTCGCCGTCCCTGGTGCCGACAAAACGGCCATGCGTGACGGTGTCGCCGGTGTAGCTGCCCCACACCACCCCGTCGGCCTCCCAGTAGTCGAACGCGGTGGGCCGCTCCTGGTCCACCACGCTCGCCGTCGAACTCACCATCACGAATCTGCGGCCGTTGAGAAGGTTCACGCCGCCTATGCTCCCGATATTTCATGACACGGAGAGTCAGGCTGGACGTTTCTCGCCGAACGTCGAGATCTCCTCGGCGATCCGTCCAGCCGCCGGGGCTGCGAAACGGGACTTGTCAGGAATCCGGCTCTGCTGGCCGTGGCTTACCAGGGGTCAGACAAGGAGTCAAAGCGCCGAGTGGAACGATGGACTTGTGACGGCCTCTCCGCGGGCCGCCGCTTCCCATGAGACGAATTCCCATGAGAAGAATTCCCATGAGAAGAAAAGGAGACGCCATGTCTTCTTCGGCCACGCACCGTTCCATGCAGGTCAGCGAGCCTGGCGGGGACCTGTCTCCCGTCCGGGCGGACACCCGGGAGCCGGGCCCGGGTCAGGTGCGGATCACCGTCGAGGCGTGCGGGGTGTGCCACTCCGACGCGTTGATCACCTCCGGTCACATTCCGGGCACCACCTTTCCCGTCACGGCGGGGCACGAGATCGCGGGACGCGTCGACGCGATCGGCGACCACGTCACCGGCTGGTCCGTCGGTGATCGAGTGGCGGTCGGCTGGTACGGAGGCAGCTGCGGTCACTGCGACGCCTGCAGGCAGGGAGACGGCATCCTGTGCCCCGAGCTCCAGGTGCCGGGCGCCGCGTACGCGGGCGGGTTCGCCGACTCCGTCGTGGTGCCGGCCGTCGCCCTGGCCGCGATCCCGGACGAGCTCACGGCGGTGGAGGCCGGGCCTCTGGCCTGCGCCGGCGTGACCGTGTACAACGCGCTGCGCCACAGCTCCGCGCGTCCTGGCGACACCGTCGCGATCCTCGGAGTGGGCGGCCTGGGACACCTGGGCGTCCAGTTCGCCGCGAAGATGGGCTTCAACACCATCGCGCTGGCCCGCGGTCCCGACAAGGCGCCGCTGGCTCACAAGCTCGGCGCCGCTCATTACGTCGACAGCGCCACCGCGCCCGTGGCCGACGCGCTGCGGGCGTGCGGGGGAGCCAGCGTGGTGCTGGCGACGGTGACCAACGCCGAGGCGATGTCCGCGACGATCGACGGCTTGGGGCCCCGCGGTGAGCTCATCATCGTCGGCGTCGACATGGAACCGCTGCGCGTCACGCCCCTGCAGCTGGTGGGGGCGGCCAGGCGGGTGTACGGACACGCTTCCGGCAACGCGGTCGACATCCAGGACACCATGAGGTTCGCCGCCCAGAGCGGTGTCCGGGCGTGGACCGAGGAGGTCCCGCTGGAGGAGGCCCAGGCGGCATTCCAGAAGATGCTCTCCGGCCAGGCCCGCTTCCGCATGGTCCTGACCACCGGGAACTGATTGACCATCGCAGCGGAAACTCCGCCGGACTGTTACCGATCGGTTACGTACCGTACCGCAATCTATCCCCTGAGTAGTCATGCGGTCTGTGATAGTAATGTCACGCTCGGTGTTCGGTGGGGATTGGGGAGATCCTTATGCTGCAATACGTGATCGCGGCCGTGGCCGCAGTGGGTGTGGTGGCGCTCGCGGCCACCCTGTTCAGGCTCACGAAGAAGGGCAGCGACGACAACGACGCCGGCGGACCGTCGGCGGGCCACGCGGGCGCGATGCTGTCCGCCCTGTTCCTCCTGGTCTTCGCGATCGCGATCATCGTGCCGTGGACCACCGCCGACTCCGCCAGCCAGAACACGCACACAGAGAGCCAGGCCGCCGTGGAGGCCTACTGGTCGGCGTCCGGCCTGCCCGGCACCGCCCCTGACGTGGTGCGCGCCGGGCTGCGCGACTACATCACGTTCGTCGTCAGGGACGAGTGGCCCGCCATGGAGCGCGGCTCGATGGATCCCGTCGGCACGGAGCGGCTCGACGCGCTCCGGGCCCGAGTCGCCGCGCTGCAGGTGACCGACGACCAGAAGGAGGCCAAGACCGCGGTGCTCGACCACCTCGCGGCGATCGCCTCCGCCCGTTCCCAGCGCACCGCCGACGCCGCCGCGACGCCGCCCGACGGCCTGCTGGCCCTGACGATCCTCACCGGCCTGCTGGTCGTCCTGTTCCCGTTCCTGGCCGGAGCGCGGCCGACCGGGCTGGCGGTCCTGCCGCTGCTGGCGATGGCCGCGATGCTCGGCTTCGGCATCTACCTCACCTGGGACATCTCCCACGCCTTCGACGGACCGCTGGCCGTGGGGCCCGAGGCGTACAAGGGCGCGCTGCAGGAGTTCGCCCGGATAGCCGGAGGCGTGTGACCGTGGGGGCCTGGCGCATGCCGCTGCTCCTGGCGGGCACGCTGTTGGCGCTGTCCGCGAGCGCTCCCGCCGCGGCCGATCCGGATCCGGGCGACGTGACGGTGGAGGTCGGCGTCGAGGCGACCGTCTGTTTGGACGTGCCGCTGGTGAGCGTACACATCGGGCACTGCGGGTCACCGGCGGTGCAGCCGCCGACCGTGGTGAAGCCGCCGACCGTGGTGATCGTGAAGCCGCCCACCGTCGTCACCCCGGAACCGCAGCCGGTGGCCACCCCGAAGGCGACGCCCAGGGTGCGGGTCGTGATCACGCCCCCTCCAACCAAACCCAAGCCGACTCAGCGGCCGACCTCCCGGCCGATCCGAAACCCCGTGCGGGTGCGCCACGTCGCGCCCCAGCCCGTCCGCGTCAAGCCGGCGAAGCCGACACCGAAGCCCACCCCGACCCTCAAGCCGACCCCCAAACCTCCGGTGACCTACGTACGCGCCCATCGCGCCCCGCCACCGCGCCCGCGGAAGAACCCGCTGGGGACGGTGCTCCTGATGGTGGTCCTCACCACGGCCATCGCCTCCACCACGGCTGTGGCGTTCGCGGCCGCGCGATAAAACCGGCACCCGGCACCGGCCTCCGGAGCCAGCCCAGCCAACCGATCTGCCTAAGCTGACTACATCTCTATGGCGCTTAGCCATAGGGCGTGAGCAATTGTCAAGACCTGTGGGTTGGGGACCACGTGGCGAGAGACGCCTTGTCGGGGTATCGGGCGGGGCGCTCGTCCGGCCCTTGGAGCGGTGCCGAGCCCCTGCCGGTCCACCGTGCGGCCGTGGCAGGGCCGGCCGAGGGAGGGCCCATCGGCGGCGGGTGAAATCACGTTCTTGCAAGATCTTCGTGCAGGGGTGAGCAGGAGTCCGGGAAGCCTCTCAGTCGGCCCGGCCCAAGGTCACGGTGCGGGTTCCGGGTGTGAAGTCATCGAAGGACTGTTGCCAGGACTCACCGGGCCAGTAGTACGTCACAAGGCCCTCGGCGGGCCGGTAGTGGGCTGTGTAGAGCGTTCTCGACCCCTGCTCGTCGACGGATCGGTACAGCGGCGGCTTCAGCATGGCTGCCACGTCCGTACCCGCGGCGCGGATGGCGCGCAGCCGCTCCTGCGTCCGCATGGCCCGCTCCTGCTCGTCGGTCACTGGCAGGTGCTGGTGATTGGCGGCGCAGGCGTCCGGCGCCACCGTCGGCGATATATCCGGCCCCACGAACACCGTCATCGCCTTGGTGGGATCGACAAGGGTGAGGTTCTGGGGGACGGCGACCGGCAGGGACCGCAGCCTGTCGACCGCCTCATCGACGGTGTCGCTCGTCTCCAGCAGGTAGCGCACGAGGATGAGAATGGCGAAGCCGCGTCCGTAGACGGAACGTCCGCCCCAGGTGAGCGAGATCGCGAGACCGGCGTCGTTCATCCCGTCCTGCATGCCCCACAGCATGTCCTGCATCCCGATCACGGGGCGCAGGAAGCAGGAGGAGACGATGGTCCCCTCGCACTGATCGGGCCGTAGGTCATAGTTGCGCAGCAGAGTGCCGTTCTGGCCGATCTGGGTGCAGGCCTGGGAGAACGGCCGCAGTGCCGCGTGGGTGAGGAAGACTTCCGCCTCGGGCCGGTCGAGTTGGCCGGCCAGGCGGTCCAGAACCGGGACCAGTTCCGGCATGTGCGCTCGGAACAGCGCCCGAACACGATCCGCGCCCTCCGGAGTCCGGCCCTCCTCGGTCAGCAGGCCCTCCATCTCCTGCCACAGGGCCCGGGCGTAGGCGGCCCACCGCCCGTCGCCGCCGTCGCCGACCTCGATCGCCTGGAAGGTCTTGTGCTGTTGCCGCAAGACTGCCACTCCCTGTGAGAATCGGACGAGGTGTGGACAACCTAGCTACTTGGGCAGGTATTCACCAGGTGGCCGCCATCGGCGACGGCCAGGCGCTGGATCTGATGTAGCCGCTGAACGCGAGCGTGGCCGATTCCACGTAGGCGAACATGTCCCCCGTTGGAAAAGCCGGGAGCCAAGAAGGCTGGCGCTTAGGGCATCCATCGTGCGCGGAGCACGCCATCGGTGTCGGGCATCACGGCGGCCATCAGCGGGGTGCGTTCGTCCTCGTGGCAGGAAAGAATCAGCACCGCTCGGGCTTCAGCCAGCATGGCGGGCACTGCCGGATATTCAGCTTCGTCGACCGTGAGGCTGGCGATGTCCCCTCGAAGGTTTTGCCAGACGATATCAATGAGGCCGTCGTGGGGAAGGCCGGCAAGGGCTGCGTCCACGTCTGTCGATAGGTCGGGCCAAATCAGCAGCCTGGCCCGGGGGGCGAGCCGACTCCGTGTCGGGGACACCTCATCGAGGGTGATGCGGTGCCAGCGTGAGGCGTTGGAGAGATAGCCCTCCTCAAGCAACACCGCGCCTTGCCTACTGATGAGAGCATTCAGCTCGGCCCAGAATGCGTCATCGGCGGGGCGTCGCCGTGCAGAATCGTCTTCATCGAGTTGTGGGTCGTACGGTGACTGGTTGATCGGTTCGGCGAAGAGCCCGCGCTGCTGGGTAAGCGCCACCGCTTGTGAGCACCGTAGTGCGCTGCCGACATAGACGTACTGGTCGTAACCGACGTGAACGAAGAACTGGTCCTCGGCCTCCAAGCGGCACCAGGCACCGTTGTCGCGCAGCATTGCCCGGACCAATTCTAGGGCGACAGCCAGCGGAACCTGCGCCCCGTCGTGATAACCGGTCAGGTCGGGCGGGAAGAGCCCGGCCAGGCCGTGACCGTCGATCGGAGAATCTGCACCGAAGTTGACGAAGCCGCTCACCTCAGGGTCCCGGATGGTGAGGTGGGTGATGCCGGCTTCTTCGGCGAAAGCGGCCACAGACGCCAGGTAGGCCGCTTCCACAGGGCCGTGGTCGCTGTCCACGTTTTCGGGACCGTCGTAGTGCCCGGCTTCATTGCGGTCGGCCGGGTCGTACTTCGTGACGCGGTAGACGCGTAGCCCCATGTCAGTTCGGTCATCGACGAGATGGACCTGAGGTGACGATGCCGGTGAGCCAGGACCTGCCATGGGAACGTACACCGCCCCCATTTTGGCGGAAGGTCTGGACTTTCCGTGATGTTCAGACGTTGCTCATAGATTGCCGCACACGGCATGCTGACGACGTCTGCTCGTCACGGTCTCGCTATGGCTCTCCTCTGGAGAGGAGTACAGCCTGCCCTGTCCGTGGACCCCTCGTGGACCAGAGAGGCTCCGACTGTGGGCCGCCAGGATGCTTCTGCAGGTCAACCGGGCAACGCTAGGTAGCTCCGCAATCCTCTCCGGAGCCGGGTGCGTAGGTTCGAATCCTACAGGGGGCAAACGATCTTGACCGACGGTTTCGGCCGCTGACCAGGGTGAACATCGTACGAACGAGCGGGCCTCCAGTCTCACCGAATTCCGCCCAGACCCGCTGGCGGGCGGTCAACGCACCCCACCTCGTCGCCCTCGTCCGCGCAGGAGCAACCTTCACCAACGGCAAGCTCGTCGAACGCCCCGACGACCGCCCAGAAGCCGCCTAAGAACCTGATCCATTAGGTCCTGACTATTGCTCCCGTCGCCTGCCCCTTGTCCGTGAGCTTCTGTGGCACCCGAGCTTCCGTGGTCTGTCACCACAGACGATCCGTCACCACGGACGAACGGACCACTGAAACGCGTCGAGTTCCACCGGAGTGGGGAACACGCAGTCACAGACCTGCGCATAGAGCCAGCGAGCACGAGGTATACGGAGGTAGAAATGAAGGCAATCGTCGCGACTGATCAGGCTGCGGAAGCGGCCGGGATCAAGCTGGCGGAGCGGCCTGAGCCGACGCCAGCGATCAACGACGTCGTCGTTGAAGTCCATGCGTCGGGCTTCGTCCCGGCAGAGTGGGAGTGGCCCTCGACATGGGTCGATCGCTCCGGTCACGACCGAGCCCAGCCGATCATCGGCCACGAGTTCGCCGGAGTGGTCACCTCCCTCGGCTACGGCACGACGGGACTCTCGCTGGGCCAGCGGGTGTTCGGGATCACGGACTGGCACCGCGATGGAACCCTGGCCGAGTACGCGGCCGTGGAGGCACGCAACCTCGCGCCGCTGCCCGGGGCCGTCGACTTCACGGTAGGTGCGAGCCTGCCGATCTCCGGCCTGACCGCATGGCAAGGCCTGTTCCAGCATGGTCGTCTTCAGGCGGGGCAGAGCGTCCTCGCACACGGCGCCGCCGGCGCGGTCGGATCTGTGGTGACGCAGCTCGCCCGGGAGTTCGGCGCTTACGTCATCGGTACCGGGCGGGCGGCGGACCGCCAGGCAGCGCTCGACTTCGGCGTGAACGAGTTCCTCGCCCTCGACGAGGGGGATCTCGAAGACATCGGAAGGGTCGACCTGGTCTTCGATGTCATCGGTGGTGACATCCAGAGGCGCTCGGCGAGCATCATCCGGCCTGGCGGGACGCTGGTGTCGGTGGTCGGGCCTGCTGAGACTCGCCCTGTCGACGGTCTCGCGGTCGACTTCGTCGTCGAGTCCGTTCCGAGTCAGCTGGTGGAGATCGTCGACCGGGTGCGGGACGGGCGCCTTCGCACGCACATTGGAATCGTCGCGACCCTCGACGACGCCGTCCCTGTGCTCAACCCGACCGAGCGGCGCAAGGGCAAGACCGTCATTCGCGTGCGTCCCTGAGCTTCCTGGAACGGACGGAGCGGCAGGAGTTGACGAGGGGGAAGTTCAGGCAGGCCGAGGCGTGGCCGCTCGTGCGACCTGCCTTACGACCGATGGCTTTTCGCAGGAGCGATCGCCCGCGACCGTCCTGCAGAGCGTCGGCGTGTCAGCCGCAACGGAAAGCTGATCGACTGGGAGTTTTAATGCCGTAGGTCTGGTCAGGTTCACCTGAGCGGCATCAGCCTTCGAGAGCGCGGGAGTGCGGTGATGGTGGATCTCGGTTTTGTCGGCCCCAGCCGACCGGCCATCGACACCGCTTCGTCGAGGCGACCGACAGCGACGCCCGAAGATCGAGATGTCGATCCGGATGGTGTCGATCGACACTCCGGAAAGCCAGGTCGGCGGCAACCCGCACACCGCCCAGGCCGCGCCCGAGCGGGCCGGCCGCCCGAACGGCCCCGCACGTCACCGGCCCGTGGAGCAGCGCCGTTTCCCCTCCCCGCCCTCCTTGTCCTACTCGCCGGCGCGGCCTGTCCATACGGGAAGATCCGTACCCCACAGGGTCGGCGGGTCGCTCCACGACCGGGGCGCATCCCCGTAGTGGATCGGGGGCAGGGCGTGGCGGAGCGACCCGTACGGCGAGGCGGTCTCCGACAGCCAGGGCCTTGAGTCGTAGCCGTCGCCTTCGACCTGCGTGGAAGGGATGTCGTGCAGCAACCAGGAGGCGGTGCCCGCGAGGGAGAGCCGCAGCCACCGCCCACCGCCGGTGAGCTGCCGGTCGCTCAACGCCCGCAGGACCGCGGCGGCCAGCAGATATCCGGTTCCGTGGTCCAGCGCCTGCGCCGGGAGCACGCCGGGGCGGCCGTCGGCTTCGGCCTCGATCACGGCGATACCGCTCGCCGCCTGGACCAGGCTGTCGAAGCCGCGCCGTGCCGCCCATGGTCCCGACCAGCCCCAGGCGCACAACTGGGCGACGATCAGGCCGGGCCGCCGCGCGAGGAGCGTATCGAGACCCAGAGCCTCCAGCGCGCCGGGCCGGTAGCCGAGGACCACGACGTCGGCCGAGCCCAGGAGGTCGGCGAAGGTGCGCAGGTCGTCGATGGCGGACAGGTCCAGCAGCGTAGACCGTTTGCCCATCCCGGTGTCGGCGTGGGCGTCCGTGCTCTCCGGCAGCCCAGGGGAGTCGACGCCAAGCACATCGGCGCCCAGGAGGGCCAGGGTGCGCGTGGCGACGGGGCCGGCGATGACCCGGGTCAGGTCCAGGACGCGCACCCCGGCGGCCGGCAGCGACGCCGGTGCCAGAACCCCCGGGCGGTTCTCCCCGGTGAGCCGGGCCGGAAAGCGGTGCGAAGGACACCGGGGCGCGGCTGTCGATGCGCAGGTGCCGTTCACTGACGAAGGCCGTGGCCACCGTCGCCTCCCGAACCTGAACTGCGGGTATCGGCCCCGCATTGCGCCGCGCCAGCAGTTCCGCCGCTGCCAGCGAGCACACGCCCACACTTGCCCGAGCCAGCTCCCGCACGGGCAGACGGGCCGGCAGAACCTCACCCGCCCCTTCGTACGACACCTCCTCGGCCAGCCTTGCCGGCCCTCCGAGAGCAGTCCAGGCGTGGACGGTCGCTGCATCGTTTCTGCGCGTCATCTGGTCAGCTTGCCCCGTAGCGGGTCGCGCGATGGACAGGAAGCCGGTGCAGATCCGCGCTGGACATCCGGATACCGCGTTTTACTCCTGACAACGTTCCTGAACATCGTTGGCGTCTGGAGCGGTTGGCGCGTAGCGCGGCGGCCAGTGCCCAAGAAGCGCAAACAACTGTTCCGTTGTCGTTCAACTTCGCGTACGACCGTCCTTGCCGGGTACCGGGGGCGCCAGAGAGGGGGAGCCATGGCATTGGACGCCATCAGCATGATCAAGTCGGACCATCGCGACGTGGAGCGGCTTTTCGGCCGGCTCAAGAAGGACACCGAGGATCGTCCGGCCCTCCTGGCCGAGCTGGCCGCCAAATTCGTCGCTCACTCCAGAGGGGAGGAGGAACTGGTCTACCCGGAGATCGCCAAGACCGTACCCAGCGAGAAGGACCAGGTCAGAGAGGGGGCGGAGGAACACCACGCGGCCGAGCGGATGCTGCTCAACCTTCTGGACGTCGACACCGACACGGCGCAGTTCGACACGCTGCTGAACGAGCTCGTTCAGGCAGTCACTCACCACGTTCAGGAGGAGGAGAGCGAGATCCTTCCAGCGCTCAAGAAGGCGGTGCCTCGCGAGCGCCTGGAGGAGCTCGGCCGAGCCTTCAGCGAACGTAAGGCACAGGAGATCCAGCATGGTCTTCCGGTGGGGAGCGGTAACAAGGCCGGGATCAGTAACAAGGCGGGGATCAGTAACAAGGCGCGGAGCGGTAACAAGACGCGGAGCGGTAACAAGGCGAGGAAGCAGAACCGAGGATCCAAGGAGCCGAGCAAGGAGGACTTGTACCACCGAGCCCAGGAGGCCAAGGTCCCGGGCCGCTCATCCATGACCAAGGAAGAGCTCACCCAGGCGCTGCAGAAGAGCGGCAAGGTCTGATCAGCGCGTGGGTCGCCTCGCAAGATTAGGGCCTTTGGCCCTGCCAAACTGAGCGATGGCGCCGGATAATAGCAGGTAGGAGGTGATTTCGATGAAAGAGAGTCATGAGCTCCGTTGGGGTGGAGTAGCAGGCGTCGCGGCCGTAGTGGTCGCCCTCATCGGGCGCCTGGTGATGGGGAACGCGCCACAGATCACGGAATCCGCGATGACGATCTCGGGATATCTGGCCGAGCGCCGGGCCCAGGTTATGGCGGCGGCACTGCTGTACGCCGTCGCGATCGCGCTGTTCCTGTGGTTCGGCGTGGCGCTGGCCACCGTCTTCCGCCGTTCGGACGAGGCCAGTGACGCGCCCGCGATGGTACTCGCGGGATACGTTGTCCTCGCTGCCACCGGATTCATCGGGATATCCGTGTTCGCCGGGATGACCTACGCCGTCACCACGCATCGGCCACTGCTGGCCATCGCCGCAGGACCGTATATCGCGCTGACCGTGATGGACGCCATCATGGGTATCGCGCTGGCCGTGCCCTTCGCGGCCTCGGCCGCCGCCATCATGCGCACGCACGTATTTCCGCAGTGGATGGCCTGGTGCGCCATCATCGTCGCCGTGGTCAGCGTCCTGGGCGCGCTCACGGTCGCGAGCACCGGCGGTCCGCTGGCACCCGGCGGCGCGTTGGTGGCGTTCGTGCCCGGGGTGCTCACCGCGCTGTGGGTGCTGGCCGCGAGCTGGCTGCTCATCCGCGAGCATCTGCCGATCCCGTCCGCCGGGGTAAAGCCGGTGATGGGCCACTAGGCACCGCGCCACGAGGCCACCGCGCCACGAGCCACCGCGCCACGAGGCCACCGCGCCACGAGGCCACCATCACGAGCCACCACGCCGGGTGCCCGAGCATGCCGGATCCGATCGGGCATGCTCGACACTCGGCCAGCGGCGATGGAGCTGCGGCGATGGAGCTGCGGCGATGGAGTGCGATGGAGTTGGTCAGTCTCCGTGCAGGCCGTCGGGGTCGCAGTAGTCGACTTCGTTCGTGGGCCTGAAGTTGGACACGATGATCTCGCGTTTGAACCGGCCGCCCTTTGGCACGTCCTCGGCCGACACCTCGTAGGTGAACTGCTGCATCGTTCGAAGCCGGGTACCGCCGATGACGATCGGGCGTCGGACCAGGTAAATGGCGGCCCACGGGCAGCAGTAGTAGCTGCCGTACGGCTTGCCGCCGGCGTCGGTGGCGTAGGTGATGGCGCCACTGGTGAACGCGGTGTCGATCTCGGCCTGGATACGCAGGGTGTGGGCCCGGTCAGGGTCGTACTCCCACATCTCCTTGATCGCTTGCCGGGCACGGGGATCCGCCTGCCAGACGCCGCGCTTTTGCGGGTCGGTCAGGCACCAGGGATCGAAATCGCGGTTGTTCACCGGCGGCACCGCGACGGGAGGCATGGCCCGTCTCGCGTCCAAGCCTTTGTAGCCGGCGATGAGTTGCGGCATCGCGATCAGCTGGCCGAGGTGGTAGTAGATCTCCAGCGCCCGCTGCAGCCGCTGCTCGATCGCCTCGTGCATCCGCGGGCTCGGGTCGGTGTCCAGCAGTCCCTCGGCGTAGTCGGCGGCGGTCGCGGCCTCGGCGGCGAGCTGCCTCAGCCGCCGCAACGCGTCCAGGTGCCGGTCGGCGTCGGCGACCGTCTGCTCGAAGACGCCGAGCGCGACCTCGGCATGCTGACGGATCGAGCGGGACGCGGCCAGCATGCCGTGCAGGTGCGGCAGCGGACATGGGTCGGCCTCGGCCCACTCCGGCAGGTCGGCCGGGAGGAGTAATTCCTTCTCCACCAGGTAGCCGGGATTGCCCGCCGCCTGCCGCGCCCGCGATACCCAGCCTTCGACCTGCGCGAAGCAGGCGCCCACCTGGTGGGCGGTCACTGGCGGCACGAATCCGGAGGTGCGGGGGTCGGCGGCGTAGTCGGCGTCCAGCAGGTGCTCGCCGATGGCCTGGAGGACGAACGCGTTCCACACGCACAGCAGCTGCCCGGCGGCCCCCTGCGGGCCGTGCCACAGGTTCACCCCCTCCAGGGCCAACCGGCGCCGCAGGCTTTCAGCCTGCTCCAGCTCGGTGTACACGAGCCCGCCTGCCCGCCGGTAGGCTTCGAGCTCGTCGGCCCGGACTTCTCCCTTCAGGGCAGCGGCCATCCGCGTCATCAATGTCCCCATGTGATCCCCCATCCCCATCCCCCGTGCGCCGTCCGTCGTAGCGTAAGTCGGATATGGGGGGTGATCTCCGAGTAGCAGGAACATTTTGATCACGACTCAATCGGGTGCGTGGCCGCTGTAACTCCTCTGGGACCGACACGTGCGCGCCGGTCCCAGAGGAGCCGTGCGGGTCAGCTGCCGGGGCCGACCCGCATCATCTGCTCGTTCATGATGAGGAAGGCGCCCAGCCCGTGGAAGTCGTTCACCGGGCGGCCCCGGTTGAAGTAGTAGCTGAGCGAGTCGCTGGCGTTGGTGCCCTCGCTGACGTCCACGAGGTTCGTCCGCCCGTCCTGGCCGAGTGAGATCTTGTTCAGCACCCCCTGGTAGCCCCGGTCGGCGTTGACGCGGTAGGAGGCGTCCACATACCCGCGCTCGACCGCCTTGGAGATCGTGTACGTGTACATCGCCGAGCAGGACGTCTCGGTCCAGTTGGCCGAGTTCGTCGTCTCGGTGACCACCTGGAACCACCGTCCGGTCGCCGGGTCCTGCCAGCGGGCGTAGGCGGGCACCAGGTCGCGCACGATGTTGATCAACGCGGCCCGGCGTGGGTGGTCGGCCGGGATGAGGTCGAGGATGTCGATCGTGGCCATGCCGAACCAGCCCATGGCCCGGCACCAGGAGATCCCGTTCGTGTTGCCCAGCGACGGCTTCACCCAGGAGGCGGTCAGGCCGCCGGGCTCGTCGTAGGCGTGGTAGAGCAGCCCGGCCGCCGTGCCCGAGGTGCGGCGCAGGTGGCTGTGATAGACCTCGATCTGCTTGGCCGGCTCGGCGCTGGTGAAGGTGTCGCCTGCGACCCAGGCGCCGTAGCGGGCCAGGAACGGATCGGCCATGTAGACGCCGTCGCCCCAGAGCTGGCCCTGCCGCGAGTCGGAGGTGGAGTGCCACCAGCCGCCGTCGGAGGTGCGCGGGTAGGTGTTCAGCCGGTTCCGGATCTTGGTGGCGGCGGTGCGGTAGCGGGCCTGGCCCGTCTCCTTGAACAGGGCCAGCAGGACGTTGCCCGCCTGCATGCTGTCGAGGTTGCCGAAGCTGTTGGAGATGTTGCCCGAGCCGTCGACGAACCGGTCGGCCCAGTCCTTGATGTACTGCAGGTAGCGGGCGTCGCCGGTGCGCTGCCAGACGAGATACTGCCCCCACAGGTACAGGCCCTGCGGGTAGCTCCAGCCGCCCAGCGAACTGGGGGTGAAGCGGGCCATCGTGGAGTCGACGACGGCCTTGGACCAGTCGGTCCCGCCGCCCGTGGTGCCGTCGTCGACGGTGAGCGAGTCGAGGTTCGGGCCGCCGTTCGCGGTCGTCGCGGTGGCCCGAACGATGTTCGGACCGGCGACTAAGGAGGCCTGTACGGTCACCGTCTGCCAGGTGGTCCACGCCCCGGTGCCGGGGAAGGGCAGGCCGGTCGCGATGGTCGTGCCGTTGAGGGTGACGCTCATCGGCCGGTCCACGGTGGTGCCGTTGGCGTACCGGAAGATCAGCCGCACCTGGCGCGCCTGCGGCGAGTCGGTCGCCCATTCGACCGACGAGCCGGCCACGTTGTCGTAGTTGACGAAACCGGTGCCGGTGAACCCGGCGTGGTTGGATTCCACGACGCCCTGCGAGATGGTGGCGTTCTCGGCTTCGTGGAGTGTGGCCGCGGCGACGGCCGCGGGCACGGGCTGGATCAGCAGGGCACCGAGGGCCACCACGGCCACGACTCGATGTCGGATTCTGAGGGGCAAGGGACTCTCCTCACGCTGGTGAGCGTCACAGATGAGACATCCTATGTCTCACCTGTGAGCTTCTGACCTGTGATGTCTCTCGGCTGTCCTGAGTGCGGTGAAGTGCCTGGCGTGCCATCGAGTGCGCCGAGAGACAGATCCAACCTTTCGCCTGTCGCATAGCCAAACATCCCGGCTCTCTCCCTGTCCAGGCGTCAGGTCATCCGATCTCTGCTCCGGATGACCATAAGTGGGGTTAGGAAAGTTTCCTAAAGATTGGAGCGTTCCAAGATCGAGAATCTGTTGACGGTTGTGACTATTTGTGGGAACACGATGAAAAGCTCCAATCTCTCGCCGAGATACCACCCCCCGCAGGAGTGATCGAATGAACTTACGCAGGTACCGCGTCCTCGCCGGTGTCCTCGCGCTCTTCGCCGGGGCGCTGACGGTCGTGGCCCCTCCGGCCGTCGCGGCGCCCACCCGATACGAGGCGGAGAGCGCCACGATCTCGCAAGGCGTCGTGGAGTCGAACCACACCGGATACTCCGGCACCGGCTTCGTCAACGGCGACAACGTCGCCGGATCCTCGGTCGAATGGACCATCAACGCGCCCAGCGCGGGCACCGCCACGCTGGCCTTCCGCTATGCCAACGGCACCAGCGCCAACCGGCCGAGCGACATCTCGGTCAACGGCACCGTCGTCGCCGCGGCGCGGGCGTTCAACGCCACCACGAACTGGGACACCTGGGCGACGGTCACGCTGACCGCGCCGGTCGTCGCCGGCACCAACACGATCAAGGCCACCGCCAGCACTGCGGGCGGCAACCCGAACTGGGACTACCTGGAGGCCGAGGTCGCCTCGTCCTCGAACTTCACCGACTACCAGGCCGAGAGCGGCACGATCTCGCAGGGCGTCGTCGAGTCGAACCACGAGGGGTACACCGGCTCCGGTTTCGTGAACTACGACAACGTGGCCGGCTCCTACGTCGAGTTCGCGGTGAGCGCCGCGAGCGCCGGGCCGCAGACCCTGACGTTCCGCTTCGCCAACGGCACCACCGTGGACCGGCCGATGAGCGTCACGGTCAACGGTACGTCCATCGCGGCCGGCCAGTCCTTCCCCGGCACCGGCGCGTGGACCACCTGGCAGGAGATCAGCCTCAACGCCACGCTGAACGCCGGCGCCAACACGATCAGAGCCACCGGCACCACCGCCAACGGCGGCCCGAACCTCGACCGGCTGCGCGTCAGCGGCCCCGGTGACACCGAGAAGCCGACCGCCCCGGGTCAGCCGGTCTGCAGCGACATCACCTACAACAGCATCCGGCTGGACTGGCCGACGTCGAGCGACAACGTCGGCGTCGTGGCCTACGACATCTTCCACCAGGGCACCCAGATCGCCACCGCGCCCGCGCCGCCGTACACGGTGACGGGGCTGAACGCCGACTTCGCCTACCAGATCTCGGTGTTCGCCCGGGACGCCTCCGGGAACGTGTCGCTGAGCAGCCCGGAGGCGAACTGCCGCACGCTGCCCGCGCCCGCGGACAACCCGCCGTCGCAGCCCGGCCAGCCCACCGTGACCGGTGTGCAGCCCACCTCGGCCACCGTGGCCTGGGCCGCCTCGACCGATGACAACGGCGTGCGCGCCTACCTGATCCGCGACCACGCCAACGGCACCGTGCTGCAGACCGTCACCGGCACGCCGCCCGCGACCAGCTCCAGCGTGGCGCTGGAATGCGCGCACACCTACCAGCTCGACGTCGTCGCGCGTGACAGTGCCAACCAGCTCTCCACGCCGAGCGCGGCCTCCGCGTCGTTCACGACCGGTAGCTGTGGCACCGTGCCGCAGACGCCGACCACGATCGCCGGCGGCTGGGACGTCCCCTGGGACATCTCCTGGGCGCCGGACGGCTCGTACGCACTGGTCACCGAGCGGGACTCGTTCAAGGTATTCAAGATCACCCCGTCGGGCACCAAGACACAGGTCGGCACCGTGCCCAACGTGGTGACCACCGACGGCGAGGGCGGCCTGATGGGCCTCGACTTCTCGCCCACCTGGAACGGCACGACCGACCAGGAGGTGTTCTTCATGCACACCGCCTCCGAGGGCAACCGCATCGCGAAGATGAACTTCAACGGCACCACGCTCAGCGGCTACACCGCGATCCTGCAGGGCATGATCGACAAGAACCGCTACCACAACGGCGGCCGCATCAGGTTCGGCCCCGACGGCTACCTGTACGCCACCACCGGTGACGCGCAGAGCAGCAGTAACGCGCCCGACCTCGACTCGCTCAACGGCAAGATCCTGCGCCTCACCAAGACGGGCGCGGCCGCCCCGGGCAACCCGTTCGGCACCCGCGTCTACAGCTACGGCCACCGCAACCCGCAGGGCCTGGCGTGGGACTCGGCCGGGCGGCTGTGGGAGTCGGAGCTGGGCAACTCCTCCAGGGACGAGCTCAACCTGATCCAGCCGGGCAAGAACTACGGCTGGCCCACCTGTGAGGGCACCTGCAGCACGACCGGCATGACCAACCCCAAGTACACGTGGAGCGTCTCCGAGGCCTCGCCCAGCGGCATCGCCATCGTGAACAACACGGTGTTCATGGCGGCGCTGCGCGGCACGCGGCTGTGGCGGATCGTGCTCAACGGCGAGAACGTCTCGACGGTCAACTCCTACTTCAACGGGACGTACGGCCGGCTCCGCGCGGTGGAGAAGGTGCCGAACGCCAGCGCCATCTGGTTCGGCTCCACCAACTCCGACAACAACGGCAGCGGTGACGCCGACGTGATCAGGCGCACCAACATCCAGTGACGCACGCCCCCTCACCCGGCGGCCGCGCTTCGGCGCGGCCGCCTGTCACCCCCCCGGAGCAACCCCCCGAGCAGCTGGAGAACCTCGCGTGATGGAACCTGACGACAGTGAGAGTAAGCCGACGCGCCGGGTGGTGCTGGGCGGCGCCTTCGGCACCCTGGCCGCGGCGGCGCTGACCGGTACCCCCGTCCCCGCTCAGGCCGAGGCGCAGGCGGCGCCCTGGACGCTCGACGTCCGGATGACCTCGGACGCCCAGTGGGCCGCGTTCCTGCGGGAGCAGGACCTGCTGTGGGCCAAGCTGCCCACGCTCTGGCACGAGGGCCCGTTCCTGGGCGACGGCCTGCTCGGCAGCATGATCTACAAGGAGCCGGACGCCAACAAGATCCGTTTCACCACCCAGCACGGCCGCGTCCAGGACCACCGGCCGGAGTTCGGCAGCGGGTTCGGCACCTGCAGGCTGCCCGTCGGCCATCTCACGCTCGACCCCGTCGGCACCATCACCGCCGTCGACTGGCGGCTGAGCCTGTGGGACGCCGAGCTGACCGGCACCATCACCACCTCGTCGGGGAAGATCACGTTCACCGCGTTCATCCATGACGAGACGTTCGTGGCCAGCGCCTCGGTCACGGGCAGTGAGCAGGTCCGGTGGACCTTCCACCCGGAGGTGGCCGACAGCCCCAGGCAGGCGTCGGAGGACCCGCCGTCCGGCTACACGCACAACCCGGCCTACACCACCAAGACCACCGGCGATGTCAAGCAGGTGCTCCAGGGGCTGGCCGGGGGAGGGCAGAGCGCCACCGCCTACCGGCAGAGCGGCAACCTCCTGCTGCTGGCGGTCGCCCACAGCTTCCCGTCCAACACCGCGGCCGAGACGACCTCGCTCGGCAGGATCCAGAACGCGGGCACGTACGACACGCTGCGGGCGGCGCACCGGACCTGGTGGCACGCCTTCTACCGCAAGAGCTTCGTGTCCTTCCCGGACCAGCGGCTGCAGAGCTTCCACTGGATCCAGCTCTACAAGGTGGCCTCCGCCACCCGCGCCGGCGCGCCGGTGATGGCGACGACCGGCCCGTGGCTGGAGCCCACCCCGTGGCCCGGCGTGTGGTGGAACCTCAACGTGCAGCTGGAGTACTGGCTCATCCACGGCTCCAACCACCTGGAGCTCGACTCGGTCACCAGCACGCTCGACCAGAACCGGGCGCAGCTGAGCGCCAACGTGGGCAGCGCGTACCGGAGCGACTCCTCGGGCGTGGGCCGCAGCTCGGACATGTTCGCCAACCGGAGCGTCGGCACGCCCGGCAGCGGCGCCGAGGTCGGTGACCTGACGTGGGCGCTGCACAACGTGTGGCTGTCCTACCGGCACACGATGGACGACGGGCTGCTCAGGGACACGCTGTTCCCGCTGCTGCGTCGGGCGATCAACTACTACCTGCACTTCCTGGCCAGTGGCAGTGACGGCAAGCTGCACCTGCCGAGCACGTTGTCGCCCGAGTATCCGACCGTCCCGCCGCAGGACACCAACTACGACCTGGCCCTCATCAGGTGGGGCTGCCAGACGCTGCTCGACTCGGCGGCTCGTCTGGGCATCGACGACCCGCTGAAGACCAGGTGGCAGCAGGTGCTCAGCACGCTCGTGTCGTACCCGACGGACACGAACGGTTACATGATCGGTGGCAGCACGCCGTACGCGCAGTCCCACCGCCACTACTCCCACCTTCTGATGATTTATCCCCTCTACCTGGTCAACTGGGATCAGACCGGCAACCGCTCGCTGATCGAGAAGTCGATCGTCCGGTGGCACGCCCTGACCGGCGCCCACCGGGGCTACAGCTACACCGGCGCCGCCTCCATGTACGCCATGATGCGGCGGGGCGACACGGCGCTGTCCTACCTGATGAAGTTCTTCGACCCCTCGACGTCCTATCCGTGCCGGGCCAACACCCACTACTCCGAGGCCGGACCGGTCATCGAGACGCCGTTGTCGGCCTCGCAGTCGATCCACGACCTGCTCTGCCAGAGCTGGGGCGGCGTCGTCCGCGTCTTTCCCGCGATCCCGGGCTCGTGGCCCGACGTCACGCTGCACGACTTCCGTACGCAGGGCGCCTTCCTGGTCTCCGCGGTACGGCAGGCTGGCACGACCCGCTTCGTCCGGGTCAGGAGCCTGGCGGGTGAGCCGCTCAAGCTCGACCACGGCCTGACCGGCACGGTCACCGCCGTGCTCGACGACGGCACTCCGGCCACGGTCTCGGACCTGGGCGGCGGCGTCCTGGGCATCACCCTGCCCAAGAACCGTGAGGTGCTCCTGTACGCGGGCGCGGTCCCCGACCTGGTCATCGCGCCGGTGCCGATCGCCAAGCCGGGCGCCGCCTGGGGCCTGCCGGGCGCGAGCACACCGCCGCCGCCGGGCCGCTACGAGGCGGAGGACGCGACGATCTCGCAAGGGATCTTCGAGAACTCCCACACCGGTTACAGCGGTTCGGGCTACGTCAACGGCGACAACGTGTCCGGTTCGTACGTGGAGTGGGCCTTCCCGATCACGACGGCGGGGACGGCGACGATCAAGCTGCGGTACGCCAACGGCACCACGGTCAACCGGCCGTCGGCGATCGCGGTCAACGGCACGACGGTGTTCCCCAGTCGTGACTACGCGAGCACCGGCACCTGGGACACCTGGGCCACCGACACCTTCACGGTCCCGGTCAACGCCGGGGCCAACACGCTCCGGGCCACCTCGACGACCGTCAACGGCAACCCCAACATCGACTACATCGACGTGGCGACCGCCTCGGGGGGCGGCACCGACTACCAGGCCGAGGACGCCACGATCTCCCAGGGTGTCGTGGAGTCCAACCACACCGGCTTCACCGGCGCCGGGTTCGTCAACTTCGACAACGTCGCCGGTTCGTACGTCGAGTTCACCGTGACCGCCGCGCAGGCGGGCGCCGCCACGCTGACGCTCCGCTACGCCAACGGCACCACGGTCAACCGGCCGTTGGCCATCGCGGTCAACGGCACCACCGTCGACCGCGACTTCACCGGCACCGGGAGCTGGGACACCTGGCAGAGCGCCACGCTCACCGTCCAGCTCACCGCGGGGGCCAACACGATCAGGACGACCGCCACCACGGCCAACGGGGGCCCCAACCTAGACAAGATCACAATCGGATAGGAAGCCATGGACATCACCCGACGCCAGCTGGGAACCCTCGTAGGCGCCGCGCTCCTCACCCCGTACCTGCCCGCCCGCCCGGCCGCGGCGGCGCTCGCCTGGCAGCTCATGTGGGCGCCGGAGGCGTCGTCGGTCGGGCTCGGCGCGTTCGAGACGATCGAGGACGACCGCGCCGACTCGCACCCCGCCGGCCAGCCGCACATCTTCGCCGAAGGTGACAACTTCCGCTTCAACATGCACACGGTCGACCGGGACACCAGTACCGACCGGCAGCGTCAGGAGGTGACCGGCACCCGTAACCCCAGCGGCTACCTGCAGTGGCTGAAGGGCGAGACGTGGCGCGTCACGTACTCGATGTTCATCCCGAGCTCGCTGAAGGCGACCACGACCTTCACCCACATCAGCCAGACGAAGATGCCGGGCACCGGCACCAGCCCGATCACCGTCACGTCGCTGCGCCGGGTGAACGGGGTGCAGACCATCGAACACAAGATCTTCGAGCCGGACATCCTGGTCGGCCGGACCAACCTGGAGCCGCTGCAGGACAAGTGGATCGACGCCGAGTACGAGATCAAGATCGGCGACGGCAGCGCGGGCTCGGTCCGCTGGGTGCTGCGCGACGGGAGCACCACGCTGGTCGACGCCACCAAGACCGGCGACACGTTCCTGGGCGACCGGGTCCGCCCCAAGTGGGGCATCTACCGCTCGCTCGGCGACACCTCCGGCTCGCTGCAGAACTGCTACATGCTGCTCAGCAACATGCGGGCCTACAAGCAGGTGCAGGTCACCGCGACCCGCCTGGAGGCGGAGAACGCGACGATCTCGCAGGGCGTGGTCGAGTCCAACCATGCCGGCTTCTCCGGCACCGGTTTCGTCAACTCCGACAACGTGGCGGGCGCATACACCCAGTGGGGGTTCCAGCAGGGCACCGCGGGCCCCGCGACCCTCACCATCCGGTACGCCAACGGCACCTCCGCGGACCGGCCCATGGACGTCACGGTCAACGGCACCGTCGTCGCCTCGGGCCTGAGCTTCGCGGGCACCGGCGCCTGGACCACGTGGGCGAGCAAGACCGTCAACGCCACCCTGGTCGCGGGCGCGAACACGGTCAGGCTCACCTCCACCACCGCCAACGGCTGCCCGAACCTCGACTACCTCGACATCACCGGACCCTAGGAGCGCGCATATGTCCCGTGTGTCGCGTACGGCGGTCCTCGCCGTACTCGCCCTCCTGCTCGGCCTGCTGACCGCACTGCCCGCCCGGGCCGACCTGCAACACCCGCGGCAGGCGTTCCTGCGCAACTCGATCGCCGGCCTCTTCCTGCACTGGGGCGAGCGCACCTCGCCGCAGCACACCAGCTGCAGCGGCTGGGAGGCCGACGTGACCAACGGCGGCTGGAGCGCCTCCTACTGGGTCAACGAGGCCAAGAAGCTGCACGCCCAGTACATCGTCCTGGCCACCTTCCACAGCAGGCTCGGCTACGCCAGGCCGTACCCGTCGTCGATCCCCGGCTCGTGCCGCACCACGCGGGACTTCCTGGGCGAGCTGATCGACGCCGCCGACGCGCAGGGGCTGAAGGTCATCAACTACATGACCGACGACCCGCAGTGGCACAACGAGGGGCTCAGCTCTGGCGACTGGCTCAACTCCTCGGCCTTCTCCAGCTACGTGGGCCACAACGTGGACCTGACCACTCGTGACGGGTTCGGGGAGTTCAGCTACCTGCAGTTCTTCGAGCAGATGCAGCGCTATCCGAAGCTCGCCGGGTTCTGGATCGACAACGACAACGCCTACTGGGAGAGCAACAACCTCTACGCCAAGATCTACCAGCAGCGCCCGGACATGACGATCTCGAACAACAACGAAGACACGCCGATCATGGACATGATCAGCAACGAGCAGAAGACCGGCATGTCGCCCTCCTACGACTACCCGCAGGCGGTCTACACGGCGCTGCCGAGGCTGATCGAGGCCGACTTCAAGCTGCCGACCGGCGGCCCCTGGTGGTACGGCGGGTCGGACGAGGCGGTGGACCGCAAGCTCACGCTGGGCCGGCTCATCACCAACGCCGGATCGTCGGTGAAGGCGCTGATGGCCGAGACCGCGATGGTCAACGGCAAGTTCCCCGCCCAGCAGGTGAGCTTCAACAACTTCGCCAACACCTATCTGGAGGAGATCTGGGAGTCGCTCGGCGGCACCGAGGGCGGCGGCTACATGTTCGGCGGGCTCAAACCGGGCTTCTGGAACAACGGCGCCCACGGCGTGACCACGATCTCCAAGACCGATCCCCACCGGCACTACATCCACGTCGTCACGCCGCCGTCCGGCAGCACGCTGTCCGTGCGTGACAACGGCTACCGGATCAGCTCGGTGACGAACCTGCGCACCGGCTCCCCGGTGACGTTCACGCAGGCCAACGGGACGCTGACGCTGAGCGGCATCTCCTCCTGGGACCAGTACGACACGGTCTTCAAGGTGATCTCCAGCGGCCGCGAGGGCATCTACAGCGGCGTCTCGCTGTCGGCGAGCTCCTCCACCAGCGGCCACGGCGCCTCGGCCGCGGGCGACGGCGACTACCTCACCTACTGGGACAGCAACGCCGCCGAGCCGGCGTCCCTGACGTTCGATCTGGGCTCGGCCAAGCGGATCCAGTACCTGGCGGTCAACCAGCGGGAGGACTCGACCGTCTATCCGTCGTCCGGGTCGGCCCGCATCTCCGGCTACCAGGTGTACGTCAGCAACGACGGGTCGAGCTGGGGGAGCGCGGTCAAGACCGGCACCGTGCCGAACGCGCGCGGCGTGCAGTTCATCGACCTGACCGCCACCACCGCCCGCTACGTCAGGCTCACCAAGACCGGCCACCACGGCGTCTCCCGCTGGCGGGTGGACGAGGCGTGGGTCGGCGGCCAGTACGCGGCCGGCGGCGGCACGACACCTCCGCCGGGCCGCTACGAGGCGGAGGACGCGACGATCTCGCAGGGCATCTTCGAGAACTCCCACACCGGTTACAGCGGCACGGGCTACGTCAACGGTGACAACGCCGCCGGATCCTATCTGCAGTGGTCCGTCACCGCCGCCGCGGCGGGCACGGCGACGATCAAGATGGGGTACGCCAACGGCACCACGACGAACCGGCCGTCGGCGATCGCGGTCAACGGCACGACGGTGTTCGCCGGGCGGGACTACGGCAGTACCGGCACCTGGGACACCTGGGCCACCGACACCTTCACGGTCCCGGTCAACGCCGGGGCCAACACGATCCGCGCCACGGCGACCACGGCCAACGGCAACCCGAACATCGACTACATCGACGTGGACGTGACACCGGGCGGCGGCGGAACCACCACCGACTACCAGGCCGAGGACGCCACGATCTCCCAGGGTGTGGCGGAGTCCAACCACACCGGCTTCACCGGGACCGGGTTCGTCAACTACGACAACCTCGCCGGCTCCTACGTCGAGTTCGCGGCGAACGCCGAGTCGGCGGGGAACGCCACGCTGACGCTGAGGTTCGCCAACGGCACGGCGGCCAACCGGCCGATGGACGTCACGGTCAACGGCACCCTCGTCTCCGACGAGCTCGCCTTCGACCCGACGGCGAACTGGGACACCTGGACGACCAGGTCGATCACGGTCCCGCTGAACGCGGGCGCCAACACCATCCGCGCCACCGCCACCACGGCCGGCGGCGGTCCGAACCTCGATCGCATCACGATCGGTTGAGCCCCGGCCGCCGTGCGGGCGCGGACGCTTCGCACGGCGGCCGGCACCAACGGCGGCCACGGCCCAGCAGGCGCACGTAGCGGCGGCGCGCCGGCTCCACCGGAGGAGCGTTTCCCTGGACAGTCCCCGGCCACGTACGGCGCTTGGCGCCCACCGGGCCGGCCGTACGAGCAAAGGAGAGAATCCCGTGAGAGGGAGAGGGATAGTCGCGGCGGTGGCGGTGCTCTTAGCGGGCCTGTTCGTGGGCCTGCAGCCCGCGGCCGCCTCCGACAACGGCCTGTCGATCAGGCCCGCCATGGGGTGGAGCAGCTGGAGCTTCGTGCGGCGCTGGCCTGATGAGACCAAGATGAAGGCCCAGGCCGACGCGCTGGTCAGCAGCGGCCTGGCCGCGCACGGCTACGTCTACGTCAACCTCGACGACTTCTACCAGAAGTGCGACTCCAACGGCTTCCAGGTCGACGGATTCGGGCGGTGGGCCGTCGACACCGCCAAGTTCCCCGGCGGGATCAAGGCGCTGGCCGACTACGTGCACGCCAAGGGGCTGAAGTTCGGCTTCTACGTCACGCCCGGCATCGCCAAGAACGCCGTCACCGCCAACAAGCCTGTGGAGGGCACCTCCTACCACGCGCAGGACATCGCCGACACCTCGCAGACCCACAAGAACTACAACTGCAAGAACATGTACCGGCTGAACTACTCCCACCCCGGCGCGCAGCTGTTCATCAACTCCTGGGCGAACCAGATGGCCTCGTGGGGCGTCGACTACCTGAAGATCGACGGCGTGGACGCGACGACGGTCGCCGACGTCGAAGCCTGGGACAAGGCGCTGCGCCAGACCGGCCGGCCGATCAACTTCGCGCTGTCCAACAACCTGCCCATCGCCCAGGCCACCACCTGGAAGCGGCTGGCCAACAGCTGGCGCACCCAGGGCGACATCGAGTGCTACTGCGGTCCGGGCGCGAACGGCAGCGGCTTCCCCCTCACCGACTGGTCGCACGTGTCCAGCCGGTTCACCTCGGCCGCCAGCTGGCAGCAGTACGCCGGTCCCGGCGGCTGGAACGACTACGACTCCCTGGAGGTCGGCAACGGCGACCAGGTCGGCCTCACCGCAGACCAGCGGCGTACGCACATGACGCACTGGGCCATGATCTCCAGCCCGCTGCTGCTCGGCACCGACCTGACCGCGCTCACCTCGACCGACCTGGCCATGCTGACCAACGACCGGCTCATCGCCGTCGACCAGGACGGCGTCGCGGCCGGCCGAGTTGTGAACAGTGGTGTCAACCAGGTCTGGCGTAAACGGGAGTCGAACGGTGACTACATCGTGGCGCTGTACAACACCGGAACATCCGGCAACTCCACCGTCAGCGTCACCTGGTCGCAAGTGGGCTTCACCGGCCCGGCCGAAGTCACGAACCTGTGGTCCGGCGGCTCAGAAGGCACCGTCGCCTCCTCCTACAGCGCCACCCTGCGCCCCGGCGAGACCCGCCTCATCCGCGCCCGGCCCACCACCGTGACCCCCCACTACGAGGCGGAGAACGCGACGATCTCGCAGGGCGTCGTCGAGTCCAACCACGCGGGCTACTCCGGCACCGGCTTCGTCAACTACGACAACGTCGCCGGCTCCTACGTCGAGTTCGCCGTCAACGCCACCGCGGCCGGCAACGCCAACGTCACCCTCAGGTACGCCAACGGCACGACGGTGAACCGCCCGATGACCATCACCGCCAACGGCACCACGCTGACCCGCGACTTCCCCAGTACGGGCGACTGGGACACCTGGACGACGGCCACGTTCACGCTGCCGCTGACCGCCGGGGCCAACACCATCCGCGCGACGGCCACCACTGCGAACGGCGGCCCGAACGCGGACTACATCGACGTGTCGGCCGCCACCCCGACCGGCACCGAGTACCAGGCGGAGAGCGCGACGATCTCGCAGGGTGTGGCGGAGTCCAACCACACCGGCTTCACCGGGACCGGCTTCGTCAACTACGACAACCTCGTGGGCTCCTACGTCGAGTTCGCCGTCAACGCCGCCGCCGCGGGCGCCACCCCCCTGACGATCCGGTACGCCAACGGGACGGCGGTGGACCGGCCCATGGAGGTCGCGGTGAACGGCACGGCGGTGACCACCCGGTCATTCCCCGCCACCACGAACTGGGACACCTGGGCGGACGGCACGGTCACGGTGGACCTCCAGGCGGGGGCCAACACGATCCGCCTCACGGCTACGACCGAGGGCGGCGGCCCCAACCTGGACCGGGTCACGCTGGGCTGATCCCGACCCCGGCCGCGGGCGGCGGCCCCCCGGCCTGGATCACGTCATGCTCGGCTGACCCGACCAAGGGCGCACGCACACCGGCCTGGCGGCGTGCGTGCGCCCTACCCCTGTGCTCGCCTCATGCGGCCTTCGACCAGATGGCGAGGCCCAGGCACATCTCGTCGCTGGTCCCCTCGCCCCAGACCACATAGCGCGGTCGCACCTTGCGCAACTGCGGCAGCCGCGCGCGCAGCCCGGCGTCATGCGTGCAGGTCACCCGTAGCACGTCGCCCTTCTTGAGCGTGACCGGCTTGGCCAGCACGCGGAGCGCCTGGTCGTCGAAGTCGTAGTTCGGGACGTCCAGCAGCGTCTGCGCCTTTGGGGTGCCGGGGTTGAGCTCGACCTTGATGGAGCGCCCGAGCAGGTGCATGTGCCCGGCCATCGCGTGCAGCGTGATGGGCCCTGGGACGGGCCGGTCGCAGTGCTGCGTCGGCCCCGGCTTGAGCGGGCCGCACATCTTCGCCAGCTGGTCGGCCTGCTCCTCGGACCCCGGCCCGAACCTGCGCGCCACGTCCTTGACGGCGGCGGCCCGGTCGCACAGCGCGCCGGACTCCTGCGGCGTGCACGGCAGCTCGACCGGCCCAGGGAGCAGCGCGGTCTCCAACGGCTCCAGGTTCTTGTCGGTGAGCCGCAGCCGGATGCCCGACTTGTCGGACTGGGGAGCGCCTTCCACGTTCAGGGTGTTGTAGTGGATCTGCATGACGAGCTTGCTGCCGGCCGGCAACGCGTAGCCGTAGCGCGCGTCCAGCAGCTTCTCGTTGGTGCCCGGTGCCCAGTGCGCCACGCCGGCGTCGCCGAAGCAGGTCCAGCCCTGACCGGGAGTGCTGTCGTCGAGCGTCTTCGCCTTGGCGGCCTGCTCGGGGTCGAGCCGGAAGAAGATCGCGTGGTGCACGATGTCGGCGTTCTGCGGCTGGAACTGGGCTCCGGTCAGGAACGCCTGTTTCGTCAGCTTGGGGTCGATGACGAAGCACCGGTAGTCGTCGGTGCCGCCGTTGGGGGCGTGCGGCGTGTAAGGCTCCGCCATCGTCAGGGACTCGAACCGCTCGCCGTCGCGTAAGGGGGCGGCCACCGGCGCGACCTTGGCCCCATGTCCCCCGGCATGGCTCGGGTGGGCCGCCGGGGTGGCCGTGGTGGCCGTCCCGCACGAGGCGAGCAGGGCGACCACGGCGCACGAGGCGGCGATACGGGCTAGTCGAATCATGCTTCCACGGTCCCGCGTGACCCGGCGGGGGGCATCCTTCCCGAGGATGTTCCGTGTCCTTCCTTGGAATGACGTTCGAGCTCCGCCTATCGAACGCGTGGAAACGCCTCCATCAGCTTCTCCATCTCCACCACGCTGGGGAACGCCGTCGGGTCGAGGCAGTTGACCTCCAGCATCTGCGCGTAGGCGCGGGCCGCCGCCTCGTGAACCCCGTCGCGCTTCGTGAACCCCGTCCCGGCCGCTGTCGTAGACGTAGGCGGTCACCTGGCCGCCCCTGACCGGCGGGTCGTGCTCCTTGAGCCGGGCCACCTCGGCCGGCAGACCCTCGGTGGTCCTGCCGGTGTCGGGCAGGTTCACGCGCTCTCCTCGCCGGGCAGTCCGAGCATGCGGTGCACGGTCAGGTGCAGGTGGGCGCGGAAGCGGCGCAGCGCCACCGTGTCGCTCCCGCTCCGGCGGTGACCCTCCTCGTCCAGCACGCCGCCCTTGGCGAACCCGTGCACGCACCAGATCACCGACCACATGGCGTACTCCAGGTCGACCGCGCGGTCGATCACCCCGGCCGCGACCGAGGGGCGCAGGGCGTCGGTCACCATGACCACCAGCGGCTGGACGTAGCGGCGTTCGAGCTCGGTGAGGTCGCCGGCGTCGGAGAGCCGGCGGTGCATCCACAGCGCCGGCACCTCGGGATGGACCACGCAGAAGTCCAGGTAATCGTCGATCAGCCGGTGGATCCCGGCGACCGGATCGTCGCCGCCCAGGCGGCCAAGCGCCCCCTCCAGGGCGGCGCGCTCGGCCTGATGTGCACGCTCCATCACGGCGAGGTAGAGCTCCCGCTTGCCGCCGACGTGGTAGTTGACGGTGGCGATGTTCAGGCCCGCCGCGTCGGCGATCTGCCTGGTGGAGGTGCCGTCGAAGCCGAGCTCCGCGAAGAGCCGCGTCGCGACTTTCATGATCACGGTGACCTGGTGGCTGTCCCTCACAGGACCGAAACTAGTTCGGCCTCCGCCACTCTGTCAATCACTTGATGGAGTCACTTTAGGTGCCATCTCGATTACTTCTCGTGACACGCCTTCGGGGTGGCTGTTACTGGTAAGCCATGACCATCTTCTCAGGGCGGTTCGTGGTCCCCTTCCTCGCGACTCTCCTGCTCGTCCCGCCGGCCGGCGCCGCCGCGACCGCGCGCGCGATGCCCGTCCCGATCTCGACGACCGACGCTCGTACAGCGCTCGCGGGCCTGACCGTCGCCAAGAGGGGCACACTCCACGGCTACAGCCACATCCGCTTCATGCCCGATTGGGCCCCGCAGCGGGGCGCGTGCGACACTCGAGAGATCGTCCTTAACCGTGACGGAGAGGCCGTCCGGCGCGACGCGTCCTGCCGGGTCCTGGCCGGCACCTGGTACAGCCGCTACGACGGCGAGCTGCTCACCAGCGAGGCCGAGCTCGACGTCGACCACCTCGTCCCCCTGGCCAACGCCTGGCGTTCGGGCGCCGACGCCTGGACCGACGCCCAGCGCCACGCCTTCGCCAACGACCTGATCCGCCCCGAACTGGTCACCGTCAGCGAGAGCGCCAACATCGACAAGGGTGGCAGCACGCCGGTCACCTGGCGGCCGCCGGTCACCGGCTATTGGTGCACGTACGCCCGGTCGTGGATCACCGTCAAGCAGCACTACGCGCTGCGGATCACGAAGGCGGAGAAGGCCGCGCTGATCGAGATGCTCGACACCTGCTCGGCCTGACGACCGGCGTACATCACGAAATGCGGGCCTCGATCCGCTCGCGGGCGTGCGGGCATTCGTCGCAGCGCGGCGTAGCGGTATCGAGGCCAAGTCCCTGGCGGACGCCCGAGAGGAGGGACCCGACCTGGTGAACCTGCCGACGGGCCGGCGGTGGATCTACCTCGCGGTCAGCCGTTCGTGATCGACAATAGGGAGGTCTGAGCCCAGCTGGAGGAGATCGGCATGACCATCGCCGCGTACACCGTGACCGCACCCGTCGCCGAGCACGGGGAGGGCCCGGTGTGGTCCGACCGCTGGGGCGGCCTCCGGTTCGTCGACATGATGGCCGGTGACGTGCTGGCCCTCGACCCGGACGGTACGGTCCGCCGCCGCCACGTCGGCGCGGTCGCCGCGACGATCCGCCCGCGCGCCGCGGGCGCGGGCTATGTGGTCGCGGCCGAGCGTGAGCTGCTGCTGGCCGACTCCGACGAGCTGGACGCCCCGCTGCGCTCGCTCGGCGAGGCGTGGAGCGATGCTTCGGTACGCATGAACGACGGCGGCTGCGACCCCGACGGCCGCTTCTACATCGGCAGCATGGCCTACGACGAGACCCCGGGCCGCGGCTCCCTCTATGTGGCCGAGGCCGGCGGCGGGCTGCGCGTGGTGCTGCCGGAGGTCACGATCTCCAACGGCCTGGACTTCAGCCCCGCCGGCGACCTCGCCTACTACGCCGACACGACCACCGGACGGGTCGACGTGCTGGACTACGACCGGGAGAGCGGGCTCAGCGGGCGGCGGCCGTTCGCGGTCGTGGACCCGGCCGACGGCGCCCCCGACGGGCTCACGGTCGACTCCGAGGGCGGGGTGTGGGTGGCGCTGTGGGGCGGCGCCGCCGTACACCGCTACAGCCCGGAGGGCCGTCTCGACGCCGTGGTCCGGCTCCCGGTGCGCAAGGTCACCGCGGTCGCCTTCGGCGGCGACAACCTCGACCAGCTGTTCATCACCACCTCGGCCCTCGACGTCGACCGGGTGGAGCAGCCGGCCGCGGGCGCGCTCTTCGCCGCCGAGCCCGGCGTGCGCGGCCGCCCCGTCCTGACGTGCGCGCTCTGAACGGCCGCCCCGTCCTGACGTGCGCGCTCTGAACGGACGCGCTGTGCGCGCGCTCTGAACGGCCGCGATGTGCGACGGCTCCTCAGCTTGACGAGCCCGCGCGGGCGCGGCCGCCGTTGGCCAGGTCCGCCACCGACCTGTCGCCCGCTGTTCTGACCAGCAGCTGAGGCTACGACCCAACGGGCGGGCTGCCAACTTCCTGCGGCCGCTGGAGTTAGCGGTGCTGGAGGCCATACGGGTGCGCGGCATCACGGTCTGCTTCTCCGCGGGCAACGGCCACATCTCCTTCCCCGCGATGATGCCCGACCTCATCGCCGCGGGCGGTGTGTACGTGGTGGAGGCGCAGGTCAACGGGGAGTTCAAGATGGAGGCGTCCGACTATGCGAGCAGCTTCGACAGCCTCATCTACCCGGGCCGGCACGTGCCCGACGTCTGCGGGCTGGTCGGGCGGCAGCCCAGGGCCCGATCGTTCTTCCCAGTGCTCTGGGCTCTTCCCGGAGCTCTGGGCTCTTTCCGGGGGTTCGTCCGGGAAGAGTGCCGGGGTTTCGCCGGTTGCATCCGTACGTGGACGAGATCGACGTCGTGGTGATCGGGGCCGGGCAGGCCGGGCTGTCGAGCGCCTACTTCCTGCGCCGGTTCGGCTTCGAGCCGCTGGTGCTGGACGCGGGCGACGGGCCGGGCGGGGCGTGGCGGCACCGGTCGCCGTCGCTGACCATGGACAAGGTGCACGGCATCTTCGATCTTCCCGGCGTGCGGCGCCCCGATCCACCGGTGGCAGGGCGGCGGCCCGCCGCCGTGGTCGTCCCCGAGTACTTCGCGGACTACGAACGGGAGCTCGGGCTCACCGTGCTGCGGCCGGTCAAGGTGACGGCCGTGGCACCGGGGGAGGGCGGGCGGCTCGTCGTCACCTCCGGGGCGGGGGAGTGGGCGGCGCGGGCCGTCGTCAACGCCACCGGCACCTGGACCCGCCCGTACTGGCCGTACTACCCGGGCGCGCGCTCCTTCCGCGGCCGTCAGCTGCACTACGCGGCCTACCGGGGACCGGAGGAGTTCGCCGGGCGGCGGGTGGTCGTCGTGGGCGGCGGGACCTCGGCCGCGCACGTGCTCTCCGAGATCGCCGGCGTCGCCGGGAGCACCCTCTGGGCCACCCGCCGGCCGCCCGTGTTCCGCCCGCTGGACGACTTCGGCGAGGACGCGCGCCGCGACGCCGTCGCCATGGTCGAGGCGCGGGTTCGCGCCGGACTGCCGCCGCAGAGCGTGGTCGCCGTGACCGGGCTCGGGTACACGCCGATCGTCCGGGAGGCGCTGGCCAAGGGGGCGCTGGAGCGGCTGCCGATGTTCGGCCGCATCACCGCCGGCGGGGTGAGCTGGGACGACGGACGGTACGTGGAAGCGGACACGATCATCTGGGCCACCGGGTTCCGCTCGGCGCTCGACCACCTCGCCCCGCTGCGGCTGCGCGAGCCCGGGGGCGGGATCAGGGTGGACGGCACCGCGGTGATCGCCGAGCCGCGCCTGCAACTCGTCGGCTACGGTCCCTCGGCGAGCACGATCGGCGCCAACCGCGCGGGCCGTACCGCTGCCTGGAACGTCCGCCGCCTCCTCGCCGCGGCCCCCTCCGTTCCGGCCGCCTGACCTACTGACATCGGTCGCCTCCTCGCCGCGGCCCCCCATTGCGGCCGCCTGACCTACTGACGTCCGCCGCCCCCTTGCCGCGCCCCCGTTCCGGCCGCCTGAACTACTATAAGAAGTAGTAAAAATACCGATTGCGGTAGAGGTCGGTAGCGCTCTCGACACAGGGTGTTACCACGGGATAGCGTCGGGCGAAAGGATCTTTATCCGTCTTTGGAGGTCCCCCCGATGGATGTTCCCGGCTACACCGAAATTCGGGAACTTGGACACGGCGGGACCGGACGGGTGATGCTCGCTTTACGGACGTCCGACGGAACGCCCGTGGCGATCAAGCACCTCTCGGCGCGATTACGCGACGACGAGGTGTTCGTCGAACGCTTCCGCGCGGAGGCCGGGCTGATCCGCGAGCTCGACAGCCCGCACACGGCCCGCCTGCTCGACTACGTCGAAGGCCACGAAGACGTCTGCATCGTGATGGAGCTGGTGGACGGCATCACCCTGCGCCGCCTGTTGCGGCACGCGGGCGCCACCGGCCCCGAGGCGGCGCTGGCCGTACTGAAGGGCGCCTTGCTCGGGCTGGCCGAGGCGCACCGGCACGGCGTCGTACACCGTGACTTCAAGCCCGAGAACGTGATCGTGTCCCAGGACGGCCAGAGCAAGCTCGTCGACTTCGGCGTCGCAGCGCACTCCGGCGAGAACGCCCCGCTCGCCGGAACCCCCTCCTACATGGCCCCCGAGCAGTGGGCGGACGCCCCGGCGGGGTCGGCGTCGGACGTGTACGCGGCGGCCGTGGTGTTCTTCGAGTGCCTCAGCGGGCACCGGCCGTTCATCGCGGACAACTTCGCCGCCCTCGCCTACCAGCACCAGCACGCCGTGCCCCCGCTGAAGGACATCGAGGAGCCGATGCGGGCGCTGGTCGGCCACGGCCTGGCCAAGGACCCCGCCGACCGGCCGGAGTCGGCCGAGGCGTTCCTGGCGGAGCTGGAGGAGGTCGCCGACACCGCCTACGGCACCGGCTGGGAGGTACGCGGCCGGGCCGGGCTCGGCCTGCTGACCGTACCGCTCGCCTCTTTGCTGCCTCTGTCGCGGCCGTTACCCACGCCGGGGAGCGGCGGCACGAGCCTGTTCAGCAGCGCGCTGGCACCGATGACCAAGTTCGCGGTGACGGGCGGCCTGGTGGTCACGACCGCCGCCGCGGTGGCGTCGGCGTTCGTGATCTGGAACGACGCGCCACCGGACCGCCTCGCCGGGCTCCCGCCGGTCAGCGCGCCCGCCGAGTCGGTCCTGATCCCCACGCCATCCGGTACGGCGGAGCCGTCCATCTTCACCGCGCGGCCCAGCGACCTCGCCAGCCCCCCGCCCAGCACCGACGCCGCGGATCCGGTGGTCACCGGGGACCACGCCGAGCCCACTGAGCCCCCCCGCACCCGTTCGCAGGAGCCCGTCCGTACCCGTTCGCAGGAGCCCACCCGTGGGGCGGAGCCGACGCGGACCACGCGTCCGGCCACCTCCGAACCGGCCACCGCCAAACCGACCACCCGGCCGGCCACCAAGCAGGCGTCGACGACGAAGCCCGCCACCAGCGAGCCCAAGCCGCCCACCCGCCCGGCCACCACCAGCCCCCCGACCACCCAGGCCCCCGCCCCGACCAAGGCCGCTGGGCCGCTGGTCTCGGTGTCGGTCAAGGTGTCGATCGACGTACCCGTGCTCAGGGGCGAGGACGGCCTGCTCGACGTCGACCTCGGTCTCGGGCTCGGCAGCGGCCTGCTCGGCTCCGTACTGGTCCCCGGCTCCGCGCTGCTCGGCCGCCACTGGGCCGCCCGCAGAGCCAGGCGGGCCCGGCCTCCTCGCATGGCGTCCTGTCCTCCGCCGGACATCGACAAGTGGTGACCCGCGCCGCCCGTCGGCGGTGGGTGTCCACGTGGACCGCCCGCCTGCCGCTCCACCCGCCCGTCATTTCGCCCATACCAAAATTTGCTGATTTGCCGTCCGATACAGGTGATCCCCTACTATCTAGCCTCGGATAGGGGGCGTACTTCTGAGCCCCGCAGTTCGGGCGAAGGAGAAGTGTGGCGGTTGCATGCCCCGCCGACCGGCGGCGCCGTCCGATCCTCACCAAAGCGCTCACCGCGATGATCACAGCGGTGTTCCTGTTAGCGAGCCTGGCCACCCCAGGGCACGCGGCCCCCAAGCCGACGATCAAGCAGCTCAAGAAGGAGCTGGCCGCCTTGGGGAAGCAGTCGGACAAGCTGATCACCGAGTACTACAACGGCCGCATCGCCCACCAGAAGGCCGAGAAGGCGGAGAAGGCCGCCCAGGAGAAGCTGGCCGCCGCTCAGGAGGTATACGACCGGGAGTCGGCCGAGCTCAGGCTGATGGCCGTCTCCCAGTACACCAACGGCGGCCCCCCGAGCCCCGCCACCATGCTCTCGACGAGCGAGGACCCCTCCGCGCTCATGAGCCGCCTCGCGCTCTCCAATCACCTGGTCGACCAGCAGAGCGCCAGGCTGAGCGGCTTCGCCCAGGTCAGGGACGACCGCAAGAAGGCCGAGGAGGAGGCGGCCGCCCGCGCCAAGGAACTCGGCGACCAGGTCGCCGACCTCGGCAAACGCAAGGACAAGGCCGAGCAGCTGATCAAGAAGATCAAGGACAAGATCGACAAGCTCTACCAGGCGCCCGGGGTCCGGCGGTCGGACGGCACCTGGGTCCCGCAGCTCCCCGGGGGCTCCGACAACATCACGCCCCGGATGCGCCTGGTCAAGACCCTCGTGAAGGAGCATTTCGCCGTACCCAACGGAATCGGCTGCTACCGGGCGATCCAGGACGGCGGCGAGCACCCGCTCGGGAGAGCGTGCGACTTCATGCTGAGCCGCGGCGGCTCGATGCCGACGGCCGCGGAGGTGGCGCGCGGCAACGAGATCGCCGCCTGGGCGATCAAGAACGCCAAGCGGCTGGGCATCATGTACATCATCTACCGCCAGCGGATCTGGCATGCCAGGACCGGTGCCTGGCGCACGATGTCAGACCGCGGCGGCACCACGGCCAACCACTACGACCACCCGCACATATCGGTGTACTGAGCGTGTGCCTGGCGGCGAGCTAAGCCTTCGCCAGCGCCGCGAGCAGCCGGTCCTCGGTCACCTCGGCGCCGGTGAGCTGCTCGCTGATCGCGCCGTCGCGCAGGACCACCACGCTGTCGCAGTTGCCCGCCAGCTCGGCCACGTCCGAGGAGATCAGCAGGATGGCCAGCCCGTCCACGGCCAGTTCGTCGAGCAGTGCCTGCATCTCCAGCTTGGTGGCCACGTCCACGCCGCGGGTCGGCTCGTCGAGCAGCAGCACCTTGGGGTGCATGGCCAGCCAGCGAGCCAGCAGCACCTTCTGCTGGTTGCCGCCCGACAACTCGCCCGCGGGCTGCCGGGGTGAGACGGCCTTGATGCCGAGCCGTTTCATGAACGTCTCCACGATGGCGTCGATCTGCGCGTCGGAGACGATTCCGGCCCGCGACAGGCGGGGGAGGGCGGCCAGAGCGATGTTGTCGCGTACCGAGAGGGTGGGGACGATGCCCTCGGTCTTCCTGTTCTCGGGCACGAGGCCTACGCCGGCGCGGATGGCGCTCCTGATCGACCACTTGCGGGCCGCCGCCCCGGCCACGGTCACCTGGCCAGCGTCCACCGGCATGACGCCCGCGATCGCCCTGGCCGTCTCGCTGCGCCCGGCGCCGAGCAGGCCGCCGAGGCCGACGACCTCGCCCGCGCGCACCGCCAGCGACACGCCGTCGAGCACGTGGTGGCGGGTGAGCCCCTTCGCCTCCAGGACGGGGTCGTCGCCTGGTTCGTCGGGCTGGGCGGCGGAGTGCGACTCCTCGACAGGGTGGAACGGCCTGCCGAGCATGAGCGACACCAGCCGGAGGCGATCCAAACCGGTCAGCGGACCGGTGTGCACGACGCGACCGTCACGCAGCACGGTGACGCGGTCGCAGACCTCGTACAGCTCCTCCAGCCGATGGGTGACGTAGACGACCGAGCGGCCCTCGTCACGCAGCCGGGCCACCGCGCCGAACAGTGTCTCCAGCTCGGCGTGTTCGAGTGCCGAGGTGGGCTCGTCCATGATGACCAGCCGGGCGTCGGCGGTGGCCGCCCTGGCCAGGGCCACGAGCTGCCTGGCCCCCTCGCCCAGGGTGCCCAGGGGCCTGCGGACGTCGGTGCGCAGGCCGTACTCGGCCAGGATCCGCGCGGCGCGGGCGTTGGCGGCCGTGAAGTCGATCAGCCCGAGGCGGCCGCGCGGCTCCCGGCCGAGCAGCAGGTTGCGGGCGATGCTCATGGTGGGGACGAGGTTCGTCTCCTGGTGAATGGTGGCGATGCCGGCCTGCCTGGCCTCGGCCGGGTTGGCGAACCTGACGGGCTCACCCAGGTAGCGCAGCTGGCCGGCGTCCGGCTGGCAGACGCCGGAGAGCACCTTGACCAGGGTGGACTTGCCGGCGCCGTTGCCGCCGATCAGCGCGTGCACCTCGCCGGGGCGCACGGAGAGCGTGACGTGGTCGAGCGCGGTCACGCCCTGGAACGTCTTGAGAACTCCAGCCACCTGTAGCACGGTTGCCTCCGCCTCGATCGTGGTCGCGGCAGGAAACAATTCAGTAACAGAAGTGTCACATTCGATCAGATCCGGGCGACGTGCAGTCTGACGCCCCTGCCGCTCAGCTCGTCGAGCACGTCGCCGGGTGCGCCCTCGTCGGTGACCAGGTGGCCGATCTGCTCGGCGGCGACGGTCTGCACCATCGTGTCCACGCCGATCTTGGTGTGGTCGGCCAGCACCACGACCTCCTCGGCCGCCGCAGCCAGCGCCCGGTCGACGCCCGCCACCTGCATGTTGGGCGTGGACAGGCCGCGCTCGGCGGTGAGCCCGTTGCCGGAGATGAACGCCCGGCGCACCCGCAGCCCGGACAGCGAGTGCTCGGCCGCGCTGCCCACCAGGGCCAGGATCGAGCCGCGCAGCGTGCCGCCGGTCAGCATCACCTCGATCCGCGGCGAACCGGCCAGGACCTGGGCGACGAGTAGCGAATTGGTCACCACGGCGAGCTCGGCGTGCCTGGTCAGACGGCGGGCGAACTCCTGCGTGGTGGTGCCGGGGCCGATCACGATGGCGTCGCCGTCCTCGACCAGCGCCGAGGCTAGGTCGGCGATCGCGCCCTTCTCGGCGGACTCCAGCGAGACCTTGTGCGCGTAGCCCGCTTCGCGCGACAGCTCGCCGGGCAGGGTGGCGCCGCCGTGGTGGCGGTTGAGCAGGCCCTCCGACTCCAGCGCGCGCAGGTCGCGGCGGACGGTCACCTCGGAGGAGTGCACGGACTGGGCGAGCTCGCGCAGGGACACGGCGCCGTTGGCGCGCACCAATTCGAGGATGCGCTGCCGGCGTTCCGCGGCGAACACCGGCCGTCGGCCGTCGCTCTGCGTGTCGCTCACGTCCCCGATCATAGTCGAATGCTCAACTCCGGCTCACCTCTGATCATATGAGAACGAATTTGATCGGAAATCTTGACCGGCTCGGTCCACGGGTGCTTATTTGGGAGCCAGAAAGGGTCATAACCTGTCCGATCCTGATCGAAGGACATGCCATGCGCAGCACCCCCATCGTCCTCCTACGGTCCGGCGCCCCCGTCCACCTCTGTCCCTCAGCGTGAAAGGACACCCTGTGCGAAAGTCACTCGCGGCTGTGATCGCCGTGCTGCTGGCCGTGTTATGGCAGGTGCCCACCCCCGCGGGCGCCGCGGCCGAACGGCACGGGCTGCGCGGCGACTACTACCTCGCCTCGGCACCCGGCGCGTTCGACTTCGCTGAGCTCAAGGCCAGTGTCGTGGACCCGAGCCTCGAACAGGGCGATCTCAACCCCGTGTTCAAGCTGCTGGCCGGCAGGGAGGACGACGTCACCGTCCGGTGGACCGGCAAGATCCGGCCCGCCTACTCCGAGACGTACACCTTCTCGATCATCGGCGACAACGGCTTCCGGCTCTGGGTGGACGGCAAGGCCGTCATCGACCACTGGGTGGACGACTGGGACAGGGAGCAGGCAGGCACGCCCATCGCGCTGGAGGCGGGCAAGGACTACGACATCAAGGTCGAGTACTTCGAGCACTTCGGCGGGGCGAATCTGCACCTGCGCTGGCAGAGCGCCAGCCAGCCGAAGGCCGCGGTCCCGGCGGCGGCGTTCACGCTGCCGGACGGGTTCGACCCGCCCGGGCCGGCGGCCGCGTCGCTCGGCGCCTCCGGTGACCTGGCCACGCTGACGTTCGCCAAGCCGCTGAGCGCGCTGCCCGCCGCCCTGAGCGAGCACCTGGCGCTGACGGTCGCAGGCACCAAATGGCCTATAGCCTCCACAGTCCTGAAAAATGGGGACACAGTGGTGCTTAAGCTGCAATATCCGGTTCCGGCAAAAGCCGGCAACACGCTCCGCGCCACCTACGACGGCACCGGCCTGAGCTACGCCGACGGCACACCGGTCGAGGCATTCCCGTACGCCTACGTCGTCAACGACTCCACCTACATCCTCAGCACCCGCTGGTCCAAGGACGTCGACCCGAAGAATCCGCTGCCCGAGTACCCCCGTCCCCAGCTGGTCAGGGACAGGTGGCGCAGCCTCAACGGCGTCTGGCAGTTCGCCGCCGCCAAGCAGGGCGAGGCCGCCCCGACCGGCCGCGACCTGGCCGAGCGCATCGTCGTGCCGTACCCGGTGGAGTCGCGGCTGTCGGGCATCGGCCGCCACGAGGAGCGCATGTGGTACCGCAGGACGTTCGAGGTGCCGCGCTCGTGGAGCGGTGAGCGGCTGCTCCTCCACCTGGACGCGGTCGACTGGGACGCCACGATCTACGTCAACGGCAAGCAGGTCGGCACGCACAAGGGCGGCTACGACCGCATCACCGTGGACGTCACCGACGCGCTCAAGCGCGGTGGCCGGCAGGAGCTCGTCGTCGGCGTCGCCGATCCGACCGACTCCGGCGCGCAGCCGATCGGCAAGCAGCGGCTCGACCCGAGCGGCATCTGGTACACCGCCGTCTCCGGCATCTGGCAGACGGTCTGGATGGAGCCCGTCGCCAAGGACCACATCGAGCGCGTCGACACCGTCCCCGACGTCGCGGGCCAGGCGCTGCGCGTGACCGTCCAGGGCGCGGCGGGCACGGCCACCGTGGTCGCCAAGGACGGCCACCGCGTCGTGGGCACCGTGACCGGCCCCGTCGGCACGGAGCTCAGGCTGCCGGTCCCGAACCCCAAGCTGTGGTCGCCGGACAAGCCCTTCCTGTACGACCTGAAGGTCCGCACCAAGAAGGACGAGATCTCGTCCTATTTCGGGATGCGCTCCATCGAGCTGAAGAACAACCGCATGCTGCTCAACGGCCTGCCCGTCTTCCAGCTCGGCCCGCTCGACCAGGGCTTCTGGCCTGACGGCATCTACACCGCCCCCACCGACGAGGCGCTCAAGTACGACCTCACGCAGACCAAGAAGCTCGGCTTCAACACCGTGCGCAAGCACACCAAGGTCGAGTCCGACCGCTGGTACTACCACGCCGACAAGCTGGGCCTGCTCGTCTGGCAGGACATGCCCGCCATGTTCAGGACCAGCGACAAGCCCCAGTTCGAGGCCGAGCTGCGGGAGATGGTCGACCAGCACCGCAGCGTCCCGTCGATCGTCATGTGGGTGCCGTTCAACGAGGGCTGGGGCCAGTACGACCAGGCGCGCATCGCCGACCTGGTCAAGAGCTGGGACCCTTCGCGCCTCGTCGACAACATGAGCGGCATCAACTGCTGCGGCGCCCAGGACGGCGGCAACGGCGACGTCAAGGACTACCACATCTACCCGGGCCCCGGCGTCCCCGGAAAGCCCACCGGCCCCCGGGCGGTCGTCATCGGCGAGTACGGCGGCCTGGGACTTCCGCTCATCGGCCACACCTGGTCGGGCGGCGGCTGGGGCTACGCGGTCGAGCCCGACCCTGCGGCCCTCACCACCCGCTACGTCGGCATGATCCAGGAACTCCAGAAGCTGCACGCCTGCGATCAGCTCAGCGCCGCCATCTACACCCAGACCACCGACGTCGAGACCGAGCTCAACGGCCTCATGACCTACGACAGAGCCGTCACCAAGCCCGACGTCCAGCGGGTCAGCGCCGCCAACCGGGCGCTCACCGGGCAGATCAGCCCGGCTTGCGCCTGAATAGGAAGGAACCCCCATGAATCTCCGGACAGCCTGCCTGGCGCTGGCCGTGCTCCTCACCGCGTCGGCCTGCGCCAAAGCGGAGGAGCCACAGAGCGCGCCCGCCGCCACCAGCACGGCCGGGCAGCAGATCGTGCAGAGCCCCAGCGGCTCGGCCGGGCCGACGTGCACGCTCGACCAGTTCGGCGGCAAGAAGTTCGACCTCAAGACGGCCACCGTCGGCTTCTCCCAGTCGGAGAAGGAGGCCAACCCGTTCCGCATCGCCGAGACCAAGTCGATCAAGGACGAGGCGGCCAAGCTCGGCATCGCCAACCTGAAGGTCACCAACGCCCAGTCGCAGTTCTCCAAGCAGATCACCGACGTGCAGCAGCTCATCGCCCAGGGCGCGCAACTGCTGGTCATCGCGCCGCTGAACTCCGACGGCTGGGAGCCGGTGCTCCAGCAGGCCGCGGCCAAGAAGGTGCCGATCATCACGGTCGACAGGAAGATCAACGCCAAGGCGTGCAACGACTACCTGACCTTCATCGGCTCCGACTTCTACGAGCAGGGCAAGCGGGCCGCCGACCGGATGATCGACGCCCTCTCCGGCAAGGGCAAGGTCGCCATCCTGCTGGGCGCGCCCGGCAACAACGTCACCACCGAGCGGACGAACGGCTTCAAGGACCGGATCAAGGAGAAGGCTCCTGGCATCACGATCTCGTTCGAGCAGACCGGTGAGTTCGCCCGCGAGAAGGGCCAGCAGGTCACCGAGCAGCTCATCCAGTCCAACCCCGACATCAACGGCATCTACGCCGAGAACGACGAGATGGCGCTCGGCGCCGTCACCGCCCTGAAGGGCGCGGGCAAGGAGGCGGGCACCATCAAGATCGTGTCTGTCGACGGCACCCGCAGCGCCGTCCAGGGCATCGCCGACGGCTGGCTGCACGCGGTCATCGAATCGAACCCCCGCTTCGGGCCGCTCGCCTTCGAGACCGCGCAGAAGTTCCTCGACGGCCAGGCCATCCCCGACAAGGTGATCATCTCCGACCGCGACTACGACACGTCCAACGCCAAGGACTCCCTCGGTGAGGCGTACTGATTTGGAAGCGGTTCTCGAGGCGAAGGGGATCAGCAAGCGCTTCCCCGGCGTACTCGCTCTCGACGGTGTGCATCTCGCCCTCCTCCCCGGCGAGGTGCACGCCCTCGTGGGGGAGAACGGCGCCGGCAAGTCCACCCTGATCAAGGTCTTCACCGGCGTGTACCATCCCGACGGCGGCGAGCTGCGCCACCACGGCGCGCCCGCCGCCTTCGGCACGCCGCTCGACGCGCAGCGCGCCGGGATCTCCACCATCTACCAGGAGGTCAACCTCGTCCCGATGATGAGCGTCGCCCGCAACCTGCTGCTCGGCCGCGAGCCACGCGGCCGATTCGGGGTCATCGACGCCACGAAGATGTACGCCGAGGCCACCCGCGTCCTGTCCGGCTACGGCGTCGAGACCGACGTCCGGCGGCCGCTGCGGACGCTCGGCATCGGAGCCCAGCAGATGGTCGCCCTGGCCAGGGCCGTGGCCGTCGACGCCCGCGTGGTCATCATGGACGAGCCCACCTCGTCCCTGGAGCCGCGCGAGGTCGAGACGCTGTTCGGGGTGATCAGGCGGCTGCGCGAGGAGGGCATCGCCGTCATGTACGTCAGCCACCGGCTCGATGAGCTCTACCAGGTGTGCGACCGGGTCACCGTGCTGCGTGACGGGCGCGTCGCGCACACCGGGCCGCTGGCCGGGCTGGACCGGCTCAAGCTCATCTCGCTCATGCTGGGCCGCGAGCTGAACGAGGTCAAAGCCGATGGCCTGACCAGGTTCTCCCGCGACCGCCACCGGGCCGCCGACGGCCGGGAGACACCGGCCGTCGAGGCGCGCGGCCTCACGCGGCGCCACGTCCTGGACGGGATCGACGTGTCCGTACGGCCCGGCGAGGTGGTGGGTCTCGGCGGCCTGCTCGGCGCCGGCCGTACCGAGACCGCCAAGGCCATCGTCGGCGCGATGCCCCTGGACGGCGGGCAGGTGCTCGTGGCCGGGCTGCCGCTGCGCGGCGGCTCCACCAGCGCGGCCATCAGGGCGGGCGTCAGCCTGCTGCCCGAGGACCGCAAGGCCGAAGGCATCGTGCCGACCCTGTCCGTCCGCGAGAACATCGCGCTGGCCGCCCTGCCCGCCCTGGCCAGGGCGGGCGTGGTGTCCGACGCGAAGATCGACCGGATGGTCGAGATCTTCATGCGGCGGTTGCGCATCAAGGCGGCCTCGCCGAACCAGCTCGTGTCGGAGCTGTCCGGCGGCAACCAGCAGAAGGTGCTGCTGGCCCGCTGGCTGGCCGTCCGCCCCAAGGTACTGCTGCTCGACGAGCCCACCCGCGGCATCGACGTGGGCGCCAAGGCCGAGGTGCAGGCGCTGATCGACGAGCTGGCCGAGGAGGGGCTGGGCGTGCTGCTGATCTCCTCCGACCTGGAGGAACTGGTCGAGGGCGCCGACCGCATCCTGGTGCTGCGCGAGGGCGCGGTCGTCGGGGAGCTGACCGGCGACGAGGTGACCGAGGAGAGGATCATGGCAACGATCGCGGATGACCGCGCTCACCTCGACGGCGACGATCGCGGGGCGGCCCGATGACTGAGCTCACCTCGAAACCGGCCCACCAGAGGGGGGCGATGTCGATGGCAGACCTCAAACCGCGGATCTTCGCCTGGGTGCAGGACTACGGCGTGTACGCCGCCGTGCTGGCGCTGCTGCTGTTCAACGTGCTGTTCACGCCGCACTTCCTCGACGCCTCGAACTTCCGCACCCAGTTCGTCCAGGTCACGCCCATCGTGATCGTGTCGCTGGGCATGGCGCTGGTGATCGGCACGCAGGGCATCGACCTGTCCGTCGGCTCGGTCATGGCGCTGGCCGCCGCGCTCGTCGCCCTCTACTTGGGGTACGGCGCGCTGCCCGCGCTGATCGTCGCCGTGATCGGCGGGGCGGTGGTCGGCGCGGCGGGCGGGGCTCTGGTCGCCTACGTGGGCGTCCAGCCGATCGTGGCCACCCTGGCGCTGCTCGTGGGCGTACGCGGCATCGCGAACGTCCTGGTGCCGCAGCTCGTCGAGTTCCGCAATCCGGACCTCATCGCGCTGGGCAGCAGTTCGGTGGCCGGGATCCCGGTCATCGTGCTGATCGCGGCGGCGCTGACGCTGATCGTGCTGTTCGTGGTGCGGCGCACGACGTTCGGCCGTCAGGTCGTCGCGATCGGCGGCAACCGGTCGGCCAGCGAGCTGTCCGGGCTGCCGGTCAAACGGGTGCTGCTGATCGTGTACGTCATCTCCGGGCTGCTCGCCGCGCTGGCCGGGGTGCTGGCGACGGCCCGCCTGCAGGCCAGTGACCCGACGTCGCTCGGCCTGTTCATCGAGCTGTCGGCGATCACCGCCGTCGTGGTCGGCGGCACTCCGCTCACCGGCGGGCGCATCAGGGTGCTCAGCACGGTCATGGGCGCGCTGCTCATGCAGTTGCTCGCGGCGACACTGATCAAGCACAACCTGCCGCAGTCGTGGACCCAGATGGTCCAGGCGGTCATCATCCTGGCCGCCGTCTACGCCACCAGGGAGCGTGCGAACCGATGACCTCTGCTTCTTTACGACGTGAGCAGGTGAGCCGGGTGCTCCAGCAGCACGGGGCGCTCATGGTGCTGGCGCTGCTGGTGATCGTGGGCAGCGTGGGTTTCGACTCCTTCGCCACGGCGGGGAACGCGGCCAGCGTGGTGGTCTCGTCGTCGTTCCTGGCGATCATCGCGATCGGGATGACGTTCGTGATCATCAGCGGCGGGATCGACCTGTCGGTGGGGTCGCTGTTCGTGCTGGGCGGGGTGCTGGCGGCCTATGGGTCCCAGTACGGCCTGCTCGTGGCGCTGGCGCTGCCGCTGGGCGCGTGCGGGGTCGTCGGCTTACTGCAGGGCTTGGTCATATCTCGCACCGGTATGGCCCCTTTTATCGTGACATTGGCGGGTTTGTTGGGCGTGCGGGGGTTGATGCTCGCCATTTCCGGCGAGGGGGCAACCACCTATTTGGTGAAAAATCCTGCTTTCGCGTCCTTGGGGCAGGGGGAACTGCTCGGGCTGACGTACCCCGTGTACATCACCGCTGCGCTGGCGCTGGTCGCGATGGTGCTGCTGCAGCGGACCGGCTTCGGGCAGAACGTCTACGCGATCGGCGGCAACGAGCAGGCGGCGGCGCTCATGGGCGTGCCCGTGGCGCGTACCAAGGTGACCGTGTACGTGATGTCGGCCCTGCTGGCCGGCCTCGCCGGCGCGCTGAACGCGGCGCGGCTCTCGTCGGGGGTGACGATCCTGGGCATCGGCCTGGAACTGGACGCGATCGCCGCCGTCGTCATCGGCGGCACCCTGCTGACCGGAGGCGCGGGCGGGATCACCGGGACGGTGGCGGGGGTGCTGCTGCTGGGCGTGATCCAGAGCCTGATCAACCAGGTGGGGAACCTGACGTCGGCCTTTCAGCAGGTGGTGAGTGGGGCGTTCCTGGCGCTGGTGGTGGTGGCGCAGCGGCTGCTGAGCAAGGCGCAGCGGCTGTCGTAGGAGTGGCGTGGCTCCTTCGTCTGGGGTGGTCAGTACCGTGCCTTTTCAAGCCGAGGCAGGTAAACACAGAGGTTTTATTCACCTTTGCTTTCCCTGTCCGGGGAAGTCCCTTTCGGCGTGGCGCCGGGAGGAGCCTGGCGGCGACTGTAAGCATCTTTATCGTCACGCTGGGTTGCTCAGCGGGCAGAAATGGGCCGTCTTCCCGGCCAATGGGTTAGCCGCGACCGCTGGCCGCGCTCCAAAAGAAACGGTACCTCTATGTTCACGCACGCTCCGAGAGCCGACGCCACAGGCATACCGACCCGTCCGGCGAGGCGGCGGGCAAGAAGACGGATGATGCTGGCCGTGGCGGCCCCACTGTCCGTGGCCCTTGCCGGCATCACGACCACCCCGGCCAACGCCGATCCGCTGCCGGATCATCGGTTCCACCACCACTTCCATAAATTCCACAAGACGGTCCTGACCGACAGCGGGAATGGCTGCGAGCCGGGAACCTTCATCAGGGCTCACTCTCTGCGGCCCCACAACTTCTTCATTCCCCGCACCAGGTACACCGATGGTCCCGGCGGCCAGATGACCGTCTCGGTCCACCACGAGTATGAGGTGCTCGCGTTCGTGGAGGCCGACAAGATCAAGACCAGATCGGACACCGACACGGTCGCCAAGACGATCGGCACCACGGTCGACTCCGAGGCCATCCTTCGCGCGCTCACCAGGGAGGTCACTCCACACCTCGAGAAGAGGCACATGATCTTCACGGGGCACGACTACACGCAGACGATCAGCAAGGGCAAGTACGGAAACATGTGGTACCGCGTCTTCGGTTACCGCATCGGCTGGGGGCAGTGGGCCCGGCTCCACAACTGCGCCGAGGTCAGAATCGCCACCGGTATCGCCGACATTCCTTCGCGAATCGAAGGCTGGCGCTACTGGGAGACCGACCACCCGATTTTCCGCGGCCACAAGCTTTCTGACAAGTAAGGGCCGAGCCGCCCGGGGCCTCCCGGCCCCGGGCGCCAAAAGGCGAAGCCGGCCATCCGTTCTTCCTCTCCCCCGAAGGGGGTATCCCTCCATGGGAACCCCCAGGTACGAGGGGCCGTCTTCTTCCCCTCCTCCGGAGGGGGTGTCCCTCCGCGGGGCCCGTGCCTCGACGGGTCGTCTTCTTCCTGCCCCACGAAGGCTCCCCTCCAAAAGGGTCCCAGCCACCACGGGCCGTCACGGGGGATCGGGACGGTCGTGTGGCGAACTACTCCGGGAGCCATCGTGGTCGCCGCGCTAGTTGCGCTGGTGCTCTTCGGTGGGAAGGGGGATGCCGAAGTGGGCGAAGAGCGTCTCGAACATCCGAGTGTGCTTGGCCAGCGTCTGGCCGTGCTCGGCCAGTGTTTGGGTGTGCCCGGCCAGTGTTTGGGTGTGCTCGGCCAGTGTTTGGGTGTGCTCGGCCAGTGTTTGGGTATGCCCGGCCAGTATTTGGGTGTGCCCGATTAGCGTCTCACTGTGCCCACCCACCACCGTGGCGAGCTCGTTGAGCTTCCCATCCAGCACGTCGATCTTCACCGTGTGCGTACGCTGGACCTTCAGGATCTCGTCCTGAGTCAGAAGGACCTTGGAAACCTCTGAGCCGATGACCTGGATGTCTTCTCGCTGGTTGTCCGAGCGCTCTTCAAGGCGAGTCACCCGGATCTCCAGCTCCTGGAGGGTTGTCATGCCGAGAATACTAGCGGTGATCAATACATCACGCTGTGTCACAGGTCGAGATCGAGGAGGGCTTCTTTACTCCCGGGATGAAGATCCTGTAACCGTGGCCCGGCCGCCGTCATGAGCGCGGCGGAGAGGAAGCTTGCCACGAGCAAGCCTCCCGCGACGCCGCAGGTCACCTGGACCGCGCCACCAGGCGAGCCGGACATGGAGCCGTCGAGGTAGACGCTGCCCAGGACGGCGACGCCGAGCGTGGCGCCGAGTTGCTGGACGGCGTTGAGCAGGCCCGCGGCTGAGCCGATCTCTTGAGGCTTGAGGGGTTTCAGCGCGGCGGTGAAGAACGACGGAGTGAACACCCCGACGCCGAGGCCCGCGACTCCCAGGGCGCCGAGCAGCGGCGTGGGATAGGTCATGGGGGCGGCCGCGTGATACACGGCGATGGCGGCCACTATGCCCAGCCCCAACATGGCGAGCCCGGCGAACATCACCCGCCGCCCGTAGCGAGGAACCAGATACGCGCCCGAGACCCACGACGACACCGCCAGGCACACCGACCAAGGCGCCATGGTCAGGCCCGCGGTCCGCGCGTCGGAGCCCACTCCCAGCTGCAGGTGCAGGACCACGGCGAACATCAGCCCGGTCGTCACCGCGAAGAACAGGGCGGACGTCACCAACGCGGCCGGAAAGGCGCGGTGCGCGAACAGGCTGGTCTCCACCAGCGAGCTGCGGCCAAGTCCGGCTCTCCGTCGCTGCTGCAGGCCGAAGCCGAAGACGGCCGCCAGGCCGCTGCCGATGGCCACCCAGCTCCCCGTCGACATGTGCGCCGTACCGGCCCCGATCAGGGGGTAGACGATCAGGGCGGTGCCGAGCATCGCCAGTGCGGTGCCCGCGGGGTCGAGACTCGGCCGTCGCGGCGCGTGGTCCTCGATCAAGACCGGCGCGACGGCCAGCACGGCGATGCAGAGCGGGACGTTGACCAGGAACGCTGACCGCCAGGACGAGCCGAACAGGTCGGCCTGGGTCAGCACGCCACCGAGAATGGGCCCGCAGACAGCGGCCAGACCCATGACGGGGCCGATACTGCCCAAGGCCTTGGACATCTCCTCGCCGTCGAACATGGCGCGGATCAGGCCGATGGTCTGCGGAATGATCGCCGCGGCCGCGGCGCCTTGCACGACGCGGAAGCAGATCAGCATGCCGACCGAGTCCGCCAGGGCGCAGGCCAGCGACGCGCCCAGGAACCCCGCCACACCGATCCGAAAGACCAGCCGCCGACCGGCGATGTCACCCAGCCTGCCCCCAGTGATCAGCAGCAGGGCGAAAGGCAAGGTGTACGCCGTGCTGAACCACTGCATGTCCGACGCAGACCCACCGAGGTCGGCCCGGATCGCCGGTGTGGCGACCTGCACGATCGTCGCGTCCAGCAGATTCATGGCCTCGGCCAGCAGCAACGCCGCCAAGGCCACCCACCGCCACGGATAAGCCGCCCTCGGGGGCGATGACACATGTACCGGCATCCCATGTTCCTCTCCAACTCCGCGAGCCCGCGCTGTCGACGGGCGGGATCCCAGCGTGGAGAGGTGGGGGCGATTGTTCCATCGGGAACGTATTGTTGAAGACTATCTTCCATGTCCGACGGTTTTTCGCGGGAAACGCTCACGCTCGACGATGTGGATCGAGGGTTGATCCACGCCCTGAGCATTGACGGGCGAGCACCTTTCGGCCGCATCGCCGAGGTGCTCGGTACCTCGGCGCAGACCGTGGCCCGCCGCTATCGACGACTGCGCGCCGAGGCCGCGCTGCGCGTGGTCGGGCTGCCCAACCCGGACCGGGCAGGCCAGACCCAGTGGTTGATCCGGCTCACCGCCACCCCGTCCGCCGTGCGAGATCTTTCGCATTCGCTGGCCCGGCGAGCCGACACCTCGTGGGTCAAACTGGCCTCCGGAGGCACGGAGATCTTCGCCATCATCCACGCGCCGAGCGGCGCGCAGGCCGTACCGTCGCTGTTGCTGCACGACATCCCCCGAAGGGCCGGCATCACCGCGGTCTCCGCCCACTGCCTGCTGCACACCTATCTGGGCGGGCCGACCGCGTGGCGAGGCCGCCTCGAGACCCTCACCGACCAGCAGCAACAGCGGCTCGCACAGGCCCGCGACACTGATTCGCCGGCTCGCCTGCCATCACCGACCGATCCGCCGACCAGCCGGTCAACGCCGACCCATCAGCCGGCCCACCTGCCATTGTCGATCCGTCAGTCGACCCGCCGGCCATCCTCGACCCATCAGCCGTCCGACCGGCCGCTGGCGCGCGCCGATCATGACCTGATCGACGCTCTGCGCCACGACGGCCGGGCCACGCATGCCGACCTCGCCGCGGCCACCGGAGTGTCCCAAGCCACCGTCGCCCGCCGCCTGGCCGAACTTCGCGCCAACGGAACGATCTTCTTCGATATCGAGGTCGCCCCCGCCGCCCTCGGGGCCACCACCCAAGCCCTGCTCTGGATGTCCGTCCAGCCAGGACGCCTCGACCGCGTCGCGACCACCCTGGCCGGTCACCGTGAACTCGCCCTGGTGGCCGCCACCACCGGCCGGACCAACCTGCTGGCCAACGCGCTCTGCCGCAGCCCCGCCGATCTGCACGATTACCTCACCCGTCGGCTGGGTGGTCTCGACGCCATCCACACACTCGAAACGGCCCCCGTACTGCACACCGTCAAGGCCGCGGGCCCACTGATCCCGATGGCCACGCGCGCACCGGCGTCCCTGCGCACTGACCCGTCAAGGCCGCGGGCCCACTGATCCCGATGGCCACGCGCGCACCGGCGTCCCTGCGCACTGACACGAAATTTCCGGACAGAGCTAGTTAAGTCATTCGCAAGAAGCATGCCCATAATTTGGGCATGCCGTCGATGAGTGAGCTGAGAGCAGGAGATCCCGCCGGTCTCGGAGGTTATGAGATCCGCGGACGGCTGGGAGAAGGCGGACAAGGCGTCGTTTATCTGGGCGTCGACGAGCAGGGCGGCCAGGCCGCCATCAAGTGGTTACGCCCGAACCTGGCGGGCGACGTGGTCGCGGCCGAGCGGTTCGCGCGGGAAGCGGCCGTGGCGCAGCGGGTGGCGCCGTTCTGCACCGCGAAGGTGCTGGCGACCGGAGTGCACGAGGAGCGGCCGTTCATCGTCAGCGAGTACGTCGATGGGCCGCCGCTGCGGCAGGTGGTGACCGAGGAGGGGCCGCGCGCGGACGCCGCTTTGTACCGGCTGGCCATCGGGAGCGTCACCGCACTGGCCGCCATCCACCAGGCGGGCATCGTGCACCGCGACTTCAGCCCGAACAACGTGCTGCTCGCCGGCGAAGGTCCCCGGGTGATCGACTTTGGCATCGCCAAGGCGCTCGACGCCACTTCGACGATCACCTCCACCCCGGTGGGGACGCCCGCGTTCATGGCGCCGGAGCAGGTTCTGGGACACCCCGTGGGGCCGGCCGCGGACATGTTCGCGTGGGGGAGCACCATCGTGTTCGCCGCCACCGGCACCGGGCCGTTCGAGGCGGAGTCGGTGCCGCAGATCGTCGACCAGGTGCTCTACAACGAGCCCGACCTGTCCTCGCTGACCGGGCCGTTGCGCGAGCTCGTGGCCGCCTGCCTGTCCAAGGACCCCGTCCGGCGGCCCACCGCCGAGCAGGTGATCATGCGGCTGCTGGAGCATCCCACGTCGAATCCCGCGGAGTTGGAGCAGGCGGCCGCCGTGGTCGGCGGCCTCCCGTCTCACCCCCCGGTTCCGCCTCAGCCCCCGTCTCACCCCTCGGCAGCGCCGCCTCCGCCTCCGTTTCAGCCTCAGCCTCCGTCCCAGCCGGGGTCGGGGCCCCCGTATGGACAGCCCTCATACGGTCAGGTCCCGTACGCGCAGCCGGGGCCGTACCCTCAAGGGCCATACCCCCAGGCTCCGTACGCGGAGTCGGGACCGTACTCCCCAGGACCGCAACCACAGCCGGGGCCATACCCCCAGGGACCGCAACCGCAGGCAGCGCACCCGTACGGGCCACCATTCCAAGGTCCGTCTCCACAGGGCCCGTCTCCACAGGGCCCGCCACTACAAGGCCCGCCACTACAAGGTCCGCAAGCACAGTCGGGGCCGCACCAGCAGCCGCCGTGGGTCCCCCCGGCCACGCAGGGGCAGCCCCCGCAGTACGGCTCCGGCCCGCAGGTGCCGTCACCCCGATCGGGCGGCAAGAAGAGCTATGTGGTGGCGGCGATCGCCGCGGTCGTGGCCATTGTCGCGACCATCGCCGTGGTGGCCGTCGCGCTGACCAATCTGCCCGGCCCGTCGACCCCGACACCGAGCGCCGAAGGTGCGGCCACATCCGCGGCCCCTGCGGTCGTTCCCACCGCGAACCTGGTCACCTCAACGCTTCCCGGCACCGACGCGGTCATCTACGAGAATCCGGGCGATGCCGTCAGACTCACCACCTACCTGGTCCGCGACGCCAAGACCCAGGACTGGATCTACTACGCCCGGGACTCGCTGGCCGGACCGTTCACGAAATATCCAGACATGTGGGAAAGCATGCTGTCGCCCAACGGCCGGTACCTGGCCCAGCGCGGCAAGAAGTTCGCCGACGGCTACGACAGCGTCAAGATCACCGACAAGGTGTCGGGTGAGGCGTTCACGGTCAAGACCTCACGCCAGCCGCTCAGCGCGTACGTGCAGGGCTGGTCGCGTGACAGCGGCCGCCTGCTGTTCAACGTCGGCAACCCGGTGAAGGGCGTCTGGCAGTCGACCGGGTTCGCGATCGTGACCGTCGCCACCAGGCAGGCCACGGTCGCCTCGCTCAGGGAGGGCTCGCTGCACGGCATCCGTTATGGCTTCGACCAGGCCGACACGGGCGTGGTGGCCCTGTCCAACGACGCCAAGCAGCAGGCGCTGCGTTTCTTCGACGAGAACGGGCTGCGGCTGCGCCGGATCCCGAACGTGGGCCCGGGCATCGCCGAGTCGCTGTTCTCGCCGTCGGGCAAGCAGTTCGTCACCAACTGCCCCGGCCTGGGCAGCGGCAACAACTGCGTCTACGACACCCAGACCGGCGCCGAGCTGAAGCGCTTCGAGTCGCCCTGCACCGGCCTGGCCACCTGGTACGACGACAGCCACCTGGTCTGCTGGACAAGGCCCGACGCGAGCGCGGAGAAGCAGCAGATACAGGTGGTCGATTTCACGGGCACCGCGGTGCGCCTGCTGGCCGAGATACCGACGAACAGCTCGAACATGGACGTGATCTACACCTTCCCGCGTCGAAACTAGCCCCGTTTTCGCACATCCCCGAAACTAGTCCTGTTTTCCGCACCTCACCGGACCTGGCCCTGGCTTCCGCACACCACCGCAACGAGCCCTGTTTTGCGCACGTCGCTGTCCGCGAGCTGAACCGATCACATCGAGTGCTGGATCAGCCATAGCGGCTGACCCGCGACAGAGCGCTATGTGTGGAAACGGCGCTAGCGGACGCGACCCCTGGGCCGCAGTCGGGTGCCGGGCAGGACGGGCGCGGGGAGCGGCCCGCCGTCGAACCCCTCGACGGTGCCGAACCCCTCGCCCTCCATCCACTCCTTGCGGAACGCGACGATCTCGTCGTGGTCGCGGCCGACGAAGTTCCACCACATCACGATCTCCTCGCCGAACGGCTCGCCGCCGATCAGCAGCACCCGTCCGCGCCCGCTCAACCGCAACAGGCTGCGGCCCGGCGGTAGATAGAGCAGCGGTCCCGCCTCCAGCGGCTCGACCTCCCCGTCGAGCAGCAGCACCCCGTGCTCGAAGCCGGGGTCGAGCGGCACCTCGGCGCTCCCTTCGACGGCCACCTCGGCGCCCACCAAGGGGCTGTAGGTGGTCGCGGGCGAGGTAACGCCGCCGAGCGACCCCATGATCACCGTAGCGTCGAATCCGGGGCCGGACCGTACGGGCAGTGACGCGTGGTGCTCGAACCCGGGCCCGGTCCGCCGGTCCGCGCCGGGCAGCGTCACCCACAGCTGAACGCCGTGCAGCAGCGTCTCGGGCGACTCCTCCGAGTGGGAGATGCCGCGCCCGGCGGTCATCAGGTTCAGCTGGCCGGGGCGTACCTCCTGGAGGCTGCCGACACTGTCGCGGTGCAGTACTTCGCCGGCGAGCAGCCAGCTCACGGTCTGCAGGCCGGTGTGCGGATGCGGAGGCACCCGCATCACCGCCACCTCGGGGCCGTAGGCGTCCACGAAGCACCACGCGCCGATCATGCGGCGGTGCGCGTTGGGCAGTGTCCTGCTCACCGACATGCCGCGCGGGCCGCCCAGCGGCACCGCGCGCCCGGCGAGCAGTTCGGTCTCACCACCGCTCCCGGCGCCGCAGCGGATCTCGTTGGGGTCCTGCTCCAGGTTGCTCACGTAATGAACTGTACGACGGCACTGTACGACGCCATGGATCAGCTTTCAGCAGGGGCGGTGCGGCAGGGAGAGTGGGAGCGGAAGCGGGGCGGAGTACGACGGCATGGATCAGCTCCCGGCGGGAGCGGGGGCGCGGCGGCGGACCAGGAGCGACTGCGCGATGCCCACCACGACGACCGCGAGCGGGAAGACGGTGCCGACCAGCAGTCCGGCACGGAGTCCGGAGCCATCGCCGAGTAGGCCTCCTTGGGTGAGGGCGCCGTCGCCGAGCAGGCCACCTTGGGCGACGGCGCCCGCCAGCCACGGACCCGCCGCCGCCCCCGCGTCGCCGAACATCGCCAGGACCCCGAACATCGCGGTCCCGCCCAGCGGGAAGCGGGCGGCCGTCAGGCTGAACGTCCCCGGCCACATCAGGCTGACCGCCAGCCCGCACAGCGCACACCCGACCAGGCTGAGCACCGGGTCCCGGGCCAGGGCGGCGGTGAGGTAGCAGGCGGTGGCCAGCACACCGCAGGCGATCACGGCCGGCAGCAGGGGAATCCGGCTCCCCCAGAGACCGTAGGCGATCCGGCCGAACCCCATGAGCACCGCGAACAGGCACGGTCCCGCGAGGTCCCCCCACACCTTGGCCACACCCAGCCCCTGCTCGGCGAAGAGCGAGGACCACTGCGACATGGTCAGCTCGGCCGCGCCCGCGCAGAGCATCAGCAGCAGCGCCGCAGCGAAGGACGGGGTCCGCAGCAGCGCCCCGAGCCCGGTCCGGTGCTCGTCGGGCACCGTCGCGGGCAGCGGGACCCGCAGGAAGAGCACAAGGCCGGCCAATGGTACGAGCGCCCACAGCAGCGGCAGCGCCTGCCAGGCCGCGTCGCCGACCCAGGCCAGCACCAGCGTCGTGCCCAGCACGACGGCGACCTGGCCCCAGCAGTAGAAGGAGTGCAACAGGCTCATCCTGGCGGCCCGGTGCTCAGCCGGCGCGGGCAGGGCGTCCACCACCGGGCTGACCAGGACCTCCAGCAGACCGCCGCCTATCCCGTAGACCACCACCGCCACGGCCAGCCCCGCGTATGGCGACGGCAGCGCCGACGGAGCGACCGACAGCAGTGCCAGCCCGGCCACGCTGAACACGTGCGCCAGCACCAGGGGCACCCGGTAACCCGTCCGGTCCACCACCTTGACCGCGATCAGGTCGGTGATGAGCTGAGTGGCGAAGTTGAGCAGGACCAGGCGGCCCAGCATCTCGTACGGCACCTGGTAGCGCGTCTGGAAGACGATGAACAGCAGCGGCGCCAGGTTGTTGACGATGGCCTGGGTGACATATCCGGCGTAGCAGGCCCGCCGGGTGTGGTCGAAGGAGGTCAGCCCAGGGTCTCCCACCAGCCGTCGACGGCCGGAGCGCCGTCGGTGTCCACGGCCTCACCGGGGCGCGGCACCACGATCTCGACGTCGCGGGCCTTCGCCTCGCGCCACAGCCGCTCCACCGGCTCCGACCACGGGTGCAGCGCCAACGTGAACGTCGCCCAGTGCACCGGCAGCAGCAGCCTGCCGCCCAGGTCGAGGTGGGCGTTGATCGCCTCTTCCGGGTTCATGTGGATGTCGGGCCAGGAGGGGCTGTAGGCGCCGATCGGCATCAGCGTCAGGTCGAACGGGCCGTGCGCCGACCCGATGCCCCGGTAGCCCTCGAAGTAGCCGGAGTCGCCCGCGTAGAAGACCCGCTTGTTCGCTCCGGCCACCACCCAGGAGCCCCACAGCGTGTCGTTGCGGGTGAGCACGCGGCCGGAGAAATGGCGGGCGGCCGTCGCGATGAAGCGCAGCCCGGCCACCTCGGCCTCCTCGTTCCAGTCGAGCTCGATGATCCGGTAGGCGGGCACGCCCCACCGCTCCAGGTGGGCGCCGATGCCCAGCGGCACCAGGAACGGCGCCTTCTGCGTCGCGGTGAGCGAGCGCACGGTCCCCATGTCGAGGTGGTCGTAGTGGTCGTGTGAGATCGCGATCACGTCGACCTGCGGCAACCGGTTCAGCGGGATGGGCACCGGGTGGTGCCGCTTCGGCCCGACAAGCTGCGACGGAGACGGCCGCCTGCTCCACACCGGGTCGAACAGCACTCGACGCCCCTCGATCTCCACCAGCGTGGAGGCGTGGCCGTACCAGATCGCTCTCAGCCCGGTCGGCGACGGGTCACCGGTCGGCGGGACGCGCAGCGGAACGGGGCCGGACGGGCGGCGCTGGTCCCTGTCCTTGGACATCTCGCGCAGCAGACCCGCGGGTGGCGCGGACAGCATGGTGGTGGGTTCCGGCATCGGGTTGTAGAAGGCGCCGTCCTTGAACTGCGGCGAGCGCCGCACCCTGGCCGCCCGGTCCGGTCCCGAGGTCAAAGGCCGCACGCCCAGCTCGGCGGGCACGTCGCGCAGGGCCCAGCCCGCCGCGGCCAAGGCCGCCCCGCCTACGAGAAGCCGTCGTATCGTCCGCAGTCTCGCCATCGCTCACACTCCCCTGAAAGTCGGTCCACACCACTCAACTGATCGCGATATCTCCGATGTTCCCGATTTGGACGATATATCGCGATAGATTCAGACCGTCTTGATCGCGCCGCCGTCGATGACGTAATCGGCGCCGTTGACGCTCGCGGCGTGCGGTGAGGCCAGATAGGTCACCAGGGCGGCGACCTCCTGGGGAGCGACGAACCTACCCGTCGTCATCCCCGTGCTCGACGGCAGCCCGGCCAGGAGTTGGTCGTGCTCCAGGCCCATCTTGGCCGCGAGCGCCGCACCGTAACCGTTGGGGTCCTCCCACATCGAAGTGCGGCAGGCGCCGGGGGAGACGGTGTTGACCCGCACCCCCTGCGGCCCGAACTCCTCGGCCAGCGCCTTGCCGAAAGCGGTCAGCGCGGCCTTGGCCGTGGTGTAGACGATCGGGCCGGCGTGCGGCATGCGGGCGCCGTTGGAGGAGATGTTGACCACGGTCCCGCCCTGGCGCAGCAGGCTGGGCAGGGCGGCCTTGGTGGCGCGGACGGCACTGAGGAAGTTGAGGTCGTGGGCCTGGTGCCACTGCTCCTCGGTGAAGCCCAGGAACCCGTCCAGTTGTCCCTCGCCACCGTCGCCGCCGCCGACGTTGTTGACCAGCAGGTCGATCTCGCCCAACTCGGCCAGGGCGGTGCCGATCAGCTCGGCCGGGCCTTCGGCGCTGGACAGGTCGACCGCGATCGCCGTGGCGCCGGTCTCCTTCAGCTCGGGCGAGATCGTCCGCGAACCGGCCACCACCCGCATCCCCTCCGCTCGCAGCGCGGCGACGATGGCGAGACCGAGGCCCCTGCTGGCGCCGGTGACGACGGCGGTCTTGCCGGTGAGTCGCATGTCCATGATGATGGATTCCTCCGTAAGTGCATCGCTGGTGATGCCAAGAACGTAGCACTTGCAACATCAGTGTTGCAAGTCCGGGGTGTATGGTTGCACTGTGGAAGCGAGTCAGCAGGGGCGCGCGCTGCGTTCCGACGCCGAACGGACCGTACGCACGATCCTGGAGGCGGCCGAGCGCGTGCTCAGCAAGAATCCGTCGGCCAGCATGGAGCAGATCGCCGAGGCGGCCGGGGTCGCCCGCACGACCGTGCACCGGCGTTTCGCGTCCCGCGATGCCCTGGTCAGTGCGATGGAGGGGTGGGCGACGCGGCAGTTCGCGGCGGCGGTCGACTCCGCCAACCCCGAGACCGCGCCGCCGCTGGTCGCGCTCTACCAGGTCACGGCCAGCGTGCTGCGGGTGAAGATCGATTGGGGATTCGCGATGAGCCGCGCGTCGTCGGATCCCGAGGTGGCCCGCGTGCACTCGGAGGTCGAGGACAGGTGCGAGCGGCTGTTCCTCAAGGCGCAGGCCACCGGGCTGCTGCGGGCCGACGTGGATCCGGCTTGGGCCAGGCGCGTCTACTACGCGCTGATCCACGAGGCCGCGCAGAGCCAGGGCGACGACGCCGACACCCTGGCCACACTCCTGGTCGACACTCTGCTACGTGGTGTGGGCACTGACCGGGGCTTGGGTTAGTCGTTCTGCCCGCAGTCCAGGGGCCGGATGCCGATGGGCGGGCTCAGGCGGGAATGTGCGCGTACGGGCTGATGTCGATGGGTGGCGTCTCGCCTAGTGCGAGCGCGGCGGCGATCTGGCCGGTGAACGGGCCGGCCGTCAGGCCGTACGCGCCCAGGCCCGTCGCCACCACCACCCGCTCGGTGAGCCGGTCGATGAGCGCCGTGCCCGCCGCGTACACCGGACGCAGGCCCACCCTCGTCTCCACCACCCTCGCGCCGTCCAAGCCGGGCGCCAGCAGCAGGCCCGCCGCCAGCACCTCGTGGACGCCGCCGATGGTGACGTACGGCGAGAACCCGGCGTCCTCCACGGTCGCGCCGACCACCAGCCGCGAGCCGGGGAACCCCAGCAGGTACGGCCCGCTCCGGGGCAGCACGATCGGCCAGGAGGTGGTGTCCACACCGTCGAGGGCGGCATGCACGATCTGCCCCCGCCTGGGGAACACCGGGATCTCCACCCCCAGTCCCCGGCAAACCTCCCCGCTCCAGGCCCCGGCGGCCACGATCACCACATCCGCCGCCACCCGCACCCCGGCCTCCTCGCCCGGCGCGAGGACCCTCTGACTGGGCATCCCTGGTCCCTCAGCCGGGGACCTGAACCTGTCGCTGGGGATTCCTGCTCCATCGCCCGGCGCGAGGATCCTCTCGCTGGGGGTCCCTGGTCCTTCGGCTGAGGACTTGAGCCTGTTGCTCGGTATCCCCGCCTCCCCGAACTGCGGCTCCGTGGTCGGCTCCGGGACGGACGTGCCGGTGGTGGTGCGGAGGAGCAGGTCGCCGTCGGGGGTGAGGGTCGCGGTGCCCGTACGGAGGTCGGCGCCTTGGCGGACGGCGGCGCGGAGGAGGGCATCACGTACCGCCCGACCGTCCACTCGAGCGGCCCCCGGCACGTGGATCGCGCTCAGACCCTCCCTGAGCGGCGGGAACAGTGCCGACGGAGCTGCCACATCCGTGATGTCCCCCATTTCGGGTGCCTGCGGACGGCGGCGCAGCAGGAGGGCGCGTACCGGATCCAGTTCGGCCGGATCCGGGGCCACCAGCAGCGCCCCCACTCGCGCGTACCCGATGTCCTCGCCCAGCGCCGAGACCAGGGCCGGGTAGCGGTGAGCCCCCTCACGAGCCAGCGCGTACCAGGCGTCGTCGTCGGCATGGTCCACCCAGGGGCACACGATCCCCGCGCCGGCCTCCGTCGCCCGCCCGGTGAAAGCCCCGTCCACCACCGTCACGGAGACCCCGCGCCCGCTCAGGTGCCAGGCCGCGGCCGCTCCGACGATCCCGCTTCCGATCACCGCAACACGCATGTGCCCATGATCTCAGCCAGGGGGACGCCGAACGAAGCGGGTCAGCCGCCTGCGGTCCAGCCGTACGCCTTCATGAGGTGGCTCGCCACGCGGGCGAACCGGGTGCCGTCGAGCACCGCGCCCTCACGCCTGATGTCGTCCTCGTCCAGGGCGAACACGCGGTCCAGCCGCAGGTATGACGTCTTGCCGTCGCGCCCCCAGACGCCGACCTCCAGCCAGTCGGGGCCGTCGTCGCCCTGGCTGGACAGCATCATGCCCAGCAGCCTGCGGCCGGTGCGGCCCACGATCAGCAGCGGCCGGTCCTTGCCGCGCTCCGGATCCTCCTCGTAGGGCACCCACGCCCAGACGATCTCGCCGGGGTCGGCCAGCCCGTCGAGGTCGGGGGAGTAGGACAGGGTCGCCGCCTGGCTGAGCGAGTGGATCTCCCGCACCGCACCGCGGGCGGGCCGGGGGTCCTCACCTGAATCACGCACGCGAGGGAGCTTACGCCACCCGGCCGTCGTTGATCGAATCCGGTGCGGCTATCCCCGGATGCCACGAGGGCCCTGCGTCGGCGAGCCTGGAGGGGCGAGCAGGCGGCGCAGGGCCGCGGGGGTGCGACCGGCGTGGCGGCGGACCGTGCGGGTCAGATGGGCCTGATCGGCGAATCCCAGCTCGGCGGCCAGCAGCGCCAGGTTCGCCGCGCCGCCCTCCAGGTGGTCGAGAGCCCGTCCGACGCGCACCCGGTTGCGGTAGTGGGTCAGGGATATGCCGAGCTCTCGGGTGAAGGCCCGGCTCAGCTGGTACGGCGAGACGGCCAGGAACTCCGCCAGCGGCAGGAGCCCGTCGGCGGCGGGATGGCCTGCGGCGATGGCCTCCCGGGCACCTTCCACGATCATCTCCGAGCTCGCCGGAGCCCGGCCGCGCCGCACCGGCATGGGGGCGAGCTGGGCGAGGGCGGTGGACAGGAGGGGCAGCAGGGCTTCGGCGAGCTCGAAAGCCGTGTCGCCGGTGCGGGCGGCGGCCAGGAAGTGGCGGTGCGCCAGGTCGAGGCGGGCGTCCACGTAGACGGTGGAGCGGGAGGGCGCCATGTTGTCGCCCGCGAGCGAGCGCCACAGGTCCGGTGTCACGCACAGGGAGGTGCACACGTCGCCACCCCCCGGATGTGCGAAATGCTCCTCCTCGCCAGGAATGCCGAGATAGGCCATCGTCGGATCGACCACGGCGGCCCGACCGTCGGCCTTGCGGCGGAAGCGGCCGCGGCGCACCAGCACCACCCGGTAGTCGGAGCTCGTTTCGGGCGGCGACCACCTGCGGTGATCGTCGTGGCAGGTCACCGCGTCGAGGGTGAACCCGGGCCCGGTGCCGAGACGGACTGCTGAACGCACGTGCCGAACCCTACGCTCCGGCTACGACATTCCTGGCGCCGTCGCGCTGGCGCGGTGCCGCTCAGCGCCGTCGCCGCCAGTCCACGAACGCCCAGCGGTGTCGCAAGGATGTTCAAGACCCGGTCGCCCACCCCGCCCCACCCTGGACCCATGACAACCACCATCACGGTCTCCAGCGTGATCTTCGACTGCCAGAACCCGGCCGTCCTTGCCGACTTCTACGCCAAGGCCACCGGCGGCCGGATCAGCCACAGCGACGACGACTTCGCCACCGTCGAGGGCGGCCCCGTCGGGCTGGCTTTCCAGCGTGTCTCCGGCTACCGGAGCCCCGGCTGGCCCGACGACGCCAAGCACGTCCACCTCGACCTCCAGGTGACCGACGTCGAGATCGCCGTCAAGGAGCTGGTCGGGCTCGGTGCCGCCGTACCGGAGTTCCAGCCGGGTGGCGCCGACTGGACCGTGCTCACCGACCCTGAGGGCCACCCGTTCTGCGTCGCGGCAGGTGGCTGACCCCATGGCCGCCATTCACAAGGAGGCGCTGCTCGACGTCCCCGCCGAGCGGGTGTGGGCGGCTCTGCGCGAGGTCGGCCGGGTTGACCGGCTCGCGCCCGGGTTCGTGCTCGAGTGCCGCATGGAGGGTGATGTCAGGATCGTCACGTTCTTCAACGGAGCCGTCGCCCACGAGCTCATCGTGGACGTCGACGACGCGGCCCGCCGCATCGCCTACGCCATAGTCGACAGCCCGCTCGGGCTGCGGCACCACAACGCGTCCTCGACGGTGCTGGACGAGGGCGACGGCCGTTCGCGGTTCGTCTGGCACGCGGATCTCTATCCTGAGGAGGCGGTGCCCGTCGTCGCCGAGTTCATGGATCGGGGGCTGAGCGCCATGAAGAACTCCCTGATGTCCTCGGCGAGCAGCAGCGGCGCCTGAAGCGCGGCGTAGTGGCCGCCGGAGGGGAACTCCGACCAGCGCACCACGTTGTGCGCGACCTCGGCGTAGCGCCGCACCGAGCTGTCGCCGGGGAAGACCGCCACGGCGGTCGGCGTCCTGCCCGGCTCGGCGGGCGGCTCCCAGGCTGAGGCGCCCTCGCGGTAGAGGCGCGCGGAGGAGCCCGCCGTGTCCGTGAGCCAGTAGATCGTCACGTTGGTCAGGATGTCGTCGCGCGACAGGCCGCCGATGTCCTGGCCCCAGGAGGCGTAGGCGTCGAGGTTCCAGGCGAGCTGGCCGGTCGGCGAGTCGGCCAGGCCGTAGGCCAGGGTCTGCGGCCTGGTCCCCTGGATCATGGCGTACCCGGAGTAGTGGCGGTGCCAGCGCTCCACCCCCTTGGCCCGCTCCACCTCGGCCGCGCTCAGCCCGGCCTGGTCGTCGTTGATGAGCGTCGTGAGCGCGTTCAGGTGCACTCCGACGACGTGGTCGGGGTCGAGCCTGGCCACCTCCGGGGAGATCAGCGACCCGAAGTCGCCGCCCTGCGTGCCGTACCGCGCGTAACCGAGCCTGCTCATCAGCTCCGCCCAGGCGGCGGCGACGCGCCGTACGCCCCAGCCGGTCTCCGCCGTCGGTCCCGAGAAGGCGAAGCCGGGGATCGACGGGATGACCAGGTGGAAGTCGCGGCTGAGGGGTTCGGCGACGCGCGCGAAGTCGGCGAACGTGCTGGGCCATCCGTGCGTCAGCAGCAGCGGCAGGGCATCCTCGCGGGGGGAGCGCAGGTGCGCGAAGTGCACGCGCTGCCCGTCGATCATGGTCGTGTACTGCGGAAGGGCGTTCAGCCGGGCCTCGTGCGCACGCCAGGAATAGCCGTCGAGCCAGTAATCGGCCAGCTCGCGGACCGCTTCCGGCGGTACGCCGTACGACCAGCCCACGCCCTCCAGCGCGTCGGGCCAGCGAGTACGGCGCAGCCGCTCCGCCAGATCGGTCAACTCGGCCTGCGGGACATCGATCACGAATTTCTCCATGTCGCCAAGCTAGGCGGCATTGCGGCCAGGATCAGGACACAATTGCCCTCATGTTGGACACCTCGGCCAGGCTGCTCCGCCTGCTGTCCCTGCTGCAGGCGCGGCGCGACTGGCCCAGCGCCGACCTGGCCGAACGGCTCGGCGTCGCGGTCAGGACCGTGCGCCGCGACGTCGAGCGGCTGCGCGGCCTCGGCTATCCGGTCCACTCCACGCGGGGTGTCTCCGGTGGCTACCGGCTGGGCGCGGGCGCCGAACTGCCGCCGCTGCTGCTGGACGACGAGGAGGCCGTGGCCGTCGCCGTGGGCCTGCGCACGGCCGCCGGCGGCACGGTGACGGGCATCGAGGAGACGTCCCTGCGCGCGCTGGCCAAGCTGGAGCAGGTGCTGCCCGCCCGGCTGCGGCAGCGGGTCAACGCGCTGCAGACCCACACCGTGCCGATCACCCCCGACGGTCCGACGGTCGCTGCCGAGGTGCTGACCGCCGTGGCCGCCGCCTGCCGCGACCACGAGCAGCTCCGCTTCGACTACACCGGCCGCGACGGCGTCACCACCGAGCGCAAGGCCGAGCCGATCACCCTGGTCAACTGGTCGCGCCGCTGGTACCTGGTCGGCTGGGACGTCGACCGGCGGGACTGGCGCACCTACCGCGCCGACCGCCTGCGCCTGCGCACGCCGAACGGTCCCCGCTGCACGCCGCGCGAGCCGCCGGGGGGCGACGTCGCCGCCTGGGTCGAGCGCCGGCTGGGCCACGACATGTGGCCGATCCAGGCCCGCGTCCTGCTGTACGCCCCGGCCGATCAGGTCGCGGGCCGTACGGCGGGCGTCGTCGAGCCGGTCGGCGACGACACCTGTGTGCTCACCCTGCGCGGCGACGACCTGCATCTGATCGCCGTGGTGGTGGCCTTCCTCGACCTCGACTTCGAGGTGCTGGAGCCGGTCGAACTCAAGGAACGGCTGCGCGGGCTCGGGCGGCGCCTCACCACCCTCTAGAATCTCATTCTGTGACGTCAGCGTTCTTCACGCGTAAGACGGGCGAGTTCGTGCCCGCTCCGCGCGCCCGCAGCCCTTGGTCGCCCGACATGCTCCACGGCCGCCTGCTCGGGGGCCTGGCCGCCATGGCCGTCGAGCAGGAGTACGGTGAGCCGGACCTGCGGTTCGCCCGCCTCACCGTCGATCTGTTCCGCAACAGCCCGATGCTTGCGGTCACCGTCGAGACCGAGCTGGTCAGGGACGGGCGCCGGATCCGGGTGGCCGACGTGACGATCCGCACCGACCAGGGCGTGATCGGCCGGGCCAGTGCCGTACTGCTCAGGCAGGGCGAGCAGCCGGACGGCGAGCGGAACGACACGCCCGCGTGGGACGAGCCGCCGCCCGCCGGACCGCCTGTGACGGGCGGGGAGTGGGAGCCGCCGTTCCACCTGTGGCGGCTGACCGACTGGAGCGAGCCGGGCCCCAACCGGGTCTGGCTGCGCGAGACCCATCCGCTCGTGGACGACGAGCCGGTCACGCCGTTCACCAGGGTGGCGCTCGCGGCCGACTTCGCCAGCCCGCTCAGCACCGGCGGCACCGGCGGCGTGCACTTCATCAACGCCGACTACACGATCACGCTCGGCCGGGTCCCCGAGGGGGAACTGGTCGGCGTGGAGGCGACCGGGCACCTCAGCGACGGCGGCGTCGCCACAGGGCAGTGCACCCTGCACGACGCCGCCGGGCCGATCGGCTTCTGCCTCGTGACCGCCGTGGCCAACCCGATCCCCTTGCGGACCCGCTGAAAAGCTGAAGAACGGATCGGCTGAAAACTACGCGGGGCGCTCGGTGCGGTCGCCGGACCAGTCGGTGTGGTAGGCGCCCTCACGGTCCACCCGAAGGTAGGTGTGCGCGCCGAAGAAGTCGCGCAGCCCCTGGATCAGCGCGGCGGGCAGCCGCTCGCGGCGCAGCCCGTCGTAGTAGGCCAGCGCCGAGGAGAAGCCCGGCGTCGGCACGCCGATCTGCACCGCCGTGGTCACCACCCGGCGCCAGGACTCCTGCGCCAGGTTCAGCGCCGCCGCGAACGTCGGGTCGGCCAGCAGCGTCGGCAGCGCCCGGTCGGTGTCGTAGGCGGCGCGGATCCGGTCGAGGAAGCGGGCCCTGATGATGCAGCCGCCCCGCCAGATCGTGGCCATGGCGCCCAGGTCCAGGTCCCAGCCGTACTCCTTGGAGGCGGCGGCCATCTGGTCGAAGCCCTGCGCGTAGGCGACGATCTTGGAGGCGTACAGCGCCTGCCGTACGTCCTCGATCAGCTCCCGCCCGCCGACGCCCGACAGCTTCGGCCCCTCCAGGGACGCGGCCGCGGCGCGCTGCTCCGGGTGACCCGACAGCGCGCGGGCGAACACCGCCTCGGCGATGCCCGTCACCGGAACGCCCAGGTCGAGCGCGCCCTGCACGGTCCAGCGGCCGGTGCCCTTCTGCTCGGCCTGGTCCACCACGATGTCCACGAAGGGCTTGCCGGTGGCCGCGTCCACCTGGTCGAGCACCTCGGCGGTGATCTCGATCAGATAGGACTCCAGCTCGCCCTCGTTCCACTCGCGGAACACTCCGGCGAGCTCCGCCGGGGTGGCGCCGAGAGCCTGACGCAGCAGGTCGTAGGACTCGGCGATGAGCTGCATGTCCGAGTATTCGATGCCGTTGTGCACCATCTTGACGAAGTGTCCGGCACCGTCGGGACCCACGTGCACCGCGCACGGGACGCCGTCGACCTTGGCCGAGATGTCCTGCAAGATCGGGCCGAGCGCCTCCCACGACTCCTTGGAGCCGCCGGGCATGATGCTCGGGCCGTTGAGCGCGCCCTCCTCGCCGCCGGAGATGCCGGTGCCGACGAAGTGGATCCCCTTGTCGCGCAGGGCCGCCTCGCGCCGCCGGGTGTCGGCGAAGTGCGCGTTGCCGCCGTCGACGATCATGTCGCCCGGCTCCATCAGCTCGGCGAGCTGGTCGATCACCGCGTCGGTGCCCGGACCCGCCTTCACCATGATGATCGCCCGTCGCGGCCGCTTGAGCGAGGCCACGAAGTCCGCCAGCTCCTCCGACGGTACGAACGTGCCCTCTCCGCCGAACTCCTTGACGAGCTGCTGCGTCCGGCTGGGCGTGCGATTGTGCACGGCCACCGCGTAACCGTGCCTGGCCAGGTTGCGCGCCAGGTTCCTGCCCATGACCGCCAGGCCGGTGACCCCGATATCTGCCAAGTCCATATCAAGCTCCTCTGTGGGGGATACGCATGATCCAGCGGTAGAGGTTCGGCTGGATATTCCAATATTTCAGTCGCTTTGGCGTACGCCCAGTTCGTCGAGCCGATGCAGCATGTCGGCCGGGTCGGCGTACACGCGGAAAGCACCCGCGCGCTCCAGCTCATCCCTGCCGTATCCACCGGACAGCACCCCGATCCCGAGCGCCCCCGCACGGCGGGCGGCGAGCAGGTCCCAGACACTGTCTCCTACCACCATCGCATGCCGCACATCCATCTCCAGCAGCGCCGCACCCGCAAGGAACAGGTCGGGGTCCGGCTTGGCCCTGCGCACCAGGTCGCGGGTCACCATCGGGGTGTCCTCCGGCAGGCCCAGCATGCCCAGCGCGAGCCGGGCCGTACGCGCGTAACCGCTGGTCGCGATCGCCCACGGCACGCCGCGCCCGGTCAGCTCGCTCAGCAACTCGGCGGCGCCCGGCAGCGGGCGGACGGAGTCGATCTGCTCGGTGTAGGCGTCACCGTGGATCGTCTGCAACTCGTCGATCTGCTCCGCCGACAGTTTCAGCCCCGTCTCCCGCAGCAGCGCGCTCACGAACAGCCCGCCGCTCATCCCGATGCGGCGGTGGATGCGCCACACCGACAGGTCGATGCCCAGCCCGGACAGCGCCTGGCGCCAGGCGATGACATGCTGGTAGACGCTGTCGATCAAGGTGCCGTCGAGGTCGAAGAGGAACGCCGGTGTGGGTGCCTGCGGGAACGTGGGTGCGTGGGAGAACTCCGTCATGGCTCCATGACACCACGGCCGCCATGGACGTCCTCATCGCGGGCGGCCACGCCGCGTCCAATCCGACGAGGCGGTCATGCCAGAGTGAGGGAATGACGGAATATCGCGTACTCGGACATACCGGTCTCAAGGTCAGCCCTCTTTGCCTCGGCGCGATGATGTTCGGCGGGTTCGGCGAGGAGTCGGCCGAGAAGTCGGCCGACATCATCGACCGCGCCCTCGACTCGGGCATCAACTTCGTCGACACCGCCGACGTCTACTCGCGGGGCCAGTCGGAGGAGTTCGTCGGCCAGGCCCTGGCCAGGTCGGGCAGGCGAGACGACGTCGTTCTGGCCACCAAGTGCCACGGCGCCATGGGTGACGGCCCCAACGAGGGGGGCAACTCGAGGCGCTGGATCTTCCAGGCCGTCGAGAACAGCCTGCGCCGCCTCGGCACCGACTGGATCGACCTCTACCAGATCCACCGCCCCGACCCCGCCACCGACATCGACGAGACGCTCGGCGCCCTCACCGACCTCGTCCGGCAGGGCAAGGTCCGCTACATCGGCAGTTCCACCTTCCCCGCGCACCAGGTGGTCGAGGCCCAGTGGGCGGCCGAGCGGCGCGGGCTCGAACGCTTCGTCTGCGAGCAGCCCCCGTACTCCCTGCTCGCCCGCGGCATCGAGGCCGACGTGCTGCCCACCGTCCAGAAGTACGGCATGGGCGCCATCGTCTGGAGCCCGCTGGCGGGCGGCTGGCTGAGCGGCCGCTACCGCAAGAACCAGGAACTTCCGGAGAGCCGCCGCGCGAGCAGGCTGCCGCACCGCTACGACATGAAGCTGGAGGTCAACCAGCGCAAGCTCGACGCCGTCGAACAGCTCGCCGTCCTGGCCGAGGAGGCCGGGCACACGCTGATCGAGCTGGCCTTGGCGTTCACGATCAGGCACCCGGCGGTCACCTCGGCCATCATCGGGCCGCGCACGATGGAACACCTGGAGGGCCAGCTCTCCGCCCCCGATGTCCGGCTCGGCGACGACGTACTGGACAGGATCGACGCCATCGTGGCGCCGGGCGTCACCATCAACCCGGGCGACGAGGGCTGGCAGCCCCCGGAGCTGTCCGAGGCGAAACTCCGCCGGCGCCCCTGACCGTCACAGGGCGAGTGCCGCCAGCTTGCGGCACTCCTCCAGGGTGTGCTGGGACAACTCCTCGCGTACGGACGGCACGCACACCGCCGCCATGGACAGGCTCGTCACCCCCAATCCCACCAGCACCGGAGCGAGCCGGGGATCGCCGGCGGCCTCGCCGCAGACACCGACCGGCTTGCCGGCGGCGCGGCCGGCGTCCGCGCAGGCGGCGATGAGCTTCAGGAGCGCGGGCTGCCAGGGGTCCAGGAGATCGGCCAGGCCCGGGTGCTGGCGGTCGGCCGCGAAGGTGTACTGGCTGAGGTCGTTGGTGCCGATGCTGAGGAAGTCCACCTCGGCCAGCAGGCGGTCGGCCAGCAGGGCGGCGGCCGGCACCTCGACCATCGCGCCGACCCTGGTGAGGCCCCGGGCACGGGCGCGGCGGGCGAAGCCGGCCGCCTCCGCCGGGGTGGTGACCATCGGGGCCATCACCCAGGCGTCGGCGCCCGTCGCGCGGGCCGCCTCCGCTATCGCGTCGAGCTGCGTGTCCAGTACGGCCGGGAGCACGCGGTCCACCCGCAGGCCGCGGATGCCGAGCGCCGGGTTCGGCTCCGGCGGCAGAGCGAGGAACGGCAGCGGCTTGTCCGTGCCCGCGTCGAGCGTGCGCACCACGACCGTCCCGGCCCGCGCGAACACCGCGGCGTAGGCGGCCACCTGCTCCTCGAACGACGGCTCCTGCTTGCGGTCGAGGAACAGGAACTCGGTCCTGAACAGCCCGACCCCCTCCGCGCCGGGCCGGAGGTCGGCGGCCGAGCCGATGTTGAGCAGCAGCTTGACCGGGTGGCCGTCGGCCGTCCGGCCGGGGCCGCTGCTGTTCGCCAGGCGCTCGCGCTCTTCCCGGTCGCTCCTGAGGACCTCCGCCACGGCCTCGTCCGTCAGGCCGACGCCGATCCGGCCGGTCTTGCCGTCGACCGAGATGACCGTGCCGTCGGTCAGGGCGGTGATGCCCGCGCAGGCGACCACGGCGGGCAGGCCGCGGCCGCGCGCCAGGATCGCGGTGTGGCTGGTCGGGCCGCCCTTCTCGGTGACCAGTGCCACCACGTCCGTGCCCAGGCCCGCCGTGTCGGCGGGGGAGAGGTCCTCGGCCACCAGGATGTACGGGTGGCCGGGGGCGGGGATGCCGGGCATCGGCAGGCCCAGGCAGGCGGCGATGGCGCGGTGCTTGAGGTCGTCCAGGTCGGCGGCCCGCTCGGCGAGGTAGCCGCCCAGCGCGGCCAGCGTCTCGCGGTGGTGGGTGAAGGCGGCGTCCAGGGCGTGGGGCGCGTCCAGGCCGTCGCGGACGGCGGCCTCGGCGTCCTCGCGCAGCATCGGATCGTCGGCGATCATGGCGAGCGCGTCGAGAATCTCCGCCGCGTCGCCGCCACCGGCTGGAGCCGACCCCTCGCCGCCCTCCGGGGTCGCGCCACCGCCCGCGCCCCGTGCGGCGCTGGCCGCGCGTTGCCGCAGGTCGGCGGTGACCGACTCCAGCGCCTTACCCACCGCGGCGGCCTCCGCGGCCAGGTCGGCGACCTGCCGCGGGCTGGGAAGTACGGGCGGCGGCGCCATGCGTATCACCGGCCCGGCGGCCCGCCCCTGACTGACCCCCAGCCCCGCCAACTCCGCACCCGCCGGCTCGGCACCCGCCGGCTCGGCACCTGGTGGGCTCTCGCCCGGCGTGGCCGACCGGCCGGGGTCAGCCATCGAGGGCCCCTTCCGCGTCCAGGTCCTGGGCGAGCAGCGCCACCAGCGCGTCCAGCGCGGCGTCCGCGCCCGGCGCGTCCGACTCCAGCGTCACCTCGGTGCCGTGGGTGGCGCCGAGTGACAGCACGCCCAGCATGCTGTTGGCGGGCACCGACTTCTCGCCCACCCGGATCCGCACCGGAACCCCCAGCCGCACCGCCTCCTGGACGAACAGCTTCGCGGGCCGCGCGTGCAGGCCGCTCGCCGATGCCACCGTCACCGTACGTTGTGCCATCACAACCCCCCTCAGGGCTCGATCGTGACCTTGATGGCCGCGCCCCGGCTGACGAGGTCGATCCCGTCGAGCACCTGGGAGAGCGGCAGCCGGTGGGTGATCAGGTCCGCCACCGGCACCAGACCTTCGGCGATCAGCTTGAGGGCCTCGGCGTTGTGCGCCGGGCTGGAGCCGTTGGCGCCGACGATGGTCAGCTCGCGGTAGTGCACCAGGTTGGAGTCCAGGGCGATGATCGGGTCGTCCTTGGGCAGACCGCCGAAGAAGCTGATCCTGGCCTGCCTGGCCGCCATGCGCAGGGCCTGCTCCTGGGCCGCGCCGGAGGCCGCCGCCGTGATCACCACGTCGGCGCCGCGGCCACCGGTCAGTTTGAGCACCTGGTCCACCGCGTCGGTGTCGGCGACCGCGTCGGGGCGTACCAGCTCCGCCGCCATCGCCAGCCGGTCGGCGTTCACGTCGACCAGGAACACCCGCGCGGCGCCGCGCGCGCGGGCCAGCCGCACGTGCAGGCAGCCGATCGGGCCCGCGCCCATGACGACCACGTCGTCGCCCGGGCCGACCCGCGCCAGCGACTGGCCGTTCAGCACGCAGGCGAGCGGCTCGGCCACCGACGCCTCGGCGAACCCGACGCCGGACGGGATGACGTTGACGCCGTTCACGGCCCGTACTTTCGCCGGGATCACCATGTACTCGGCGAAACCGCCGTCGTAGTGGTACCCCATCGACTCCTGGTTCGGGCAGACGGTGAGGCGGCCGCGCCGGCACTCCTCGCAGGTGCCGCACGGGATGGCCGCGATCACCTGCACGCGTTCGCCCGTGCCGACCACCTCGCCGGCGATCTCGTGGCCCATCACCCGGGGCGGGCGGATGTGGTGGTGGCCGTGCTTGAAGATCTTGGCGTCGGTGCCGCAGGTCGAGCAGTTGCGTACCCGGATCTTCAGCTCGCCGGGACCGGCGACCGGCTCCGGCGCGTCCTCCACCCGGATGTCCCCGGGGGCATGGAATCGGGCGACTTTCACGATCTGAGCTCCTTCATCACTTGGCCGACCTCCGTCGCCTCACGGAGTGCTCTGGCGCGTTCGGGGTCGAGCAGGATGTCGGCGAGCGCCGCCAGCAGCTGTACATGCCCGTCGTTCTTCGCGGCGATGCCGACGCAGAGGGTGACGGGCTCGCCGCCCCAGTCGACGCCGTTCGGAAAGCGGACGACGCAGATCGCGTCGTGCCGGACGACCTCCTTGGCGGCCGCGGTGCCGTGCGGGATGGCCACGCCCTCGCCGACGTAGGTGGAGATCGTCTGCTCGCGTTCGAGCATGGCGTCGATGTACGGCTCGGCGACCGCGCCCACGTCCACCAGGGCGCGCCCGCACCGCCTGATCGCCTCGTCCCGGTCGGCCGCGCTCTCGTGCAGGAGTACGGCGCGTGGGTCGAGCAGGTCCTCACGCATCGACCGTGCCACCGTTCTTGATAGTGGCGACCAGCTTGGTCACAGCCGGGTCGCCGAGGAAGATCTGGAAGGGCACCAGTACCTTGCCCGGCGCCGAGACCCTGGCCCGGGCGGCCAGCCCGGAGTGGCAGACCACCACGTCGGCGTCGGCCGGGATCTCGTTCACCGGCGTGTGCTCCACGGTGACGCCGGTGTCCTTGAGCTGCTTGCGCAGCTGGCTGGCGAGCATGACGCTGCTGCCCATGCCCGCGTCGCAGGCCACGATGATCTTGTGAATGTCCTTGCTGTCGATGCTGGCCATGGTTCACGCCTCCTTGGCGACGGGCTGGGCCTGGGTCTCGCGGTCGTTGTCGCCGGTCTCGCCGACGCGGCCGCTCTCATCGACGCGGTCGGCGGCGGGTTCGGGGACACCGGCGTCGGCGGCGGCGGCCTGCGGGGTGTCCTCCGGCGGCTCCTCCTTCTCGCCGCGGCCGAAGCCGAGCAGGAGCGAGGAGACCGCGAACGACACGGCGGTGGCGATGAGGATGCCGGCGAGCACGCCCAGCCAGCCGCCCTTCGGGGTCACCGCCAGGTAGGCGAAGATGCTGCCCGGTGAAGGAGTCGCCACCAGCCCGGCGCCGGTGATCATGAAGGTGAACACGCCGGCCGCGCCGCCCGCGATGACCCCGAGGATGAGGCGGGGCTTCATCAGGACGTACGGGAAGTAGATCTCGTGGATCCCGCCGAAGAAGTGGATGATCATCGCGGCGGGCGTGCTCGGGCGCAGCGGGCGCGGGCCGAACAGCAGGAACGCGATGAGCAGGCCGAGCCCGGGGCCCGGGTTCGACTCCAGCATGAACAGGATCGACTTGCCGTGCTTGACGGACTCGGCGACGCCGAGCGGCCCGAGGACGCCGTGGTTGACGGCGTTGTTGAGGAACAGGACCTTGGCGGGCTCGATCAGGACCGAGGCGAGGGGCAGCAGGTTGTTGACGATGAGCCACTCGACCGCGTTGCCCGCGGCCGTGGTCACGACGCGGACGACCGGCCCGATGGCCCACATCCCCACGATGGCCATGAGGGCGCCGACGATGCCCGCGGTGAAGTTGTCAACGAGCATCTCGAAGCCGGACTTGGTCCGGTCCTCCGTGAACTTGTCCACATATTTCAGGATCAGGGCGGTGAGGGGGCCGATGATCATGGCGCCCAGGAACATCGGGATGTCCGACCCCACGATCACCCCCATCACCGCGACCGCGCCCACCACCGCGCCGCGCTGCCCGTGGACCATCCGGCCGCCGGTGTAGGCGATGAGGATGGGCAGCAGCGTCTTGATGATCGGGTCGACCATCGCGCCCAGCGCCGCGTTCGGCAGCCAGCCGGTGGGGATGAACAGCGCGGTGATCAGCCCCCAGGCGATGAACGCGCCGATGTTCGGCATGATCATGCCGGCCAGATGGCCGCCGATGCGCTGGATGGTGGCCTTGGCCCCGGTCCCATAGACCTGGGGTGTGTAGGTTTCGGCCATTGGACATGCTCCTTCGGGGGGATGAGCAGGTTCCTGGTATGTCGAGTCAGGTGGGGTCGGCGGGGGATTCCAGGGGACGGGTCAGGAGGGGCGGGCCGGTGCGGACGCCGTCGCGGCGGATGTCGCCCGGCCCGGGCATCCGGCTGCCCGGCAGGCACACCGCCGCCGCGCCCCAGGCCAGCGCCTCGACCAGCGCTCGCTCGCCGTGCGCGCCGCCGGCCAGGAAACCCGCCAGCATGGCGTCTCCGGCCCCGACCGAGCTGCGCGGCTCCGTCACCGTGGCGTGGCCGTACCAGATGCCGCTGTCCTCGACGAGAACCGCGCCGTCGGCGGCGAGGCTGGCCAGGACGGTACGCGCCCCCGCCGCCCGGAGCTTGCCCGCGGCCTCCACCACGTCGCCGAGGCAGCGGATCGGCATGCCGGTGGCGGCGGCGAGCTCCTCCAGGTTCGGCTTGACCAGGGCCGGGCCGGCGGCCAGCGCGTTGGCCAGCGCCGGGCCGCTGGTGTCGACGGCGACGTGGATGCCCGCGCCGGCGAAGCGGCGGCAGAGCCTGGCGTAGACGTCGGCGGGTACCTCCGGCGGCAGGCTGCCCGAGGCCACCACCCAGTCGGCCTCGTGCGCGGCGGCCAGTACGGTGTCGGCGATCGTGTCCAGCTCACCGGGGGACAGAGCGGTGCCGGGCTCGTTGATCTTGGTGATGGTGCCGTCGGGCTCGGCCAGGGTGACGTTCGAGCGGGTCGTGCCGGTCACCGGGACCGTCACCATGTCGAGCCCTTCGAGGGTGAGCAGGCGGACGAGCTGCCTGCCCTCGTCGCCGCCGAACGGGACCACGGCGCGCGAGGCGACCGCGTTGGCGAGCAGCGCGCGCGAGACGTTCACGCCCTTGCCACCGGGGTCCAGGCGGGCGGCGGCGGCCCGGATGACGGCACCCCGGTCGAGCGAGCCGATCTCGATCGTGCGGTCCAGGCTGGGGTTGAGCGTCAGCGTGAGGATCATGGCCGCCACCCGCCGCCGAGGTTTCCGTAAGAGGTCATGCCCGAACCACTGCCGAGGTCTGAGTGACGGATCATGCCCGAACCACCTCCGGGCCCGCGGCGGACAGGTCGGCGGCCAGCGCCAGGTCGAGGCCCGCGTCGGTGATCACCACGTCGATCTCGCTCAGCTCGGCGAAGCTCGCGAGGTAGGTGTTGGTGAACTTGGTGTGATCGGCCAGCAGCACGCTGCGCTCCGCGGCCGACACCATCGCCCGCTTGATCGCCGCCTCCGCCGGATCCGGCGTGGTCAGGCCCTTGGCGACCGAGCAGCCGTTCGTCGCCATGAACGCCACGTCCACGTGCAACTGCGACAGCGGCCGCAGCGCCCAGTCGTCCACGGTGGCCAGCGTCCGGCCGCGCAGCCGGCCGCCGAGCACGATGACGCTGAGGTTGGCGCGGGCGGCCAGCGCGGTGGCCAGCGGCGGTGAGTTGACCACGACCGTGAGCTCCCGGTCGGCGGGCAGGATCTGCACCAGGCGGCCGGTGGTGGTGCCGGCGTCGATGATGACCGAGCCGTCCTCCGGCAGCTCGGCCAGGGCGGCCTTGGCGATGCGCTCCTTCTCCGCGGTCATCACCTCGTCGCGGGTGGCGAGCGCGGGCTCGAACCCCATCCGCTCCACGGGAATCGCGCCGCCGTGCACCCTGCGCAGCACGCCCGCCCGCTCCAGCGCGGTCAGGTCGCGGCGGATCGTCTCGGTGGTCACGTCGAGCTCGCCGGCCAGCGACACCACGTCGACACGGCCCGCGGCACGGGCCCTGCGAAGGATCTCCTGCTGCCGCTCCTCGGCGTACATGATGTTGATTCACCGCCGTTTCAGTGTGGTTTCATCTGTGTTTATACCCGACTCTGTTGGAAGGTCAAGACTCTGGTAGGTATGTCGGATGCGAACCAAGCCCTGGGCCGCCGTCGCGGCAGCCTTACCTCTCGCGGTGGCATGCGTCGCCGGACCCCCGGCAACCGCGTCCACCGGTGGCGTCAAGCCTCCGACGGTGCCGGCCGGTACGACGGCGTCGTGGCTGGTCTTCGACAGGAAGGCGGGCAAGTTCGTCGCCACCCGCAACGCGCACCGCAAGTTCCGCTCGGCCTCGGTCGTCAAGATCCTGATCGCGATCGACTACCTGGAGAAGCGCAAGACCGTCCCCGCCGCCGACGCCCGGCTGCTCAAGGTCATGCTGCGCTCCAGCGACGACCACGCGGCCACCACGTTCTGGAACCGCGACGGCAAGGGCGCGATCGTCCAGCGGATGGCGCGCAGGCTCGGGCTGTCCGACACCACGCCGCCGCCCGCGTCCAAGCCCGGGTTCTGGGGCTACACGTCGCTGAGCGCGTACGACATCGTGCGGACGTACCGCTACCTGCTCGACACGGCGGCGCCCGGGGTGCGCGACACGATCCTGGGGCACCTGCGCAACTCCACGCCGTGCGGCACCGACGGCTTCGACCAGTACTTCGGCATCCCGCGCGCGGTGCCCAAGCCGTGGGCGGTCAAGCAGGGCTGGTCGGGGTTCGGCGACGTGGCGCCCACCAAGTGCGGGACCGGCGCCTCGGTGAACCCGGTCGCGCTGCGGGCGCCGGGGGCCGACCTGTCGATCAGCGGCGTCGCGTCACGGGCCACCGGGTCCGGCGTGCCCGACTACGGCCGTCCGGTGCTGCACACCACCGGCCTGCTGGGCAAGGACGACCGGTTCATCATGGCGGTGCTCACGGCCCACCCCGCGGGCGGCACCTGGAGCTCCTCGGTCAGGCGCATCACCGGGCTGACCTGGAGCCTCTACCGAAGCCTGTCCTGAAGAGAAGGCGTCACTGAGTGGCCGTGCCGGGAAATCCAGTCGCGCCAGCTCATGATTACGATCATGATTGGATGATGGGTGACGAATCAACGGCTCTGCAGCGGGTGCTCAGGAAAGCGGGCGGTCCCGAGATCCTCGACGTGCTGGCCGAGCGGCTGTCCGGCGCCGACCTCACCACGCTGCTGCTCGAAGTCATGCGGGTGCGGGCGCGCGGCCTGACCCCGGCCGACGTGCTTCGCCGCTACACGACCGACCGGTTCGTGGGGCCGGCCACGGTGCCGTTCGAGCGCATCCGCCGGGCCGAGGACGCGGTGCTGTCGGTCGTACCGGCCGATTTCGAGCTGCTCACTCTGGCGCCGGTCGCGCCGCTCGGGGCGCACTCGGCGCCGGCCACTGTGGACCAGAACAAGGTGATCACCACGATCAGGAACACCGAGGTCGCGGCCGACCCGACGAACGCCCTCGCGCTGGAGGCGGCCGTCCGGCGGCGCCGCTCCACCGATCCGGTGCGGCTGGCCGCCTTCCAGCGCGTGGCGCGGGCGCAGCACTTCGCGGGCGCGGGGATGTCCGCGCACTTCGGCCTGTTCGCGCTGGTGTCGGGCGACCGGGACACGGGGAACCTGGCGTTCGAACGCCGTCACCTGGCGGAGCACCTGAGTCTGCTGACGGACGCCGTCCGGGCGTGCGGCATCCCCGATCCGGAGGTCCGCGTCACCGTCCTCGACCCGCGCTTCGAGCGGGTGGCGGACGGAGTCGGCGCGACGGACGACTCGGACCGGCAGTCCGGGCGGGGCTACTACACGGGGTTGTGCTTCAAGATCTACGCGGACGGTGTGGAGCTGGGCGACGGGGGCTTCGTCGACTGGACGGCCCGCCTGCTCGGCAACCGTAAGGAGCGCCTGCTGATCAGCGCACTGGGTGTTGACCGGCTGAGCTGATGTAGGCGGCGTAGACCTTCTTCGGGACCGTCAGCCGCCACGCCTCGACGACCAGCTCCCGCATCTCGTCGGCGTCGATGGCGGCCATGCGCGCGACGACCCAGTTGAAGCGCATGTCGGATTCGCGCGGGAGCTGGAACTTGTCCGGCTCGGCCGCCACCAGGGCGGCCCGCTCCTCCTTGGGGAAGCCGAAGCCCATGAGGGTCTCGTCGCGGGAGAAGGCCACGTAGACGATCGAGCCGACGCGGAACTTGATCCGGTCCCTGATGAGATGCTCCGACGAGCGTGGGAGCGTGCTCGCCAGCCGCCGCACGTCCTCCACCGTGATCACATCGCCACCGTAGTCCATTTCCGCGCCAGTCCACTTTCCGCCGGGTCCGCCGGCCGGCCGTGCGCCTCTGCCCATTTCGCCGTGAGCGTCTTGAGCCGCGGCAGTCCACTTTCCGTGGGCAGTCCGCCTTCCGTGGCTACCCCACGGCGCGGGACTCCTCGTACGCCGCCAGTACCTGCTTACGGCGCTTGGCCGGCAGGCGGTCGATGTAGAGATAGCCGTCGAGGTGGTCCGTCTCGTGCTGCAGGCAGCGCGACAGCATGCCGGTGCCCTCGACGGTGACCGGCGCGCCCTCGGCGTCGAAGCCGTGCACGGTGGCGTGGTCGGGGCGGGGGAGCGGGGCGTACTGGCCCAGGACCGACAGGCAGCCCTCCTCGCCCGCGTCGAGGTGCCGCTCGCCGAGGCCGGGCAGCTCCAGCGTCGGATTGACCACGACGCCCTTGTGCCGGTCGCCGTTCTCGTCGGGGCAGTCGTACACGAACACCCGCGACGCCACGCCGATCTGGTTGGCGGCCAGGCCCACGCCCTCGGCCGCGTACATGCTCGCGAACATGTCCTCCACCAGCGCCGCCAGCGCCCCGTCGAACCGGGTCACCGGCTCACAGGGCGCGTGCAGCACCGGGTCTCCCACCTGAACGATCGGCCGGACCTCTCCCACGACCAGTGCCCTTTCCCGGATGCCAACATGTCGCGACAAAGTCTACGAGCGTCGGAGTAATGATCACGACAGGACCATATAGTGAGACGTATCTTCTTGAATGATGAGATAGGGGCTAATGTCCTCCAATAGAGGCGAGACGAAGGAGTTTCGATGGACGCCGTCTACACCCATGGCCACCACGAGTCCGTGCTGCGCTCCCACCGCTGGCGCACCGCCGAGAACTCGGCCGCGTACCTGCTGCCCCACCTCAAGCCCCAGATGAAGCTGCTGGACGTGGGCGCCGGGCCCGGCACCATCACGGCCGACCTGGCCGGCCGGGTGGCGCACGTGACGGCGTCCGAGGTGAGCGCGGAGACGCTGGAGCTGACCAGGGCCGGAGTGGGAGGCGCGGACAACGTCGACTTCGCCGTCGCCGACGTGCACGCGCTGGACTATCCCGACGCCACGTTCTGCGTCGTCCACGCCCACCAGGTGCTGCAGCACGTCGGCGATCCCGTACGGGCGCTGCGGGAGATGCGGCGGGTGACGAAGCCCGGCGGGCTGGTGGCGGCGCGTGACAGCGACTACGCCGCCTTCGCCTGGTACCCGCTGCTGCCGGAGCTCGACGAGTGGCTGGCGCTCTATCAGCGCATCGCGCGGAGCAACGGCGGCGAGCCGGACGCCGGGCGGCGCCTGCTGTCGTGGGCCAGGACCGCGGGCTTCGACGACGTCACCGCCACCTCGTCCACCTGGTGCTTCGCCACGCCGGAGGACCGGGCCTGGTGGGGCGGGATGTGGGCCGACCGGATCAAGCGGTCCGCCATGGCCACACAGGCACTCGCCACGGGCGCCGCCACACAGGAGGACCTACGGCGCATCTCCGAGGGCTGGCTGAAGTGGGCCGCGGCCGACGACGGCTGGATCTCGATCACACACGGCGAGATCCTCTGCCGCATCAAGCGCTGACGGCCGCGTCAAGCGCTGACGGCCGCGTCAAGCGCTGACGGCCGAGTCAGGCGCTAAAGGCCGGAGGTGCGGGCCCACTGCGGGTCGCGATAGAGGACTACGTCGGCGCCGTCCAGCAGCTCGTCGGGAGCCGACAGCATGGTGATCTCGCCCGCCGCCTGCAGCCGCAGCAGCAGGTCGCGGACCCGTGGCCCCACCGGCAGGCGGCCCGTCGGGAGACCGAGGCCCGATCTGACCGCGTCCGCGACCTCCGACAGGTGGAACGGCCCGCCGAACTCCGCCACCACACCCCGCACCAGGCTCATGGTGATCACCTGTTCGGCCTCGGCGTGGGCCAGCTCCCAGACGATCTGCTCCTTGCGGCGCCCCGTGGCCGCGCAGGCCGTACAGGGGCGCATCAGGCCACGCGAGAGGCCGGGCAGGATGCCGGGCGCCAGGCCGGGCAGCACCGGCTGCTCCGCCGAGCCGAGACAGGCGGTGCACTGGTTGGTCTCGGAGGCGTGCAGCTCGGCGGACATGAGGTCGGGCAGGTCCGCCTCGCAGTCGCAGGAGTACGCGCCGAGAACGCCGGTCCGCGGGCTGATCGTGTGGTTCGTCATCTCGGGTGACTCTACCCTCGGACGTCCATCAGGCCGTGCCGGCGCAGCGCCTTGCGGGCCGCCGCCACCACCCGCTCGTCCGGATGGTGGTCGATGAACACCTGCAGCACCCGTTCGGTCCAGGGATGGTCACCGAGGGCCAGGAGGGCGATCGTGCCCGCCTGCTCGTCCTTCTCCATGCCATGGGAGACCGACTTGATGACCTCGGCCGCCTCCCCGCCGAACTCCAGCAGCGCCGCCGCCATGTCCACGAACGCCCACGCGATCTCCTCAGGCGTCGGCGGCCGTTCCTCGCGGCCCAGCCGGGCGGCCACGACGGCGCCCAGCCTCGGCGCGCCGAGCAGCCCGTCGAGCGCCTCCATGCCCGCCTCGCCCAGCCCCGTGGCGAGCAGTTCCACGCCGACCGCCCGGCTCAGCGGGCTCACCTCGCCGAGCACGGCCGCGATCTCGGCCGCCGCCTCGCCCTGATCCCGGCCGGCCAGCCAGCCGGCGAGCTCCTCGTCGCGCTCCGGCTCCGGGTAGGAGCGCAGGCCGTGCAGCAGCGCGCCGGCGTCCCGGCCGGCCAGCGAGCCCATGACCGGGATGTCCTGCCCGGTCGCCTCGCCGATCACCAGCCCGGCCGCCCAGATGCCGAGCGGGGTCAGGGTGCGCGGCGGCGCCTGGCGTACCAGGCCCAGGTCCGTCAGGACGGCGGGCACCTCGTCGGTCAGCGGACCACGGCCCAGGTAGAGGCGTACCACCTCCATGAACAGCCTCTCGTCGGTGCTCAGCGTGCGGCGGCAGACGTCCGCCCACACCTGGAGCACCTTGTCGTCGGAGCCGTCACGCAGGGCCTCGACCGCATCCGGCGCGAGCGCCGGATCAGCGGAAGCGCCGGCGTCGCCGGTCGCCAGAGGAGTCTCGCGTACGGCCGCCACCAGCTCATCGTCGGCCGGCAGCCGGACGGGAGGCTGGAGCGGAAGCGTGTCGTCGTCGTAGGAGCCCACGTCCTTATCCTGTCGGAACTCGCCTTACATTTGCGATAAAGTCCCCGTTGACCGCGAAAAGTCCGGAAGAAGGGAGGCGTTGAGATGGTCCGTGGTTTCCGGGCGCTCCGCGCGTCCGCTGTTGTAACTTTCCGGAGGAATCGTGCTTTCTCGCTCAACGCTTTTCCGCTCCACGGTCGAGGCTGACCTCGACCGACTGCTCGACTGCGCCGTCGACGAGCCCATCAGCTGGGCCGACCCCGACCGGCTGCTCCCCTTCCTCGAGACCGGCCATTACCGCCACGACCGCATCTGGGTCGCCGAACAGGACGGCCGCATCCTCGCCCGCGCCGTCTGGTGGGGCCTGCCCGACGGCGACCGCCCGCTCGCGCTCGACTGCCTCTGGGTCCACCCGTCGGTGCCCGACCGCGTGGAACTGGCCGCCGAACTGCTGCGACACGCCCACGAGAAGTACGGCGACGCGCCCGCCTACCACGTGTTCGTCGCGAGCGGCTGGCGGGACGACCCGGCGGTCACGGCCGCCATCGACTGGCGGTGGCGGGCCGGGGCCCTGGCCGGGCTGACCGACGAGCTCGAACGGCTCAGGTACGCCTGGACGCACGGCACGCCCGTGCCGGAGGTGTCGGACCGGCTGGTGTTCCGGGCGGAGGCCGACGACGAGGTGTTCGTCGAGGCGTTCAGGCGCGTGGCCGTCGGCACGCTCGACCACCACACCCGGCAGGCCCTGGCCACGACCGCCCCCGAGGCGCAGGCCCGTGAGGATGTCGAGGGTTACCGGAGCATGCCGGGCGACAGGGGCTGGTGGCGCCTGGCGTACACGCCGGACGGGGACCTCGCCGGTGTGGCGCTGCCGTCGGCCAACGCGGGCGGGCCCGTGGTCGGCTACCTCGGCGTGGTGCCCGAGCACCGCGGCCACGGCTACGCCGACGACCTGCTCGGCGAGATCACCCGGCTGCACGCCGGCCGCGGCGCCGAGCGGATCGTCGCCGACACCGACGCGGGGAACGTCCCGATGGCCAGGGCCTTCGAACGGTCCGGCTACCGCAACTTCGCCGTCAGACTCATCCTGTCGGCGGGGCCCGCCTGACCCCTGTTCACGTGATCAGGCGCCGCCGCCTGATCACGTGAACACAGTGGCGAGGCGCGCCCGGACCACGAGGTCGTGCATGGCGTCCCGGACGGTGGCGGCCTCCGGCAGCGGTGAAGAGTCCCTGGCCGCCTCCAGTTCGGCGGTCAGGCGCGCCATGTCGTCGCCCGCCGTGCTCACCTCCGGCGCGCGGCCGTGCTCGGCGTCCCGCTTGGCGGCCACCAGGTCGGGCAGGTACGCCGGGACGTACGCGAACAGGTGGGTCAGGTCGGCGTCCAGCTCGCCGGTGCGCATCAGGTGGATGCCGGTGGCCAGCACGCGGAAGGTGTAGAGCAGCGGCTTGAGCTCCCCGTTCTTCTCGAACAGCCGCCACTGCGTACGCGCGAACCCCAGATAGTGGTGGGCGTGATGCCGCGTCAGGCAGCCGGGCGCCAGGGCCGTCAGCTCCTCGTGCAGCGGAGAGGAGGACACGACCAAGGGGGAGAGGAGCTGTTCCAGGACGTAGCCGTTGCGGTTCAGCAGCAGCCCGCAGAACTTGGCCAGGTCGTGCGTGACCAGGTCCACCTCGACGCCGTCGCGCGTCCAGGTCCGGTCGAGGGTCGCCGGTCCGGTACGCAGGCCGACGACCTCCGGCAGCGGCAGCAGGTGCACGCCCCGCAGGTCCACGTCCGAGTCGGCGGAGGGGAAACCGTACAGATGCGCGCCGCTTATCGTGGCGAACACCAGCGGGTACGGCTGCTCTTCGGGGATCTCCGGCAGCCAGGCAGGCAGGTTCACCCGCGCTCCTGGGACAGGTGTGCCCTGCGTACGGCCACGAGGTAGGTCTCGACGGATTCCCGGTCCGGCGCCGCCGGCAGGACGCCGGTCGCGTCGGCCAGGTCGCCGGTCAGCTCGGCCCGCCAGGCGGCGATCTCCGCCCACGCCACCTCGCCCCGCCTGATCGCCAGCAGCCGGTCACGGTAGCCGCCGACCTGGATCAGGGGCTCGCCGTGGCGTACCAGGTGGCGGCCGCTCAGCAGCAGCCTGATCAGGTGCATCGCCTGCTTCCACTTCGGCGCGGCCGGGTCGAGGCGGCGGAACTGGGCGTCGGCGTACCGGGTGAACGTCTCGTGCGCCCGCCGCGACAGGAACGCCCCGCGCAGATCGCGCAGCCGCTCGCCCTCCGGCGTGAGCACCTCCGTGAGGGGAGACCACAGACACTCCAGGACCGTGGGATTCGCGTCGAGGGCGAGCCCGCAGAAGCGCTCGACCTCCCACGAGAACTGCTCAGGCAGTGGCCCGTCGCGGTGCGTCACCGGCTTGTCCAGCCGCCAGAACGCCTCCGTCGGCGCCACGAACACGCCACGCCGGTCGGTGTCGGACTCGGCGGTGTCCAGACCATAGGCCCGCGACCCCACCACGACCGAGAGGATCAGGTCTTCGCTCACGTGGACACTTTCACGGGGTCGGGGGACAGGCCGCTCAGTACGTGCGAGTCCGCCGCGCCCAGCTCGCCCCGCAGGCCGTGCGGCAGCCGCCGCTCGCCGCGCGTCAGGTCCTTCGACGACAGCGCCGCCGGCGCCCGATACAGCTCCGCCGACCCCAGGAAGCCCAGCTGCAGCAGCTCGAACTCCAGCGCCGCCACCCCGGACCGCACATCGGCCCCTGTCATCTTCAGGCGACCGGGCGGCGTGCCGACGGCTTCGGGCGTGCCGACGGCTTCGGGCATGCGCGGATCGGCGGCCAGCAGCGCGGGCGCGACCACCCGCGTACGGCGCAGCAGGATCTCGGCCGGACCGTTCATCAAGGCACCTCCGATGCCCTAGAGACCGTGGAGCGACCCTTCGCATTGAGAGAGGCCGCGTGGGAGCACCGCGCGACCTCTGAAGAGGTGGAGAGCGGGTGCGCTGAAGTCATGTGAAAAATGAAGAAGGAAGCACACCCAAAGAGCCACCCCGGTGATCCACCGTAGCGGCACAAATCACCAAATGTCCCCCGAATTTCCAGTCCGGCGCGGCCCGGCATGCGCCAGGGCCGCTCCGGTGGATAGGGTCTCCGAATTCGACCAGGAGCAGGGACCAGGAGAGAAGGGCCGACCGGTGACCATGCGGAGCTGGCTGCTACACGGGCTGCAGCCGACGTCCGGGATGCACGACGAACATCCCGGCAAGCGTCACTCCTGGTGGCAGGTCATGTGCCTCACCGGCGTCGACTACTTCTCCACCCTCGGCTACCAGCCGGGCATCGCCGCGCTGGCCGCGGGCGCCCTGTCACCGATCGCCACGCTCATGCTGGTGGCGCTGACGCTGTTCGGCGCGCTGCCCACCTACCGCGTGGTGGCGGCCGAGAGCCCCAACGGCATGGGCTCCATCGCCATGCTCGAACGGCTGCTGCCGAGCTGGTGGGGCAAGCTGCTGGTGCTGGTGCTGCTCGGGTTCGTGGCGACGGCGTTCATCTTCACGATCACGCTGTCGGCCTCCGACGCGACCGCCCACATCCTGCAGAACCCGTTCTTCCCGGACGCGCTCGCCGGTCAGCAGGTGCCCATCACGCTGCTGCTCATCGCCGCGCTGGGCGCGATCTTCCTGCGCGGGTTCAGCGAGGCCATCGGCCTGGCCATCGCGCTCGTGGCCGTCTATCTGATCCTCAACCTGGTCGTCGTCGGCACCGCCATCGCCCAGGTGCTGTCCCGCCCCGAGCTGGTGGGCGACTGGCAGGACGCGCTCACCGCGGGGCACTCCAGCCCGCTCGCGATGATCGCGCTGTCCGCCTTCGCGCTGCCCAAGCTGGCGCTCGGCCTGTCCGGGTTCGAGACGGGCGTCGCCGTGATGCCGCAGATCAAGGGTGATCTCGAACAGCGCGTCAAGGGCGCCAAGCGGCTGCTCACCACGGCCGCGTTGATCATGAGTGTGTTCCTGGTGTTCAGCGGGTTCGCGACGGCCGTGCTCATCCCGCACAAGGAGTTCGAGGAGGGCGGCCACGCGGCCGGGCGCGCCCTGGCGTACCTGGCGCACGAATACCTGGGCGACTGGTTCGGCACCCTCTACGACATCAGCACCATCGCCATCCTCTGGTTCGCGGGCGCCTCGGCGCTGACGGGACTGCTCAACATCGTGCCGCGCTACCTACCCCGCTACGGCATGGCGCCCGACTGGGCGCGGGCCGTACGACCGCTGGTGCTGGTGTTCACCGCGATCTCGTTCGTCATCACGATCCTGTTCGGCGCGAACGTCGAGTCGCAGGGCGGCGCCTACGCCACCGGGGTGCTCGCGCTGATCCTGTCGGCCGCGGTCGCCGTCACCATCTCGGTCGCGCGCGCCGGGCGGCGGGGCGCGGCGGCGGCGTTCGGCCTCATCTCGCTGATCCTCACCTACACCTTCGCCGCCAACGTGATCGAACGCCCCGACGGCCTGTCGATCGCGGTGTTCTTCGTCGTGGCGATCATCGTCACCTCGATCATCTCCCGCGCCACGCGCTCCACCGAGCTGCGGGTGACGGGGGTGACGCTGGACAAGGAGGCCAAGCGGCTCATCGACGAGCTGCCGCCGGGGGAGTTGCGCATCATCGCCAACGAGCCCGACGCCCGCGACGAGGCCGAGTACGCCGAGAAGGACCGCGAGACGCGCGAGTACCATCACCTGCCCGACGACGAGCCGATGCTGTTCCTGGAGGTCACCCTCGGCGACACGTCGGAGTTCGAGTCCGAGGTGCTCGTGCGCGGCGAGGAGCGGCACGGCTACGGGGTGCTGACCGCGACGAGCGCGGCGGTGCCCAACACGATCGCCGCGATCCTGCTGCACCTGCGCGACACCTCCAGCCGCCGTCCCCACGTGTACTTCCACTGGGCGGAGGGCAATCCGGTGCTGGCGCTGCTGAGATATCTGCTGTTCGGCGGGGGTGACGTGCCGCCGCTCACGCGTGAGGTCCTGCGCCAGGCCGTGGAGGAGCCCGGCCGCCGCCCTCAGGTGCATGTCGGCTGATCTTTTACCACCAGATCACTTGTTACGGCACGGCCGCACCCACCGCCACCCGCCGTACGGGGCGGGCGGCCTCCAGGAATACGGCCGCTGAACCCGCACGGGGCCGGGCGCCGTTACGCGCGTCTTGTTGGCCATGGCTTCCGCTGGTGCTTGCCATGGGGGGCGAGACGCTGATCTGATCGGATTATGAGTGCTTATGATGCGGTCTACCAGCGGAGCATCGAGGAGCCTGAGGCGTTCTGGGGAGAAGCCGCCCGTGGCATCGAGTGGGATGTGCCGCCCGCGACCGTGTTCGCCGACGGCCGCTGGTTCGTCGACGGGCGCCTGAACACCTGCCACAACGCCGTCGACCGGCACGTGGCCGGTGGGCGGGGTGAGCAGGCCGCGTTGATCTACGACAGTCCCGTGACCGGGGTCGTGCGGAACTTCAGCTACGCCGAGCTGCTCGACGCGGTGTCCCGGACCGCCGGGATGCTGCGTGACCTGGGCGTCGTCGCCGGGGACACCGTGGTGATCTACATGCCGATGGTGCCCGAGGCGGTGATCGGGATGCTGGCCTGCGCCCGGATCGGCGCCGTGCACTCCGTGGTGTTCGGCGGCTTCGCCGCCAATGAACTGGCCGTGCGCATCGACCACGCCAAGCCCAAGGTCGTGCTCTCGGCCTCGTGCGGGATCGAGCCGACCCGGATCGTGCCGTACAAGCCGCTGCTCGACGCCGCCCTTGAGCAGGCCGAGCATCGGCCGGCGCGCTGCGTGATCCTCCAGCGGCCCGAGTCGCCCGCCGGCCTCGCCGAAGGGCGGGACCTGGACTGGGCCGAGGCCGTACGGGACGCGGCGCCCGCCGGCTGCGTGAGCGTGGCGGCCACCGATCCGCTCTACATCCTCTACACCTCCGGCACCACCGGCGTGCCCAAGGGCGTCGTTCGCGACAACGGCGGGCACGCCGTCGCGCTGCACTGGAGCATGTCCAACGTCTATGGCGCCACGCCGGGCGAGGTCTACTGGGCGGCCTCCGACGTGGGCTGGGTCGTCGGCCATTCCTACATCGTCTACGCGCCGCTGCTGGCCGGGTGCACGACCGTGCTGTACGAGGGCAAGCCGGTCGGGACGCCTGATCCGGGCGCGTTCTGGCGGGTCGTGGCCACGCACCGGGTACGGACGCTGTTCACCGCGCCGACCGCGCTCCGAGCCATCAAAAAAGACGACCCCTCCGGAAATTTCGCGCAAAAGTGGGATTTGTCGGGCCTGCGGTATCTGTTCATGGCCGGTGAACGGCTCGACCCCGACACCTACCACTGGGCGTCCGACCTCCTCGCAATCCCGGTCATCGACCACTGGTGGCAGACCGAGACCGGCTGGCCGATCGCGGCCAACTGCGTCGGCGTCGAGCCGCTGCCGATCAAGCCGGGCTCGCCGACCAAGGCCGTCCCCGGCTGGGACGTGCGCGTCCTGGACCCGGAGGGGAAGGAGTGCCCGCCCGGAGTGGAGGGCGCGGTCGCGATCAAGCTGCCCCTGCCGCCGGGCGCACTGCCGACGCTCTACCGCGACGACGCCCGCTTCACCGAGTCCTACCTGTCCCGCTACCCCGGCCACTACCTGACCGGCGACGGTGGCTTCCTCGACGACGACGGCTACCTGTACGTCATGGGACGCATCGACGACGTCATCAACATCGCCGGCCACCGGCTGTCCACGGGCGCGATGGAGGAGGTCATCGCGGCCCACCCCGACGTGGCCGAGTGCGCGGTGATCGGCGTGGACGACGCGCTGAAGGGTCAGCTCCCGCTCGGCTTCGTGGTGCTCAAGGCGGGCGCCGACCGTGACCCGGCCGAGGTCGAGCGCGAGCTGGTGGCCCTGGTCCGCGAGCGCATCGGCCCGGTCGCCGCCTTCCGCCGCGCCGTCGTCGTGGCCCGCCTGCCCAAGACCCGGTCCGGGAAGATCCTGCGCGCCACCATGCGCGACATCGCGGCCGGCCGCGACTACCGCGCCCCCTCGACGATCGAGGACCCGGCGGCCCTGTCGGAGATCGCCGACGCCCTCTGACCCATTCCGCCTAACTCCCACATCCGCCCTAACCCTTATCCGCCTAAACCCTCCCTCAAGGCGATGGAACGCGCCATCATGGGAATTCCTCTGCTCTTCAGAGACCTGATGACGGAGACCGTGATGACGGAGACCTTGAGCTACGCCGACGCTCTGAAGATCCTTGGCTGCAAGGACAGCAGGCTCGTCAAGGTGATCGACTTCGCCGCGACGGCCGCGCTGACCGGATGGGCGCTCGCCGGTGGCGCCGACCTGGCGTTGGGCCTGCGCGATCTGCAGGAGGACGCCGTCCGTTACGGCAACGACGTGGTGCGGCGGGTGCCCGAGTGGCGCGGTGGCGCCGGTCGGTTCGCCCGTACCCAGCGGCTGGCCGCCGTCCACGCCGTGGTGATCGTCTCGGCGTACTTCGAGGCGCTCGGCCGGGCCGGCCCGCCGTTCGGGCTGGACCGGCTCGACCGGGACCGGGCGGCCGGCGGCACCCGCGCGGCGGCGTTCGCCGAGCTGGTGGAGCGGCTGCTCACGCGGCCGCTGCCCATGCCGGAGCCGTACCGCCCCTACGCGGAGACCCGTGAGGCCGTCGAACGCCACTACCGGCGCATGTCGGAGGCCGTGGCCGGGTACGTGCGCGAGGTCGCGGCCTGGGACGAGCTCTCGGCCGACGAGCGCGCCCGCGTCCCCCTCATGCTCGTGGAGGGACCCTCGGCGCACGCCCTGCGGATCTACGACGAGGACTATCACTCGCTCACGCTCGACAGCCCTGAGTTCCGGATGTGGAGCCTGGTCACCGAGACGCAGGCGTTCGCCCCCGGACTGTCGCGCGTGGCGCGGCTGCTGGCCGAGCTGGCGCCGCCGCGCGTGGGCGACCGGCCAATGATCCACCTGGTCAGGATGGCCGCCGCCGCGCTCGACCAGTCGCTCATGGCCGTCGGCAGGGCGCCGGACGACGTTACGCTGCCGCTGCTCGGAGAGGGGTACATCAGCCCCCGGTGCAAGGTCGCGGAGATGACGCGCGAGTCCGCGCCGGCGGCGAAGAGCTGGTGGAAGGACCGGTTGGAGCTGCCCGACGCGGAGGCGTTCCTGGTGGGCCATCTCACCTCACCGCACGCCACCCAGGCGCCCCTGGTGGTGCTGGGCGAGCCGGGGTCGGGCAAGACCAAGCTGACCGAGGTGCTCGCGGCCCGGCTGGCCGCCTCGGAGTTCCTGCCGATCAAGGTGGAGCTGCGCGACGTCGCCGCCGAGTCGTCCGTGATCTCGCAGATCGAGCAGAGCGTCTCCCCCTTACTCCGCGAGAAGGTGAAATATCGGGACTTGGTGGAGGCGGCGGAGGGGATGCTGCCCGTCGTCATGCTCGACGGGTTCGACGAGTTGCTCCAGGCCGCCGGTACCAACCGCTACGACTACCTGGAGCAGGTCCAGCAGTTCCAGGACGAGCAGTCCAGGCACGGCCGGCCCGTCGCGGTGATCGTGACCAGCCGGACCGTCGTGGCCGACCGGGTCCGTTTCCCCGAGGGCGTGCTCACCATCGAGCTCCAGCCGTTCGAGAAGGACCAGGTCCGCCAGTGGCTGGAGATCTGGGCGGAGACCAACCGCGCGGTCCTGTCCAGGCGCGGCCGAACGCCACTGCCGGCCGACGTCGCGCTGGCCCAGGGCGAGCTGGCCAGGCAGCCGCTGCTCCTGCTGCTGCTGGCCATCCACGACGCCGCCGAGAACGCGTTGCAGCGTGACGAGGCGGTCCTTGGCCGCGGCCGCCTCTACGAGTCGCTGATCAGGGACTTCGCCTACCGCGAGCTCCTCAAGGACCCCGAGGTGCGGGCGCTGCCGGCCGCCCGGCGCGGCGGGCTGGTGGACCGGGAGCTGGTGCGGCTCGGGACCGTGGCGCTGTCGATGTTCGTCCGTGGCCGGGCGGTCGTCTCGGAGACCGCCCTCGACCGGGACCTGCCCGCCCTGTGCGCGGCGCCGGGGGAGGAGCGGGACGACGAGGGCGGCTGGGCGCGGCGGGCGACCGAGCGGTTCTTCTTCGTGCACGCGAACGACCTGGGCCCGGCGCACAGCCCAGGCGGCACTCAGGGTTATGAGTTCCTGCACGCCACGTTCGGTGAGTTCCTGGTGGCCTGGCTGGCCGTGTACGCGCTGCGTGACCTGATCAGGCGGCACGGCCACGACGAGGAGCTGGCGGGCCAGCTGGTCGACGACGACCTGCTCTACGCGATCACGTCGTTCTCCTGCCTGGCCGAACGGGGGCCGACGGTCGGCTTCGCCATGGAGCTCATGGGGGCGCTGCCGGCCGAGGTCCGGGCCAGGAGCGTGACGCTGCTCAGCGCGCTGCTGCGCGAGTCGCTCCACGAGCGCCCGCGCCGCTCCTTTCTCGCCTTCCGCCCGGTACGCCATCCCGTGCCGCGCCGCCTGGCCGCCTATTCGGCCAACCTCACCCTCCTGGTGGTGGCCGCGTCGGACAAACCGGTCAGCGTCGCGGAGCTGCTCGGCGACTCGGGGGACTTCGCCCGGTGGAGTTCGTACGCGCATCTTTGGAAGAGCCAGCTCGGCGGAGAGGGCTGGACCGGCCTCATCGGCGCCATGCCGGCGCGCCGGGTCGTGGACGGCGGCAAGCGCGACATCCGGCTCGGCGGGAGCGGCGAGTCTTGGGAGTTCGAAGGCGCGGGCTGGTGGTTCGGCCGTCCGGAGCCCGCGGCGCGCACCAGGGCGCTGGGCCGCTACAAGTCCTATGCCCTGCTGGAGCGGCCCTACCTGCTCAACGTCGACGCCGACCTGCTGACCGGCTCGCTGGGCGCCGACGACGAGAGGCACCCGAGCCTGATCGTCGTGCAGCGGAGGTCCGGTCAGGTGGTGACCTGCACCCGCCTGGTCGAGGAGGTGCTGATGAACCCGCCGTCGAGCGTCGAGGCCCGCGTCGCGCTCTACGCCGACGCGATCGCGGCGGTCACCGCGTTCCAGACGGTCGAGCACCGGCGGCTGCTCGACCTGGTGCTGCGGGCGCTCGCGCTGGAGGGATCGGCCATGCCCTTCCAGGACCGGGCCGACCTGCTCAGCGGGCTGGCCGGCGACGGCGTCGACCCGGCACTGTGGCGGCCGCTGCTGGAGTCGATGTTCTTCGAGCGGTCCGACAGCTGGGAGCTCCTCCTGCGGGCGGGCGTCCCGGAAGCGGCCATGCGCGAGGTGCGCTCGCCCTAAGCGCCCTAAGCGCCCAAAGCGGTCCAAGCCGGTCCGAGCCGGTCCAATCGGTCCAAGCGGGCAGGTGGCCTAGGCGGCCGACCGGTCCAGGGGCAGCTCGACCGTGATCGTCAGGCCGCCCTCCTCGCGCGGCCGGGCGACGACCGTGCCGCCGTGGGCCTCGGTGATGACGCGCACGATCGACAGGCCGAGGCCGCTGCCCCGGTCGGAGCGCAGCCGGTCGCCGTGCAGCCGCCGGAACGGCTCGAAGATCGTCTCGATCTCGTACGCCGGCACGTGCAGGCCGGTGTTGGCCACGACCAGCTCCACCTGCTCGGTGCGCCGCCGGGTCGTCACCCACACCTCGCCCTTGGGCTGGTTGTGCCGGATCGCGTTCTCCACCAGGTTCTGGACCAGCCGCTCCACCAGCACCGCCTCGCCGGTCGTCGGCGCGACGTCCAGCAGCCGGTGGATCGTCACCTCGCGTTCGGCCGCCTCCTCCGCCGCCTGGTCCAGCACGTGCTCGGCCACGTCCGTCAGGTCGAACGGGCGCCGGTCCAGCACCGCCTGCTCGCCCTCGGTCAGCGCCAGCAGCCCGTCGATGAGCCGCTCGTGCCGGGCGTTGACCAGCAGCAGCGACTCGCCGAGCCGCTTGACATCATCGGTGGCGTCGGGCCGCCGCACCGCCACGTCGACCAGCGTCCTGTTGATCGTCAACGGGGTGCGCAGCTCGTGGGAGGCGTTGGCGACGAAGCGCCGCTGACCATCGAAGGAGCGGGCGAGGCGGCTGAGCATGGTGTCGAAGATGCCGGTCAGCTCCTTCAGCTCGTCGTTCGGCCCCTCGTACCCGATCCGCTCGGCAAAGTCGTGGCTCTGGGCGACCCGGCGCGCGGTCTCGGTGACCGACGTGACCGGCCGCAGCACCCACCCGGCCGCCCGCCAGCCCAGACCGAACGCGCCGCCCGTGACGGCCAGCACCGCCAGCGCGCCGATGTTGCGCACGCTGGTCAATGTGTCGAGCTGGTAGGCCGCCTGGACCTGGAGGACCCGGGCTCGTGCCACCTCGTAGTAGTCGTCGTATCTGTAGAAGCCCCTGCCATTGGGCAGGGTGATGGATTTGGGGGTGATGAGATCGGCGCGGTATGTGAGGTTCGACCGTACTAGGAAGTAGACGGCCGTCAGCAGCAGGCCGCCGCCGACGAGGAACACCACCGCGCAGGCCAGGGCGAAACGCAGACGGACGCTCATGGAATGCGATACCCCGATCCCGGCACGGTCTCGATGACCTGCGGCTCGCCCAGCTTCTTGCGTAACTTCATCATCGTGGTCCGCACCGTGTTCGTGAACGGGTCGATGTGCTCATCCCACACCTTCTCCAGCAGTTCCTCGGCCGAGACCACCGCGCCCTGCGCCCGCAGCAACTCGGCCAGCACCCCGAACTCCTTGCGCGCCAGCGGCACATAGCGCCCCTCGCGGAACACCTGCCGGTGCGCCCAGTCCAGCCGCACCCCGGCGCGGGCCAGCATCGGCGGGTCGGCCCGCCTGGCCCGGCGGCCGAGCGCGTGCACCCGCGCCACCAGCTCCTCGAACGCGAACGGCTTGGGCAGGTAGTCGTCGGCCCCCAGCGACAGCCCCGCCACCCTCGCCCGTACGTCCCCGGCGGCGGTCAGCATCAGCACCCTGACCGGCCATCCCCGCTCGACCACCGCCCGGCACACCTCGTCGCCGTGCACCAGCGGCAGGTCGCGGTCCAGGATCAGCACGTCGTAGTCGTGCACGCCGAGCCGCTCCAGCGCCCCGTCACCGTCGTAGGCCACATCGACGGCCAGCGCCTCCCCCCGCAGCCCCTCGGCGATCGAATCGGCGAGCATCCGCTCGTCCTCCGCGACCAGAACACGCAATGTCGCCCCCATGAAGATCGAAAGTCCCGACAGTCTGCTCCAGCCTGCATAACGCGGACATAACCACTTTTGGTGACGCTCAGGTTAGCGCCGACTCGGTGGACTGCCCTCCCTATGGCCGGGACTCGCCCGGCCTCTTACGGGGGAGAGATGTCATGGTTGCCGCTCTTGTGGCGCCCGCGCGGCCCCGCCCGGCCGATCCCGCCTCGGGGAGGACGGGCCACCGCCTGTTCGGGGTCGTCCTGGCGCTGGCCGCGGCGCTGCGCGTGCTGGTCATGCTCGGGTACGACACCGCGCAGGTCTACTGGTACGACTCGTTCACCTACCTGAACACGGCCGTGCACATGAAGCCGCAGGGCGCCTTCCATCCGGCGGGCTACTCGTGGTTCCTGTGGCTGCTGCGCCCCTTCCACAGTGTCGAGCTGGTCGTCGGCGTGCAGCACGCGATGGGCCTGGGCGTCGGCGTGCTGATCTACGTGCTGCTGCGCCGCTGGTCGCTGCCCGGCTGGGGGGCGGCGCTGGCCGCGGCGCCGGTGCTGTTCGATCCGGCCTTCCTGCGGCTGGAGCACGCCGTGCTCTCGGACCTACAGGTGATCTTCCTCGTGATGTCCGCGCTCACGGTGCTGATGTGGCGCCAGGAGGTGTCGTGGCGGGCCGCCGCGCTGGCGGGGGCGCTGCTCGCGCTGGCCGGACTGACCCGTACCGCCGCGGTGCCGCTGATCGCCCTGGCCGCGCTCTACCTGCTGCTGCGCCGCACGCCGTGGCGGAAGGTCGTCGTCCTGGTGGTCGCCGGGGCGCTGCCGCTGCTCGCCTACGCGGGCTGGTACGCCCAGTATCACGGCAGGTTCGCGCTGAGCGGCTCCGACGGCGTCGCCCTCTGGGCCCGCACGATGACGTTCGCCGACTGCTCGATCATCAAGCCGCCCGCGGCGGAGGCCAGGCTCTGCCCGAACGGCACCGTCGTCGACGCCGCCTCCGAGTACGTCTGGGCGCCCGGCGCCGCGCTCAACCGGCTGCCCGGCGACCGGTTCGCCTACAACGACCTGGCCAGGTCGTTCGCCCTGAAGGCCATCGCCGCGCAGCCGCTCGACTATCTGCGCGAGATCGTCAAGGACACCTCGCTGGCCTTCACCTGGGAGCCGGTGCGGCACCCCCGGCGGGTGACCGCCCTGTCGACCTTCCCGCACGGCTCGTGGGGGCTGCCGGAGGAGCAGGCCCTCATCGGCCAGGTACGCAAGGAGTATGACCCGGCCATCCGCGGCATGAGCTCGGTCGAGCCGTTCGGGTCGATCCTCGCCGCCTACCCCTACCCGTGGTTCCTGCACGGTACGTTGTTCGGCGTGATCCTCCTGGCGGGGACGGCCGGGGCGATAGGCCGGCGCCGTCCGGCCCTGCTGCCGTGGGCGTTCGCGATGTTCCTGCTCGTCGCGCCGGTGGCGGTGCTGGACTTCGACCACCGCTACGTGCTGCCCGCCATTCCGGTCGCCTGCGTGGCCGCCGGGCTGGCCGCACGCGGGCTACCGCGGCGGCGTCGCGCGGCGGGGAGCGAGCGGATTACCGTACCGGTGTGAACCGCCCGCCGCACAACCTGATGGGAGACATGATGATCTTAGTGACCGGCGCCACCGGCAATGTCGGGTCGGCACTGGTGGCCGCTCTGGCCCAGGCCGGGCAGGGGGTGCGTGCGCTCGTACGCGATCCGCGGGCCGTCACGCTGCCGCCCGGTGTCCAGCCGGTCACCGGCGACCTGAACGAGCCCGGCAGCCTGGCCGATGCCCTGAACGGCGTGCGCGGGGTGTTCCTGCTGCCGGGATATGCGGACATGACCGGACTGCTGGCCCAAATACGCCGGTCGGAAGTAGAACGGGTCGTGCTGCTGTCGGGCGGTTCGGCCGCGCAGGCGGACATGAGCAACGCGGTCTCCCGCTACATGGCGCTTTCCGAGCAGGCCGCGCGGGAGGCGGATGTGCCCTGGACCTTCCTGCGGCCCACGGCGTTCATGTCCAACGCGCTGCGCTGGCTGCCGCAGCTTCAGGCCGGCGACCTGGTGCGCGTACCGTTCGCCGGGGTGGCGGCCGCCGCCATCGACCCCGCCGACATCGCGGCGGTCGCGGCCCTGGCGCTGACGAGCGACGGGCACGAGGGCCGCATCTACGAGCTGACCGGCCCGGACTCGCTGCTGCCCGCCGACCAGGTCGCCGTGCTGGCCAAGGTGCTGGACAGGGACCTGCGCTGCGAGGGACTGCCGGATGAGGAGGCGCGGGCGCAGATGGAGGCGACCATGCCGGTCGAGTACGTCGACGCCTTCTTCAGCTTCTACGCCGACGGCACGCTCGACGAGTCCCAGGTCCTGCCGACCGTTCAGGAGGTGACGGGACACCCGCCCCGCACCTTCGAGCAGTGGGCGCGGGCACACACCGACGCCTTCCACTGACCTCGCCCACCCCGGGGGCCGGTCGTCGCGGTGCTGGTCGACGCCACAGTGGTCCGCCTCGTCCGGTGCCGTCGATCATGGAAGCGATCGGTGAGCGCGGCCGGCGGTTTCCTCGACTGTCCTCGGCGAGGCTGCCGCTCTGGCGAAATGTTACGTAGTATCCGGGCATCACGAGCGTTGGGGGCGCCAGGGTGCCAGGACAGAGCGTGGGTGTGGTAGTCGATCCGGGAGTACCCCCGGAGGTCGCCGGAATGCTGCGTGCGAACGCCCCGCTCCTGTCCAGGATCAGAGCAGGCTGGGTGCCCCCTGCCGGGCAGCCGGTCGAGCGGCGCTGGCCGTCGAGCCTGGCGCTGCTGGCCGCCACGCCCCTGGTCGTCGCGCTGATGTCCGCGCTGCTGGCCTCCCCGGTGGCGCCGATCGGCTTCGTGCTGCTGGGCGGTTTCGTCTTCGTCGTGCTCGTCAAGATCGCCTCCATCAACGAGGTGCCGTTACACGACCGCCCCTACGAGCGCGGCGTCTACGAGAGGGCCCGCTGGTACGACGGTCGCTACCTGCTGGCCGACGACTTCGACGCGGAGGCCAAGGTGGTGCTGACCAGGGCGCAACGGGCGATCGGCGCCGTGCTGCGTTCCCACGTCAACGCCGAAGGGCTGCTGGACGACGCGCGCAACGCCGTGATGCTGCCGGAGCAGGAGTGGGAGATCGCCCGGCTGCTGGCCAAGCTCTCGGCCCTGCGCGGCGAGCACAAGGAGCTGCTGGCCCGCGGCATCGCGCCGGAGGTCGCGGCGGTGATCGAGCCGCTGGACCGCGCCCTGGTCACCAGCGAGGCCGCGGTCGTGGCGCGCGTGGAGGCACTGGAACGTTACGCCGGGCACGTCGCCGAGGCCGAGCGCGCCTACCACGCCCGCGGCCAGATCGAGGAGCTGCGGGCCCGGCTGCCGCGCTACGAGGAGCTCCTGGCCGAGTCGGGCGCCGACGCGCTGGCCGTACCCGAGATCGAGAAGCTCGCCGAGGACGCCGACGACCTGGAGCGGCTGCTGCGCAGGAGCGTGAGCTCGGCGCACGAGGCGTTCCGCCATCTGGAAGGCTGACGCTGAGACATCCCCCGTGAGCAGGTGCGCGGGCCCGCGTCGCGGCAGTCCCACCTTGCCGTATGACACGTTCCAGCACTTATCCGGGTGACAATCCCATAAAATCCGTTTTTGTGGCGGATGTGGTGGTCGATCCAGATGTCCCGGAGAATGACGCCCAGCTGATCACGGAGAGCGAGCATCTCCTGATCCGCATGCGGCGCGGCTGGGCGCCCGACCCCCTGCCGTCCAGGGCATCCGGTAAGGCCGGGCGCGTGGCCCTCGCGGCGATCACGCTGATGGTGATGTCCCTGCTGCTGTCCGGGACGAACACCTACCGCTCGGGCGGCCTGGTGCTGCTCGCCCTCATCGCCATCCCGGTCCTGCTGGTGATCTTCCTCCGCAAGGACCTCGACGAGGACGAGGAGATGGCTGTCGACCGGGAGACCTACGAGCAGCTGCGCTGGTACGAGGGCCGGTACGTGCTCGCCACCGACCTCGACGAGTCCTCCCGCAGGCTGCTCGCCCGTGCCAGGCGGGCCGTCGCCACGGTGACGCACTCGGCGGTCAACGTCGAAGGACTGCTGGACGACGTGCGCAACGCCGTGATGCTGCCCGCCCAGGAGTGGGAGATCGCCCGGCTGCTGGCCAAGTTGTCGGCGCTGCGGACCAAGCACCGCGAGACCATGTCGGAGGTGAACTCGCCGGAGGTCGCCGCCGTGGCCGAGCCGCTCGCCCGGGCGCTCGACAGCAGCGAGGAGGCCGTCGTGGCCCGGGTGGAGGCGCTGGAACGGTACGCCGCCAACGTGGCCGACGCCGAGCGCGCCTACCGGGCCCACCAGCAGATCGAGGAGCTGCGGGGCAGGATCCACCAGTATGAGGAGCTGGTCTCGGAGTCGGGCGCGGACGGCTTCGCCGTACCGGAGATCACCCGGCTCGCGGAGGACGCCGACCAGCTGGAGCGGGCGCTGCGGCGGAGCGTGCGCTCCGCCCACGAGGCGTTCCGCTACCTGGATCCCTGAGAGCCGCCCGGGGCTACCGGACGTGCAGCTGTCCGGGGCTACCGGACGTGCAGCTGTCCGGGGCTACCGGACGTGCAACTGTTCGGGACTACCGGACGTTCGCGGCCTCCAGCAGCACGTCGCACAGAGCCTCGGCCGCGTCGATGCGGCCCAGCTTGCGCGCCGCCTCGGCCATCGTCGCGCGCAGGCCCGGATCGGCCAGCAGCGGCATCAGCTCGGCCAGCAGCTGCTCGCCCGTCGGATGCGGCTCCAGCAGCGCGCGGCCCGCGCCCGCGGAGGCCACGTAGCCGGCGTTCTTGCGCTGCTCGTCGCCGCCGGTCGGGATCAGCGGGATCAGCACCGACGGCCGGCCGATGGCGGTCAGCTCCGACACCGTGCCGGCGCCGCTGCGCGCGATCACCACGTCGGCCGCGGCGAACAGATCGGGCAACTCCGAGCCCACGTACGGCACCGGGTGGTAGCGGTCGGCCAGGTCCGGCGGCAGCGCGATGGCGCGCATCTGGTCGATCCACGCGGGCCCGCACTGGTGCACGATCTGGGCGTGCGGCAGCAGCCGCGGCAGGATCTCCGCGATCAGCGTGTTGATCTGCTTGCTGCCCTGCGCGCCGCCCGTCACGTAGATCAGCGGCACCTCGAACGTCAGCCCGAACAGGTCGTAGGCCGCGGCCCGGTTGCCCTGCAGCAGCTCCGGCCTGATCGGATTGCCGGTCACCACGGCCTTCGCGCGGGCCGACGGCGGCAGGTATTCGAGGGACGACTCGTGGGACAGGGCGATCCGCGTGGCCAGCCTGGCCAGGATCCGGTTGGCCAGCCCCACCACCGTGGTCTGCTCGTGCATCACCAGCGGGCGGCGGATCAGCTTGGCCGCCACACCGATCGGCACCGCCACGTAACCCCCGGTCGACAGCACCACGTCGGGCAGGTAGCGGGCGGCGTGCCCGATCGCCTGGACCACGCCCACCGGGATGCGGAACACGTCGGCGACGTTGGTGCCGAGCTCCTTGAGGTTGGGCCGGCGCCGCAGCTTTCCGGTGGTGATGGCCTTGAACGGGATGCCGTGCTCGGTGGTGATCCTGGCCTCGAGGCCGTTGGCGGTGCCCACCCAGAGCACGTCGTGCGGCACCTGACGTCGCTGGACGGCCGACAGGGTCGTCAGGGCCGGATAGGTGTGACCGCCGGTGCCGCCGCCGGTGATCAACAGTCGCAGGGTTCGTGACATGCGATCAGACTAGGGCCCCGGCGGGAAAGGTCGTCGCGCCGCTCGGTCACTTGGGGCTCGGCTTCGCCGGACAGGCTGTTGACCGGTAGCGTTTCCCCATGCGACTCGGCGTGCTGGACATCGGCTCGAACACCGTCCACCTACTCGTCGTGGATGCCCACCGCGGCGCGCGGCCACTGCCCGCCTACTCGCACAAGGAGGAGCTGCGGCTGACCGAGCACCTCGACGAGCGCAACGAGCTGTCCGCCGAGGGCATCGAGCGGCTCGGCGAGTTCGTCGAGGAGGCGCTGAGCATCGCCGAGGACAAAGGCGTGGAAAACTTCCTGGCCTTCGCCACCTCGGCCGTGCGCGAGGCCGCCAACGGCGAGCACGTGCTCGCCCAGATCAACGACCGCTGCGGCGTGCACATCGAGGTCCTGTCCGGCAGCGACGAGGCCAGGCTGACGTTCCTGGCCGTGCGGCGCTGGTTCGGCTGGTCGTCGGGGCGGCTGCTCGCCTTCGACATCGGGGGCGGCTCGCTGGAGATCGCAGCCGGAGTCGACGAGGAGCCCGACGTCGCCGTGTCGCTGCCGCTCGGCGCGGGGCGGCTCACCCGCGGCTGGTTCGCCTCCGACCCCCCGTCGGCCGAGGAGGTCCGCAACCTGCGCCGGCACGTTCGCGCCCAGATCGCCCGCACGGTCGGTGACGTCGTCCGATACGGCGAGCCCACCCGGGCCGTGGCCACCTCCAAGACCTTCAAGCAGCTGGCCAGGATCGCCGGGGCCGCGCCCACCAACGACGGCCTCTACGTCTCCCGCTCGCTGTCGCGGCAGGACATGGCCGAGTGGGCCGTCAAGCTGACCACTATGAGCTCGGCCGAGCGGGCCGCGCTGTCCGGCGTGTCCGACGGACGGGCCGCACAGCTTGCCGCGGGGGCCATCGTGGCCCACGCGACCATGGACCTCTTCGAGGTCGACCGGCTGGATGTCTGCCCCTGGGCGCTGCGCGAAGGGGTCATCCTGCGTCGCCTCGACATGCTGCCCAGTCGGCCGGATGTGACGTCGAGGTAACCGCGATCTACCCCAATCTCGCGCATAAGTGCCGGTTCTCGGGGCATCTCCGGCTGATGTTGGCAGTGCTCAGCACGATCGCCTCGCTGGTGATCGTCCTCATTCTGGCGTTCCTGGCCGTCTTCCTCATCTCCGTGGCCGTCCTGCTCGCGCTCGCGCTGATGGCGCGATCGACGGCCCGCAAGCCCGAGGTACGGCCGGTCATGGGAGGGCTCCAGGCACCGTTCCGGGGGACGTTGGGGAGAACACGATTGGGGACAAGGGGTGAGCAGGTAGGACCGTCCGCCTGAGCGTGGGGGCCGTGCTTCGGAAGCCCGCTTCAGTTGGCGATGAAGTGCGGCCCGGCCGCGCCCGGCGCGAAGCGCAGGCGCTTCTCCAGGCACACCACCGACCCGTCCTCGTGCCGGTTGGTGAAGCGGATGTCGTCGGCCAGCGCCCGCATGATCTGGATCCCCCGGCCGGACTCGGCGTTGGGCGCCGCCTCGCCGTTGTTGGGCGGTGGTTCGAAGCCCCCGCCCGTGTCGATCACTCTGATGACGCAGAGCTTGTCGTAGATCCCCGCGCTCACCACGTACTCGTCGCTGGGGCCCGCGTGCCTGACGACGTTGGAGCACGCCTCGGTGAGCATGAGCTCGATGTCGTCGCGGATCTGCGGCTCCACCCCCAATGACCTCAGTGTGCCGTCGAACATCTGCCTGATCAGGGGGACGCTGGCCGCATCTCTGGGCAGCCGGAGCGCTATCGTGGCCTCCACCGCACCTCCTCCGTAGTCCATCGGACGCGTCAGTGGCCTCTGCCCATTCAGCCCCGCCCCAATCGTCCCTACGGTTCCATGAGCCGGAGCGCGACCTCCAGCGCGGCCTCGCTGATCTCCTCTTCGGTCAGCTTCTCGTCCTGCGCCATCCACTTGCCCGCGTGCAGCGTGAACAGCGCCATCGAGCGGCTGATGCGCACGGCCAGCGGGTCGCCGGGATCGTTGATCTCTGAGGTCAGCTCCAGCATCACCTCGCGCATCCGATGGATCTTCGGGTGATCGCGCAGCGCCGTCTGGTTGCGCTCCATGAAGCGGGCGATCTCGAGGTAGCGCCGGTTCGTCAGCTTGTCGGCGTAGCGCAGGAGCAGCTCGCGGCGTGTCTCCGGCGTGTTCGACCGGCTCCTGAACCAGGCCAGGAGCTCCTCCATGTCCGCCACCCGCAGGTCGGCCAGGCTGGCGACGATGTCTTCCTTGGTCTTGAAGTGGTAGTAGAGCGCCGCCTTCGTCACGCCGAGCTCCTCCGCGATCTCTCGCAGCGAGGTCGCCTCGTAACCCTGCTCGATGAAGAGCTTGAGCGCGATCTCCTGGATCCGGCTCCGCGTGTCTTCCCGCAATGTGCACCTTATTTCGACTTGATTCGACTTGACCGTCGGCAAGTAAGGTTTCTAGCTTATTCTATGCTTGCCGGTCGGCCGGTAAGCAAGGACGTCCAGTGGGGGTGTGTATGGCGGAAGCGGTCGCACGGCGGCGTGAAGTCATGGTGGTCCTGCCCGGGCTGATGCTCGCGATGGCCCTGGCCATGCTCGACAACATGATCGTGGGTACGGCGATGCCGCGCATCGTCGGCGAACTCGGGGGACTGACCCATCTGTCGTGGGTCGTCACAGCCTACATTCTCGGTACGACGGTCTCCACGCCCATCTGGGGGAAGATCGGCGACCTGTACGGCCGTAAGTCCATCTTCATGATCTCGATCGTGATCTTCATGGTCGGTTCCATGCTCTGCGGAATGGCGGGCTCCTCCCTGCTCGGCGGCCCCGACGGCGGCATGGCCGAGCTGATCGGCTTCCGCGCGCTGCAGGGTCTGGGCGCGGGCGGCCTCATGGTCAACGTGATGGCCATCATCGGCGACCTGGTGCCGCCCCGCGAGCGCGGCCAGTACCAGGGCATCATGGCGGGCGTCATGTCGCTGGCCATGATCGCGGGCCCGCTGGTGGGCGGTTTCATCACCGACAACCTCGACTGGCGCTGGGCCTTCTACGTGAACCTGCCGGTCGGCGCCATCGCCCTGGTCGTGCTGGCGCTGCGGCTGAAGCTGCCCAAGCTGCACAACCGGGTACGGATCGACTGGCTGGGCGCGATCCTGCTGTCGGTCAGCATCACCGCGATGGTCCTCATCACCACCTGGGGCGGCAACCAGTACGGCTGGGGCTCCTGGCAGATCCTCACCCTGGTCGCGATCGCCGGGGTCTCGCTGGCGCTGTTCATCTTCGCCGAAGGCAGGGCGGCCGAGCCGATCATGCCGCTCCAGCTGTTCCGCAACCGCAACTTCGCCCTGATCTCGGGCATCGGGTTCCTGCTCGGCTTCGCCATGTTCGGTGCCATCAACTTCCTGCCGCTGTTCCAGCAGACCGTTCAGGGCGCCTCGGCCACCAACTCGGGCCTGCTGTTGCTGCCGATGATGGGCTCGGCCATGGTGGTCTCGCTGTTCGTCGGCCGGGCCATCACCGCCACGGGCAGGTACAAGATCTACCCGGTGATCGGCGGCGTCGGCATGGCCGTGGCCATGTGGCTGCTGTCGACCATGGACGTCGCCACGCCCAGCTGGCGGACGGGCCTCTACATCGCCGTACTCGGCCTCGGCATGGGCTTCCTCATGCAGACCACGATGCTCATCGCGCAGAACAGCGTCGAGCAGAAGGACCTCGGCGTCTCCAGCAGCGCCGCCACGTTCTTCCGCTCGATCGGCGGCTCGTTCGGCGTCTCGATGTTCGGCGCCATCTTCAACAACCACCTCCTGTCCGAGCTGACCGGCCGGTTCGGCCCGCAGGCGGCGGACAAGATCGCCAAGGGCGGCGGCCGGCTGGACCCGGCGGCGCTCGGCCAGATGCCGCCGCAGCTGCGCACCGGCCTGCTGGAGTCACTCGCCGCGTCGATCTCCGGCGTCTTCTGGTGGGCCATCCTGTTCGCCGTGGCCGTGCCGGTGCTGGCGGTCTTCATCAAGGAGATCCCGCTGCGCGGGGGCCCGCCGGCCGATGCCGCCCAGCAGGAGGCGGTCAGCCCGGCGGCAGGCTGAACAGCTTGTCGAGCCCGGTCATCCGCATCAGGTTCCGCAGATAGGGCGTCAACGCCACCACGCGCAACTCGGCGTCGGCGCCCTCGACCTGCCGCTGGAGGCGTACGAGAGCGGCCAGGCCGGAGGAGTCGATGAAGGCCAGCTCCGACAGATCAACGTCAAGCCGGCGATAACCGGCGTCGAACGTCAGTCCTGTCAGATCGGCGGCGGTGTCGAAATCAAGGTCGCCGCTCAGCGCCAGCCGGATCGTCATTCCGTCCAGCGTGGCGACATCGATGCGCAGCGGCGTCTTGTCGAGCACCGTCTCAGCTTATCCACAGCGCGGATAATGAGAGGCGTGGGGCGCCCGAGTTCGGGAAAATCGCCGCTATGAAGCCCTCCGGTGCCCATCAGTTCAGTCGCCCGCGGGCGGCGGACGCCCCCGCCATCCACGAGCTCGTCGCGGCCTGCGACCTCGCCGTCATCGGCGTTCCCGACGCCACACCGGCCGACATCGCCGACGAGCTGGCGGAGCCGGACTTCGACCTCGACACCGACGGCTGGCTCGTCCACGACGCCGACGGCACGCTGGTCGGCTGGGCCTGGGCATTCGCCAAGGGCGACAGTGACATGATCGACATGGAGGTCCTCATACGCCCCGGCGTCGAGGGGCTCACGGACCAGCTCTGGCGTCTCGTCCTCGACCGCGCCGCAGAGCTGGCGCTGGAGCGGGGCCACGACGTCGCCACGGTCGACATCGGCATCTACCGGGCCGACACCGCCAGGCAGGCGCTGGCCAAGGAGCACGGCTTCGAGCCCGGCACCAGCTTCCACCGGATGCGCGTCGACCACGAGGGCCCGGTCGAGCCGCCCGCCCCGATCCCCGGGCTGACCCTCCACAGCGGGGAGACGGACGCCGTCCGCAGGCAGGCGCACCAGATCTACCAGGAGGCCTTCGCCGACCACTTCGGCTTCATCAAGGTCGACTACGAGCACTGGCTCGAGCGCAGGCAGGCGCAGAGCGTCACCGACTGGACCCAGCTCGCCGTCGCCAGGATCGATGGGCGGCCGGCGGCGGTGGTGATCGGCAACAACCAGTTCGTGCCGGACGAGGACTGCGGCTATGTCGCCACGCTGGCCGTCCTGCCCGAGCATCGGGGGAAGGGGCTGGGCCGCTTTCTGCTGCGGCACGCCTTCGCCGCCGACGCGGCGCGCGGGCGGCGGGGGACGCTGCTGCACGTCGACTCCAACAACACCTCGCCCGCGCTCGACCTCTACCTGTCGGCGGGCATGCGACCGGTCCTGGTGATCGACGTCTGGCGCCGCCTGATCCGGCCCACCCGCACCTCGTGATCCGGTCCACCCGAGCGCCTGGTCCGGCCCACTTAAACAGCCTGATCCGGCCCGCCCCAGCCGGCTGATCCGGCCCACGCGCGAGCCCGCCCGTGGGGGCCGTATGACGGTCGGCTCTCGGGTGGTGCTCCTTCCGGTCTAGCGTACGAACGTACTAGTTCGTACATTTGATGGGACTGGAGGAGAGTGAGAGCGGATGAGCTCCTATCTGATCGGCCTGATCGGCGCGGGGATCGGCCCGTCGTTCAGCCCCGCGCTGCACGAGCGCGAAGCCGACGCGCACGGCGTGCGCTATGTCTACCGGCTGCTCGACCTCGGCGAGCTGGGCCTGAGGGCCGACGCCGTGGGAGAGCTGGTCCGTACGGCGCGTCGGCTCGGGTACGACGGCCTCAACATCACCCACCCGTGCAAGCAGACCGTGATCCCCTTCCTGGACGAGCTGTCGGCGGACGCGGCGATGCTCGGCGCGGTCAACACCGTCGTGTTCGAGGGGCGGCGGGCCGTGGGGCACAACACCGACTGGACCGGATTCGCGGAGTCCTTCGCCCGGGGGCTGCCCGACGCGCCGACCCGGCAGGTGGTGCAGCTGGGCGCGGGCGGGGCGGGCGCCGCGGTGGCGCACGCCCTGCTGACCCTCGGCGCCGATCAGGTCGTGCTGGTCGACGCCGCCGAAAGCCGGGCGGCCGCGCTCGCCGCCGACCTGGCCGGCCGCTTCGGGCCGGCCCGGATCCGCACCGCGGCCCAGGCCGAGCTGGGCGGGCTGCTCGCGACGGCGGACGGGCTGGTGCACGCGACCCCCACCGGGATGGCGCAGCACCCCGGGCTGCCGCTCCCCGCCGAGCTGCTGCGGCCGGAGCTGTGGGTGGCCGACATCGTCTACCGGCCCCTGGAGACCGAGCTGCTGCGCAGGGCCGGGGCGCTCGGCTGCCGGACCATGCACGGCGGCGGCATGGTGGTCTTCCAGGCCGCGCATGCCTTCCGCCTGTTCACGGGCCGCGAGCCCGACGCCGAACGGATGCTCACGCACCTCACCGACCTGATCGACGCCTGACCGGGAGGTCTCCCCATGCGTAAGTCCATCGCCACCGTCTCGGTCAGCGGGACGCTGGCGGAGAAGCTGACCGCCATCTCCGCCGCGGGCTTCGACGGCGTGGAGATCTTCGAGAACGACCTCCTCGTCTCTCCGCTGAGCCCGGAGGAGGTGCGGGGCCGGGCCGGGGATCTGGGCCTCGGCATCGACCTGTACCAGCCGTTCCGCGACTTCGAGGCGGTGCCCGGCGACGTACTGGCCCGCAACCTGCGCCGGGCCGAGCGCAAGTTCGAGCTGATGGAACGCCTCGGCGCCACCCTGCTGCTGGTCTGCTCCAGCGTGTCGCCCGACGCGGTCGACGACGACGAGCTGGCCGCCGAGCAGCTGCGCCTGCTCGCCGAACGCGCCGCCGGGCACGGCATCAGGATCGCCTACGAGGCGCTGGCCTGGGGCCGGCACGTCAACGAATACCTGCACGCCTGGCGGATCGTACGCATGGCCGGCCACCCGAACCTCGGCACCTGCCTCGACAGCTTCCACATCCTGTCGCGCGGCTCCGACCCGATCGGCATCGAGGCGATCCCGGGCGAGCGGGTGTTCTTCCTCCAGCTGGCCGACGCGCCGCTGCTGGCGATGGACGTGCTGCAGTGGAGCAGGCACTACCGGTGCTTCCCCGGCCAGGGGACCTTCGACCTGGCGGGACTGGTGAATCACGTGCTGGACGCCGGGTACGCCGGGCCGCTGTCGCTGGAGGTGTTCAACGACGGCTTCCGGCAGGCCGACGCCGGCCGGACGGCCCTGGACGCCATGCGGTCGCTCATCGCCCTGGAGGAGGCCACCGCTTTGCGGCGCGGCGCGACCCCGCCGATCCCGCCCTCGGTCAGCCTGGCTCCGGTCAGCCTGGCTCCGGTCAGCCTGGCTCCGGTCATCCCGCCTCCGGTCATCCCGCCTCCGGTCATCCCGTCCGGCTTCGCGTTCGCCGAGCTGTCCGTCCCTCCACCCGACTTGCCCGGACCGGGGGAGTCGGGTGGGCCGTCCGGCCACGCGTACGAGCTGAGCGGGCTGCTGGCGGCGCTCGGGTTCGTCCGCACCGGGACGCATGCCCACAAGCCGGTCGAACTGTGGGAGCAGGGAGAGGCCCGGATCCTGCTCAACGCCACCGGCGAGGGACCCGCGCTCGCGGCGATCGGGCTGGAGAGCCCGGACCCCGCTGGTTCCGTGCGGCGCGCCGAGTCGCTGCTGGCGCCGGTCCTGCCCCGCCACCGCGCCCCTCGGGACGCCAGGCTGGACGCGATCGCCGCACCGGACGGGACCGAGCTCTTCTTCTGCCGCACCGGGCATCCTGACCATTCCAGCTGGACCGACGACTTCGAGCCCCGCGCGGAGGGTGAACCGGCGGCCGGGGGCATCACCCACATCGACCACGTGGCGCTCACCCAGCCCAGGCACCACTTCGACGAGGCCGCGCTGTTCTACCGCACCGTCCTCGGTCTGCGCCCCCAGGAGAGTCTGGAGGTCCCCGACCCCTACGGCCTGCTGCGCAGCAAGGCGATGTCCACCGGGGACGGCGCCGTACGGATGGTGCTCAACATCAACCAGGTCGGCGCCCAGCACATCCCCTGGCAGCACATCGCCCTGGCCTGCGACGACATCGTGGCCACCGCCCGCAGGCTGCGCGCCCTACACCCCGGCCTGCTGCTCGCCGTCCCCGCCAACTACTACGACGATCTGGCCGCCCGCCACGACGTGCCACCCGAGCTGCGGGAGCTCGGCCTGCTGTACGACAGGGACGAGCACGGGGAGTTCCTCCACCTGTACACGATCACGGCCGGGCGGGTGTTCTTCGAGCTCGTCCAGCGCGTCGGCGGCTACCAGGGGTACGGCGCCGCCAACGCGCCCGTCCGCCTGGCCGCCCAGCACGCCGGGGCCCAGCGGTGGGGACAACGGTCATCTAGGATTAACGCGACCCCTGCCGGCCCGACCGTGGAGCCCCATGACCTCGCAGCCACTCGCTCGCGCCGCCGGTGAACGTCAGCGTGACGCCGACCGGACCAGGGCGGAGATCCTCCAGGTGGCGCAGCGGGAGTTCGCGCGCCACGGATACGCCGGGGCCAGGGTGGACGAGATCGCCGAGCGGACGCGCACCACCAAGCGCATGATCTACTACTATTTCGGCGGCAAGGAGCAGCTCTACATCGCGGTCCTGGAGAAGGCGTACACCGAGGTGCGGGCCGCCGAGCAGACCGTCGACGTGGCGCATCTGGCGCCGGTGGAGGCCATCCGTACACTGGCGGAGCTGACGTTCGACCACCACGACGCGCACCGCGACTTCATCAAACTGGTCGGCATCGAGAACATCCACGAGGCCGAGCACATCCGCAAGTCCGAGCTGCTGGCCAATCTGGGCGCGCCCGTGCTCGACATCATCTCCCGCATCCTCGACGCGGGGCAGGAGTCAGGCGACTTCGTCACCGAGGCCGATGCCATCGACGTGCACATGATGATCAGCGCGTTCTGTTTTTTCCGGGTCGCCAACCAGCACACGTTCGGGGCGCTGTTCGGCCGCGACATGACCGCGCCGGAGCACCGTGCCAGGCTGCGCACGATGGTGGGTGAGCTGACCGTCGCCTACCTGCGGGGCGCCGGCGCCCCCGCGTAGTGCCGCCCACCTGCGGCCGGACGGCCGCACCCGATCTCGGCCGCTCGGGCGAGGGTTTGTTCACACCCTTGTAATGTACGAACCAGTGAGTTAGTTTCGGGGCTATTCTCACCCGGGAGGAGCCCCGTGACCGACATCCCCACTCCCCAGGGAAAGCCGCGCAAGGCCGCGATCGCCGCCTGGATCGGCAGCGCCCTGGAGTACTACGACTTCTTCATCTACGGCACCGCCGCCGCCCTGGTCTTCGGCAAGGTCTTCTTCCCTTCGTCCGCCCCGGGCACCGGGACGCTGCTCGCCCTGGCCACGTTCGGCGTCGGCTACCTGGCCAGGCCCGTCGGCGCGTTCGTGCTCGGGCACGTGGGGGACAAGTTCGGGCGCAAGAAGGTGCTGGTCTCCACGCTGGTGCTGATGGGGCTGTCGACGTTCCTGGTCGGCTGCCTGCCCACCTACGACCAGGTCGGGGTGCTGGCCCCGGTGCTGCTGGTGGTGCTGCGGCTGATGCAGGGGTTCTCCGTCTCGGGTGAGCAGGCGGGCGCGAACTCCATGACGCTCGAACACGCCCCGGAGGGCCGCCGCGCCTACTACACCAGCTTCACCCTCAACGGCACCCAGGCCGGGCAGATCATCGCGACCGCGATCTTCCTGCCGATCGCGGCGCTGCCCGAGGAGCAGTTGCTGAGCTGGGGCTGGCGGGTGCCGTTCTGGCTGAGCATCGTGGTGGCGGCCGTCGGGTTCGTGATCCGGCGCACGCTGGAGGAGACGCCCGCCTTCGAGCGGGAGGTCGCCGAGAACGGCGTCGCCAAGCTGCCGCTGGTCGTGCTGTTCCGCGAGCACGGGGCCGACGTCCTGCGGGTGATCGTGGCCGCGGTGATCGCGTCGGTGAGCACGATCTTCACCGTGCACGCGCTGTCGTACGCGGTCAACACGGTGGGGCTGGACCGCGCGCCGATACTGTGGGTCGGCGTGCTGGCCAATGTCGCGGCGGTGATCACGATCCCGCTGTGGGGGAAGCTGTCGGACCGGGTGGGGCGCAAGCCGGTGTTCATCGGCGGCTCGCTGGGGTGCGCGGCGCTGATCTTCGCCTACCTCTGGGCGATCTCGGCCGGCGGCTATCCGCTGATCTTCGTGGTGGGGATCCTGATGTTCGGTGTCGTGCACAGCGCGACCAGCGGGGTCTGGCCGTCGTTCTACGGCGAGATGTTCAGCACCCGGGTACGGCTGTCCGGGATGGCGATCGGCACGCAGATCGGGTTCGCCATCGCCGGGTTCGCGCCCACGCTCGCCACGGCGGTGGCCGGTACCGGCCGGGACAGCTGGCTGGGCGTCTCACTGCTCACCGCGGCGCTGTGCCTGATCAACGTGGCGGCCGTGGCCACCGCGCGAGAGACCTACCGGATCCCCACCGACCAGCTCGGCCTCAAGTCCGCCACCCCCGCACCGGCCGCGACGGCCAGGGCGACGTGAGCGGCGAGCGTGGCGTGAGCGGTGGGCGTGGCGTGAGCGGTGGGCGTGGCGTGAGCGGTGCGCGCGACGTGGGTGGCGGGCACGATGCGAGCGACGAGCACCGCGCGGGTAGCGGCGAGTTCCGCGTCTACGCCATCCAGTACGCGCGGCGCGACGCCCTGCGCGGTGAGCACTTCCACGGCCACGACGGGCGGGCGGAAGAACCGCACCCGACGGCGTACTACACCTGGCTGGCCGTCTCCGACCGGCATACCGTCGTCGTCGACACCGGCATCAGCCGCGCCCGCGCCGCGCGGATCGACGGCCTCGACTACCTGGCCGCGCCCGCCGAGACGATGGCCGAGCTGGGCGTACGCGCCGACGCGGTCGGCCACGTGGTGCTCACCCACCTGCACTACGACCACACCGGCACGGCCAGCGACTTCGGCGCCGCCCGGTACGTCCTGCAGCGGGCCGAGCTCGACTACTGGACCGGCCCCTGGGCCCGGCGCGTCGCCAGGGAGCGCTGGCTGATGGACGAGGACGACGTGGCGCGACTGCGGGCGGCGGAGAAGGAGGGGCGGATGGATCTGCTCGACGGCGACGCCGAGGTGGTCCCCGGGCTGAGTGTCCACCTGGTCGGCGGGCACACGGCGGGCATGCAGGTGGTACGGATCCGGACCGCGCGCGGCCATGTGGTGATCGCATCGGACGCGAGCCACTTCTTCGAGAACATCGAGGACGACCGGCCGTTCCCGATCCTGCACAGCATGACCGGCATGTACGGGGCCTTCGACCGGATCAACGAGCTCGCCGACGGCCCGCACCTGGTGGTGGCCGGTCACGACCCCGAGGTGCTCACCCGCTTCCCGCCACTCACCGGCGCCCTGAGCGGCCGGGTCGCCGTGATCGCCCCGTAGCACCCGAGAGAGCCCCAGGGGAGCATCGGCGGCGGGCCTGCGGGAGCATCGGCGGGAGCCCCTGCGGGGCTCACAGGCCGAGGTAGATGCGCCGGACCTGGGGATCGACCCGCAGGGCGGCCGAGGTGCCGGTGGCCGCGATCTCCCCGTTCTCCATGACCAGGCAGGCGGAGGTGACATCGAAGGTGAGCTTGGCGTTCTGCTCGACCAGCAGGATGCTCAGCCCGTCGGCGTTCAGCCTTTTCAGCCCGGTCACGATCTCCTCGACCAGGATCGGCGACAGTCCCATCGACGGCTCGTCGAGCAACATCACCCGGGGCCGGCACATGAGCGCGCGGCCGATCGCCAGCATCTGCTGCTGACCCCCGGACAGCGCCCCGGCCAGGCGCTGCCGCATCTCGCCCAGGACCGGGAACAGGTCGTAGACCTCGCCGATCGGCGTCCGCTTCCAGTCGCCGGTGTAGGCGCCCAGCAGCAGGTTCTTCTCCACGGAGAGCCCCGCGAACACGTGCCGTCCCTCGGGGACGTAACCGATGCCGTGGCGGACCAGGGTGTGCGCGGGCGCGCGCAGCAGGTCGTGCGCGCCGAAGGCGATGCGCCTGGCCTGCCGGGGCGCCAGGCCCATGACGGCCTTGAGCGTGGAGGTCTTGCCCGCCCCGTTGGCGCCGATGATGCCCAGCGACTGTCCGGGCTCCACCGTGAAGCTCACGTCGCGGGCGGCCCGCACCCCGCCGTAGCTCACCGACAGTCCTTCGACGATCAGCGTGCTCATCTGGTGGCCTCCTCAGCGGCGGATTCCGGGTCGGACCCGGCGGCGGTCTCGGCGGCGGTCCGGGACGGTGCGGACATCGAGTCGCCCAGGTAGGCCGCGACCACGTCGGGCTGGACGGCGACGTCCGCGGGCGCGCCGTCGGCGATGACCTTCCCGCCGGACAGCACGGTGACCCGGTCGCACAGCGACATGACCAGGCCCATGTTGTGCTCGATCACCACGACCGTCACGCCGGAGTCCCTGATCGAGCGGACGATCTCGGCGAGCTGCCGCACCTCCTCGCCGTTGAGCCCGGCCGCCGGCTCGTCGAGCAGCAGCAGCGCGGGCGCCATCGCCATCGCGCGGGCCATCTCGATCCGCCGCTGGATCCCGTACGGCAGGGCGCGCGGCGCGGCGTCGGCGAAGTCCCGCAGCCCGAACCGGTCGATCAGCGCATCGGCCCGCACCCGAAGCGCCCGTTCGAATCCGAGCACGCTCCAGGGAAGCACGAGGTATCGCCAGACCCGGCGCGTCCGCGTGCGATCCAGGCCGACCAGGATGTTCTCCCGGACGGTGAGGTCGCCGAACAGCCGCAGGTTCTGGAACGTGCGGGCCACCCCCAGCAGCGACAGCCGGTACGGAGCCGCGCCGGTGACCTCCCGCCCCCGGAACAGGACCCGCCCGGACGTCGGCGTGTAGAAGCCGCTCACGACGTTGAACAGCGTCGTCTTGCCCGACCCGTTGGGCCCCACGACGCCGCGGATCTCGCCGGCCGAGATCGTGAGCGACACCTGGTCGAGCGCGGTCAGACCCTTGAACCGCATGCTCACCCCGTCGACCTCCAGCAGGTCCGCGCCCACCTGCTCGTCGGCCCGGTCGTACGGCTGGAAGGGGCCCAGTGCGGCTCTCGCCCCGGCGGCCCGGCGGCGCCGGAGCCGGGCGGGCAGCCCGGCCAGCCCGGTGGGGGCGAAGACCACCACGAGGACGACCACGCTGCCGTACCCGAGCTGGGCGTAGGCCGACACGTCCAGCAGCGCCTCCCTGACCAGCGACAGCGCCACCGCCCCGACGACGCAACCGAGGATGCTCCGCCTGCCGCCGATGATCACCATGGCCAGCAGGAGGAACATGTTGGCGATGCTGAACGTCTCCGGCGCCACGAAGCGGATGAGCCCGGCGTACAGGACACCGGCGATGCCGCCGTACAGGCCGGACAGCACGAAGGCGGTCATGCGCAGCAGCGGGATCTCCGCGCCGAGCGCGCCGGCGGCCAGGTCGTCGTCGCGCATGGCGCGCAGTCGGCGGCCGAGCGGCGAGTGGGTCACGAACAGCGCGAACGCCAGCGCGAGCGCGAACACCACCAGCTCTACGTAGTAGAAGAGGTACTCGCTGGCCAGGTCCACCCCGAACAGCGGCGGCACCGGGATGTCGCTGATGCCCTCGGCCCGCCCGGCGACGGTCGCGTTGGTGATCCAGTTGACGAAGGCCAGCGCCAGCCCGAGTGTGACGATGCCCAGATAGTGCGACTGCATCCGCAGCGCGGGCAGGCCCACCAGCAGCCCGACCAGGACGGCGGCCACCAGGGCCAGCGCGGCGGCGGTCCAGAAGCCGAGCCCGGCCCGGGTGGTGAGGATGGCGACGGCGTAGGCGCCGACGCCGAAGAAGGCGATCTGCGCCAGGTTGATCTGCCCGGCCACGCCCATGGCCAGCCCGAGGCCGATGCCGAGGACCGCGAAGATGATCGCCACGTCGACGACGTGGATGGCGTAGCCGCCCAGCCCGTACGGCAGCAGCCAGGCCGCCACGGCGGCGGCGATGAGAGGGATCAGCCGTTTCACGCTCGGTTCACCGTCGTCTCTCCGAAGATGCCGGTGGGGCGGACCATCACGATGGCGGCGAAGACCAGGAACGTCACCAGCTCCGAGTACTCCTGGAAATGGCCGGCCGCGAAGGAGTCGAGCAGCCCGAACGCCATGCCGCCGGCGATCGCGCCCCGCATGCTGCCGAAGCCGCCGAAGATCGCGGCGGCGAAGCCCTTGATGCCCAGGGAGCCGCCCATCGTGGGGTTGACGTAGAGCATCGGCCCGATGAGCCCGCCGGCCAGCGCCGCCAGGCCCGCGCCGATGGCGAAGGCCATGGCGTTGCTGCGGCCGACGTGGATGCCGACGGCGGTGGCCGCCTCGTGGTCCATCGCGACCGCCTGCATGGCCGCGCCGCGCTTGGTGCGCTGCAGGAACAGCCCCAGCAGGACCGTGGCCGCGGCCGCCACGGCGATGACCAGCAGGCTGTAGGTCGGGATCTTGATCCCGGCGACGTCCAGCGGCGCGGTCGCCACCGGCGACGGCACGGCGTGGCCGGTGGCGCCGAACACGCGGATCGCCCCGGCCTCCAGCACGGTGCCGAAGCCGATCGTGCCGATCAGCATCAGGTCGAAGTCCTTGTTCTCCAGCGGGCGCAGCACCCGCTCGATGACCAGGCCGATCAGCGCGGTCACCGCGATCGCCACCGCGACCGCGACGGGGAAGGGCAGCTTGGCGAACATGTACAGGTTGGAGGCGGCGTAGGCGCCGATCATCACCACGTTGCCGTGGGCGAAGTTCACCAGGCCCATGGTGCGGTAGACGATCGAGAAGCCCATGGCGACCAGCGCGTACACCGCGCCGAACGTGACGCCGCCGATGAGGGTCTGCAGAAAGACCTGCACGGTGCTCCTAGCCGGCCGACTCGGCGACGATCTTCCCGGCCTTGATGAGGCCGATCTGGGTCGCGTGGATGCCCACCCCGGAGTCGTCGTAGGCGAAGTCGCCGAGCAGGCCGTCGTACTTGACCGCGCGGATCGCGTCGGCCAGCGGCCGGCCGCCGGCGCCCTTGGTCTGCTTGAGTGCCTCGATGAGGATCTTGGCCCCGTCGTAGGCCTTGGCGCCGTGCAGTTCGGCGGCCTCGCCGAACGCGGCCTGATAGGCGGCCGAGAAGGTCTTGCTCGCCTGGCTCGCGTCGTTGCTGAGGTAGGGCGAGCTGATGATCGAGCCCTCGGCGTTGTCCGCGCCCGCGGTGGTCACGTACACGTCGGTGCCCATGGGGGCGCCACCCGCCAGGACCGCCTTCAGCCCCAGCTCGCGGGCCTGCTTGGCGATCAGCCCGGACTCGACCTCCTCGGCGCCGACGAACAGTACGTCCGGATTTTTCTGCCGGATGGCGGTGAGGGCGGCGCTGAAGTCCTTCTGGTCGGGGGTGACGGCCTCGTCGGCGATGGGGGTGAGGTTCCTGGACTTGAGCGCGGACAGGAACGCGTCGTGCTCGCCCGCGCCGTACGTGCCGTTGTTGCTGATCAGTGCGATCTTCTTGTGCCCCTTGTCATCGACCAGGTACTTGGCCAGGGTCTCGTCGTAGGTCACGCTGGTCGGCGCGTTGAGGAACAGGAACGGGCTCTTGAGCGCGGCGAGCTTGGGCGACTGTCCCGAGGTGATGTTCGGGATCCCGGCGTCCTTGAGAATGGGCGCCATGGCCAGGGTGACGGCGCTCTCGGCGGTGCCGAGCATGGCGACGTAGCCCGCACCGGCGATCTTCCTGGCCAGGTTCGTGCCGACCGTGGGGTCGCCCTGGTCGTCGAACAGGTCGAGCTGGATCTGCCGCCCGCCCACGCCGCCGGCCTTGTTGGCCTCGTCGACGGCCAGTTTGACGCCCTTGCTCTCCCATTTGCCGAGCGAACTGAGCTGGCCGCTCTGCGCGTTGATGTTGGCGACCTTGATGGGTCCGGTGGCGTCGGCCTGCTTGCCGGACTGCTGTCCCGGCGCGGAGCAGGCGGTCAGCGTGACGATGAGCGATACGGCGGCGATGGGGAATCTCGCGGGAAACACGGTTCACCTCGTTTGGGGGGAGTCGACATGGCCGTGTAATGCACGAACTAGTACGTTAGTTATACGGCCGGGTGTGACCAGAGGAAATATCGAACGGGCAACGGTTTCAGGCGGGGAAGAGGCCCTGGTAGATGTCCTTGATGTTCCAGTGGCCGGGGGTCGGGACGGGCTCGTTGACCATGGGCACGTCGATCACCGCAGGTCGCCGGTCGGCCACCGCCGTGCGCAGTGCCGTACGGAGGTCGCCGGGCGCGGCGACCGTGTGCCCGTCGGCACCGCAGGCCCGCGCGAGGGCGGCGAAGTCCGGGCTGTAGGGCCGACCGGCGGGATCGGTGAAGTCGCAGCCGTGGCTGCGGCCGAAGTGGGCGGACTGCAGGTCGGAGATCGTGCCGTGCGACCGGTTGTTCATCACCACGAAGATCACCGGAGCGCCCAGCTCCACGGCCAGTGGCACGGCGGGGAGCTGGGCGCCCATGCCGCCGTCGCCGATCAGCGCCACCACGGTCCGGCCCGGCTCGGCGAGCTGCGCGCCGACGGCCGCGGCGGGGCCGAAGCCCATGGTGGACGCGCCGCCGGGGGTGATGAAGCGGCCCTCGGGCGGCAGCTCGTAGCACTGCGCCACGCCGTTCTTGTTCCAGCCCACGTCGGTGACCAGGATCGTGTCCGGTGGCACCGAGTCGCGCAGGTCGGCCAGGATACGCTCGGGCCGCAGGGGGAAGTCGTCGCTGGCTCCGCGTTCCCTGCTCGCGCCGAACAGCTCCGACCTGGCCGCGCGGATCCGTTCCCGCAGCGCGGGACGGCTCACCTCCGGGTGCGAGGCGGCCGCCGCGGCGATCGCCCTGATCGCCAGAGCGGCGTCGGCGACCGCGCCGATCTCCGCCGGGTAGTTGCGGCCGATCTCGGCCGGGTCGAGATCGATCTGGAGCAGCCGGCCCTTGTCCCCGAGCGTCCAGGTGAAGCGGGGGTCCCAGGAGCTCGAGTCGGTCTCGGCGAAGCGGGTGCCCAGCGCCAGCACCACGTCGGCCTCCCGGGCGTAGTCGTTGGTGAGCTCCAGCCCCCAGAACCCGGTCATGCCGAGCACCAGGGGGTGCGCGTCGGGCACGGCCCCCTTGGCCATCAGCGAGTGGGCGATCGGGATGTCGAACCGCTCGGCCAGGCGGAGCAGCGCCTCGGCGGCCTCGCGCAGGCCGCCACCCGCGTAGATCAGCGGTCGCTCGGCCCCGGCGAGCGCGGCCGCGATCCGCTCGGCGACGTCCGCCGGCAGGCCGGGCGGCTCGGCGCCGCTGAGGGGCGGGTACGGCTCGGCGGGCCTGGAGAAGACGTCCATGGGTACGTTGACCAGCACAGCGCCCGGCCGGCCCGTCGTCGCCGTCCAGAAGGCGCGCTCCACGGCCCGGCCGAGATCCTGGGCGCGGTGCACGTTCCACGCCCGCTTGACGAACGGCCTGAAGACGGCCGCCTGGTCGGCGTCGGCGTGCAGGTTGATCTCCTGGTGCGGGTGCCGCCCGTGGTAGTAGGAGGGGACGTCGCCGGAGATCACCACCATCGGCACCGAGTCGAGCGCCGCGGTCAGGACTCCGGTGGTGGCGTTGGTCAGGCCGGGGCCGACGTGGACGAGCAGCACGCCGGGCTTGCCCGACACGCGGGCGTAGCCGTCGGCGGCGTGCGCGGCGGCCTGCTCGTGCCGGGCGATGACGAACCGGATCCGGCTGTCGGCGAGCGCGTCCAGCACGGCGATGTTGGTGTGGCCGCAGGTGCCGAAGACGTGCGTGACGCCCAGGTCCTCTAACTGTCTGACAAGCGCGTGCGCGGAAGTGGTGGTCATTGTTCTCCCCAGATGCTCAGGCCCCGCAGCAGGAGGGTCTTGGTCACGGTGAAGTCCTCGATCATCCAGCGCGGCGACTCGCGGCCGATGCCGGAGTCTTTGACGCCACCGAAGGGGACGTGGTCGAGGCGGAAGTTCGACGACCCGTTGACCACCAGCCCGCCGACCTCCAGCTCCCGCCAGGCCTGGACGATCCGCCGCACATCATGCGTAAATAGGCCGGCCTGCAGGCCGTACCGGCTGCTGTTGCACGCCTCGATGACCTCATCGAAGCCGTCGTAGGGCAGCACGGCGACGAGCGCGCCGAACACCTCCTCGCGCACCAGCCGGGCATCGGCGGGCGGCGCGGAAACCACAGTCGGCTCCATGACCGCCCCCGACCGGGCGCCACCGGTCGTGATCGCGGCGCCCTGGCCGGCCGCCTCGCCGGCCCAGCGGACCACCCGCTCGGCGGCGTCGTCGTCCACCATCGAGCCGACGTCGGTGGCCGGGTCCAGCGGGTCGCCCACGACCAGGGACTTCACCTCGGCGGTCAGCGCGGCCACGAACTCCTCGAACCTGCCGCGCTGGACGTAGACCCGCTGCACCGAGATGCAGCTCTGGCCCGAGTTGCTGTAGCCGGTGCGCGCGCAGATCCGCGCCGCCTCGGCCACGTCGGCGTCCTCGCACACGATCGTGGCGGCGTTGCCGCCGAGCTCCAGCAGCACCCGCTTGGGCCCGGCGGCGCGCGCGACGGCGGCGCCGGCGCTCACGCCGCCGGTGAAGCTGACCACGGCGATCTCGGGCGCGGCGCACAGCCGGGCGCCCACGTCGGCGCCGCCGTGCAGCACCTGTACGGCCTCGACCGGCATCCCCGCGTCGAGCAGGATCCGCACCAGCTCCGTCGAGGCCGCGGGCGCCTGCGGCGGCGGCTTGACGATCGTGGTGTTGCCCGCGGCGAAGGAGGCGCCGAGCTTGTGCGCCAGCAGGTTCGCCGGGGCGTTGAAGGGAGTGATCGCCAGCACGGGACCGGCGGGGGCGCGGCAGGTCAGCGCTGTGTTGCCCACGCCGCGCGCCCAGCCGGCCACCGGCAGCACCTCGCCGCCCAGCGCCCTGGCCTCGGCCGCCGAGACCGACAGCGTGTCGGCCACCCGCAGCACCTCCCCACGCCCGTCCTTGACCGGCTTGCCGAGTTCGACGGCCAGCAGCCGGGCCAGCTCCTCACCGCGGGCCGTGACCTCGGCCGCGCCGCGCTCGAGGATCGCGGCCCTGGTCGCCGGGGCCAGCCGCGCCACCGCCCCGGCGGCCGGCCCGGCGTAGGCCAGGGCCCGGGTGATGTCGTCCGGGGTCGCCGTACGGGCCCGGCTGACCGTCCGGCGCAGGTAGGGGCCGGTCCGCTCGGCCGCCGGGCCGTCTGTCAGCCACGTTCCGGCGACGAGGCAGCCCGCTTGGTAGATCGCATCCATCTCGACTCCACTAGGTGGTGCATCAGAACCGCACTGTGGACTTGCTCAAAGTATGAGCACATCCCAGTCCGCGCAAGAGGAACCGCGTGGTGGAACGTCTGGACCGTATAATGGACCGAGTGTTAGCGTACGGACCGCATGAGAGGGTGAGCAGGAGTTCACCTTCGACCGACAAGTGAGGACCCGTGCCCGCGAACTTCCCGGCAGAATCCGGCGAGGCCGGTGGCGTGCGCAGCGTTCAGCGAGCGTTCGACATCCTGTCCCTGCTCGGCGAGGACCGGCGGATCCTGACGATCCGCGAGGTCGTCGACGAGACCGGCCTGGCGAAGACGACGGCGCTGCGCCTGCTGCAGACCCTGGAGCACATGGGCCTGCTGTGGGCCGCGCCCAAGGGCTACACCGCCGGGCCCGCCCTGTGGCGGTGGGCGCACCTGGCCCGTAGCGCGTGGGAGCTGCCGCCGGAGACCGTCAAGCTCATGCGCGACCTGGCGGCCCGGCAGCGGGAGACCGTCAACCTCTACGTCGCCAGGGACGTCCACCGGATCTGCATCGCCCAGCAGGAGAGCCCGCAGCCGCTGCGCCACGTGGTGCGGGTCGGCGACGAACTGCCCATGTGGGCGGGCGCCTCCTCGAAGGTCCTGCTCAGGGACGCGCCGGCGCGGCTCCTGTCGCGGATCGCCCGCTCCTCCCCGTACGGCGAGGCGCACCTGGAGACGCTGCGGCGGTGGATCGCCCAGGCGGCGGACGACGGCCACGCGGTCAGCCACGGCGAGCGCGAGCCCGGCCTGTCCGCCGTCGCCGTGCCCGTGACCGGCGGCACCAAGGCGATCGTGGCGGCGCTCACCCTCAGCGGACCGACCGTGCGCTTCACGGACGAGCGCGTGGCGGAGTTCGTCGCGGACCTGGGCGAGGTGGCGGGGCGTATGTCGGAGCGCGGGTTCGACCATCCACTGACTTGACCGATGGGGAGCCTTAGCGATGGGAGAGCGTGAATGCAGCAGTTGCCACTGGACGGGGTCAAGGTCGTCGATCTGACCAGCGTGCTCGCCGGACCCTACTGCAGCTACCAGCTGATGCTGTTCGGCGCCGAGGTCGTCAAGGTCGAGCTGCCCGGCAGCGGGGACCTGGCCAGGCGCCTCGGCCCTGACGACGAGCTCAACCGGGACCGGATCGGCGCCTCCTTCCTGGCTCAGAACGCGGGCAAGAAGTCGGTGGAGCTCGACCTGAAGAGCCCGGCGGGGCGGGTTGCCTTCGAGGCGATGGTCACCGGCGCCGACGTCCTGCTGGAGAACTTCCGGGCCGGAGTGCTGGCCAGGCTCGGCTACGACCGCGACCGGCTGCGCGAGCTCAACCCGAGGCTGATCTACTGCGCGATCTCCGGCTTCGGGCAGAGCGGCCCGATGAGCGGGGCCCCCGCCTACGACCAGATCATCCAGGGCCTGTCGGGCATGATGAGCGTCACCGGCACCCCCGACACGGTGCCGATGCGCGTCGGCTTCCCGGTATGCGACACGATCGGCGGGCTGATGGCCGCCATGGCGATCTGCGCCGCGCTCGCCGGGCGGCACCGCACCGGCCGCGGCAGCTTCCTCGACCTGTCCATGCTGGAGGCCTCGATCTCGGCCATGGGCTGGACCGTGTCGAACTACCTGGTCAGCGGCGTCGAGCCGGAGCCGATGGGTGACCAGAACGCCACCGCCGCGCCGTCGGGCACGTTCGAGACCGCCGACGGGCCGCTCAACATCGCCGCCAACCAGCAGACGCAGTTCGAGACGCTCTGCCGCCTGATCGGCCGCCCCGAGTTGCCGGCCGACCCGCGCTTCGTCCTCCCCGAGGGGCGCAAGGCCCAGAGGAAGGCACTGAACGCCGAGCTCAACGGCGCGCTGCGGGCCAGGACCGCGCTGGAGTGGGAAGAACTGCTGTCCGGTCATGGCGTGCCCGCCGCCCGCGTCCTCACCGTTCCGCAGGCGCTGGCACTCGACCAGCTACGGCATCGCGGCTTCCTCACCGAGCTGAGCTTCCCTGACGGGACCGATCGCCGCCTGACCGTGACCGGTAACGGCGTGCTCGTGGACGACGAACCGCTGCGTCCCCCGGTTTCCCCGCCGCGGCTCGGCTCGCACAACGAGGAGTACGCCCATGAGTGAGGCGGCCGACTGGTGGGGCACCGCCGTCTCCAGGATCGAGCCGGACGTCATCGAGCTGCGCGGCAGGCCGGTCCAGGAGCTGATCGGCCGGGTGGGGTTCGCGGAAATGGTCTGGCTCATGCTCCGCGGGGACCTGCCCGACCCGCGGCGGGCGGCGCTGCTGGAGGCCGCGCTGGTCTCCTCGGTCGACCACGGCCCGCACGCGCCGTCCATCGCGGTCGCGCGGATGGCGATCACCTGTGGCGTCGGGCTGAACAACGCCGTCGCCACCGGCGTCAACCTGCTGGGGGACGTCCACGGCGGGGCGGGGGAGCAGTGCGTGGAACTACTGCAGGAGGCGCTCACCTGCGGCGACACCGCGGCCACGGTGGCCCGGTGGCGGGCCCGCGACAAGTACCTGCCCGGGTTCGGGCACCGCTTCCACTCCCGCGACCCGCGCCGAGACCCGCTGCTCGGCCTGGTGGAGCAGGCCGTGGCCGATGGTGTGGTGCCGGGCGGGCACCTGCGGGTGGCCAAGGAGGTCGAGGCGCTGATCAGCCCGGTCCCGATGAACATCGACGGCGCGACCGCCGTCGTCTACGCCGAGCTCGGCTTCCCCGCGCCCCTGGCCAGAGGGCTGTTCGTGCTCGGCCGCAGCGTCGGCATCCTGGCGCACGCCTGGGAGGAGTCGGGGCAGGGGCGGCGCAACAAGGGCCCGCTGCCCCCCTCGATCCGGCCGACGTATCTCGGCCCGCAGGCCCTCGGTCCGCAGACTCCGGGCCGATAGCCGACAGGCCCGCAGGCCCTCGGTCCGCAGACTCCGGGCCAACACGACAGGTCGGCAGACTCCCGGTCAGTAGACGACGATCTTCCCGGTGTTCTGCGGGAAGATCGCGTCGTTGTAGAAGTGCTCGCCGGGCGTGGCGAAGGTGTGAGTGAACGACTGCCCCGGCATCAGCACGCCGCTGTCGAACTCGCACTCGAAGAACGACACTGCCGCGTGCGCGAAGGCGTTGTCCGCCGGATTGACGAACGTGATGGCCGTCCCCTTGGGCACCCGCAGGTGCTGCGGCGACATGGCGTTCTGGGCGACGGTGTTCTCGGCCGGGCCCGGCCGCTGGTTCGCCGCGTCCCAGACGCGGCCCAGCGTGACCGTCGTGCCGGCGACGGCGGCGGCCCTGATGTCGTTGCGCTTCTTGGGCGGGACCGGGGCCGCCGCGGGCGCCACCTTGCCGCCGAGCTTGAACGCCCACAGGTGGTCACCACGCGGGATGTCCGGGTACGGCAGTCCGTTCCCGCCCGCCAGGACCGCGATGTACTGCTCGCCGTCGATCTCGTAGCTGATCGGGCTGGTGTGCACCCCGGCGCCGCACTGGAAGCTCCACAGGATCTTCCCGTCGGTGTCGTCCATCGCGTGCAGCACCCCGTCGGGGCCGCCCTGGAACATGACCCGCCCCGCCGTGGTGAGGATGCCGTTGCCGTGCGCGAGCGACCACTCCCGGTCGAGCGTCCACACCGGCTTGTTGGTACGGGGATCGACGGCCGCGATGCCCCCCGCGAAGTACTCGCCCAGCGGGCGTGAGGTGTTGACCCGGCCGTCCCGGCTGTTGGAGAAGCCGGAGTTGATCAGCCCGTAACCGACGTAGATCCAGCCCGTGTGGGGGTTGAACGACAGGTGCGCCCAGTCGGCCCCGCCACCCGCGCCGGGGAAGATGATGGTCGCCCGGTCCCAGTGCGGCGTGTAGAGCCCGCCCCAGGCGTAGAACGGCACCGGCCTGGTCGCCTTGCCGAACTCCGGCGCCTGGGTGATGAACGGCGCGCCGCCGGGGAACGGCTGCGTCGGCGCGGTCTTCTGGCGTGCGTCCTGAGGCACGGGCCGCTCCGTGACCCCGTGGACCGGCTCACCCGTGGCCCGGTCGAGGAAGTAGAACATGCCGGCCTTGCTGCCGTAGACGACGACCTTGCGCACGCCGCGGCCGATCCGCAGGTCCACCAGCACCGGAGCCATGACGTTGTCCAGGTCCCAGATGTCGTGGTGCACCGACTGGAAGTGCCACTTCCGCTTGCCCGCCTTGGCGTCGATGGCCACGATCGAGTTGGCGAACAGGTTGTCGCCGCCCCTGCCCGAACCGTCCAGCCGGGGGTAGGAGCCGCCGAACGTCCAGTAGACCAGCCCGAGGTCCGGGTCGATCGCGGGATGGATCCACGGCACCGCGCCGCCGCTCTTCCAGGACTCGCCCTCCCAGGTGTCGTTGCCGAACTGGCCTTCGCCGGGGCACGCCCAGAACGTCCACGCCACCTCACCGGTGGCCGCCTTCAGGGCGTAGGCGCGGCCCCGGGCGCCGCCGGTGCTGCCCTGCATGCCGACGTAGATCAGGCCGTCCCAGTAGACGACCGCGCCGGCCAGGGTGCCGGTCAGGCCGCCGCACTGCCCGTTCTGGGGATCGCAGCCGCCGGTGTCGCCGCCGCCCTCGTCCTCGGTGATGAGCCGGCGCTGCCACACCACCTGGCCGGTCTCCTTGGCCAGGGCGTACACGATGTTGGCGCCGGAGGTGGAGAAGACCAGGCCCTCGCCGAGCGCGACTCCGCGCATGTTCGTCTGCTTGGTGCCGAGGTTCGTCTTCCACTTCAGCGCCCCGGTCCTGCCGTCCACGGCGAAGACGTTCTGCTGGGTCGTCTGGACGTACAGGATGCCGTTCTCCGCGACGCAGGTGCTCTGCTGGGGCGCGGTGGTGCTGCCGCCTTCCAGGTTCAGGTGCCAGGCGCCGCCGAGGCGGTCCAGGTTACGCGCGGTGATCTTCTTGAGCGGCGAGTGGTTGTGGTTGCCGAGGTTGCCGCAGACCTTGGGGAAGTCCTTGCCGGCCGCGCCCAAGGCGGCGGACTGCTCCGGTACGTCCTGCTCCGGTACGTCCTGCTCGGGAACGGAGGCGTCCGGACGGGCGGGTACGGCGGCCAGCGTCGCGGCCGCGCCGAGGAGGAAGTTGCGTCGTTCCACTGGCACCACGCCTTCTTCTGGTCCACTAGATGGACCTATAGATCCGCTTAACGGACGCACAATAAGCCGGTGCCGCGGTGAAGACAAGACCTTGCCGGGCTCTCGTGCGCTGGCTACGCTGTGGAACGATCGATCCACCTGGTGGACTCCGGAGGTGCCCGTGAGACCCTCTACGCTCGTGACCGCCGCCCTGCTGCTGGCGGTCGCCCTGCCCGCCTCAGCCGCCTCCAACGATCCCGCGCCGGCCGGCGGCGTGTGCCGGGGCACCGACGCCCGCTGCTACCACGACTGGGGCAACTTCGACCCGGCCAAGGGCTACCGCCTGCTCGTCTACACGCGCACGGCCGGCCCGCGCCACGCCCACCTGGGCACCGTGCTCGGGCCGGGGCTCAACCCGCCGCTCAACGACGACAACGTGGCCGTGAAGGCCGTGCTCAAGCTGGGTCAGGACAACGGCTTCGCGGTCGACTACACCGAGGACGTCACCCAGCTCGCCTCGGCGCAGAGCCTGCTGAAGTACAACGCGGTGATGTTCCTGAGCACGACCAGGGACGCGCTCGACGACGCGGCGCAGACCGCGCTGCGCCAGTACGTCAGGGCGGGCGGCGGCTTCGTCGGCGTGCACAACGCCTTCGGCACCGAGTACAACTGGCCCTGGTACGAAGGGTTGCTCGGCGAGGCCAACTTCTACGACCACGGCCCCGTCCAGCCCGCCACCGTACGCACACTCGATCGGCGCGACGCCTCCACCGCGGGACTGCCGCAGACCTGGACGTTCAGCGACGAGTGGTACAACCTGGTCCCGGCCCCCACCCGCGTCCGCGTCCTGGCCCAGGTCGACGAGAGCACCATGCTGAAGGGCACCCGCGGCAACCTCGGCCATCCCGGGCACGGCAGGGACCACCCGGTCTCCTGGTGCCAGTACTACGACGGCGGCAGGTCGTGGGTCACCACGCTCGGCCACGAGGTGCAAGCGTGGACCGGCGACCAGCGCTTCCTCGGCCACCTGACCGGCGGCCTCCGCTCGGCGATGGGCATGGCGCCCTTCTGCCGCTGATCACTTCTCCCGCTGATCACTTCTGCCGCTGACCGCTTCTGCCGCTGACCGCTTCTCACGCTGATCACTTCTGGGCAGTGTGGTGCAGGCCGCGCAGCGCCAGCACGTAGCCGTGCACGCCGAACCCGACCACGATGCTCCGCGCGACCGGCGAGATGTAGGAGTGGTGCCGGAACGGCTCGCGCGCGTGCACGTTGGAGATGTGCAGCTCCACCACCGGCAGCTCCACGCCCTCGATGGCGTCGTGCAAGGCCACCGAGGTGTGCGTGTAGGCGCCGGGATTGAACACCGCGCCGACGCACCGCCCGGCCTTGACCTCGGACCCGGCCTCGTGGATCCAGTCGATCAGCTGCCCCTCGTGGTTCGACTGCCGGAAGCGGAGGTCGAGGCCGAGCCCGGCGGCCTCCTGGCGGCACATCTCCTCGACGTCGGCCAGCGTCGTCGTGCCGTACACCTCCGGCTTGCGGGTGCCGAGCAGGTTGAGGTTCGGGCCGTTGAGAACGTACACGGATGTCACACATGCCTCACTTCGTGGTCGTCGTCGCTACACCCGGTGGCGGGCCAGGTGCTCCAGGACCGACTGGTTGGCCTCCCAGCCGTCGGGGAACTTCACCGGCACGCCCAGCCGTACCGGCTCCGCCGACGGATGGGCGTCGAGCAGCTCGGCGATGCCCGCCCTGGCCACCACCACGCACGCGTGCCGGTGCCGCGAGGCCAGCACGCACAGCCGCCCCGACTCCAGGTGGAACGCCGTGGCGTCCCGGCGTCCCGACAGCGGGTGCAGCACGATCGTCACGTCGTACTCGCGGCCCTGCAGCCGGTTGGCGGTGTCGACCGTGATCTCCGGCGGCAGCCCCGCGGCCCTGATCGCCGCCACCTGGTCGCGGTGCGCCGCGCCGACCGCGATCCGGTCGGCGGTCACCGGCCGTTCGCCCTGCTCGGAGCCCGCCACCGCGCCGCGCTGCAGCAGCCGCTCCGCCAGCAGCGCCACCGCCTGCACGGCCTCGCCGTCGGTGCGCACGGTGTGGCGGTTGGGCAGCTCCAGCAGCGCCCAGCCGGAGCGGGCCGCCTCCTCCAGCGCCCGGTCGTGCACGGTGCCCATGCCGCCGGTGGCCAGCTCCAGCCGCCGCTCGCCGGCCCCGGTGCCCGAACGGAACCCGGTGAACGGGTAGAACGCCCGCGACACCACCGGCGCGGCCGAGGCGGGCAGCCGCCACGACACCGGCAGCCGGTGCACCGGCAGGTCGGGGTTGTGCCGCAGCAGCACCGAGACGGCGCTCTGCAGCGGGTCCCACGACAGGCCGGACCAGCGGTCGCCGTCCACGATCGAGAACGGGTCGAGCTGGCCGGGATCGCCCACGAACAGCGCCCGCTCGAACAGCCCGGCGATGCGCAGCAGCTTGTCCGAGCGCATCTGGTACGCCTCGTCCACGATCGCCCACGGCCAGGTGCGGCCGGAGATCCACGCCCACTTGTCCGAGGTGGCGATCGTGATGTCGGGGTCACCGAGATCCTGGATCCGCGTGCCGACCGTGACCCCGGGCAGCTCCAGCAGGCGCAGCGGCGGCACGTAGCCGCTCGCCGACAGCCGCCCGACCGTCAGCCGCGGGTGCCGCTCCGAGATCCGCGTCACCAGGTCGTCGACCTGCTCGTTGGTCTGGGCGACGATCATCAGCGGGTCGCCGGTCTCGGCCAGGTGGGCGGCGGCCCGGACGACCAGCGTGGACTTGCCCGCGCCCGGCGGTGAGTCGACCACCACGCCGCGGTTCCTCGGCAGGTCGGCGAGCACGTTCCTGATGACCTGCTCCGGGCTGATGTCCTGCTCGGGGCTGATGGCCTGCGCCGGGCTGATGGCCTGCGCCGGGCTAACGGCCTGCGCCGGGCTGGCGTCCTCGCCGGTCACGACCACTCCTCGCGGGCGTCCTCGTCGGTGGGGCGGTATTCGCGCGGCGGGCCGCCGTGGGTCCACGGCGTCGCCTCCGCGTCGGGCAGGCTCGGCGCGCCCTGGAAGTCGTCGGTGAGCGAGGTGTAGCAGACCCGCTCGCCCACCTCGGGCACCGCGCCCGGCGTGGGCGTCTTGCCCCGGCCCATGCCCTTGGTGATCTTCAGAGTGACCAGGCCGTCGCTCGCCTCCACCAGCTGGGCGCCCTGGCCGCGCCGCTGCGGGGTGCCGAGCGTGGCGCCGGGTGCCATCCGTACGGGATCGTCGGTCTTGACCACCACGAGCGGGCGCAGCTTGCGCGAGCGGCCCTCGCCCTCGAAGTTCTCCGGTTCGGTCTCCACGACCTCGCCCGCGAACGCCTCGCCGGTCAGCCGGTATTCGGCCATGACGAGCGGGTCGTCGTAGGCGCGCTGCACCTCGTAGGCGGCCTGGGCACGCTCCATGCGCGCCAGGCGCGCGGCGGCGGCTATCGCGCCGTCATGCCTGGCCTGCGGCGGCCCGCCGTCCTCGATCTGCGCGGCCAGGCCGCTGAAGGAGGCGCGGTCCTGCTCCCACCGCTGCGCCACACTGTTGCCCTCGGGCAGGCCGGAGAGCAGGTCGATCGCCTGCCACATGAGCCGCCAGGTGGGTTCGAGCTGGGAACGCAGGGCCTCGGTGACGCGTTCGGCCGAGCCCTTCTCGATCGCCGGCGCCAGCACCTCGGCGTCGAACCCTGGATCGGTGACCGGGCCCGCGGGCGGCCAGATCAGCGGATCCTCCGCGTCGTCGCTCGGCCCGTCGGTGATCCAGGCGAGCAGCGCGGCCAGATTCGCGTCCTCCAGGCCGCTCTGCCCGCTCGCCCAGTGCCTGCCCAGCTCGTCGGTCGCGGCGATCGTCAGCGACGACCCCGGATATCCGGCCCGCTCGGCGAACCAGGTCAGCCACCTGCCGAGCAGCGGAACCCCCGTGGGCACCGGGTAGGGCCCGTCGGCCCGGCGGAAGCGGGTGGACCGGCCGAGCAGCCGGGTGAACGCCACCCCCGCCTGGTTCGGCACGATCAGCTGCGGCGCGTCGAGCGCCCGCTCGTAGGGGTCGGCGTTCTTGCGCTCCACCGTCTCCGTCTCGCGCAGAAAGCCCTGGATGTACGGCAGGAGCAGCCCGGCCAGCTCGGCGGCCCAGGCGAAGCGCAGATCGCGGTTACGCGGCTGGGTGACCACCAGCAGGCGGGGCTCGGCCCGGTCGGTGCCGAGCATGGCGGCCAGCGGCGCGGCGGCCTCGCCGGAGAGCTTGAGCGGGATGAACACCATCGGCCGCGCCGACAGATGGCAGTGCCGGACGGTCGCGATCGGCTGCGCGATGCCCTCGTCGAGGGCCCGCAGCCGGGCGAGCGAGGTGAGCAGGCTCACGTCAGGCACTCTCTGCGCAGGCGTTCGGCGTTGCGCAGGAGCCGGGCGATCTCCTCCTGGCCCGGTTCCGGGTCGCGGGTGCCGTCGGCCAGCCCGAGCGCCTCGCCGACGGAGGCCACACCGCCCAGCTCGTCGCGTACGTTACGGCCGAGCAGGTCGGAGGCGCCCTCCTGCCGGGCCTCGTCACGGCAGAAGAAGCACAGGTCGCAGGTCGACAGGCAGTCGGGCGCGTAGCGGGCGTCGGCCCGGCGCAGCGCGTCGGCCAGCTCGGCGGCGGACCGGGTCGGCAGCCCGTCCTCGCCGGGCAGCAGATCGAAGGTGACCTCGTCGGGCAGTACGTCGAGCAGCCGGTCGAGCCCCGTCATCCGGTCGAGCTGGCGTTCCAGCACGGCCAGCTGCTTGCGCACGTCCACCAGCGTCGCGACCGGCCGGTTGGCGAAGTTCTCCGGGCAGACCAGCACGACCTCGTGCGAGACCCGCAGCGGGTCGTGTCCCAGCTCGCCGAGCAGCCTGCGCAGCGCCAGCACGTACACCGCCGCCTGCCGGGCCGCCGCGGCCACCGCGGCGGGATCCGCCTGCCCGTCGATCACCGCGAACGACTTGATCTCCACGATGTGGAAGCGCCCGCCGAGCTGGAAGGCCACCACGTCCGGCTCCAGGTAGGCGGCGTGCCCGGCGATCTCCAGGGCGAGCAGCGGATGGTCGTAGACCGTCCCGGCGTCGTGCCCTTCGGCCACCGCCCGGTCGAACAGCGCCCGGGTGTGGGCGTGGCGCAGGTGTGCGCCGACGTTCTCCACGTCGTGGTAGGCCACCTCGGCGATCGGCAGGCCGAGCTGCTCCCGCAGCATGCGCAGCAGCTCCGCGCAGCCGTCGGCCTTCACCAGCGCCTCGAACACGTTCCCGCGGGTGATCGCGAACGGCGACTGGCCGAACGGCGCGGGGAAGCCCAGATGCCGGGCGGCGGCGTCCTTGTCGATCCCGGCGCCGTCCATGAGCGCCCGGCGCGAGCAGCCGGGGTTCGCCGCGAGCGCGGCGATGGCGCGGGCGTCGTGCGGCTTCGGTGGCGTCGTGCCTCGCAGCGCGTCAAGCCGGTTCATCGGCCACCTCTCGTCTCGCTGTCGCGCTCGCCGCTGACGCGCTCGCCGTTGCCGGTGCGCTCGCTGACGATGCGCTCGCTGTCGCACGTGAGGCCGGTGCCGGCCTGGTGCCCCATCGCTCTCACCCAGTGATCCTTTTCCTCGCGACAGTGCTCAGCGTAGCGGCGCCGAACAGCCGCGCCGTGTCACCGAGCTGCGTCGCCGCGCGTTCGGCCAGCTCAGCGCGGTCCTGCGTGTCGCGCTCCACGTGCACCGCGAGCTCCGCCCGCGCCGCCTCGATGACCCGGCCGGGGTCCGACGGCCCCAGATCGCCGTCGGTGGCGCCGGGGATGTTACGCGCCATCCTGGCCAGCAGCCGCGCCCCCGCGGGCTCGACGAGGACGTCGTCCAGCTGCTCGGCCACCGCTATGGCGCAGGTCAGGAAGTCGACGCGGGGGCTGAGCGGGCCCACCATCCGGCGCGCCTGCGGCCACGTACTGGCCGCCAGCAGGCCCCGGGCGGGGGAGAGGCGGTCCGTCAGGGCCGCGCACAGGTAGTACGGGCGGCCGTACGGGGAGGACTTGAACGAGCGTTCCTCGTCGCGGCGCAGGCTGGTGAGCTGATTGCTCCGCAGCGTGCCGCCACGGAACGCCGCGCCCACGGCGACGATCAGCCGTGGCTGGGCGCAGGCGCCCAGCAGGAGGAGACCCTGATGTACCTGCTCGCGCACGGTCACCAGCCGCGGCGCCGCGGGTTCGGGTTCGCTGTCTTTCGGGTCGGTGTCCTTCGGATCGCCTGCCGGGGCCGTGCTCACCAGGGCGTCCCACGTGCGCTCGGCGCCGCGCAGCTCGGCGCGCAGGGTCCTGGCCGTGGCCGTGTCCTTGACCCGCATGGCCCTGCGCACACCGGCTCGGAGCTCGTCGATCCGCCTCTCGAGATCGTCCAGCCGGTCACTCATGGCGCGAGCGTAGCAAGAGTTCCAGTATTTCCCAGTATTTTCATGATATGTCAGCTCTTGATCTACGTTGTAAAGGGCGCGGCCCGGTCCTCCGCCGGGTGGGAGGCCCGGCGGGACATCCGGCTCACCTCACGGCGTACCGGCGATGGCGCAGGCCCAGCACGAAGGGCGCCCGCAGGCGATCTCGGCCAGATCCTCTTCGAGGCCGGCACGGAGCGGGGGATGATCGCCATGCCTTCGAATCTAACTCCGGGCGAGCGCACATGGGATCCCCTTCCTGCGGGGACGAAGCTTGCTGTGTCCCCTCAGGTGCGTCATCTGATCGGCGCTGTGGCCGGGTCGGCCGCGCTGCCTCTCGTCTACTACCTGACCGAGGCGGGCGCCAGGGCCCTGCGAGCGGCGTACGCCGCCTTCCGGCCCGCGCCCGCCGGGCTCGGCTACCTGACGGCGGTGGCGGCCATCGTGGTGCTGCTCGCCGCCTGGTCGTGGCTGTCGCCGCTGGCCGCGCTGGCCTGCGGGCTGCCGCTGACCGCCGCCGCGGCGCTGTTCGCGTTGGACCTCGACGTCGCGCTGGACCTGGCGGGCCGGCTGCCGAGCTTCGCGGTGCCCACCGGTCAGCCGGTGGGCACCCTGGCCGGTGAGCCGCCGGGCGCCCTGGCCGGGGTGACGGGCCTGTACGCCGTCATCGGCGTCCTGCTGGTCCTGTCGGCGCTGCTGCGGCGCAGGCGGCGATCTATCCTGGGCGGATGAGCGGACGGGACCCGGATCGGCGCAGGGCGCTGCTGGACGCGGCGGACCGGGTCATCCTGCGCGAGGGCCCCGAGGCGTCCATGGCCGCGATCGCCGCCGAGGCCGGGATCACCAAGCCGATCCTCTACCGCCACTTCGGCGACAAGAGCGGCCTCTACGAGGCGCTGGCCGACCGCCACGTGCGCACGGTCATCGCCCAGCTGCGGCCAGGGTTCGCCGCCTCCGGTCCGCGGCCGGGGTTCGCCGCCTCCGGTCCGCGGCCGGGGTTCGCCGCCTCCGATCTGCGGCCGGGGTCGGCCGAGCCCGCGACCGATCTGCGCGGCCGGGCCAGGACGACGATCACCGTCTACCTGGACCTGATCTCGGCCAACCGCAACCTCTACCGGTTCCTGTTCCACCGGGCCAGCGCCGAGGACACCCGGATGCGCTCCCACATGACCGCGCTCGTCCGCAGCCTCGGCGAGGAGCTGGGCGGGGTGCTGGCCGCCGAGCGGGTGGTGCCGGAGCCCGTACGCGCCCAGGTGCTCGGTCACGCGTTCGTCGGCATGGTGCAGAGCACCGGCGACTGGTGGCTGGAGCATCCGGAGGTGGATCGGGCGGAGGTCGTCGAGGGCCTGGTGGACGTGATTGTCGCGGCCGTCGCTCACCGAAGCGGCAGAGCCTCCCATACCGCCGGGCGTGGTTGAGCGCCCACCCGAGCACCCCCAGCGCGCCGGCCGACCAGAGCGCGGTCCGTACACGATCAACGGCAACGGGTTCTCAGCCGGGCGACCGCGGAACGGGTTCTCAGCCGAGCATCCGCAGCAGGTCCCACTCGTTCTCGCACACCCGGCGCCCGATCGCGGCCAGCTCGACCGAACGCGCGCCGCCGCGCAGGTGGCGCATCGTCTGCATCACGCAGATGACGCCCCACTTGAGCACGCCGAACGTCTCCCACCAGCGCAGCGCGTCCCGGTCGACGGGCTGCCCGCCGGCCTTTTCGTACGCGCTCACCAGGTCGTCGTAGTCGCCGAAGCCGCCGACCGGCAGCGGCGAGCCGAACCGCCAGGCCTTCACGCACAGCCAGCCGAGGTCCTCGACCGGGTCACCCGCGTGGGCCAGCTCCCAGTCGAGCACCGCCCGGATCCCCTCGGGCCCGACGATCAGGTTGCCGTTGCGGAAGTCGCCGTGCACCACGGTCCGCCGCGCCGCCGCCGGCCGGGTCGCCGCCAGCCGCCGGAAGGCCAGCTCGAACACCGGATGCGGCTCACCGATCTGATCGAGCACGTCCCGCCACTGCCGCAGCGGATCCTCGGCCACGACAACAGGCACGGGAACAGGGGGGAGCGCGGACAGCGGCATCCGGTGGATCGCCGCGAGCGCCGCGCCGCACTGGGCGGCCAGTCGCGGCCGCGCCCCCGCGTAGGCCTCCTCGCGCAGGATCCTGCGCGGGATCGTCTCGCCCGCCACACGCGTCATGAGGATGTAGGCCTCACCGGCCGCCACGATCCGCGGCACCGGCACCCCCGCCTCGGCGGCGGCCCGCATCAGCGTGGCCTCGCTCGCCAGGCTGCCACCGGCCTCCAGGGCGGCGCCGGGGGAGTCGAGGCGCAGGATCAGCTCGTGCCGTTCGTCCCCGTCGAGCACGTCGAGCGCCCACGTCTCGCGCGAGGCCCCGCCGGGGAGCCGCGCGCTGAAGGGCGCCGACGCGCCGGGCCCGAAGACCTCGCCGACGATCGAGTGGACGATCGAGTGGACCGCCTCCGTCATCGCAGCCCGAACTCCCAGTTCCCGCCCGCCGCGTAGGCGCCGAGTATCCGCCGTCCCACGGAGTCGATGTGCACCTCGTCGGGGCCGTCGTAGATCCGCCCGGCTCTGGCGTGCCGGTACATCCGGTCCAGCGGGGTGTCCGGAGTCAGCCCCGCCGCGCCGTACACCTGGATGGCCCGGTCGATCACGTTGTGCAGCATGCGCGAGCCGACCACCTTGATCGCGCCGATCTCGACCCGGGCCTCGGAGCCGGCGTCGATGGCCCGCGCGGCGTCGAGCGTGAGCAGCCGCGCGGCCTGGATCTCGGTGTAGGAGTCGAACACGTGCTGGCGCATGAGCTGCTTGGCGGCCAGCGGCTCGCCGAACGCGCTCCGCTCGCGCAGCCGGCGACACATCAGGTCGAAGGCCCGTTGCGCCTGGCCGAGCCAGCGCATGCAGTGGAAGATCCGTCCTGGCCCCAGGCGCCGCTGCGCGATCACGAACCCGTCGCCGCGCTCCCCAAGGAGGTTCGAGGCGGGCACCCGGACGTTGTCGTAGCGGACCTCGCAGTGCGCGCCGTCCAGCCCCAGGACCGGCGTCTCGCGGATGATGTCGTAGCCCGGCGTGTCGGTCGGCACGAGGATCATGGAGAAGGACCGGTGCGGAGCCGCGTCGTGCTCCGTCCGGCACATCACGGTGGTGTACGCGGCCCGGGACGCGCCGGTCGTGAACCACTTGTGCCCGTTGATCACCCATTCGCCCCCGTCGAGGACGGCGGCCGTCCTGAGCTGCGTCGGATCGCTGCTCGACACGGACGGCTCGGTCATCGCGAAGCTCGGCGAGATGTCGCCGCGCACCAGCGGGTCGAGGTAGCGCTCCCGCTGCTCGGCCGAGGCGTGCTCGTGCAGCATCAGCGAGTCCTGCAGCGTGTACGTCCCCAGCGCGATCTGCCCGAACTCGCTGCGCCCCTGCACCTCGTTGACGTAGACGTAGTCGAGGAAGGGCAGCCCGCCCCCGCCCAGCTCACGCGGGTGACCGAGGGCCCACAGGCCCTCCTTCTTGGCCTCGGCCCGCAGTTCGTCGAGCGCCGCCCCGGCGGCGGGCCCGCCCTGGTGGAGCACGTTCTCGGCGGGCTCGACCCGCTCGGTCATGAACGCGTGGACGGCATCACGAATGGGACGGACGCTGTCTGGGACGGCGAAGCTCATGACAGGATCACAACCGATAATCGTTGCCCGGTCAACGGATTCGGTCGCGTTTCCAGGCCGCCCGCCGGCTCGACGTGGCAGGGTCAGCACACGCCGGGCAACCCGCACACCTTGGCCGCCATCTTCCTGGCTTTCTTGGCCAGGCCGCCGGGGTTGTAGCTTCCCTCGTCGGTCGTGTAGATCATCAGTGCGCTGCCCTTGCGTGCGACGATACCGGTGACGGTCTGGTTCACGTGGCCGTCCTGCCGCGTCTGGTACCCCATGCCCCAAGCCTCATCGCCCGCCTTGGTCTTGTTCGTCCGCCACCGGATCGAGAGTTCGGGCGACGACGGGTCGCCCTTGCGCGCGCATCGCTTGACCTCGGCGCGCAGCCGGGTGAGCACGGCATGGGCGGCACGCGGGCTCTTGTAGATGATGAGCTGTTCGGAGGAGCCGCTGGGGGCGGAGGTCCCGAGCGTGATCGTGCGGGCCGCCAGCCGGCCGCCGTCAACGGCGCGCCGGTGCCCGCACGGGTTCAGCTCCAACGGCCTGGTGAGTTTGTCGCTGATCTCGTAACTGACTTCAGCGGCCTCGTCGGGGCTCAGCGGCTTGCGCGCGTCGCGCTCCATGAGCAGGAAGTTCTTCGGAATCTCGGTCACGGTCACCGGGGACAGGGCCAGCGCCAGGGAGAGGGTCACATGGATCATGAAGGGTTGGACGCCGGCGGGGACGACATTGTTCGCGACCGGCCCGTCCCTGCCAGGTCACCTGCAAAACCGTCGTCTCATCTGGGCGGCCTGGGTGCAGCGGCCCGCGCAATGGGACCATCCGTCGGTACGCGGAGACCTCGTGCGCACCACTGGCGCGAACGGTCAGCAGGCCGTTGCGCATCAAAGTCGTCATCCGGCACTCGACCAAGGATGTGGATTGGATCGTCGGCAAGAGAACGGTCCGGGAATACCACTACAGAATGGGTGGTAACGGCTGGCAGCTCAAGAGCTACCGTGTCGGAAAGCGGGCCGATCCGCGAATCGAAGCCGTTCCGATGGGACTGTCGCTGATGAGTCAAAGGAGTTCCTTATGGCAACCCCGCACGACGTTCCCTCGGCGGCCCATCTGGTGGCGGCCGTCCGCGAGTTCCTGGCCGACGACGTGCTGCCCGCGGTCGAGGGGCGGGTGCGATTCCACACACGGGTGGCGATCAACGTGCTCGGCATGGTCGAGCGGGAGATCGAGCTGGGCCCGGCCCAGGCCAGGGAGCACGAGCGGCGGCTGGCCGGGCTGGGCGTGGCCGACGACGCGGAGCTGGCGGCGGCGGTGCGTGAGGGCCGCTTCGACGACTCGGCTCTGGTCGAGGCGCTCAGGGATGCCGTACGGGCCAAGCTGGAAGTGGCCAACCCCGGATATCTCGGCGACGGCTAGCCGATCCTGACCGGCTGACGGCCGGTTCCCCACCGGGAACCGGCCGTCAACCGGGCAGGAAGGCGATCAGTGCGACGACGCCAGGTCCAGGTCCTTGACCTTGGGGTCGCCCTCGTCGGCGAAGTAGTCCTCGCGAGAGGTCGCGTCCGGTCCGTCGGCCACCTTCATCGCCCGGAACACCAGCGTGCCGAGCGCCGCCACGATCAGGTTCACGGCCAGCGCCAGGAAGCCCGCGTAGATCGTCATCTTGGTGTCGATCCCGAGGTTGGACAGGCCGAACGCCGACCCGCCGAAGTGGGCCTTGCCGTTGGCCGGGTTCGGGATCATGTACAGCATCCAGATGCCCGCGCTCATCCCGGCGATCCAGCCGGCGATCAGGCCGCCCTTGTGGAACCAGCGGGTGTAGAGGCCCAGCCCCACGGACGGCAGCGTCTGCAGGATGATCACGCCGCCGATGAGCTGCAGGTCGATGGAGAACTGCGGGTCGAGCAGCAGGATGCAGAGCACCGCGCCCACCTTGACCACCAGGGACACCAGCTTGGAGACCTTGGCCTCCTGCGCGTCCGTGGCGTCCTTGCGCAGGTATTCGCGGTAGATGTTGCGGGTGAACAGGTTCGCCGCCGCGATCGACATGATGGCCGCCGGGACGAGCGCGCCGATGCCGATGGCCGCGTAGGCGACGCCCGCGAACCAGTCGGGGAACATCTGGTCGAACAGCGCCGGGATGATCGTGTTGTTGTCCACCTTGCCGTTCGCGCCCACGACGCCCTTGGTGCCCGCCGCGATCGCCATGAAGCCGAGCAGCGCGATCAGGCCGAGCAGGAAGCTGTAGGCGGGCAGCGCCGCCATGTTCCGCTTGATGACGCCGCGGTTCTTGGAGGCCAGCACGCCGGTGAGGCTGTGCGGGTAGAGGAAGAGCGCCAGCGCCGAGCCGAAGGCCAGCGTGATGTACTGGAGCTGGTTGTTGGCGTTGAGGGTGATCCCGTCGCCGGGCGCCGGGCTCGCGTCGAACTTGGCCTTGGCCGCGTCGAAGATCGACCCCCAGCCGCCCAGCTTGGCCGGGATGTAGATGACCGCCGCCAGGATCACGATGTAGATCAGCGTGTCCTTGACGAAGGCGATCAGCGCCGGCGCCCGCAGCCCCGACTGGTAGGTGTAGGCCGCCAGGATGGCGAAGGCGATGATGATCGGCAGGTGCCCGGTGATGCCCATCGTCTTCAGTACGGCCTCGATGCCGACCAGCTGCAGCGCGATGTACGGCATGGTGGCCGCCAGGCCGGTGATCGCGATGATCAGCGCCAGCGTCGGCGATCCGAAGCGGGCCCGGACGAAGTCGGCCGGGGTGACAAAGCCGTGCACGTGCGAGACCGACCACATCCGGGCCAGCACCAGGAACACCAGCGGGTAGACCACCACCGTGTACGGCAGGGCGTAGAAGCCCAGCGCCCCGGCCCCGAACACCAGCGCGGGCACGGCCACGAAGGTGTAGGCCGTGTAGAGGTCGCCGCCGACCAGGAACCAGGTGATCCAGGAGCCGAAGTTCCGGCCGCCCAGCCCCCACTCGTGCAGGCTCTCGATGTTCTCGGGCCGCCGCCATTTGGCCGCCACGAACCCCATGACGCTCACCGCGAGGAACAGCACCGCGAAGACGACCAGCTCGGTCACGTTGGCGTTCACTTGGTCATCCTGTACACGATCGTGGTGCAGCCGACGCCGACGATGATGAAGGCGATCTGCAGCCAGTAGAACAGCGGGAAGCCGAACAGCCGGGGCTCGTCGGCGTTGAACAGGAAGGTCAGCAGCGGCAGCACGATGGGCAGCACCAGCAGCCAGTTCCAAGGGCTGCGGTCACTACGTGCCCGCCCGGGTTCCCCGGTTGTCATCGACCCCTCCGAAGCATGGATCAGGAGCCGGTCTACGCTCTGAACCGGCTCCTGACATCTCGTCAATGGGAGGACATTAGCTTTTCCAGGGGATTAATCCCAATGTCGGCTGGGTTACGGTTTGGCCTAAATGTCAGCTGAATGCTGAGACTCACGTCGAACCGGCAAGGTCGAGGTCCTTGATGCGCGGGTCTCCCTCGTCGGCCGTGTAGTGCTCGGGCGCGGTGCCGTCGGGGCCGTCCGCGACCTTGAGCGCCCGGAACAGCAGCGTGCCGAGCGCCGCCACGATGAGGTTCACGGCCAGCGCCAGGAAGCCCGCGTAGATCGTCATCTTGGTGTCGAGGCCCAGCTTGGCCAGCGCGAACGCCGAACCGCCGAAGTGCTCGTGCTTGGTGGCCGGGTTGGCGACGTTGTAGAGCATGAGGACGCCGGCGCCCATCCCGGCGACCCAGCCCGCGATCAGCCCGCCCTTGTGGAACCAGCGGGTGAACAGGCCGATGGCGACCGACGGCAGCGTCTGCAGGATGATCACGCCACCGATGAGCTGCAGGTCGATGGAGAACTGCGGGTCGATGAGCAGGATGAACAGCACCGCGCCGACCTTCACCACCAGCGAGGTGACCTTGCTGACCCCGGCCTCCTGGGCGTCGGTCGGATCGCGGTTGATGTACTCGCGGTAGATGTTGCGGGTGAACAGGTTCGCCGCCGCGATCGACATGATGGCCGCCGGGACGAGCGCGCCGATGCCGACGGCCGCGAACGCGACCCCCGCGAACCAGTCGGGGAACATCTGGTCGAACAGCTGTGGCACGACGGTGTTGACGTCGGTGCCGATCGGCTTGATCTTCGCCGAGATCGCCATGTACCCGAGCAGCGCGATGAGCGCCAGCAGCAGGCTGTAGGCGGGCAGCGCCGACATGTTCCGCTTGATCACGTCGCGGTTGCGCGAGGCCAGCACGCCGGTGACGCTGTGCGGGTAGAGGAACAGCGCCAGCGCCGAGCCCAGCGCCAGCGTGACGTACTGGAGCTGGTTGTTGGCGTTGAGCAGGGTCCCGTCGCCGGGCGCCGGGGTCGCGGCGAACTTGGCCGTGGCGTCGCCGAAGATCTGGCTCCAGCCGCCCAGCCGGGCCGGGATGTAGATGATCGCGACGAGGATGACCAGGTAGATGAGGATGTCCTTGACGAAGGCGATGAGCGCGGGCGCCCGCAGCCCCGACTGGTAGGTGTAGGCCGCCAGGATCACGAACGCGATGATCAGCGGCAGGTCGGTGAGGAACCCGCTGCCGGACACGCCCATCGTCTTCAGCACGGCCTCGATGCCGATCAGCTGCAGCGCGATGTACGGCATGGTCGCCACGATCCCGGTGATGGCCACCAGCAGCGCCAGCGTCGGCGAGCCGAACCGTACCCGCACGAAGTCGGCCGGTGTGACCAGGCTGTGCACGTGCGACACCGACCACAGCCGCACCATGATGAGGAACACGATCGGGTAGGTGATCACCGTGTACGGCACCGCGAAGAATCCCGCGGCGCCCGCCCCGAACAGCAGTGCGGGCACGGCCACGAAGGTGTAGGCGGTGTAGAGGTCACCGCCGATGAGGAACCAGGTGATCCACGCCCCGAAGCTGCGCCCGCCCAGCCCCCACTCGTTGAGACTGGCCAGGTCGGTGGGCCGGCGCCATCGGGCGGCGAAGAAGCCCATGCCGCTGACCACCAGGAACAGGACGGTGAAGACGATGATCTCGGTCAGGTGCTCGCTCACCGCTGCCTCCGGCGCTTGGTCATCTGGTAGACCAGCGTGGTGGTGATCACGCCGAGGGCGATGAAGGCGATCTGCAGCCAGTAGAACAGCGGGAAGCCCAGCAGCCGGGGCTCGTCGGAGTTGTACAGGAACGTCAGCAGGGGGATGGCGATGGGGAGGAGCAGCAGCCAGTTCCAGGGGCTGCGGTCACTCTTGTCATCGGGCAAGGCGGTCTCCTAGGGGAGATGCGGCTCTTGCCCTCGCAGACTAGTGAGGTGATTATTTCGCTCAGGTCACCGATCGACGAGTGGTCGGCTCCCCGCGACGAACGGTCGGTTCGCGATGAGGTCCGCTCGCTCAGACGGTCCGCTCGGCGGCGGTCCTCGGCTCGTGCCGTACGTCACCGGGCTGCCCGACCGGCCGGGTCCAGGCGGCGAACTCGACCAGCACCCCGTCGGGATCCTTGAAATAGATGGACCGGACGAACACGCCCTCGTGCATCTGCGGCGCCACACCGAACTCGCTGTCGTCGTGGTTGAGCAGCACGCCGACGTCGATGCCCTTGGCCAGCAGCCGTTCGCGGTATTCCGCGATCCGCTCGGGCGGCACGTCGAAGGCGATGTGGTTCATCGACCCGACGGCCGACAGCAGCTCGCCCCGGTCGGGCAGGTGGCGCGGCGCCGACACGCCGGGCACGCCCTCGGGCGCGTCGGGGAACCAGAAGAAGGCCAGCGCGTTGCCGCCGCCGCAGTCGAAGAAGAAGTGCTGCCCCCAGCCCATCGGCAGCTCGATCGTCTTGATCAGCGGCATGCCGAGCACGCCGGAGTAGAAGTCCACCGTCTGCTTCATGTCCGAGCAGACCAGGGCGACGTGGTTGACCCCGCGTAACTCGAATTCGCTGTTCATAGTAACTCCCTACTTATCACAGGGGTCCCGCGAAAAACATGACAAGAGATGTCCTCTTTCCGGGCGAGCATGGACCCCGTGATTGCTTTGGTGGCGGGCGCGACCCGTGGAACAGGACGAGGAATAGCGGTTCAGCTGGGCGCGGCCGGTGCGACCGTCTACTGCACCGGCAGATCGACGCGGGAAGGCCGCTCGGAGCTGAACCGGCCCGAGACCATCGAGGAGACGGCCGAGCTGGTCACGCGGGCGGGCGGCACCGGCATCGCGGTGCGCGTGGACCATTTGGACCCGGCACAGGTCAAGGCGCTGGCCGAGCGGATCCAGCGCGAGCAGGGACGGCTTGATGTGCTGGTCAACGACGTGTGGGGCGGCGAGTCGCTGTACGAGTGGGACACGCCGGTGTGGAAGCACGATCTGGACAACGGGCTGCGCCTGCTCAGGCTGGCGATCGACACCCACCTCATCACCAGCCACCACCTGCTGCCACTGCTGATCCGCCACCCGGGCGGGCTGGTGGTCGAGGTGACCGACGGCACCACGGGCTACAACGACACCCACTACCGGGTCTCGCCGTACTACGACCTGGCCAAGGTGTCGGTGAACCGGCTGGCCTTCAGCCAGGCGCACGACCTGGAGCCGTACGGCGGCACGGCGGTGGCGCTCACGCCGGGGTTCCTGCGCTCGGAGGCCATGCTGGAGCTGTTCGGCGTCACCGAGGAGACCTGGCGCGAGGCGGCGCCCGACCCCTCGTGGGCGGTGTCGGAGACCCCGGCCTACGTGGGCCGCGCGGTCGCCGCCCTGGCCACCGACCCGGACAAGCGGCGCTGGTCGGGCCGGTCGGTCTCCAGCGGCGAGCTGGCCCAGGTGTACGGGTTCACGGACGTGGACGGCAGCAGGCCGGATGTGTGGCGCTTCATGGTCGAGGTCCAGGAGGCCGGCAAGGAGGCCGATCCGGAGGACTACCGGTAGAGGTCGCCGGCCGGGCTACCGGTAGAGCCGGCAAGGAGGGCTACCGGTAGAGCTGGCAAGGAGGGTTACCGGTAGAGGGTCGCCAGCCGGGCCGCCGCCTCGGCGACCAGCGCGCGCAGTTCCGGCGGCTCGAGCACCTCCGCCTCCGGGCCGAAGCGCAGCACCTGGCCGTAGGCCACCCGCACCGACTCCACCCCGAGCCGGACCGTGCCGTCGGGCTGGAGCGAGGCCAGCGCGTCGGGCAGGGCGGCCGGGTCGGCGATGTGGCGCAGCAGGCGCACGCCCGCCTCGCTCAGCCGCAGCGTGATCGTCTCGCGCAGCAGCGAGCGGGTGAACGCCCCCGACTGCCCCGCCCAGAAGGCCGCCAGATCGAAGCCCGGATCGCGCTCGAAGACCCGGGCGAGCACGTCGATCTCCCCGAACCGGTCCACCCGGTAGATCAGGAACCGCTCGCCGCTCCTGGCCGCCAGGTACCAGGCGCCGGCCTTGAGCACGAGCCCGTACGGCTCCACCGTCCGCTTAGCGCCCTTGTAGACGGCCGTCACCGCGAGATCCCGCCAGACGGCCCTGGCCAGCGGCGCGAGCGCGGCCGGTGGCGGGGAGTCGCCGGCGAACCAGCCGGGCGCGTCCAGATGGAAGCGCTGCGCGGCCGTCGCGGGCGCGTCACGCACGCCGGGTGACAGCGCCGCGGCGGCCTTCAGCCGGGCCGTCGCGGCCACCTCCTCCAGCCCCATCTCGCGCAGCGCCGCGGGCACCCCCGACAGGAACAGCGCCTCCGCCTCGGCCCGGTCGAGCCCGGTCAGCCGGGTACGGTAGCCGTCCAGCAGCCGGTAGCCGCCGCCGCGCCCCCGGTCGGCGTAGACCGGCACCCCCGACTCCGACAGCGCGAGCACGTCGCGGTGGATGGTCCGCTCGGACACCTCCAGCTCCCCGGCCAGCTCCGCGGCCGTCATCCCGCCGCGCCCCTGCAGCAGCAGGAGCAGCGACATCAACCGCGCGGCGCGCACAGCGGCAGGATCATGGCCGACGGATACTCGGGGGAGTGGAACACCTCGACGTCGGCGGGCACCATCTCCCCGCCCAGCCCGAGCGACCGGCCGGTGCCCGGATTGCGGGCGATCGTCGGGTAGGCCCCGGCGGCGACGTGCACCCGGATCCGGTGGTCGCGGGCGAACCGGTGCCCGATCGGCCACAGATCCACCAGCACCCGCCGGATGTCATCGGACGCCGAGTCGGGACCCAGCCGCCGCACACCCTCGCACACGTTGAGCGAACGGCCGTCCGGATGCACGTCGCAGACCCGCACGACCACGTCCACGTACGGCGTGCTCGTCCTGACGAACAGCTCGGCGCCGACCGGCCCGATCAGCTCCATGTCCGACTCCAGCGCGGCGGAGCTGTAGACGAGCACGTCGCGCCGCGCCTCCAGCCGCCGCTGATCCCTCGGCCGGGAGTCGGCCAGCAGCACCGGGCCGCCGAGCACCGGCGTCGGATGGTCCGGGTGGTAGCGGAAGCGATCGGGCTCGTCCTGGCCCGGAAGTTCGGTGCCGAGCCCGAAGCCGTGCCGCAGGTGCCAGCGCTCCGGCCGCATCCCGGGCACCGGCCAGTCGGGATAGTCGCGCCACTCCTCGGCCCCCGTCACGTACAGCCGCACCGGATCGGGGCGCAGCCCGGACGGATCGTCCAGCAGGTGCGCGCGGAACCAGGCCAGCGCGTCGGCGATGGCGGGCCGCCCGTGCCGGCGGTCCACGTGGTACCAGGGCCCGATCGTCAGGTACGGCCGCCGTCCGGCCGCCCGCATCGCCTGGTAGTCCTTGAGCTGCCACGGCAGGAACACGTCGTACCAGCCGCCCAGCATGGTGACGGCCGCCTCCACCTCGCCGACCTTCGGGGAGAAGTCACGCTTGTCCCAGTACGGCACCGCGGGGTCGGCATGGTGCTCCAGGAGGTTCTGGAAGAAGGGCAGCGGACGCCCGGCCGACACCTGGTCCAGCTCGGCCACCGGCCGCCCGGACAGGACCGCCCGGCGGGTGAGCCGGGGTGCCGTCAGCATCGCCGTACCACCGAACGGGCGGGACATGGCGTCGGTCAGCGTGGTCCAGCTCAGCGCGGATTCCAGCGCGAACGCCCCGCCCACGTAGGCGGCGTCCCTGAACTGCGAGGCGGTGATCTGCGTGGCCATGGCCTTCAGCTCCGGCCCGGCCTCGGCCGCGATGGCCCACTGCGCGTAGCCGAGATAGGAGGGGCCGAACATCGCGAACGACCCGCCGTACCAGGGTTGCGCGCGCATCCAGGCGACGGTGGCCAGGCCGTCGTCGTGCTCGTCGCCGAGTGGGTCCAGCGTCCCGCCCGAGCCGAAACCGCCCCGGCAGCTCTGGATCACCACCTGGAAGCCACGCCTGGCGAAGCCCCGGCCGCACATCCAGCCGAACAGGCCGCGCCGGCCGTAGGGGGAACGGATGAGGATCACCGGCGCCCGCTCCCCCCTGACCGGTGCGTAATGGTCGGCCAGGAGGGTCACGCCGTCGGGCATCGGAATGGGAAGGTCACGCCGGACCCGCACACGTCGCATTACCTACCAGTAACAGATGCCGCCCGGGGTCCGGTAGACCGGGGGCACCCCAACGGCCGGGCGGTCAGTCGAAGTGCTGGTAGCGGGGCCAGGCGACGCTCCACGGCTGCTTGAGTCCCCGGCACAGGAAGATGCCCATGCCCTGCAGTTCGTTGTCGATGCCGAGGCCGTTGTCGACGCGGTCCTTCTGCTCGCAGCTGTTGTACTGGAAGTCCATGCCGCGCGGGCCGATGTTCACCATGACCGCGACGGTGGCGCTCTCGGGCGGCGGGCCGTACTCGTGGAGCTGGTTCTGGCCGCTGTAGACGCGCGGGATCCCGGCGCGCACGAGCGCGCCGTGCTCGCCGTAGCTGCCGGTCATGACGATGGCCCGCGCCTGGTCCTGCGGCGGCAGCGAGCGCAGCACGTTCTGAACCTTGGCCGCGAACTGCGGCCAGCCGATGGACTCGCGCACGACCTCGTCGATCGCCGGCACCGGAGTGGCGGCCAGGCCGGCGGCCGGGATGAGCGGCAGCGCGATCACGGCCGACACCAGGCCGTTCACCACGAGGGACCCGGCGGCCAGCCGTACCTTGCCCAGACCCGCCGCCTCCGCGCTCACGCAGCCCGCCGCGAACAGCAGCAGGATCAGGCCGGCCGTGTAGTCGAAGCGCCCGCCGCTGATCAGCGTCGCCACGGCCGCGGCGGGGTAGGCGACGGCCAGCGCCCGCACCCGCCGCTCGCGCCACAGGCGCACCCAGCCGAACGCGCCGATCACGGTCACGACCGGCCCGAACAGCGTGAGCTGCATGGGCACGAACAGCGCCCGCATCTCGCCGCCCCGGTCCCCGCTCAGCGCCGCCGCCATCTTGAGCTGCGGCCAGTCGTGCGTGGCCTGATAGAGCAGGTTCGGTACGGCCAGCGCCGCCGCGATCAGCGCGCCACCCCACAGCCAGGGACTGGCCAGGACCCGGCGCGGCCCCACGGCCACCAGCCCGACCGCGAGTCCCAGCACCAGCATGACGATCAGGTGCTTGTTGTAGGTCGCCAGCCCGACGATCACGCCGACGGCCAGCCACCACCGTGGCTGCTCTCGCATCAGCGCCTTGGTCATGAACAGGATGGCCGCCGCCCAGAAGGGCAGGTCGAAGCTGAGCGTCAGCAGCGTGTGCCCGGCGATGAAGGTGTAGGCGCCGGTCGCCGTGCCGAGCGCGGCCAGGATCTGCGCGACGCCACGGCCGCCCAGCTCGCGCGTGATGAGCGTGACGAGCACCACGAGGATCGCCGCGGCCAGCGCGGGCAGCACCCTGATCCCGAAGAGCGTGTCGCCGAACACGGCGATCGACAGCTTGGCCGCCATCGGCGCGAACGCGGGCTGATCGACGTACCCCCAGGCGGGGTGCTCGGACAGCACGCGGAAGTACATCTCATCGCGGTGATATCCGTAGCTGCCACTGAGCAGCAGCAGCACCGCGAACAACAAGATCGAGATCAACGTGACCGAGCGCCACGCTAGTAACGGGGGGCGTTCCATGATTGCTAAAGTTAGCCGTTCGTCAGAACTCCCGTCAGGAGTTGCGCACCCCTATTTGCCGGGCGTTTCGCCCATCTGGGGGCGACCCGGCGCGGGCGCGTTGCGTGATCATCGCGCGCCGGTTACGCTTGCCACATGCGAATCTCGTTGCAGCTTCAGTGGTGGCGCCGCTAGTAGGCGGCGCGTGATTCGCATTCCTCAACGGACGGCCGCCCCGGAAGGCGGCCTTTCTCGTGTCCGCCCCCGGGGCATCAGTGTCGGTGTTCGATCATCGGTTTTCGACAAGGGGCAGCAGTGGAGACGAGCGGATATACCACCGCCGGGGGCATCGGCGTCGAGCGCGAGGTACGCCAGGTGCCTGAGGAAGCGCTGGAAGAGATCGTGACGGCGCTCGGAGAGAGACGCGGCGGCGCCTTCTCCTCCGGGATGGACTACCCGGGCCGCTACAGCCGATGGGCGTTCGGCTACGTCGACCCGTGCCTGGAACTGGTCGCCAGGGGCCGCCACATCTCCGCCAGGGCGCTCAACGCCCGCGGCAGGGTGGTGCTGCCCGCGGTGGTCTCCTGCCTGCTGGCCGCCGGCAAGCCCGTCGAGGAGCCGACCGCCGACCACGTCGAGGTCTACGTGCCCGAGTCGGGCGACCTGCTCACCGAGGAGATGCGCAGCCGCCGGCCCACCGTGTTCACCGCGATCCGCGAGGTCATCGCCGCCTTCCGGGGCGACGACCCGCACCTGGGCCTCTACGGCTCCTTCGGCTACGACCTGGCCTTCCAGTTCGAGCCGATCAGGCAGGAGCTCGTCCGCCCCGACGACCAGCGTGACCTGGTGCTGCACCTGCCCGACAGGCTCGTGGTGATCGACCGCCAGCGCGAGACCAGCGTCGAATACCGCTACGAGTTCACCGTCGACGGCGCCACCACCCGCGGCCTGGAGCGCACCGGCGACTCCGTGCCCCTCACCGAGCCCGCCGAGGTGCCCGCCGACCCGAAGCGGGGCGACTACGCCAAGGTCGTGGCCGCCGCCAAGGAGAAGTTCAAGCGCGGCGACCTGTTCGAGGTCGTGCCCGGCCAGGTCTTCCACGCCCCCTGCGCCGACCCGTCGAGCTTCTTCCGCGGCCTGCGGCACAGCAACCCGGCCCCCTACGAGTTCATCATCAGCCTCGGCGAGGGCGAGCACCTCGTCGGCGCCTCGCCCGAGATGTTCGTCCGGGTGAGCGGCGACCGCGTCGAGACCTGTCCCATCTCCGGCACGATCGCCCGTGGCAGCAACCCGATCGAGGACGCCGAGGCCATCCGCACCCTCCTGACCAGTGTCAAGGAGGAGTCGGAGCTGACCATGTGCACCGACGTCGACCGCAACGACAAGTCGCGCATCTGCGTGCCCGGCTCCGTCCGGGTCATCGGCCGCCGCCAGATCGAGCTCTACTCCCGGCTGATCCACACCGTCGACCACATCGAGGGCCGGCTGCGCCCCGAGTTCGACGCCCTCGACGCCTTCCTGACCCACATGTGGGCCGTCACGGTCACCGGCGCGCCCAAGACCTGGGCCATGCAGTTCATCGAGGACCACGAGGCCACCACCCGCAGGTGGTACGGCGGCGCCATCGGCTTCATCGGCTTCGACGGCTCCATGAACACCGGCCTGACCCTGCGCACCGCCCAGATCAAGAACGGCCTGGCGACCGTCAGGGCCGGCGCCACGCTGCTGTTCGACTCCGACCCCGAGGCCGAGGAGCGCGAGACCGAGCTCAAGGCCAGCGCCCTGCTCGGCGCCCTGGCCGCGGTCAACCAGCCGCACGCCAAGCCGGTCGTCCCGGTCCGCGAGCAGCCGGGTCAGGGCATGAAGGTGCTGCTCGTCGACCACGAGGACTCCTTCGTCAACACCCTGGCCGACTACTTCCGCCAGGAGGGCGCCGACGTCGTCACGCTGCGCCACGGCTTCCCCTCGGCCATGCTCGACGACATCGCGCCCGACCTCGTCGTCCTGTCGCCGGGCCCCGGCTGGCCCTCCGACTTCGGCATGTCGGCGCTCATCGACGAGATCTACGCCCGCGACCTGCCGGTCTTCGGTGTCTGTCTCGGTCTGCAGGCGATGGTCGAGCACGCGGGCGGCTCGCTGGAACTGCTCGACTACCCCGAGCACGGCAAGCGCGGCCAGGTCACCCGGCTGGGCGGCGGCGACGCGCTGCTCGACGGGCTGCCCGAGGAGTTCGTGGCGGCCCGCTACCACTCCCTGCACGCCAAGCGGGCCGGCGTGGTCGGCTTCACCCCGACCGCGCTGACGCCCGACGGCAACGTCATGGCCATCGAGGACACCGAGCGGCGCCGCTTCGCCGTGCAGTTCCATCCGGAGTCCATCCTCACCGCCGAGGGCGGCGCGGGCGCGCGCGTCATCGCCAACGTGCTCCGCCTCGCCCGCCGGTGAGGTCTGGGCCCGGGGGCTCTTTCACACGTGAGGATCTAGCGCGTCTTTCGGGTAGGTAAAACGGCCGCGGGAGCGTGCGGAGGCCACCTAGAGTCTCCGCATGCTCCCCGTAGATCTTCCCGATACGGTGCGTGACGCCCTCCTCGCCCCGCTCGTCGACCACCACTGTCACGGGGTGCGCCGCGACGACCTGTCCAGAGCCCAGTTCGAGCTGCTGATCAACGAGGGCGGCTGCCCCGCGCCGCCGGGCACCACCCACTTCGACGCGCCGATCGGCGCGGCCATCCGCCGCTGGTGCGCGCCCGTGCTCGGCCTGGAGCCGCACGCGCCCCCCGCCGTCTACCTGGCGCGCCGGGCCGATCTCGGCGCCGACGAGGTCAACCGGCGGCTGCTGCGGGCCGCCGGAATTGGGGCACTCCTGGTCGACACCGGCATGGAGAGCGCCGAGCTGCTGACCGCCGCCGAGCTGGCCCGCCACGGCGACGCGAGCGCGAACGAGGTCGTCGGCATCGAGCAGATCGAGCACGACGTCGTGGAGATGGCCGAGACGGCCCTCGACTACATGGACAGCCTGGCCGAGGAGCTCACCGCCAGGGCCGCCAGAGCCGTGGGCATGGCGACGGTCATCGGTCACCGGTGCGGCCTCGACTTCGACCCGTCGAGGCCGAGCAGGGGCTCGGTCATCGCGGCGGCCAACCGCCGGCTGTCCGACCCCAAGGAGCCGCTGACCGACCCGATCCTGCTGCGCCACCTGCTGTGGACCGCGGTCGACGTGGCCAGGGACCGCGGTCTGCCCCTGCAGTTCCACGCCGGATTCGGTGATCTGTCCTACTCCCGCCTGCACCGCACCGACCCGGCGCGGATGACCACGTTCGTCAGGGCGCTGCAGCCGGCCGGCGTGCCGGTGGTCCTGCTGCACGGCTACCCCTTCCAACGTCAGGCCGCCTACCTGGCCGGCGTCTTCCCGCACGTCTACGTCGACATCGGCCTCGCCCTGGCGCACAGCGCCGCCGGGTCCGCGCGGATCATGGACGAGATGCTGGAGCTGGCGCCGTTCCACAAGCAGCTCTTCGGCTCCGGCTGCCACGGCGTGGCCGAGACCGGCCATCTGGGCGCCCTCTACTTCCGCCGGGCCCTGGCCGCCGCGCTGAAGTCGCGGCTCGACGCGGGGGAGTGGAGCGCCGCCGACGCGGCCAGGGTGGCCCACATGATCGGCTCCGGCAATGCCCGCCGGGTCTACCGGCTTTGAACTGTGTGGGCCGGGCCCTCTCTCCCACGGTCGTCCGCCATGCAGGCGCCGAGCTTGGCTCCGACGCTCTGCATGGCGTCGGCCAGCGCGGCGACCTGCTCGGGCGACAGGTGGTCGAACAGCACCTCGCGCAGGGCCCGCGCGTGCTCGGGCGCGATCGCGGTGATGACGGCCCGTCCCTCGGGGGTGATCTCGGCGACGCTGGCCCGGCCGTCGTTCTCGTCGGGCCGCAGCCGTACGTAGCCGCGCTCGACCAGCTTGCTCACCCGGTGGCTCAGGCGGCTGATCGAGACGTTGCCCAGGGTGGCCAGGTCGCTCAGCCGCAACGGCCCGGCGGCAAGCGTGTTGAGCAGGCCGTATTCGATGTGGACCAGCCCGTACGCCCGGAACGTGCGCTCCACCCGTGGAATGCCGACGAGCATCACCGCGAGCAGGCCCTGCCACGCTCGCTGCTCGTCATGGGCGAGCCCTTCGACCAACAGACCCCCAGCGTCAGAATCGGCCGACCGCGACGATGACCGTCAGCGCCAGCAGTACCAGGTTAACCGCGAAGCTCTCCTTGCGCCGCCGATGCACCTGGGCGGCGACGATCATGGTGATGCCGAGGCCGGCCGCCGCCAGGGGTGTGAGGATCGGGGCGATGCCGGTGGCCCAGGGCAGCACCAGGCCGAGCGCGCCGAGGAACTCCACCGCGCCGATACCCCTGACCTGCGCCTGGCTGAAATCATCCACCCATCCCATGCGCGGCTGGAGCTTCTCCTTGGGCTGGGTGAACTTCATGAACCCTCCCATGAGGAAGGCGGCGGCGAGCAGGGCCTGGAGGACCCAGAGGACGACGTTCATAAGTTGTCCCTTCAAGTATCGAGGGTGCTGACTGTAGGGCGAAAAACTTGAAGGGACAAGTGTCCGGCCCGGCCCCGCGCCGAGTCGCGCGCGGGTCCGCGACCTGGTTTGCTGGGGGCCATCACATCGCCTAACCCGAGCGGGGGCTCGCCCATGCGCACCGTCGAACCCGAGGTGTTCCTCGTCGCCCGTCCAGACCTCGACTACGACGAGCTCGCCCGCTATCTGGGCGAGGTCGGCGGCGAGAGCTGGCTGGAGCGGCTCGACCGGGGCGACCTCGACGCACAGAACCTGGCCGAGTTCGCCGGGCGCCTGTGCTACCGCTCCTTCGAGCCCGGACTCAACCCCAACGTCGTGCGCATCCGCGAGGACCAGGGCGACTACCTGCGCAACATCCTGGCCAGCGCTCACGGCTCGGTGCTGGAGCACCTCAACTTCAGCTTCGTGCTGCACAACGTCAGCCGCGTGCTCACCCACGAGCTCGTCAGGCACCGCCCCGGGGTGGCCATCTCGCAGGAGTCGCTGCGCTTCGTCCGCCTCGACGAGCTGCCGTTCTGGTTCCCCGAGTGGGCCCAGACCGACCCCGAGCTGATGAAGCGGGCCACGGCCATGCTGGAGCAGATGGAGCAGTTCCAGGTCTGGATGGCCGATCACTTCGGGCTCGACGAGGAGGGCGTGCCGTTCTCGGAGAAGAAGCACCGCACCTCGTTCATGCGCCGCTTCGCCCCGGAGGGGCTGGCCACCGGCCTGGTCTGGACGGCCAACGTACGCACGCTGCGGCACACGATCGAGGCGCGCACGGCCGCGGGGGCCGAGGAGGAGATCCGCCTGCTGTTCCAGCACATCGGCGCGCTCATGGTCAAGGAGGCGCCCGCCCTGTTCGGTGACTACGTCATCGAGGACGGGGCCTGGGTCCCGGGCTGGCGCAAGGTGTGATTCGCATGGGTGCGGGTGGTCAGGCCAGGGCCGGCATGACGTAGACCTCGGCACCCGGTGGCAGCGCGCAGTCGAGGCTGCCGAGGCCGCGGGCGTTCTCGCCGCACACGATCATGTTGATGTGCCGGCGGATGCGCCCGTAGTCGTCGCGCAGCCGCTCCTCCAGCAGCGGATGCGTACGCCGCAGCATGTCGAGCGCGGAGCCGAGCGTCGGCGGGGTGTGCTGGTCGGCGGCGACGGCGAAGACCTTCACCTCGCTGTCGCCGCTCACCCAGCGGCGCAGCGAGTTGGGCAGGACGAAGACCACCATCATCACGTTCTTGGCCATGGGTTACAGCACCGCCGCGCGCACGCTGAGCACGTCGGGCAGGTGCCGGACGACCGTCGACCAGGTGCCGCCGTCGTCCCGCGAGCAGTAGACCTCGCCGTCGCGGGTGCCGAAGAACACCCCCGCCTCGGAGGCGGTCATCGCGTCACGCAGCACGCTCGCGTGCACCGGCCCCTCGGGCAGCCCGCGCTCCATCGGCTGCCAGGTGCCGCCCGCGTCCTGGCTGCGGAAGACCCGGTAGCGGTGACCGACCGGGGTGCGGTCGATGTCGGCGGTCAGCGGCAGTACGTAGATCGTGTCGGGCCGGGTGGGATGCACCACGATCGGGAAGCCGAAGTCGGACGGCAGCGACGCGCCGATGTCGTGCCAGGAGCCGCCGAAGTCGTCGCTGCGGTAGACCCCGAAGTGGTGCTGCAGGAAGAGCCGCTCGGGCCGGGATGGGTGCATGCCGACCTTGTGCACGCATTGCCCGTACTCGGGATATTGCTGCCCCTCCGGCATGAACGGCGCGCGGATCCCCTGGTTGGCGGCCTCCCACGACAGGCCGCCGTCGGTGGTGCGATAGAAGCCGCCCGTCGACACCGCGACGCCCATGACCTTCGGGTCGGTGGGATGGCTGACGACCGTGTGCAGGCACAGGCCGCCGCCGCCCGGTTGCCAGTGCTGCCGGTGCGGGTGCTCCCACAGCCCTTCGGCCAGCTCGTAGGTGACGCCGCGGTCCTCCGAGCGGAACAGCGCGCCCGGCTCCACCCCGGCCCAGACCACCTCGGGCTCGGCCGGCGACGGCATGAGCTGCCACACCCTGGTCAGGGTCGCGCCCGTCTTCTCGGGGAAGGCGATGGGGGGACGCTCGGCCTCCTGCCAGCTCTCGCCTAGGTCGTCGGAGTACATCACCGAGGGGCCGAAGTGGCCGTACTCGATGCCCGCCAGGATCCGCGGCGCGGCGGCGCGCGTGTCGATCGCCACCGAGGTCACGCCGACCGTGGAGAACTGGATCGGCGCCACCTCGAACGGGCCGCCGTCCGTCGAGCGGGCGAGGAACAGGCCCTTGCGGGTGCCGATCGCGAGCACTGCGTCGCTCATAACAAGCTCCCATCGCTCCCGTGTTCGCTTCCCGGCCATCGTGCCACGCCGTGACCAGGAGCGCCGAGGACTGGGCGATTTGCTGCGCGATTACGTACGAGGTAATCGCCGTGCTTCCCTCTTGTCGGTAGCGTTGCCGTATGGGGTCGGTCAATGGCGCGTTCGCGGTGGGAGATGAATCGTTCGGGGAGCTGCTGCGGTCCTGGCGGCAGCGGCGGCGGGTGAGCCAGCTCGACCTGGCGATCGAGGCCGAGGTGTCGGCTCGCCACGTCAGCTTCCTGGAGACCGGGCGCGCCCGGCCGAGCCGGGAGATGGTGATGAAGCTGTCGGAGGAGCTGGAGGTGCCGCTGCGCCACCGCAACAGGCTGCTGGTCGCGGCCGGGTTCGCACCGGTCTTCCCCGAACGTGAGGTACGCGCCCCCGAGATGCAGGTCGTCCGGCAGGCGCTCGACAAGATCCTCGCCGGGCACGAGCCCTACCCCGCGCTGGTCGTGGACGCCGCCTGGAACCTGGTGGCGGCCAACTCGGCGGCCGCCCTGTTCATGGACGGAGTGCCCGCTGAGCTGCTCAAGGAGCCCGTCAACGTGATGCGGCTGTCGCTGCACCCCGACGCGATGGGCGGCCGGTTGGTCAACCTGGCGGAGGTACGCGCCCACCTGCTGCACCAGCTGCGCAGGCAGGCGGAGGCGTCGGGCTCCGGGCAGCTGGCCGAGCTGCACGACGAACTCGCCGCCTACACCTACCCCGGCGTGGACCTGAACGTGGCGCACGTGCCGGGCCCGGCTGACATCCTGGTGCCGCTGCGGATCAGGCACGGCACGCGGATCCTGTCGATGTTCACCACGATCGCCACGTTCGGCACGCCCTTGGACGTGACGGTCGCCGAGCTCGCCATCGAGACTTTCTGGCCCAACGACGAGGAGACGGCCGCCGCCTTCCAGCGGCCCGCCGCCCCCTAGCGCTCTCCCTGGACGATGTCGCGGTGGATGCGGGACAGGGGTACGCCGTCGATCCGCAGGCGCCGGACCGTCTCGCTGACCATGCCGGACGGCCCGCACACGTACACCTCATGCTCGGCCCACGAGTGGAAGCGCTGGGTGACCTCCGGCAGCCGGCCGCGCATCCCCTCGTAGCCGGCCTGGCCGGAGACCACCGGCAGCACCCGCAGCCAGGGGAAGGACGACTCCATCCGGATGAGGTCCGGCAGGTCGTACAGCTCCGCCGCTGTCCGCGCGCCGACCAGGAGATGGATGTTGGGGCGGCGGCCCGAGGCGATGATCTGCTCGATGATCGCCTTGATCGGTGCCAGGCCGGTGCCGCCCGCCACGCACAGCACGTCGCGCGAGCTGCGCTCGCACAGCGTCATCGTGCCCATCGGCGGCCCCAGCATGATCGTGTCGCCGATGCGGGTGTCCCTGGCCAGGGTGGTGGACACCCAGCCGCAGGGGACCGAGCGCACGTGCAGCGTGATCGTGTTGTCCGGGCGCGGCGCGTTGGCGATGGAGAAGGTGCGCCAGACGCGCGGCCACCGCGAGACCTGCACGTTGACGTACTGGCCCGCCGTGTACGGCAGGCGCTGCGACGGCCGCAGCGTCAGGACGGCGATGTCCGGGGCGCGCAGCTCGTGGTCGATGACCTCGGCCAGCCACCACGCGGGCGAGACGCCGGAGTCGGACTCGGCCGACTCGATCATGAGGTTGGCGGCGGCGGTGTAGGCGGCCGCCCAGGCGGCCTCGATCTCCTCGTTCCAGATGTCGGCGGCGAACCGCTTGATGGTCGCGAGCAGGGCGTTGCCGACCGCGGTGTAGTGCTCCGCGATCACGCCGTACTTGCGGTGGTCCCGCCCGAGCTGGCCGAGGTAGGACGCCAGACTGGCCGGGCTGTCCAGGCTCCACACGATGCGGGTCAGAGCGCCGAAGAGCCGGTCGCGCTGCAGGTCCATGGCCGGCGGGAACATGCCCCGCAGTTGCGGACTCTCGGCGAACAACCGGCCGTAGAAGTAGGCGGCGGCCTTGTCGGCCACCGGCTCCACGACGGAGAAACTCTCCTTTACCAGGCGCGGATTCAACGACATGAAATTAACCCCACCCTTTGACCGGAATATTCTTCCGGTCGTGTCGTTACACCTCCCTGACGGCTCCGGGTAATGAGCGGCGGCGGGCCCCGGCACGACTGCTCGCTCGAATTCGAGTCTTACACCACCTCCTGAGCGTCACAACCGTTTCGCCCCGATACAGTGCGGAGCAAAACTGTCCGTGACGATAACGTGATTTTCCGCGTTCAAGGCGGGGAAGATTTCGGTCATCAAAGTGAAAGTGTGTCTTATTCGCATATGTGACTGAAGTGATCGGGCGGAGGGGGAGTCGTCGGCGGCACGGCTCCCGGGCCGGAAGTCAGGCGGGCCGTACGTTCTCCGCGAAGTGGCCGGGCTTATTGCCGGGCGTCTCGAAAACGAAGACGATGTAGGTCTCGTAGAAATCCGGGCCCCGTCCGGCCACGCGTCCGGCGCCCATCCGCCGGCTCTCCCTCCATACCAGTTGGGTGAAGTGACCGCAGTCGGCGACGTTTTCAGGGTCGGCGAAGTCGTAGCCCTTGATTTCCTCGTACCATTCGGCAACCGCTTTCGCCGCGTCGAGCGGCCGTTGTTTCGAGCCGGCGCCCCAGAAAAGGTTCTCCCCGGTGCCTTCCCGTAACCCCTGGTGCCCGGCCTCCGTGTCCGGGTATTCCGATCGCGACGCGGCGCGGGACCTGGCGTACTCGACCAGCTCCTGGTCCAGGACCAGCGGCGGAGCGTGGTGCTCGGCGCGCAGGGCATTGGTCTCGGCCAGTGCCTCGGCGAGGAAGGCGGCGCTCGTGGCGTCCGGCAGAGGGGGTCGGTAGCGGGCCATCGTCAGCACCTCGTTTGCGAGGGGTCGTACGCGAATACGTCATTGTTCGCAGGCACGATGAGTTTCCTTCCTGTGGTCCGGCGGTGTCCTCTGGATTGTGGGCGACGGGTTTTGCCTGGACAAGGGCCATGGGGGCCCAGATATTATGACGGTGACATTTCGGGTGGTCCTTATCGGGCCCTTCCTGGCTGGATATGAAGACGCGATTCATTGACAGGATCAGCCGGGAATTGTCAGACGCGCCGCCGCCCCCAAGACCGGACATATCCCGACAAAGCGGGATAAAATGCACCTTTGGTATATATCTGACAGGCGGCGGGGAATGGATTGACTCATTTAGTAGAGTCGGAATAATCGGATCTTGGCGGACGCGTCGCCACTGGGAGTGACGCAGAGGCAACGGACTGGAAGGGGAGATGCCGCTTGCTTCGGCAGAGGGGGTCTCCGTAGCCGCCTCCCGCTTGAGACCAGCGCATACTCCAGCCCGTTCGCGAAGGTGACCATGGCTCGTTCCCAACCCCCACAGCCCCAAGCTCCGGCACGTCGGACGCCGTCACCTCAGACGCCCGCTCCTCAGCGGCCCGCTCCTCAGACGCCGGCGCCGAAGGCGGCCCCGTCACCTCAGGCGCAGTGGCTCTGGCCGGCGGCGCTGGCCCTGCCGGTGGTCGCCGCGTGCTGCGCCTTCGCCGCCCTGCTCCTCGACAGCCGCAGCGGCGTCGTCTGGGCGTGCGTCGCCGCCGCGGCGCTCTCGCTCCTCGCCCTGGCCGCCGTGGCGGCGCTGCGTCAGGCGCACCAGGAGGCCCTGCGGACGATGAGCCGCCGCGAGAGCGCCATGCACCAGCGCGAGGCCGAGTTCCAGCACCACCTCCAGCAACGCAACACCCAGTGGAGCAAGCACGTCGCGGCCCGGTCCAAGGCCCTGCAGGAGGCGGTCAGGCACCTGGTGGACGCGCGGATCCCGGCCGTTATCGCCCAGGACACGGTGCCCCCGCCGTACCAGAGCCAGGGGCTCGACGAGGACGCGGCCGAGCTGCTGGAAGAGGTGCTCGACGCGGTCGGCGAGGCCGCCGGGCAGGACCGCGAGCGGCAGGAGTCGCTGCGGCTGGCCCTGCTGGCGCTGGCCCGGCGCGTACAGACCTCCGCCCACCGCATCCAGGAGAACGTCTCGGTGATGGCCGAGCGCCACCCCGGCAACCCGGACGTGCTGGAGACCAGCATGCAGGTCGACCACGCCGCCGCCCAGCAGGGCCGCCACGCGCAGAGCCTCGCCGTGCTGTGCGGCGAGTGGCCGGGACAGCAGTGGCCCAATCCGCTCGCGCTGGTCGACGTGGTGCGGGCCGCCTCCTCCAGGATCGTCGCCTACAAGCGGGTGGAGGTGTCGGGCGACCCGGACACCGCCGTCGCGGCCCACGTGGTCGAGCCGCTCATCCACCTGGTGGCCGAGCTGCTCGCCAACGCCACCCAGTCCTCGCCGCCGGCGACCACGGTGCTCGTGGCGGTGCGCAACGTGCAGCGCGGCGCCGTCATCGAGATCGACGACGGCGGCGTCGGCATGGACGACCACCATCTGGAGCAGGCGCGCGAGATCGTCTCCGGGCGCCGCTCCGTCGACGTGGGCGAGGTGGGGGAGATCCCGCAGACCGGACTCGCGGTCATCGGGCACTACGTACGCCGCCACGGGTTCCTGGCCGACCTGATGCCCTCGCCGTACGGAGGGGTGCGCGCGGTCGTCCTGGTGCCCGGCCCGCTCGTGGAGACGCTGGAGCCGGTCGAGGCGCCGCCGCGAGCCCGGCCCGCGCGCCACGAGGGCCGGCCGATCGAGCCCGCCCAGGACCACCCCACGCTGGACGAGCCCGTGCCGGACGAGCCCGTGCCGGCCCCGCCCGGTCCCCTGGGCGAGCAGGTCGCCGGGGCGGGCGGCACGACGGAGGACTCGGCGGGCGGCGGCGCGCTGCCGCGCAGGCGCTCACGGCGCGGTGAGGCGGGCTCCGACACCGAGCGGCTCGCCGCGGCGGGACCGGCCGCCGACCCGCCCGCCACCCCGGAGCAGGCGGGCGAGTGGATGGCCGCCTTCTTCGACCACGACCCCGACGCAGGGGCACACGACGGCCGATGACGAACGTCGGACGGATGACGAACGACGGCCGATGACGAACGTCGGACGGATGACGAACGACGGCCGATGACGAACGTCGGACGGATGACGAACGACGACTGATGATGAACGGGGTACCGATGCACCAAGACCAGGACTGGATGATCGCCGAGGTCGTCTGGGTCCCCGGGGTCCGCCACGTCGTCGTCCTCAGTTCCGACGGCCTGCTGAAGGCCCGCTCGGCCGGTACGGACAGGGACGTCGCCGACCGGCTGTCGGCCGCCTGCTCCGGACTGCAGTCGCTGGCCCAGAGTGTGGGACGCGAGTTCGGCGGCGGCAACCGGGGCGTCAGGGAGCTGATGGTGGGCTTCGAAGGCGGCTTCCTGTTCGCCCGCGCCGCCGGATCCGGCTCCCATCTGGTGGTCATCACCGAGTCGGTGGTCGACCCGCGGCTCATCGCGCAGCAGATGCAGGCCCAGGTCATCAAGATCGGCGAGAGGAACTTCAGCACCCCCGCACGCCGGGCCGCGCGGAAATGAGCGGCGAGTACCACGACAGCGCGGTACGCCCCTACGTGCTGACCCAGGGCCGGGCCCGCCCCACCCGCAACACCATCGGCCTCGACACCCTGCTCGTCGTGGCCGACGCCGGCAAGCCCCTGCCACCCTCTGCCACCCGCCAGGCGCGCGACCTGCTGCGCATGTGCGGGCGGCTCCTGTCGCTGGCGGAGGCGGCGGCGCACCTCCGGCTGCCGCTGAGCGTGGCCGGGATCTTAGCCTCCGACCTGGTCGACTCCGGCCACCTGATAGCCCGCTCCCGCATCCCGGAAGCCGGGCGTCCCGACCTGACGACCCTCCAGGAGGTGCTCAATGGGCTCCGCCGGCTCAGCTGACCGCTACCTGCCCGACACCGTGCAGCAGGCGGTCAAGATCCTCGTGGTCGGCGACTTCGGCGTCGGCAAGACCACGATGATCGGCGCGGTCAGCGAGATCGAGCCGTTACGCACCGAGGAGACCATGACGCAGGCCAGCGTCGGCGTGGACGACCTGGCCGGGCTGGAGGGCAAGACCACGACCACCGTGGCCATGGACTTCGGCCGCATCACGCTCAGCCCGTACACCGCGCTCTACCTGTTCGGCACGCCCGGCCAGCGGCGCTTCTGGGACCTGTGGGCCGGTCTCGGCGAGGGCGCCGTGGGCGCGCTCGTCCTGGTCGACACCCGTCGTATCGAGGGCAGCTTCGAGGTGATCGACCAGCTCGAACTCCGCGGCGACCTGCCCTTCGCCGTTGCCGTCAACCACTTCCCCGACTCCGCCGACCACAGCGCGCAGGCGCTGCGGGAGGCCCTGGACCTGGAGCCCGGCACACCCATCGTGAACTGCGACGCCAGGAGCCGTTCCTCCTCGGTGGACGCGCTGATCACCCTCGTCGAGCACGCGCTCGCCCTGCAGAAGGGCCCCTCATGATCCCCCTGTCCGCCACCACGACCTGCCCCGACCCGCGTGGCGTCCTCCGCGGGCTGCGCCGCGACTGGGGCGAGGTCGCCTGGGTGGAGCTGGAGCCGGGCGTCGGCGCCTGGCTGGTCATGGGCTACCAGGAGCTGCTGACCATCACCCGGCAGGAGAAGCTGTACTCGCGCGACGCCCGCAACTGGCGGCTGTTCCAGGAAGGCGTCGTGCCGCCCGACTCGGGGCTGGGGCCGATGATGTTCTGGCGGCCCAACGTGATCGGCGCCGACGGGGCCGAGCACCGCCGCCTGCGCCGCGCGATCGACGACGGGGTTGCCGCGATCGACCAGCGCCGCATGCGCCGCTCCGTCGAGACCATGTGCCGCGAGCTCATCGAGGGCTTCGCCGACCGCGGCGCCGCCGACCTGGTCGGCGACTACGCGGCCGTCGTCCCGATGCTGGCCATCGCCGGCCTGTTCGGCCTCGACGCCGGCCAGGGCCACGAGCTGCTGGCGGCGTTGCGCGCCCTGTTCGGCAGCGCCGAGGACTCCCAGGCGGGCAACAGGAAGTTCGAGGAGATGCTCGGCGGCCTGCTGCGGGCCAGGAAGGAGACCCCGTCCGACGACCTGACCAGCCACTTCCTGGCCCACGCCGACCTGCGTGACGAGGCCGAGGTGCTGCAGTCGATGGTGGTGATGATCTCCGCCGCGCAGGAGACGACGACCACGTGGATCGCGCAGACCTTCCGGCTCATGCTGACCGACCCGCGCTTCGCCGGCCGGGTGCGCGGCGGGCGGCTGGGCGTCGACGACGCGCTGGACGAGGTGCTCTGGCGCGACCCGCCCATGACGAACATGCCCGCCCGGTACGCCCTGCGCGACACCGAACTGGGCGGCCGGCGCATCGCCCGCGGCGATGCGCTCATCCTGGGCCTGTCGGCGGCCAACGACGACCCGCGCGTCCACGGCGGCGCGACGGAGATCGAGCTGGGCAACCGCGCCCACCTGGCCTGGAGCGCCGGCCCGCACGTCTGCCCGGCCCCCGTCCCCGCCCGGCTCATCACCCGCACCGCCGTGGAGACGGCCCTGCACCTGCTGCCCGACGTACGCCTGTCCGTGGACGCCGCGGAGCTGACCCCGCACCCGTCACCGTGGACCCGCTGCCCCGCCTCGCTGCCCGTCCACTTCCGCGCGCTTGGAGACCGTTCATGATCCCTGTTGTCACCCTGGACCCCGCCGGCACCGACCACCACGGCGAGGCCGCCCGGCTGCGGGAGCTGGGCCCCGTCGTCCGCGTCGTCCTGCCGGGCGGCGTGGAGGCGTGGTCGGTCACCCATCACGCGCTGCTGGCCGACCTGCTGGCCGACCGCAGGGTCAGCAAGGACTGGCACAACTGGACGGCCGTCCGTGACGGCAGCATCGCCGACGACTGGCCGCTCATCGGCATGGTCAAGGTCACCAACATGCTCACCGCCGACGGGCGGGAACACCACCGGCTGCGCAAGTTCGTCACCCAGACGCTCACGCCGCGCCGCGTCCAGAGCATGCGGCCGCGCATCGCCGGGATCGTCGGCGGGCTGCTCGACGACCTGCCCTCGCACGCGGCCGCCGACGGAACCGTCGACCTGCGCAAGCACTTCGCCTACCCGGTGCCCATGCAGGTGATCTGCGAGCTCGTCGGGGTGCCGGAGGAGGAGCGCCCGGAGCTGCGGGAGCTGGTGGACAGCATCTTCCGCTCCACCACCGCCCCGGAGGAGGTGCTCAAGACCCAGCGCGACATCTACCTGCTGCTCGACCGGCTCGTCGCCGCGCGGCACGCCGCGCCCGGTGACGACCTGATCAGCGAGCTGATCGCCGCCCAGCGCGACGACCCGGAGCGGCTCACCGACGAGGAGCTGGTCGGCACGCTGTGGCTGATGCTCGCCGCCGGGCACGAGACCACCCTCAGCCTGATCGTCAACGGCGCCCGCGCCCTGCTCACCCACCCGGAGCAGCGCGCGCTGGCGGTGGCCGGCGGCGAGGAGACCTGGTCGGCCGTGGTGGAGGAGACGCTGCGCTGGGACGCGCCCATCGGCAACTTCATGGCCCGCTACCCGCTGGAGGACATCGAGATCGCCGGCGTCACCATCCCCGCCGGAGAGGCCATCCTGGCCCCGTACAGCGCGGTGGGACGCGACGGGGAGCACCACGGCCCGGACGCCGCGCGGTTCGACATCACCCGCGAGCAGCGCCGGCACCTGGCCTTCGGCGGCGGTCCCCACCTGTGCCTGGGCGCCTCGCTGGCGCGCCTGGAGGCCACCGAGGCGCTGCCCGCCCTCTTCCGCCGCTATCCGGGCCTGTCGCTGGCCGTCCCGCCCGCGGCGCTGGTCCCGGTACCGTCCCTGTTCTCCAACTCCGCGGCGGAGCTGCCGGTCTTTCTCACGGTGCCGTGATGACCCCTTATGCGGCAGGGATCTTCAGGAGAGGTGACATAACCGAAATGGTGTACGCCATGATGGGCGTGCGGCCGTCGTCACCACCGGCGGCGGCACGTACTCCACCAGGCACCCTGGAGATTGCATGTCCCGACCGCTGATCGGCATCACCGCCTACTTCGAAGCCGCCCGCTGGGGCGATTGGGTGCGGGAGGCGGTGCTGTCGCCCCCGTCCTATGCCAAGGCCGTCGAGCGTGCCGGGGGCGCCCCCATGGTGCTGCCGCCGCTGAACCTGCACGCGATCGACGACTACGTACGAGGGCTGCGGGGCGTGGTGCTGGCCGGCGGGGTCGAGGTGGGCGGTGGCGCCTACGGCGAGGAGCAGGACGAGCGGGTGCCCGAGGCGCAGGGGCACCGCGACAGGTTCGAGCTGGCCCTGGCCCGCGCCGCCGTACAGGCCGACGTGCCGATCCTGGCCATCGACCGCGGCATGCACGTGCTGAACGTCGCCCAGGGCGGCACGCTGATCCCGTGGCTGCCCGAGGTGCTCGACAACGAGCGGCACGCCGAGGCGGGCACGCCGCACGTCATCCAGGTGAGCGTGTCGAGCAAGCTCGGCAAGGCGGTGGGCGACAAGGTCGAGGTGGTGGCGCCGCACACCCAGTCGGTACGCCGGCTGGGCAACGGGCTGCTGGCCGTGGCCTGGGCCGAGGACCAGATCGTCGAGGGCATCGAGCTGCAGGGCCACCGGTTCGGGGTCGGCGTGCAGTGGCACCCGGAGCGGGGCGAGGACGGACGGATCTTCGATGCGCTCGTGGAGGCGGCCCGCTAGGCTTCGATCATGCCACTGCACCCCCAGGCGCAGGAGTACCTCGAGCGCTACCTGTCCGATCCCGGCGCCGGGCCGGCCGGGCTGGACCTGGCCGGGATCCAGGAGGCCCGGGCCCGGGACGACCTCGCGCTCCAGCGCGGGCCGCTCACCCACCTGCCCTTCGTCCGCGACGAGAGCGCCGAGGGCGTGCCCATCCGGGTCTACCGCGCCGACCGGGGCGACGGCGCGCTGCCCGTGGTGGTCTTCTTCCACGGCGGCGGCTGGATGAGCGGCGGCATCAAGCGCAGCGACGCGCTCGGCCGCGACCTGGCGATCCGCACCGGCGCGGTGGTCGTCTCCGTCGACTACCGGTTGGCCCCCGAGCACCCGTTCCCGGCCGCGGCCGACGACGCCTGGACCGTGGTGCGCGACATCTTCGCCCGCCCCGCCTTCTACCAGTGCGACGGCGGCGTCGCGGTGATGGGCGAGAGCTGCGGCGGCAACCTCGCCGCTGTGGCCGCCTGGCAGGCCCGCGACGCCGGGCTGCGCCTGGCCCACCAGGTGCTCGTCTACCCGGCGCTCGACGCGGCCATGGATTCCGCCAGCCACACCGAGTTCGCCAAGGGCTTCGGCCTCGACGCCGAGGACTTCGGGTGGCTCCTGGCTCACTACGCCGGCCAGGCCGACCCGGCGGATCCGCGGCTGTCCCCGCTGCGGCTGCCGTCCGTCGCCGGGCTGGCGCCCGCGACCGTGGTGACCGCCGAATACGACGTGCTCCGCGACGACGGCGAGCGCTACGGCACGCGGCTGGCCGAGGCCGGGGTGCCCGTCGAGACACGCAGGTTCGACGGGGCGATCCACGGCTTCTTCGCCCTGCCCGGCCTGTTCGACCAGGCCGTCGAGGCCCGCGACTACGTGGCCGACCGGCTGCGGGAGGCCCTGTGACATACCGGAGCGCCTACGAGAAGCTGAAGCTCGACACGCCCGCCGACGGCGTGCTGCGGATCACGATCAGCGAGCCGCGCAGACGCAACGCGGTCGACATGACCGGCCACCGCGAGCTGGCCGAGATCTGGCGCGACGTCGACCGCGACGACTCCGTCAGGGCGGTGGTCATCAGGGGAGAGGGCGAGGCGTTCTCCGCGGGCGGCGACCTGTCGATGATCGAGGAGATGACCCGCGACCACGCCACCCGGCTGCGCGTGTTCGCCGAGGCCCGCGACATCGTCTACAACGTGCTCAACTGCGCCAAGCCGATCGTCTCGGCCGTCCAAGGGCCCGCCGTGGGCGCCGGGCTGGCCGTCGCGCTGCTGGCCGACATCTCCGTCGCCGGGCGCACCGCCCGCATCATCGACGGCCACACCAGGCTCGGCGTCGCGGCGGGCGACCACGCCGCGATCATCTGGCCGCTGCTGTGCGGGCTGGCCAAGGCCAAGTACCACCTGCTGCTGTGCGAGCCCGTCACCGGCGCGGAGGCCGAGCGGATGGGCCTGGTGAGCCTGTGCGTCGACGACGATCAGGTGCACGACAAGGCGATGGAGATCGCCGTGCGGCTCGCGGCCGGCTCCCAGGAGGCCATCCGCCTGACCAAATACTCCCTGAACAACTGGCTGCGCATGGCCGGGCCCACCTTCGACGCCTCGCTCGCCATGGAGTTCCTCGGCTTCAGCGGCCCCGACGTGGTGGAGGGTGTGCGGGCGGTGCGCGAGAAACGGTCACCGGAGTTCGGCTGACCTGCGGTTTCACCCGCGTGCCCAGGGTAGGCGTGACCTTTGGACGGTGTGGAAGGGCTGCTGCCGCACCAGCGCCGGAACGGGCCTGTCCGCCGAGGCCGAGAACGCCGCCCCGGGAGACGAAGCCGCGGCTCGCCGGACGCTGGTGCGCGTGGCAGATCGGCCACACCGTCGATCTGTACGTGTGGTCAGAAGCTGCGCGGCAGCCCCAGCACCTGGGTCGCGAGGTAGTTGAGCAGCAGCTCCTCCGTCACGGGCGCCACCTTCCCGATGCGGGCGTCCGTGAGCAGCCTGGCCACCGGGTACTCCAGCGAGTACGCCATCCCGCCGTACGTCTGGAACGCGGCGTCGGCCGCCTCCCACGCCGCCTGTGAGGCGGTGAGCTTGGCGATGTTGGCCTCGGTGCCGCACGGCAGGCGCCGGTCGAACGACCACGCGGCCTTGTAGATCATCAGGCGGGCCAGCTCGATCTTGGCTTTGACCTGGGCCAGCGGGAACGCGATCGCCTGGTTGGCGCCGATCGGCCGGCCGAACACCTCGCGCTCCTTGGCGTACCGCACCGCGACCCGCAACGCGACCTCGGCCCCGCCCAGCGCGGAGGCGGCGAGCAGGACGCGCTCGGGATTGAGGATGTCCCACAGCACCGCCGCGCCCTGGTCGATCTGCCCCACCACGCTGGAGGCGGGCACCCGGAGGTCGTCGAAGAACACCATGTTCGACGGCGTCGTGTTGGCGCCGAGCTTCGGGATCGGCTGGTAGGACAGCCGACCGGACGCCACCGCCTGCGGCACGTTCACCAGGAAGACCGTCAGCCCGTGCGTACGCGGCCTGGCCTCGGCCGCCGGGACGGTCCTGGTGACCAGCAGCATCCAGGTGGCCCGCTGCACGCCGGTGATCCAGATCTTCTGACCCTTGATCACGTAGTCGTCGCCGTCGCGCCGGGCCGCCGTCGTGATCGCCAGCGAGTTGGAGCCCGCGTCCGGCTCCGTCAGCGCGAAGCACGTCTCCACCTCACCCGTGGCCAGCCGGGGCAGCAGCGCCGCCCGCTGCTCGGCCGTGCCGTGCCTGGCCAGGGTGAGCGCGCCGAACCCGGGCGTCAGCACGTACGTGAACGCCGAGCCGCCGGCCGCCCCAGAGGCGGCCAGCGTCTCCGTCGCCACCGCCAGCTCCAGCAGCCCCTGGCCGCCCCCACCGAACTCCTCGGGCACGGCCAGCCCCAGCCACCCGCCCTTGGCCAGCTCCGCCCAGACCTCCTCCGGCCAGCGCTTGTCCGCCTCGCACCGCTGCCAGTAGTCAAGGTCATAGCGTGCGCAGATGTCGCCGATGCCACGCTGGACGGCCAGGGCGCTTTCGGGAAGGGTGAAATCCATCACACCATCGTAGAAGTAAGTTCTGTTCAGGGTCGAGGCCGGCGGGCGTGGAACACGAACGCCGGAGGCATGTTGCGCCACACCGTACGACCCCTCACGACCTCCTCGAACCGCTCGGCCAGCAGCGCGCGGAAGCGGCGCGCCGAGTTCAGCGGGACGGCGTGGATGTAGGAGAAGGTGGTGAACGCCCCGGCCGAGCTCAGCGTCGAGGCCACCGCGCCGAGCAGCCCGCGCTGCAGGTCGTCGGGGAAGGCCGCCCAGGGCAGCCCGCTGACCACCACGTCCGCCTGCCGCAGGCCGCGCTCGCTGAGCAGGCGGCGCAGCTCGGTCGCGTCGTCGTGCGCGACGTCCACGGTGGGGAACCGCTCGGCCAGCAGCGCCGCCAGCGACTGGTTGACCTCCACGGCCAGATGGTGGCCACGCCCGCCCAGCCGGCGCTGGATCTCGGCGGTGAAGGGCCCCGTACCAGGGCCGAGTTCGACCACGGTCGGCTCGCCGCGTTCCGGGACCGGCGTGCAGACCGCCGCCGCGAGCCACCGGGAGCTGGGCGCGAGCGCCCCGATGGTGGCCGGAGCGCGCAGGAACTGGCCGAGGAACATTGCGCTGTCATTGGGCATACCACAAACGTAAGGGAGTTCTCGCCCCGATTTCGTCCCCCCAAGGGACGATGCCGCGGCCACTTGGAGGAGACCGCCTCCTCCGGCGGGAGGAGCGGCGCGAAGGAGCGGCGGGAGCGCCATCGGGTGCGCGCCACCCGGATACCGTGTGCGCATGCGATGGCGTGGTGTGCCGCTCGACCTGGTGCTCGCGGCCGCGGGGACCGCTCTCGACGTGTTGCTGTCGGCCAAGGGCGGCGGCTCCGCGCTGCTGCCGGGCAACGAGGTGATCCCGATGGCCGTGGGCGTGGGCGCGCCCATGGGTCTGGTCAGGCGCGCGCCACTGGCGGTGAGCCTCTACCTGGCCGCCTTCCTCGTCTTCACCGACCAGGTGGGGTCGTTCACCTCCAACACCGCCCAGATGCTGCTCTGCGTCTCCATCGGCCTGGTCGCCTACCGCTCGGGCCGGCGGCCGACCTGCCTGGCGCTGGGCGTGGCCGTCGCCGCGACCGCGGTCAACCTGGCCGACCCGGGCATCGCGTTCACCACGAACGCGTGGATGTACTCGGTGCTCGTCCCCGCCCTGCCCGTCCTCATCGGCGCCTACCTGCGCGGCCCCGCCGGGCGGCTGAAGGACGCCGACCTCACCCCGGACGTGCTGCTGGCCGGCGGCGGGGTGGCCTTCACGGTGCTGAGCACCTGGACCGAATGGCACAGCGGCACCGCGCCGGTCTGGGGCGTGGGGCTGCTCGCGGTGCTGGGCGGGCTCTCCCTCGGCGTCGCGCGGCGCTTGCCCGGCCTGGTGTTCATGTTCCAGAGCGCGCTGCTGATCGCCGCCGACCAGTATCTCAACGAGGCGGTCACCACCTGCCTGACCCTGACGCTGATCGCGCTCTGCGTGTTCGCGATGCGGATCGCCTCCTGGGCCTGGATCACGGTCACCTACGTGACCTGCACCATGCTCGCCTCGATCGCGATCGTCCAGGACTCGACCGAGGTCACCGCGCTCCGCGTCGCCGTCCTGATGGCCCTGGTGACCACACCCGTCGCGATCGGCCGCTACCTGGGTGTACGGCAGGCGGCCGCCGAGGCCGAGGGGCTGCGGCTGCGCGAGTCGGCACGGCTGGCGGTCGCCCAGGTACGCGCCGACCAGCTCCTCGAGCGCGAGAACATCGCCCGCGAGGTACACGACATCGTGGCCCACCACGTGGGCGCCATGGTCCTGCGGGCCGGCGCCGCCCGCTACGCCGCCCCCGAGGGGCCCGTCGCCGACGCGCTGGCCGACATCCGCGAGACGGGCCACCAGGCGCTGGAGGACCTGCGCGGGCTGCTCGACGTGCTGCGCGACCCCGGCCGCCGGCCCGACATGGCCGCCGACCCCGCGGCCGTCATACGCGAGTCCGCCGAGCGGATGACCGCCGCCGGCCTCCAGGTGGAGCTGGAGCTCGACCCGGCCACCGCGCACGCCCCCCTCGTGGCCCGCGCCTCCGCGGCCCGCATCGTCCAGGAAGGTCTCACGAACGTGCTCAAGCACGCCGGTCCCGGCACTCAGGTGAGTGTCGCCGTCACCTCCGCCGGCCAAGGGCTGACCGTACACATACGCAACGGCTCCCCGCCCACCACCATCGAACGCCTGCCCTCCTCCGGCCGCGGCCTGGCCGGCATGCGCGAGCGCGTCCGCGCGCTCGGCGGCACGCTGAGCGCGGGCCTCGACCAGGACGGCGGCTGGCTGCTCACCGCGAACATGCCCACAGCCCCGCACGCCACAGCCCCGCACGCCACAGCCCCGCACGCCACAGCCCCGGCCCCGCACACCACTGAGCCGCACGCCACTGCGCCCGTCGCAGGGCGCACGAGGTGCGTCACCGACCGCTTCTTCACTGGGGGCCTCACGGGAGGTGGCGCGTGATCCGCGTGCTGGTCGCCGACGATCAGGCACTGGTCCGCGCGGGCGTACGCATGCTCCTACAGGTCACGGGCGACATGGAGGTCGTGGCCGAGGCCGAGGACGGCGCCGAGGCCGTACGCCTGGCCGAACTCCACCTGCCCGACGTGATCCTGATGGACCTGCGCATGCCCCGGGTCGACGGGCTGGAGGCGATCAGACGGATCCTGGTGGCGCGGCCGGCCGCCAGGATCGTCGTGCTCACCACGTTCGCCGAGGACTCCAACGTCTACGCCGCCCTGCGCGCGGGCGCCGTCGGCTTCCTGGTCAAGGACGACGAGCCAGAACGCATGGTCGACGCCGTGCGCAGGGCCGCGACCGGCGAGCAGCTCCTGGCCCCCTCCGTACTGCGCCGGGTGGTCGCCCGCTTCCTGGCCGCCGAGGAGGCGGCGAGCGTACCGGTCCCCGCCGGGCTCACCGAGCGCGAGCTGGAGGTGCTGGCGCTGGTCGGCACCGGCCTGTCCAACGCGGAGATCGCCGAGGAGCTGAGCGTCGGCGTCACCACGGTCAAGTCCCACGTCGCCGCCGCCATGGACAAGCTGGGGCTGCGCAACAGGATCCAGGCCGCCGTCGTCGCCTACCGCACCGGCCTGGTGGACGCGGCGTTCCGCCCGGTACACCACTCCTTGCGCCGGCCCCTTCGCCACCCCCGCGGCGGCCCTCCGGGTGATCCCCTGGGCTGACCCGTGTACGGGCTGTTCGGGCCCTCCGGGTGATCCCCTGAAGCTGATCCGCCTGCGGGCTGTTCGGGGTCGCCGGAGTCCCGGTCGCCGCCGGCCGCCGTTAGGCTCGTCGCTGTGTACGTGAAGATCTGCGGGTTGAGCGAGCCCGAGCACGTGGCGGCCGCCGTCGAGGCGGGCGCCGACGCCATCGGGTTCGTGCTGACCCGAAGCCCTCGTCAGGTGACCCCCGAGCGGGCCGCCGCACTGGCCGCGGCGGTCCCCGCCCACGTCCTCACGGTGGGCGTGTTCCGCGGCGAGACCCCCGAGGCCGTCCGCGCCGCCACGATCGCCTCCGGAGTGCGCGGCGTCCAGCTGCACGGCCGGCATCCGCACGGCGACTTCACCGCCCTGAAGGATCTCGGCCACACCCTGGTCAGGGCCGTCGACGCCGAGGCCGACCTGCGCTGCGGCGCCTACGACGAGGACCTGCTCATCGTCGACGCGCCCCGCCCCGGCTCCGGCGAGCCCTGGGACTGGGCGGCGGTACGCGGCCGCCCCTCGGGGCGCTGGCTGCTCGCGGGCGGCCTCGACCCGTCCAACGTCGCCCAGGCCGTCGCCGCCGCGGCGCCGTGGGGCGTGGACGTGTCCAGCGGGGTCGAGGTGGCGCCCGGGGTGAAGGACGCCGACCTCATCAGACGCTTCATCGCGGCGGCCCGCCCATGACCGGCGGCGCGTCTCAGGATGACTTCGCCCGGAGTGTGGCCTTCACGCACGACTTCACCCGGCGGAAGGCGGGGCGGATCGTCGAAGTGCCGGGCGGCTTCGCTGTGCTCAACGACCGCTACCCCGGCTCGTACGACGACAACAAGCTCGTCATCTGGTCCGGCGACGATCCGGGCGCGGCGCTGAAGGCGGCCGACCAGGTGCTCGCCGGGTACGCCCACCGGCTGGTCAACGTCGACGACGACCGCCTGGGCCAGGCGTACGCGCCCGCCTTCGAGGCCGCTGGCTACACCCACGAGACCAACCTGGTCATGGTCTTCCGCGGCACGTTCCCGCACGACGCGGCACCCGCGGAGCACCTCGACCTGCCCGCGCTGCTGCCCACGCTCCGGGCCGGCTGGCGCGAGACCCTGCCCGAGGCCACCGCCGACATGATCGACCAGCTCGCCAGGCGCGTGCAGGAGCGATTGCGCGGCGCCGACACGGTCGGTTTCCGGGGCGTACGGTCCGAGGACGGCGAACTGGCCGCGCGTGCCGACATCTACCGGCACGGCGACGTCACGCAGATCGAGGACCTCTACACGGGCGACCGCCACCGCGGCAGGGGGCACGCCCGCACCCTGATGAGGGCGCTGCTCGCCGAGGCGGCCGGCAGCGAGCTGGTGTTCCTGATGGCCGACGCCGGTGACTGGCCCAAGGACTTCTACGAACGGCTCGGCTTCAAGCCGGCAGGCCACACCCACAACTTCGTCCGCACCTGACCGGCCGCCCGACCGGCCGTGCGCTACGGCCCCGCGCGGTGCGGCTTGGCGCCGGAGGTCGGTCGCGGGTCATGGGGTAGACAGAGGAGGGCCGGAGGCGGTCAGACGAGGGCTGCGGGGCGGTGGCGGGTGGTGAGGCTGAGGGTGAGGGTCAGGGCCGTCACGCCGAGGTAGGCCGCGCCCGCCACCACCGCCGCTCCGTGCAGCCCGCCGATGAAGCGGGGCCCGCCGGGAGCGCCCGCCATCGCGCCGAAGACCGCGACGCCGATCGCGCCGCCCGCCTGCCGGGCGGTGTTGTTGATCGCGCTCACCAGCCCCTCCCTGCCGGGCGGCGGGTCGCTCATGGCCAGGGCGACCACGCTCGGCGTCAGCAGCGCCGCGCCCAGTCCGATGACGGCCAGGGCCGGGAGCAGCACCTGGTACGGCGCGGCCGGCCGTACCAGGAGCAGTAGCCCCATGCCCACCGCCAGGGTGAGGAGCCCGGCGACCATGACGGGCCGCGGCCCGTACCGGCCGGTCAGGCGCCCGAACGGGGCGGCCAGCAGCGCCAGCGGCACGAACAGCGGCAGCAGCGCCGCGCCCGCCGTCATCGGGGACAACCGCAGCACGCCCTGGAGATACAGCGTGATCAGCAGCATCATGCCGTTGATCCCGAAGTTCATGGTCGCCGAGCCGATCGTGCCGACCGCGATCGAGGGGCGCCGCAGCAGCCCGAGCGGCAGCATCGGCGTCTCCCGCCGGCTCTCGATCACCACGAACGCGGCCAGCAGCGCACTGGCGAGCGCGAACAGCCGCCAGTCGGGCCCGTCGCGGCCCGCCTGGATCACCGCGTACGTCAGGACCAGCAGCGTCCCCGCGCCCGTCACCGTGCCCGGCAGGTCGATCGGCCGGCGCTCGGGCTCGTCGGCCGGCGCCACCCGGAGTACCGCCACGAAGATGATCAGGATGATCGGCACGTTGACGGCGAAGATCGACGGCCAGCCGAACGCCTGGATCAGCACCCCGCCGAGTAGCGGCCCGGCGGGCAGGGCCGCGCTGCCCACCGCGGCCCATACCCCGATGGCCCTGGCCCGTTCCCGGTCGCCGGGGAAGGTGCGGGTGATGACCGCCAGCGTGCCCGGCAGGAGCAGCGCGGCGCCCACGCCCTGCACCGCCCGCGCCGCCACCAGGGCCCCGACGCCCGGCGCGAGCGCGCAGCCCGCCGACGCCACGCCGAACAGCGCGAACCCCGCCAGCACCACCCACCGGTGTCCGAAGCGGTCGCCCAGCGTGCCGCCCGTCAGCAGCAGCCCGGCGAGCGCGATCTGGTAGCCGTCGACCACCCACTGCAGGTCGGCGAGCCCGGCGTGCCGGCCGGCCGCGATGGACGGCAGCGCCACGTTCACGATGGTCACGTCCAGCAGGACGACGAACAGGCCCGCGCACATCACGATCAGGATGTTCCGCTTCATCCTCTTCACCTGCGCGCTGAGGACCGACGTTAACCTCCTGCGGCGCGCCGATCCGAGCGGCGCCACCAGGAGGGCCTCGGCGAGAGCGGCCAGAGAGCGGCCAGAGAGCGGCCAGAGAGCCGCCAGAGAGCCGCCAGAGAGCGGTAGGGGAGCCTCGGGGAGGCCGCCGGGAAGGTCGTCGGCGAGGACGAGCCGATGCCAACCCCGCTACGGAGAAAGGCGACGCAGTAGGGTCGGCAGCGTGAGCGAAACTTCCGCCGAGGATCGGATCTGGACGGTTCCGAACCTGCTGAGCTTCCTGCGCCTCCTCGGCGTTCCTGTCTTCCTCTGGCTGGTATTGGGACCGAAGGCGGACGCCTGGGCGATCCTCGTGCTCGCGGTCGCCGGATTCACCGACTGGCTGGACGGCAAGATCGCTCGCGCCTTCAACCAGATGAGCAGGCTCGGCCGGATCATCGACCCGGCGGCCGACAAGCTCTACGTCTTCGCCACCATCCTGGCGTTGCTGGTGCGCGACGTCATTCCGTGGTGGCTGGTGGCGATCATCCTGGGTCGCGAACTCTTCGTCGCGTGTTTCTTTCCCGTACTTCGGAAGAGCGGTTACAAGGCACTTCAGGTGCATTTCCTGGGCAAAGCCGCCATGTTCAACCTGATGTACGCCTTCCCTCTGCTCTTCCTTGCCTCCCACACTGGGTGGTATGCCGATATAGCACGAATTGTCGGGTGGGCCTTTGCGCTCTGGGGAACCGGCCTGTACTGGTGGTCGGGGGTGCTGTATGGGATACAGGTACGACGGCTCGTAACCACGGCCAAGGAGGAGTGATCGGGTGAAGGCGGTCGTCATGGCGGGTGGAGAGGGCACTCGGCTGCGTCCGATGACGGCCAACCAGCCCAAGCCCCTGCTGCCCGTGGTCAATCGCCCGATCATGGAGCACGTGCTGCGGCTGCTCAAACGGCACGGCATCACCGAGACCGTGGTCACCCTCCAGTTCCTGGCCGCGCTCGTGCGCAACTACTTCGGCGACGGCGACGAACTCGGCATGAGCCTGCAATACGCCACCGAAGACGTCCCGCTGGGCACGGCGGGCAGCGTGAAGAACGCCGCGGCCCGCCTGCGCGATGACCGATTCCTGGTGATCTCCGGTGACGCCCTGACCGATATCGATTTGTCGGATATGGTCCGTTTTCACCGTGAAAATTCGGCGCTTGTCACTATCGGGTTGAAACGGGTGCCCAACCCCCTCGAGTTCGGCATCGTGATCGTCGACGAGGGCAACCGGGTCCAGCGCTTCCTGGAGAAGCCCACCTGGGGACAGGTCTTCTCCGACACCGTCAACACCGGCATCTACATCATGGAGCCCGAGGTCCTCGACGCGGTCGCCTCGGGAGAGCCCGTCGACTGGTCGGCCGATGTCTTCCCCACCCTGCTGGAGCGCGGCGCCCCCATCTTCGGCTATGTCGCCGAGGGCTACTGGGAGGACGTCGGCACCCACGAGAGCTACCTCAAGGCCCAGGCCGACGCCCTGTCCGGCCGGGTCGCCGTGGACATCGGCGGCTTCGAGGTGTCGCCGGGCGTCTGGGTGGCCGAGTCGGCCTCGGTCGACCCCGACGCGGTGCTCAAGGGCCCGCTGCTGGTCGGCGCGTACGCCAAGGTCGAGGGCGGCGCAGAGCTGCGCGAGTACACGGTGCTCGGCAACAACACGGTCGTGCGCGAAGGCGCCTTCCTGCACCGGGCGGTCGTCCACGACAACGTCTACCTGGGCCCCGGCAGCCACCTGCGCGGCTGCGTGATCGGCAAGAGCACCGACGTGATGGCCGGGGCCCGCATCGAGGAGAACGCCGTCATCGGCGACGAGTGCGTCATCGAGCCCGAGGCGTACGTCTCCAGCGGCGTCAAGGTCTACCCGTTCAAGACCATCGAGGCCGGCGCCGTCGTCAACACCAGCGTCATCTGGGAGTCGCGCGGCCAGCGCAGCCTGTTCGGCCCCCGCGGTGTCAGCGGCCTGGTCAACGTGGAGATCACCCCCGAGCTGTGCGTACGGCTGGCCAGCGCGTACGCCACCACCCTGAAGAAGGGCGAGCACGTCGTCACCTCGCGCGACTCCTCGCTGGCCGCCAGGGCGCTGAAGCGGGCCGTGATCGGCGCGCTCAACGCCAGCGCCATCAACGTCCTCGACCTGGAGGCCGCGCCGCTGCCGGTGGCCCGCTTCCACACGGCCAGGGAGTCGGCCGCGGGCGGCATCGCGCTGCGCACCACCGCGGGCGACCCGCAGAGCATCGACATCGTCATCATGGACGACCGCGGCGCCGACCTGCCCCCGGCCGCCCAGCGCAAGCTGGAGCGCGTCTTCTCCCGCCAGGAGTTCCGGCGCGCCTTCCCCGGCGAGATCGCCGAGCTCCGCTTTCCCGCCAGGGCGGTCGAGGACTACGCGTACGAGCTGCTGCGCTGCGTCGACATGACCGGCATCAGGGACATGAAGGTCGTCGTCGACTGCGCCGGAGGGACCTCGGCGCTGGTCCTGCCCACGCTGCTCGGCCGGGTCGGCGTCGACGTGCTCACCGTGAACGCCCGCCTGGACGACATCTCGCCCACGGAGACGTTCGCCGAGCGCCGAAGGGACCTGCAGCGCCTGTCGGAGCTCGTGAGCTCCTCCAGGGCGGCCTTCGGGGTGCGGTTCGACCCCGTGGGTGAGCGCATCGCGCTGGTGGACGAGATGGGCCAGCTCATCGGCGAGGAGCGGGCCCTGCTCGTCGTGCTCGACCTGATCGCCGCCGAGCGCAGGACCGGCCGGGTGGCGCTGCCCGTCACCACCACCAGGGTCGCCGAGCAGGTCTGCCGCTTCCACGGCGTACAGGTGCGGTGGACCTCCACCGCGGTCGACGCTCTCACCTCGGCCGCGGTGGACGACGACATGATCTTCGCCGGCGACGGCAGGGGCGGCTTCGTGGTGCCCGAGTTCGGCCCGGCGATCGACGGGGTGGCGGCGTTCATGCGGCTGCTCGGCCTGGTCGCCCGCACCCGGCTCTCGCTCAGCCAGATCGACGCGCGCATCCCCGAGGCCAAGCTGCTCAAGCGTACGGTGCCGACCCCGTGGGCGGCCAAGGGCGCCGTCATGCGCTCGGTCATCGAGGCGGCCGAGGCCGAGCCGGAGGGCTGCCGCGTCGACACCACCGACGGGGTGCGGGTGGCCGCCGAGGATGGGAGCTGGGTGCTGATCCTGCCCGCGGCCACCGAGCCGGTCACCGATCTGTGGGCCGAGGCCGCCGACATGGACACCGCGCAGTCGCTCCTGGAGCACTGGGCCCGCGTGGTCGAGGAGGCGGCTTCCTGACCCTCGGGACCGAAATCGTACGGCAATCCGCATGAAACTGTCACGGAGAGTGACACTGGCGGATCGGTGGCGGCGGAACGTACAAGATCGTAATGTAGAAACGCGCGGCGGCATGGACCTTGGGGCTCGGGCGGCGGTAACTTTGTCACCGTCCGAACCCGTCGTCCAGCGCCCCGCCTTGACCTTTGCCGCTGATCAGCGTAAGTTGCGGCATTCGCAAACTTGAAGAGCGAAGCGAGGCGCGCCCAGATCCCCGTTGCCGCGTCTTCGCGGTAGGAGGCCGAGCCGATCGATGCCGAGCGTCTACTGCACGCAGTGCGGGCACGCCAACCCCGAGGATGCCCGTTTCTGTTCCCGTTGTGGGTCACCGCTGACCAGAACCGAGGTCGCCGGGGACACCACATCGACGATCTCTGTCGCGGGAATCGAGGCGTACGAGGCTGAGACCGGTGACATGCTCCTCGCCGAGCGCGCGCTGGTGGAGCAGCTGCCGCCTGGCGCGGCGTTGCTCACGGTGACCAGGGGGCCCAACGCCGGGAGCCGTTTCCGCCTTGACAAGGACCTCACCACCACGGGGCGCCATCCCGAGAGCGACATCTTCCTGGACGACATCACGGTCTCCCGGCGGCATGTGGAGTTCTACCGCCTTCGCGGCGGCCAGTTCTCCGTGCGCGACGTGGGCAGCCTCAACGGCACCTACGTCAACAGGGAGCGCATCGAGGAGGTGCCGCTGCACTCCGGTGACGAGGTGCAGATCGGCAAGTTCCGCCTCGTCTTCCTGATGCGGACCGCCGCCGGCGCATGAGCGAGCGCAGCGAGCGACCGATAGTCACCGCGTTCATGCGGCTCACGGAGGAAGCCGCATGAGCGCGCAGGCGGCACGCTCGCACATGAGCATCGGGGAGGTGCTCGCCATGCTCCAGGGCGAGTTCCCCGATGTGTCGATCTCCAAGATCCGCTTCTTGGAGGGCGAGGGGCTCATCGAGCCGGAGCGCAGCCCGTCGGGCTACCGCAAGTTCACCCACCTGCACGTCGAGCAGCTGCGCTACATCCTCACCGAGCAGCGCGACCACTACCTGCCGCTGCGGGTGATCAAGGACAAGATGGCCGAGCACTTCGGCCGCCCGCGTGCCGTGACCGACCGGCCGCAGGCGCGGGAGGTGCGGCTGAGCCGCGCCGAACTGCTGGAGGCGGCTGGGCTCGACGAGGACACCCTCGCCGAGCTCGAGGACTACGGGCTGCTCGCGGCGACGGCCAGGCGCTACGACGAGGAAGCGCTCAACGTGGCGCGCAGCGTCGGCGCCCTGGCCCGGTTCGGCCTGCACGCCCGGCATCTGCGCGCGGTCAAGGCCGCCGCCGAGCGCGAGTGCGGTCTGGTGGAGCAGACGGTCGCTCCCATACTCAAACGCCGCGCCCCAGGGGCCATCGGAGAGGCCGACGAGGCCGCCAGGGAGCTGTCGGCGTTGCTGCTCGACCTGCACGCCGCCCTGGTGCGTACGGGCGTGCGAACCGTTCTAGGCCGATGACCGGACCAGCGGGACATACAAGGCCCCTCGGGTGTTACGTTGAAATGCAGAAGCGGACCGGCTCAATAGCTGTGCCGGGGTCGCCGACCAGTCGAATATGGAGCAGCCCGTGTTGCAGATGGAGGTCGTGGGCGTCCGCGTAGAGATGCCCACAAATCAGCCGATCGTCTTGCTCAAGGAGGCACACGGGGAGAGGTTCCTGCCGATTTGGATTGGGATGACCGAAGCCACGGCCATCGCTCTGGCCCAAGCGGAGGAGCCTCCAGCCCGGCCACTCACGCACGACCTGTTCAGGGACGTGCTGAGCGCTCTTGGCGTGGGCCTGCGCGCGGTCAACATCGTCGCCCTGCGTGACGGTATCTTCTTCGCCGACCTGGTGTTCTCCAACGGCGTAGAGGTGAGCGCGCGGCCCTCCGACTCGATCGCGCTCGCCTTGCGCACCGGAGCACGAATCTTCGCCAGTGAGGAGGTCGTCCAGGAGGCCGGGGTGATCATCCCCGACGACCAAGAGGACGAGGTGGAGAAGTTCAGGGAGTTCCTTGACACGATCACCCCCGAAGACTTTGGCCGGGCGGGGTAGGTATTTCAGTGCATTTACGCTTCACGACGCGCCGAGCCGGATCGTTGACTGCACATGGTCACGGTCCTACGGTGCAAGTGAAACCCGTGGCCGCGCTTTTACGAACCCCCAGATCAGGCCACGGGATGAGAGAAAGCCGGAGGTCCGCGTGGCGGTCAGCAGCGGCGAGGGAAAGACGGCCGGCCAGGAAGATCCGGTGCGGCGTGAGAGTGCGCGGCAGCGTGCCGGAGAGCAGGGCCTGCTCTTCGACGAGCAGCCCACGACACTGCCGAGTGACATCGGATACCGCGGCCCGACGGCGTGCGCGGCGGCCGGCATCACCTACCGGCAGCTCGACTACTGGGCGCGCACGGAGCTGGTCCTGCCGACGATAAGAGCCGCGCACGGCTCGGGCTCCCAACGGCTCTACAGCTTCCGCGACATCCTGGTGCTCAAGGTCGTCAAGCGGCTCCTCGACACCGGAGTCTCCCTCCAGCAGATCCGTACGGCCGTGCAACACCTGCGTGACCGCGGGGTCGGCGACCTCGCGCAGATCACGCTCATGAGCGACGGCGTCAGCGTCTACGAGTGCACCTCGGCCGACGAGGTGATCGATCTGCTCCAGGGCGGCCAGGGCGTGTTCGGCATCGCGCTCGGCCGGGTCTGGCGCGAGGTCGAGGGCTCCCTCGCGGAGCTGCCGGGGGAAAGAGCGGCGGTCGAGGACAGCGTCCCGGCCGACCACCCCGCTGACGAGCTGGCCCAGCGGCGGCGGGCGCGCCGCATAGGGTAGCAATACGGTAGTAACCTTAGAGCGCAAGGCTGACGACCCCCTGCGGGAGAGTCCCGGGCTGGTCCCGGGGCGCCGAAGGAGCAACCCTCCCCGGAATCTCTCAGGCACCCGTACCGCTCGGGGTAGGCAACTCTGGAAAGCAGGCACGCCCGCCAGGCGCGCCTCACCGACGGTGCAAGCCCTCATGGGGTGAAGCTCTCAGGTCGCCATGACAGAGGGGGAGATCCGGCACTCGCCCGCGCCCAGGCGCCGGTCTCCATAGCCCTCGGGAGGCACCTCCATGACCGATCTGTCAGCTCCGCCGTTCTCGACCCGGCACATCGGCCCGTCCGAATCCGAGCAGCAGCGCATGCTCGAGGCCGTGGGATTCGAGTCCGTGGCCGACCTGGTGGCGGTGGCCGTCCCCGAGTCCATCAGGATCAAGGACTCGCTCTCACTGCCCGCCGCGGCCAGTGAGAGCGAGGTCATCGCCGAGCTGCGGGCCATCGCGGGCCGCAACCGGGTGCTCACCTCGATGATCGGCCTGGGCTACCACGACACGATCACCCCGGCGGTGATCCGCCGCAACCTGCTGGAGAACCCGGGCTGGTACACCGCCTACACCCCCTACCAGCCGGAGATCTCGCAGGGCCGCCTGGAGGCGCTGCTCAACTTCCAGACCGTCGTCTCCGACCTGACCGGGCTCGACGTCGCGGGCGCCTCCCTGCTCGACGAGAGCACGGCCGCCGCCGAGGCGATGACGCTGGCCAGGCGCGCGGGCAAGTCCAAGAGCGACGTGTTCGTCGTCGACGCCGACGCGCTGCCCCAGACCAAGGCGGTGCTGGCCACCCGCGCCGAGCCGCTGGGCATCACGCTCATCGAGGACGCGCTCGACGGCGAGCTGCCCGAATGCTTCGGCGTGCTCGTCCAGTACCCGGGCGCCTCCGGCCGGCTGCGCGACTTCCGCGCCGTGGCCGAGCGGGCGCACACCGCGGGCGCGCTGGTCGTGGCCGCCGCCGACCTGCTCGCGCTGACCCTGGTCACCGCGCCGGGCGAGCTCGGCGCCGACATCGCGATCGGCTCCTCGCAGCGCTTCGGCGTGCCGTTCGGCTTCGGCGGGCCGCACGCCGCCTACATGTCCGTACGCGAAGGACTGCAGCGGCAGATGCCCGGCCGCCTGGTGGGCGTCTCCGTCGACGCCGACGGCGCGCCCGCCTACCGGCTGGCCCTGCAGACCCGCGAGCAGCACATCAGGCGCGAGAAGGCCACCAGCAACATCTGCACCGCGCAGGTCCTGCTCGCCGTCATCGCCGGCATGTACGCCGTCTACCACGGCCCCGACGGGCTGCGCCGCATCGCCGCCCGCGTGCACCGGCACGCCGCCGCGCTGGCCGAGTGCCTGCGCCGCGGCGGCGTCGAGGTCGTCCACCAGGAGTTCTTCGACACCGTGCTGGCCAGGGTGCCCGGCCGGGCCGCCGAGGTCGTCCGGCAGGCCGCCGAACGCGGCGTCAACCTGTGGCAGGCCGACGCCGACCACGTCTCCGTCGCCTGCGACGAGAAGACCACGGCGGCCGACCTCGAGCAGGTCGCCGCCGCCTTCGGCGTCAGCGGGCCGGTGGCCGGCCTCCTCACCGACGAGGGGCTGGACACGCTGCCCGCCGCGCTGAGGCGGGAGTCCGGCTACCTCACCCACCCGGTCTTCCACAGCCACCACTCCGAGACCGCGATGCTGCGCTACCTGCGCAGACTCCAGGACAAGGACATCGCCCTCGACCGGTCCATGATCCCGCTCGGCTCCTGCACGATGAAGCTGAACGCGACCACCGAGATGGAGCCCATCACCTGGCCGGAGTTCGCCGGGATCCATCCCTTCGCGCCCGTCGGGCAGGCCGCGGGTTACCGCCACCTCATCGAGACCCTGGAGGAGTGGCTGGCCGAGGTGACCGGCTACGACGCGGTCTCCATCCAGCCGAACGCCGGGTCCCAGGGAGAGTTCGCCGGGCTGCTCGCGATCCGGGCCTACCACCGCGACCACGGCGACGAGCACCGCGACATCTGCCTCATCCCGTCCTCCGCGCACGGCACGAACGCGGCCAGCGCCGTCATGGCCGGCATGCGTGTCGTGGTCGTGGCCTGCGACACCGAGGGCAACGTGGACCTGGCCGACCTCGACGCCAAGATCGACAAGCACCGCGACGCGCTGGCCGCGATCATGCTCACCTACCCGTCGACGCACGGCGTCTTCGAGGAGACGATCACCGAGGTCTGCGCCAAGGTGCACGATGCGGGCGGCCAGGTCTACGTCGACGGGGCCAACCTCAACGCGCTGGTCGGGCTGGCCAAGCCGGGTGAGTTCGGCGCCGACGTCTCCCACCTGAACCTGCACAAGACGTTCTGCATCCCGCACGGCGGCGGCGGCCCCGGCGTCGGCCCGGTCGCGGTCCGCGGCCACCTGGCCGCCTACCTGCCGGGCCACCCGCTGCGCCCCGGCTCACCGGTCGGCGCGGTCGCCGCGGCCCCGTACGGCTCGGCGGGCATCCTGCCGATCTCCTGGGCCTACGTCAGGATGATGGGCGGCGATGGCCTGGCCGCGGCCACCGAGCAGGCGATCCTGTCGGCCAACTACCTCGCCCGGCGGCTGGCCCCGCACTACCCGGTGCTCTACACCGGGCGCGGCGGCCTGGTGGCCCACGAGTGCATCGTCGACCTGCGGCAGATCACCAAGGAGACCGGCGTCACGGTCGACGACGTGGCCAAGCGGCTCATCGACTACGGCTTCCACGCGCCGACCATGTCCTTCCCGGTGGCCGGCACGCTGATGATCGAGCCGACCGAGAGCGAGGACCTGGCCGAGCTCGACCGGTTCGTTGACGCGATGGTGGCCATCAGGGGCGAGATCGCGCGGGTCGCCTCGGGCGCCTACGACCGCGCCGACAACCCGCTGCGCAACGCCCCCCACACCGCCGAGGCCGCCACGGCCGACGAGTGGGCCCACCCCTACAGCCGTACCGAGGCGGTCTACCCGCTGCCGTCGCTGCGGGAGGGCAAGTACTGGGTGCCGGTGCGGCGCATCGACCAGGCTTACGGCGACCGCAACCTGGTCTGCTCCTGCCCGCCGCTGGAGGCGTACGAGGACTGACCTGTCCGCCGCGTCCACGACCGATCCGGCTGTCGGGTCCCTGACTCGCCCGGCTGCCGGATCCGTGACTGATCCGGCTGTTGCGTCCGTGACTAGCCCGGCTGTCGGGGTCCGTGACTAGCCCGGCTGTCTGGGTCCGTGACTGATCCGGCCGTCACGTTCGCGTGACCGTGGCCCTCTCCGCCGTTGTGCTCGGCGGGGAGGGCTACGCCCGTTTTCTGGGATTTTTTCCCGCCACCCAGGCTGAACGTGGCCAGTGAGAAGACATGATCACCGGAACTCGTTAGGCTCGGTCCGACCGTCGCCTAAGGAGCTCTCTTGACGTTCTCAGAGCTGCAGGTCCCGCCTCTCGACACCGCTCGCCGCCTGGCCGAGCACGGTGATCTCGACGGCGCGGCGGCCATACTCAGCGAGCTGGCCGCCGACCCCGAAGAGCCCGACCGGGCGCAGGCCGCCGTGGGCCTGGCCGTCGTGCTCGACGAGCGGGGCGACCCGGAGGGGGCCCGGGCGGCCGCCCGGGTCGCGCTGGCCACCGGCCATCCGGAGTTCGCCGCTCAGGCGGCCTGTCACCTCGCGCAGGGCTTCGAGCGCGAGGGCCGCGCCGAGCAGGCCAGGGGAGCGTGGCAGGCGGTCCTGGGTGTCGGCACGGCCGCCTACGTCCCGCTGGCGCGTCTCGCCCTGGCCCGGCTGGCCGTGCTGGCGGGCGACTACGACGAGGCGGAGGACGAGCTGCGGGCCGCGCTGGCCGCCGCCGGGCCGGACGCCGGGCCGGACGTCGGTGCGCACGCCGCGCAGCAACTGGCCGAGCTGCTGCTGGAGCGGGGCGAGCCGGGAGAGGCGGCCGAGGTGCTGCTGGAGGCGCTCGAGGTGGCCTCCCAGGAGGACGTGGCCCGGCTGCGGGTGCAGCTCGGCATCGCGCACTTGGAGCTCGCGTGCGCGGAGTTCGCCGGGGCGGTGGAGGACGGAGGCGACGCGCCGACGAGCGGGCTGGCCATCGAGCTGCTGGCCAGGACCCTGCCGCTGCGTGGCCGCGTCGACGACGCGGGCCGCGTCTGGACCTATGGGCTGGAGCACGAGGACGAGACGCTGGCCGCGGAGGTGCGGCTGCGTTACGACCGCGACACCTGACCGACCTCTCCCTCACGCGAGCGCCTCGTAGGACCGAGCACCCTCCAGCGGCCGGGGGCGGCCGCGCGGGAGTCAGCCGCGGCGCATGATGGCGGCCGCTGCGGCGACGTTGATCAGGACGATGGCGAACCAGGCGATGGCCAAGCCGAACCCGCCTCCGCGGGAGGCCGCGATGGCCGTCAGCGGGATGCCGATGCCCATCGACCCCAGCGCGATCGGGATCATCGCCGCCCCCGGGCTCTTGGACCTGCTCGGACCGGGACCGGCGCCGTGGGCCTGGAGCTCGGCGCGCACCCGGGCGGCGATCGTGGCGTCGAGCCGCTCCACGAACGACTCGACCAGGGCGGCTTCGTATTCGGGGCCGAGGTCGCGGCGGGCGTCGAGCGTCGCCTGCAGATCCTCGCGGATGGGGCGCATGTCTGGCATGAGGCTCATCATCGCGGCTGCGCGGCACGCCGTCATCAGCCCTGAGGGCCATGGTGAACTCATCCCCAGGTACGGTTCTGACATGCGGATCATGACCCCGCGCGGCCCGGCGCAGGTCGAGTTCGACGAGGTGGAGCGGCCCCGGCTGCTGCTGGTGCTGACGCACGGGTCGGCCGGGGGAGTGGACGCGCCCGATCTGCTGGCGGTGCGCGACGCGGCGCTGAAGGCGGGGGCCGTGGTGGCCAGGGTGACGCAGCCGTTCCGGCTCGCGGGGGCGCGGGCGCCGGGCTCGGCCGTCCGGCAGGACGAGGCGTGGGAGGTCGTGCTGGGCGAGCTGCGGGCGCGATGGCCGGGGCTGCCGCTGGTGCAGGGCGGCCGGAGCAACGGGGCCAGGGTGGCCTGCCGTACGGCCGAGGTGGTCGGCGCGGTCGCGGTGGTGGCACTCGCGTTCCCGCTGCACCCGCCGGGCAGGCCCGAGAAGTCGAGGGCCGGCGAGCTGCGCGAGGCGGGCGTGGACGTGCTGGTGGTCAATGGGGAGCGGGATCCGTTCGGCGTGCCCGACGCCGCCGACGCGGCACGCCTGGTTGTGCTGCCGGGCGAAGGGCACGACCTGAAGAAGAACCCCGCCCGGGTGGGCGAGGTGGTCGCCGAATGGATCGTCGGCTATGGGTGAACGGCGTGCCCCAGGGGGCGCCGACGAGCGGGTCGCGGCTCAGGCGGCGCCGACGAGCGGATCCGGGCGGTGCGGAGCGATGACGGTGCCGCCAGGCAGGAGCTCCCCGGTGTCCTCGAAGAGGACGACGCCGTTGCAGAGAAGGCTCCACCCCTGCTCGGGGTGGCAGGCGAGGGTACGTGCGGCCTCGCGGTCGGGCGCCTCGGCTGCCGGACAGGCCGGGTCGTGCGGGCACATCGGCGTGCCTCCGATATCTCGTGAATGGCTCCCGCAGGTCGGAAAGGGGCGGGAACAGCTTGGGTGTTGTCTTTCTTTCAAGTGTGCGGCGTATGTCACACGTTCGGACATAGTCCGTTAGGACTGTTACAGGAGGATGCGAAAGTGTGACCTTCGACACAGCGTGCCTTATACAGGATAACGGTCCAAGCTCGACACGCCCACTAGCTTTGCAAGCCCTTCAGCAAGGCGTCGAGACCACGCTCGAAGTCGACGTCGGCGCGCTCGTCGCGCCTGGTCCACTCGTCGACCTCGGGGTCGGCCCAGCCGGACTGCTGGACCTCGACCGCGACGCTGCCGAACACGAAGGCCCGCAGCGCCCGTACGGCCTCCGGCGCGTCGTTCAGGCCCGCGTCGGCGAGTTGCTCCGTCTGCTCCCTGATGGCCAGCGCGGTGCCGCCCTTGGGCGGTTTGGTCAGTGCGAGCGCCAGGACGCCGGGGTGCTCGCGCAGCAGCTCGCGACCGGCCCGGCACCACGCCCTGGCCGTGTCCTGCCAGGTGGGGCCCTGCTCCACGTGGACGGCGGTGACGTGCTCGGCCAGCGCGTCCATCAGCGCCTCCTTGCCCCGGGGCAGATGATGGTAGATGGCCATGGCCTCCACCTGGAGGGCGTCGCCGAGCCTGCGCATCGTCAGGCGCCTGAGCCCCTGGGAGTCGGCGATGTGGAGGGCGGCGTCGATGATGCGCTCGCGGGAGAGGGGAACGGGCGGTCTCTTGGCGGGCATGGAGATCATCTTACTATGTAAAGGGCGCAACGCGGGTCCGATTATGGAGCGTGTCGCGCTCGGGCGTACCCTGGTCGCCTGATACGAGCCGATTGGGATGAGGGGCAGAGTCGATGGCGTTTTTCCGGCCGCGGGTGAGCCGCGAGGCTGAGGTCCGCTACCACGCGGACGTGGAGATCTCCAAGAGCTACCCCGAGTTGCTCGACCGGGCCAGGCTGGCCGAGGGGACGCTGCGCGACCTGCGGGCCGCCGCCGCGGACGAGCTCGAGTTGCTGGCCGCCGGAGTGGCCTTCGACAAGGCGCTCAGCGAGGCGCTGCGGGCGGCCGAGAGCGGGCAGCGGGCCACGTTCGGGGTCAAGGCCTACGACGACCGCATCGCCCGCCGCAAGGCCAAGGCGACGCCCACGGGGGCCACGTGGACCGCCGAGGTGGATCGGCTGCGTACGCTGCGCGAGGACAACCGGCTGTGGGGCATCCCGCGCGTGCCGCGCCCGGTGCCCGCCGTCCGCTAGGGACATGACGAAGCCCCGGCACGAGGAGTGCCGGGGCTTCGTCGCGGATCAGCTGGCCCAGTCGAGCAAGGGGCGGGTATTGCTCGGGTGGCGCAGCTTCGAAAGCGATTCCTTCTCGAGTTGCCGGATGCGCTCCCGGGTCAGGCCCAGGTGCTTGCCGATCTCGTCGAGTGTGTGCGGTTTGCCGTCGACCAGGCCGAAGCGCAGAGCCATGATCTTCGCCTCGCGCGGCGTGAGGTTGCCGAGCACGCCGCGCAGCTGGTCGCCCAGCAGTTGGCGGTCGACGATCTCCGACGCCTCGGGGGAGTCGACGTCCTCGATGAGGTCGCCGATCGTGGTCTCGCCGTCCTCGCCGATCGTCGCGTTGAGCGAGATGGGCTGGCGGCTGGTGCGCAGCAGCTCTTCGATCTGGTCGGGGGTCTTGTCGAGCTCGATCCCCAGCTCCTCGGGCGTGGGCTCGCGGCCCAGCCTCTGGTGCATGTCGCGCTCGATGCGCGACAGCTTGGAGAGCATCTCCAGCACGTGTACGGGCAGGCGGATCGTCCGGGCCGAGTCGGCGAAGCCGCGCTGGATGGCCTGCCTGATCCACCACATGGCGTAGGTGGAGAACTTGAAGCCCTTGGTGTAGTCGAACTTCTCCACGGCCCTGATCAGGCCCAGGTTGCCCTCCTGGACCACGTCGAGCAGGGACATGCCGCGGTCGGTGTACTTCTTGGCGACCGAGACGACGAGCCGGAGGTTGGCCTCCAGCATGTGGTCCTTGGCCGCCCTGCCGTCATCGATGACCAGCTCGAGGTCGTCGCGGGCGGCGGCGGACAGGCCGGGGTGGGTCTCCAGCTTGTACTCCGCGTACAGGCCGGCCTCGATCCGCCTGGCCAGCTCGACCTCCTGGGCGGCGGTGAGCAGCGTACGGCGGCCGATCGACTTGAGGTAGGTGTGGACCGAGTCGCCCATGACCGACTGGTTGTCGTCGAGGTCGATCGGTTCGGACTCCAGCTCGGGCTCGTCCGAGGCCGCGGCCTCCGGGCTCAGCACGAGGTCGTCGGGGGCGTCCTCGTCCTGCGCGGCGGGCTGGGCGGACCGCTCCGCGGACTCCGTCTTTGGCTCCGCGGCCTTCGAGCGGGTAGACTTCGCTCGCTTGGTCGTGGTCTTACGGGTGGTCTTGCGTGCGGCCGCCTTCCCGAGGGACGGCTCGTTCTCGGCGGCGAGGCTGACACCTGCCTCGGTGAGCTCGCGCAGGATCGAACGGCCGTCCGAGGGGCTGAGGCCGGCTTCGGCGAACGCGTCACGCAGCTCCGCCAAGGAGAGGTGACCCTGCGCTCGCCCTCGGTCAATCAGCTGGTCGAGGGTCGTGGATGGGGTCGCCACGGCGGTTCGGGGCATGAGGACACCTCCTCCATACGGAGTCGAATTCGATCAGACCAAGATTGTGGTGGGGCGGCTGCGGCCGCTCGGCGCACCAGTATCAATAACGCCGTCCAGCGCTATTTGTTCCCGGACGGACAAAAAAGGGGCGGACCGCCCTAAAGGTGACCCACCCCACACGCGAGGAGCGTCACTCCCCGGTGGTGAACTCGCCTGGCTTCACCTCGGGCATGGGCATGGGCTGGGCGTCCTCCATGCGCTTGTCCGTCCAATACTCGATGACCTTCTGCGGGTCCTGGTTGAGCTCCTTGGACACCACGTTGCCATCACTCGGCGCGGGCGAGACGGTCAGCTGCGAAAGCTGATCGGTCTGAACGGACGGCGGCTGGGCGGACGGTTCCTTCTCCACCACTGCTCTGGTCTCCTTGCCGACCCTGTCGAGCCTGCCCGCCGAGGCGGCCGCCGCGACTGAGGCTCCGCCGACGAGGATCACGCCGACGACCGCCGCGGATGCCCACATCTTGCGGGTCTGGTTCATGAAGGCTCCCTCCTTGCTCTCCTCCATAAGACGCACCCGCAACTCATCAGGTTCCTGTCCTAAGGCGAACGAGATCCGTTTTACCATTCGCTAGCAGCGGCAAACGGGACATCAGCCGCAGTTGGCGCGGCGCGGCGTAGGCGGGGAGCCGGTCGGTGGAGTAGGCGCGGAGCTGGTCCAGCGTGGGCGGGCCGGCGGGGTCGGCGGGCACCACGACGGCCACCACGATCTCTCCCCATTCGGGGTCCGGCCGGCCGATCACGGCCACGTCGGCCACCTCGGGGTGGCCGCCGAGCACCTCGGCCACCGAGGCGGCCACCACCTTCTCGCCGCCGGTGTTGATGACGTCGTCGGCCCTGCCCAGCACGCGCAGCCGGCCCCCGGTCAGCTCGCCCAGGTCGGAGGTGACGTACCAGTCGCCGTCGAAGGGGGCGGGCTCGCCGAAACGGTAGCCGGAGAAGAGCACCGGGCCGGCGACGCGGATGCGCCCGTCGTCGCCGATTTTGAGATCTACATTGTAAAGGGCCCGGCCGTCGTACACGCAGCCGCCGCTCGTCTCACTCATCCCATACGTCGTGACCACCCGCGCGCCGAGCGCCCGAGCCTCGGCGAGCAGGCCGGCCCGAGGGGCGGCGCCGCCGAGCACGATGGAGCGGAAGACCGACAGGTCGGCGTTCAGTTCGACCAGACGGTGGAGCTGGGTCGGCACCAGCGACACGTGGTCGGCGCCCGAGGCGAGCACCTCGTGGGGGTCGAAGCGTGGGTGGATGATCGGCTCGCTCTCGCAGAGCAGGGCGCGGACCAGCACCTGCAAGCCCGACACGTGGGAGGTCGGCAGGCAGCACAGCCAGCGTTCGCCCTTGACCGCCTCCAGGCGGCGCAGTGAGGAGGCCGCCGAGGTGCGCAACGCGGTGGCCGACAGCATCACGCCCTTGGGCGCTCCCGTGCTGCCGCTGGTGGCGATGACCACGGCCACGTCGTCGGGCACGCCCTCGCCGTCGTCCTGGCGGGCGCCGTTGACGTGCGTCGGGCGGAGCGCGCCGGGGGCGCTTGCGTCAGGCAGGGGCAGGATCGCCGGGCCGTCGCCGGACAGGGCATCACGGATCGCCGCGAAGAGCTCGGGTCCCGGGGGTCCGACCACGGCGTGCAACGGCCGGTCCGGATGCGACGGCTTCCTCAACATGCTCGTAAGGTTAATGGCGACAGGTCGGTCAGCGGTGCAGGGAGGGTCGTGACGCGTTCTCCCGTGCATTTCCGGGCTCCCGTCGTCTTCCGGGTCGCGATGCGCACCCGTTTCCGGGGTCAGACCGTCAGGGAAGGGGTTCTGCTGCACGGTCCGGCCGGTTGGGGCGAGTTCTCGCCGTTTCCCGAGTACGGTCCGCGCGAGTGCGCCCGCTGGCTGGCGTGCGCCCGCGAGGCCGCCTTCGAGGGCTGGCCGGAGCCGGTGCGCGACAGCGTGCCGGTCAACGCGACCGTGCCCGCCGTGGCCGCCGAGCAGGCCTTCGAGCTCGTCCGCGGGTCGGGCTGCGGCACGGCGAAGGTCAAAGTGGCCGAGCGGGGTCAGACGTTCGCCGAGGACCTGGCGCGGGTGGAGGCGGTGCGTGACGCGCTCGGCCCGGCGGGCAGGCTGCGCGTGGATGCCAACGGCGCCTGGGAGGTCGGCGAGGCCGTACGCCACCTCAAGGAGCTCGACCGCTTCGACCTGGAATACGCCGAGCAGCCCTGTGCCACGCTCGAGGAGCTGGCGGCGGTGCGGCGGGCGGTCGATGTGCCGATCGCGGCCGATGAGTCGATCCGGCGCGCCGAGGACCCGCTGCGGGTCAGGGCCGCGGAGGCGGCCGACATCGCGGTGGTCAAGGCGCAGCCGCTCGGCGGGGTGCGCAACGCGTTGCGGGTGGTGGAGGCGTGCGGGCTGCCCGCCGTGGTGTCGAGCGCCGTGGAGACCTCGGTGGGGCTGGCGGCGGGGCTCGCGCTGGCCGCGGCGCTGCCGGAGCTGCCCTACGCGTGCGGGCTGGGCACGATGCCGCTGCTCACGGGTGATGTGGTGGACGATTCGCTGGTGCCCGTGGACGGGCGGCTGGCCGTACGACGTCCTGCGGTGAATTTTCAGCTTTTGTCAGCATTTGAGATTGAATCTCCCTCGTGGCTTCGCCGGATGCAGGAGGCGTCACTGTGAACCCCGCTACCGCACTGGCCACGGTCCTGGTCGACGAGCTGGTGCGCTGCGGCCTCACCGACGTCGTGGTCGCGCCCGGCTCGCGCTCGGCCCCCCTGGCGCTGGCGCTGCACGCCGAGTCGCGGGTGCGGCTGCATGTGCGCATCGACGAGCGGTCGGCCTCCTTCCTGGCGCTCGGCCTGGCCAGGCGGGCCGAGCGGCCGGTCGCGCTGATCTGCTCGTCCGGCACCGCCGCCGCCAACTTCCACCCGGCCGTCGTCGAGGCGAGCGAGTCGGGCGTCCCGCTGCTCGTGCTCACCGCCGACCGCCCGCCCGAGCTGCGCGGCACCGGCGCCAACCAGACGATCGACCAGATCAAGCTGTACGGCTCGGCGATCCGCTGGTTCGCCGAGGTCGGCGTGCCCGAGGACCGGCCGGGGCAGGTCGCCTACTGGCGATCGCTGGCCTGCCGGGCCTACCAGCGCGCCTCCGGGCCCGCCGCTCCGGGGCCGGTGCACCTGAACCTGGCGTTCAGGGAGCCGTTGATCCCCGACGGCGACACCTCGTGGTGCGAGTCGCTCGGCTCCGACGCCAACGGCCCCTGGGTGCGCGCCCGGGTCGCGCCGCCACCCATCGCCCTGCACATCCCGCCGACCAGGCGCGGCGTGCTGGTGGTCGGCGACGGCGCCGCGAACGTCCGCCGCTACGTCGCCGCGGCCGGCATGGCGGGCTGGCCGGTGGTGTCGGAGCCGAACGGCGGCGGACGCTACGGCGACCATGCCGTGTCCACCTACCACTACCTGCTCGGCACGCCTGAGTTCGCCGACGCCCACCGCCCCGACGTGGTGGTCACGCTCGGCCGTCCCGGGCTGTCGCGGCCGCTGCTGTCGTGGCTCCGGCGGGCCGGGGAGCACATCGTGGTCGCCACCGACCTCGACCGCTGGCCCGATCCGACCCGGTCGGCGACACAGGTGGCGCAGGCGGTGGAGATCCCCGTCGCCTCGGGTGACGACACGTGGCTGCACGCCTGGCGGCAGGCCGACCAGGCGGCCAGGTCGGCCATCGACGAGGTGCTCGACGCCTCGGGCACCAGCGAGCCCCGGCTGGCCCGCGACCTGGTCGACGCGATACCCAACGGGGCGCTGCTGTTCTGCGGCTCCTCGATGCCGATCCGCGACCTGGATCAGGCGATGCGCCCCCGGCGGGGGCTGCGGCTGCTGGCCAACCGGGGCGCGTCGGGCATCGACGGGCTGGTGTCGTCGGCCATGGGGGCGGCGCTGGCGCACAACGGGCCGTCGTACGCGCTCATGGGCGACCTGTCGTTCCTGCACGACCAGAACGGCCTCATCCTGGGCCCCCGGGAGCCGCGGCCCGACCTGTGTCTCGTGGTGGTCAACAACAACGGCGGCGGCATCTTCTCGCTGCTGCCGCAGGCGGCGGTCAGGGATCCGTTCGAGCGGGTCTTCGGCACGCCGCACGGCGTCGATCTCGGTTATGTGGCCGCTTCGACGGGCACCCCGTACCAGCTGGTGGAGGACCTGTCCGACCTGCCCAAGGCGTTGCGCGGCGAGGGGCCGCGCCTGGTGGAGGTGCGCACGGACCGGGAGGCGAACGCCGTGGTGCACGCCCGCCTGCGCGAGGCCGCCCACGCCGCGATCCGGGACTGCGTGACCTGAGCGCGGCGTCAGTCCTGCATGTGGGTGTAGGGCCCGGGTGGTGGCGGGCGGGTGGGGAAGTGGTGGTTGAGCCCGGTGATCAGGAGCAGCCGGTCGACCTGCGGGGGGATCCCGGACAGCAGCAACGGTATGGCGTTGCGCCGCGCGTGATCCTGGATGCTCACCAGAGTGCCCAGGCCGGCCGCGTCGATGAACGACAGCCCGCTCAGCTCCATGACGACTTCGTCGATCTTCCGGTGTCCGTTGAAGGTCTCCCTCAGGATGTCGAGCAGGTGATCGCGCAGCACCGAGGTGGTGGCGATGTCCAGCTCCCCGGAGACGTGCACGATAACTTTCGCCCCCTGACGGCTTGTCGTCAGGTGCAGTGGCTCCATGTGCTCGGCTCCCCTGTTGTGTTCCCACACTGGAACATCTGCCGACTGTGGAGCCTTCTCCCCATCAGGACCCTCACGAGTCCGGGGACATGCCCAGCCGCCGACTTCGACATCTGACGTGGCGCGGGGTCCGGACGCCACGAGGAATCGCAGATGCGATTTGCACTAGATGTGTGGATTATTACCTTGTGTAACTGTGTGCTTTCAGAACGAAGTGTACAAGTCCTTTGGCGCTCGCAGGGTCAAGAGCTGCGATACCAGCCAGAAATGATGACCACGGTCCACTAACTGCTCCGTCGGGCGCCTCCGGATGGGGCAACTTCCTGCTTGGAATGATGGTCTAACATTCGGAATCATGTCCGAGCCTACGGATGAGCCCAAGCTCGTCGGGTCCGACCGGGTGCTGGCGGTGCTGGCCGAGCTTGCCCGCCACCCCGACGGGATCGGCCTGGAGGAGATGGCCCGCGCGGTGGCCAGCCCCAAGCCGACCGCGCATCGCGCCCTGGCCGCGCTGCGCCGCGCCGGGTTCGCCACCCAGAACGGCCACGGCCAGTACGTACTGGGGGATGAGTTCCTGCGGATGGCCTTCGCCCACCACGAGGCCCGGCCCGACCACGTCCGGGTGACCCCGATCCTCAAGGCGCTGTGCGAGCGGTACGGCGAGACGGTGCACTACGCGGTGCTGGAGGGCACCTCGGTCGTCTACCGCTCCAAGCTGGACCCGGCCGCCGGCGCGGTACGGCTGACCTCGGTCGTCGGCGGGCGCAACCCGGCCCACTGCACCGGTGTCGGCAAGATGCTGCTCTCTCACCTCCTGCCGGACGAGGACGCGGTGCGCGCGTGGGCGGGCGGCCGGGCGCTGGAGCGGCGGACCGAACGCTCCGTCGGCACGGCCGAGGAACTGCACGCCGAGCTGGTACGCGTCCGCGCGCAGGGCTACGCCGTCGACGACCAGGAGAACGAGCCGGGCGTCAACTGCCTGGCGGTTCCGGCGTACCTGAACTCACCCGCCGTGCCCAGCGGCGCGATCAGCGTCAGCGGCCTGGCCTACCGCACGCCGCTGGACAAGCTCATCGCCGACCTGCCCGCCATCCACGCCATCGTTTACGGCAAGGACCCGTCGTGAGGTCCGAGCCCGCCAACGCCATGGAAGAAATCCTGCCGATTCACGGAGACTGATCTTGTATCTCATGCGCATCGGCGCCCCCGGCGCCGAAAAGCCCGTCGTCCGCGTGGACGACACCCACTACGTGGACGTCTCTGACCTGACGCCCGACTTCGACGAGCGCTTCTTCGGCTCCGGCGGCACGGCCCTGCTGGCCGGACCGGTCGCCGAACGTATCGCCGCCGGCCAGGTGGCGCGGTTCGCCGGCGAGCGCGTCGGCGCGCCGATCGCCCGGCCGCACCAGATCCTGTGCATCGGCCTGAACTACAGTGACCACGCCGCCGAGACCGGGCAGGCCGTCCCGGACGAGCCGATCCTGTTCACCAAGTCGCCCAACACGCTGATCGGCCCCTACGACGAGGTGCGCATCCCGCGCGGCTCGACGAAGACCGACTGGGAGGTGGAGCTGGGCATCGTCATCGGCCGCCGTACCTCCTACCTGGACTCGGTCGAGCAGGCGCGTGAGGCCATCGCCGGTTACTGCGTGGTCAACGACGTCAGCGAGCGCGCCTTCCAGATGGAGCGCGGCGGGCAGTGGAGCAAGGGCAAGTCCGCCGAGACCTTCAACCCGGCCGGCCCCTGGCTGGTCACCCCTGACGAGATCGCCGACGTCACCGGCCTCGGTATGCGGCTGGACGTCAACGGCGTGCGCCGCCAGACGGGCACCACCAAGACGATGATCTTCGATCCGTACGTCATCGTGCACCATCTGAGCCAGTTCATGGTGCTGGAGCCCGGCGACCTGATCAACACCGGCACCCCGCCGGGCGTCGGCATGGGCCACGACCCGCAGATCTGGCTCCAGCCCGGCGATGTGATGGAGCTCGGCATCGACGGGCTCGGCAGCCAGCGCCAGCTGGTCGCAGGGCCCCGCTAGTGCGCGCCCTCGTCCTGACCGGCCCGGGCAAGGCCGAGGTCCAGGAGGTCGAGGCACCGCTCGCCGCCCCCGGCGAGGTGGTCGTCGACGTCGAGCGGGCCGGCGTGTGCGGCACCGACGTGGAGCTGTTCACCGGCGAGATGAGCTACCTGCGCACCGGCCGCTCCTGGTACCCGCTGCGCCCAGGCCACGAGTGGACCGGGGTCGTCAGCGCGGTCGGCGAGGGGGTGGACGGCGGCTGGCTGGGCCGCCGGGTCACCGGCGACACCATGCTCGGCTGCGGCCACTGCGACCGCTGCCGGGCCGGCCACCACCACGTCTGCGCCGACATGGTCGAGATCGGCATCAGCCGCGGCCGTCCCGGAGCGCTGGCCGAGCGGCTCGCCCTGCCGGCCACGGCCCTGCACGCGCTGCCCGACACGATGGACGCCACACTCGGCGCGCTGGTCGAGCCGGGCGCCAACGCGCTCAGGGCCTTCCGCGCCGCCGGGCTGCGGCCGGGGGAGCGACTGCTGGTCCTGGGCACGGGCGCGATCGGGCTGCTCGTGGCGTTGTTCGCCCGCGCCGAAGGGGTGGAGGCGCACCTGATGGGCCTGCACACCCCGGATGTCGCGCGGACCCTCGGCCTCACCGGCGTCTGGACCCGGGAGACACTGCCCGAGCTGCCGTGGCATGCCGTGGTCGACGCCTCCAACGCCCCGCAGCTGCCCGCCCTGGCGCTCGACCTCGTCGAGCCCGCGCGACGCGTCGTCTACATCGGCCTGGCCGGGACACCGAGTACTCTCGACACCCGCGATCTGTTGCTCCGGGACGTCACCGCCGTCGGCATCCTCGGCGGCTCGGCCGGGCTGGCGGGCGCCATCGCCGCCTATGCCGACGCTTCGCTGGACGCCCGCCCGCTGGTGGGCGCCACGGTGGGCCTGGACGCGACGGCCGACGTCCTGGCCGGGCACCGGCCCGACGACGCCGGGCCCGGCCCGAAGATCCACATCGATCCGCGACTGTGAGAGAAGCACGCGTGAGCAGCACCATGCCCGTCCCCGATCCCGCCGTACTGTCGGCGGTGGAGGCAGCCGTCCCCGGGATCGCCCGCACCCGAGCCAGCGACCGGCTCGGCATGGCACACGATGCCTCGCACTACCTGCTCACGCCGCAGGCGGTGCTGGTGCCCGAGAGCGCGGAGCAGGTGGCGGCGCTGCTGCGTACGGGCCTGCCGCTCACCTTCCGTTCCGGCGGCACCAGTCTGAGCGGGCAGGGGGTCAGCGAGCACCTCCTCGTCGACACCCGGCGGCATTTCCGCGGCATCGAGGTGCTGGACGACGGGGCGCGGGTACGGGTGCAACCCGGCGCGGTGCTGCGGCAGGTCAACGCCCGCCTCGCGCCCTACGGCCGCAAGCTCGGCCCGGACCCGGCCAGCGAGTCGGCGTGCACGATCGGCGGCGTGGTGGCCAACAACTCCAGCGGCATGACGTGCGGCACCCACGCCAACACGTACCGGACGCTGGAGTCGATGACGGTGGTGCTGCCCAGCGGCACCGTCATCGACACCGGCGCCCCCGACGCCGACGAGCGGCTGCGTGCCCTGGAGCCCGCGCTCGCCGAGGGGCTGGAACGGCTGCGCGACCGCGTGCGCGGCAACCCCGGCTCGGTAGGCCGCATCACCGCCCAGTTCTCGCTGAAGAACACCATGGGTTACGGCCTCAACAGCTTCCTCGACCACTCATCGCCCGCACAGATCCTGGCCCACCTGGTCATCGGCAGCGAAGGCACCCTGGGCTTCGTGGCCGAGGCGGTGCTGCGCACCGTCCCCGCCCACCGGCTGGCCGCCACCGGCCTGCTCGTCTTCCCCACCCTGCGCCAGGCCATGGCCGCGATGCCCGGCCTGGTCGCCGCCACGCCCGCCGCCGTCGAACTGCTGGACGCCGAATCCCTGCGCGTCGCCCAGACCGACCCCAAGGCCGACGACGTGCTGCGCACACTCGCCGTCGCCGAGCACGCCGCGCTGCTGATCGAATGGCAGGAATCGGAGCCGGATCTGCTGGCCGAACGAGAACGGACGGCCGAGGAGCTGTTCCCGCGGCTGGCGCTGTCCGCCCCGGCTCGGTTGAGCAGGGAGGCGGGCGGCCGGGCGGCGTTGTGGCATATCCGCAAGGGTTTGTACGCCTCCGTCGCCGGCGCCCGCCCCAGCGGCACCACCGCCCTGCTGGAGGACGTCGCCGTTCCGGTGCCCGCCCTGGCCGACCTGTGCGACGAGCTCATCGCCCTGTTCTCCGAGCACCGCTACGAGCGCAGCGTCATCTTCGGCCACGCCAAGGACGGCAACCTGCACTTCATGCTCAACGAGCGCTTCGACACCGACCTGGAGCGCTACGCCGACTTCACCGAGGACATGGTGCGGGCCGTCCTTGCCCGGGGCGGCACGCTCAAGGCCGAGCACGGCACCGGCCGCGTCATGGCCCCGTTCGTGCGCCGCCAGTACGGCGAGGAGCTGTATGAGGTGATGCGCGAGGTCAAGCGCCTGTGCGACCCGGCCGGCGCGCTCAACCCCGGCGTCGTCCTGACCGACCGGGACGACGCGCACCTGCGTGACCTCAAGGCCGTCGTCACCGTCGAGCCCGAGGTGGACCGGTGCGTGGAGTGCGGCTACTGCGAGCCGGTCTGCCCCAGCCGCGACCTGACGACCACCCCGCGCCAGCGCATCGTGCTGCGCCGCGAGCTGGCCGCCGCGGTTGAGGCCCGCGACCACGCCCTCGTCCGCCAGCTGGAGGCCGAGTACGGCTACGACGCCGTGGACACCTGCGCGGTGGACGGCATGTGCGCCACCGCCTGCCCGGTCCTGATCAACACCGGCGACCTGACCAAGCGTCTGCGCGGCGAGCGTCACGGCCGCCTGGCCCAGAAGGGCTGGAAGGCCGCCGCCAAGCACTGGAGCGGGGTGACCGGCGCGCTCGACCTGGCGCTGGACACGGCCAAGGCGGTCCCGCCCCGTCTCCCGGAGGCGGCCGCCCGCGCCGCCCGCGCCGTCGCCGGCCCCGAGGCCGTTCCGCGGTGGACCCGTGACCTGCCGAAGGGCGGAAAGCGCCGCCGGCCGGATCCGGTGCGGAACGCGGACGCGGTGTACGTCCCGTCCTGCCTGAACACCTTGTTCGCCCCCGCCGACGGCGGCCCCGGCGTGATGTCCGCCTTCACCCGCCTGGCCGCGCGCGCGGGCGTGCGGCTGCACGTCCCGGAGGGGATCGGCGGCCTGTGCTGCGGCACTCCCTGGTCGTCCAAGGGCTACACCGACGGCCATGACGTCATGGCCCGCCGCGTCCGCGATAGTCTGCTTGAAGCCACCGGCGAGGGCCGGATCCCGGTCGTCAGCGACGCCGCCTCCTGCACCGAGGGCTTCCACCGCCTGACCGAATCGCTGGGAGAGGCCCTCCAGGTGATCGACGCGGTCGCCTTCACCGCCGAGCAGCTCCTGCCCCGCCTGACCGTGCACCGCCGCCGCCCCTCCCTGGCGCTGCATCCCACCTGCTCCTCCACCCGCCTCGGCCTGGACGCCGCCATCACCCGCATCGCCGAAGCGGTGGCCGAGCGGGTGGTCGTCCCTGACGGGTGGCAGTGCTGTGCCTTCGCCGGCGACCGCGGCCTGCTCCACCCGGAGCTCACCGCCTCGGCCACCCGCGCCGAAGCCGCCGCCGTAGGAGTCGGCGACTTCGCCGCGCACGCCTCGGTCAACCGCACCTGCGAACTCGGCCTCACCCGCGCAACCGGCAAGCCGTACCACCACCTGCTCGAACTCCTCGACCAGGCCACCGCCTGAAGATGGAGGTCCGCCTATGGCGGGCGGCATGCGGCCCGCCGGGCTAGGGTTGCTGGGTGCACATCGACGAACTGCTGCAGGCCATCCCGCCCGCGTGGCTGTGTGCCCTGGTCGGGCTGGTGATCGGGGTCGAGAGCCTCGGCATCCCGCTGCCCGGCGAGATCGTGCTGGTCAGCGCCGCGCTCCTGGCCGCCAAGGGCGTCGTCAGCCCCGTGTGGGTGGGCGTCTGCGCGAGCGCGGGGGCGATCGTCGGCGACTCCATCGGCTACGCCATCGGCCGCAAGGGCGGCAGGCCGCTGTTCGAGCGGCTCGGACGGCGCTTCCCCAAGCATTTCGGGCCCCGCCATATCGGCAGGGCCGAGCACTACTTCGACCGGTTCGGGGTGTGGGCCGTGTTCGTCGGGCGCTTCATCGCGCTGCTGCGCATCCTGGCCGGGCCGCTGGCGGGGGCGTTGCGCATGCCGTACTGGAGGTTTCTGGTCGCCAACGTGCTCGGCGGGATCGTCTGGGCGGGTGGCACCACCGCGGTGATCTTCTATCTCGGCATGGTCGCCGAGAAGTGGCTGAAGGGCTTCTCGTGGGTGGGGCTCGTGGCGGCGGTGCTGGGCGGCATCGCCACCACCTGGTTCGTCAAGCGGCGCGCGGCCTCAGCGCTCGATCAGGGTGACCTCGAGGGAGTAGAGCGAGGCCCGGTAGACATGTGAGCCGTGCTCGACGGCCCTGCCCTGGTCGTCGTAGGTGGTGCGGAGCATGGTCAGGAGCGGGGCGCCGCGCCGTTCGTCCAGCAGTTTGGCCTCGGCCTGGTTCGCCGCGCGGGCGCCGATGCGCTGGTTGGCCACCCGCATCCGCACGCCCGCGCCGCGCAGCAGCTCATACAGGCCGCGGCCCTCCAGGTCGGCCGCGGTCAGCTGGGCCAGGCCCAGCGGCAGCCAGTTGTGCAGCACGGCCAGCGGCTCGCCAGCGGCGAAGCGGAGTCGTTCGAGGTAGAGCACGTCGACGCCGGGCTCGACGCCGAGGACGGCGGCGATCTCCTCGCTCACCGGCCGGGGCTCCAGGGCGAGGACCTGGGTCGCCGGTTCCTGGCCCGAGCGGCGCAGGTCGTCGTAGAGACTGGTGAGCTCGACCGAGCGCTTGACCTGCCCGTGCACCACCTGGGTGCCGACACCGCGCTTGCGCACCAGCAGGCCCTTGTCCACCAGATACTGGATGGCCTGGCGGATCGTGGGCCTGGACAGGCCCAGCTTGTCGGCGAGCAGGATCTCGTTGTCCAGCCGGGAGCCGGGCGCCAGGTCGCCTCGCCGGATCGCCTCGGCGATCTGCTCGGCCACCTGGAAGTAGAGCGGCACGGGGCTGGAGCGGTCCAGGTCGATCGCCAGGTTCGCGGTCATGCTGATCAGGTTAACCCAGGTCAGAATGTCCTGACAAATCTCGCGAGTAGCCGGTAGGTCATGACAATCTGCTGTCTTGACATGATAGGACGAGGACAATCCTGGCATGTACGTCGAACGCGCGGAATTGGGCATGACCGTGCTGATGAGCGTGAAGTGCCCCTGGAGGAGACCTTTTGGGAGAGGACATGGACGCGACACAGTTGCTCGACACCGCCTCGGAGGCGGCCAGGGCGGTCGGGCCGAGGCTGCGCAAGGCCTTCAGATCGAGGCCGCCGGTCGCCACCAAGCGCGACTTCCACGACCCGGTCACCGAGCATGACCGGGCGGCGGAGGAGACGATCCGCACCGTCATCACCGCCCGCTGGCCCGGCAGCGCGATCGTGGGGGAGGAGGGCGGCCTCACCGGCTCGGGCGAGCTGCGCTGGTACGTCGACCCGATCGACGGCACCGCCAACTTCGCCGCCGGCCTGCCGTTCTTCTGCGTCTCCATCGCCGCCGCGGTGGCCGGTGAGCTGGTGGCGGGCGTCGTGTACGACCCGGTGCGCGAGGACGAGTTCACCGCCTCCACCCTGGGCGCCTGGTGCAACGGCACCCCGATCCGCAGCAAGGGGGCGACCCAGGACAGGGAGGCGATGCTGCTGGCCAGCTACCCCACGCCGCTGGACCTGGAACTCGACGGTGAGCGGGCGCTGCGCCGCTACGGCCGCTTCCTGGAGTCCTTCTCCGCCGTACGCAGGCCGGGCAGCGCCGCGCTCAAGCTCGCGCACGTCGCCGCCGGATGGGCCGACGTCGCATACGGCACCCGCTCCCACCCGTGGGACGTGGCGGCGGGCGCCCTGCTGGTACGGCAGGCGGGCGGCGTCTACGTCGGCGACCCGCTGGAGGAAGGCGACTACCTGGCCCACGTCGGCGGCTTCGACCTGCGCGGCTCCGCCCTCGCCGAGGTGGCGCCCTGGGAGGGCTCGTAGAGCTGACCCGGTCCGGTGACCGGCTGGAGCAGATGGACTGTACCCCCGACGTGCTGGAGGAGGTCCGCGGGACGCTCACCGACTGAGGCCCATCAACCAGTTCACGAGTGGGGCTTGGCGCCATCTGAACGGCCGAGGGCGGTCAGTGGCCCTTGCGGTAGTCGCCGGCCTGGCGTACGTGCTCGATCATGATGTGCTCGGCCGCGGTGCCGTCGGCGGCGGCCAGCGCGGCCAGGATGCCCTCGTGCGCGTCGAGTTGCAGCTTGACCTGCTCGTCGTCGAGCCACAGCGAGGCCCCGGCGGGCACGGGGAAGCTGTCGCGGACCGCCCTGGCGTGCTGGCCGAGGAAGGCCGGGCCGCCGATGTCGGCGATGCGCAGGTGGAATTGCCTGCTCTGCTCGCCCAGCCGGTCGTGCCGGCCCTCCTCGACGTCGCGGATCATCGAGGCGTGCAACTCGCGCAGCGCGGCCAGGTCGGTGGCGGTGATCCGGGCGGCGGCCAGTCGGGCGCCCAGGCCCTCGACGACCGCCCGCAGGCCGTAGTACTCCTCCAGCGCGTCGTCGCCCAGGTCGACCACGGTCGCGCCGTGGTGGGCCTCATAGCTGATCAGCCGGTCCTTCTCCAGCCTGCGCAGCGCCTCGCGGACCGGCGTGACCGAGACGCCGAGCCTGCGGGCCACCGCCCCGGCGCGCAGGGCGGTGCCACCGGGGATCGTGGCTGTACGGATCTCCTCGAGCAGCACGCTGTAGACGTATTCGGCCTTGCTCATGGGAGGACGCGGCTCGCTGGTCGGCATGACCATCAGTGTCCCGCAATCTGAGAAGCGTATTGACCTATGAGATATTTCTTATAAGTTACATCGTTATGACGAGCCTCGCCGACCTGCTGGTCATCGACGCCGCGACGTTGTTCGCCGGGCCATCCACCGCGATGATGCTCGGCGACTTCGGCGCCGACGTGATCAAGATCGAGCATCCGCGCCGCGGCGACCCCTCCCGCGGGCACGGAGCCTCGGTCGACGGGGTGGGCCTGTGGTGGAAGACGCTGTCGCGCAACAAGCGCGCCGCCGCCGTCGACCTGTCGCGGGCCGAGGGGCAGGAGATCCTGCGCCGCCTGGTCGAACGCTCCGATGTGCTGGTCGAGAACTTCCGCCCCGGTACCCTGGAACGCTGGGGCCTGGCCCCCGGCGACCTCATGGACATCAACCCCCGCCTGATCGTGGCACGGATGACCGGCTTCGGGCAGTTCGGCCCGATGTCCGGTCAGCCCGGTTTCGGCACGCTGGCCGAGGCGATGAGCGGGTTCGCGGCCATGACCGGCCAGCCGGACGGCCCGCCCACCCTGCCGCCCCTGGCCCTGGCCGACGGCATCGCCGGGCTGGCCATGTCGTACGCGATCATGGTCGCCCTGCGCGCCCGCGAGCAGAGCGGACGCGGCCAGGTGGTCGACATGGCCATCATCGAGCCGATCCTGGGCATTCTCGGCCCGCAGATGAGCGCGTACAAGGCGCTCGGCGTCATACCTCAGCGCACCGGCAACCGCTCCAGCAGCAACGCGCCGCGCAACACCTACCGCACCCGCGACGGCCGCTGGCTGGCCATATCCACCAGCGCCCAGCCCATCGCCGAACGCGTGGTCACCCTGGTCGGCCGGCCCGACCTGGTCGAGCAGCCCTGGTTCGCCAGCGGCCATGGCCGGGTCCAGCACGTCGACGAACTCGACGAGGCCGTGGCCTCCTGGATCGCCGAACGCGACGCCGAGGAGGTCATCGCCCGCTTCAAGGAGGCCCAGGCGGCGGTCGCCCCCATCTATGACGTCTCCGACATCGCCAAGGACCCGCAGTACGCCGCCCTCGACACCTTCATCGAGGTGCCGGACGAAGAACTGGGCACGGTCACCATGCAGAACGTGCTGTTCCGCCTGTCCGACACACCCGGCGCGGTCTCCTGGCCGGGGCGGCCCCTCGGCCAGGACACCGACCAGGTGCTCGGCGAGCTCGCCTACGGGGCCGAGGAGATCGCCCGGCTGCGCGAGGACGGGGTGATCGCGTGAGCACCTCTGTCACCCGGCTGCCCGTCACCTGGCTGTACGTCCCCGGCGACCGGCCCGAGCGGTTCGACAAGGCCGTCGCCTCCGGGGCGGACGTGGTCATCATCGACCTGGAGGACGCGGTCGCGCCCGCCCGCAAGGACGAGGCCAGGGCCAACGCCGCCGCCTACCTGGCGAGCCGTATCGGATCGGTCGAGGTGCACGTCAGGGTCAACGACCTGGCGGGCGGGCGCGGGCGGGACGACCTCGACGCGCTCGCCGGCCTGCCGGGGCTCGGCGCGGTCCGGCTGCCCAAGGTCGAGTCGGTCGGCGTCCTGGACGGGCTGGGCGTCAGGGCGTACGCGCTGCTGGAGTCCGCGGCCGGGATCGTCGCCGCCCACGCCGTCGCCGCCCACCCGGCCGTGGCGGGCATCGCGCTCGGCGAGCAGGACCTGGCGGCCGAGCTGTCGATCACCGACGAGAGCGCCATGAACCACCTCCGGCTCCAGGCGGTCATCGCCGCCGCGGCCGCCGGCCTGCCGCCCGTGCCGATGTCGGTCTACCCCGACGTCAAGGACGAGGCCGGCCTGGCGGCCTCCTGCCGGGCGGCCCGCGCGCTGGGCCTGTTCGGCAGGACCGCGATCCATCCCCGCCAGATCCCGGTGATCAGGCGGGCGTTCACTCCCACGCGGGAGGAGACGGAGCGGGCCGGCGAGATCGTCCAGGCCGCCGAGCAGGCCGAGCGGACCGGGACGGGCGCCGTCGCGCTGCCCGACGGCCGCTTCGTCGACGCGCCGATCGTCGCCAAGGCCCGCCGTACGTTAGACCTCGCCGAGCGGCTCGCGCCCGAGAACTGACCTCTCGCGGCGGCCGGCTCCGCGCTTTCGCGGCGTCCGGCTTCCCACGCCCGAGGGCTGACCTTTCGTGGCGGCTGGTTTTCCCGCGTGTCTTTCCCGCGTGTCTTTCGCCGTGGCCGGCTCTCCCGTGCCCGAGCACCGACTCCACAAGCCGCAGCTCACTTTTCGATATCACCCCCAACGGAGGCCATTTCGCCATGGGCATCGCCGTCTGGGCGCTAGTCGCCTATATCGCCATCATCGTCGTCTGGAACGGCGTCCTGAAACGCAATATCGGTGAGGCCATGCTCATCGGTTTCCTCGGGGTGTGCCTGTTCGGCGGTACCGGTTTCCTCAGCCTGGCCTGGGCGGGCATCTCCGACGCGCTGGCCGAGGAGGTCGTCTTCGCCGCCCTGGCCTTCGTGTTCATGGGCTACCTGCTCACCAAGCTGGGGTTGATCCAGGAGCAGGTGACGGTGCTCAACTCGATCTTCGGACGGTTGCGCGGCGGCGCCGGCTACGTCTCCACCTCGGCCGCGGCGCTGCTCGGCGGGCCCGCCGGGTCCGGGTCCGGCATCGCCGCCTCGGTGGGGTCGGTGACGATCCCGTGGATGACCAGGTCCAACTGGCGGCCGGACCTGGCCGCCGCGCTGGTGGCGGGCAACGCCGGGCTGGGCATCTCGATCCCGCCGAGCTCGTCGATGTTCCTGCTGCTCGGCTCGGCCGCCGTGGCGCCCGTGCTGACGGCCGACCAGCTGTTCGTGCCCGCGCTCGTCGGCGGGCTGTGGACCGTGCTCTACCGCTTCGTCGTGGTGTTCGTCTGGGTACGGCGCCACCGGATCGAGGCCACCGACGCCGCCGACCTGATCCCGCTGCGGGCCGCCCTGCGCGCCGGGTGGACGTCGCTGCTGGTGTATGCGGGCATCGCCGTACCGGTGGTCCTGACCCTCGATTTCGGTATCAAGTGGATGGAGTCGCGCGTCGGCGAGGCCGCGGACGACATCAGTATCGTCGTCTGGATCCCCGTGCTGACCATCCTGGCCACGCTGGCCGTGGCCTGGAAGCGGCTGCCGCGCACCGGGCGGGCCTGGAACGAGCTGCTGGGCGACATGGCCCCGCGCTACGCCGTGATCGGCGCGACGCTGTTCTTCGCCTTCGCGGCCGCGGCCAGCCTGGGCGAGCTCGGCCTCGTCGAGCAGCTCACCGCCATCATGAAGGGCCTGAACGCGCCGGTCGCCGTCATCGCCACGCTGGTCGGACTGCTGATCGTGATCATCGCGGCGCCGCTGACCGGGAGCGCGACGATCGCTGCCGTCGGCGGGGTGGCCTTCAGCGCCCTGACGGCGGCCGGAGTCTCGCCCGTGGCCGCGGCCACCGCCATCATGATCTTCGCCTCCACCGAGGGCGCCTCTCCGCCCGGCGCGGCCCCCATCTACATCGCCAGCGGCATCGCCGGAGTGGACCCGGCCAGGACCTTCGGCCGGCTCATCATCTGGTTCGTCATCCCGATCCTGGCACTCGGGGTGCTGGTGGCGACCGGCGTGCTGCCGATCTGACCCGCTTTCCGCTGACCCGCACTCCTCTGACCCGCTTTCCGCTGATCCGCTCGAAAGGAATCTGCAGTGGACACCCTCAAGCGCGTGACGATGGCGCTGTTCAAGATCGGGCTCGTCGTGTTCCTCGTCCTCGGCGTCGTGGTGGTGCTGATTCAGGCCGTCGGCCTGGTCGCCGGCGCCCCGGGGCTGGTCTCCGGCGCCGTGTCGAACCTCGGCATGGCGATGACCGTGGCGGCCGGGGTCACCGGGCTGTTCGGTTTCGTGATGTCGTACCTGTTCCGCTGGAAGGCGGGGGAGGACTGAGGTGGATCACGACGAGCCGGGCGTCCAGCGGGCCCGTAGTTCGGCGTCCTGCGGCGGGGGGCCGGGCAGCGGCCGGTGGGCCGGCGGCCGCCGCAGCGAGTCGAGCAACAGCGCCAGGTAGCGGTGCCGGAGCTGCTCGGTGCGCTCGTGCTCGCCCAGCTTGACGGAGGCCAGCTGCTCGAACAGCAGCGCCACGTCCGACACCGTGACGTCCTGTCGCAGCACCCCGGCGGTGGACGCCTTTCCGTGCACCTGGGTCGCCAGGTCACTGGCCCGCACGGCGGCCTCGTACAGCTCCTGCGTCGGCTGGAACGTCCCGGCCAGCGCGATCGTCAGGGAGTGGGTGTCGGCGTCGACGATCTCCCGCATGAACGTGGCGAAGGCGTCCCAGGGGTCGCCCTGGTCGGCCAGCGCCTTCTCCGCGGCGGCGATGTACACCATCAGCCCGTCGAAGCAGAGCTTCTGCAGCAGGGCTTCCTTGCTGGGATAGCGGCGATAGAGTGCGCTGATCCCCACGCCCGCCCGCTCGGCCACGGCGGCGATCGGGGCGCCCGGGTCGGCGGTGAACACCGCCCGTGCCGCCTGGAGGATCAACTCGTCGTTGCGGGCGGCCTGCGCCTTGCGGCCGCTCATCGGTGCTGAGGTCGTCATCCCTCCAGCATACGGGAACGAATGATTCCGTTCTACCTTCAAGGGTTCGGCCAGGTAGGCGGCGTAGACTCGAAGGTGATCGCGGCTCGGCGTCCCCGGGCTCGTCCTCCTCGGATGTGCGGCGACCATCATGTCCTGACATCAGGACGAAACCATGATTGTCACCATTGGTCCGCATGTCTATACAAGCAGATGACATTGGGGTAGAACCAGGGACGAGCCCGTTGGTCTTGGAGGTGTCGGATGAGACGAATCCCGATCGTGGTGGCGTTGCTGGGCGCTCTGGCGTTGAGCGGCTGTTCCTCCGCGCCGCAACCCGCCGCGCAGAGCAGCGCACCCGCCGCAGGATCCGCGCCCGCCGCGGCGAGCGGCGCCACCTTCGCCGTCATCACCCACGCCGGGCCCGGAGACTCCTTCTGGGACGTGGTCAAGAACGGCGCCGAGGCCGCCGGCAAGCAGTACGCCGTGAAGGTCACCTACCAGGGCGACGGCGACCCGGCCAAGCAGTCGCAGCTCATCGACCAGGCGGTTTCGGAGAAGGTCGCCGGCGTCGTGGTGTCCATGGCCAACCCCGACGCCCTCAAGGAGGCCATCGGCAAGGCCGTCGCCGCCAAGATCCCCGTCGTGACGATCAACTCCGGCGCCGACTCCTCCAAGGCCTTCGGCGCCATCACCCACGTCGGGCAGTCCGAGGAGGTGGCCGGGCGCGGCGCGGGCGAGCAGCTCAAGGCCGCCGGCGTCACCAAGCTGCTGTGCGTCATCCACGAGGCCGGCAACGTCGGCCTGGACCAGCGGTGCAAGGGCGCCGAGGCCACGCTGGGCGGCACGGTCGAGCGGCTGCAGGTCGACGTGAGCAACCTGGCGGATGTGACCTCCAAGGTCACCGCCAAGCTGCAGTCCGACAAGCAGCTCAACGGTGTGCTCACGCTGAACCCGGCGGTCGCCATCGCCGCCCGCGACGCCATCAAGGACGCCGGGACGCAGACCAAGCTGGGCACGTTCGACCTGTCGGGCGATGTGGTGGCCGCGATCAAGGATGGGGAGATCCTGTTCGCCGTGGACCAGCAGCAGTACCTGCAGGGCTACCTGCCGATCGTCTTCCTCTACCTGTACAAGAACAACCTCAACACCGTCGGCGGTGGCCTGCCCGTCAACACCGGCCCCGGCTTCGTGACCAAGGACAACGCCGAGCAGGTGGCCAAACTGGCAGAAGCGGGCACCCGGTGACCACTGTTCCCGCCGATGAACGGATCGGCAGCGTCGGCCTGGCACGCCGGCTGCTGATCCGTCCGGAGCTCGGCGCGGTGGTCGGCCTGATCGCGGTGTTCGCGTTCTTCGCCGCGCAGTCGCCGGTGTTCCGCTCGCCCGCGGGCATCGCGAACTGGCTCGACCCGGCCGCGACGCTCGGCATCATGGCCGTCGCGATCGCGCTGCTGATGATCGGCGGCGAGTTCGACCTGTCGGCCGGCGTGCTGACCGGCACGACCGGGCTCATCCTGGTCACGCTCGCCACCCGCTACGGCTTCGACGTGTGGACGGCCATGCTCGTCGGGCTGGTCGTCGCACTGCTCGTCGGGCTGGCCAACGGGCTGGTCGTCACCAGGACGCGGCTGCCCAGCTTCATCGTGACGCTGGGCACGTTCCTCATGCTGCAGGGCATCAACCTGGGCGTCACCAAGGCCCTGACCGGCACCGTACAGGTCAGCGGCCTGCGCAGGGCGACGGGCTACGAGAGCGCCCGGACGATCTTCGCGGGCACCATCGACATCGGCGGCACCTCCTTTCGCGTGGCGATCTTGTGGTGGGTGCTGGTCACCGCCGCGGCGACCTGGGTGCTCATGCGTTCCAGAGTGGGCAACTGGATCTTCGCGGTCGGCGGCAATGAGCAGGCCGCCCGCGCGGTGGGCGTGCCCGCCGCCCGTACCAAGATCGCGCTGTTCATGACGACCGCGGTCGCCGCCTGGCTCGTCGGCTCGATCCTGGCCCTGCGCTACACCTCCGTACAGGCCAACATCGGCATCGGGCAGGAGTTCATCTACATCATCGCCGCCGTGATCGGCGGCTGCCTGCTCACGGGCGGGTACGGCTCGGCGATCGGCGCCGCCATCGGCGCGGTGATCTTCGGCATGGCCGACAAGGGCATCGTCTTCCTGGGCTGGGACGCCGACTGGTTCAAGTTCTTCCTCGGCGCCATGCTCCTGCTGGCGACGCTGGCCAACCGGCTGGTCCGGCGGTATGCCGAGGAGGTGAAGCATTGATCATCCAGACGCGCGACATCGGCAAGACCTTCGGCTCGGTCCTGGCGCTGCGCGAGGTGTCGATGAGCGTCGAGGCGGGCCAGGTCACCTGCGTCCTGGGCGACAACGGCGCCGGCAAGTCGACACTCATCAAGATCCTCGCCGGTGTGCACCAGCACGACACCGGCTCCTTCCTCGTCGACGGCGCCGAGGTGCGCTTCGGCAGCCCGCGAGAGGCGCTGGACCGCGGCATCGCCACCGTCTACCAGGACCTGGCGATGATCCCTCTCATGTCGGTCTGGCGGAACTTCTTCCTCGGTTCCGAACCCCGCAAGGGCCTGGCCTTCGACGTCGCCACGGCCCGGCGGGTGGCCCGCGAGGAACTGCGGGCCATGGGCATCGACATCCGCGACGTCGATCAGCCCGTCGGCACGCTGTCCGGCGGCGAGCGGCAGTCGGTGGCGATCGCCAGGGCCGTCCACTTCGGCGCCCGCGTGCTCATCCTCGACGAGCCGACCTCGGCACTGGGCGTCAAGCAGGCGGGCGTCGTCCTGCGGTACATCGCCAGGGCCCGCGACCGGGGCCTCGGCGTGGTCTTCATCACGCACAACCCGCATCACGCCTATCCGGTGGGGGACCGGTTCCTGCTGCTCAACCGGGGGACGAGCCTGGGGGAGTACGGCAAGGGGGACATCACGCGGGAGGAGCTGACGGGGCTGATGGCGGGGGGAGCGGAGCTGGAGCAGCTGTCGCACGAACTGTCCCAAGAGCCGGACCGGGAGTGAGGGCGTCCCGTTCATTCCTGAGTGGAGGTCTGCGGTTTAGGCTTCCGCCGGCTCGTCGTTCATGATGTTCGTATGACGTCGTGGAAAGAGTTCGAGATCCAGGCCCCGGAACTGGCGGCGATCGCTCGGGAGGTGCTGGAGCGTCACAAGCACAAGGTGCTGGCCACGCTCCGAAAGGACGGCTCTCCCCGGGTGAGCGGCACCGAGTCGCGGTTGGACGGCGGCGAGCTGTGGATGGGGTCCATGCCCGGCGCGGTCAAGGCGCTCGACCTGCGGCGAGATCCGCGCATGGCCATCCACGTCACCTCGCCCGACCCTGATGAGGCGGATCCGTCGTCATGGGCCGGCGACGTGAAACTGGCCGGCCGGGCTATGGAGGTCACCGATCCGAAGGTGCTGGCCGAGGCGGGTCTGCCCAGCACCGACTCGCATCTGTTCAGGATCGACCTGTCCGAGGTGGTGTGGACTCGGGTCGAGGGCGACGAACTGGTCATCGACACCTGGCACGAAGGCGCGGAGGTACGCCATATCCGCCGCAAGTAATCTACAAAGTAAAGGCGCTCGGCCGATTCAGTGTACGAAGAAGCCACCATCGACAAACAGCATCTGGCCGGTGACGAACGCGGAGGCATCACCGGCCAGAAACACCGCGGCACCGGCGAAATCGCCAGGCACGCCGTTACGGGCGACCATGTGGCGCGCGGCGAGCTCCTCGACCCGGCCGGGGATGGCCTGAGCCGGCTCGGTCAGCGGCGTCAGCACGAATCCGGGGATGATCGTGTTGACGCATACGCCCCGGCTTGACCAGGCTTCGGCCTGCGACCGGGTGAGTCCGGCGATCCCGGCCTTGGCCGCACCGTACACACCGCTGTTGCCGAAGGCGCTGACGGTCTGCTGCGAGCCCACATTGATGATCCGCCCCCAGCCCCGCTCGGCCATGCTCGGGCCGAAGTGCTGGCCGAACAGGTAGGGGGCGGTCAGGTTGACCGCGATGGTCTGCTCGTAGTCGTCGTCGGTGAGCTCGGCCATGGGCTTACGGATGTTGTTGGCGGCATCGTTGACCAGGATGTCGATCTGACCGGCGCCGGCGCAGACCCGCTCCACGGCGGCGCGGTCGCCGAGGTCGGCACTGATGCGGGAGGCGGTCACGCCGTGCTGCCGCAGCTGGTGTACGGCCTTGTCGAGCTCGGCCTCCCGGCGAGCCACGATCACCACGTCGGCCCCGGCACGGCCGATCGCCTCGGCCATGGCATAGCCGATCCCTGAGCTGCCGCCGGTCACCAGCGCTCGCCGGCCGGCCAGGGAGAATAGATTACCTAGGTAGTCAGACACGAACGGTCAAACTAGCATCCGGCGCACGAGCGTTCGCGATGGGGCGGGGGGCCGGATGGGGGTCGGCCACCCGGGCGGCGGCGTGCATCCGGCCGCGCGAGGGCCGTCACCCCTCGGGCTTGATGCCCAGCGACCGGACGAGCTGGGTCAGCTCTTCTTGGAAGAGCTTGTCGGGGCTGATCGTCTGGGTCTGCAGGTGTCCGTAGATCTCCAGTGACACCAGGCCGTGCAGGTGGCCCCAGATGCGCAGGGCGAGTGCCACGCCTGCTGGCGGCAGGTCGGGGAAGGCCGGGCGAACCTTACTGAGAAGCCCGCCGTCGAAGTCGGGCCACTGGAAGTCGCTGTGCGCGTAAAGGTGTTCGGCGTGTGGCCAGGCGGCGTCCGCGAGGGCGGCGATGCCCGTACAGACGCGGTGGGCGGCGTCCGGGGCGGCGCCTCCCTCGGGGGCTTGGTAGCCGGGCACGGGGTCGCCATAGATGAGGCGAAATCCCTCGGGATTGGCCAGGGCCCAGTCCCGGAAGGCTCGCGCCCACGTCTGGATCCGATGGGCCGGATCCGCAGCAGGGGCGTTGGCCCATGCAGTGTCCACCGCGTCGGCCAGTGCTGTGTACACCTCGTTGATCAGCGTGGTGACCAGGTCGTCGCGGGTGGCGAAGTAGCCGTAGATGGCGTTGGCGGTCATGCCCATCTCGCGGGCGATGGCCCGCAGCGTGATCGCGTCGGGTCCGCCCGAGGCCATCAGCCTCAGCGCGACCTGCTTGATCTCCGCTGTCGTCTCGGCCCGCAGCCGTTCGCGGCGTCCTCCTGTGCTTCCCACAGCCGACACTCTACAGCGTCACCGGTCTGTGTAACGTATTTAAACTTCACGGCGTATAGTTTCTGCGCACCACACAAGTCTGAAGGAGAGACTTCATGCACATGGGAATCATCGGAGCCACGGGCGGCATCGGAAGCCGCGTGGTCACCGAAGCCCTCCACCGGGGGCATCACGTCACAGCGCTCACCCGCGACGCCGGCCGGATCAGCGAAGAGCGAGATAACATCGTTTGGAAGAGCGTTGACGTCCTCGACGCCGAAAGCATCGCCGCGGTACTGCCCGGACTGGACGTCCTGATCAGCGGATACCAGCCCGGCAACGCTGCCAATGACTTCGCCGACACCGTGTCGCGTTCGATCGTTGACCCCACGGTCTACGCCACCGCTGCCCGAGCGTTGCTCAAGGCGCTGGAGAGCCACCTCCGGACCCGGTTGATCGTGATCGGCGGCGCCGGCAGCCTGGAGATCGAGCCCGGCCTCGTACGAGCCGACTCCGACGAACTCCTGCACGAGAGCCTCGACCAGCTGGGGCTGCCGAGAGGGTATGCCGCCGCCGTACGCGGACATCGGGACGCCCTGAACGTCCTCCGCACTTCCAATCGACTCTGGACCTATTTCAGCCCGGCCGAGGAGATCGCCCCCGGCCGGCGCACCGGCCGGTTCCGGATCGGCGGCGACCAGGCGGTCCTCGACGCAGACGGACGCAGCCGCATCTCCTCGGAGGATGCCGCCGTCGCCCTCATCGACGAGGCGGAACTCCCGCGCTTCGTCCAGCGACGCTTCACCGTCGGTTACTGAACTGGCCGAGAGCCGCCGCCCCATCTCTCAAGCAGCAGCAGACACTGAGGAGATCACGTCATGAGCGAGCCCATCGACGACATCGTCCACACCTATTTCGCCGCATGGAACGACCTGGATCGTGACCACCGCAACGCCACAATCGAGGCGATCTTCACGGAGAACGCCACAGTCATTGATCCCGACTGGACGGCCGAAGGCCGCAACAACATCGCAGCCGCCATAGGTGATGCACGTGAGGAGAAACTCGGCAACCTTGTGCTCGCGGTGACCAAGGTGATCAGTAGCCACCATGATCTGGCCCTGTTCTCCTGGCACCTCATCCAGCCTGATGCCTCCGCCACTCCTCTGGCCACCGGTTACGGAGTCGTGAGCTTGGAGGAAGGAAGGATAAACCGTGCCTGCAACTTCTTCGGCTGAGTGCCGCCGGCGCTAGTCTGTTGGCCCACGACAGTTCGATCATGGCGTCTAACATCCGGGGCCGCCCACTGGGGCGGCCCCGCTCGCGGGCGGCCTGCCCCTTCAGCGACTTCTCGCGGACGCCGCGCCCGCCGCCATGAGGAACTGCATGTCAGCTGCGGCCGCCAGGGTGTGCGCCAGCTCCAGCCGGTGCAGCTTCCGCCCACCGCCCGCTCGGTCTCGGACGCCAGCTCGGCGGCGGTGAACGAGCGTTTCAGCAAACCGATGGCCACCAGGGCCGCGGCCAACTCGCGCAGGTGCACGGCCGGGTCGGCGTCCAGCCCGAGCGCGGTCAACACCGCCGCCGCTCACGTACCCACAGCCGTTCCTCGATCAGCCGGGCGCGGGTTGCCCCACTTGTCGCGCCGACCGCGTAGACGTCGCGCCGTCGCAGGGCCGCGTGCAGGGCCTCGAGAATGCAGAAGGTGTAAGAGGGCCTGTCGATCAAGGGCGGGTCCAGCTTCGGGTTGCCGAACATCAGCCGCCCGCCAGGACCCGGTCACCAGGTCCTCAAAGCCCTTGATGTGCTCCTGTCCGGGCTTGCGCGCGGCCATCAGGCGAGGCAGCGCGCGCAACGCGGCCAGGATCGGTAAGCCCGCCGCGGTGCAACCACGGGATCACCGAGGCCAGTATGTCGATGAGGGGCTTGACGGTGCCGAAGCGGTCGACCAGCTCCACCCGCCATTCCAGATCGCCGTCATCCTCGGTGCGGGCGCGCCTGGCGTGACTACCCGCTGGGACACCCAAATCGAGACCGATTCGCCCGCGCCGCGCCCGTACGCGATCGCGTCGCCGAACGGTTGCCCCACGGGGTCTCCGTGGGGGCGGGTGCCCGGGGATTTACGCGGCGGGGAGCGGGTTCTGTCCGAGGAAGCGGTGGCCGTTGTCGGCGGAGGCGCGTACTGCGGAGAACCCGTAGCCGATCATGGCGGCTTCGTATTCGCGCAGCGCCGCGACCAGCGGGCGTCCGTGTGCCGCCTCGTTCAGTGCGTCCGCCAGCGTGGCCGCGTCGCGCAGCGCGGTGTTGGCGCCCACCCCGCCAGCGGGGCTCATCGCGTGGATGGCGTCACCGAGCAGGGTGACGGCGCTGGTGGGCCATGGCTCGATGGGGACGCTGGTACGCAGGATGGCGGGGAAGATGCTGGCTGGATCCCACTCCCGCACGATGCGCTGGACGTGGGGATGCCAGCCGTCGATCAGGTCCAGCACCATCGCGCGGAGTTCGGCGCCGGTCATCTGGTGGAGTTCGTCGTCGGGGCGGGGGAGGTGTTCGCGGCGGGTTCCGAAGCTGACGGTCATGTAGTCCCGTATGTCGCGGAGCTGTACGCCGGGGGCGTGCCGGGCGACGGCCTGGTCCATCGGCCCCGGGAACTCCACCGGAGCCACGCCGACGAAGGCGCTGCCGGGGCCGACGATCGCGGTGAAGACGTTGAACATGTCGTCGCTGAACAGCGCTCTGGTCCGGGCGGTCAAGGGAATCTTGCCGTAGAGCTGGCGCAGGCCGGTGTCGATGACGCGGGCGTGGGGGAGGAGCTGACGGCGGATGACGGAGTTCACGCCGTCGGCGGCTACCAGCACGTCGCCGGTCACGGTGCTGCCGTCGGCGAAGTGGGCGGTTATGCGGCTGTTCGCGGTGACAATGGGGTCGTTCGCGGCGGTGTTGTCGGTCGGGGTGCTTTCGAAGCCGGTGCAGGTCTTGCCGAAGGTCACGACGTCTTCCAACCCGGACAGCAATATCTGACGCAGGGTCAGCCGGTCGGCCGCCAGCGGCGCGGGCCCGGAGTCCGCCTCCGCCGTCCATCGCGGCAGGAGCTGTTCGTCGAGGAACACCGACCGGGGGCCGGGTGTCCCCGCCGTCGCCAGGAAGAGTCGCCATAGTCGTTGCGGGAGGGCGTGTTCGAGGGCGCGCCGGCCGTCGGCGTTGATGTGGAGGCGGTAGCCCTGGGGGCGGAGGAGCGGCGTCGTGTCTCGCTCGTGTACGGAAACGCTGATGCCGAGCCGGCGCAGCCGTTGTGCCAGGCACAGGCCGCCGAGTCCGGCGCCGATGACGATCACATGCATGGTGGTGATTCCCTTCTGGTCATCGGCAACTGTCGGCGTCGGATCGGGGCGAAGGCGATCCAGGTGCCGCGACGCGGCGATTTCCGGCATGGCGGGCGGGCAATCAGCCGGAATCCGGCGAGCGGTCTCAGATCGCGCCGGGCCCCTTCAGGCGGAGGCCGGGCTTTTCTTGTCGGAGGTCGGGCCCCTCCTACCGGAAGGCGGACCCCTCCTGGCGGAAGCCGGGCAGGATGGCGCCTGCTCGCTTGACGGTCCGGATCAGCGGGGCCGTCTCTACATGCCGTACGGCCTTCAACGATCCGATGCGTTCGGTCAGGTACCGATACAGGTCGCGGGAGTTGCGGCAGGTGACGCCCGCGAAGAGGTTGGCCGGACCCGTGGTGGCGGCGGCCACCGTGACTTCCGGGTGCTGGGCCAGGGCCTCGCCCACGGCGGCGAGCTTGGCGGGCTTCACGGACATCCACAGCCAGGCTTCGGCGTGGAAGCCGAGGGGTTCGGGTGGGATGTCGACGTCGAAGTAGAGGATTCCGGCCTGCCGTAGGTGCGCCATGCGTCGCCGTACGGTCGACTCCGACCAGCCGGTGATCGCGGCCAGGTCGGTATGGGTGGTACGCCCGTCCTTGGACAGGGTTTCCAGCAGCGCGTGGTCCGCTTCGTCGAGCTGGACGGTTTCCTCGAGGGGCGAGGCGGTTTCTTTGTGCATGACCGGATCGACGAGGAGTTCGGCGGCTTGCTCGGTGGACAGCGCCCGCAGGCCTGCCCATCCCGCCGGGCCGCCCGCGAACCTGTGCAGCATGCGGTGTGCGGTGACGCCCACCACCTGCCGGCTGCGGGGAAGTTTCTCCAGCAGGAACGCGTCGCGTTCGGCTGGTGTCCGGGCCAGTGTGCCGCAGGCGATCTCGGTGCCGCCGGAGAGCAGACTCACCCAGGCGGTGTCGTTGCGGCGTGCCAGGGCGGTGGCGACCGCGCTCGCGGCGTCGGGGGTGCAGCGCAGCCGGATCGCCCAGGAGACGTGGTCGAGCCGGAGTCCGTCGACCACGCCGACGACGCGGAGTATCCCGGCTGAACGCAGTCGCCGGTATCGGCGGGCGACCGTGTTCTCGGAGACGCCGAGCACTTCGCCGATCTTGCTGAAGGGCGCTCGGCCGTCGATCTGGAGCGCGTGTGCCAGACAGCGGTCCAGGCGGTCCAGGGTGACGGTTTCCATCTGGGTACGGTATCTCGGCGCCGGTTAACGGCATGATGATCGCCGCGCGGGTGGGATCGACGGCCAGGGCCTGGGTGACAAGTCGCGCTGCCCGAGCGCGGGCAGTCATGTCGCCCGAGCGGCCGATCGTGCTGTCCGAGTGGCAAGTCATGTCGCCGTCGCCGCCTGAGCGACAGCTCGCGCCGCCGTCCCCGCGTGATCGTCTGTCCTGCTATATTCGCGGCCGGTTGCGAGGTCGTGTCCCGTACCGGCACGATCCGGCTGGAGCGCTGGCGGCGCCCTCCACAGGCGGTGGTGTCAAAGGTGAACTGCGCTTCAGGCCAGGCGGCGGGGTTGCCATGGCGTCTTTATGGCGTCATAGTGATGTCATGGATCTCGCGCCGTACGTCGACAATCTGCGCCGCGAACTCGCGGTCGCCGCCGAGGCGGGTGGCGATGACGCGCGCGCCCTCGCCGAGCGCCTCACCTTGCCGCTGGAGTCGGCGACGCGGCTTGTTCTGCTGGAGGCGTTGTCCGCCGCCGCCGACGAGATCACCCGGGAGCTCGCACCGGGCTCGGTCGACGTACGGCTGCGCGGGCGCGACCCTTCCTTCGTCGTGACGCCGCCGCCCACGGACCGCCCGTTCGAGGACGGGGGTGAGGGCGGCTTTGACGCGTTGCCCGGTGTGGCGGGTGGTCGGCGGCGGACGGCTTCGGGCGGCCCGGCGGCTCCAGGGGGATCGGGCGCGGGGGGCGCTTCAGGGGCCCGGGGGGCTTCGGAGGCCGGTGTGGCGGTGCCGCAGGACGGTGAGGACGGCGGCACGTCGCGGATCTCGCTGCGTGTCCCCGAGCAGCTCAAGCCGCGCATCGAGGAGGCGGCCGGACGCGAAGGACTCTCCGTCAACGCCTGGCTCGTCCGGGCGGTCTCGGCCGCACTCGAACCCGAGAGTGGAGCACGCCGTTCCGGATGGCGCGAGGAGCCGAAGGGCGGCCGCCGCTACACCGGCTGGGTGCGCTAGCGCCACCTGCGGCCGGCTGCCAACCGCTACCGCCGCCTGGCTGGACGTGACCTCTCACTGTGGCAGCACCACTTTGGCGGACGGCGGACGGTCGACGAGACCGTCGAGGGTGCGTGCACGGCGTCCTATGGGGACATCGTGCTCGTGCCCCGCTCTGGTCTGTGCCGGCAACCCCATTGGATCGGCGGTTTCCGCCCGCAGACCCGGCAACGCTGGGGCCCGGAACACAGCGATGGCCTCGGTGCGCGGTCCGTTGTGGTGGTGACGGGTTCGGTGGTATCTCAGCCGGTGGCGGGTTCGATGAGCTCGATTTCGAGGGCAAGTACGCCGAGCGCTTCTTTCTCGGGGCCATAGATGCGGCGGATGTTGGCCAGTTGCTGTTCGCGGGGGCTTGCGTTTGGTGGCCTTGGCCAGCAGGAACGCGGCCGTCTGCACCAGGCTGGTGCCCAGGTGCGGGGCGCCGTTGATCTGCGCGCCGACGCACAAGGCCACCCGGTCGGGGTTGGTGGCCCACAGCCGTGGGCGGACCATGTCCACGGCGCGCAGCATCGCGTTGGCCAGCACGTTGTTCGGGCTGATGATTGGTGCGCCGGTGCTGCTGGGGGGTGCCGCCCTTGCGGGAAAAGCAATGTGTTTCCGTGCCGCACCTCGCTATCCCAGCGGGCGGGTTGTATAGGGTTTACAGACCTGTCAGTATGGCGTGGTGGAGAAGTACAGTCCGGGTGGGCGGCGGCTGCTGGAAGTGGCGACCGAGGTCTTCTACGCCGAGGGGATCCGGGCCACCGGTGTTGACGCGCTGGTGGAGCGGGCCGGGGTGTCCAAGCCGACCCTGTACGCCCAGTTCGGGTCGAAGGAGAACCTGGTGGCCGCCGTACTGGAGTGGCGGCGGGCCGTACGGCAGGCGGAGCTGACCGAGTTCCTCCTCGACAGCGGCGGGTCGGCCCATGAGCGGCTGCTGGCGGTGTTCGACTGGCTGGCGCGGGGGCATGGGAGCGAGGGGTTTCGCGGGTGCCCGTTCACCAACGCCGCGGTGGAACTGCCCGATCCGGACCATCCGGCGCGCAAGGTGATCTCCGCGTACAAGGGGTGGTTGCGGCAGCGGTTGACCGAGCTGGCCGAGCAGGCCGGGCTGGCCGACCCTGACGGGCTGGGTTATGCGTTTTTGCTGCTCATCGACGGGGCCAATGCCCGGGTCGTGGTGGATGGGGATCGGTCGGCGATGCTGCGGGCCAAGGCCGCGGCCGCCCGGATGATCGGTGGAGTACATGGCTGAAGGGCTGGTCGCGGGGCTTGAGCACGAGTTCGCGTTCCTGGTGCCGGAGAGCAAGATCGTGGCGGGGCTGTATCCGGAGTCGGCGGAGTTCGGGGTGATGCCGCCGGTGTTCGCCACCGGGTTCCTGGTCGGGCTGCTGGAGTGGACGTGTGTACGGGCCGTCCTGCCGTACCTGGACTGGCCGCGTGAGCAGACGGTCGGCACGCGCGTCGACATCACCCACCAGGCGCCCACGCCGGCGGGGATGACGGTGACCTGCCGGGTGCGGCTGGTGTCGGTGGAGGGGCGGCGGCTGCGGTTCGAGGTGGCGGCCGGTGACGGGGTGGACGTCATCGGTGAGGGTACGCACGAGCGGGTGATCATCGACGCCGAGCGGTTCACGGCGCGTGCCCTGGCCAAGGGCGACCTCTCCTGAGCCCTGCCGACCCGGAATCCTCCGATTCGCGGGCCGGTTCGGCTCGACCAGCCAGGGCGCGCCACCCGTCGGCTCGGCCGGCTGGTGCGTGCGACCCGTCGGCTCGGCCGGCTGATGCGCCCCCTGGATGGGCCCGGTAGCGCCGCGGAGGAGTTTCAGAACAGTGTGCGGACAAGGTGTTCGGCGAGGGCGACGACCGGGAGGTTGGTCGTGGCCCGGGGGATCACCGGGATGATCGAGGCGTCGATGACCCAGAGGTTGTCGCTGCCGTACAGCCGCCCGGTGGCGTCGACGACGGCTCCCGCGGCCGGGTCCGTGCCGATCGCGCACGTGCCCACCGGGTGCCAGTAGTGTGCGGCGGCGGCACGCATCGCGGCCTCTCGCGAGCCAGTGGGCTTGCCACGCGAGGGGTTCGTGGGCTGGCCGGAGGACGGACCTGCGGGCTTGCCGCGGGCCGGGCCTGAGGGCTCGTCGCGCGACGGATCTGCGGCTGGTCCGTCGCGTCTATCCATAGCGAGCCCGTCGCGTCGATGCCTGCCGCGTCCGTCGCGCGGATCCTCGGCGAACTCCTCCAGCCAGGCTGCGGTGAACTCGTCTAGGGGCCGCCCCAGCAGAGGGGCCAGGGCCGGTGAGGTGGCCATGCGGCGGCACAGGTCGATGCCGTGCCGCAGCACCTCAAGGTCGCTCCCGTCGGGGTCCGTCAGGTACGCGTGGTCGATCAGAGGTCTGGCCCCGGGGTCGGGTGAGGTCAGCCGCAGCGTGCCCCGGGATCGCGGCGTGAGACACGCGGCGGGCAGTACGCAGGTCCAGCCTCCGGGTTCTTTACCGGTCCATGGGAGGAGATGCAGGTCGTACGGGGCGCGCCCGCCGGCCGACAGGGCCTTCCCGATGACCTGCTCGTCCGGGACCGGCCGGCCGCGCTCGTAGTCGGCGAGTCGGCGCACCAGTTCCTGACTCGCGGCGAACCGCAGCTCCAGGGTGGGATGGTCATGCAGGTTGCGGCCGACGCCGGGCAGGTCGAGGTGGGGCGCCATGCCGAGCGCCGTCAGGTCGTCGGCCGGGCCGATGCCGCTGCGCAACAGTACCTCGGGGCTGCCGTAGGCGCCGCCGCACAGGATGAAGCGGTCCGCCTCCACGGTGAGGCGCTCCTGCCCGCGCCGCACGTGCGTGCGGCGGACCAGCGAGCCGTGGAGTTCGAGGTGGTCGACCAGCGCGTGGTCCACCACGCGCAGTCGCCGGTCGCTCCGTCTCGGCTTCAGGTCGCCGCCCGCCGGATCCGAGTGGCTGCGCCCCGGGCGCCGGTCGCCTCGCGCCGGAAGCAGGAAGCCCTGCCCCGGCTCCAAGCGCACGGGGTTCAGACCCGGTTCCAGGGAGTCGCGTACGGGGTCAAGGTAGGCGAAGGCGCTGTTCCAGCGGACACCGTCGGGGTTGTTGACCGGTGAAGGTCCGCAGCCGGCGCCCCCGAGGAGGTCGTCCAGGTCGTCTGTGCGCGGTACACCACAAAGGATCATGGCCTCCATCGCCGCCGCCTGGAACGGGGTGAGGTCGTCGTCGCAGTCCCGGCGGACGCGCAGCCTGGCAGCCGCCTGGCGCATCAACTCGGTGACCGAGGCGTCGGTCCAGGACGTTCCCCATGCCCGGTAGTCGGCGGCGTGGCCGACCGTCTGGGAGCAGCCGTTGTGGGAGGAGCAACCGCCGATGACGCGGGCTCGGTCGAGCGGCAGGTCGTGTCCGGGCACGGCGCCGGGGCCCCGGTATCCCCAGTCGTGCGTCTGCGGCAGCGTGGAGCTGTCGAGCAGTTCGTGCGGCCACCGTCCGGCGTCGTAGGGCCCGTAGTCGGGCCCGGCCTCCACGACCACCACGGACAGAGAGGTGTTCTCGATCAGGCGCCCGGCGACGACCGCGCCGGCCGTGCCGCCGCCGAGGACGGCGATGTCCGCGCGTACGCGCTGGTCTATGTCGTTTCCAACGCTTACCATGGAGCGAGTTTAATCGATCGGTCGATAAAATCAATCGTGCCGGACGTGACGAGAACTGAGCCGAGAGCAGGGAAAAGAACGTGGACGTCGCCATCCTCATCTACGAAGGTTTCACCTCCCTCGACGCCACCGGGCCGTTCGAGGTTTTGCGGCGCCTGCCCGATCCGCGGGTGCGCTTCGTGTCGGGGACACCAGGCATGTGCGCCGCCGATCAGCCGGGCTTCGGGCTGGTGGCCGATCCGCTGGAGAGCATGGCGCGGCCGGACATCGTGGTCGTCGCCGGCGGCAGCACCACGCAGGGGCTGCTGGCCGACGAGAGGGTCCTGACCTGGCTGTGCCGGGCGTACGAGACGAGCACATGGACGACATCGGTGTGCACCGGCTCGCTGCTGCTCGGGGCCGCGGGTCTGCTCCAGGGACGTCAGGCCACCTCGCACTGGTACGAGCTGGAGAGCCTGCGCTGCTTCGGCGCCGAACCGGTGTCCCGGCGCGTCGTGGAGGACGGGAAGATCATGACGTCCGCGGGCGTGTCCTCCGGCATCGACATGGCGCTGCTGCTGTGCGACCGGCTGGCGGGGCCGGCTTACGCCCAGGCCGTACAGCTGGGGATCGAGTACGACCCCCAGCCCCCGCACGACGCGGGCTCGGTGGACAAGGCCCCGGCCGAAGTGGTCCGGTTCATGCGCGACAACATGGAGCGGCACTACGGCCCGTCCTGGGGCCAGCGGTCCACCCAGAGCGCGTAGCGTCACTCCCGGCGGAGCGCCACCACGGCCCGTCCTAGGGCCGGTGAGCCGCTCAGCGCGCCTGGCGCCAGGCGAAGTGGCACCACACCCGCTGCCCGTCCCGCCGCTCCTCGGACGGCTCCGACGTGCCGCACACCGCCGCCGCCTGCGGGCAACGCGGGTGGAACCGGCAGCCGGGCGGGATGTGCAGCGGGCTCGGCGGCTCGCCTCCGAGCCTCCCGAGCTCACCGAGCTCACCGAGCTCACCGAGTCCGCTGAGCTCCGGAGCCGCGCCGCCGGAGCGCCGCCGGTCGCGGGAGGGCACCGCGTCGAGCAGCACGCGGGTGTACGGATGCCCCGGCCGGGCGAAGACCCGCACGACGGGCCCCTCTTCCACGATGGATCCCAGATACATGACGGCGACGCGATCGCACAGCCCCCGTACGGTCGCCAGATCGTGCGAGATGAACAGCACGGACAGGCTGAGCCGCTCGCGCAGGTCGCTCAGCAGGTTGAGCACGGCGCCGGCCACCGAGGCGTCGAGCGCGGCCACGGCCTCGTCGGCGACCAGCACCTCCGGCTCGACGGCCAGGGCACGCGCGATCGCGACGCGCTGGCGCTGACCGCCGGACAGCTCGCGCGGGAGCGCGTGTGCCTGCCGCTCACCTAGTCCGACCATCTCCAGCAGCTCTCGTGTCCGGTGCGCGAGCTTCTCGGCGGGCAGGGTGCGGCGCAGCGGTTCGGCGAGGGTCTGCGCGACCGTGCGGCGCGGGTCGAGCGAGGAGCCCGGATCCTGGTAGATCATCTGTATCCGGCGGCGCATGCCCGGTGGGCGTCGCCCGGGTACGGGCACGCCGTCCAGCAGCACGCCTCCGGCCGTCGGCGGGGTCAGTCCGACGATCGCGCGGGCGAGGGTGGACTTGCCGCATCCGCTCTCGCCCACCAGCCCCAGGATCTCGCCCCGCCCCAGCTCCAGGTCCACCCCGTCGACGGCGCGCAGGCGGCGCCGCCGCAGGAATCCGGCGCGCACCGGGTGGTCCACGACCAGGCTGCGGACCTGGATCAGCGCGCTCATGTGGCCTCCGGCTCGTGGACGCAGGGCGAGTGGTTGCAGGAGGAGTGGTTGCAGGAGGAGTGGTTGCAGGGCGAGTGGATGCAGGACGATCGGTGCTCGATGGTGAGCGCGTCGATGCCGGGGACGACGCCCGAGCAGGCCGCGACCTGGTGGGCGCAGCGCGCCCGGAAGCGGCAGGACGGGGTGTAGTCGGCCGGGGCGGGCGGCGCGCCCGCGATCGGGCGGAAGCGGCCGATGGGCCCCTCAAGCGTGGGGACGGCGTCGATCAGGGCTCGGGTGTAGGGGTGGCGGGATCGGTCGAGTACGTCGGCCACGGGTCCGGCCTCGATGATCTGCCCGGCGTACATGACCGCGACCACGTCCGCGATCTGCCGGATCACCGCGATGTCATGGCTGACGAAGACCATGCCGAGCCCCCGTTCGGTTCGTGCCGCGTCCAGCAGTCGCAGGATCTCGGCTTGCAGCGTGACGTCCAGTGCCGTGGTCGGTTCGTCGCACAGCAGTACCCGTGGGTCGGTGGCGAGGGCCAGCGCGATCGCGACGCGCTGGCGCATGCCGCCGCTGAGCTCGTGCGGGTAGGCGTGGAAGCGCAGGCCGGGGTCGGGTACGCCGACCGCGGCCAGCAGCTCCACGGCCCGTCTCCTGGCGGTGGCGCGCGAGGCGCCGGTGCGGCGGCGGACGATGTCGGCGACGAAGGCTCCGACGCGGGTGGTGGGATCGAGCGAGGCGTGGGAGTCCTGGAAGACCATCGCCAATCCGCGTCCGGCCGCCTGGCCGGCGGGAACGGCGGTGGGTGCGGCATCGGCCTGGTGGCTCAGGCGGATCTCGCCCCCGGTGCGTTCGACGCCCGCGGGCAGCAGTCCCATCGTGGCGCGCAGGGTGAGCGACTTGCCGCACCCCGACTCGCCGACGATGCCGAGGCACTGCCCGGCCGCGACCGCGAAGGAGAGGCCGTCGAGCAGGGTGCCACCCCCTTGGAGGGCGACACGCAGCCCCTCGACTTCGAGCAGTGGGTACGACGTCATCCGGCCCCTCCTCGATCGCCCAGCCGGTCGCCGAGGGCCGCGATGCTCGATCCGATGATCACGATCGTCAGGCCCGGGAACGCCGCCAGCCACCAGTGGCTGCGCAGGAACACCTGAGCCTCCGCCACCATGGCGCCGAGCTCGGGCGTGCCCGCTTTGACGCCGAGCCCGAAGAACGACAGGACCGCGATGCCCTGCAGCGCCATCCCCATGTCGGTGGCGAGGTAGACCAGCGACTGGCGCAGCGCGTTCGGCAGCACGTGCCGCAGCAGCACCGCGGTGTGCGAGAGGCCGAGCAGGTAGCCGGCCGAGACGTAGTCGCGTTCGCGTACGCGGCGGACCTCGGTGCGGATGAGCCGCGCGTACACGACCCAGCCCAGCACGCTGAAGGCCACCAGCAGCGAGGAGGTGCCCGGCCCCAGCACGAACACGAAGGCGATGAGCAGCACGTACACCGGCAGCGCCTGGAAGATGTCGGCCGCCCAGCGCAGCGCGGCGTCCAGGACGCCGCCGCGGTAGCCGGCCACCGCGCCGATCAGCGTGCCGAGGAGCATCGGCAGGCCCGCGGCGAACACCATCAGCAGCAGGTCGGTACGCAGCGCGAACAGCAGGCGCGACAGCACGTCCCGGCCGAGCGCGTCCGTGCCGAGCAGATGGGCGGCGCTCGGCGGCCGGAGCTGGTCGAGTGTCAGCTGGGCCGGGTCGGCAGGAGCCAGCACTGGTGCCAGGAGGGCGGCCAGGACCGCGAGGGCGGGCAGCGCGACGGCCGCCGACCGGGTCCAGCCGAAAGCGCGGGCCGACCGTGATGCCACGGGTACGGCGTTGTCCAGGAGCGGCGGCGGAGTGGTCATCGCCATGTCGTCCTCGGATCGAGCAGGGCGACCGCCAGGTCGGCGAGTAGGTTGATCCCGATGATGGCGGTGCCGAAGATCAGCGTGAGGGCCTGGACGACCGGGAAGTCGCGCTGGCTGGCCGCGTTGACCATCTCGGCCCCCAGCCCCGGCAGGCCGAAGGTCTGCTCGACGATGACCGCGCCGAACAGCAGCGCGGCGGCCTGGACGGCCAGCAGGGTGACGGCCGGTGGCAGGGCGTTGCGCAGCAGGTGGCGCCGTACCAGTGGCCATCCGGACAGGCCCAGCGACCGGGCGGTGGTGATGTGGTCGGCGGCCAGCACCTGGCGCAGGCTCGCGGCGCCGCTGCGGGCCAGCAGCGGCATCGCCGCCAGGCCGATCGTCAGTGAGGGCAGGACCATCGAACGGAGCCGGTCGCCGGTATTCTCGCCGAAGCCGCCGACCGGTAGCCAGCCGGTCCGCAGGGCCAGCACCGAGGCGAGCATGAGCCCGACCCAGAAGGGCGGGCAGTTGAGGATGATCGTGAGCGAGCGCGCGCACAGCCGTGCCGCCGCCGAGCGCGGGCGCAGCGCCATCACCAGCGCGGCGGGCACGGCCAGGAGCGTGCTCACGACGAGGCCGCCGGCCAGCAGCCATACCGTCACGGCGGCCCGCTCGCCCACGATGGTGGAGATGGGGATCCCGGTGCGGTTGGAGCGGCCCAGGTCCCCGTCCGTCAGGTGCGCCAGGTAGGTCCAGAACTGGCCCCATATCGACTGGTCGAGTCCGAGGTCGTGGCGTACCCGCGCCACCTGTTCCGCGCCGGCCCGGGGTCCGGCGATGACGCGCGCGGGATCGCCGGGCATCAGTTGCTGGAGCAGGACGACGATGAGCAGCAGCGCGACCAGCACCGGCACGACCTGCGTCAGCCTGCCGGCCACGAAGCGCAACCGTCCGGCCGGCATGCTCACGCCGCCCAGAGCAGGTCGGCCGGATAGGACAGGAAAGGGGTGAGCTTGAGGCCCTTCACCTTGGGGGAGACGGCGAAGAGGCGATCGGGGAAGGCGGTCGGGATGTAGGGCAGGTTGTCATGGATCCAGGTCTCGGCCACGCGCACCGCCGCGGCCCGCTCCTGGTCGGTCCGCGCGACCTCCAGGCGGGTGAAGGCGTCGGAGATGGTCTTCATCGGCAGGCCGGAGTACAGCCCGCCCGTCGCCACGATGAGGCCGAAGATGTCGCCGACGGTCGGTGAGACGCTGCCGACCTCGCCCAGTGACAGGTCGTAGGCGCCCTTGGCCTGCCGGTCGACGAGCACCTGCACCTCGAGCTTCTGCAGCTCGACCTCGATGCCGGCGGCGCGCAGCAGCGCCGCGGCGGTCTCGCCGGCGCGGGTGGAGAAGGGCGTCGTGGCGTCGACGACCAGCTCCACCTTGGTCCCGGGCCGGTAGGAGGATTGGGCCAGCTCCCGCTTGGCCTTGTCCAGGCCGGTCTCGTAGGTGCAGCCGCAGCCGACCGAGCCCTGAACGCGCGGCGGCAGAGCGCCGGTGGCCGGTGTGGCCAGGCCGCCGAAGACCGCCTGGATGTAGCGGGCGCGGTCGATGGCCAGGCTGACCGCGCGCCGGAAGTGCAGGTCGTTGCCCGGTCGGCGGGCGGCGTTGACGAAGATGCCGTGGATGGTCGCCGAGGGGTGGACGACGACCTGCTCCTCGCGCGGGATCTGCGTGGCCAGGTCGAGCGGCACCGCCTCGATGGCGTCGGCCTGGCGGCTCTGGTAACGCAGCATCTGCTGGTTGGGGTCGGCGACGACGTCGTAGGTGAGGCGGTCGAGGTAGGGGCGGGCGGGGTCGTGGTAGCGCGGGTTGCGTTGGAGGATGAGCTGCTGGCCCGGCCGGTAGGAGGTCACGACGAAGGGGCCGGCGCCGATCGGCTTGGCGAAGAAGTCCTTGCGGTCCATGCCGCCGAAGTCCTTCGGCACGATGACCGAGGAGCCGTTGCTGAGCCAGGTGAGGGTGAACGTGCTGGCCTTGCTCATCTTGATGACCAGGGTGCGCGGGTCGGGGGTGGCGGTGCCGGTGATGGCCGCGTACAGGGTGCCGAGGGACAGTCCCTTGCGCCACAGCTCGACGGAGAACGCGGCGTCCTGCGAGGTCAGCGGCCGCCCGTCGCTGAAGGTCAGGCCGGGGCGCAGCGTGAAGGTGATGGTCTTGGCCTTGGTGTCGAGCTTCCAGCTTTCGGCCAGGCCGGGCTGGATCGACGTGCCGTCGGGCGCGTAGCGGACCAGGCCCTCCATCACCTGCGGCAGGGTCTGGAAGGTGGCCAGCTGGATGGCCTTGTCGGGATCCCAGCCGTCGATGTCGGCGGCGCGCAGGATCGTGAGGCTCCCGCCGCGTCGGGGCGTCCCGGCCTCGCGGGAGGCGCCGTTCCCGGCCGGTTCGCTGCCGCAGCCCGCGGCCAGCAGGGCCATCACCAGCAGGAGGCATCCCACTGCTTTCCTTGGCATCATGGGCAATCACCATTTCGAACGATCGATAGATTACGTGGGGGTGGTTCGGCGCTCCTGAGTGAGAAAGGCACGGGCGGCCGGTGTTCAGCGCAGGCTGGCCATCACGTGCTTGACGAGGGTGTAGTCCTCAAGCGCGTACGCCGACAGGTCCTTGCCGTGACCTGACTGCTTGAAGCCGCCGTGCGGCATCTCCGAGGCGAGCGGGACGTGGTCGTTGATCCAGACGCAGCCGAAGCGCAGCGCCTTCGACATGCGCAGGGCCCGCCCGATGTCGCGCGTCCAGACCGAGGCGGCCAGACCGTACGGTGTGCCGTTGGCCAGCCTGATCGCCTCATCCTCCGCGCCGAAGCGCTGGACGGTGATGACCGGGCCGAAGATCTCCCGCTGGACCAGCTCGTCGTCCTGCCGCAGCCCGGCCACGACCGTCGGCTCGAAGAAGAAGCCGGGCCGCTCGGCCGCCCGGCCCCCGGTGACGACCTCCGCGTGGCCGGGCCGCCGCTCCAGGAAGCCGGCCACCCGCTCGCGCTGGCGCAGGCTGTTGAGCGGGCCGAGGGTCGTCTGCGGCGCGCTCATGTCGCCCATCACCCGTTCCTTGGCCTTCTCGGCCAGGCCGGCGACGAGGTCGTCGTACAGGCGGGGGCCGGCCAGCACCCGGGTGGCCGCCGTGCAGTCCTGGCCCGCGTTGTAGAAGCCGGCGCCGGAGATGATCTCCAGTGCCGCCTCCAGGTCGGCGTCGTCGAACACCACGACCGGTGCCTTGCCGCCGAGTTCGAGATGGGTGCGCTTGAGGGTGCGGGCCGCGTGTTCGGCCACCCATCTGCCGGTCTCGACCGACCCGGTGAGGCAGACGAGCTCGACATCGGGATGTTCGACCAGCGCGGCGCCCGGCTCGTCGCCGCCGACGACGACGTTGAGCACGCCGGGCGGGAAGATGGCGGCGGCCAGTTCGGCGAGCCTGAGGGTGGTCAGCGGGGTCGTGGGCGCGGGCTTGAGCACGCTGGTGCAGCCCGCGGCCAGGGCGGGGCCGATCTTCCACACGGCCATCATCATCGGGTAGTTCCACGGCGTGATCTGGCCGACCACGCCCACGGGCTCGCGGCGGATCATCGAGGTGTAGCCGGCCACGTACTCGCCGGCCGCCTTGCCCTCCAGGCAGCGGGCGGCGCCGGCGAAGAAGCGCAGGTTGTCGGCCATGGCGCCGATCTCATCGCTGATGACCACGTGCAGGGGTTTGCCGGCGTTCGCGGACTCCAGCCCGGCCAGTTCCGCCCCGTGCTCCTCGATCGCGTCCGCCAGCTTGAGCAGCGCGAGCGCGCGTTGTCCCGGGGTGGTCTCGGACCAGCCGGGAAAGGCCGCCTTGGCCGCCGCCACCGCCCGATCGACGTCCTCGGGGCCGGATCGGGGGGCCTGCGCGATCGTCTCGCCCGTCGCCGGATCGAGCACGGGCATCGTTTCGGAGGCGAGCGGATCGGTGAACTCGCCGTCGATGAAGTTCCGCAGCACAGTCATAAAGCTCTCCAAAAGGTCAGAGGGAGCCGGCGCGCCGGCGCAGCTCCACTTTGTCGATCTTGCCGATGGGCAGCTTCGGCAGCTCGGCCTCCAGCCGGAACACCTTGGGCACCTTGTAGTTGGCCAGCCGCGCCCGGGCGTAGTCGCGCAGCTCACCCACTGTCACCGGCCCGGCCGCCACGACGAACGCGTGCCCGACCTCTCCCCAGCGCTCATCGGGCACGCCGACCACGGCGGCGAGCGCGACGGCCGGATGTTCCTCGATCGCGGCTTCGATCTCGCGGGGGTAGACGTTGTAGCCGCCCGACTTGAACATCTCCTTGAGCCGTCCGACCAGGCGGATGTGGCCGTCAGGTTCTTGTACGGCCAGGTCGCCGGTGTGCAGCCAGCCCTCGCCGTCGATCGCCGCCCGGGTGGCATCCGGGGCGCGCCAGTAGCCGCGGGTGATGAAGTCGCCCCGGATGAGCAACTCGCCGGCGGCGCCCGCCGCGCCGCCGCCGTCGCCGTCGGGAGGGCGCAGCGTGACCTCGTAGTGCGGATCCACCCGGCCCACGCTCCAGGCCAGCACCTCCAGCGGGTCGCCCGGATCGGTGTAGGTCACCGAACCGGTCGACTCGGTGAGGCTGTAGCTGGTGGCCAGCCGCGCGCCCGTCTTCGCCAGCCTCCGCAGCAGGCTGTGGGGCGCGGGGGCGCCGCCCCACAGGATGTACTCCAGCGAGCCGAGGTCGCACTGCGACCACTGCGGCGTCCCCACCATCGCCAGCAGCTGCGTCGGAATGCAGTACAGGTGCGTCAGGCGCTCGCGCTCCACCAGGCGCAGGGCGCCGGCCGGATCGAAGCGCGGCATGTACACGACCGTGCCGCCGGCCGTGAGGATCGAGGTGCTGATGTCGCCGAGCCCGCCGATGTGGTTGAGCGGCAGGTCGCACAGCTTGCGGGGCGCCTGGCCGTACCACCGTCCAGCCTGCACCACGCCGCAGTGGGCCAGCCCCCGGTGCGGGACGAGCGCGCCCTTGGGCCTGCCGGTGCTGCCGGAGGTGTAGATCATCGCCGCCGGGTCCAGCGGCTGGACCTGCTCGCGGGCGCCGGCCAGGCGCTCTGCCGGCTCTGCGGCGTCGAGGAACTCCTCGTAGGACAGCGACAGCCCCTCCACCGCGCGTCCGCTGGTCACCACGCGCATCGGTGCGAGGGAGCGCAGCGCGTGCAGTGTCGCGGGCTGCGTGGCGTCGTCGAGCATGCCGAACAGCAGCGCCGGCTCGCTGTCGGCGACCACGTGGGACAGCTCGGCGATCGTGTACTTGGGGTTCAGCCCCACCCAGATGCCGCCGATGCTCGCCGTGGCCAGGAAGAGCACGAAGCATTCCGGCTGCGGGTGGCCGAGCAGCGCCACCCGGTCGCCGCGGCGCACGCCGGCGGCCAGCAGCGCGGCCGCGCAGCGGTCGACGTCCTCACGCAGCCGCTGGTAGGTCCAGCGGCCGCTGGGGCCGACGAGCGCCTCCCGGGCCGGACGGTGGGTGGCCCAATGGGTGACGTAGTCGGTGATGCGCGCCAGCCGCGGAAGGCTCATACCGGCACCGTCTCATGGGCGGGCGACAGCAGCCGCCTGGCGTTGTCGTGCAGCAGCGCGTCCAGCGTCTGGGCCCGCAAGCCGAGGCCATGCCATTCGCGCAGCGCCCGCAGGTGCGGGAACACCGGCCAGTCCGTGGCGAAGAGCACCTGCTCGCGCAGGACCCGGTCCATGAAGCGCAGCATCGTCTCCCAGCCCGAGCCCGGCACGCCGAGATACTTGGGGGCCAGGCCGCCGAAGTCGACGAGCACGTTGGGGTGACGCCGGGCCACGGCCACGATCTCCGGCACCCACGGCCACGCCCCGTGGCAGGCGATGAGCGTGGCCTCGGGGAAGTCGCAGGCGACCTGGTCCAGGCGGATGGGGCGTTCGGCCTCGATGGGGTGGCGGCGCGAGTAGTTGACGCCGGTGTGGATGGCGATCGCCAGCCCCAGCTCGGTGGCCTTGGCGTAGACCGGGTACAGCTGCCGGTCGTCGATCGCGTGGCCGAAGAACGACGGCTGCACGTTGATCCCGGACAGTCCCAGCGCGGCCACCCGGTCGACCTGGCGTACGGCGCGCATGACCGACAGCGGCTCCAGCGTCACCGTCCCGAAGCCGGAGAAGCGGTCGGGCCGCAGCCGCACCTGCTCGGCCACCTCCTCATTCAGCGCGTCGGCGTAGTCGCCGTGCTCGTACTCCGCGTGCAGCACGGCGTGCCCGACCCCGGCCTCCTCCAGCTCGGCCAGCAGATCGTCCATGCCCTTGTGCCAGCCGTCGCCGATGTCGAGGACCGCCTCGTACTGGGTGTAGACGTCGCCGCCGGCCGACAACGGGGGGCGGGCGGCGCTGGGCACCCGTACGCGGAAGTCGATGATCGTCGAAGTCGGCGGGCCGGTCAGATCCATGAGGTGTTCCTCCTGAGGGATGTGAGGGGTGTCGTTCACCGGGGCAGGCCTGCGGGCCTGCGGTGTCGCCATGGGTGGGCGCGTTCGAGCTGGCCGGCCAGGGCCAGGACGGTGCCGTCGCGCCATCGGCCGCCGATGAGCTGGACGCCGAGCGGCAGGCCGCCGGGCTGCTCCACCAGCGGGATGGAGATCGCGGGCAGGCCCAGCATGTTCGACAGGGCCGTGAGCGAGGCGGTCTCCTCCGCGCGCCGCAGCGGCAGCCACGGGTCGGCGTCCTGCCCCTGCCACAGGGCGCCCTCGCTCGGCGCCAGGACGGGGTTGGTCGGGGTCAGGACGACGTCGACGGCCTGCCACGCCTGGTACATCTCGGCCGAGCGCAGCTGCAGTTCGAGCATGGTCGTCACGTACGTCAGCGAGTCGGTCTCGCGGGCGGCCCGGCGAAGGGTGCGGTTGAGCGGCTCGACGGCGGACTCGTCCACGACCGCGCAGTCGGCCGACCCCGTGGCGTAGAGGATCTCGAAGCGGGGCTGGAACCAGTCGGGGTCGAGTCCGGGAATGGTCTGCTCGACCACCTCGTGACCGAGGTCGGCCAGCAGGTCGGCGGCCCGGCGGGCCAGGGCGAGGGCCGCGGGGTGCACCTCGGCGGGGAAGGCGGGCTGCAGGTTGAGCCCGACGCGCAGCCGCCGCGGGTCACGCCCGGCCTGGCGCCGGTAGGGTGCCTCAGCCGGGGGAGCGCTGTACCAGGTGGACTGGGGGGCCGCCGCGAAGACGTCCAGGATCGCCGCGGTGTCCAGCACGGTGCGGGTGAGTACCCCTTCGGTCGCGAAGCCCTCCATGTAGTGGGCGTCGGAGGGGACGCGGCCGCGGCTCGGCTTGAGCCCGACGAGCCCGCAGAAGCTGGCCGGCTCGCGGATGGAGCCCGCGCCGTCGGACCCGTGTGCCACGGGCAGCAGGCCGGCCGCCACGGCCGCGGCCGCGCCGCCGCTGGAACCGCCCGGGCTGCGCGTCAGATCCCAGGGGCTGCGGGTGACGCCGTGACGCGCCGACTCGGTGACGGACACGGTGCCGAATTCGGGCGAGGTGGTCGCGCCGACGAACACGAATCCCGCCTCCCGCAACGCCCTGACGGCCGGCGCGTCGGCGGCCATCACGCGGTGCTCGACGGCGTTGGAGGCGCTGCACAGCGGCCAGCCGCGGACCGGATGCAGGTCCTTGATCGCGATGGGGACGCCCAGGAACGGCGGCAGCGGCCCGCCGGCCGCAACCCGCGCGTCGGCTGCGTCGGCGGCCTGGCGAGCCCGCTCGTGGTCGAGGTGGCAGAAGGCGTTCAGCGCGGGATCGAGCGCGTCGATGCGCGCCAGGTAGCCCTCCAGCACCTCGCGCGCGCCGATCTCACCGGCCGCGACGCCTTCGGCCAGTTCGGTGGCGCTCGGCCACCCGTCGGGCCCGGTGCCGACCGGTTCCCCAAGCGCTGGGGTGGTTTCGGTCGCTGGGGTGCTTTCGGTCATCGTGTCTCCTTCGCTTCCTGAGCTTCCTGAGCTTGCTGAGTGATGCGGCGGGTGGGGCGCCAGCCGGGGCCGGGAACGCTCGCGCGCAGCAGACGCGTGTACGGATGCTCGGGCGCGTCGAGCACCTGGCCGGTGGGTCCGCGTTCGACGATCGAGCCGTGCCGCATGACGATGACCTCGTCGCTGACCTGGCGCACCACGGCGAGGTCGTGGCTGATGAACAGGTAGGCCACGCCGGTGCGTTCGCGTACCTGCGACAGCACGTTGAGGACCTGCGCCTGGATGGACACATCCAGCGCGGCGACGGACTCGTCGAGGATGAGGACCCGCGGCTGGGCCGCCAGCGCCCTGGCGATGGCCACCCGCTGGCGCTGGCCGCCCGACAGCCCGGCCGGCCGCGCGGCCATCTGGCGTTCGTCGAGCCCGACGAGGTCGGCCAGCTCCGCCACCCTGGCGCGCCGCCGCCCGCGATCCAGCCGGGTGTGCAGCCGCAGGACCTCCTCCAGCGCGGCGGCGGGACTCTGGCGCGGGTCGAGGCTGGCGTAGGGGTCCTGGAAGACGATCTGGACCTCGCCGCCGCGTCGGCGGCGTTCGCGCGCCGAGCGGGCCGGCTGGGAGCGGTCGCGGCCGCAGGCGGTGACGCGCCCGGCCGTCGGCCGTTCCAGGCCCACGATCATGCGGGCCACGGTGGTCTTGCCCGATCCCGACTCGCCGACGACGGCCAGCGCGCCGGCGGGCGGCAGCGAGAAGCTCACCTCCTCTACGGCGACGGCCTGCCCGAACACCTTGCGCAGTCCTTCGACCCGCAGGATCGCCTCACTCATGCGGCACCGCCCGCTCCTGGTGCAGCTCCTCGGCCCGGACGCAGGCCACCTGCCCGCCCGCCAGGGGCCGCAGGCCCGGCCGGGTGTCGTGGCAGGGCTGCCGCACGTGCGCGCACCGGGTGGCGAACGGGCAGCCGTCCGGCGCCTCGAAGGCCGACAGCGGCCGGCCCGGGGTGGTCACCAGCCGCTCGGCCCGCCGATCCAGGGACGGCCGGGCGGCGGTCAGCGCCGCGGTGTAGGGATGTAACGGGTGCCGGTGCAGCAGCGCCGACGCGCGCACCTCCATGACGCGGCCGGCGTACATCACCGCGGTCCGGTCGCAGACGGCCGCGGCGAGTTCGAGGTCGTGGGTGATGAACAGCATGGCCAGAGCGCGCTCGCGGCGCAGCTCGTCGAGGATGGCCATCACCTCGGCCTGCGTGGTGACATCGAGCGCGGTGGTGGGCTCGTCGGCCAGCAGCAGCCGCGGCTCGGCGAGCAGCGCCGCCGCGATCATGACGCGTTGCAGCAGTCCGCCCGACAGTTCGTGCGGGTACTGCCGCAACCGTCGCCGGCCGCCGGCCACGCCCACCTCCTCCAGCGTGCGCACGGCGCGCTCCTCGGCCGTCCGCCGGGGAGTGCGCCCGTGGACGCGCAGGGCCTCGGTGAGGAAGTCACCGACCGTGCGCACCGGGTTGATGTGCGCGCGCGGATCCTGGAAGACCATGGGCACGCGGCGTCGCAGCTCGCGCAGCGCGGGCCCGCGCAGTGCCGCGACGTCGGCCCCGCCGACGCGGATGCTGCCCTCGGTGTGCGCGCCCGCGGGTAGCAGTCGCACGATCGAGCGGGCCGTCATGGACTTGCCCGAGCCCGATTCGCCGACCAGGCCGACCGCTTCGCCCGGGCCGACGCTCAGCGACACCTCGCTGAGGACCGTCCTTTGCCGGCCGCCCAGCGGCAGCGTCACCGTCAGGCCGCTGATGTCGAGCAGGTCGCTCATGCGGCTGTCGAGCGGGTCGCTCATGCGGTGCCTCCTCGCCCGGGACGCCACCAGCGCGACGGGCCGAATGTCCCGCCCTGCCCGGAGTCGTCGGACAGCCGTTCGCCGAGCACGTTGAACGCCACGACCAGGACGACGATGCAGCCGCCCGCCAGCAACGACTCGGCGAGATAGCCCTGAAGGACGCCCGACTGCCCGCCGGCGACCATGACGCCCCAGTCCGCGGCGGGCGGCCGCACTCCGAGGCCGAAGTAGGACACGATGGCCAGATCGACCATGGCGTACCCGAAGAAGAGCGTGGCCTGGGCGGCGAGGAGCGGCATGAGGTTGGGCACGAGGTGGCGCAGGCAGATCGCCACCGACCCGGCTCCCTGCACCTCCAGCGCCTGGACGTAGGGTTTGCGGCGCTCGGCCAGGGCCGCGCTGCGCAGCAGCCGGGCGATGTAGGGGACGTAGGCCACCGAAAGGGCGAGCACCGCCGCGCTCAAGCCGGGACCGAAGACGGCCGCGACGAGCATCGCGAGCAGGACCCCCGGGAAGGCGAAGATCACGTCCAGGGCCGCCGACACGACGGAGTCCAGCCAGCCGCCGCGCCAGGCGGCCGCGATGGCGATGACGGTGCCCGCCGTCATGCTCAGCGCGACGACCCACAAGGGGCCCAGCAGCGAGGTCCGCGCGCCGGTCAGCAGGCGCGCCAGCAGATCGCGGCCCTGGCCGTCGAAGCCGAGCAGGTGCCCGGGTCCGGGTGGGGCGTAGGCGTTGGCGAAGTCGCTGGCGTCCGGGTCGACCGGCGACAGCGCCGGTCCGAGCACCGACAGGACGACCGCCGCGATGATCACGATCGCGGCCGTCGTGCCGAGCACCCCCAGGGCGCCGCGGCGGCCTCTTCCCCGCAGCGCGAGCGCCGTCATGCTCGCCCGCCCAGCTTGATCCGGGGGTCCAGCAGCGCTGCCCCGACGTCGACCAGGGTGTTGACCAGGACGAAGGCGGTGACCAGAACGAGCGATATGCCCTGTACGACGGCGAAGTCCTTGGACAGGGCGGCGCTGACGAGGTAGGCGCCCAGCCCGTTGAGGCTGAAGGCGCGTTCCACCACGGCCGCCAGCGCGATCATCGAGGCGACCGTCATGCCGGCCAGCGTGCTGATCGGGACGGCGGCGTTGCGCAGGGCGTGGCGGCGCACGAGCGCCGCGTAGGGCAGCCCCCGGCTGATCGCCGTCTGGACGTGTTCGCGGCCCATCTCCTGGCGCACGGTGGTGCGGGTGACCCGGGCCACGGCCGCGGTGGCGGCAGCCGCCAGGGCGAGGGCCGGAAGGGTGAGATGCCGGATCCCCTCCCACAGCCCCGCGCCGTTGCCGAGGGCCGGCAGCCACCGCAGCCGCACCGCGAAGACGCCGATGAGGACGATCGCCGCCACGAAGGGCGGGACGGCCACCACCAGCGCGGTCGACATCACCACGATCGCGTCCACGATCCCCGGCCGCAGGGCCGCCAGCAGCCCGAGCGCCACCCCGCCCACCAGCACGATCAGGGCCGCGTAAAGGATCAGGGCGATGGTCGTTCCGCTGCGGGAGGAGATGAGGTCCGACACGTCCTGGCGCAGGATGATCGACATGCCGAGGTCGCCGCGCACGGCGTTGCCCAGCCAGGTGACGTACTGCACGAGGAACGGCTCGTTCAGGTGGTAGCGCTGCACGAGGACGGCCACGCTCTCCGGCGGCAGCGACCGGCCGCCCGAGAGCGTGGCCAGCGGGTTGCCCGGTGCCAGCGACAGCCCGGCGAAGACCACGAAGCTCGACACGAGCAGGGTCGCGGCCAGCATGAGCGCCCGTCGCATGAGGTAGGCGGCCATGTGCCTAGCCCACCGCCCCGAGCTTGCTCGCCCATGGGGCGAACAGGTGCTGGGAGGAGACCGTGGCGCCGGTGAGCTTGGCGTTCAGGACCAGGACCGTGTCCGGGGCGGCGATCGGGATCCAGGGCAGGTCCTTGGTCACGATCGCCTGCGCCCCTACGGTGGCCTCGGCCCGCTGCCGCGCGTCGGCGCTGCCACGGGCCCGTTGCAGCAGGCTCGCCGCCTCGGGGTTGCGGTAGCGGCCGTAGTCCTGCGGGCCGCCCGGCACGGACAGTGCCGCGTAGAGGGCTCCAGGATCGGCCCAGTTGGGATAGTTGGTGGTGAAGAAGCCGTCGACGTCGGCGCGGGCCTTCGGATCGAGGAAGAACCCGCTGTAGGCGTCGGTGGACACCGCCTTCAACTCGGCCTTGAGGCCGATCTTCTCGGCCGCCGACTTGACCAGGTTGGCCTCGGTGGCCAGCTTGTTGAGCTCGTTGCTCATGCCGAACCTCACGGTCTTACCGCTCGCGCCGGCCTCCTGGATGAGCTTGCGAGCGCCGTCAAGGTCCACGCCGGGAGCGGGCAGCGCGTCCCAGGCGGCCTGGAAGACCTCGCGCTCGGCTCCCCAGGTGCCCGGGGTGCCGAGGGCGCGAGCCGGCTGGGCGCCGCCCTTGTACAGGGTGCGGATGTAGGACTCGCGGTCGATGGCCAGCGACAGGGCGCGGCGCACGCGCGGGTCGGCGAGCGGGCCCCGGCCCATGTCGGCGACGATGAGCGCGTCGATGAGGTAGGACGGGCCGTGGTAGACCTTGACGGTGCCGCTGGCGCGGACCTGCTCCATCGTCGACAGCGGCAGTTCGAGGTAGGCGCCGTCCACTTCTCCGGTGAGCAGCGCCGCCGTCAGCGTGGCCTCGTCGGGGATGCCCTTGAAGTCGATCCGCCGCACCAGCGGCGACTCGGCGCGGTTCCAGTAGCCGTCGTTGCGCACCACGGACAGGACGTCGCCGGTGCGCCACTGGCCGAGCTTGAAGGAGCCGGTGCACATGGCGCCGCCCTTCACCGTGCCGTAGTCCTTGCCCTTGGCCTGGACGTAGCGTTTGGAGACCACCATGCCCGGCATGTACGAAAGGACGTCGCGCAGCCAGTAGTCCGGCTGCTTCAGCTTCAGGGTGACCTCCAGCGGGCCGCTGGCCTGGACCGAGGTCACCCGGTCCAGGACGGGCACCCAGTAGCCGCCGCCCTTGGGGTCGCGGTTGCGTTCGATGCTGAAGGCGACGTCCTCGGCGGTCATGGGGGAGCCGTCCCAGAACCGCACGCCCGCACGCAGCGTCAGGACGGCGGTCTTCGGGTCGGGGAAGTCCAGCCGTGTGGCCAGGCCGGGCTCGACCGAGCCGTCCGGGGTCTGGCGGAACAGTGACTCGCACATGAGGCTCGTCACGGTGATCTCGGGATAGTCGCCCGCGGTGATCGGGTCGATCGAGGTCGTGCCGCGGTACAGCGCCCAGGTGACGCTGTCGACCTGCCCGGTCCCGGGCGGGGTGATCGTGACGAGGTCCTTTCGCGGTGTTTTGCCCGGGGCCGGCGTCGAGGCGGCGCCGTTGTCGCGGTAGCAGCCGGCCGCCAGCATCGCCAGCGCCACCGCAGTGGCCGCGACGGTCTTTGTCCGCACGCGTTGCATCTGAACCACCCATCGTCAAGCTAAGTAGTCGAACGATCGCTCAAATAAATGGCTACGTCAAGGCATGACGCCTCAAAGGGATGCTTCGACCTCGCCCAGCGCCTCGCCGAGGACATCGAGGAACATCTCGCAGTCCGCCCCGCTCAGCACCAGGGGCGGCTTGATCTTGAGCACGTTGTCGTCCGGCCCGTCCGTCGACACCAGCACCCCGCGCGCCTTCACCGCCTCCTTGACCGCGCTCGCCCGCGCGCCGGCCGGCCGCCGGTCATCGAGGCTCAGCTCCACGCCGAGGAACAGCCCCTCGCCGCGGACGTCCCCGATCAGCCGATGCCGCTCCTGGAGCCGGCGCAACCCGCGCAGGAGCTGCTCGCCGCGCCGGCGCGCGTGGGCCTGCAGACCCTCCTCGCGTACGACGTCGAGCACGGCCAGCCCGATCTCGGCCGAGACCGGGTTGCCGCCGAAGGTGTTGAAGTACTCCATCCCCGTCTCGAACGAGCGCGCGATCTCCGGCGTCGTCACCACGGCGGCGAGCGGATGACCGTTGCCCAGGGGTTTGCCCAGCGTGACGATGTCGGGCACGACGCCCTGTAACTCGAACCCCCAGAAGGTCCGGCCCACCCGTCCCAGCCCCACCTGCACCTCGTCGGCCACGCACACCCCGCCGGCCCGCCGCACATGCTCGAACGCGCCGCGCAGGTAGCCGTCGGGGTAGACGATCTGACCGCCGCAACTCTGCAGCGACTCGGCGAAGAACGCGGCGGGGCGGCGCCCGGCCGACGCCAGCTCGGCGAGCCGGTCGGCGACCGAACCGGCGTAGCGCCGGCCGAGATCGTCGTCGCGTCCCGCGCGCAGCCGGCCCCGGTAGGGATCGGGCAGTTCGCAGACATGGGTGGTGCCCGGCCGGCCGCGCCCGCCACGCCGGTCGAACTTGTACGGGCTCAGGGCGATCTGCGAGCTGAGATGGCCGTGGTAGGCGTGGTCGAGGACCAGGACGTCCTCGGCGCCCGTATGCGCCGTCGCCAGCCGCAGCGCCAGGTCGTTGGCCTCGGAGCCGGAGTTGACGAAGAAGCAGACCCGCAACGGGTCGGACAGCAGCTCCACCAGGCGGCGGGCGTACTCCACGACGGACTCGTGCAGATACCGGGTGTTGGTGTTGAGCCGGGCCGCCTGCCGATGGCCCGCGGCCACCACCCGAGGATGGCAGTGCCCCACATGGCAGACGTTGTTGACCAGGTCCAGCCACGGCCGGCCGGAGGCGTCGAAGAGATAGGCGCCCTCCCCCCGGACGATGTGCAGCGGCTCACGGTAGGACAGGCTCATCGCCCGGCTGAGGTTCGTCCGCCGGCGCGCGGCGATGCCGGCCGTCTTGCGCCGTGGCCGCGCCGCGCCGCCCGCCCGGCCGAGCAGCAGGCCGGGGTCGACGCTGACGGCGGTCCACAGGTCGGCCTCGTCGGCGGGCGCGGTGTCCGGGATGCCGGCTCCCATGCCGAGCAGGTGGGTCAGCACCTGCACGCGCGGCGGCGCCGTCCCGCCGGCGCTCCCCAGGCGCGAGCCCGGAGCCGGTTCGTCGCCGGGAGCCAGGTGCGTGATCGAGCCCGGGTCCAGGTGCCGGTAGAGGGTCCAGAACGGCACGCCGTCGCCGGTGCGGTGTTCGAGCACGACGACCCCGCGGCCGGCGTTCACGCTGTGCACCAGCGAGGGGAGGGGACAGCGCACCGTGACGCCCGCGCCGGCCGGCAGGTCGCAGGCCAGGTTGATCTGCGGCCGCGTTCCGGGTGACGGCGTGGACGCCTCGCCGTAGCGGGCCGATGTGGCGGCGTCTTCTGCGGGCGCGGCGTGTTCGTCCAGCAGGGGCAGCGGCCGGGCGGCGCCGGACTCGAAGTGCTGGCGTACGGCGCGGGCCAGCGGATTGGGCGCGAAGCCGACCGCCTCGCGCAGCCGGAAGTGGGCCAGATCCGGGCTGGTCCCGGCCAGCCGCCGCAGCACCTGCGTCACACCGCGCCGGCTGACCAGCAGGTAGTCGTTGGCGGGGTTGTTGGCGTGCTGATGGGCCGACAGGCACACGCTCATCGCCAGCCGGGTGCGCATCAGGTCGAAGAGCACCTCCAGCTCGGCCGGCCGCAGCGGCGACACCTCGTCGTACCCGCTCACCAGGGGCAGCACCGCCCGCAGCGGATCAGCGTGCCCCTGCATCGCGTACGCCCCGGCCACCGCCAGCCCGCAGACCCGCGGGTTCCACGCCACGTCACCGAAGTCGATCAGAGCGGCCACCGCGCCGGCGTCGTCCACCAGGATGTTGAGCTCGTTGGCGTCGTTGTGGATCACCTGGTGGGGCAGCGCCGCGACGCGCGGCGCGACATGCGCGCGGTAGCGGTCGAACACCTCGCTCACCAGCGGCCGCAGCTCGCCCTCCAGCAGCGGCGCGAGAGCGGCGACCGCGGGGGCGCCGGTCAGGTTCCACACCAGCTCGCGCCGCATTCCGGGGTGGGTGAAGCCGGCCAGCGCCTGGTCGACGGCGGCCACGTGACGGCCCAGGTCGCGCAGACGCCGCGCCGTCGGCTCGACCTGCGCCCAGGGACGGCCCTCCAGCCAGGTGAGCACCCTGGCCGTACGCGGGCCGTCGGCCCACAGGGCGGCGGCCGATCGGCGTCCGGCCAGGCTCGCCACCACGCGCGGGGCCGGTGGCGCGCCGGCCTGCCCGGCCAGGTGCCGCAGCACCGCGTCCTGCAGGTCGAGCTCGGCGGGGTCGGTGTCCGGCGCGTGCAGCTTCAGGACGTAGCGTTGGCCGCCGGCGGTGCTCAACCGGAAGTTGCGGTCCTTTTCCCCCGGCAGCGGCGTCAGCCGGCCCTCCAGGCCGTAGAGGTCGCGGACGAGCGCGGCGGCCTGCTCCAGCTCGCCGCCCGGACTCGGGTCCAGTTCCTCGGCGGTGCTCGGGTCCAGCGCGCCGGTCGAGCTCGGGGACGACGCGGCCCGCCGCCCGTCCTCATGGTCTGTAGGCGTCACGTCGCTCTCCTCGTCGAGGCCGATATGTTGTCGAACGATCGCTCAAATTAGCGGCGATGTCAAGACACTGACGGGCCCGCGTGCTCGCGGGCCGCAGGTCACACTCCGCTCGGCTTGCGGCGCGGCTCTATCGCCAGCTCGACCCGCTCCAGCAGCACATCGGAGTCGGGGATGCTCAGGTCGCGCGCCTCCAGTGGCCGCCCGTCGCGGCCGGCGCCCATCAGCGCGAGCCCCATGTCGGCGAACCGCTCGCACAGCTGCGCGATGTCCAGTTCCCCGCCCGGGCGGTACCAGTGCGCGATCCCGGTCGCCATCTGCAGCAGCGCCAGCCGCGCGACGTTGCCGCGGTCCTTGAAGACGCCGTCACGGACGCCGGCCTCCAGAGTGTCGGCCCACACCTTCTCGTAGGCGTCACGCAGTCGCAGGATGTCGCGCCGGGCCTGCCCGGTCAGCGCCTGGAACTCGTGGTCGGCCACCTTGGCGGCGCGAGGGTTGCGCGCGTGGAAGGCGACGTGCACGGCGATGAGCGCGACCAGCCGTTCGGCGGGGTCGTCGATGTCGCGGACCGTCTCCTCACTGCCGGCCGCCAGCACCTCCATGACCCGGCGCGTGACCGCCTCCAGCAACTCATCCTTGGAGGAGGCGTAGTAGTACATCGCCGAGACGGCGACCTCCGCGGCCACGGAGATGTCGCGGATGCCCGTGCCGTGGAAGCCTCGCTCGGAGAACAGCCAGCAGGCGGTGCGCAGCAGCCGTAGCTCCGTACGGGCCGACTGCGCCCGCCGCGCGGAGGTCGCCTTCATCCGGCCGCCCTTCGTGTGCCGGCTGCCGCCCGTCTGGTTGCCCGTCTGGTTGGTGGTGGCCATGGCGCCGACTATCCCATAGCCAGGACGGTCGCGGGGTTGGTGACGGTCACCATGATGATCTCGCTCTCGCTCATTCCCATGCGGCGCATCAGCGGGATGGCGCTGTCGAGGATGTGGGTGTAGCCGGGGCCGCCGTAGCGGCGCAGGTAGACCTTCTGGCAGATGTCCTGCGCGATCAGCAGGCGCTCGCCGTAGCCGGACTCGATCAGCCTGCGCAGCCATTCGATCCGGGTACGGTCGTTGGGCCGGCGCGCGTCGGGGTTGAAGGCGTAGTAGCTGGACTCCTGGCCGAACAGGTCGAACTCCAGGTAGCAGCCCGCGCCCGCGAGCTCCAGCAGGTCCTCGGGCCGCCACAGCGTACGGTCGAGATGGGACATGATCACGCGGGCCGGATCGCCGCCCGCCTCCACGACCGCGCGCATGGCCCGCAGCGGTGCCTCGGGATGGCGTCCGGGATGGATCTGCAGCGGCGCCCCGGTCGCCACCTGCGCGCGGCAGGCGGCGCGCAGCACCTTGTCCTCGGTGGGATGCACCGGCCAGCTCAGGCCGATCTCGCCGATGAGCCCGGCGCGGACCCCGGTCTCGCCCGCGCCGTCGCGCACGTCCGCGACGATCTCCGCGCTGATCGCCTCCACCGAGGCGTCGGCCAGCCCCGCCGGATGGTAGTCGCGGCAGTAGTAGCCGCTGCCCATCACGATGTGCACCCCGCTGGCACGCGAGACCCGGGCCAGCCCGAGCGGGTCGCGGCCGAGCCCCACCGAGGAGGAGTCCACTACCGCGCCGCCACCGGCCACGCGGTAGAGGATCAGCTCCTCGGTGGCGTCCTGCTCGGAGTGCAGCCGCAGGTTGTCCAGGTTGAGGACCGTACGCCGGATCCAGTCGTAGTTGTCCAGCCGGACCGGCTCGGCGATCCGGGCGCGCACCGACGCCGGGAACTCCCTGCCGATGCCGGTCCCGACGCCGTCGTCGGCCACCGGCCGCAGACCCCAGGGCTGGATGATGGCCGACATGTCGCTCAGGACGTGTTCGTGTGGCTGCGTGTGCCCGAGCGCCGAGGGGTCGACATCCCCGAGCACGGTACGCACACGACGAGCCGGTACTTCCGGAAGCTCTGCCATACGCGCAATTCTATCGATCGTTTGTACAAACAATCAACGCGACCGGCTGCCGCGGTCCGGTCCGGATCGCTGGTCTGAGCCGCTGAGCCCCTGAGTCGGTCCAGCGATCAGAACCGCTGGTCTGGTCCGCTGGTCCGGGTCGCTGGTCCGGACCGTGGCATGGGACGTGGCGCGGGCGTTAGAGGAAGCTCACGTTCTGGGCGAGGGTCAGCTGGTCGGAGTAGTTGACGGTGCCGGTCGCGCGCCGCATGTAGGCGCGCCAGGAGTCCGAGCCGGACTCGCGCCCGCCGCCGGTCTCCTTCTCGCCGCCGAAGGCCCCGCCGATCTCCGCGCCGGAAGTGCCGATGTTGACGTTGACGATGCCGCAGTCGGAGCCGTCGGCGGCCAGGAACCGCTCGGCCTCTCGCAGGTCCCGGGTGAAGATGCTGGAGGACAATCCTTGGGGCACGTCATTGTTCAGGGCGATGGCCTGGTTCAGGGTCTGGTAGGTCTGCACGTACAGGATCGGCGCGAAGGTCTCCTGCCGGACGATGCCCGACTGTGCGCCGATGCGGACGATGGCGGGCTCGGCGTAGTAGGCGGCGGGGGCGGCGGCGGCGAGCCGGCGGCCACCGCCGGCCAGGATCTCGCTGCCCTCGGAGCGCGCGGCGCTCAGCGCCTGGCGCATCGCCTCGTGCGCCTGAGCGGAGATGAGCGGCCCGACCAGGGTGGTGTCGTCGAACGGGTCGCCGATGGGCAGCTTTCCGTAGGCGGTGGTGAGCCGGTCGATCAGCTCTTCGGCGATGTCGGTGTGCGCGATGAGCCGGCGCAAGGTGGTGCAGCGCTGTCCGGCGGTGCCGGCCGCGGCGAACACGATGGCGGAGGCGGCCAGGTCGAGGTCGGCCGACGGGGTGAGCACGGCGGCGTTGTTGCCGCCCAGCTCCAGCAGAGACCGGCCGAAGCGGGCGGCGACCCGTGGAGCGACCTGGCGCCCCATGCGGACCGAGCCGGTGGCGCTGACCAGCGCCACCCGCCGGTCGTCGGCCAGTCGCTCCCCGATGGCGCGCTCGCCGAGCAGCAGCCGGTGCACCTCGCGGGGTAGGCCGCTCTCGGCCGCCGCCGCGGCCAGCAGCCGGTCGCAGGCCAGGGAGGTGAGCGGCGTCAGCTCCGACGGCTTCCAGACGACGGTGTCGCCGCAGACCAGTGCCACGGCGGTGTTCCACGCCCACACGGCCGCCGGGAAGTTGAACGCGGAGATCACGCCGACGACGCCCAGCGGGTGCCAGGTCTCCGACAGCCGGTGGCCTGGCCGTTCGGAAGCGATGGTGCGCCCGTAGAGCTGGCGCGACAGGCCGACCGCGAACTCGCAGATGTCGATCATCTCCTGGATCTCGCCGAGCGCCTCCGAGCGGATCTTGCCCGCTTCGATGGTGATGAGGTCGGCCAGGTCGTCGCGGTGCTCGCGCAGGAGCTCGGCCAGCCTGCGTATCACCTCGCCGCGGCGGGGCGCGGGCACCGTGCGCCACGCCAGGAACGCCTCGTGCGCGGCCCCGATCGCCTCGTCGGCTTCGGCGGGCGTCGCGGCTCTGAGGCCGAGCAGGGTCTCGCCGGTGATCGGCGTGCGGGCGCGCAGGTCGTCGCCCTCGTCCGGGGTGACGTCCAGGCGGGCCAGGATGTCGAGGGCGCGTCGCCGCAGGACGCCGGTGGCGGGCAGGGTGGTCGTGGTCATGAAGGGCTCTCCGTCGCGGTGGTCGCGGTGGTCGCGAGACGAGGTCGGGCTCGGGGCTCAGGTGATCTCGGGCAGGCCGAGCGCGTGGGCGGTCTCTTGCAGGGATCGCCGCTGCTGGCTCTCATACAGGGTGAACGGGTCCAGCACCTCGGCCCCGATGGCGCCGGAGAGCCAGTCGCTGTCGTAGTCGGCGGCGGTGTGGCTGTCGTCCTTGACGCCTTGCCCGGTGAGGTTGGACTGGAAGATCCCGGCAGCCGAGCGGGGCAGGAAGTCCTCGTAGACGATGGGCTCGGCGCCTACCCAGCCGTGGTCGATCAGGTCGGCGAGACCGGTGCCGGGCCGCCGCCCGTCACGCGGGCGATCCGGCACCGGCTGATAGGTGAAGAACGCCAGTCGCTCGACCGCCAGATCCCGCTCCGTCGCGGGAAACTCCCGTTCCCACAGGGCCCGGGCGGCCCGCGCACGGCCATCGGTGCCGTCGGCGCGGTTGTCGGCGCGGTTGTCGGCGCGGCCGTCGGCCGAGCGGTCGGCCGAGCGGTCGTCAGTGCGGTCGTCAGTGCGGTCGTCAGTGCGGTCGTCAGTGCGGGAGTCAGGGTAGGTGTCAGCTCTGGCCTGTAGGTCGTCGTAGCGTTCGCGGCCGGCGCGGGTGAGCGCGATTCCGCGCGCCTCCACCTCGCCGAAGCGCACCCGCAGCGATCCCGTGGTCAGGCCGCCGTCAGGCCGGCGCAGCGCGCGCGGCTCGGCCAGGGCGCGAAAGGAGGTCTGGCGCAGCAGCACGTCCGGGCCGGACCAGCGTGGCGGTCCCTGGATCTGGTCGATCATGGTGATGCCGCGTTCGGTCATCCGCGCGTACAGGTCGTCGATATCCAGTACGCGTGGCGTCAGGTGGTTGATGTGGGTGCTGCTCACGCCGCCGATGTCGGCCGCGACCGCCGAGATGCGTTCCAGGGTCTCGTACCAGGCCTGGTCGATCGGCTCGCGGCCCAGCGCGAACGCCTGGACGGCCAGGTGGGTGAAGCGCGCGGCCTGCTCCTGCGGCAGTTCGCGCTCGCGTGCGGCCCGATCGGCCAGCTCCAGCAGTTCCGGCGGGAACAGCTGCCGCCCGGCCAGGAACCTCGCCAGCCGCTCGCGCAGATCCGGGTCGAAGAAGCGGGGATCGGCCGGGGTGAGCATCGAGGTGAAGACCCGGAAGGGATCGCCGGCCAGCTCGTCGGCCGCGACGGGACGAAAGGCGGTCGAGATCACGGGCACGGCGCTGGCGGCGGCCTCACGCAGGTCGTAGAACCCGACCGGGTACATCCCCAGCGCCCCGAAGATCCGCGAGACCTGCCGCAGCTCGGCCGGGGTGCCGACGCGGATGGCGCCGTGTCGTTCGGCGGTGACGCGCTCGATGGAGCCCAGCCGCTCGGCGCCGGCTCCCGCCCGCCGCAGCACGCCGTCGTTGACCTTCTGGCAGACCTCCACCAGCGTCCGGTAGGCGGGCACCTCCTGCCCGTACATCTCCGACAGGCGCCGGGCGAACGCCGCGCGCAGCCGCCCTTGAGAGACCATGACCATGCGTTATCTCCTCCAGGTCCGGATGGCTTTGTCCACGATGGAGGTGATCCCGAGTGATTCCAAGCCCCAGCAGACCGATAGATTTCCAGCCAAAGCCTAAGCATTGCTTAGGGTGCTCTACTGGCGGCGCGGAGTCGGCATGATCAAACCCTTGCATCTGGTCACCCTGCGAGAGGTGTGCCGGACCGGTTCGTTCGCGCTGGCGGCGCGCGAGCTCGGCTACACGGCCTCGGCGGTCTCGCAGCAGATCGCGGCGCTGGAGAAGGACACCGGGCTGGAGCTGTTCGAGCGCGAGGCGCGCGGCGTGCGCACCACCGCGGCGGCGCACCGGCTGGTCGAGCTGAGTCAGCGGGTGCTGGCCACGTTGGAGGACTTCGGTTATGAGGTGCGCGAACTGGCCGCCGGCACCACCGGCCGGCTGCGGCTGGGCAGCTTCCCCACGGCCGGCGTACGGCTGGTGCCGCCCACCCTGTCGGCCTTCACCCGTCGCTACCCTCGCGCGGAGATCCTCCTGGAGGAGGGTGAGCCCGAGGAGCTGATCCCGCGGGTGATCGACGGCGCCCTGGACCTGGCGCTGGTCTATGAGTACGGCCTCACCCCGCGGCAGTGGCCCGACGGCCTGGCCGTCCACCGCCTGCTGCGCGAGGAGCTGCTCCTGCTGCGCCCCCGCGACCACGCCCCGGGCGTCGAGCTGTCGGAGCTGGCCGGGGAACGCTGGATCACCAGCCGCGAAGGCACCGGCGGCGCCCTGTCCCTGGCCCGGCTGTGCGCGGCGGCCGGGTTCGTGCCCGCGGTCACCTTTCGCAGCAACAACTATGACGTGGTCCGTCACCTGGTGGCCGCCCGGCTGGGTGTGGCGGTGGTGCCCGCCCTTGGCCATGTTCCCGACGATCGCGTCGTGGCGACGCGCCTGGACCTGCCCGCCGCCCACCGCACCGTGGTCGCCCTGCACCGGCAGGCCAACGGCAACCCCTTGCTGGCCGACGCGCTGGAGAGCCTGCGGCAGGCGGCCGGGCCGCGATGAGGTAGCGCTCGCGCCGGCACTCAGGGCCGCGTTCGCCTCTGATCAGCTCCAGCTTGGGCGATCGCTCCTCGACAGTGGGTGGGCGGAGCTGGCGGGGTCAGGTTTCGTAGGCGCTCGTCAGGCGTGAGCGCGACGCCTGCAGGTGGGCGGTCATGGCGCTCGCCGCCGCCTGGGGATCATTGCGGCAGATCGCCTCGAGCACCGCGCGGTGCTCATCGGCGGCGTGAGTGGCGATCCCGTGGCGGAAGTAGAGGCGGTAACCATGGGTGTGGGCGCGGAACCTGCGCAGCGTGTCGGCGATGAGCGGGCTGCCACTGGCCTCGGCGATCGCGTTGTGGAACAGGGCGTCCAGTTCCGCGAAGCCGCGATAGGCCTGGTAGGTGTCGCCGACCAGCGGTGACATCATCTGCTCCAGCGACGCCCGCATGGCGGCCACCTCGGCGGCCGTGGCGTGGCGTGCGGCACGCGCGGCGGCGGACGGTTCGAGCAGCAGGCGAACGTCGTACAGGTCGTCGAGGGCGGCGCGGTCGAGCAGGGGGGCCACCAGGTAGCCCGTGTTCGGCCGGCGGACGACGAGTCCCTCCGACTCGCAGCGCGCGAGCGCCTCGCGGACCGGCGTCTGCGACACGTCGAGTTCGCGGGCCAGCCCGTCGATCGACAGCTTCGCCCCAGGCTCCAGGTCGTGATCCATGAGCCGGGCCTTCAGCGCCTGGAAGACCGATTCGCGGACGCTGACCTTGGCCGGCTCATCGGAAGCCGAGCCGCTGGCGGCACCCGTCACCGGCGTTGAGTCACTCATCTCCCCTCCATTTTCATGGTTGACACATGCCCGAAACGCCCTGCATCCTCATGCAAATCGTATCGTATCCGATCTGGGCAGGCTTGCCCAACGCAAAAGGATGAGCTCGTGAGCATTCCCGACTGGTTCGGCGAGGCGGGTTTCGGCCTGTTCGTGCACTGGGACCATGCGAGTCAGCAAGGCGTGGAGATCGGCTGGCCCCTGGTCGGCCACTCGATTCTTCCGGGCCGCACACAACCCGAAGCCGACATGACCATCACGCAGTACCAGGCGAGCGCGGCCACCTTCGACCCGCGGCGCTGGGATCCGCGAGCCGTCGCGCGGCTCGCCCGCGACGCGGGTGCCCGCTACGTGGTCTTCACCGTCCGCCATCACGCGGGGTACTCGATGTACCACACGAGGCAGTCGGACTTCTCCATCGCGGCCTCGCCGTACGCGGGTGACATCACCCGGGAGTTCTTCGACGCCCTGCGCGCCGAGGGCCTGCGGGTCGGCCTCTACTACTCGCTGCTCGACTGGAACCATCCCGACTACCCGGCCTTCACCGACGCCGATCGTCCCTACTCCCACGACCATCACCGGCGGCCCACACCGCAGCAGTGGGCGCGATACCTCGGCTACGTCAAGGGACAACTCACCGAACTGCTCACCGAGTACGGCACGATCGACCTGCTGTGGTTCGACGGGGAGTGGGAGCGTACCGAGGAGGAGTGGCACGCCGCCGAGCTGCGCGAGCTGATCAAATCCCTGCAGCCGGACGTGATCATCAATGACCGGCTGCCGGGCCAGGGCGACTACGCGACCCCCGAGCAGGGCATGCCGCGCCGGCCGCCGGGCGGACCGTGGGAGCTGTGTCTCACCATGAGCGAGAGCTGGGCCTACCGGCCCGACGACCTCGACTACAAGAGCCCGCGGCTGCTCGCCTCCTACCTGAGCGAGGTCGCCTCCCGGGGCGGCAACCTCCTGCTCAACATCGGGCCGCGAGGTGACGGCTCGCTCGTGCCGACCGAGGTCGCCACGCTCAAGCAGCTCGGCGGCTGGCTGGCCGGCCACGGCGAGAGCATCGTGGGGGCCGCGCCCGCGCCGCAACGTCTCGACTTCCACGGCCCGGCCACGCAGCGCGGCAACAATCTCTACCTCCACCTGCTGCTGCGGCCGCAGGACGTGCTCATCGTCAGGAACGTTCCCATCGGCTCGGTCGTCGGCGTTCGCCTGCTCGGCACCGAGCAACCGCTGCACTACAGCTTCAACGAGGAAGTGCACAAGGCCAACGGAGCGGACGACGAGCCGCTCGGCGAACTGTTCATCACCGTGCCACCACCGACCGGCGCGCTCATCGACGTCATCGCCATAGAGCTGTCGGCGCCCTGGAAGGACGACTCCCGTGTCACTGTCTAGAACTGTCCAGGTAGCCAGGCCCCTCCTGGCCGGCCTCCTGCTCGCGGCCGCCGTCCTCGCGTGCGGCACCGGCACCGGACCAGGTGGCGGCGACGGCAAGACGCTGCGGGTCCAGATCCCCACCGGGCCGCTGGCCGCCGCCATGCAGCAGGTCGGCAAGGACTTCGAGAAGGCCAACCCGGGCACGGTGGTCACCTTCGAGGGCGTCGACTCCGCCAGCTCCCGCGGCCCCAATGTGGCCCTGCTCAGCTCGAGCGGCACCCCGGACATCGGCTACCTCCAGCGCAGCACGGGTGTCTGGTCGGCGCTGCTGAAGAACAAGCAGCTCACCCCGCTGGAGGAGGTCTGGAAGGCCGCCGGCCTGGCGGACAAGTACTCCAAGAGCCAGGTCGACTACTACACGACCAACGGCCAGCACTACGGCGTCCTGTACGAGCAACTGCTGATCAACCCCGTCTACTACAACAAGGCGGCCTTCACCAAGGCCGGCATCCCCGACCCGATCGACCACCAGGTCGCCTCCGTCGCCGACTTCGAGTCCATGGTGGGCAAGGTCAAGGCCGCCGGTTACCAGGGATTCGGCGTGGGCGGTTCGAGCCCGTACGACCTGGGGCACACCCTGGACGCGCTGCTGCCCACCGCGGTGCCGGCCGAGGACTACGACGCCCTGCTCACCAACTTCACACCCGGGTCCCCCACGAACGTCAAGTACACCGACCCCGGCTTCGTGAAGGTGCTGCAGACGATCCAGGACTGGCAGAACAAGGGCATCTACCAGAACGGGATGCTCGGCATGGACACCGACCAGGCCCAGGGGCTGTTCACCAGCGGAAAACTCGCGATGCTGCAGGGCGGCAACTACACCCACGCGAGCCTGAAGGAGGCCAAGCCCTCTTTTGAGATGGGCTGGTTCCTGCTGCCCCCGCTCACCCCGGGCCGAAAGACGCCCTTCGACGCCTTCAACGGTGACACCCTGGTGGTCCCGGTCAAGGCGGCCAACCCGGATCTGGCCAAGAAGTTCCTTCAGTTCTTCATGACCGACAAGTACCAGGTCAGCGTCGTGGCCGCCACCGGTTCGCTCCCGGTGTTCAGCTCGATCCCCGCATCGAGCCTGTCCAACCTCGGCGACCTGGTGCAGCAGCAGTTCGAGCTGTCGCAGTCCGTCGGATCGGTCAACATCTGGGACTCCACGGTGCCCTCCACCCTCGGGCAGGCGTTCTCGGTGCCGGTGCTGCAGAAGCTCGTGGCGGGCAAACTGACCCCGCAGCAGGCGGCGCGGCAGTACCAGTCGGCGCTGGAGGACCTGCAGTCCGGCAAGGTGTCGGGAGCGTCGGACTGATGAGCGCCGACAAAGTCATGCCGGCGACGGCCGGCACGCCGCGGCCGCCTCGCCGCAGGGCACGGATCTTCCCGATCGCGGTGCTGGCCCCGGCCCTGGTGCTGCTGCTCGCGCTCGTGGCCTACCCGATCGCCGGATCGGTGCGCATCAGCCTCGGCAGCTGGGACGGCATCGGCGCGGTCGCCTACCACGGCCTGGACAACTACCGGCGGCTGCTGGGTGATTCGCTGGTCTGGGAGTCGATCGGGACCAGCCTGCAGTTCTTCCTCGGGACCGTGGTGTGCACGGTGACCCTCGGCTGTCTGCTGGCCAACGCGATCAGCCGCAAGGTCCCCGGCGCCCGGATCTTCAAGGTCGTCTGGTTCCTGCCGGTGATCATCCCGGTCAGCATCGCGGGCATCTTCTGGTCCAACGCCTTCCAGCCCACGACCGGCGTGGTGAACTCACTGCTGGCCCTGCTCGGGCTCGGCGACGATCACGCCTGGCTGGCGTCGTCCTCGACGGCACTGTACGCGGCGATCTTCGTCGCGGTGTGGACGCAGACCGGGTACGCGATGCTGATCCTGCTGGGCGCGATGCAGACCATCCCTGAGGAGGTGCACGAGGCGGCCACGCTCGACGGCGTCGGGGCGGCCGGACGGCTGTTTCGGATCACCTTGCCGAACATCGTGCCGATGCTGGGCACGATCACGACGTTGACCTCGGTGTTCTCCTTCAACGCCTTCGGCATCATCTACGCGATGACCCGAGGCGGCCCGGGTAACTCCACGAGCATCCTACCGGTGCTGGTCTACAAGCAGTCCTTCGTCGACCAGGACTACGGCTACGGCTCGGCCACCGCGGTCATCACGACGCTGATCGTCGCCGTCATCGGGATCATGGTCATGCGGATCTTCCGCCAGCAGAGCCTGGACACGCGATGACGGGGCCGCGCACCGCCGGCCGAACGCGGTCGGCCGCACGGCGGCGATCGCTGTGGCGACACGGCCCCCTCTGGTACGCCGGCTACACACTCCTGCTGGTCTGGACGGCGATCACGCTCGTGCCGTTCGTGTCGATGCTGCTGCTGTCGCTGCACCCGACCAGCGACATCTACGCCCACCCGCTGGGGCTGGGCGGTAAGTGGGTGCTGTCGAACTACGCCGACGCCTGGCGGGGCGTGGTCGGTGGCGCGCCGCTGTCGAGGTACATCATCAACAGCGTGCTGGTGGCACTGTGCAGCCTGGCCATCGGCGTGACCTGCGGCAGCCTCGCCGGTTACGGCCTGGCCCGGGCGAGCAGGGGCCTGTCGAACACGGTCAGCCGCCTCATGGTCCTGGCCCTGAGCGTCCCGCTGGTCGTCGCGCTGATCCCGACGTTCGAGTTGCTGGGCAGGTATCAGATGCTCAACAGCGTGGCGGGCATCTCGCTGGTCTACGCGGCGTTCATGACGCCCACCATCGCTCTCATCATGCGCTCGGTGTTCGCCGCCGTGCCGCGGGAACTGCTCGAAGCGGCCAAGATCGACGGCTACGGAGAACTGGCCGCGCTGCTGCGCGTGGTCCTGCCCGTCAGCAAGGGCGGTTTCGTCTCGGTCACGCTGCTCGGGCTCATCTTCGTGTGGAGCGAGGTCCAGTTCGGAGTCGTCCTGCTCAGCCGCCCGCAGGACCGCACGCTGTCGGTCGGCCTGCTCTCCTTCCAGGGCCAGTTCGTCAGCGACCAGGGGGCCTTCTTCGCCGGCCTCGTCATCGCGACGTTCCCGATCGTCATCCTCTTCCTGCTCTTCCAGCGCTACGTCACGAGCGGCATCACCCTGGGTGCGCTCAAGTGAGTCCCTCATCGGCCCTGTCCAGGAGCACATGACATGACCCGAATCGAACGAATCGACGTCCAGATGGTCGACCTGCAACCGGCGGCCGTCCGCGTCGATGCGATGCAGTCCTTCGTCAAGCAGGAGACGGTGCTCGTCACCGTGCACACCTCCGACGGGCTGTGCGGCACCGGCTACTCCTACACGATCGGGACCGGCGGGCGGGCCGTCATGTCACTCATCACCGACCACCTGGTCCCGGCACTGCTGGGCCGCGACGCCCGGCCGGTCGAGGCGCTGTGGCGGCACATGCTCGACCAGACGCGCGCGACCACCGTCGGGGCCCTCACCTCACTGGCCTTCGCCGCCGTCGACACCGCGCTGTGGGATCTGCGCGGCCGCCGCAGCGGTGAGTCGCTGTGGCGGATGGCGGGTGGCGCGCACGAGCGGCTGCCCGTCTACGACACCGAGGGCGGCTGGCTGCACCTGCCTGTGGAGGAACTGGTGGACGGCGCGAAGCGAGCGGCCACAGCCGGGATGCGCGGGGTGAAGGTCAAGGTGGGCAGGCCGTCGCTGGCCGAAGACGCCGAGCGCCTGGCGGCCGTGCGCGAGGCGGTGGGACCGGGCTTGGAGGTCATGGTCGACGCCAACCAGGCCTTCACCTGCGCGGAGGCGATCCGGCGCGCCCGGACCTACGAGCCGCTCGGCATCGCCTGGTTCGAGGAGCCGCTGCCGGCCGACGACCTGCACGGACACCGGAGACTGGCCGCCTCCACCTCGGTGCCGGTGGCGGTCGGCGAATCCCTCTACTCCCTGCAGCGCTTCGGTGACTACCTGGCCGCGGGCGCGGTCGGCATCGTGCAGGTCGACGTGGCCCGCATCGGCGGGATCACCCCCTGGCTGAAGGTCGCCCACGCCGCCGAGGCGTTCAACGTCGCGGTGAGCCCCCACTTCCTGATGGAACTGCACGTCAGCCTGGCCGCCGCCGTGCCGAACGGGATGTACGTCGAGCACATCCCGCAGTTGCGGGCGATCACCCATAGCTCGCTGGTGATCGAGGACGGCCAGGTGAGGCCGCCCGATGTTCCCGGCATCGGGATCGACTGGAATCTCGATGCCCTCGACGACCATCGCGTCGCCTGAGTCAGCCGAGGAAGCCGCCCCGGTCGGGGCCGCTTCCTCGGCCCCGGTCGCAGGGCCCTGAGGCATCGCGGGCCCCTGTCGCTGTGGGCGGGGCCGCGCAGCGGCGGGCGCGCCTGCGTGAGAGGCGGCATGCGCTGCGTGCGCGCGGGCGGTTGCGGGAAGGCGGGAGGGGCGGTAAGCTCGCTCACTTGGCACTTAAAGTCAAAAGCTATATAAAAGCCTCCCGTTAGGAGTATACCAGCGAATGGCTAATCGTCAAGATGCTCTCGCGGAAGCCCTTGACGTCGAGCAGGGGACCGTGTCCATGCTCTACGGCAGACTCGACGCGGCGCGTGAGCGGGCGCGGGCGGTGCTGCGTGAGGTGTACGGCCGGGGCGGTGCGCTGGGCACCCGCCAGGCCAGGGTCGAGCGTGAGGTGAGCGCCTCGGAGCAGGCGCGGCGCCTCGCCCAGCTGGAGGGCGTCGAGCGCGGTCTGTGCTTCGGCCGGATCGACGAGAGCGGCGGCGAGACCACCTACATCGGCCGGATCGGGCTGCGCGATGAGGAGCACGAGTCGGTGCTGGTCGACTGGCGCGCTGCGGCGGCCCGCCCGTTCTACGTGGCCACGGCCAGCGATCCCGGCGCCCTGCTGCGCCGCCGTCACCTGCACACCCGCGACCGCACGGTGGTGGGCCTGGATGACGAGGTGTTCGATCTGGAGCGGATGAGCGAGGGCGAGCGCCGCATGCTGGTCGGCGAGGCGGCGCTGCTGGCGGCGCTGCGCCGGGGCCGCACGGGCCGGATGGGTGACGTGGTGGCCACCATCCAGACCGAGCAGGACCGGGTGATCCGCGCCTCCCTGCAGGGGGCGCTGGTGGTGCAGGGCGGCCCCGGCACCGGCAAGACGGTCGCGGCGCTGCATCGCGCCGCCTACCTCCTCTACACCCACCGCGACACACTGGAGCGGCGGGGTGTGCTGGTGGTGGGGCCCAATCCGATGTTCCTGCGCTACATCGGCCAGGTGCTGCCGGCGCTGGGCGAGACGCAGGTGGTGATGTCGACGGTGGGGGAGTTGTTCCCCGGGGTGCGCGCGACGGCGGCCGACGGGCCGCAGGCGGCGGTGGTCAAGGGCGACGCGCGGATGGCCGAGGTGGTGGCGGCGGCGGTGCGTGAGCGGCAGCGGCTGCCCGAGGGCGATCTGGAGGTGGCGCTGGACGGCCATGTGCTGCGGGTGCCGCGCGCGGTGTGCGTGGCGTTGCGGGAGCGGGCGCGGGCGGTGCGGCTGCCGCACAACATGGCGCGCAAGTTGTTCGTCACCGAACTGCTGAAGGAGCTGGCGCGGGCCGAGGCGCGGGCGGTGGAGGAGGCGTTGCGGCTGGCGGAGATGGAATGGGAGGATCCGGAGCTGGCCGAGCCGCTCGAGCTGGAGCGCGATCTGGACGAGGTCGATCTGGCGCTGGCATCCGCGCGGCTGTGGCAGGAGCCGGCGATATACGAGGCGGTGCAGGCGTTGTGGCCGGAGCTGACGCCGCAGCGCCTGATCGGCGAGTTGCTGGCCTCGCCGGAGACGCTGTGGCAGGTCTCGCCTCCGGGGCTGCAGTGGCGGGCGCTGGTGCGGTCGGCGGATGCGCCGTGGACGGTCGGTGACATCCCGCTGCTGGATGAGGCGGCCGAGCTGCTGGGCGAGGACGACTCGGCCGAGCGGTCGGCCTCGCGCGATGCCGAGGGCGAGTGGCAGGAGGCCGAGCGTTACGCCCAGGAGGTGCTGCAGAGCACGGGCCTGCTGGAGGAGGGCATCTTCGACCGGGCCGACGTCCTGGCCGATCGCCATGCCGACACCGGCCCGGACCTGAGCACCGCCGAGCGGGCCGCGGCCGACCGCCAGTGGGCCTACGGTCACGTGATCGTGGATGAGGCGCAGGAGTTGTCGGCGATGGCGTGGCGGATGGTCATGCGCCGGGTGCCGGCCCGCTCGCTGACGGTGGTGGGCGACATCGCGCAGACGGGTTCGGCGGCGGGCGCACGCTCGTGGGGCGAGGTTCTGGACCCCTACGTGCGTGGCCGCTGGCGCGAGGAGCGGCTGCTGGTCAACTACCGGACTCCGGCGGAGATCATGCGGGTCGCGGCCGACGTCCTGCGCGTGGTCGATCCGTCCCAGAGCGTGCCGGAGTCGGTCAGGGACGGGGAGGCCGAGCCGCGCGCGGTCCGGATGGGCCTCGGCGGCCTGCCCGCGCTGGTGGCCGAGGAACTGGCGCACATCGGTGAGGGCCGCCTGGCCGTCCTGGCCCCGGACGCCGCTCATGCGCGGGTGGCGGCGCTGCTGCCGGGAGGCGGCGACCTGGAGGCGCCCGTGGTGGTCCTGACGGTCACCCAGTGCAAGGGGCTGGAGTTCGACGCCGTCATCGTGGTGGAGCCGGCGGCCATCATGGCGCAGTCGCCGATGGGCGGCCAGGACCTCTATGTGGCGGTGACCAGGGCCACCCGCCGCCTGACGATCGTCCACGAGAACGGCCTGCCGCCGGTTCTGTCTCGCATGTCCGAAGAATCTACTTTGTAAAGGCGCTCGGGCGGGGCCAAAAACTCAAACACATAATCGAATAAATACCTTCATTTAGGAGCCGAGCGCACGGAGAGTCACGGATAGAGCCGGTCGGCGACCTCGCGGACGCGAGTGGTCACCTGCAGCAGGCGGCGCAGGGTCTCGGTGTCGAGGTGGTCCATGATGCGCCGGTAGTGATCGAGGCCCACGTCGTTGATCTCGGCCAGGAGTTGGGCGCCCGCGTCGGTCAGCTCGATGCGGCGCACGCGGCGATCGTGGGGGTCTTCGCGCCGGCTGACCAGCCCATGGCTGACCAGCCGGTCGACGATGCCGGTCACGGTGCCCAGGCCGACTCCGAGGTTCTGGGCGAGCTCCTGGCCGGAGGCCGAGCCGGTGTGGGACAGCAGCATGACGACCTTGAGTTGGCGCATGGTGAGGTTGGAGGTGAATAACGGGGACCGGGTCTGGCTGAGGGCCCGCCCGAGGCCGCGCTGGGTCTCGGTGATCCGGCGGATCAGGTCTTGGCGTTCGTCGTCCACACTCACCTCTCGCTTCCTGAGAATGTTATCAGGAAAGCCAAGGCAGGCTAAATATTCGTACAAGGCGAAGTGTTAGTCTGGGGCGAATTCTGAAGGGACGCTCATGACCGCATTCGCCCGGTTGAGTCTTGCCAACCGCAGCCTCGTGATCTTACTGTCGATCGTGATCACCGCGTTCGGCGCGTTCACGATCCCGCAGCTCAAGCAGCAGTTGCTGCCGTCGCTGTCGTTTCCCGGCGCGTTCGTGATCGCGTCCTATCCCGGGGCTTCGCCCGAGATCGTGGAAGATCAGGTGACCAAGCCGCTGGAGGACTCCTTCCAGGGGATTCCCGGCATGGAGCAGATGACCTCCACCTCCAAGGAGGGCATGACCCAGGTTCAGGTGGCCTTCGCCTTCGGCACCGACATCGAGGCGTCGATCAGCAAGATGCAGCTGGCGGTCAGCCGGGTGCAGCCGCAGTTGCCCTCCGGTGTGGATCCGCAGGTGGTCGCGGGTAACACCGATGACATTCCGGTGCTGGTGCTGGCGGTGGGCGACGGCGGCGATGAGCGGGCGATGGCCGACAAGCTGCGCCAGATCATGGTGCCGCAGTTGCAGGCCGTGCAGGGGGTACGGGAGGCGACGGTCACGGGCACCCGTGACGAGGTCGTCACGATCAAGCCGGACCTGAAGAAGATGGCGCTGGCCGGGGTGTCGGCGGCGCAGATCCCGGAGGTGCTGAAGGCCAACGGGACACCGATCCCGGCGGGCACGCTGAACTCCGGCTCCTCCTCGCTGACGGTGCAGGTGGGTGAGCGGGTCGATTCGATCGACAAGCTGAAGGACCTGTATCTGACTCCGGCCCAGCCGCAGGCCACCCCGGCCCAGGCCCAGCCGCAGGCGCAGCCGCAGCAGGGCAGGCCGGGCGGGCAGCAGCAGCCGGGTGGCCGTCCGGCGCAGACGGCCACGCTCGCGCAGCCCAAGCCGCTCAAGCCGGTGAAGCTGGGTTCGGTGGCCGACATCACCCGTGGCCTGGCCGATGCGACGACGATCACCCGTACCGACGGCCGGACCAGCCTGGGCGTGTCGGTGACGATGATGCCCGACGGCAACGCGGTGTCGATCTCCAACGCCATCCGCGAGAAGCTGCCCGATCTGGGCAGGTCGCTGGGCGATTCGTCGGAGACGGCCGTCGGGGTGGTCTTCGACCAGGCCCCCTACGTCCAGCAGTCGATCGAGAGCCTGACCACCGAGGGCCTGCTGGGCCTGGTGTTCGCGGTGCTGGTCATCTTGGTGTTCCTGCTGTCGGTGCGCTCGACGCTGGTGACGGCGGTGTCGATCCCGCTGTCGGTGGTGATCGCGCTGATCGCGTTGTGGGCGGGCGACTATTCACTGAACATGCTGACGCTCGGCGCGCTGACGATCGCGGTCGGCCGGGTGGTGGACGACTCGATCGTGGTGCTGGAGAACATCAAGCGCCATCTCGGCTACGGCGAGGCGAAGCTGTCGGCGATCTTGTCGGCGGTTCGCGAGGTGTCGGGCGCGGTGACGGCCTCGACGCTGACGACGGTGGCGGTGTTCGCGCCGATCGCGGTGGTCGGTGGCATGGTGGGTGAGTTGTTCGGCCCGTTCGCGGTCACGGTGGCGGTGGCGTTGCTGGCCTCGCTGGTGGTGTCGCTGACGGTGGTGCCGGTGATGGCGTACTGGTTCTTGAAGGCGCCGGTGCTGACGCCGGAGGAGGCGCGGGCGCAGCGGGAGGCGGCCGAGGCCAAGGAGTTGCGCAGCCCCCTGCAGCGCGCCTATCTGCCGGTGCTGCGTTTCGCGACCCGGTTCAAGCTGGTGACGATCCTGATCGGGCTGGCGGTGATGGTCGGCACGCTGGGGCTGGCGGGCAGGCTGCAGACCAACTTCCTGGATTCGGCGGGCCAGAACACGATCTCGGTGTCGCAGAAGATGCCGGTGGGCACGGACCTGGCCACCACGGACGCGGCCGCCAAGAAGGTGGAGGGCCTCCTGGCCAGCCTGGACGGCGTGGAGACGTACCAGGTCAACGTCGGCGGCGGCAACGCGATGCGCGGCGGCGCCGGCGGCGGCGCGGATCGGGCCTCCTACTCGCTGACGCTGAAGGACGGCGCCGACACCCCGGCGGTGGAGCAGGCGCTGCGCGACAAGCTGAGCGGCCTTTCGGGCATCGGCGAGGTGACGGTCGGCGGTTCGGGCGGCGGCGGATTCTCCTCCGACTCCATCGACGTGGTCGTGCAGGCGGCCGACGCCCAGACGCTGCGGAGCGCGGCGGAGGCGGTCAAGACGGCGATGGGCCAGGTCTCGGGCCTGCGTGATGTGTCGTCGAACCTGGAGGCCAGCGCGCCGCGGGTCGAGGTACGGGTCGACAAGGAGAAGGCGGCCGCCAAGGGGCTGTCGGAGGCGCAGATCGGGCAGTCGGTGGCGCAGGCGTTCCGCGGCGCGCCGCTGGGTCAGCTGACCATGGACGGGCGGGCCAGTGACCTGGTGCTGCGCGTGGGTGAGGCGCCCCAGGACGTCAAGGAGATCGAGAAGCTGAAGCTGGTCACGGCGACGGGCCTGGTGAAGCTGTCGTCGGTGGCCGATGTCGAGCAGGTCGCCGGACCGACGCAGGTGACGCGGATCGACGGTGAGCGCTCGGCGACGGTGTCGGCCAAGGCGACGGGTTCGGACCTGGGCAGCGTGACGCAGGCGCTGACGACGAAGCTGGACGGAGTGAAGCTCGCCGCGGGCGCCTCTTATGAGATCGGTGGCGCGTCGGCGGATCAGCAGGACGCGTTCGCGGATCTGGGGCTGGCGATGCTGGCGGCGATCGCGATCGTGTTCATGATCATGGTGGCGACGTTCCGCAGCTTCGTGCAGCCGCTGATCTTGCTGGTGTCGATTCCGTTCGCCGCGACGGGCGCGATCGGGCTGCTGGTGGCCACCGATACGGCGATGGGTGTGCCGGCGCTGATCGGCATGCTGATGCTGATCGGGATCGTGGTGACCAACGCGATCGTGCTGATCGACCTGATCAACCAGTACCGCGCTCAGGGGCTGGGGATCGTGGAGGCGGTGATCGAGGGCGGCCGGCGCAGGTTGCGGCCGATCCTGATGACGGCGGTGGCCACGATCTGCGCGCTGACGCCGATGGCGCTGGGTGTGACGGGGCAGGGCGGGTTCATCTCCCAGCCGCTGGCGGTCGTGGTCATCGGCGGGTTGATCACCTCGACCCTGCTGACGCTCGTGCTGGTTCCGACCCTGTACACGATGGTGGAAAGGGCCAAGGAGCGGCTGCGGCGCAAGCCGGCCGAGCCGAAGCGGCAAGAGGCGAAGGTATTGGCTCCGACCCCGTAAGTCAGGGGGTGCTGCGCCCGTCCGGCCTGGTGCCGTGCGGGCGCAGCTGTGTGAATAGACTTGTCCGACGTGACTTCCAAGCCGCGTATCCCTGACGTCCTGGCCGCCCGTTACGCCTCCCCGGAGCTGGCCCGGTTGTGGTCTCCCGAGTACAAGGTGATCGCCGAGCGGCGGTTGTGGCTGGCGGTGCTGCGGGCGCAGGCCGAACTCGGGGTCACGGTCCCGCAGGGCGCGGTGGCCGACTACGAGAAGGTGGTCGAGCAGGTCGATCTGGCCTCGATCGCCGCGCGGGAGCGGGTGACGCGCCACGATGTGAAGGCGCGCATCGAGGAGTTCAACGCGCTGGCCGGGCACGAGCAGGTGCACAAGGGCATGACCTCGCGCGACCTGACGGAGAACGTCGAGCAGCTGCAGATACGCGACAGCCTCCTGCTGGTACGCGATCGGGTGGTGGCGTTGCTGGCCCGGCTGGCGCGGCTGGCCGAGGAGCATGAGGCGACGGTGGTGGCGGGCCGCTCGCACAATGTGGCGGCGCAGGCCACGACGCTGGGCAAGCGGTTCGCCTCGGCGGCCGATGAGCTGCTGGTGGCCTTCGCCCGGCTGCAGGAGCTGATCGCCCGCTACCCGCTGCGGGGCATCAAGGGGCCGGTGGGCACCGCCCAGGACATGCTGGACCTGCTGGACGGCGACCGCGACAAGCTCGCGGAGCTGGAGGGGCGGGTTGCCGCGCATCTGGGGTTCGAGCGGCGTTTGACCAGCGTGGGACAGGTCTATCCGCGCTCGCTGGACTTCGAGGTCGTCTCGGCCCTGGTACAGCTGGCGGCCTCGCCCTCCTCGCTGGCCAAGACGATCCGGCTGATGGCCGGCCATGAGCTGGTGACGGAGGGGTTCAAGGAGGGGCAGGTCGGTTCGTCGGCGATGCCGCACAAGATGAACACCCGCTCGTGCGAACGGGTGAACGGCCTGACGGTGGTGCTGCGCGGCTACGCCTCGATGGTGGCCGAGCTGGCGGGCGACCAGTGGAACGAAGGTGACGTGTCGTGTTCGGTGGTGCGCCGGGTGGCGCTGCCGGACGCCTTCTTCGCCTTCGACGGGCTGGTGGAGACGATGCTGACGGTCCTGGACGAGTTCGGGGCCTTCCCGGCGGTCATCTCGGCGGAGCTGGACCGCTACCTGCCGTTCCTGGCGACCACGAAGATGCTCATGGCGGCGGTCCGCGCCGGGGTGGGCCGCGAGCAGGCACACGAGCTGATCAAGGAGCACGCGGTGGCTTCGGCGCTGGCGATGCGCTCGCAAGGCGCGGCCAATGAGCTGCTGGACCGGCTGGCTGCCGATGAGCGTTTCCCGCTGGACCGTGCGGGCCTGGCGGCGCTGCTGGCCGACCGGGTGTCGTTCACCGGGGCGGCGGCCGAGCAGGTGGCGGCGGTGTCACGGTCGGTGGGCGAGGTCGTGGCGGCCTACCCCGAGGCGGCGGCCTACCGGCCGGGCTCGATTCTGTGATCGTTGAGCTTTCGCGGCTGGATGAGGTGCGCTCGGCGTGCGGGGACGACGATCTGCTGATGTGGGCGGCGCAGGGGTTGTCGGGCGGCGTGCGGGTGTGGGCGGCGGGTGAGGCGGTGGTGGCGGCTTCGCCGGGGCTGTCGCGTCGTGACCGGCTGGCGGTGTGGGGCGGCGCGGCGTGCGCGACGCGGCTGGTACGGCATGCGCTGGGCGAGATGGGGCCGTCGTATCGGCCGGTGGGCGAGGCCGGGCTGGTGGCAGAGGTGACGGCGAGGCTGGCGGAGCTGGAGGTGGCGGGCACGTTTTGGTGGATGAGCCTGCCCGGCCCTCCCGCCCCGGCTCCGGCTCCCGCTCCGGCTCCTGCTCCGGTTTCGGGGGAGGCGGCGGCCGGGTGGCTGGAGCCGGAGATGGAGGTGGAGGTGGCCGGGTTGCTGGCGGTCGCCGCGCCGGATTCGTACGCGGTGCCGGGCGTTCCCGGAGTGCGGCGATGGGCCGGAGTGCGCAGCGGCGGCGAGCTGGCGGCGGTGGCGGCCGAGGCGTGGAGCGCCCCGTCGGTCGGCTTCCTGGCGGGGGTGGCGACGGCGGCCCGGTTTCGCGGGCGGGGGCTGGCACATCGGCTGTGCCGGTGGGCCTCGGGCGAACTGGTGGCGGCGCGGGGCCGGGCGGCGCTGATGGTGGATGAGGACAATCCGGCGGCGATCGGGGTGTACGAGCGGATCGGCTACCGGCGCCGCGCGGTCATGGCGTCGCGGGTGGCGTAAGGCCTTGGCGCGCCGCCTGCGGCACGAGTGAGCTCCCCGCGCTGTGTCGTACAGAGCGGGTTCGACGTAGCCGGACGTGTCGCGTGGTTGCGGGTCGCGGCCCATCAGGCCCATCGCTCGGGTCGCTGCGACCGGACGCAATGTAGCCCTGCGTAATCTGAAAGCCTCGCTCGATCAGTCGTCCTCTGCCGAGGCGGGCAGAGCCTGGAGTGCCTCGGGCCGTGCCAGCAGCCCGGTCTCGATGATGTCCTGCGCTGTCTGCGCATCGTAGGCGGGCGTGCGGATGCCGCTGTCCATCATCGTCTCCATCAGTGTGGCCATCTCGGTCAGGTGGTGTTGGCGGACCTCGCGGAGATGCTGGGCTTCTGAGAAGTGGCCTTGCTTGACCTGGTCGAGGTGGGTTAGTCGGCCGGTGGCCTTGATCATGTGTTGGGTCTCGTCGGAGAGTTGTTGGTAGAGCTCGATCGGCCGTACCACTGTGCGCCAGGCTTCCAGGCGGGTCAGGCCGTTGCGGCCGATGGTGCTGCGGTCGGCGTAGGGCTTGTCGTCGGTGTGCACTCGTACCGGTGGCTCCGCGCCTGTGGCGGTCTTCCAGGCCATACGCGGGTGAACGGCCGGCTCCAGCGGGGTGGTGGGAACCCGGTCCAGGTCGCCGACAGGGAAGATCAGCAGCAGGAGGGGCACGGCCAGGGCGTGCGCGAGCACCTCCAGCTCATCCACCGTGACCTCCCGGCGGCGCCGGCCGGTGACACGGTCGCGGCGGCCGGTTACGGGCGCTTCGAGCTCGACATGAACCGTCACCTGGAGCCGGAAGCCGACTCCGCTGGCCCACCGCGGTGAGGCCCGATATGTGATCGTCGGTACAGGGCGCGGCCGAGTAGGCCGAGACGAAGTGGGCTAGCCTTTGCGTGATATTGGTCGCGCCCTGGAGGTACTGATGCAGCAGAGCAAGGTCACGGTCACCGTTTCGACGCGAGGGCGCGCCCGCTAAGCAGCAGGTCGACGCTCCTCGCGGCGAAGCGGTCTTCGATCTCTGACCGTTTCCTTTGCTGAGGAGCTCTGTTTTGCGTGCCCTCAAGTCCGCGCGGTTCGGCGCGGACTTCTCCAAGCTGTGGACCGCTTCGGCGGTGTCCAACGTCGGCGACGGCATCACGATGGCGGCAGGACCGCTGCTCGTCGCCTCCCTCACCAGCGACCCGGCCCTTGTCGCCGGAGCCGCCTTCGCCCAGCAGTTGCCCTGGCTGATCATCGCCCTGATCAGCGGCGTCTACGTCGATCGGCTCGACCGCCGCCGCCTGGTCATCGTCGTCAACCTCCTGCGCGGGCTGGCCTTGGCCGTCCTGGCCATCGCGGTCGCCACCTCGACCGCCTCCGTCCCCCTCATCTACCTCGTGTTCTTCCTGCTTGGTGCCGGTGAGACGGTCGTCGACACGGCCTTTTCCGCGCTGGTGCCCGTCACCGTCACACCTGAGCAGCTGACCAAGGCCAACTCCCGGATGGCGACCACCAGCGTCCTGGGTAACCAGATCCTGGCCAAGCCGCTGGGCGGCTGGCTGTTCGCCGTCGGCGCGGCCCTGCCGTTCGCGGCCGACGCATCAACCTTCCTCATCGCGGCGGCACTGACCTCGGCCGCCCGCATCCCCCCGTCCGGATCCGGCCACGTCGGCGGCAGCGTGCGCGAGGACATCGCGGCCGGGATCAGCTGGTTGTGGCGGCATCGGCTGCTGCGCACGCTCGCGGTGACCATGGGCGTGGCCAACGTGGCCTTCTGCGCCGCGTTCGCGATCTTCGCGCTCTACGCGCAGCAGCGGCTGGGGCTCAGCGAAGTCGGCTACGGTCTCCTGCTCACCACCTTCGGGCTCGGCGGGTTGGCCGGCAGCTTCCTCGCTCCGCGGCTGAGACAACGATTCGGGGCCAGGACGTTGCTGCGTGGCGGCCTGATCGTCGAGATCTGCACGCACACCATTCTCGCGGCCACGACACAGCCGCTGGTCGCAGCGGGGATCTTGCTCGTCTTCGGCGTGCACAGCGTGATCTGGGGGATCATTGTGTCCACCCAGGTCCAGCGAGCGGTGCCAGACGAACTGCGCGGCCGGGTCGGCAGCGTCTACGCCCTCACCCAGGTGAGCGGCGCCGCGGCCGGTTCGCTGCTCGGCGGGTTGATCGCCCAAGCCGTGACGATCACCACGCCGTTCTGGGTGGCCGCTGCCGCCATGACCGCCATCACCGTGGTCGCCTGGCGACCGCTGCGCGCTGCCTGAGCCCCCGGGGGAAATCGATGATCACTCTTCCGGCTGAGCTCAGCCATGCCCTCGACGCCCTGGCGACTCGTCACCGCGAGCAGGACCTGGCCCGGGCGGCGGGCCGGCTCACCGCACGCTACCGGCAGCCCATCCACGAGCCGGTTCTTCGCTCAGCGCTCGACGTGGCCGCCTACGCCACCACCCGCATGCCCGCCACCTACGCCGCCATCACCGCAGCGCTCACCCAAGCCGCCGCGTGCGTGCCCGATTTCCAACCAGCCAGTCACCTCGACCTCGGCGGCGGCACCGGCGCTGCCGTCTGGGCGGCCACCACCACCTGGCCATCCCTACGGCACGTCACCGTGGTCGAGCGCGACCCGGCCGTCATCGAGCTCGGCCGCCAACTCGCCGCCTCGGCCATCCATCCGGCGGTCAGGAACGCGACGTGGCGCAGATCGCAGATCCGGGCCGATCTCAACACGCCACCAGCAGATCTCATCACGCTGTCCTACGTGCTGGGAGAACTGCCGGCGGCTGTGCGCGATCCGGTCGTACGGTGGCTGGCCGGTCAGGCCGCGACGATCGCCATCGTCGAACCCGGCACACCGCCGGGACATGCTCGCGTCCTGGCCGCTCGCGACGAGCTGATCGGTCTCGGCATGCGCGTCGCGGCGCCGTGCCCGCACTCTGCCTCGTGTCCGCTTGCGGGAGGAGATTGGTGTCACTTCTCCGCTCGGCTGCCCCGCACCGGGCTGCACCGCCGGCTCAAGTCAGCGGAGCTGGGGTTCGAGGACGAGAAGTTCTCCTATGTCATCGCGACGTCCGCGCCTGCGATACCTGCGAAAAGCCGCGTTCTTCGTCATCCACGCACTCGCAAGGGTCTGGTCACGCTGACCTTGTGTGCGGACGGGCTGCGCGAGGAGAACGTGTCCAAGCGGTACGGCGATCTCTACCGTGCTGCTCGAAACGTGGCATGGGGTGATCCCTGGCTGTAGAGGTGACCATCGCTGTCGGTGCCGAGGAACCTCTTGGCGCCGACAGCGATGGGGCCCCGGCGGAGTTCGGAATACGGCGCTCTCGCCGTCGGCGAGCACCCGGTAGACGCTGGCCACCGAGGGATGCCGGCCCTTGTTCTTGCCCTCTGGGATGACCAGCTTGCGGGCGATGTCAGGCACGCCTACGCCCCGGGCGCGCAGTGTCCGGGGCGTGCGGGGCCCGGTGCGGGGCGCATCGGTGGCGGTCTCAGGGCTATCCCGAGGCGGCGTACGGGCGGGGTTCGGGGCTGTGTTCAGGGTGCCGTTCGGGGCGGCCGGAAAATCGGATGAGGTTCGGCAGGCCGTCAGGCACAGTTGACAGTGTGATGTCCGATTTTGTGCCTGGTATCGAGTTGTCCCGAGCCTTTTATGCCGAGGTGGTGGCGCCGCTGGTGGAGCGCGTGCCGCACAGTGCCGCGTTGATCGGACCTGGGTCGGAGGTGCTGGCGTTCGACACCGGCCGCTCCGCCGATCACGACTGGGGTCCGCGGGTGCTGGTGTTCGTGGAGCCGCAGCGAGTGGAGCAGGTGCAGGCGCAGGTGCTGGCCGGCCTTCCCGAGCGGTTTCGGGGGCTGGAGACGGTGTTCGACTATCACGGCTCCCGGCGGCCGGGCGTGATCGTCGCCGATCTGCGGGCGTGGCTGGTGCGGCGGCTGGGGTTCGACCCGCGGCGGGGGGTGTCGCTGCTGGACTGGCTGTCGGTGCCCTGGCAGAGCCTGGCGGAGGTGACGTCAGGGGAGGTCTTCCATGACGGGCTGGGCGGGCTGGAGGAGGCTCGGGCGGCGCTGCGCTGGTATCCGGGCGATGTGTGGCGCTACGTGCTGGCCTGCCAGTGGCGGCGCATCGCCCAGGAGGAGCCGTTCCCCGGCCGGTCGGGAGAGGTGGGGGATGAGCTCGGCTCAGCCGTCGTGGGGGCACGGCTGAGCCGGGAGGTGATGCGGCTGGCGCTGCTGCTGCGCCGCCGCTACCCGCCCTACGCCAAATGGCTGGGCAGCGCCCTGGCGCGGATGCCCGGCTCGACGGAGCTGGGGGAGTCGCTGGGGCTGGCGGTGGCCGCCCGGTCATGGCGGGAGCGGGAGGACGGGCTGGCCGCCGCATACGGCCGGCTGGCGGCACTGCAGAACCGGGTGGCGCTGGCCGAGCCGCTGGATGAGCGGATACGGGACTTCCACGACCGGCCCTTCCGGGTGATCGGGGGCGACCGGTTCGTCCAGGCGTTGCTGGGATCGGTGTCGGACCCGGTGATCAGGGGGTTGCCGGTGGTGGGGTGCGTGGACCAGCTGTCGGATTCGGTGGACCTGCTGCTGGAGCCGCGCCGGGCCCGGGCCGTGACGGCGGCGGCTCTCGGCCTGAGCGCCTGAGCGCCTGAGCTCCGGTCAGGCCCGCCTGCGGCCGAACAGGCGGGCGCCGCCGAACACGCACACGGCCGCCAGGGCCACGGTGACGGCGGCACCGGCCAGCACGCTGCCATTGGCGTAGTGGCCCTGGAAGAGCTGCCGTACCGCCTCGACGGTGTAGCGCAACGGGATGACGCGGGAGGTGGCCTCCAGCCAGCCCGGCGCCAGGCTCATCGGCAGCAGCAGGCCCGACAGCAGCATGAGCGGCATGCCCGCGGTGTTGGCGATGGCCGCGAACTCCGGTGGTGTGCCGACGTTCATGGCCAGCCCGTAGGACAGGGCCGACAGGGCGGCGGCCAGGACGGCGACGAACAGCAGGCCCAGCACGATCCCGGCCAGCGGGGCGCGCAGCCCGAAGGCCACGCCGAGCACGACGAGCAGGATCGACTGGGCGATCAGCTGCACGACGTCGCGCAGCGTACGGCCCAGCAGCAGGGCCAGGGGGCTGACCGGGGTGACGCGCATGCGGTCGATGACGCCGAGGTTGCGCTCCACCAGCAGGCCGAGCCCGACGAACGAGCCGCCGAGCAGGGCGAGCTGGACGAGCACGCCGGGCACCAGCGCCTGCCAGGACGATCCGCCCACGCCGAGGTCGAGCCTGGTCAGCAGCGGGCCGAACAGTGTCAGGAACAGCAGCGGCTGCAGCATGCCGAACAGCAGGCTGGTCGTGGAGCGCAGCGTGGCGCGCAGGTAGCGGCCGAAGATGATGCCGGTGTCGGTGAGCAGGGTCATGAGGTCTGTGTTCCTGTGGGTCTGGATGGACAAGCTGGTCTGGATGGAAGGTGGGTCTAGATGGGCAGGTGGGTCTAGATGGGCAGGGGCTGGCCGGCGGTGGTGCGGCCGGTGATGGCCAGGAAGGCGTCCTGCAAGCTGGCGGCCGGATCGCCGGTGTGGCGGGACTTGAGCTCGGCGGGGGTGCCTTCGGCGACGACCGCTCCGGCGTCCACGACGACGATGCGGTCGGCGAGCGCGTCGGCCTCGTCGAGGTAGTGGGTGGTCAGGAAGACCGTGGTGTCGTGGTCGGCGCGGATGCGGCGGACCAGCTCCCACAGCTCGGCGCGGCTGCCGGGGTCCAGCCCGGTGCTCGGTTCGTCGAGGAAGAGCACCTGCGGCCGGTTGACCAGGCCCAGCGCGATCTCCAGGCGGCGGCGCTGGCCACCGGACAGGGCGGCGGTCGGCCGCTCCATCAGCTCCGCCAGAGCCAGGTCGCCGGCCAGCTCCTCGGCCCGCTCACCGGCCTGCCTCCTGGTCAGGCGGTGCAGCCGGCCCTGGGTGATGAGCTCCTCGCGTACGCCGCAGCCGGGGTCGAGGCCGCCGGACTGGGCGACGTAGCCGATGCGGCGGCGTACCCCGGCGGGGTCGGCGAGCAGGTCGTGCCCGGCCACCTGGGCGTGGCCGCCGCTGGGCGGCAGGAGGGTGGTGAGCATGCGCACGGTGGTGGTCTTGCCGGCGCCGTTGGGGCCGAGGAAGCCGAGGATCTCGCCGCGCCGCACGGTCAGGTCGATGCCGCGTACGGCGTGGACGGGGCCTTTGGCGAGGGTGAAGGTACGGGTCAGGCCCCGGACGTGGATGGCTGGTTCAGGCATGCCGCCGATAGAACCACACTCCACTCCAAAGTTGCAATCGACTTAAAGTTTGGAGTTGAGTTAAGCTATTCGGCATGACCGAGGGCTTGCGGGAACGCAAGAAGCAGCAGACCCGCCACCGCATCCGCGACGCCGCCACGACCCTGTTCGTCGAACGCGGCTTCGAACACGTCACCATCGCCGAAGTCGCCGCGGCGGCGGAGGTGTCCGTCAACACCGTCTACAACTACTTCCCGACCAAGGAGGACCTCGTCCTGCCGCCCGAGGAGGCCTCACCCCAGCGCCTGGCCGACATCGTGCGCCGGCGCCCCACCGGGCAGGCCGCCGTCCCCGCCGTGCTGGAGCACCTGCGCGAGGAGGTACGGCGGCGCGAACGCACAATCGGCCTGACCGACGGCTTCGGCCGCGTCTTCGACATGATGCGCGCCGCCCCCACCCTCACCGCCCGCCTGGGCGACCTCGGCCGGCAGATGACCGACGAACTGGCCGCCGTCCTGACCCAGGAGAGCGGCGCCGCGCCCGGCGACCCCCTGCCCCGCATGGTGGCCTGGCACATCGGCGGCTTCCACGCCCTGGTGTACGCCGAGATCGGCGAGCGCACCACCGCGCGGCAGAGCGCCGACACGATCGCCGCAGCCGTGCTCGAACTCATCGACGTCTACGAGGACCTGCTCGGAGAGCGTCTTCGCACCTACGCCACACGTAAGGACTGACCCTTGTTCAGAGTGACGATCCGAGGCACGTTCGAGGGCCTGGACGAGGCCGCGCGTGAGGCCGTACGAGCCGCGGCAGGCGCCGCCTTCACCGAGGCCGGGACGTTCACCCACGACCAGAGCGTGTCGGCGTTCACCTTCCGCTGCCAGATCCCCGCGGGCCCCGACGACGGCGAGCACGAGGCCACCGCGGCCGCGATGGCGGCCCTGGACGGCCACGGGTACTCCTACCGCCTGCTGCGCGTCGCGGTGACGGACATGCGCGACATCAAGATCCGCCGCAAGGGACGCCCGAGGACGACCTCGGGCTGAGCCCCCGCCACCGGCCACCCGGCACCCAGAAAAGGGCCCGCCGCGTTCATGTGAACGCGGTATACCTCAGGCACAAGCCCCAGCTGGACTCTCCCGCAGTGGGAGGCACCATGCTGGGGGACGTGGACGACGACCTCCTGCCGATCGGGCAGTTCGCCCGGCTCACCCGGCTGAGCGTGAAGCAGCTGCGGCACTACGACGAGATCGGACTGCTGCGGCCCGCCTGCGTGGACACCGCCACCGGCTACCGCTACTACCGCGCCGCGCAGGCCCGCACAGCGATGTCGATCGGGCTGCTGCGATCGCTCGACGTCCCGCTGCCCGTCGTCGGCCAGGTCCTGGCCGGCACCGAAGGCGCCCTGGAGTCCGTGCACGACTCACTGGAGGCCGAACTGGCCCGGCGGCGGCGCACGCTGGCCTCCCTGGAACGCGTCATGACCGACGGCCTGCCCGCCACCCAGGTCCGCATCGTCACCGAACCGGCCCACCGCGTCGCGCTCGTCCGCGAACGCGCCACCGGCACGGCCGACATCGGCCGCGCCACCAGCGCCGCGATGTCCCGCCTGACGGCCGGCCTGCTGTACGAGCCGCAGACCCGATCCGACGCGGGCACCGACGCGGGCTCCGACATGGGCTCCGACATGGGCTCCGACATGGGCTCCGACTCCGCAGCGCCCGCCGGGAACTCCGGCAGGAGCCCAGTTGCCGCTGACATGCCTGCAGCGCTCCCCGGTGGGGGAGTGGCGGCCGGCGGCCCGCGCTTGATCGGCCTGTTCCCCGTCGACCTGGCCGACGAGTTCGACGTGAGCGCCGCGCTCGTCCTGGCAGAGGGCTGGCAGGCCGGCGGGGGAGCACAGGTGGACGTACTGCCCGGCGGCACGTTCGCCGCCGCCACCCACCTCGGCCCCTACGACCAGATCTCCCTGACCGCCCACGCCGTCCTGGCCTGGTGCGCCGAACGCCGCCACCCCATGCGCGGCCCGATCCGCGAGGTGTACGTCTCCGACCCGGCCCGCACCCCGCCCGACCAGCTGATCACCCACCTGATGATCCCTTTGGAGGAGGAGTCATGAACCCCGAACTGACCACCCAAGGCCCCGTCACCTGCCTGAACGTCACCGGCCTGGGAGAGCCCGGCGGAACCGAGCACCTGTCCGCGATCAGCGCCCTGCACGCCGTCGCCGGCGCGATGGGCGGCCCCGCCGGACCGCTGGAGGGCCTGTGGTGGGTGGAGGACGAGCGGCCGGGGCTGCAGGTGCCGCGCGAGCAGTGGCGCTGGCACCTGCTGCTGCCCCTGCCCGCCGCACCCGAGCCCGGACGGCTGGAGCAGGCCCGCGAGTCCGTACGCGCGAGCGGCGCGGCCGTCGACCGCGTACGGGTGGCCGTCTTCACCGAGGGACCGTGCGTGCAGATGCTGCACCACGGCCCCTTCAGCGAGGAACCCGTGACGCTGAAGGCGATGGAGGAGTTCATGGACGAGCACGCACTGGTTCCCAACGGGCCGCACCACGAGGTGTACCTGACGGCCTTCGACGACCCCGACCCGCGCACGCTGCTGCGCCAGCCCGTCCGCCCGGCATGAACCGCCTCACCCGTTAATCAGGGGTTCATCTGGGGTCGCACGATCTTCCCCCGCCGCCGTGCCGCCTCTTACATTCCGAAGCGTCACCCCATCCCGAGCGTCACCGCGGACCCGCTCCGGCGCGAAGGTAAGAGCCGGCAAGGAGACAGACCGTGTTCAAGCGCATCGCCCTTATCCCCCTGCTGTTACTCACCTTCCTGGCAGTGGCGAACCCCGCCCCGGCCCAGGCGCACGAGCCGCGCCACCTGCGCATCCTGCTCACCAACGACGACGGCTACACCTCGGTCTACCTGCAAGGACTACGCCAGAAGCTGATCGAGGCGGGCCACGAGGTGACGGTCGTCGCCCCCGACAGCGACGTCAGCATCACCGGCACCGCGATCAACGCCAGGTTCGGCACCACGTTGCAGGCCACCCAGAAGGAGCCCGGCGTCTGGGCCGTCGGAGGCAGTCCCAGCGACGCCGTCGCGTTCGGGACGCGCGTCGTGTTCGCGGGCAACCCGCCGGACCTGGTGGTGTCGGGCCCCAACCCGGGCGAGAACGTCGCCGCGACCGCCAACTACTCCGGCACCGTCGCCGCGACGATCACCGCCATCACCGGCGGCATCCCGGCCGTGGCGGTCAGCGTCGCCAGGAGCGGCGGCTCCTTCCCCAGCGCCGACCAGTCGATCGCCTTCGCCGTCAAACTCGTCGACCGGCTGGCGGCGACCTCACGCGGCGCCGTCCTGCCCGCCCGCACCGCGCTGAACGTCAACTACCCCGTCACTCCCAACGGCAAGGTCACCGTCGCCAAGCTGGGGACCTCGCTGCCCTTCTCCACCGACTACACCCTCGACTCCACCGCGTGCGCCACCTGCTACCGCATCCTGCCCCTGCCGGCCGCCGCGCCCGACCCAGTGACCGACGCCGACCGCACCCTGCTGGCCGCGGGCGACGTCACCGTCACCCCGCTGGACGGCAGCTGGGAGGCGGGACCGGCCGCCGCCACGATCATCCGCCTGCGCCTCAACGCCCTGACCCCCTGACCCCCTGACCCTCAACCGGGAGCGCCTCCGGGAACGTTGCGGGCCCGTGGTACAGGAGACCACCACGGGCCCGCAACCGACCACACCACACGGCTCCTAAACTTCGGTGAGGATGACGGGCCCATCGTCGGTGATCGCCACCGAGTGCTCGCTATGGGACGCGCGCGAGCCGTCAACGGTCCGCAACGCCCACCCGTCGGAGGCCGGATGGTAGCGGCCGTCGCCGCCCGCGGTGAACATCGGCTCGATCGCCAGCACCATGCCCGGCCGCAGCACCAGCCCGCGGCCCGGCCGCCCATGGTTGGCCACGTGCGGGTCCTCGTGCATCCGCCGCCCGATCCCGTGCCCGCCGAAGTCGATCGGCACGCCATAGCCGCCCGCCACCGCGACCGAGGAGATGGCGTGCCCGATGTCGCCGATCCGGTTGCCCGGCCGCATCGCGGCGATGCCCGCCCGCAGCGCCTCCTGCGTCGCCTCGATGAGCGCCACGTCACGGACGCGCGGCAGCCCCACCACGAAGCTGACCGCCGAGTCGCCCGCCCACCCGTCAAGGTAGGCGCCGCAGTCGATGCTGACCAGGTCGCCGTCCTTGAGCCGGTAACGGTCCGGGATGCCGTGCACGATCACGTCGTTGATCGACGCGCAGATGACCGCCGGGTAGGGCGTCGGCGCGAACGGCGGGTGATAGTCCAGGAACGCGGGCTTGGCACCCGCCTCAGCGATGACGCCGGCCGCCACCTCGTCCAGCTCGTCGACCCGAACCCCCACCGCCGCGTGCTTGACGATCGCCTGCAGCGCCCGCGCCACCACGCGGCCCGCCTCGCGCATCGCGTCGATCTCCGCCGATGTCTTGATCTCCACCATGTCGATAACTATACCGGTATTTGTATCGCGCTGATCTGTGCATCCCGGCTGTAGACTTGCACGCATGGTCCGACCCTCGCTGACCCCCGAAGAGCGACGGCGCGGCGAGCAGCTCGGCCTGCTGCTGCGCGACGTGCGCGGCGACCGCAGCATCGTCGAGGTCGCCGCCGCGGCCGGGATGTCCGCCGAGACCCTCCGCAAGATCGAGACCGGCCGCATCCCCACGCCCGCCTTCTTCACCATCGCCGCCCTGGCCGACGTCCTCGGCGTCTCCCTCGACCACCTCGCCCTTCGGCTCACCCCCGCCACACCCGCCTGAGCGAGACGAAACCGGCGCCCGCCTCACCGATCACCGCCGCCGCACCCGCCCAAGCCGGGCGGGACCGGGGGCGAGGAACCGGCGGACAGCCGTCGGCGTGCGAAGGATCGTGGTGGCAGCGAGCGAGGCTGCTCCTGGCCATGAAGATCCTTCAGCTCCTCACCCGGCTCCGGCGTCGGCGTGCGGCGCGGATTCGGCGATCTGGTCAGAGATCTGGTCAGAGATCTGGTCAGAGATCTGGTCAGAGATCTGGTCAGAGAGCAGGGCGTACGGCTGGGTGGTCTCGGTGAAGGCGTGGCCGAGGCTGCGGCGGGCGGCCTCGATGGAGCGCCGGCGTTGACGAGTTCGGCGCCGCGCTGCCCCGTGAAGCCGTGGCGAGCCGCTGGCGCTCTCGCGCCTGCCGGTCAGGACGACTGGACTTCGTCGAAGAGGGCCAGGGCTTGGGCGGGGTCAGAGCTCACGAGGCGTTCCAGGCCGGCCGCCGTGATCTCCGCCCACCTGCCGGCCCGCGCCCACATCTGCTCCTCGAAGACGCGGACAGCCTTGTCCAGATCGCCAGAGCCGGCGGCGGCGGCGATGGACTCGGCGAGTTCGGCGCCTTCCAGCATCGCGAGGTTTGCGCCCACCCCCAACGGGGGCATCAGGTGGGCGGCGTCGCCCAGTAGCGTCACCCCGGGGACGTGGGCCCAGGTGTGGGACACGGGCAGGACGTACAAGGGGCGGTGGACGAAAGCGGCGCCCTGGCACAGGAGGTCGAGGACGGGAGCGGCCCAGCCGTCGAACAGGGCCAGCAGGCTCGATCGCACGGCCTCGACGTCGGCTAGGTCCAGGTTCGCGTCCATGCCCGCGTCCAGGCCCGCGCGCAGGTCCTGGTCCATATGCCAGTCCGGGTTCGTGTGCCAGTCCAGTGGCGCGCGGAACTTGGCGTACACCTTGACGTGGCCGCCGCTGTTGCGCTGGGCGACGAGAGAGCGGTTCGCGCCGTACACGGCCACGGAGCCGTCGCCGATCAGCCGGGCGAGGTCGGGGTGGCGGGTGTCGACGTCGTCCAAGGAGGTCTCGACCGAGGTGATGCCGGTGTAGTGCGGCGTCGCGGAGGAGAGTGCCGGGCGGACCCGGGACCAGGCGCCGTCCGCGCCGACCACGAGGTCGAAGGTCTCCTGTCGCCCGTCCGCGAAATGGACCAGCACGCCATCCCGGGTCCCCGGCACCACCTCCGTCACGCCCCGCCCCCACTGAACCTCCAGAGGGCCGAGCAGCAGGTCACGGAGTTGCCCGCGGTCGATCTCGGGATTGGCCCGGTCATCCGGACGGGGTCGCCAGTCGCGCAGGACGGTCCCGTCGGTGTCCAGGATGCGCATGGCCTGCCCCTCGGGACGGGACAGCGCCTGGTACCCCGCCAGCAGCCCCGCCTTGTCCAGCGCGAGCTGGCCCAGCTTTTCGTGCAGGTCCAGCGTGCCGCCCGGGGGACGGGCGTCAGGGGCGGGATCGCGTTCGAGGACGGTGACGGGGTGATCAAGGCGGTGCAGGACGCGGGCGAAGGTAAGGCCGGCGGGGCCGGCTCCCACTGCGGCGATACGATGTCTCATGTCGATATACTGTATTTTACCAATACAGTGTATCGCAACAGTACGATGTAACCATGACTGTGTGGGACCGGCCGGAGCCGCCGACACGCCCCGCCCCGCTCGACCGGGAGCGCATCGTCGCCGCCGCCATCGCGCTGGCCGACGAGGGCGGGCTGGAAGCGGTGTCGTTGCGCAAGGTCGCCGCCCGGCTGGACGCCGGCCCGATGCGACTGTACGGATACATCTCCACCAAAGAGGAACTGTTCGACCTCATGGTGGACGAGGTCCACGCCGAGATCCTCCCCGAGGAGCAGCCCGGCGACTGGCGAGAGGCGCTGCGCACCCACGCCCACCGCACCAGGCAGGCCACCCTGCGTCACCAATGGCTGGCCGACCTGCTCGGCGGCCGTCCGACCCTGGGCCCCAACGCCCTCGCCGTGACCGAGGCAACACTGGCCGCCCTCGACGGCCTCGCCGACCTCGACACCGTCATGCGCGCCGTGGAGACCGTCGGCGCCTACTACACCGGCGCGATCAGACGCGAGATCGCGAACCTGCGGGCCGAGCGCGCCACGGGCCTGTCCAAGCGCGACTGGCAGCGCGCCTCCGGCCCGCATCTGAGGAAAATGCTGGACACCGGCCGCTTCCCGGCACTGACCAAGGCCGTCTACGACGGCACCGAGGTGGACGCCGAGGAGTCCTTCGCGACCGGCCTGGACTGGATCCTCGACGCCGTCGCCGCCAAACTCGCCCGGCCGCCGGCGTGACACTCAGGATCTCCAGGTGACATCCATGGCCCCGCACGACTGCGCACCCACCTGCGCGACCGACTCAAAGCACTACATCACCCGCGACAGCGGGCCCGCTCACCGATCCGGGTCGGCCCGCTTCAACAACGGATGCGCCCGCATCGCCCCCTCCAGCTCACCCGGCAACTCATCGCGGTAACGCCCCAGCGTCGACAGATCACTGTGCCCCAGCACCCGCCGCACCGCGTCCATGTCCACCGCGTCCGCCAGCAGATGCGTCGCCGTCGTATGCCGCAACCCATGCGGCGTCACCGACCGGCGCTGCTCGGCCGCCACCCGCCGCTGCACCCGATCGATCACCGCCTGCACATCACCACGCGCCAGCCGCCGCCCCCGCCACGACAACAACAACGCCTTGTCCGGCAACGCCGCCCGCTCCCGCGCCAGATAAGCCTCCAACGCCAACGCCACATCGTGGGGGAGCGGCACATCCCGGGTGCGGCCCCCCTTGCCGAAGATCCGCCAATAACGCACCCCGTCATTGGTGTAGAAATCCTCGACATTGGCCCGCACCAGCTCCGACACCCGCGGCCCCAGCGTCGACAACAGCAACACGATCAACGCATCACGCAACTCCGTCCGCTGATCACGCCGCCCCGCCGCCGGCGCCTCACCCGCCGAGCGCGCCGCCCCGATCAACCCCTGCGCCTGCTCCCGCGTCAACGCCCGCCGCTCGGGACGCAACCCGCCCCGCTCCCTGGCCGTCACCGTCGACAACGTCATCGGATTGATCTGCACCCAACCCGCCAGCGACGCGTACTTGAACAACGCCGAGATCGAACGCCGAAACCGCGCCTGCGACGACGGACTCTGCCCCCCGCCACCCACCGAACGCCGGCCGTCCGGCCTACGCGCGAACGCCAGCAAGATCGCGTCGACGTCCTCACCCGACAGATCGTCCAGCACCGTCGACTCCCCGGCCAACGCCACCAACGTCGCCACATCACGCGCATACAGCTCCGCCGTCGCCTGCGACAACGCCCCCGTCAACGTCTTGGCCCGCACCAGCTCCACATAGCGATCGGCCGCCTCCACCACCGTCAGCCGATCCAGCTCAGCAGGCCGCACCGTCCCCCCTCACCGAAGATCCACCGAAGATCCACACAGGCAGACGGTAGCGGGCCCCACCGACAGAAAATCAGATGTCGCGGAAGGTCTCGATCCGCGCCCCCAGCGCGTTCAGCCGCTCGGCCAGATCCTCATACCCCCGGTTGATGACGTACACATTGCGCAGCACCGACGTGCCCTCGCCCGCCATCATCGCCAGCAACACCACCACCGCAGGCCGCAGCGCCGGCGGGCACATCATCTCCGCGCTGCGCCAGCGCGTCGGACCCTCCACCAGCACCCGATGCGGATCCAGCAACTTCACCGACGCCCCCAGCCGGGTCAGCTCCGTCAGATAGATCGCCCGGTTGTCATAGACCCAGTCATGGATCAGCGTCGAACCCTGCGCCGTAGCCGCGATCGCCGCGAAGAACGGCACATTGTCGATGTTCAGCCCCGGGAACGGCATCGGATGGATCTTGTCGATGGGGGAGACCAGCTTCGAAGGCCGCACCGTCAGATCCACCAACCGCGTCCGCCCGTTGGCCGCCGCGTACTCCGCGCCCCGATCGTGATCGAGGCCCATCTCCTCCAGCACCGCCAGCTCGATCTCCAGGAACTCCACCGGCACCCGGCAGATCGTCAGCTCCGACGACGTCACCACCGCCGCCGCCAGCAGGCTCATCGCCTCCACCGGGTCCTCAGAGGGGGAGTAGTCGACATCCCGATCGATCGAGGCCACCCCGTGAACCGTCAGCGTCGTCGTGCCGACACCCTCCACCCGCACACCCAGCTCCTCCAGGAAGAAGCACAGGTCCTGCACCATGTAGTTGGAGGAGGCGTTACGGATCACCGTCACACCATCGTGGCGCGCCGCCGCCAGCAGCGCGTTCTCCGTCACGGTGTCACCCCGCTCGGTCAGCACGATCGGCCGCGACGGCGACACCCCCCGGTCCACCCGCGCGTGATAGAAACCGCCCGTCGCCGTGATGTCCAGCCCGAAATGCCGCAACGCCGACATGTGCGGCTGCACCGTACGAGTCCCCAGGTCACAGCCGCCCGCGTACGGAATCTGGAACTGATCCGTACGATGCATCAACGGCCCCAGGAACATGATCACACTCCTGGTACGCCGCGCCGCCTCGGTGTCCATCGCCTCCAGCTCCAGCCGAGCCGGAGGCACGATCTCCAGATCGCTGCCCTCGTTGATCCACCGCGCCCGCACCCCGATCGAGGCGAGCACCTCCAGGATCCGGTAGACCTCCTCGATCCGCGCCACCTTACGCAGAATCGTCCGCCCCGAGGTCAGCAGCGACGCGCACAGCAGCGCCACGCACGCGTTCTTGGAAGTCTTGACATCGATGCTGCCCGACAGGCGCCGCCCGCCCACCACCCGCAGATGCATCGGCCCGGCATAGCCCAGCGACACGATCTCACTGTCGAGCGCCTCACCGATCCGGGCGATCATCTCAAGACTGATGTTCTGGTTACCGCGCTCGATCCGGTTCACCGCGCTCTGGCTCGTCGCCAGAGCGTCCGCCAGCTGCAGCTGCGTCCACCCACGGTGCTGGCGCGCGTCGCGAATCAACCGGCCGATCCGCACGAGATAATCATCAGTCATAACACGACAACATATCTCACATATGAGATGCGGCCGCACCCGACCCCGCCGACGCGCCGGACAACTCCCGATGCACCGCCAGATGATCCGGCGTCGCCACCACCTTACGCTTGTGCACGAACGCCTGACGCGCCTGCCGGAACCCATTACGGTCATCGAACATGTCCCGGCTCATCTCCGCCAGCTCCTCCACCCGATAAGCCTCCAACGGCTTACGCCGCTCATCGGCCTCCCGCGCCTCCCGCTTGATCCCCAGCAGCCGCTCATAATCATCCCCGGCCGCCAACCGCTCGGCATACTCCAGCACCGACCGCTCGAACTCCAGCCGCGAGCCCGCCATCATCCGATCGGCCAGCCCCAGCTCCACCGCCTGCGCCGCACCCACCGGCAACGCCTCACCCGTCAACCGCCCCGCCACCGACGCACCCACCCGCCGAGGCAGCACGTACGTCCAGAACTCCGACCCGAACAACCCCATCGTCCGATAGTGCGGATTCAACACCACACCCTCACGCACCAAAACCCGATCCGCGCCCAGCCCCATCATCACGCCACCCGCGCCCGCGTTACCGCCCACCGACGTCACCACCAGCTGCCCCGTGCACGCGATCACCTCACGACACACCTGATTGATCGCATTGATGTTCATCCACGCCTCCAGCTCCGGATGACGCGCCGCCTCGATCACATTCAGATGGATGCCGTTGGAGAACACCTCACCACCCCGCACCACCAGCACCCGCGTATCCTGCGCCGCCGCGTACCGCAACGCCGACGCCAGCCGCCGGCACTGCTCGGTCGACATCGCGCCGTTGTAGAAGTCGAAACTCACCACCCCCACCGCGTCACTACGGTCATAGGTCACCTCGCTGTAACCCGGCCGCTCCTCCAGCCCCGCCACCCGATCACCCAGCACCATCGCCGCCGGCAACTTGATCGCCCCCGGCTCCTCCGCCCGCAGATGCCCCACCCACACCGTCCCATCACCGGTATGCACCAGCACCGCGCCCTCACGCCGCGCCACCACCGACCCCGGCGTCCCCACCACCACCGGACCCCGATACACATCGAACACCCGCATCAACCGCCCCTCCAGCAGCACCCGCCCGCCCGGCGCCCCGTCAGCCGAACGCACCCGGCGCAGCACCGCGTCCGTCGGCTCCGACCAGGAGAACTCCCGGTCGCCATGCCGCATCGCCGGCCGCAACCGCCCCCGCACCAGCGGCGAACGATAATCCAGCGGCACCGGCACGAACGCCGCGTCCATCGCCTTGGCCGCCACCTCCACCACCAGCTCCACCGCCGCATCGGCCACCGGCCCGTTGTAGAGCGCGGACTTACGCGGCGGCTCGGTCGGCATCGCGAACGTCCTGAACCCCCAGATCGGCCCCGCGTCCATCTCCTCCACCGCCTGCAGCGCCGTCACGCCCCACTCCGGCTCGGCGTCGGCGATCGCCCAGTCCAGCGAGGACGGGCCACGGTCACCGGGCGGCCCGGGGTGAATGATGATCGTCCGGTGGTTCTGCCACAGCGGGGCCGGGACCTTCTCCTTCAGGAACGGGCAGATGATCAGGTCGGGTTTGGCCAGCTGGGCCGCCTCCAGCATCACCTGCTCCGAGACGGCCAGCTCGACGGTGACGTCGTGACCGGCCCTGCGCAGTTCCAGCCAGGCGCGCTGGGTCAGGCCGTTGAAGGAGGAGCAGAGCAGCAGAATACGCAAGGGAGAGCTTCTTTCAGGCGGGTCGTTCGAGGGTGACGGGGGCACGCCCTGTGCGAGCCCGGGGGAGAGGGGCCGGCTCAGCCGGGCACACCTGGGCGCGGGTGACCCCACCGGTCCCACATGTTTACGGCAGTCCCATATAGCCCGTACATGCCTTCGATGCTGACATGAACCAGCAAGTGCTGATGACACATCTGCGCAAAAATCCGCCCGGACCAGCCCCAAATAACCAGATTTGTCGGAATCGAATGTGGGGGAGAGGCCCCGAAGCCCCCTGCTACGTTCCGACAGCTAGGCCCGCCGCGCGACCGAAACCCGGCACCGGACCGCCTGACACTTGCGGCACCCCGCCGGGATTCCGCCCCTTCTGCGCTGGCTTTCTGTCCTGTCGCAAAAGGGGCCCAACTTCACCGGCCACCGTGACCCGGCACCCGGTCCCTGCGGGAACCGCATCGCGCACGTGGCGCGGCTGTATGCGATACCAGACAGAATCCCGCTTCTGTCTGGTATCGCATATTTTCGGGTGATTTAGAGGCGGTTGACGAAGCGGGCGGCGGCGCGCTGGCTCATGCCGGTCTCGCCGCGTACGAGGAAGACGGCCTCCTGGAGCTGGCCGAGAGCCTTCATCTCGCGCGCCTGGTCGACGAGGTCGGGGCTGGGGGTGGGGCGGTTGCGGGGGTTCCTGGTCAGTCGGACGGCCAGGATGATCAGGTAGATGGCCAGGGCGGTGACGACGGCGGTGAGCGCTACGAGACCCGCGGTGGAGATCGCCAGGCTGTGCATCTCTCGATCGTAACGCCGCCCGCCGGAGATCAGCGGCGCAAAGACGCCCGGATGACGATGAAGGTGATGATCGCGACCACAGCGATGATCAGTGCGAAGATGAGCAGTATCTCCGTGGGTCCTAAGTTCGGCATATTTCTCAGTCTAGGTGGCAACAAGATGCCGTATGCGGGACATGTTTGATTGCTTGATAATGAACATTATGTCAAGTAGCGCTCTTCGAGAGGGGTCCTGACTCGGGGTGGGTCGGCGGATGCGCATAGTGACGTTGGTCACCCTGGTCCTCGCACCGTCGATCGGTGGCGGACGGGTCCTGGCCAGGGGGTGTTACGGGAGGTGACGGCCGCTTCTGGTGGGCCGGCGCGGTTCTTGATCATTACGGTGCGTGAGGCCGCCATGCTCTGACCGATAGGTTGACCTTCGGTTGATTCACTGTCCTTGCTGGCTGGATCGCCTTAGGGTGGGAAATCTGCTATCGCGCCGCGAGAGGAGCAGCACGTGGGGAACCAGTCGGTGTTATGTCCGGTGTGTCAGGGAGTTCTGCCCGCTACGGGCCGGGAGTCCTATACGACACTGCGAGGTCGTCTTATTGTGACGAACGGTTACTGCGGAGGTGGTTGCGCCGAGCGGCGGGCCGAGATGGAGCGGACGCAGCAGATGACGCGTCCTTCGGCCCCGGTTGGGCAGGCCGCTCCCCCGGTGGCTCCCGCGCCTTCTCTGGCTCCTGTCGCCGGTCCGGCGCGGGCGCGGGTGGGGGGCTGATCGTTTTTGTGCCGGTGCCCGGTTCTGTGCGGGTGCCGGGGCGGGTCTTCGGGCCCGATTTGTAGAGGTTTTGTTGCGTGTGTGGGCTGACCGCTTCTTTGTGCGTGGTCATACGTGGCCTTGTGTGGTGTGCCAGTAGTCGCGGGTCTGTACGGCGAGCCCGTCGGAGTCGAAGCGGGCGATGACGCAGCCCGCGAGGGTGATGGGTGTGCCGTCGTCGGTGGCGTGGACGCGGAATTCGATGACCGCCTGGTCGCCGTCCACGATGGGGGTGGCGAAGGTGACGTGTGGTGCGGTTTCGGTGCTGAAGGACCAGCGGATGTAGTCCGTTATGGCGCCTCTCCCCCGGTGTGGTGGCCGGAAGGGCATGGAGGTGTGGACCGCGTCGTGGTGGTAGAGGGTGGCGATGCGGTCGGTGTCGTGGTGGGTCCAGCCGTGCTGCCAGGTGTCGGCGAAGCGCTGGGCGGCTGCTCGGGTGTTCATGGGTCTCAGTGTGGCGGCGTTTAACCGGTCGATTCTGTCGGTGGCGTTGGTTATGGTCTGAGCTCGTGTCTGGTGAGCAGTCGCTGGTCCGCGCGCGTGGGCTGGTGAAGCGGTTTGGGGATTTCGTCGCGGTCGACGGGATCGATATCGACGTGGCGCCTGGTGAGGCGTTCGGGTTCCTGGGTCCCAATGGGGCGGGTAAGTCGTCGACGATGCGGATGATCAGTTGCGTGTCGATGCCGTCGGCGGGTGAGTTGCGGATCTTCGGGCTGGATCCGGTGCGGGAGGGGCCGCGGATTCGGGGGCGGCTGGGTGTCTGCCCGCAGCTGGACAACCTGGATCCTGATCTGACGGTTCGCGAGAATCTGACGACGTACGCTCGTTATTTCGGGTTGTCGCGGGCGCAGGCGCGGGCCCGGGCCGAGGAGCTGCTGGAGTTCGCGCAGCTGAGTGATCGGGCCTCGAGCCGGGTGGAGCCGCTGTCGGGCGGGATGAAGCGGCGGCTGACGATCGCGCGGGCGATGGTGAACGAGCCGGATCTGGTGTTGCTGGACGAGCCGACGACGGGGCTGGATCCGCAGGCGCGTCATCTGCTGTGGGAGCGGTTGTTCCGGTTGAAGCAGCGGGGTGTGACGCTGGTGCTGACCACGCACTACATGGATGAGGCCGAGCAGTTGTGCGATCGGCTGGTGGTGATGGACGGTGGGCGGATCGTGGCCGAGGGGTCGCCGCGTTCGCTGATCGAGGCCCATTCCTCGCCCGAGGTGGTGGAGGTGCGCTTCGGCGGGCAGGAGTTGGCGGATTTCGTGGCGCCGCTGGCCGGGATCGGTGATCGGGTGGATGTGCTGCCGGATCGGATCTTGGTGTACGCCAAGGACGGGGACGCGGCGGTGTCGGAGGTGCATCGGCGTGGGTTGGTGCCCTCCAGTGTGCTGGTGCGCCGTTCGTCGCTGGAGGATGTGTTCCTTCATCTGACGGGCCGGACGTTGGTGGAGTGATGGCGCATCCGACGGTGGCGGTGCTGGAGCGGCATCTGACGCTGTACAAGCGGTTGTGGCGGGCGTCGTTGTTCTCGTCGTTCGTGTTGCCGGTGCTGTTCCTGGCCAGTATCGGGCTGGGGGTGGGCGGTTACGTCGGTGAGGTGGGCGGCGTGCCGTACGTGGAGTGGATCGTGCCGGGGGTGCTGGCTTCGACGGCGTTCCAGATGGCGGTCGGCGAGTGTACGTATGCGGTGTTCGGTGAGTTCCGGTGGAATCGCGGGGCGCATGCGATGTTCGCGACGCGGGTGTCGGTGTGGGACATGGTCGGTGGCTGGCTGCTGTACATCGTGTTCAGGGTCGAGATCGCGGTGGTGGTGTTTCTGCTGGTGGTGGGGGTTTTCGGGGCGTTGTCCTCGCCGTGGGTGGTGCTGACGCCGCTGGTGGCGGCGTTGCTGGCGGTGGCTGTGGCGGCGCCGGTGACGGCGTTCTCGGCGACGATCGATCATGACAGTTATTTCGCGTTGCTGTTCCGGTTCGTGATGTTGCCGTCGACGTTGTTCGCGGGGGTGTTCTTCCCGGTGGAGCAGTTGCCGGTGCTGGCGCGGCCGGTGGCTTATGTGTCGCCGTTGTGGCATGGGGTGGAGTTGGCGCGGGCGGCGACGTCGGGGGCCGCTCCCCCGTGGCCGGTGTGGGCGCATGCCGGGTACCTGGTGGTCTTCGCGGCGGGTGGGCTGTGGTGGGCGGGTTACGCGTTCCGTAAGCGACTTCAGGACTGATGATGGTGACGTTGGCGGTGGCCCGGCGGCTGGTGTCCGGCCGGGTTTCGGCGGGTCGTGTGTCGGCGGGCCGGGTGGGTGCGGTGGTGGGCCGCAATGTGGGCGCGTTGCGTTCGGGTGCTTCGTACTGGCTGGTTCTGGTCTCGGGGTTCTTCGAGCCGCTGCTGTATCTGCTGTCGATCGGCGTGGGTGTGGGTGCGCTGGTGGGCCGGATCCCGTTGGGTGATGGCCGGGTGGTGTCCTATGCGGTGTTCGTGGCGCCGGCGATGCTGGCGGTGTCGGCGATGAACGGGGCGTTGTCGGAGACGACGTTCAACTTCTTCTTCAAGATGCGTTATACGAAGACGTTCGAGGCGGTTTTGGCGACGCCGGTGCGGCCGATCGAGGTGGCGCTGGGTGAGTTGAGCTGGGCGATGGTGCGCAGCTCTGTTTACACGGCGTTGTTCCTGGTGGTGATGGTGGTGCTGGGGCTGGCCGAGCCGGTGTGGGCGCTGGCGGCGTTTCCGGCGACGATGCTGGTGGGGGTGTCGTTCGGCGCGCTGGGGATGGCGGTGTCGACGGTGCTGCGTGGCTGGCAGGATTTTGATCTGATGACGGCGGCGCAGTTCTCGTTGTTTCTGTTTTCCGGCACCTTCTCCCCCGTGGCGGATTATCCGGGGGTGTTGGAGGTGGTGGTGCGGGTGACGCCGCTGTATCACGCGGTGGAGTTGGTGCGGGGTCTGGCTTCGGGTGTGCCGGAGTGGGGGTTGCTGGGGCATGCGGGTTATCTGGTGGTGATGGCGGTGGCGGGGTTGTGGTTCGCGGCGGCGCGGATTCAGCGGGTGTTGTGCGCGTAGGGGTGGATTCAGTGCCTGGCGAGCCCCTGGGTGCATCTGCGCATCGCGTGGCAGGCTGACCGGGGCGGGCCGCGGTGGCGGCTGGGGAAGAGCCGGCGGGTGTGCTGTTTGTCGCCTGGTGCCGGCCTGGTACCGGCCCCCAAGTACCGGCCCCCAGTACTGGCGCTGCGGTCGCCGAGACCTCTGGGTGGATCTGTGTCGAGCCGGCCGAGGCAGAGCACGGCACGGCCGTGTTCTGCCTCGGCGGACAGCGTCTGGTCCTACTGGAGCGACCACACCAGGACGAATGAGAAGTCCAGTTTCGTCCTGCGGTTCAGCGGGATGTCGATCTTGACTCTGCGGGCGATCTCAGTACGGCTGATGCCCAATCCATGAGCGATGAGCCGTTCGGGGCGGACTGGTACGGGATCGTCGAAGGTGACCGTGATCTTCAGGGGCCACGGATCCTCGGGGACGGGAGGTGCGTGGAGTTCCCAGCACCCGTCCCAGGCGAGCGCGAACCGGTTGCGCCGGGCGGTCAGCGGGTCGAGAAGGGTCTCGGCGACGAGGGTAGGTGAGTTGGCCGTGTAACCGGCCAGGAGGTCAGCGGGCAGTGTGTGGACCGGGACGCGGTCGTGGACGGTGAGTTTGCTGGTCCGGTCGCAGGAAACGCAGTTGACCAGGAGCCAGACGTCGAGGAGTTTGCCGTTGGCGTTGACGCGGAATCTGCCGTTGCCGGTGGTGGCGTGGCCGCAGGGGCAGGCCACGCAGCGGAGGGCGAGCAGGGGCAGGCGGGTGCGTCGCACGGCCCAGGGCAGCGCGATATGGGGATGTGAAGACATGATCTCTCTGAAGACCTGACGAAGGGCATGGAAAACGGAGCCGACGGCGTCGTCGGCGACCAATGCGCAGGTGGGTGTCAGGTCTAAAGAGCAGGCGGCGTCATGCGCGCGAAGTCCTCACGTTGGGGTGAGAGTCCAAGCTAGGCGATCACCATCTGCGAGGTCCACCCGTTTTCGGGGGCACCGTTCAGCGGGAGGGTGAGGATGGGACGCGGGGTTCCAGATCGAGTCGGCTCGTCTGTCTGGCGGCGGTCACTTTACTGTGGTCCCGTACTCGTGAATGGCTGAATATGTCTTCATGCCGGGCCGTGGGGTCATTATTATCGAAGGCCCCACACGATCGCCATAAATTCGCCATAAGCTCACTATAAAGTGCCTCTGACCTGCGGAAACTTATAAACAATTCCCATCCGAGGTATGGCGCCACCGGCGATTTAACATCGTACCGTGAAATTGTCAATCTCTTGTCAAAGCGATTTACCAGCGCTTATCCTCCAGGTGATCAGATCACTTTTTAGCTATACCGGGAGGCACCACTTGCGCCGATTAGCGCTCCCCGTCGCCGTCACGGCGATGCTTATCCCCTTCCTCGCCCCAGAGGTCTCCGCCGCCACGGTCACCTCGAATGTCTCCGCCGCCGTGCTGGCCGACCCGCCGCCGGCCGACGTGCAGGAGATCGGCCCCGGCCAGTACTCCGCCGACAACCAGACCTTCAAGCTCACCGAGCTGGACGTGTCGGCGGGCGCTATCAGCCGCAAGCACGGTGTGGCGCTGGCCGGTGGCGATCTGGCCCGGCCGCAGTCGGCTCCGGCCACCCGCCCTGAGCTGGGTGTTTTCGGGCCGAGCTGGCAGGCAGAGTTCGCCGGTGGTCAGATCAACCGGAAGCTGGAGAACCAGAACGGCACTCTTGTCGTCACGGAACTCGATGACGGGACCTCGACCCGCTACCCCTTGAAGAGCAGCGTGTCCTTCCCTGACGGTGGCGGTATCCAGACCTACCAGGCCGACAGTGGATCCAAGATCACTGAGACCACCAGGTGGGACGCGAACGTCGGCGCGATGCGTACCACGACGATCGAGACGCTCGTGTCGGATGTGGGTGCCCAGGAGGCGGACGACGACACCTTCACCAACGCCGACGGCACTCCGGTCAGCGCCGGTGACCTCCAGCTGACCTACACCTGGTCACGGCCGGCCGGGGCGCCGAGCGCCGACCCCTGGCGCGTGACCGATGTGGGCAGCGCCGCCTTCGGCAAGTCCTCGATCACCTATGACACCCAGGGCCGGGTCAGCACCGTGAAGGAGCCGGCCGGCGTGTCGGACCCCGCGTCGGTCACCAAGTTCACCTACGCCACGGCCACCACGGCCACCGGCACCTCCAACGGCGACTTCGCGGGCCGGCTCAAGGAGGTCGCGGTCACCTACGGAAGCGAGACGCCGCAGACCGAGGCGAGCTACTCCTACGACCCGAACGGCCTGCTGCGCACGGTGAGCGACCCCAGCGTCGGCGTCGTGCAGGGGACTTACTCCTATGACCCGGTGGGACGTCTGTCGTCGATCGATTCCGTCACCAACGGCGGGTGGGAGCTGTCCTTCCCGGCGGGTGTCGCGGCTCCCCAGGTGACCGCGACCGGTACCGACATGCCGGCCAACGGCGGGACGACCGTGGGCGCGGCCGGGCTCGACGACCCCAACGCCACCGAGCCGCCGGCCGGTGACTTCCTGCCGGATGGTGTGGATCCCCCGCAGTCCTACCCGAAGAAGTGCAGCACGGCCGCGACCTGGATGTGGTACACGAAGTCGGGCTGCTCGGCTTGGGCGTGGCATGGCGGCAAGTGGCGTAAGCCCGACTGGAAGCGGACCGCCAGTGGCTTCAAGGTCAGGGGTATCTATTACGACCACTGCACGAAGTCTCCGGACAAGCCGCATAACTTCGATATGCGGCCTGCCTGTGACTCCCACGACTATGGGTACGGCCTGATCGCCAACAAGAAGAAGCACTACAGGTACTACCTCGACAACACCCGTGCGCGAAAGCTCGACGTGGACAACCGCTTCTACATCACGATGCGTGACAAGGTGTGTGGCGGCTACTTCATCCTGGTGCGGCCCGACTGCAGGGCGTGGGCCTGGACGTACTACCAGTTCGTCAAGAAGTACGGCAACCCCTGAGAACTGCGCGAGCCCGACGTGACTCCTGAGCTCTGACCTTTTCGGGGGTTTCCCTCGGCCGGATGGCGGCTTCGGTCGCCGTCCGGCCACCCCTCATGCCGGCGTCGTCTCCCTGCACCTCTTTCATGTAAGGCGCGGTACGTCATGAAATTACGAGTCTTATCCTGTGTCATCGCGGCGCTGGCGACCATGGTGCTCGCGAGCGGGCCGGTCCAGGCGGCAGCGGGCCCGCCCACGGCTCCCGCAGCGTCCGCTTCGGCCGTACAGCAGACCCCTTCGACCGTACAGCAGGGCACTTCGACCGCTCAGCAGGGCACTTCGGCGGCCCCCTATATCGAACCCCAGCTCAGTGCGCGGGTGGCCGCGGCGGGCAAGATCCGGGTGAATGTCGTCAGCAAGACCCTCGCCGACCTGCCGGACGCGGCTTCCAGCGGCCAGGTCGTTCAGCAGCTGACTCGTTTCCCGCTGATCACCCTGCATGTCGACCAGGCCGGGCTGGACCGGCTGGCCAAGCTGCCCAGCGTGGTGAGCGTGAGCGAGGACAAGCCGGTGCGGCCGGTGCTGGCCGAGAGTGTCCCGCTGATCGGCGCGGACAAGACCAGGGCGGCGGGCAAGACGGGCGCCGGCAGCGTGGTGGCCGTGCTGGACACCGGCGTCGCGGTCAATCACCCCTTCCTCAAGGACCGGGTGCTGGAGGAGGCCTGCTTCTCCCCCATCGACGCCGACTACTCCGCCACCAGCCTGTGTCCCGACGGCACCGCCGAGCAGGAAGGTCCCGGTGCGGCCGACGCCGACCAGGGCCCGTGCGCCGATGCCGCGCTGGACTGCGACCACGGTACCCACGTGGCCGGCATCGCGGTCGGCGACGGCACGGGCGTGACCGGCGCCCCGCCGGCCGGCGTCGCGCCCGGCGCTGAGGTCGTCGCCATCCAGGTGTTCAGCAAGTTCACCTCCGAAGACCTGTGCGGGGCGGGTGCGGCCCCGTGCGTGCTCAGTTTCACCAGCGCTCAGCTCGCCGGCTTGGAGAAGGTGCTGGAGCTGAAGGACGAGGGGGTGCCGCTGGTGGCCGCCAACCTGAGCTTGGGTGGTGGCCAGTACACCGCCGCCTGCGACGGTGACCCGCGCAAGGCGATCATCGACGGTCTGCGTACCGCGGGTGTGGCCACGGTGATCGCGGCCGGTAATGACGGCTTCGGCACCGCCGTGGCCGCGCCGGCTTGTGTGTCCTCGGCCATCACCGTCGGTGCGACCACCGATCAGGATGGTGTGGCCGCTTTCAGTAACCGCGGCGCTCTGCTGGATCTGTTCGCTCCTGGTGTGTCCATCGTCTCCTCCGTGCCCGGTAACAAGTGGGCCTCCTTGAACGGCACTTCGATGGCCGCCCCGCACGTGACCGGCGCTTTGGCGGTGTTGCGCCAGGCCATGCCCGACGCGCCGCTGGCCCAGCTCGAGACCGCTTTGAAGAGCACCGGTAAGGCCATCGCCTACAACGGCGTGACCACTCCCCGTATCCAGGTGGACGCCGCCGTGCTCGGGAAGGCTCCTGACGCCGGCGCCTGGCCCGTTCCGTACTACGAGAACATGAAGGACATCGCGATTCCCGACCATGGCACCGTGACGTCGTCCATCGCGGTCGCCGGCCTGCTCGGCAGCGCGCCCGCCACTACCGAGGTGTACGTCGACATTCACCACTCCTGGCGTGGCGAGCTGAAGATCGACCTGCTCGCTCCGGATGGCAAGGTCTACCCGTTGCAGGCCAATGACCCCAATGACAGCGCCGACATTCTGCACGAGACCTATCAGGTCAATGCCAGCGCGTCCCCGGCCAGTGGTACGTGGAAGCTGCGGGTGCAGGACGTCGAATATCTCGACACCGGTTTCATCGACGGCTGGTCGATCCGGCTGCCATGCTTCGGTAACTGGGACGACACCGCCATCCCCGATCCCGGTGTCGCCGAATCCGGTATCGTCCTGGCCTGGATCAACGGCAACGCCCCCACCCGTTCCCGGGTTCATGTCGAGATCGACCACACCTGGCGCGGTGACCTGAAGCTCGATCTGGTCGCGCCGGATGGCAAGGTGTATCCGCTGCGCGCCGCCGATGCCAAGGACGGCACCGACAATATTGACGAGAGTTACTGGGTGAACGCCAGCGCTTCGGCGGCCAATGGCACCTGGAAGCTGCGTGCGGAAGATCTCGCCAAGGGCGACAAGGGCTTCATCAACGGATGGACCCTGACGCTGTAGTGGTTGCGGGGCGGCTGCTCGCGTTCGTTGTGGCGGGCAGCCGGTCCGGCCCGAAGGTCCGCTCGGGGGCGAGCGCGCGGAGGAAGGTCAGGCGTAGGGGTGTACGGCGGTGACCGAGTTGAGCGGCAGTGGGCCGTACAGGTGGGGGAAGCCGTTTTCGAGGCGGATGTCGAGTCCGGCGGGGTCGATCTGGAGGATGAGCAGCGGCTGGGTGAGGTGGCCGTAGAAGGCGGTGTGCACGCCGTGGAGTTGGTCGAGGTCGCGGCTGCAGTGGATGAAGCCTTCTTGGTCGAGGGTGCGGCCGAGGGTGGAGATGCGGTACTCCCCCGCCGGCTGGGCGTCGGCCCAGTCGGCGGCCAGGGCGAGGTGGAGGATGTTTATGGTGTCCATTCGGAGTCGAGCATGGCATAGATGACCTCGGAGGACCATTCGCCTTTGACCTGCTCGTTGTCGATGAGGTGGGCTTCGCGGCGCATGCCGAGTTTCTCCAGGACGCGGCCGGAGGCGGTGTTGCGGGCGTCGAGGCGGCCGACGATGCGGTGCAGGCCGAGTCCTTCGAAGCCGAGTCGGAGCAGTTCGCGGCCGACTTCCGGGGCGTAGCCGCGGCGGTGGTGGTCGGGGTGCAGGATGTAGCCGATCTCGCCTTGGCGGTGCTGTTGGCTGGTCCAGATCAGGACGCCGTTGCCGATGAGTTGGCCGCTCTCGCGCAGGGTGATGGCGAGGTCGAGGGCGTCGCCTTCGTTCAGGAGGGCGACGCGGGTGATCTTCTTTTCGAGGAAGGTGCGTACGGTGTCGAGGTCGCGGGGTTCCCAGTAGAGGTAGCGGGCGACGTCGGGTCGGGACTCGTAGGCGTGCAGCGGGTGGAGGTCGTCGGGGGTGAAGGGGCGCAGCAGGAGGCGGTCGGTGAGGATCGGGTAGTGGGGTTTGAGCACGGGGGCAGTGTAGATAACCCGGCTTCGGGGCGCGAGAGGTTTTCGTCGGGCGAGCGGGCGGGCGGGCGGGCGGGCGGGCGAGGTGCCAGGGGTCAGTGGGCGCCGGCGAGGTTGAGGACGATGACGCCGCCGATGATGAGCAGGATGCCGCCGATCTTGAGCGGGGTGAGGGTCTCGCCCAGGAAGGCGGCGCCGATGAGGGCGATGGCGGCGGTGCCGGCGCCGGACCACACGGCGTAGGCGGTGCCGACTTCGAGTTGCGTTTTGAGGGCGCGGGCCAGCAGGACGAAGGAGATGAGGTAGCCGATGGCGACGATGGCGGCCCAGCCGAGGTGGGAGAGGCCGTTGCTGAGTTTGAGCGCGGTGGTCGCGATGACCTCGGCGGCGATGGCGAACGCGAGCAGCAGCCAGGCCATGGTGGAATCCTTTCCCGTGAACGGCGGTGAGACGGCCGCGGCGTGATCGTGTGTAGCGCGGGAGCCACTGCCCGTCACTGCCGAGGCCATGAGGATGAGTGTGGTGAGCTAGAGCGCCTGTGTCGAACCCGGAGCCGCATGGCGCCGGTGGGTGGCCGGCGAGGCGGAAGCGCTTGAAAAGGGAGTCGAATGCGTGTTCCACTGGGGGTGTGGGTTGGGACGCGCTTTCGCTTGTTGAGGCCGCAGACGATCGTCCGTTGATCGAGCGGCGGGCGGTGCTGCGTGACGGCTTCTACGAGACGCAGGCCCGCACGATGATCGAGCGGGTGCCGCAGAGTGCGGGTATCGCTCAGCGGTGGGGTGTCTCCCCCTATCGTGGCTGCGCCCATGCCTGCCTTGGCTGCGGTGCTCGGGCGGGTCATCGGCGGCTGGGGTTGGACGCGGGGCGGGATTTCGACACCCGGATCGTGGTCAAGCCCAACGCGGTGACGCGGTTGCGGGTGGAGTTGGCGCGTTGGGGTGGTGAGGCGCTGGCGGTGGGGGTCAGTGGTGACTGTTACCAGCAGGCGGAGGCGACCTATCGGTTGATGCCGGGCATTGTGGAGGCGCTGGGTGAGGCGGCGGTGCCGTTCACCGTCTACACCAAGAGTCCGCTGGTGTTGCGGGACGCCGCTTTGCTGGCCCGGGCTGGGGCGCAGGTGGCGGTCTCGATCGCGTTCGTCGACGAGCGGATCCGGCGGGGCGTGGAGCCGGGTGCGGTGGGTGCGCAGGCGCGGCTGGAGCTGGTGTCGGCGCTGGTGGAGGCGGGGGTGTCGTGCCGGGTGCTGATGGCTCCGGTGCTGCCGTTGCTCAGTGACGGGGCCGATCAGCTGTCGGCGACGGTGCGCCGGATCGCGGCCACGGGGGCCGGGGTGGTGGAGCCGGTGGTGTTGCGGCTGCCGCCGGGGACGCGGCAGTGGTATCTGCAGTGGCTGGGTGAGGCGCATCCGCATCTGGTGGAGCGCTATGAGGAGTTGTACGACGCGGCGGGGCTGCCGGCGGCCGGTTATGAGGAGCGGATCACGGGGCAGATCGGGCAGTTGTGCCGGGTCTATGGCATGCGGTCGGGGCCGCCGGAGCCGCCGGCGCGTGAGCCGCGGTTCCCGCAGCTGGCGCTGGTCTGACGCGGGTTTGACGCGGGTTTCGTGATGGGCGCTGGTCTGACTACTGTCAAGATTTAAGGCTGTCGCCTTAGAATCTTGGGTGTCCCATCAGTCAGCAGGAGGACGCCACGATGACCGCCGAACCCGTCTCCCGTTACCCCTTCGACCGGACAGAGGCCCTGCAGCCGCCGCAGGAGTGGGCCCAGCTGCAGGACGGCTGCCCCGTGGCGCACGTACAGCTGCCCAGCGGCGACACCGCCGAGCTGGTGACCCGCTACGACGATGTGCGCACGCTGCTGACCGACCCGCGCTTCAGCCGCGGCGGCGCCGCGGCCGCGCGGGTGTCCACCACCGCGGACGGCGGGATCTTCGCCCGTGGCATGGCGAGCGGGAGCATGATCGCCGGGACCGGGCACCGGCGGTGGCGGCGGCTGCTGACCCCTTCGTTCACCATCCGCAAGATCGAGGCGTGGCGCCCGCGGGTGCAGCGGATGGCCGATGAGCTGGTGGACGGCATGCTGGCCGGCGCCTGCCCGGCGAACCTGTCGCGCGAGCTGGGCCTGCCGCTGCCGGTGCGGGTCATCTGCGCCCTGGTGGGGGCGCCGAGTGAGGATCAGGACAAGTTCGCGCACTGGTCTCAGGTGATGCTGACGCTGACCCGCTACGAGCAATCGGAGGTGGAGAAGGCGTATGAGGAGTTCGGGGCGTATGTGTCGGATCTGGTGGATGCCAAGCGTGCGGCGCCGGGCGATGACATGCTCAGCGAGCTGACGCAGATCTCCGACAGCCAGGACGGGCGGCTCAGCCACGAGGAGCTGATCGCGACCGTGCAGGCGCTGCTGCTCGCCGGGCACGAGACGACGTCGAACATGATCGGGATCATGGTGGCGATGTTGCTGTCGGACCCGGCCCGTTACGCGGCGGTGGTGCAGGACCCGGAGCTGATCCCGGGCACGGTCGAGGAGGTCCTGCGGCTGGACAGCACGCTCAGCGTGATCGGCATGCCGCGGGTGGCGACCGAGGAGGCCGACCTCGGCGGGGTCAGGGTCGGCGCGGGTACGACGCTGATCCCGTGCCGGCCCGCGGCCAACCGGGATCCGCGTAAGTTCGCCGATCCCGACCACTTCGACGCGCGCCGCGACAACGCGGGCCAGCATCTGGCGTTCGGCGCGGGGCCGCACTTCTGTCTCGGCCAGCCGCTGGCCCGGATGGAGCTTCAGGTCGTGCTCGGCACGCTGGCCCGGCGCCTGCCCGGGCTGGGCCTGCGCGATGCTCCCGGTGATCTGCGGCTGCGTACGGGGCTGCTGTCCGGGGGGCTGCAGGACGTGTGGGTCACCTGGTGAGCGACGACCTGCTTGGAGGTCTCAGCCGGTGGTGAACCACAGGCGGATGAGGTGGCGGCGATCGGGCTCTGGGTGGTCCTCGTAGGCGGTGCGGCCGTGCAGGACGAGGTGGTTGTTGAGGAACTGCATGTCGCCCTCCCGCAGGTCCATGGTGAGCACGAACCGGGGGTCGTTGGTCAGCCGGTCGAGCAGGTCCATCGTCTCGCGCTGCGCCGGGGTGAGCGGCGGCACGCAGGCGCCGCGCTGGGCCGAGCGGATGTAGTCGGGCCCGTAGGAGATCGACACCCTGCCGTCGGCGCGTGGCGTGCACAGCGGCTTGGTGTAGAAGCTGTCGGGGCCCTCACCGGTGCGCCGGTCGTGCCACCACGGCTGGTACAGCACCTCGGCCAGGTCGGGGCGGGTCCGGACGAGCTCGTTGTGCACCGCCACGGAGCTGACGACGAGGCTGAGACCGCCCGACTTGGCCGGGCGCAGGCACAGCAGGGCGACGACGTCGGTGGGGTCGCTGTGGTAGCCGAGCCGCCCGCTGTGCTGGTAGCTGCGGGTGCGTGGCCGGGAGGGGTCGGCGCCGGTGTCTCGTACGTGCACCAGCGGCACCGGGCCGGGTCCCTGCGAGACGATGGCGCCGATGTGGCAGCCGAGGCCGAGGCCGGCGATCTCGTGTTGCCGCTCGCTCATCCGGTCGACGGGCACCCCCTGCAGCAGGGCGAAGCCGTGACCGTCCACGACCTCCTCACGCACTCGCCGCAGGATGGGCCCGAGCCTCGGCAGCGGGAAGACCTCCGGGGCGATCTCCCGCGGCGCCGGCCCGGCCGCCTCCACCGCCCGTACGGCTGCGAGCACCTCGCGGCGATGCTCCGCGTTGAGCGCGACCCTCCAGGTGCCGCTGTCGCCGATCTCGGCCGCCAGCCACTGGCCGGGCCCCAGCGCTTGCGCGATCGCCATGGTGACCACCTCTTCGCTCGTCGTGGGTCTTGGACTCACCCTGCCGTCCTTGCTCTTGCGCGGCACTCCCCTATCGCCCACGGCGCAATCGCTTCACCCACAGCGGAAGGGCCGTCGCCCCGTTTCCGGCTGGTTGACGGCATGCCGGGCACGGGATCTCGCACAAGCGCATTGCGGTTCTGCTCACACGTACAGAGGTGGCTCGGCCTTGACCGGACGTTCCCGCCATGATTCGGTACCGATCAATCGATCGATAGGGAATGGTTCATGGGGATTGCGGAAATCCAGCAGGTGGTGGTGAGCCTGTTCGCGGAGAAGGGGTATGCCGCGACGGGCATCCGGGAGCTCGGGCGGGCCGCAGGTGTCAACTCGGCGACCTTGTACCACTACGCGGGGTCCAAGCAGGAGATCCTCACCAGCATCATGCGATCATGCCTTGAGGAGTTGCTGCGTTCCGCGATCGAGGCGGTCGGCGTGTCTGCGGATCCGGGCGTCCACTTGGCTCGCCTGGTGCGGGTGCACGTGGGGCTGTGCGCGCTCAACCCGCTGACGGCCAAGGTGACCGATCAGGAGATCCGGGCTCTGAGACCTGATGACCACACGGCACTCATCGGCCTGCGCGACGACTACGAGGCGCTCTTCGCCAGGGTCATCGAGCATGGCATGAGCACGGGCGTCTTCCAGCTCACGGATCAGCGTGTCGCCCGCCTGGCCCTCCTGGAGATGTGCAATGGCGTCGCCAACTGGTACCGGCCTGACGGTCGGCTGAGCGTCGCCGAAGTGCAGGACCAGCTCGTCGAGCTGGCCTGCCGTCTCATGGGGGCTCCCTCAAGGGCGGGAGAGGAGTCAGCAGACCTGCCGGCTCCCATCCGGCTGGCCAGCGAGCCGGTCGCCGATCACGCCTATGGCGCGGTGGTCGCGGGATGAGCATCATCGACGCTCGGGTACGTCTCCCGCAGGAGCTCCGTCCCACCCCCACGTATGCTGCCCCGAGCCGGCAGACCGACGCGAACGACTCCGCACCTGGAGAGGTTCAATCAGGCCGGGTACGCCGTCGCCGTAGTACTGGCCGCAACTGTCCGGCAGCGGCTATGCGGTGCTCCTCGGCTCGCCACGCGGCGGCATGATGCGGAGCGTACGCGCCACCTGCGTGCTCGGTCCGTCCGGTTCGACCTCCACGTTGCGCGTCATCGGCGAGGGCATCGATCAGTACCGCACATGGAACACGCCATCGCAGGCATGAGCACGGTGCCGGCAGCTGCTGAACCCAGAGGTGGAAGTCCTCCTGCGCACCAGCCAGACTGCTGCGACGCGCTTTTGGGCCTGCGCGTGGCCTACAGGGCGCTGCCCTTCTTCCACTTGGAGAAGGGCAGCTGCCAGAAGCCCCAGCCGTTGTTCCACTCCAGGTCGCGGCTGGTGCCCTTGATGTCGACGACGTCACCGCGTTGGAAGTGGTCGTAGAACCACAGGGCCTGGTCGGGGCGGGAGTTGATGCAGCCGTGGCTGACGTTGGAGCGGCCCTGGGCCCAGACGTTGTCCTTGGCGTGGACGTACTCGCCGGAGTTGGAGATCCGCACGGCATGGTTGATCATGACGTCGTAGTAGCCGGGGTCGCCCTTCTTGCGGCCGGGCGAGATCATGCGGACCGGGTTGCCGCGCTCCATGGTCAGGTGGACGCCGGAGGTGGTGGTGTACTCGCGGGTGGTGGCCATGCCGGCGCTGATGCGCATCGTCTGCACGCGCTTGCCGTCGCGGTAGACGTACATCATGTGCTTCTTGGTGTCGACCTTGCTGATCACCCTGGCGCCGATCTTCAAGGTGGTGGCGGAGTCCTTGACGCCGTACATGCCCTTGCCGCCCTTGACGCCGGTGAGGCGGGCGTTGAATTTCACCTTCTGGTGGGCGGGCCAGTATTTGGCGGTGCGGTAGATGACGGTGGTGTCGTTGATCCAGCGCCAGGCGCCGTCGACGGGCTTTTGCGCGTCGACCTCCAGGGCGCGTTCGACGGAGGCCTTCTCGCTGACGGGCTGGTTGAAGGTGACGATGATCGGCGCCCCCACGCCGACCGTCTCCCCCTTGGCGCTCGGCGTGACGTCGGCGACCTGCAGCTCGCGCTCGGGCTTGAGCGTCTTGAAGGTGCTGGCCGCGCTGGTCACGCCGGCCTTGGCGCTGACGTTGTAGGAGCTGGAGGGCAGCAGGGTGCCTTTGGAGACCCATTTGGTCTTGTCGGCGTTGAAGGTGCCCTCGACGCTCTTGCCGCCGCCTTCGGCCGAGACCTCCTCCAGGGTGCCGCCGGCGGCGGTCACGACGATCTTCTTCTCGGGGCTGATCTTCGAGCTGCCCTCGGCGGGTGAGATCTTGATCGTCGGCGCTTCCGGGGTCGCGGAGGTGGTCACCTTGCCCGCGTCGGCGTTGCCCGGAGCGGGGGGAGCGCTCGAGCAGGATGCGGTCAGTGCCGCGGCCGCGAGCAGGGCCATGCCCGTGACGGGCTTCCTCCAACCGGGCGTGACGTTCAAGTCAGTCCTCTCCCCCATAACAGCAAACTCAATGTCAAAGACCTTAATGCTCCTGCATGTAAGACGCGGATGAGTTTGGGATAGTTCGGTAACATTTAAATCACTTGTTGCTGGGAAGCCCAGGTCAGCCGGGCGCAACAGGGGTAAAGAGGCCTCAGTGCTGGGCCAGGCGGTGGGTCAGGCTGGTGTGGCGCCGCCCGGCCCCCTTGGTCCGTACGGCCTGCGCCAGCGCGCGCCGGGACCCGACGATGACGACCAGCCGCTTGGCCCGGGTGATCGCGGTGTAGAGCAGGTTGCGCTGCAGCATCATCCAGGCGCTGGTGGCCAGGGGGATGACCACGGCCGGATACTCGCTGCCCTGGGAGCGGTGGATGGAGACGGCGTAGGCGTGGGCCAGCTCGTCCAGTTCGTCGAAGGCGTAGTCGACCTGCTCGTCCTCATCGGTGGAGACGATCAGCTTCTGCTCGTCGGGACGGATGTCGACGACGATGCCGACGGTGCCGTTGAAGACCCCCGCCGCGCCCTTTTCGTAGTTGTTGCGCAGCTGGGTGACCTTGTCGCCGACGCGGAAGACGCGCCCGCCGTAGCGGCGTTCGGGCAGGTCCTCGCGCGAGGGGGTCAGGGCCTCCTGCAGCGCGATGTTGAGCGCGCCGGCCCCGGCGGCGCCGCGGTGCATGGGGGCCAGCACCTGTACGTCGCGGCGGGCGTTGAGGCCGAACTTGCGCGGGATGCGCCGGGCCACCACATCGACCGTCAGCGCCGCGATCTCCTCCGGCTCCTCGCACGGGAACAGGAAGAAGTCCGTCATGCCCTCCAGCTTGGGGTGCAGGCCGGTGTTGACGCGGTGGGCGTTGACCACCACGCCCGACTCCTGCGCCTGGCGGAAGATCTGCGTCAGCCGTACGCGGGGGATGTCCTCGGCGGCCAGCAGGTCCTTCAGCACCTCACCCGCGCCGACCGAGGGCAGCTGGTCCACATCCCCCACGAACAACAGGTGCGTGCCTGGCGCGACCGCCTTGACAAGCTTGTTGGCCAGCAGCAGGTCGAGCATGGACGCCTCGTCGACGACGACCAGGTCGGCGTCCAGGGGGTTGTCGCGGTCGAAGGTCGCCTCCCCGCCGGGCCGCAGCTGCAGCAGCCGGTGGACGGTGGTCGCCTCATGGCCGGTCAGCTCGGCCAGCCGCTTGGCGGCCCGGCCGGTGGGCGCGGCCAGGATCACCTTGGCCCGTTTGGCCCGGGCCAGCGTCACGATGGAGCGCACGGTGAAGCTCTTGCCGCAGCCCGGCCCGCCGGTCAGCACCGCGACCTTCTCCGTCAGCGCCAGCCGTACGGCCTGGCGCTGCTCGGTGGCCAGGTCCGCGCCCGTCTGGCCGCGCAGCCACTGCTCGGCCCGCTCCCAGTCGACCTCGGCGAAGGCGGCCAGACGGTCATGCCCGCCGCGCAGCAGCGACAGCAGCGCCGAGGCCAGCGACAGCTCGGCCCGGTGGAAGGGCACCAGGTAGACCGCGGGCACGATGGTGTCGCCGGCCGGGATCTGCTCGCGTACCACGCCCTCCTCGGCGACCAGCTCCTCCAGGCAGCCGGCGACCAGGTCGGCGGGCACCTCGAGGATCTTGACGGCGTCGCCGACGAGGTTGGGCGCGGGCAGGTAGCAGTGTCCGTCGTCGGCCGCCTGCGACAGCGTGTAGCGCAGCCCGGCCTTGACGCGCTCGGGGCTGTCGTGCGGGATGCCGACCGCCTGGGCGATGGTGTCGGCGGTCTTGAAGCCGATGCCCCACACGTCGTCGGCCAGCTGGTACGGGCGGCTCTTGACGACGGAGATGGAGCTTTCGCCGTACTGCTTGAAGATGCGCACCGCGATCGAGGTGGACACGCCGACGCCCTGCAGGAAGATCATCACCTCTTTGATGATCTTCTGTTCCTCCCAGGCGGCGGCGATCAGCTTGGTCCGCTTGGGGCCCAGGCCCGCCACCTCGACCAGCCGCTCGGGTGCCTGCTCGATCACCTCGAGGGTGTCGGTGCCGAAGTGGTCGACGATCCGTTCGGCCATCTTCGGGCCGATGCCCTTGATCAGGCCGGAGCCCAGGTAGCGGCGGATGCCCTGGATGGTGGCCGGCAGCACGGTGGTGTAGGACCACACCTCGAACTGCTTGCCGTACTTGGGGTGGGAGGTCCAGCGGCCGCTCAGCCGTAGCGACTCGCCCACCTGCGCGCCCAGCAGCGGCCCCACCACGGTCAGCAGTTCGGCGCCCGACCGCTCGGTCGCCACCCGCGCGATCGTGTAGCCGCTGTCCTCGTCAGGGCCATAAGTGAAGCGTTCGAGGACAGCGTCCAAACGGGTGGCGGGGAGATCGGCCGGACCTTGCTTCACCGAACAAGTCTCTCCCTGTTCCTGGGCGCTCTCCGGCCCAAGAATAGAGCAAGGGGCGGGCGGCCTGGTGCCCGTGTGGGCATAGGGGCCGCACGTCGCGACGCCTATGCCCAGGGATCCTATTCAGGACGGGAACTAGGGAGCCGGGTCGCCGGCCTTTTCTCCCTTGCAGGTGGTGGAGAATATCTTTCCGGTCTTGAGGTTGACGCACCTGGTGCAGGAGACGCCGGCGTCGTCGAGGTCTCCCTTGCAGAGGATTCCCTCTTGCTTCGGTTTCTCGGGCGCATTTCCTGGCGAGCCCATGTTTCCCGAAGATCCCGAGTTCTTGTTCTCGCAGTAACTACGCGTGTATCCGCCATTCTTCGACTTGCACCACAGGCACCTCTTGTTCTTTCCCTCCAGCCATTTGCATGGCTTGCCGGCGCTTGTCGAAGTGCAGTGGCTGAGCGAGGTGGATGCGGCGGCGTTGCCGAGAGCGCGGGCCCTGTCGGGCTGGGCCAGTGCGGCCGCCGAAGGGACGATGGCGGTCGCCACCAGGGCCCCGGTAACGAATATTTCTTTGAGCACGGGCCACCCCCGTTGTGTGTCTCTCGCTTGCCCTTCCATCGTGACATGGCGTGCGCGGCAATAGTCAAGACGTGCATCAAGATTTATCGAGCGGCGGCCGGGCCCTTTTTCCGGAACATGAAAATTCTGATGTGGATTTCTTGCGGGGGTGCCGGGGATATTGGACGCCGGCCTTTGGTCTCGCCGCGAATATTATTTGTTCCACTGCTATCGTTGTTGGCGACGGCTTGACCGTCGATGCGCATCCGCCGCGCTCATTAGGCGACGCGCCGGAAGACGACGACCGCCTGGTAGCCGATGCCGTGCTCGGGGTCGCACTCGGCTTCCGCGCTGATGACGTCCAGCTCGGAGTCGGGGCCGAAGAAGTCCAGCGCCTGGGCCCTGGCCTTCTCCCTGATCTCGTCCGGTGTCGCTCCGCTGACGGTGACGCGCAGCGTGAGCGGGAACTGTGTGTCACTCATGGGCGGCCTTCTTTCGCAGAGGAGTGATCACTTTTGAGCGTAACATCAGGCCGCCGCCGACATGCAGGCATATAGCTGCATATTGACAGGTTCGCGCTCGAACAAGATTACCTATCGACACTCACGGTAGTGGTGTGGATACTCTTCGTGTAGGCCCTGGCTCCCTGGATCACCCCACTTCGACGGCGGGTTCGTGCTGCCCGCACGCCGCAGCGGGGTGATCCGGGGAACAACTCAAGGAGAGCGATGCACAAGAAGTCCCTCGCCCTGGCCGTCCTCCTCACCGGTGCGTGCGTGGCGACAGCCACCGCCGTCACCGCAGCCAACGCCACCACCGCACCCGCGGCCCACCACGCCTCCGCGCTGCCGCCCGGATACCAGCTGGTGACGCTGCCCAACGCGAACGTGCCCAACTTCCAGCGCCGCACCCTCTACTGCCCCGGCGCCAAGAAGGTCCTGGGCGGTGGCGCCGAGGCCCGCGGCAACGGGGCGATCCTCGTCGGCTCCTTCCCCACCGATGACGGGCGCGGCTGGATCGCCCTGGGCCGCCAGGACGGCTACAACGACGTCGGCATCAGCGTCTTCGCCATCTGCGCCGACTGACCTACCCGCATCATCCGGCCCCGGTCGCTCGCCGACCGGGGCCGTCCTCATGCCCGCCGGGGCGCATGTCCGTACGCCCGTGACAACATCTGGGCCTTCCAGCCGCGCCCGCCGCCCGTGTGCCCGAAGGCGTCACTCCCCTGGCCGACCACGGCGGTCCCGAGCAGGTGCGGGTACGCGTCCTGCGGGGCGCCGACGAGCTGTGGAACCTGCTGGTCGTGCGGCCGCCATCGGGCGCTTCCTCAACAGCGAGAGCATCGACGCCACCAACGTCGTCGTCTGGTAGGCCGGCCACTACAACCACGACCAGGCCCACCCGCAGCCCCACCAGGGCGAGCTGATCGGGCCGGAACTGGTGCCCATCTGAGCACTAGGCTTGGCGCCCATGAGTCAGGTGAGTGAGACGACGGCGCGGGCGCTGCTGCGCAGGCTGGCCGTCGAACAGGCCGAGTGCAGGGTGCCGTCGCTGACGGCCGCCATCGTACGGGAGGGGAGGCTGGCCTGGTTCGGCGCTCGCGGCTTCACCGGCCCCGGCGCCGATGGCGGGCTGCCCCCCACGGACAGCACCCAATACCGGCTCGGCTCGATCACCAAGAGCATGGTCGCCGTCGTCGTCATGCGGCTGCGTGACGAAGGCCGCCTCGACCTGCTCGACCCCCTGGCCAAACACCTGCCCGGCACCCCGTTCGGCGAGGTGAGCATCGCCCAGCTGCTCTCCCACACCGCCGGCCTGAGCGCCGAACCGCCCACCGGCTGGTGGGAACGCACCCCCGGCCTGCCGGCCGGCGAACTGCTCGCCCGGCTCGGGCCCCAGCACGCCAAGCACCGGCCCGGCCGCCGCTTCCACTACTCCAACATCGGCTACGGCCTGCTCGGCGAGGTGATCGCCCGGCTGCGCGGCATGCCCTGGCTGCGCGCCGTACAGCAGGAGGTCCTGCAGCCGCTCGGCCTGTCGGCCACCACCGAGCGGCCGCGCGCCCCGCACGCCACCGGCTACGCCGTCCACCCGTGGGCCGAGGTGGTGCTGCCCGAGCCCGAACACGACGCCGCCGCCATGGGGCCCGCCGGTCAGCTGTGGTCCACGACCGCCGACCTGGCCCGCTGGGCGGCCTTCGTCGCCGGCGACACCGGCGGCGTCCTGTCCCCCGCCACCCTGGCCGAGATGCGCGAGCCCGCCACCGTCGACGACGGCGACGCCTGGACCTCCGGCTACGGGCTCGGCCTGCAGCTGACCCGGCACGCCGGACGCCGCCTGGCCGGCCACACCGGGTCCATGCCCGGGTTCCTGGCCACCGTGTGGGCCGATCCGGCCGACCAGGTGGGCGTGCTGTTCCTGGCCAACACCACCAGCGGCCTCAGCTACACCCTGCCCAACGACCTGCTGGACATCCTCGACGAACACGAGCCCCGCCTGCCGCAGCAGTGGCGCCCCTGCGCGGCCGACCCCGCCCTGCTGGCGCTGACCGGGCTGTGGCACTGGGGTCCCAAGCCGTACGCGCTGCGGCTGCTGCCCGACGGCGGGCTGGCGTTGACGCCGGTGGGCGGTGCGGGCCGCTCCTCCCGGTTCGTGCCGCAGGATGACGGGACCTGGCTGGGGCTCGACGGCTACTACGCCGGTGAGACGCTGCGGGTGGGGGCCGACCACCTCGACCTCAACACCTTCATCTTCACCCGCGAGCCCTACGACCCGCAGGCGCCCGTCCCGGGCGGCGTGACGGACTGGCACGCCTGACCGCTTTCCACACCTGACCGCTTTCGACACCTGACCGCTTTCGACACCTGACCGCTTTCCACGCCCGACCGCTTTCCACGCCCGACCGCTTTCCACGCCCGACCGCTTTCCACGCCCGAGCGGGCGGACGCTCCAGCTCGCGCACAGATCGCTGTCACGGGGACAGGCGCGCCGCCAGGTCGGCGGCGGGGCCCGGCGGCAGGGTGGCGTGCAGCAGTTCGACGCGGTGCACCAGCCGGGGTGCCACCAGTGGCACACCGTGGCCGGCGGAGGCGGGCAGCAGCGTCAGGCCGTGGCCGGCGGCGACCAGGTTGAGCACGGTGTGCACGTCGTCGCCGGTGTAGTCGAGCGCGGGCCGGAAGCCGTCGCCCATCAGGTCGCGCAGCCGCTCGAGCGGGCACAACGTCGTCTGCAGCCAGTGCGCGTCGACCAGGTCGGCCAGCCGCAGCCCTGCCCGGCTCGCCAGAGGATGGTCGCCGGGCAGCGCCACGACCAGGCCCTCCTCGGCCACGCCCACCGTGGTCATCGGTCCGACCTCGGGCAGGCGCAGCGGGTCGTTCGGCGCGGTGATCCCGTCGGTCAGGCCCGCCTCGGCCCTGCCGTCCGCCACCTGCCTGGCCACCTTGTCCCTGCCGCAGGTGCGTACCGTCACCCGCAGCCGCGGCTGCGCCGCCCGCGCCGCCGCCAGACGTAGGGCCAGGATTGAGTTGAGCGCCAGGGGCGTGGTGGCCAGGGTCAGGCGGTGGGCGGGCAGTGCGGCGGTGCGCAGCACGTCGGCCCGCGCGGCGCGGATGCGCAGCAGCAGCGGCCTGGCGTGCTCCAGCAGGCGCAGGCCCGCCTCGGTGGGCGCGACCGGGCGGCGGTGGAGCAGCGGCAGGCCCAGGTCGCTCTCCAGCGCGGCGATCTGCTGGGAGATGGCCGACTGGGTGTAGCCGAGCTGCTCGGCCGCCGCCGAGAAGGAGCCCGCCTCGGTGACGGTCACGAACGTACGCAGCAGATGAGGGTCCATCAGTATTTCTTATAGCATGTGCAGACATCATCGTTGGTGCTTAAGCGGTGGTTCGCCGCACCATGGAGGCATGAAAATCGCCCTGGTCGGAGACCGCTCGCCCAGCGTGCGCGCGCACGCCCGCATCCCACTGATCATCCAGGCGCTGCGTGAGCGTGACGGCATCGCGCTCGACCCGTACTGGATCCCCTCCACCGACGCCCACGACGACGCCCTCGAACGCTTCGACGGCATCTGGATCGTGCCCGGCAGCCCGTACCGCAGTGAGGAAGGCGTGATCAGCGCCGCGCGCACCGCGCGCGAGCGAGGCATCCCCGTGCTGGGCACCTGCGGCGGCTTTCAGCACATGCTGCTGGAGTACGCGCGCGGCGTGTGTGGGCTCGACGTGGCGCACGCCGAGAACGAGCCGGACGCGCGTGAGTTCCTGCTGCTGCCGCTGGAGTGCTCCCTGGCCGGACACGAGGGCCTGGTACGGCTGAGGCCCGGCTCGCTGATCGAGCAGATCATCGGCTCCCCCCTCACCATGGAGGCATACAGCTGCTCCTACGGCCTCAACGACGCCTACAAGCACAAGCTCGTCGAGCACGGACTGGTCTTCTCCGGGCACGCCGACGACGGCATGGTGCGGGTGGCCGAGCTGCCCGGCCACCCGTTCTACCTGGCCACGTTGTTCCAGCCGGAGCTGTCCGGCGACGGCAGCCGCCCGCACCCGGTCATCTCCGCCTTCGCCGCCGCGGTCAGCCGTAGGACGGCTCGGCGTGCCGTACCTCACGCAGGCCGGGCAGGGTGATGGCGCCCCGCCGCGCGCCGGTACGCGGCTCCAGGCGCAGGACCTGCTCACGTCTTTCGTGCACCGGCGGGCGGCCGGGGGTTCCCGCCGGCTCGTTCAGGTGGTGACGCCGAGCCGGGCACGTACCTTGGCCAGGAGGTCGTGCGGGAGCGGGGCGTAGCCGTACAGGGAGAGGTAGGACTGGCCGGCGTCGCTGGCGGTGTAGCTCAGGAAGGTCCGCACCAGCGGATCTGGGTTCTGGGAGCAGATGATCTCGTAGGTGATCAGGGCGATGGGGTAGGCGTCCTTGTTCTTGGCCAGGTAGTCGAACGTGACGATCAGATCCCCGTTGTGGCCGGTGATCCGGGCGCCTTCGAGGGCTTTGGTGGCGCTTTGGGGCGAGAGGGCGACGAACTGGCCGGAGGCGTTGCGTATGTCGGCCGTGCGCAGGCCGGCGTCGCCGGCGAAGGCGTACTCCACGTACCCGATGGAGCCCTCGGTGCGCTGGATGGCCTCGGTGATGCCCGCCGAGCCGGTCACGCCTTGCCCGGTGAGGGAGAACTTCCTGGACGGCTCGTACGGCCAGCGGCCCGCCGCCTTGAGATAGGCGGTGAAGTTGTAGGTCGTGCCCGAGTCGTCGGAGCGGTGGAAGAGCCGGATGCCGGTGTGCGGCAGGTCCGCGCCGCGGTTGTCGGCGGCGATCTCGGCGGCGTCCCATCGGGTGATCCGGCCGCTGAAGATGCCGGTCAGGGTGGTGGGTGAGAGCTTCAGATCGGGCGAGAACGGCAGGTTGTAGGCCAGGGCGATGGGGCCCACCACCATGGGCAGGTGCACCGCGCGGCTGCGGCAGCGCCTGTCGGCCAGCAGTTGTTCGGCGGGTTGCATCGCGACGTCGGAGCCGGCGAACGCGGTGACACCGGTGATGAAGTCGCGGATGCCGGCCCCCGAGCCGTTGGCGTTGTAGTCCACCCGCAGGTCGGGGTGGAGCCCGTGGAAGTCGACACGCCAGGCGTCCATCGCGCCTTTCTGCGCGCTGGACCCGGAGCCGGAGATCGACGCGGTGATCGGAAGACTCCGGGGCGCTTCGTCGCGGGTCAATATCGCGGTCCCGCCCAAGCCGACGGCGGAAGCGGCCAAGGTCAGGGCGACCAACAGCGCCGCCCTGATGATCCCCGTCAGCTTTTCCATCTCCACAAAATATGAAGAGGTCGCGGCGTTCTAGTTCACCACGCGTCAAACTCCTTGCCACAAATCGGTCATTTAATGCCAGATTTGGGCAGCATCGCGGCCGCGTTCACCCGTCCCAGGTGACCGGGAGGCTCTTGATCCCGTAGATGTCGGCGGCTTCCGGGCGCAGGGCGACCTGTTCGGCCGCTACGGCCAGGCGCAGCGTGGGGAAGCGGTTGAGCAGCGCGGGGAAGGCGACGCGCATCTCGACCCGGGCCAGCTGCTGGCCCAGGCACTGGTGGATGCCGTGGCTGAAGGCCAGGTGCCCGCCGTCCTGCCGCTGGAGGTCGAGGACGTGGGGGTTGGGGAAGCGTTCAGGGTCGCGGTTGGCGGTGTTGAGGGACAGGATGACCATCGTGCCGGCCTTGATGGTCTGGCCGCCCAGCTCGACGTCCTCCAGCGCCGTCCTGAAGAAGGTCTTGGCCACGCTCAGATACCGCATCAACTCCTCCACCGCCTTGTCGGTGAGCGCGGGATCGGCGCGCAGCGCGGCCAGCTGCTCCGGGTTCTGCAGCAGCGCGAAAGTGCCCAGCGCCAGCATGTTCGCGGTGGTGTCGAGCCCGGCCGCCAGCAGAAGCAGGGCGATCCCTTTCAGCTCCTCATCGGTCAGATCGCTGTCGAGGAGGTCGCTGAGCACGTCGTCGGTGGGGTTGGCGCGCTTGGCCGCCACGAGTTCGGCGAGGTAGGTCTGGACCGCGGTGTAGGCCGCCATCAGCTCCTCGTCGCCGGTCTCCCCGTCCATGAACTTGTCGACGTTTCCCTGGAAGGCGTCCCGGTCCTCATACGGCACGCCCAGCAGCTCGCAGATCACGATCGCGGGGATGGGCTTGGCGAACGCGGTCACCAGGTCCGCCGACGGGCCGGCCTTCTCCATGGCGTCCAGGCACTCGGCGGTGATCTGCTCCACGCGCTCGGTCAGCAGCCGCATCCGGCGCACGGTGAACTTGCCCACCAGCGGCTTGCGGTACCGGCTGTGCTGCGGCTCGTCCATGAGCAGGAACTCGCCCGGCGGTGCCGGAGGGACTTCGATGTCGCCGAAGTCGATCCACGGATGGTGGCGCATGAGCTCCCTGCGGGAGCTGAACCGCGAGTCGGCCAAGACCGACCGGACCAGGTCGTAACCGGTGATCAGCCAGCCCTGGTGCCCGTCGGCGAAGGGCAGGCGGCTGATCGGGCCGTGCTCGCGGGCCTCGATCAGCTCCTTGGGCGGGTCGAAGGGGCAGCCGGGCTGACGCTCGGTCGGCATCGTGCTAACGGTGTGTTCCATGGCGTCCACTTTCGCCGACCGTTCTGATACGGGGCCGTCGCCGGGCTGACACGGCCGCTGACACCGCATGGCCGGCGGCCGGCGCGAGGGCCGGTCACCGGCGATCAGGCCTGATCCGGTGTCAGCGGCCGTGTCAGGACGGCGACGGCCCGATATCAGAGTGGTCGGCGAATGTAGAGCCCATGAACGGAGCAGCCATTGCGGCCTCGGGGCTGCGCAAGGCCTACAAAGACAAGACCGTGCTCGACGGCATCGACCTGAACGTCCGGACCGGCGCGATCTTCGCCCTGCTCGGGCCCAACGGCGCCGGCAAGACCACAACGGTGAACGTACTGACCACGCTGCTGACCCCCGACGCCGGGAAGGTGGTCGTCGCCGGGCACGACGTGGCCACCGAGACCAAGGCCGTGCGCGCGGCGATCGGGGTCACCGGGCAGTTCGCCTCGGTGGACGACCTGCTCACCGGCGAGGAGAACCTGCTGATGATGGCCGACCTCCTGCACCTGCCCAAGGCGCAGGGCAAGCGCATCGCCGGCCGGCTGCTGGAGAGGTTCGAGCTGGCCGAAGCGGCGGGCAAGCTGGCGGTGTCCTACTCCGGCGGCATGCGCCGCAAGCTGGACCTCGCCATGACGCTGGTCGGCGACCCGCAGATCATCTTCCTGGACGAGCCCACGACGGGACTCGATCCGCGCAGCCGCCGCACCATGTGGGAGATCATCCGGGAACTGGTCGCCGAGGGTACGACCATCTTCCTCACCACCCGGTATCTCGAGGAGGCCGCCCAGCTCGCCGACCGTATCGCCGTACTCGATCAGGGCCGGCTGGTCGCCGAGGGCACCGCCGATGAGCTCAAGCGCCGCATTCCCGGCAGCCACGTCCGGCTGCGGTTCATCGATCGGCACGCACTCGACGTCGCGGCGCGGGTCCTGCACGAGTCCACCAGGGACCACGACGAGCTGACCTTGCGTGTTCCCGGCGATGGCGGGGTGCGGTCATTGCGCGCGCTGATCGATCGGCTCGACGCCCATTCCATAGAGGTCGAGGAACTGTCGGTGCACACACCCGATCTGGACGACGTCTTCCTCGCCCTCACCGGTCACGCAAACAAGGAGGTGAGCGGACGATGAACGCCATCTCAGCCTCTCTGGCCGACTCGCGGACCATGGTGCGCCGTAACTTCCGGCACACGAGACGACCGGATTCCCCCAATGGCTCGTGCGACGTTCACGAAGCGAGCGTGATCGCGGCCAGCTCGCGCCAGTCCTGCCGCTGCCCGGCACGGGCCGCCTCGGCGAACACGGTTTCGCCCAGGCGAGCGCGCGCCTGCGCGGCGATCCTGGAGGCGTCCGGCTGCGAACGGTCCAGCGTGCCGCGCGCGGCGTCGCTTGCCCCGAGCAGCCGTACGGCCTGCTCGTAGTGTCCCTGGCGCAGCGCGAGATCCGCGATCCCGATCAGCACATAGGCGATGGTGGGCGGATGGGTGTGCTCTATGGCCGTGGCCGCGCGGAACGCCTCCGCCCGATACGCGCGGGCCTTGTCCAGGTCCTCGGTGAGGTAGCCGTACAGGTCCATGGTCTGGACACGGACGGAGTCGGCCATGGCCGCCTCGCCCAGCACCGCCCACACCGTGGCCAGGTGCTCGCGTGCCTGGTCCGGCTCGCCGCGCAGGCGCGCCAGCTGCGCCTGCGAAAGCGCCAGCTCGGCGAGCGCGTCGGGCCAGACCATCCGCTCGGCGATCCGCTGCGCTTCGGCCATGGTGGAGGTGCTGGATCGCTCGTCGCCGAGCAGCCAGTACAGCTGGGCCAGCCGCGCCCGCATGCCGACCACGTCCTCGAGCGCGCCCACCTCGGTCAGCGCCGTGGCCGCCTCCTCGTAATGCTCACACGCGCGGGCGAACTCGCCGCGCATGGCGAGCCGGTCGGCCAGGAAGGTCAGCGCGAGCGAGATCCCCATCCGATCACCCAGCGTACGGAACTCGGCAAGGGCGGTCTCGGCGTCGAGGTCCACGCCGGTCTCGTCGCCGCCGAGCGTGAGCCGGAACCGGCCACGCGTGAGCCTGGCCTGCGCCCGCACCCACGGATCGTCGTCGGCGATGAGCGGCTCGAAGGCGGGCATGAACTCCGCCGGGCCCTGCAGCGTCCGCTCCAGCAACCCGACGAACCCGAGCAGCGGGTGGCGAGACTCGCTGCGCTGGGCGAAGCGGTGCGCCTGCTGGATCCACTCCCGCGCCTGATACTGATCGCCGCTGACCCCGGAGGTCACGAAGATCGTCACGATGAGGTAGGCCAGCGCCCGCACCTCATCGGACGCCTCACCCTCCAGCGAGGCCGCCGCGATGCTCAGCTCGGCGCCCTCGGCCCGGTGCCCGCTGAGGTACCAGTACCAGCCCGCGGCCGCGACCAGCCGCATCGCCTCCTGAGCCCAGCCCTCGGCGATCGCCCCGCGCAGGGCCGAACTGATGTTGTCGTGCTCGGCGCCGAGCCTGGACAGCCACTCCACCTGCTCGGCCCGGCGCAGGCGCGGCTCGGCCGTCTCGGCCATCTCGGTGAAGTACGCCAGGTGCGCCCGGCGCGCCGGCTCACTGTCCCCGGCTTCGGCCAGCCGCTGCGCCGCGTACTCCCTGATGGTGTTGAGCATCCGGTAGCGCGGCACGCCCCCGCCGTCGGCCAGCAGCAGCGACTTCTCGATCAACGCGGTCAGCACGTCGAACACCGGCTCCCCGGCGGACGCCTCCTGCCCGCACACCCGTTCGGCCGCTTCCAGGCTCACCCCGCCGGAGAACACCGACAGCCGCCGCAGCACGCCGCGCTCGGTCTCGCTCAGCAGATCCCAGCTCCAGTCCACGACCGCGCGCAGCGTCTTGTGCCGGGCGAGCACCGTCCGGCTGCCGCCGGTCAGCAGCCGGAATCGGTCATCGAGCCGGCGCGCCAGCTGATCGATGGACATGGTGCGCAGCCGGGCCGCGGCCAGTTCGATCGCCAGCGGCATCCCGTCGAGCGCCCGGCAGATCCGCGCCATGGCCGAGAGGGTGTCGATGTCGGAGCCGATGTCTTTGCGCACCAGATCCGCGCGGTCGCGCAGCAGCCGCACCGCGGGCGAGGACCCGGCCTCGGCGGGATCGGCTCCGCTCGCGGGCAGCGCGAGCGGCTCGACCTGCCACAGCACCTCCCCGGTGATACCGAGCGCTTCCCTGCTCGTGGCCACGATCCGCAGCCTGCGGCACTCCCCCAGAAGCCGGTCGGCGAAAGCCGCGGCCGCCTCGATCACGTGCTCGCAGTTGTCCAGGATGAACAAGATCGCGCGCTCCCGGACCGCGGCGATGAGCCGATCCATCGGCTCCCCGCCCCGCGCGCCACCGAGCAATGCCTGGTCACGCAGGCCGATCGCGGTAAGGGCGGCCTGCGCCAGATCACCGCCTTCCCCCACCGAGGCCAACTCGACCAGCCACGCCCCATCCGGCAGATCGGCGAGCATCGTCCGAGCGGTCTCGGCGGCCAGCCTCGTCTTGCCGGAGCCACCCGCCCCCGTCAAGGTGACCAGCCGGTGCTTGACGGCCAGGGCGGCGACCGCGGACACGTCGTTCTTCTTGCCGACGAAACTCGTCAGCTCGGCGCGCAGGTTCGTCTTGTGGCTGTCCGCCCGCTCGCCCAGCTCGCCACGGAGCAAAGCGGTGTGCAGCGCGGAGAGCTGGGCCGATGGATCGACGCCCAGCTCCTCGGCGAGGCGCTCGCGCGTGCGCTGGTACACGCTCAGCGCCTCGCTCCCACGCCCCGCCTCGGCCAGCGCTCGCATCAAGGCCGCCACGAACCCCTCCCGCAGCGGGTACGTGGCGACCAGCTCGGTCAGCTCCGAGACCAGCTCCGAGCCCCGGCCGAGGCGAATATCGGCATCCACCCGGTCCCCGAGCGCGGCGACGTAGAGTTCGTCCAGACGCGTGAGCGCGGCATCGAACGCGTCGCTGCCCTGCAGCGCGAGGTCGGCCATGGCCGTGCCGCGCCACAAGGCCAAGGCCGAGCGCAGCAGATCCGCCCGCGCCGCAGGCTCGGCGGCACGGGCCTGGCCGACCAGGTGCTCGAACCGGGACACGTCCACGGCATCAGGAGCCACGGCCAGCCGATATCCGCCGGAATCCGCTTCGATCACACCCTCCGGCAACACCCTGCGCAGCCTGGACACCAGCGCCTGCAAGGCGTTCACTTCGTCCGCGGGCGGCTGCTGCCCCCAGATCCAGTCCACCAGCCGCGCACGCGTGACGATCCGGCCAGGCTCGAGGGCGAGCGCGGCCAGCAGCGCGCGCAGCCGAATCCCAGGAACCTCCACCACGGCCCCATCGCGGTTTCGGATCTCGAACGGTCCCAGCAAGTCGACTCTCACATCGGCAATTGTGCCGAACTGTGAGCCGCTCTCACGCCACGTGGCGGTCCGGGTGGTCGGCAGCAGCGCCTAAACGCCGGGTGGGAGGGTGGCGGTGAGCTGGAAGCCGCCGCCCGGATGGCGGCCCGCCTCGAGGCTGCCGCCCGCCTGGCCGAGCCGTTCGGCCAGACCGCGCAGCCCGCTGCCGCTCCCGGCCGGCTGCGGGCCGACGGCGCCGCTGTCGCTCTCGGTGGGTCCGTCGGGGCTCTCGCCGCTCTTGGCGGGCCGTGGCCCGTCGGTGCCGTTGTCGCGGATCGTCAGGGTCAGGCCGGTCAGGTCGATCTCGGCCTCCGTGGCGCCGCTGTGCCTGATGATGTTGGTGACGCCCTCGCGTACCACCCAGCCCAGCAGCGCCTCGGCCCGCGCCGCCGGTGGCGGCCCGGTACGGCGGACGCGGGCCCGCACACCAGCCGCCGCCAGGGCGTCGCGGGCGCGGGCGAATTCGTCGGCCAGGTCGCCCGCCCGGTAGCCGGTCACCGCCTCACGCACCTCGGTCAGTGCCTGCCGGCCGACGGCCTCGATGTCGGCGGCCTGGCGTTCGGCCTGGCCGGGGTCGCGGCGGGCCAGCCGGCGTACGGCCTCGGCCTTGACCACGATGACCGACAGGGTGTGCCCGAGCAGGTCGTGCAGGTCGCGGGAGAAGCGCAGCCGCTCCTCGGCCACGGCCGCCTCGGCCAGGCGCCGCCGGGTCCGGTTCAGCTCGCCGATGACCATGTGCAGGTGCAGGATGACGGCCACGACCAGGCCCGCGCTGAAGGTCCCCCACGAGAACGCCAGGATCGACTCCAGGCTGCCGCCGCCGGCCCACACCACCAGCGCCGTACCGAGGGGCAGCGCCGCCGTGGCGACCCGCACCGCCCTGCCGCGCAGGGTGATGCCGCACGCCACGCCGAGCAGCGGGAACAGGTAGTACCAGCCGCCGCCCAGCACGATCGCCAGCCCGAAGACCACGGCCGCCAGCCCGGCCAGCGCGATGCGGGCGGCCACCGTGCGGCGCCGGAAGGCCGTGATCACTGTGAGGGTGTACAGGGCCGACATGGCGGCCAGGCCCGCCCACGACAGCCAGCCCGGCCGCAGCGAGCCGTCGACGGTCTCCCATACCGCGCCCGCGGCCAGCAGGACGAAGGGCAGGAACGCCCTGACGCCGGGCGCGTCGGGCGCCTGGTCCGGCGGGCCGTCGGGGCTCGGGGGCGGGGTTCGGGCCATCGCGCCAACATTATCCGCGCCCGAGGGCCACGACGAGCCGGCGTCACCTATCGGGTGGGCGTCTTCTCGCACCCCTACGGCAAGGCGTGAAGCATCTGGGTCAGCCCGCCGCCGACATCGGGTCGAGCCGGGCCAGCCGGTCGGGGTCGGTGAGGATGACGACCTCGGCGATCAGGCCGCCGCTGACGGTGAAGGCGACCAGCGAGACCACCCGGCCGCCGACCGTGGCGACGGATCCGGCGGCCCCGTTGACCAGCACCGGATGCCCCACCGAGCCGACCGGCCGGAACATGATCGCCTGCTTGGCCACCACCGCCGCCCCGCGCGCCACCATCACGGCCCCTTCGGCGCCGCGGTCGGAACGGACCACGACATCCGGGTCGAGCACCCGCAGGAGTGCCTCGAAGTCTCCATCGCGCGCGGCGGCCAGGAAGGCGTCGACGGCCTCGCGCTGACGGCCCAGATCCGGATCGGGCACCGGGGCCGTGCCTCGCACGCGGCGGCGGGCGCGGCTGGCCAGCTGCCTGGCCGCGACCGGGGTACGCCCCACGATCGGCGCGATCTCCTCGAAGGGCACCGCGAACATGTCGTGCAGCACGAACGCCAGCCGCTCGGCCGGCTCGAGCGAGTCCAGCACCACCAGCAACGCCAGCCCGACCGAGTCGGCCACCAGGGCCTCATGCTCGGGATCGACGCCTTCGGCGGGGCTCACGACCGGGTCGGGCAGGCGCGCCTCCAAGGAATCCTCGCGCCGCCGTTCGCGCGAGCTCAGCATGGTCAGGCACACCCGGGCCACGACCGTGGTCAGCCACCCGCCGAGGTTGTCCACCTCGCTGGTGTCGCTGCGGCTGAGGCGTATCCACCCCTCCTGTACGGCGTCCTCGGCCTCGCTCAGCGACCCGAGCATCCGGTAGGCCACGGCCCTCAGGTGGGAGCGGTGCTCCTCGAACCGGCCGGCCAGAAACTCTTCCTCGTCCATCGTCACATTCCTCCGTCAAGGCAAGTCATAGAGTCATAGCACTGACCAACCCGACACCACCGATGTGACCACTCCCAGAGGAAATGGGCGCCTAGGCCTGAACCAGGGTGATCACCCCCGCGCCCACGAGGGCCAGCGCCCACATGCGGTCCAGGTTGAACCAGGCGCGCCGCAGCACCGTGAGCCCGGCCACCTCGTACACCACCACGGCGATGACGCCCGCCACCGCGAACATCGCCAGCGTGTGCAGCGCGGCCACCGCCAGGCCGCCCGTCAGGGCGTGGCCCTGGTGGCCGGGGGCGTGCAGGCCGGTGAAGACGGGCAGGAGCATCAGGCCGGCGCCGTGGGCCGAGGACATCAGGAACGACCAGCCGGCCAGCTGCCACAGCGACAGCCGCATCCCCACCCAGCGGAAGTGGCGGGTGGACAGCAGCCGCCACAGGCCGAAGGCGACCAGCACCACCCCGCCGCCGATCGACAGCACCCGGCCGGTGACCAGCGAGCCGGTGACGCCGACGACGAGCGCGACCACGGCGACCGAGCCCAGGTGGCCCAGCGCGATGACCGGCAGCGACTGCAGCAGCAGGTCCCTGCTGCGCTCCTGCAGGCCGCGGGCCACGGCGAAGAGCCAGCCCATGGCCGGGTTCAGGCCGTGGAAGGCGCCCAGCAGGAGCACGGTGGCGATCGTCACGGGTAGCAGTAGGAGTCGGAGGAGGCGTCGCCGCCCTGCAGGCGTACCTGGTGGGGGCGCAGGCCGCGAAACGCCTCGCCGTGCGGGAAGAAACGGGTGTCGAAGGTGAAGGACCCGGTGTCGATCTTGGCCATCCAGGCGCCGACGCCCTCGGGGTAGAACTGGTCGTCCCAGGCGCCGTACAGGGAGTTGGTGAGGTAGACGCGGCGGCCGTCGCGGCTGATCTCGACCATCTGCGGGCCGCCCCGCAGCGGCAGTGCCGGCTGGGCGGGGTGGGGCGCCTGCCGGACGATGCCGCCGATCCTGAGCGAGCCCAGCTCGACGGGGTTGGCCGGGTCCGACACGTCGTACTGCTTGATCTCGCCGGTGCCCCAGCAGGAGACGTACAGGCGCTGGTCGTCGACCGACAGGTCGATGTCGGTGACCAGGGGCGGCACGGCGCCGAAGGGCCGCAGGACGGGCGGCAGCAGGTCGGCGCTCGCGGGCTCGGCGGGGATGGAGATCACCTTGCGGGCCTGCCAGCGGCCCTCCTCGTGGAACCAGAGCCAGACCGAGGCCGACAGGTCCGCGGTGCTGGTGACGACCCCCGCGAACCCGTAGGTGCGGGTGGGGTCGTGCGCCGGGCGCAGCTCCAGGACCATCTGGTGCTCCTCGCCCAGGTCGACCTCCTGGACGTGCTTGCGCTTGCGCAGGTCCCAGAAGTGCAGCTTATGGCCGTACTTGTGGCCGAGCAGCAGCTCCGCCACCACGCCGTTCTCGATCATCGACGGGGTGCCCCACTCGGAGGTGATCAGCACGTCGTGGTTGATGTGCCACCAGAAGTCGTAGGCCAGGTACTGCGGCCCCCTGTCGACCTCCCAGCGCTCCAGCACCTCGAACGTGGTGTGGTCGAGCAGCGCGATCCCGCCGGGCCCGTCGTTGCCGTCGGCGCCGCCGAGCGCGGACAGGTAGATCCCGCCGGGTCCGCAGTGCACGGTGTGGGGCCGGGAGTAGCCGGCCCGCTTGGCCAGTTCGCCGGCCTCGATGACCTTGACCAGTTCCGGGCTGATGCGGTCCTTGGTGTCGAAGACGTGGATGCGTGAGGAGCGCAGTCCGGGCACGATGAGGTAGCGGCGTTCGACATGCGGGTGCGGGGCGCTGGGGCACAGGGCGGTGCTGCAGGCGTTCCAGCCGAAGTGGTGCAGCTCGTCGCCGGTGTGGGGCAGGTCGCTCCAGCCCACCACCTGGCCGTAGTGCGGTGAGGCGGCGTCGGTGTCGACTACGGCCAGCGCGTCCGGCTTGGTCGCCGTCCGGTCGAAGGCGGCGACATAGGCCAGTTTCTCGGCGGGTGCGCCGGCCGCGTCCCTGGGCGAAGGATAGAACGTGGGGTCCGGGGTCCAGAGGCTCATCCCTTCACGTATCCACCAATTCCCTACAAGGTCAACAGGGTATCGGGTATGTTTACGGAATCATCGCGCAAGGCGGCCCGCCGTCGGCCCGGCCGCGCTCGATCAGCGCCTCGCCGCCACGTACGACATCACCTACGAAGTGCCGCCACGCGAAGCGGCAGCGGCCACACCCGAGGCGCCGAGTGGATGCCCCAGAGCGCGACGGCGATGTACAGGACCTGCTCGGGAATCCGCAGCCACAACGGGGACGCCTCGCCGCCGTCGAAGGGCACGTCGGCCAGCGCGGCGTAGATGTTGGCCGGCAGCAGCAGCACGAAGAGGGCGATCAGCCCGATCCCGGCCGACCAGCGCGTCCTGGTGATGATCAGACCCACCGCGCCCATGAGCTCCAGCACGCCGGTCAGGTAGACCACCGCGTCGGCGAAGGGCACGAAGGGCGGCACCATGCGCACGAGGTCCGCGTGGGTGGGCATGACCGTGACGCTTTCCGGGACGAAGTGCGCGCTGGCCGTCATGAAGAGCATGACGGCCAGCCCATGCGCCGCACTGACCGGCCACGAGGCGAACCGGCCGACCCCGAAGGCTCCCAGCGCGCGGAAGCCCAGCAGGGCCACCACCAAGACGATGCTCGTCTCCATGACGTCTCCCCATTGGATAGTTGTAATATCTAGCTTTGGATAGCACAACTATCCTATGAAGATGGCGGATGTCAAGCGGTTCGGCTCGGCTCAGCCCGGCCAGTCACCGATGAGCGCCCTTACCTCATCGGCCACCTCTTGCGCCGACCGGTCGTCGGTGTCGATACGCAGGTCACCCGCTCCGGCACGGTCGAGCGCCGAGGCCTCGCCCGCCGCCCGCCCGGCGACGCGGCGCAGGGCTTCGGGGTCCAGTCCCTTCAGCTCATCGCCCGGTATCGCCGGCCCACCTCCCCGGCCGCGCCGCATGACCCGTTCGGCCAGCGTCGCGGGCCCGGCATGCAGACGGCACACCGTCAGCGCCGCGCCGGGAAGCAGCTCGGCGTAGTCGCGGACGGTGTCGTCCCGGTCGGCGTGCCCGGAGACGACCAGGCACCTGGCCTCGGCCGCGCGGTATCCGGCCCAGAGGGCCGCGAGATTGCGCGCCTTGAGGCGATGGCCGTCCGGGTCGTCGTCCGCGGCGGGCCGTAACATGCCGACCTGCTTCAGATCCACATAAGCAGCTCGTACACCGGTCCGGACGATCTGCGAGAAGATCTCATAACCGACGGTCGACTTCCCCACCGCGGTGGCGCCGGAGAGCCACAGCACCGGGACCGGGTCATAGGAGAGTGGTGCGGCCGGGCGGGAAACGAAGCCGACGTCCGAGCCGGGACGCGGCCATCCACCGGATCGCTCGCGCACCATCCGGGCCGCCTCGGGCACGGTAAGCCCGCCGGTGTCCAGGCACAGGTCGGCGAAGTCACCGCGCTCCAGCGCCTCCGCCTCGGCGACGGCCTCCGCCACCAGATCGGGACGCCATCCTCGCCCGAGAAACCGCTCCTTGAGCTCCCCGGCGCCCACGCGTAGCCGGCACACGGTGAAGGCGGCGTCAGGCAGACGCTCCGCGTACTCGCGAACCTCCTCAGCGGTGTCGACGAAACCCGACAGGACCACGCACTGTGCCCCCTGCTCCCGGAAGTTGGGCCACATCGCGGCCAGGCTCCGCGCCCGGATCCGATGGGTGCCGCTCTCGGGCTGGGGGTAGCACAGGCTGATCTGGTCGGCGTCGACGAACGCCGCCCGGACACCGCCCCGGCTCAGCTGGGCGAACACCTCCCAGCCGAGCGAGGATTTCCCGACACCTGACGGCCCGCACAGCCACAGCAACGGCAGAAGATCGCTTCCCACCCGCGCGACAGTAGTTGGCCGCACGCACGATCGGCTATCGCATTTCTTCCCTCGTCATCTAGGAGGCCTCGTCGTAGTCCTAGGGAAGTTTCCAACGGATTTGCCTGATCTGTACCAATGCGGGCCTGTTCCGATAGTTGATCACTCCAGCTACGGCTCGTACGGTCCTGACCGGTGCGGTGTGGGGATGGTCGATATCGACCCGGAGCGATCATCTTCCGCATCGGGCGCGGCCAGGCCGCTCTTCCGCTGGTCTCCGCCCTACGACGTGTTCGAACAGACGTGGAGCGCGCCGATGCCGTTCCTGTTCCAACGCCGCTACGGTTCCGAGGATCGTGCCCTGACCCGCAGCTACATCCGCGAACGCCTGATCGCCACCTCCGCCGCCGCGCAAATCACCATCGCCGGACAACCCCTCGACTGGCGGCCGCATGACTTCCGTCGAATCTTCGTCACCGACGCGGCTGCGCTCGGGCCTCCCACCCCACATCGCCGCCAAGATATGCGGGCACGCCCTGCTCGACACCACGATGGGCTACGCCACGATCTACCCCGACGACGTCATCACCCACCACCGCGCGTTCATCGCCCGCCGCCGAGCCGAACGCCCCAGCGAGGAATACGTGACCTCACCGCCGGCGAATGGGAAGGATTCCTCTCGCATTTCGAACTACGGAAAGTCGTACTCGGAGTATGCGGCCGCGATTATGGAACCCCTTGCGCGCATGAAAACGCTTGTGTCAGATGCCCACTCCTTCGCGTTGACCCAGCTCAGAAACCCCGGCTCGAAGAAATCCACGCCAACCTCATCGACCGGCTCGCCGAAGCCAAACAACAGGGCTGGCTCGGCGAAGCTGAGGGCCTGCGGGTCAGCCTGGCCGCCACCGAAGGCAAGCTCGCCCAGCGCTCGCCGACCTCGCGGCCTGCGGCACCACGATCTACCTGGGATGCCGCTCTTCTCCCATGTCGTCGTTGCACCATCGCCGCTGACAGCCCGTGACCACGCTCAGCGGCAGAGGCGTGATCATCGAAACTCAGAGAACTCGTGAATCACTCTTAAGATCGCTCAGGAACAGCCTCCCTACAGGAAGGGCTCACTCATGCGCACCATTTACGTCGTCACCCATCCAGAGGCGACGCACCACGTTGAGGGGGTGGTCGGCGGTTGGCATGATTCGCAGTTGACGCCGGCCGGCCTCAGCGCGGCGGCCTCCATTGCCCAGGCACTGCGGGCTCAGATCCCGGACGGCGCCGATGTGGAGCTATTCTCCTCGGATCTGCAGCGCACCCGGCAAACGGCCGAGAAGGTTGCCGAGTTGTTCGACGTAACACCAATCCTGGACCGCAGACTGCGGGAGAAATCCTACGGAGAGGCGGAGGGAAGGCCGCAGGAGTGGCTGAATCAGCGATTCGTCCCGCCGCCGCCTGCTGGAGAGCGGTTGGAACACGACGAGGGCGTGGAGGGTGCCGAGACCAAGGCGGCGTTGGTGCAGCGCGTCTACGCGGCCATGGACGAGATCGTGCAGCGTCCCTGCGAGCACCAGATCATCGTGACGCACGGTGGTTCCTTGACGGTCGTTGTGGCGTCTTGGATCAAGATGCCGATCAAGGCGGTCGGCCATGCCTTTTTCCGAGTGTCATCCGGCAGCATCACCACGCTGCATGAAGACGACTTCTTCCACAGCCGCCAGGTCATCAACCTCGGTGACACCCGCCATCTCGACTTCGCCAAAGCTGGCTGACTTCCACCTGCAGGTTTCGACGCTTGACGAGGTGAGGCGCTACCGCTGAGCAGATTCTGTCCCATGATGCTGCGCCATTCCGCAAGTGCCGGAGCGCCCGCGACACGCCGAGCAGCAGGCCATCAGAGACTCTGCGTCGCAGAAGCCTGAACATGAAGTTCAGAGAAGCCTGCATCCGCTGCCCGGTGCTCAGCATCAACCCCAGGATGTTGCCCCGCCTCGATGAACTCGAAGAAGATCTCCTCGCCCGCCGGCAAGGCGCCGTTGACGAGAACTGGCGGGGCGAGATCGAAGGCATCGACCTCACCCGCACCTTCCTGCGAAGCAAGCGCGCTCAAGGGCGGCGGACCACACGCCTGGGCACACCCGGCCAAACCGACCTCGGGATGCCGGCCTCCCGTCCCGCTGACCACACCGTCAAGCGCCCAACGGGGCTTGTTCGCATCACCTCAGCGGCCATCACGCCACCGCCCACCGGGAGTGCAAAGAAGCCTCCGACCGGGACAGACGGATGCGATAAATTCTCGTTTGTCCAAGCCGGATGAGGAGGAACGGTGGCGCTTGGCCTGCCGGAGGCGATCACTACACTTGCCGACACTCGATCGCCGCGCCGCCGCGCCGCCGCAAAGAGGCTGCGTGCTCTGGCAGACCCCGCAGCTGGCCCTGCACTGCTCGACGCCCTGCGGCGAGAGATCCGCGATCCGCGGACCTGGGAAACGCAGTACCAGATGATCATGGCGCTGGCGACGTGCGGCCACCAGCCCGCTCTCCCGCTGCTCAGAGAACTCGCGCTCAAGCCGCTGGACGCCACGATGATCTATGTCGCCATTGGCGACGGAATCGTCCGACTCGGCCGAGACCACCCCAACGATCCGGCGCCGCTTGACTGGTGTCTGAGCACGGGCAACGACATGCTCGCCGACGGTGCCCTGCGTGCGGTCGCAATGCTCCGCCTCACTCTTGACGAGCCCGCCATCGACCGCATCCTGAACTTTGTCGAGAAGCGCACTCCCTACGGCGGACTTCGCTTCTGGCCTGCGGCCGCAGCAGCTGGCTGGAACGGCTCACGTGTCAAGGCATTCCTCACCTCATGCGCATCCTCCCCGCGAGAGGACGTAGCCGATGCCGCCAAAGCTTCGCTTGAGGGGCGATACAAGACCTACCGGCCGCTCTGACAACACAGTGGTGCAGAGAAGATCCGAGACGTGGGTGTAGGTCGACAGCACCTGACCGCCGTGTGACCATGATCCGGCCGGTCAGAGTCTTACCCCGGACCGGGAAACGCTGGCCGTCGGATGAGCTCATGGTGCCGCCGCCGAACACCTTGGCCAGCTCCAGCTGATAGTGGTGAACGAGGATGACCGTGTTGGCCTCGCGCAGCGTCTCCTCCCGCACGTACCACTCCATCGTCCAGGCCAGCACGTCATAGGACACCCCACAGGCCTCCGACATCGGGGGTCAGAGAGATTTGGAACGGAATCCGGCGTTAACGGAGGTTCCCGCTGGTCAGCGAGCCGAGCGTTTCCCTGCCTCCGAACGCGGCCCGCGCCAGATTCCGTTCGGTTTCACAGCGCGACATTGAGCTACCGACTGTGACAGTAGATAGCACTTGGTAACAGTTGTATTGCTCTGATGACGATGTGTCTGTTGAGTCATACGTTGCTTGCATGCCTGTCGACTTCCTGAGCGACTCAGAAGCGGCGAAGTACGGCCGTTACGACGGTCCGCCCTCCCGGGCCGAGATGGAGAAGATCTTTTTCCTCGACAACGAGGACACGGCCCTCATCAAGGGGCATCGCGGCCGGCCCCATCAGGTGCGGCTTCGCTCTGCAGCTCGTGAGCGTTCGCTATCTGGGGTGCTTTCTGGCTGATCCGCTGGAGGTGCCGAACGAGGTCCTGGACGTCGGCGGCGCCCAGTTGGGGATCGAGGATCCGTCCTGCGTGAAGCGTTACACCGAGCGGGACACGACGCGGCGGGAGCACACCTGGGAGATCGCCAAGGCGTTCGGGGCTGAAGGACTTCGCCTCGGCCGAGGCCGAGCTGGCGGGCAAAGTGCGGGCGCACGCCTGGAACACCGGCGACGGCCCGACCGCGTGCTTCCAGTACGCGGTGCGCTGGCTGCGCCAGAACGACGTGCTGCTGCCGGGGATCAGCACGCTGACCCGGCTGGTGGCGCGCGAGCGGGAACGCGCCACCAGGGAACTGCATGACACCTTGGTCGCGCTGCGCCGGATCACCCGGGTCGTGACGCTGCCGGAGGAGATCCTCGACGACCGCGACGACCTGGGCCACTTTGCCCACGTGAGGGTGCAGGCGTCCGATGTCCGCGGTGCTCAGGTCGTGGGTTCGCTGGCCAGCTCGATCTCGATGGCCAGGACGCCGAGGGCTTGTTTCTCGGGGCCGTAGATGCGGCGGAATCGGCCAGTTGCTGCTCGCGCTGGGCTGGTCGGGTTCACCCGCTCGGGGCCCTCAGCGGATGCCTGGCGACCTCGCTGCGTGGCCTCGCTTGACCTTGACACTGTGACAAGGTCTTCACTGGCGCCAAGGAGGTGGTCCCGATGGCTATGCCGAAACAGGACACGGATGCGTTCCCAGCTTTGCAGGGACTGGAGGCCGGCGACTCGTCAGTGCGGCTGCGGGCGGCGCTGGCGCTCGGTACGAGCCCTGACTTGCGGTTCATCGACAAGCTCATCGAACGCTGCGCGATCGAGCCCGAATTCTCTGTGCGTGACATGCTGACATGGGCGCTCACGCGCCACCCGGCGTCAATGACGGTCCCGGCGCTTGTCGAAGAAGTTGGCTCGGAGCATGCCCAGGCACGAAGCCAGGCGTTGCACACGCTGTCCAAGATCGGGGATCGGCATGCGTGGCCGGCGATCACACGGGCGCTTCTGCGCGACGCCGATGATGAGGTGGCGCGGAGCGCTTGGCGGGCGGCGGTCGTGCTTGTGCCAGACGGTGAAGTGCCCGAGTTGGCCGCGGTGTTGTCGACGCAGCTCGGGCGCGGCGGGCGTGAGATGTGGCTGAGCCTCAGCAGGGCGCTAGTCGCGCTCGGTGAGGTGATGGTGCCAACGCTGCGCGCCGCGACGACGGATCCCGACCCACGGGTACGCGCGCACGCGATCGCCACGGAGAAGCTGTTGCGCGACCCGGATGCCGGGGTGGCGTTCGCGATCGAGGAGGCCAAGCGTGTGGTGGCCCTCGGCGGCACCGGCGAGGGGGAGTGACGGGCCGTGTTGATCGGTGATGTGGCACGGCGGTCCGGGGTCAGCGCCCGCATGCTCCGGCATTACGATTCGCTCGGCCTGGTGCGGCCGACGGGTCGCAGCGATGGCGGCTATCGAGAGTACTCCAGCGAGGACATCCGGCGGATCTTTCATATCGAGAGCCTGCGGTCGTTGGGGCTGTCGCTGCGTGAAGTCGGGCGCGCACTGGATGATCCTGACTTCCGGCCCGCAGGGCTCGTCGACGACCTCATCCGCCAGACGCGAGAACGCATCGCGGCTGAGACACAGCTGCTCACGCGACTGCGCCGGATCGGCGCTGCCGAACCCGCGGGCTGGCGAGACGTCCTCCAGGTCGTGGCGCTCCTGCAAGCGCTGGGGTCGAAGAGCGCCGGTAGGCGCCAGCGCGCGGCCCTGTCCTCTGTCGAAGAGGGCCCGGTGCCGGTGGAAGCCCTGGTCGAGGCAGTGCTGAGCGAGACGGACCCGAACGTCGCCGGAGCCCTTCGATGGGCGCTGGCGCAATCGGGCGACGACGGATTGGCGCTGCTTGCGGAGGGTCTCGGCTCACCGGTGGCCGAGGTGCGCAAGCGTGCCGTCCAGTCCATCGCCGAGATTTCGGACGGTACGGCGACCGCGCTGCTGCAGGAGGCCCTTACGAGCCCCGACATCGTGGTCCGCAGGTACGCGGCTCTGGCGCTGGGGGCCCGTGGCGTAGCCGAAGCCGTTCCGACGCTCATCGACATGGTTGTCGAGGGGACGAATGACGTCGATGCGGCCGATGCCCTGAGCGCGCTGGCGAGTCGTCCCGCGTCGGCGGATCGGATCGCTTCCATGCTCGTCGATCGCCTTGCCCCTGACACCGTCGAATCGTCGGCACGCCGACGGCTGACGCAGGCGCTCGCGGACATCCCTGGAACCACAGCGTCACGAGCCCTCGCGGATCTGTCACATGACGAAGACCGTGCCGTTGCACTTACCGCGGCATACATCCTCGGGATACGCGAGCAGGCGTCATGACCATGATCTACAAGTCCGAAGCTGGTGGACGCGAGCTCCTCGAGCACTACCGGCAGGCGCTGGAGGCCTGGCCGGTTCCCGCCGAGCGGCTACGGGTGCCGACCCGTCAGGGCGAGACCTTCGTCCTCATCTCCGGCCCGCACGACGCGCCGCCCCTGGTGCTGCTGCACGGTTCGGGCGCGAACGCGTCGATGTGGCGAGGAGATGTCGCCACTTGGTCTCAGAACTTCCGCACATACGCCGTCGACCTCGTCGGCGAGCCGGGTCTGAGCGCGCCCTCGCGTCCCGCCCTGGACTCCGACGCCGTGGCACTCTGGCTGGACGACGTGCTGGAAGGGCTCGGGATCATCGACGCCGCGTTCGTTGCCACGTCCCTCGGCGGCTGGATGGCCCTGGACTACGCCATCCGCCGTCCAGAACGGGTGACCCGCCTGGCGTTGATGTGCCCAGGTGGCGTGGGACGGCAGAAGGTCGGGTGGATGTTCAAGGCCCTGCTGACCCGCCTGTTCCGGCGCGGCGAACTGCGCGAGTCGGCTATGGCGGTCGCAGGACTGGACGGGGACAGGGACCGGCAGGCGCTCGACGCCGTCGTCCTGACGTTCACGCACTTCAACCCGCGCAGGGAGAGGCTCCCGGTGTTCCCCGACGAGGCGTTGCGCGCTCTCACCATGCCCGTCCTCGTCATCGTCGGCGGTCGTGACGTGATGTTCGACTCCCACCAGACCGCGCGGCGCGTGCGTGAGTGCATCTCGCAGGCGACCGTGCATCTGCTGCCCGAGGTGGGTCACGCTGTCTTCGGCCAGGCCGCGCCGATCGCCGCGTTCCTCCGGGCCTGAGGGTCGCCCGAGGGGATCTCACCCTCGGGCTTCGGGGTTGACGAGGCTGACTCGCAGCGCGGGGACGACCCTGCTGAAGCCCGCAACTAAGTTACTCGCGGGTACCGCCAACGGTTGTCCGCAGGTTCCTCAACCCCGAACTGCTCGCGGTTGGCGCCCAATTGCTCCAGCACGAGCGCGGTCATCATGTCCATGTCGCTCACCGGCCGCCACTCGGGCTCGCCTCGGCCGTCCCTGCCGCCACCATCACCACGCGCCATGCCTCAGATCGTCCCAGACCGGCACCGGCCGTCCGCCACGCCTTCACCACATCGAAATCTGGGGTCGCCTCCCGAACCATGATCATTCTTCACCGCCAACCGTCTGTACGATGGAACGGGATCCGGCGTTAATCACGTCCGGAAGACCGCAACGGCAGGGGTCCACTGACCTGGGAGAACCCCGCTAACGCCGGATTCCGTTCCAAATCTCTCTGCCTCCGACATCCGTGCCAGGCCCAAATTGGTGGCCATCGCGATGAGCACAGCGAGGATGTTGCACTTGGTCTCCGCCGACTTGGCCAGCTTGCGCCCGCCGGCGTGGGTGAAGCAGTCCAGGAAGCCGGTGCGCGCGTCCAGCTCGATCACTAGCGAGGCGATCGGCGTGAACGGCAGCATCGTGGCCAGCTCGTCCGGGGCCTCCCCCTGCTTGGTGGACACGCTGATACTGGATCTTGCTTGATCCAGAGGAAGCGAGACACCGCCAATGGCGTTGAAGGACTACTCGGACGAGTTCAGGGCCAATGCCGTGGCCTTGTACGAGTCCACCGAGGGGGCGACCTACAAGGGCATCACCGCCGACCTGGGCGTGAGCCGGGCAGCCTGCGCGGGCACCTCGGCGTCGTCGGCGCAGGTGACCTGGAACGGCCTTCCGTCGCCGCCTTCCTCGACGACGAACCCACCGTGGCGCTCGCTGAACTCCTGCCGTCCCGCCTTGCGCAACACCGCCCGGATGACCTCAGCGTCCTGGTCCCGCGCCGTCCATATCGGGCGGCCGCCCGCGCCGTACCCGAACCCCGGCTTGTCGTCGTAAGCGCACCGAGCCGTCAGTTCCAGCGTCCTGCATCAGTGCAGGTCAGGCAAATCCGTTGGAAACCCCAGGACTCTAACGAGGCCTAGGAGGGGCAACGCCCGTCAAGAGCGCTGAGGACGGCGTCGATGAACACCGGTGACGTCGGTTCGTCGGCATGCGGCACGCCGGCGAATTCGGCCCGGCACCAGACACCGGCGATGACGTCGTTGCGCGTCTCGTCGAGCGAGCTCGTCAGCAACGTGTACGTGACCGGATCCGGCGTGGGGTCGCCGCTGTTGAGCTGGGTGATGAAGCCGCTGGTGGGGCACATCTGCCCGCCCTGCCCGGCAGGCAGCAGGCAGGCGGGCCAGTAGCCGAGGTGCCCGGTGCCCATCGAGATGTAGCTGAGCGTCTTGGCGGCGCCGCCGAGGGACTTCAGGTAGTGCCGCGCGGACAGCCCTCCCATGCTGTGCCCGACGAGGCTGACCTTGCTGCCGCCGTGTTCGCCGCGTGCCTGCTCCACGAGGTCGGCGATGGCTTGGGCGTTGGCCAGGTTCTCCTCGCCGGGCAGGTCGATCGCGTACGTCGGGTAGCCGGCCTGCTCCAGCGCCGTCCGCATCTGGGCGAACTCGGTGGGCGAGCCGTTCCAGCCGTGAACCAGGATGACCGGCTCCCGCTGCGCGCCCTGGGCCGGCGAACCGGTGCAGAGCCCGCCCAGCACGGCGACGGCGATGATCAGTAGGGGCCGGATGCGGTGGGGTCTCGGCGGCATCGTCGCACCTCGCTGCTCGTACCGGAGAGGGGTTCACTTACCTAGTACTCGGTAAGTGAGTTGGGTTAGGTTTAACACCGTGACCCCGAGCAGACAAGGGCCCGGCAGGCAGGAACGCGCTCGCCTGCGGCGGGAAGAGATCATCACGGCGGCCGGCGAGATGTTCGCCCGCGGCGGTTTCCGCGGCACCTCGCTCGCCGACGTCGCGGCCCGGGCGGGCATCACCGAGCCCGGTCTGCTGCACCACTTCGGCAGCAAGGCGGGCCTGCTGCTGGCGGTGATCGAGCGGCGCGACCTGGACAGCGAGGCGTTCGCCCTGGAACTGCTCGGTATGGAACCCTCCGGGCGGCTTCGGGCCCTGCCGGAGTTCGCGCGCCGCAACAAGCAGCGGGCCGGGCTGGCCAAACTGTTCACGGTATTGGTGGCGGAGAGCCTCGAGCCGGGCTCGCCCGGCCATGAACATTTCGTCGAACGCTACCGCGCGATGCGCGCCATCGTGGCCGACAGCATCCGCTCCGCGCAGGCCGACGGCGTCGCCCGCCCGGACCTCGACCCGGAGGCCAAGGCCGCCGAGATCCTCGCGACCCTCGACGGCCTGCAGACCCAGTGGCTGCTCGACCCCGACGCCGTCGACATCGTCGCCACCGTCGAGTCCTACGCCCGCACCCTGGAACACGACCTAGCCTGCGGGATCCTTGCCCCCAGGGCGGGAGGCCCCAGGACATGCGGGTGACGATGACGAGCGCCGCGGCACGGATCGGCCGCGTGAACGAGGACTTCACCGGCGCCGTACCGACGGCGGCGGTGCTGGTCGACGGCGCCGGCATCCCCGGCGGCGCGGCGACCTGCCGCCACGGCGTGCCCTGGTACGCCGGCCGCCTGGGAGGCAGCCTCCTCACCCTTGCGTCACTCGTACGGGACCGCGGCCTTTCGGCCCTGCTCGCCGAGGCCATCGAGCAGGTGACGGACGATCACCGCGACACCTGCGACGTCGCCGACCCCATCAGCCCGTCGGCGGCCGTGGCCATCCTGCGTCTGTCCGACGGTCTCATCGAGTACCTGGTGCTCGGTGACGCGGTCCTCGTGCTCGACAGAGCCGACGGTGCGCCGCTCGTCATCTCCGATCCCCGGGAGGTGATCATCAGCCGGTCGTACGAGCCCGCGCTCGAGGCCGCCGCCGAGGGCAGCGACGACTACCACCGCATCCTGCGGGAGCTGCGCGCCAACCGGAACCAGCCGGGCGGCTTCTGGGTGGCCAAGGACGATCCACGGGCGGCAGACGAGGCGCTCACCGGAAGCTGTGCGATCTCCGAGCTGACCGGCGCCGTCCTGCTCAGCAATGGAGCCAGCCGCATCGTGGACCGGTTCCAGCTCGCCGACTGGCCGGGGGTCATGGCCGTCCTGGCGTCGAGCGGACCCGGCGAGATCATCCATCGTGTCCGGCAGGCGGAGGCGCGCCACGCGGTGGCGGCCGACGACGCGACGATCACACACTGCACCGGCCTCGGCCAGGCATGACCGTCGCGAACCGTGTTACCGACCAGGCGGCAGGGCTTTCAATGCCTTGAGGTAGCTCAGCACGGTGCCGGGCTCGTGAGCTTCGACGGTCAGGGCGACATAGCCGTCGGGACGTACGAGCACCATGGCCTGGCCGCCGTCGCCGGCAACCCCGCCCTGCTGTTCCTGGCTTTGTTCGTGTACGGCGCGGCACCGCCACCAACCTCCAGGCGCGTGCCGAGCCCGACGCCGGCCCTGCGGGCGACGTCGTGCAGCGATGCGTCGGCGCCTTGCGCGGTCACGACGGTACGCGCGACCGCGAGGAGGCTGGCAAAGTGGAAACGTGCCCGCGTTGTCGCGGTGGCCTCGGGCGCGCATGAGTCGTTTCTGCGCACGCTCGGCGCCGAGGAGTTCCTCGACTACACCAAGAGCCGTCCCGAGGAACTCATCCACGACCTTGATCTCGTGCTCGATACCGTCGGTGGCCGCGACAGCGGTCGTTTCCTGCGTACGCTCAAGCGCGGCGGCGCGTTGTACCCGGTGTTCCCCGGCGACTTCGATGACGAAGAGATCGCGAAGCTGGGCGTCACGGTCTCGGGAACCCAGGTCCGCTCGAACGGCGCGCAGCTCGCCGAACTGGGACGCTTGCTCGACGCAGGCACGGTTCGCGTCGCGATCGACAGCACGTTTGCGCTCGCGGAGGCCCGGGCGGCACACGAGCGCGCCGCCCGAGGGCATATCCAAGGCAAGATCGTGCTCACGGTCGCTTAGGGGCGAGCCCGTTTCATGGACGCCTGCGGCTCTCCGGTGGCCATCGAGACGCCGATCAGGAGATCGCCGAGACGATGGCGAGAGGCAGATGTCTCGTCATGGGGCGTTAGCCTGGTCGAGTGGTGAAATCGGATGCTGGGATGCGGCGGACTCGCTCGGCGATCCTGGACGCCACCGCCCGGGTGCTGGGCCGACGGTCAGACGCGGCGATGGCGGAGATCGCGGACGAGGCCGGTGTGGGACGCGCGACGCTGTACCGGCATTTCCCGAGGTGTGCCCGACATCGTCCGCGGCCTCAGCGGCTCACAGCGGTCTCCCACTCCATGCGCGACAGCTTCTCGGGATTGCGTACGGCGTAGAGCCCGGCGATGAGGCCGCCGTCGATGCGCACCGTCACGACGGTGTCGATCATGCCGTCGAGCCGGACGATCAGTGCCGGGTGGCCGTTGACCTGTGCAGGCTGAAGCGACGCCACGGGGGTGAGGTTGCCCAGCACGCGGGCCACCTGGTCGGCCCCCACGACGGGCACCAGCGCGGCCTGCTTGACTCCGCCGCCATCTGCCAGGAGGACGACGTCCGGCGCGAGGATGTCGAGCAGGCGCTGCAGATCGCCCGTTTCGATCGCCTTCTGGAACGCCTTGAGCGCGGCTTTGGTCTCGGCCGGGGAGACGACGTCGCGTGGCCGGCGCGCGGCGACGTGTCCCCGTGCCCGGTGGGCGATCTGGCGGACCGCGGCCGGGCTCTTGCCGACGGCGTCGGCGATCTCGTCGTAGTCCAGATCGAACACCTCGCGCAGCACGAACACCGCCCGCTCGGTCGGCTGAAGCGTCTCCAGCACCAGCAGCATCGCCGTCGAGACGCTGTCGGCCAGCTCGACGTCCTCGGCCACATCAGGCGCGGTCAGCAGCGGTTCGGGCAGCCAGGGGCCGACGTAGGACTCCTTGCGCCGGCCGAGCGTACGCAGCCGTTTCAGCGCCTGGCGGGTGGTGATCCGGACCAGGTAGGCACGCTGATCCCGCACCATGCCGAGGTCGACGCCCGCCCACAGCAACCATGTCTCCTGCAGGACGTCCTCGGCGTCTGTGGCCGAGCCGAGCATCTCGTAGGCGACCGTGAAGAGCAGGTTGCGGTGGGCGAGGAACGCCTCGGTGGCCGAATCCACGACAGCGTCCATGCGGCTGTCATGAGCGAGGGGCCCTGTTGTGTCCGTCGGCTTCTCACTGTGTCCGCTTCCTCGCTGTCCGCTTCCTCGCTGTCCGCTTCCTCGCTGTCCGCTTCCTCGCTGTCCGCTCATCACTGGTTCCTGCCTGTTCGTTCTCGACCGTGCCGTGCATGAGATCCCGGTCCCCACCGCTTTGTGACACCCAAAATCGGTGGCGCACGTCACATCGCCGCGCTGTCACAAGGATCGGGTCGCCGGGATCTCTTGTTCGCCAGGACGCCGCGCCGACGATGGCGGCACCTACCACCGCGAATGAGGACCACATCATGGAACCCCGCATGGACCTGATGGCCAACGAGCTCGGCGCCAAGATCGCCAAGCGAATCTACAACGCCTCCCTGGCGATCCAGCAGTCGCCGCTCCCCCAGGCCATCCAGGACCTGGTGATGCTGCGCGCCAGCCAGATCAACGGCTGCGGTTTCTGCGTCGACTACCACACCAAGGACGCCACGGCCGCCGGGGAGAGCGCGGTCCGGCTCCACCTGGTCGCCGCCTGGCGCGAGTCCACCGTGTTCACCGAGGCCGAGCAGGCCGCGCTCGCGCTCACCGAGGAGGGCACCCGGCTCGCTGACGCCCACCACGGCGTGTCCGACGATACCTGGGCCCAGGCGCGCGAGCACTACGACGACGACCAGATCGTCGCGCTGGTCTTCCTGATCGCCATGATCAACGCCAACAACCGGCTCAACGTGATCGTGCGCAACCCGGGGGGCTCCTACCAGCCCGGCATGTTCGACGGCATGGCGAACTGACCGGCAGACCGATCCCCGCCGGCCCGGGATCGAGTCCATCTGGGCCGGTCGCGCACCTCACCGCCCCACCAGTCCGGCTCTCGTGAAAATTTGGAAGGAACGTCATGAGTTCAGCGCTTGAAACCCTTCGCCATGACTTCGGCGGCGACATCATCGAACCGGGCGCAGCCGAGTACACATCGGCCAGCCGCTCGATATTGGCTTCGGGCAGCCCTGCCTATGTCCTGCGGCCCAAGAGCGTCGAGGACGTCCAAGCAGGTGTCAGATTCGCCGCCGGCGCGGGGCTTTCGCTGTCCGTACGCGGCGGGGGGCACAGCTTCGCGGGCTTCGGCACCCTTGACGACGGTGTCGTGATCGACCTCGGCAAGCTCGCGGACGTCGAGGTCATCGACAAGGAACGTCATCTCGTACGGATCGGCGGCGGCGCCACCTGGGGTCAGGTCGTGGCCGCCCTGGCCCCGCACGGCCTGGCGATCTCCTCAGGCGACACCAAGGGCGTCGGCGTCGGCGGGCTGACGTTGACCGGTGGCATCGGCTGGAAGGTCAGGAAGTACGGCCTCGCGCTGGACAACCTGGTCACCGTGGAGGTGGTCACGGCCGGCGGAGAGGTCGTACAGGCGAGCGAGGAGGAGAACCGGGAGCTGTTCTGGGCGATTCGCGGTGGCGGCGGCAATTTCGGGATCGTGACCGCCTTCGAGTTCGCGGCCCACCCCACGACGGACATCTTCTTCGGCAGGATCGCCTTCCCGGCGTCGGAGGCGGCCACCGTGCTCCAGGGCTGGGCGGACCACCTCCGTACCGCGCCCGAAGAGCTCACCTCCGTCGTGGAGTTCGCCAATCCCTTCGCGGGCGGGCCCGAAGCGCCGGTCGAGATCCGCGTCGCCTTCGACGGCGATGACCCGGATCTCGCGGCGCGGGCCATCGACCCGCTCCGCCGGCTCGGGACGGTGGTCGACGACGATGTCGCGCTGAGGCCCTATGCGGACGCGCTTGTGGACGGCGCCACCCCGCCGCCGGGCATCCAGCTGGTCACCCGAAGCGCGTTCGTCGGCAAGGCCTCGGTGCCCGAGCTCCTTCGGGCCCTTGTCGAGGTCGGGGCCGCGCAGGGGTCGCCGTTCATCGCCGTCCGCAGCGTCGGCGGTGCGGTGTCCCGAGTCTGCGACGATGCCACCGCCTACGCGCATCGCCAGGCGGAGTTGATGTTCGTGACCACCATCCTGGGGCCGCAGCCGGTCGTGGAGGCCGCGCGTCCTGCTCTGGACGCGATCTGGACGAGACTCGCACCCCACGTCAACGGCGCCTATGCCAACTTCCTCACCTCCGCCACCGAGGAGGATGTCGCCGCGATCTATCCCACGCGGACCTACGAGCGGCTCGCGGCGGTCAAGCGTCAGTACGACCCCGGCAACCTGTTCGCCCGAAACCACAACGTCCGGCCTCAGTAGGCTCGGCGCCAGGCATCCGGTGAACAGATGGCGGGCGTGTTTCCCCCGCTACCGGCCACCATCGGCAGGGCCACGCGCCGGTCTCGATGGCGGTGGTGGTGTAGATCGAGGTGGTGAGCGTGCCCATCGGCCGCTTCACCGGGCGGGCGTGCCCGTTGCCCCCGTGGGGAACTCTTCGATACCGAGTACGCGCAGCAGCTCCAGCCGCTCGCGGGTCTCGGCGTCCGCCGGGGTGAGCACCAGGAGCTGCTGACCCTGGTCGGGAGTGACCAGGGTCTCGCAGTCCATCACCAGGCGGCCCACCCTCGGGTGCAGCATGGTCTTGCGGTCGGCGCGCCGGACCGCCACCTCGTGTTCGGCCCAGAGCCGCCCGAAGTCGGGGCTCGCGGCCCGCAAACGGTCGAGGAGTGCGGCGACCGTGGGGTCGCCGGACCGGCGGCCGGCGGCCACGCGCAGGTCGGCCACGAGCTGGCGGGAGTGACGCTCCTGCTCCTCCGGCGGGCAAACGGCGCGCGCGGCGGGCTCGGTGAACCACCGGTACGCGACGTAGCGCCGGTCGCCGGAGAAGCCGGTGTGGTCGCCCATCAACAGGACGTCCGCCCGGTTCTGGGCGAGGACCTCGCCCAGATCGGACAGCACCAGGGCCGGGGTGTCGCCGAGCAGGTCGAGCATGCGCATCAGGCCGGCGCGGGCCAGGCGAGCCACCCCGTCGGCGGGCGGGGGCCGGTGGCCGGCCAGGTGGAACAGGTGGTCACGCTCGTCGTCGGACAAGCGCAACGCCCGGGCCAGCGCGCCGAGCAGCTGGGTCGAGGGCTGGCTGCTGCGGCCCTGCTCAAGGCGTACGACATAGTCCACCGACATGCCGGCAAGCATCGCCACCTCTTCCCGGCGCAGGCCGACGGCGCGGCGGCGAGGGCCGTCGGCGAGGCCCACCTCCGCCGGGCGGATCGCCTCCCGGCGGCGGCGCAGGAAGTCGGCGAGCTGGTCACGTTGCATGACCCCATGGTCTCTCGCGGCGGGCGAGCCGAGCCAGGGAGCGACTCTCCCACGATGAACGCTCCGCTCCCGCCCGTCCCGGCCCGGGCCCAAGGTTGGGGGGACGACGTCAGGACAACGAGGAGAATGTGATGCAGATGCGAACCCTGGGCCGCACCGGACCGGTCGTTTCCGCGCTGGGCCTGGGTGCGATGGGCATGTCCGGCGCGTACGGCACGGCCGACCGCGCGGAGAGCATCGCCACCGTGCACGCCGCGCTGGAGAGCGGCGTCACACTGATCGACACCGGCGACTTCTACGCCATGGGCCACAACGAGTTGCTGCTCGCCGAGGCGCTGCGCGGCCGGGATCGCGACAGCTACAAGCTGAGCGTCAAGTTCGGCATGCTGCGGGGGCCGGGTCACGAGTTCGGCGGGCATGACAGCCGTCCCGAGGCGGTGAAGAACTTCCTGGCCTACTCGCTGACCCGGCTGGGCACCGACCACATCGACCTCTACCGTCCCGCCCGGCTGGACCCGGCGGTGCCGATCGAGGAGACGGTAGGCGCGATCAAGGAGATGATCGACGCTGGACACGTGCGGCACATCGGCCTGTCGGAGGTCGACGCGGCGACGATCCGCCGGGCGCACGCCGTACACCCGATCGCCGACCTGCAGATCGAGTACTCGCTGATCTCCCGCGCGGTGGAGGCGGACGTGCTGCCCACACTGCGGGAGCTCGGCATCGGCCTGACCGCGTACGGCGTCCTCGGCCGTGGCCTCATCTCCGGGCACTGGACCGCCGGCCACACCGCCGGGCCCGGCGACAGCCGCGGCCTCAGCCCGCGCTTCTCCGGCGGGAACGTGGAACACAACCTCGCCCTCGTGGAGGCCCTGCGCCGGATCGCCGAGGCGAAGGGCCGCACCGTCGCCCAGTTGGTCATCGCCTGGGTGGCCGCGCAGGGCGAGGACATCGTGCCGCTGGTCGGCGCTCGCACCCGCGAGCGGCTGGCCGAGGCGCTGCCCGCGATGGATCTGAACCTCACCGCGGACGACCTCGCCGAAATCGAGAAGGCGGTGCCGCCGGGCGCGGCCCGCGGCGACCGATACCCGTCCGCGTTCATGTCCCACCTTGGCGTGGGCAACTGAGTCCGGCCAGAACGGTGCCGACGATGGCCGTCATGAACGTGAAGGCCAGAGGCGCGCGATTACCAGTGCCGTCCCCGCCACCGCGGCCGTCGCCAGCCAGATCATGAACGTCGGGTAGAGGTATGCCACCTGGATCCAGGCAATGTCGCTGCCTCGGGCGAGCACCCGGAAGACCGGGGCGATGGCCGTACACAGGATGAGCGGGAACAAGTACGGCAGCAGCCGCCATCGCTGCCAGCCCGTCCGGCGGGCGGCCCAGCGCCGGGAGCGGGCCACGCCGCGCACCGCCAGCGCGACGGTCGCCAGCGTCAGCAGCGTGAACACCAGGTCGGTGGCCAGGAAGGGAGAGGAGGGCGAGTCCGGCCGCCGGCCCTCGATCAGTGCGACCAGGCCGTCCATGAGCGCGGCGCTGTCGGCGAAGGCCATGCCGGTGTTGGCCATGACCGCCACGCCGTAACCGGACTCGGGCATCAGCAACTGCTGGGCGGTGGAGGTGAACAGGTCGCCGCCGTGGCGTACGACGGGTGTGCCGCCCGCGGTCCGGTCGAGCTCCCAGCCGAGGGCGTAGTCCGGGTTCTGGGCGGAGGGCGTGCGCAGCTCCTTGACGTTCGCGGGAGACAGGATGCCGCTGCCGCCGTTCTGGGCGATCAGCCAGCGGGCCATGTCGTTGGCGCTGCTGAGCACGCCGCCGGAGCCGTTGCCGAACCCGCGCGGCTCCGGCACGGCGATCGCCTGGCCGAGGAGGTAGAGGTGACCCCGGGCGCTGCCCGGCAGGTCCCGATCGGTGTCGATCGTGCTGCTGTGGCGCATGCCGAGCGGCGTGAACACGTGCGTCTTGAGGTAGCCCGCGAACGGCTCGCCGCTCACCACCTCGACCAGCCGGGCGGCGACCTGGTAGTTGGTGTTGTGGTAGCTGAAGGCGGTGCCCGGCTTTGAGGCGAGCCGCGCGTCTCTGAGCCGGCTCACCGAGCCCTGGAGCGAGTCGGGCTGAGGCAGGCTCTTCTCGTGGAAGGCCGAGTCGGCCATGCCCGACGTCTGGTTGAGCAGTTGGCGCACCGTGATGTCGGCCGCCCGGGAATCGGCCATCTGGAACTCGGGCAGATAACCGCGAACCGGCTTGTCGAGCTCGACCCGGCCTTTCTCCACCAGTTGCAGGACGGCCAGCGAGGTGAAGGACTTGCTGACCGACGCGAGCGCCATGGGGGTGTCGGCGGTCACGGGCTCGCCTGTCGCGGTCCGGCCGTAGCCCGCGGCGTGGACGACCTGCGTCCCTTTGGTGACCGCCACCGCTACACCCGGCAATCCGGTCGCTTCACGATATTGGGTGATGAACCCGTCGATCGAGGTGGGGGTCGGCGGGGCGGGAAGTGCGGGAAGTACGGCCAGGAAGAGCGCCGCGAGAGTGTTCAGGAGCACCCGTCAACGCTAGGGACCGCGCCTGCCCCGGCACATTGCGGAAACCCTCACCATCCCTTGCGGAAAACCGCCATCAGATCCCTCTGACCTCGCCGGCCTGGCCCGGTTCGGCGAAGGCGAGCAGTCTGGCCGCCTCCTCCTGGATCTCCTGGGCCTGCCCCGGCGACACCGGTGCGAACATCTCGACGCTGACCACCCGCTTGTCCCGCTTCCATACCCCTCGTACGAACCCGTCGACGAGGACCGTGCCGAGCACCTGCCCGTTGATGGTGATGACGCGCTTGCGGTGTTCGTCGGAGATGATCCGCGTACGGTCGGCATGACTGAGCAGCACGTTGTCGAACGGCGCCAGCAGCCGCACCGGCGCCTCCACCTCCGGGCCGGGCCGGGGCGCGTCCGGCAGGTCGAACAGCCCCCTGTCCAGCTCGACCAGCCGCGGACGCAGCCCTTCGACCACCTGGCGCAGCCCGGTCAGCCCCGACCACGCCTGTACGTCGGCCACGGTCGCGGGCCCGAACGCGGCCAGGTAGCGCATGACCAGGTCCTCCAGCGACGGCGAGGGATGCAGCTCGCGGCCCAGCCACGACTCGGCCGTCGCGTACGCGGTCTGCCCGGCCTTGCCCCACACCGCCCTGGGCGGTACCTGGACCAGCGGCGCCAGCATGCGCATGACCTGCGCCAGGTCGGCGGCGTTCGTGCCGGGGAAGCGCCCGGCCAGCAGTGTTCCGAGCTTGGCCGCGGTGAGGGGTGCGCCGGTCAGCGCCTCGCGGCCCGCCTCGATGACCGCCGCCAGGTCCAGACTCGCCAGCTGCCGGCCGTACGCGCTGTTCAGGTATTTGGTGAGCTGCGGCTGCGTCAGCGACCGTAACGTCAGGCAGTCGGCGGCGCTGACCAGGTGCACGGTGCCGCGCATGAGCACGATCCGCACCGCCTCACGCCCGGTCAGCAGCCCCGCCAGCTCCTCGGGCCGGAACCCCTCCAGACGCGACCAGAGCCCGAAGTACGGCGGGAACGGCGCCTGAGCCTGCAGACCGACCAGGTGCTCCACCGCCTGTATCGCCGGCATCGCGTGCCGCTGGAGCAGGAGTTGCCTGGCCAGCGTGGCTCGGTTGAGCTCCCTGGGAGTGATCATCGGGCCACGCCGGCCAGCAGGTTCTTGGACATCAGGCGATCATACGGTGGGATCGCTGAGGAACTCCCGCAGCACCGGGGCGAGGACCTGCGGATCCACGTCGTGCGTCTGACCCTCCAGCGTGCGGTGCCGCCCTTCCGGAAGCGCGTCGGCCAGGCGCCGCGCCATGTCGCGCAGCCACGCCGGGCCGGCGCCGCCGTCGGCCACCAGGACGGGCACGCCCACCTTGGCCGCCAGTTCCACGGGCAACGCGCTGCCCGTGGAGCCGTTGCCCATGACGGCCGCGTCGTAGGCGAGGGTGGGCGCCAGCGCCTCCAGCGCGGGCCACATCGGCGCGCCCCGCATCCGGCCGATCAGCTCCGCAGGCAGCCCCACCGTGGTCATGAACAGCTCGACCGCGTCCCCACGCCGTCCCGCGGTCAGCAGCTCGGTCAGCTCGGCCTCATAGGCGCGGGCTCGCGCCGGCCGGTCCGCGTCGTCGGGACTGTAGGGCGGCTCGAACAGCGCCAGCCTGGTGATCGCCACCCCCTGAGCGGCCGCCCGCAGCGCCAGCGCCGCCCCCGAGGACATGCCGTACGCCGCCGCTGCCCCGCCGGCCTCGGCGATGACCGCCGCCAGGTCCTCCACCTCGCGCTCGACCTGGTAGGGCGCTGTGTCACCGCTGTCTCCCCGCCCGCGCCGGTCATAGGTGAAGACGGTGAAGTAGGGCGCCAGCAGCGCGGCCAGCGGCGCACCCGTGGAGCGGTCGCACAGCGCGCCGGTCACATAGATCAGCGCCGGGCCGCTGCCCGACCGGTCGTACGCGATGCGGGTGCCGTCGGCTGAGAGCACGGTGTGCATAAGGCTCCTTCTTTCCCTGGCCGGTCATCTCGCCTCACCGACGAACGGGACAAGCCGGAACCGACACCCGCGTCCCCTCAGCTGACCTCGGCCAGTCGTCCGGCCAGATAGCGGCGTTCGGAGTCGTTGGCGGCCAGGTCGAGCGCCCGCCGGTAGGCGTCGGCCGCCTCGCCGTCGCGTCCCAGACGTCGCAGCAGGTCGGCGCGCGTGGCCGGCAGCAGGTGGTAGCCGTCCAGCTCCCCCGACTCCGCCAAGCCGTCCACCAGCGCCAGCCCCGCCCGGGGGCCATCGGCCATACCCACGGCCACCGCCTGGTTCAGGCGTACCACCGGTGAGGGGACCAGCAGGGCGAGCCGGTCGTACAGGGCGACGATCTGCGCCCAGTCGGTGTCGGCGGCCTTGGCCGCGGTGGCGTGGCAGGCCGCGATGGCCGCCTGCACCTGGTACGCGCCGGGACGGCCTTCGAGCAGCGCCCGCTCCAGGATCTCGGCGCCCTCCGCGATCTCGCCGGTGTCCCAGCGGCCGCGGTCCTGGTGTTCGAGGGTCACCAGCACGCCGGCGGCGTCCACCCGGGTGGCCCGCCGGGCGTCGTGCAGCAGCATCAGCGCCAGCAGCCCGCGTATCTCCGGCTCTCCGGGCATCAGCCGCGCCAGCACCCTGGCCAGGCGGATGGCTTCGCCGCACAGATCGCGCCGCACCAGATCGGCGCCCGCGCTGGCCGAGTATCCCTCGTTGAACAGGAGATACACCACGCCCAGCACCGCCGTCGTGCGCTCGGGCAGCAGGTGGGCGGGCGGCACCCGGTAGGGGATGCCGGCGTTGCGGATCTTCGACTTGGCCCTGACCAGGCGCCTGGACATCGTCTGCTCCGTGACCAGGAACGCCCGCGCGATCTCGGCCGTCGTCAGCCCGGCCAGCGTACGCAGGGTCAGCGCCACCTGCGCCTCCAGAGCGAGCGCGGGATGGCAGCAGGTGAACAACAGTCGCAGCCGGTCATCGCCCACCCCGCTCTCGTCACCGCCCCGCTCGCCGTCCTGAGCGTCGAGCAGCGCCAGCTGCCGCAGCTTCTCGGCCCCGACGGCGTCGCGGCGCAGCCGGTCGAGCGCGCGGTTGCGGGCCGTCGTGGTCAGCCACGCGCCCGGCCGCCGCGGTACTCCGTCGCGCGGCCACCGTTCGAGGGCCGCGGCGAAGGCGTCCTGCGCGCACTCCTCGGCCAGGTCCCAGTCGCCGGTCATCCGGATGAGCGTGGCGACGACCTGCCCCCACTCCTGCCGGAACGCGGTCGCGACCGCCGTGGTGACCTGCCCCGTCACGGTTGCCAGGCTGGCCTGGTCGCGATCTGTGTCCGTCTCGGTCGCCCGTCCGGCCTGGTCGCGATCTGTGTCCGTCACGGTTGCCAGACCGGTCTGATCTCGATCTGTCCCACGCGCGCCCACGGATGGGCGGCGGCCAGCTCGATGGCCTCGTCGAGGTCGGCGCAGTCGATCACGCTGAACCCGCCGATCTGGTCCTTCGTCTCGGCGAACGGCCCGTCGGTCAGCAGCACCTCCTCACGGCGTACGCGCAAGATCGTCGCGTCGCTGCTGGGCCGCAACCCCATCGCGCCCCGCAGGATCCCGCGGCGCTCCATGTCCTCGCTCCAGCCACCGCAGCCGACCATGTCCGGATCCTGCCCGGCGACCGTCTCATCGGACACGTCGCTGCACAACATCAACACGTAACGCACCGATCCTCCTCGACAGTTGCCCGGGGCACGGGGTGGCCGGTCTCAGTCTGCCAGGATCCCCGGCCGGCAGGCCTGTGGGCAGTACGGTGAAGCGGCGGTCCGAGGTCGTTCTGTAAGGTCAGGCATCGATCTTGAGCATGAAGGGACCTCTTCCGATGAGCGACTCGCCCCGTACCCTGCACCAGCGCAAGCAGGACACCCTCGACCGGCTCGCCCGGGACGTCGACGCCTGGGTGGCCACGGCCGATGGCGAAGGCGGGACGCCCTACATGGTGCCGCTGTCCTTCCTCTGGGACGGCGCCACCCTGCTCATCTCCACTCCGGCCGCCAGCCCCACCAGCCGCAACCTTCAGGCCACCGGCAAGGTCCGTCTCGGCATCGGCCCGACCCGCGATGTGGTCCTCATCGAGGGAAGCGTCCAGGCAGTCCCGGCCGGCGAGCTCTCTGACCAGATCGGTGACGCCTTCGCCGCCAAGACCGGCTTCGACCCGCGCCGGCTCAGCAGCCCCTACCTCTATTTCCGGATCCAGCCCCAGCGTTTGCAGGCCTGGCGCGAGGCCGACGAGTTGGAGGGCCGCGACCTCATGCGGGACGGACACTGGCTCGGCTGACGCCCGACCAACGTCCACGAACACTGGCTCGGCTGACGCCCGGCTAACGCCCGGGGCCGGGCAGGACGCGTTCGACCACGTCGGTGACCAGGTCGTGGATCTGGCTCTCGGGAAAGACGTCCGGCAGCGTGAGCCGTTCGAGGATCAGCCAGTTGAGGGCCAGGTAGAGCAGGACCACGGTGGTCGCGTCGCCGGGCAGGCCGGACTCCACGTGGTAGGTGATGTTGGCGTCGACGTCGGCGCGGATGCGCTCGGTGAGCAGGCGGCGCAGCTCGGGGCGGCGGGTGGCCTCCAGGCGGAGTTCGAGCAGGGCCAGGTAGCCGGAGCGGAAATGGCTGACCCGGTCCACCAGGTCGTGCATGAGCTCGGTGACCCGGTCGCGGTCGCGCGGTCCCTCCAGCGCGGTGGCCACCATCGTGGCCTCGGGTTCCAGCCGTTCGTAGAAGCGGTGGCCGACCTGGGTGAGCAGGTCGTCGCGGTTGTCGAAGTAGTTGGAGGCCGTGCCGTTGGGCACCTGCGCCTCGACGTCGACGGCACGGAAGGTCAGCCCGCGCGCCCCTTCGCGGGCCAGTACCTCGATGGCGGCGTCGAGGAGCGCCGCCCGTCGTGCCGGGTTCTGCCGCATGCGTATCTCCTGGATCGGAATTCAAACCACTCTGATCATAGTACTCTGCTGGAGATACGTGAATTTCGTTCACCTGAATTCGAGAACGGTACCCAGATATAACGAGGACCGTGACTCGCATGCATTCGCCCATCACGCCGCCCGGCTGGTTCATCGCCCGGCTTCATCTCGGGGACGAGCGGGGGGTCGCGGCGGCCGCCGCCGTCGTCAACGCCGCTCTCGGCCACGGTGTGCTCACCGTCGACCGGCTCCTGCGGCACATGCGCGATGACGAGAGGGTGCAGTTCCTGGCGGCCTTCCCGCAGGGGTCGATGACGCCGGTGGGCGCGGCCCTGGCCCAGGTGGTCGACGACGAGGAATATCGCGCGTTCACCGCCCCGATGCCGCAAGGGATCCTCTCCCCCACGCCGCCGTCCGCCGATGGCCGCCGGGTCGGCATCCTGAGCACCATGGCCGTGGTGCCGTCGGTACGCCGTCGTGGCCTCGGCACCGCCCTCGCCGCCCAGCGCACCGCCTGGCTGAGGGAGCGGTGCACCGAGGCGTACGCGATGGTGTGGCTACGCGACCGGCCGGGGCGTGCCGACGGAGTGCTGAAGGCGGCCGGCTGGGAGCCGGTGACCACCGTCCACCGATACTGGGAACAGGCCTCGGTGGTGGGCGACTGCCACTGTCACCGGTGCGGCTCGCCCTGCCGCTGTGACGGCCTGCTGATGCGCCTGCCCCCCGAGCGCATCCGCCCCGACGTCGACGCCGACATCACCTTCCATGCGCAGCCGGGGCTGCCCGGCGACGCCACCGGGGCCAGCGGCCACCGGTGAAGGGCGGCTCGCCTCCAGCCAAGTCACGCCCCGGCGTAGGTGAGGGAGAGTACGCCGGTGCTGAGTGTCCGGGAGTCGGCCAGCTGCAGCGGGATCTGCCCGGTGCCCTCCTCGAACAGGCGCTTGCCGGAGCCGACCACGATCGGGTGGATCAGCAGGCGCAGTTCGTCGAGCAGGCCGTCGGCCAGCAGCGACCGGACCAGGGCGGCGCTGCCGGTGATGCCGATGTCCTTGCCTGGCTGCTGCTTGAGCTCGGTCAGCCCGGCCGCGACATCGCCCTTGATGATCGTCGTGTTCTGCCACTCGGCGGTGTCGAGGGTGTTGGTCACGACGTACTTGGGGGTGTTGTTCATGCGGTCGGCGAAGGGGTTTTCGGCCGGGTCCTGGTGCGGCCAGTGGGCGGCGAACTCCTGGTAGGTCTGCCGTCCGAGGAGCATGGCGTCGGCCTGCTCCATCTGTGAGCCGACGATCTCCCCCATCTCATCGTTGAAGTAGGGGAAGTGCCACTTCTCCGGGGACTCCACGACGCCGTCCAGGGAGATGAACAGGCCCGCCACGATCTTTCTCATCGCTGTGCTCCTTGTCTGAGGTGCCCTCAGCCTCTCACCGAAAAATATAGTTGTCAAGAATTCTGCAATGGTCGGCAGGCGATCGGCCGTTTATCCGATGGAGGCGCTCTCTTGCCGCTTGTACAGTGACCTCAGCTGTCAGAGGAGGGATCATGCGCGTGCACTATCCGCGCACCTCTCACCTGCCCTGGTCGCCCGGTGTGACGCCGGACGACGTTCGCGCGGGAGACCTGTCCGGGCTGCGCGGGCGCGAGGTCGTGGTCACGGAGAAGCTCGACGGAGAGAACACCACCCTCTATACCGACGGGATGCACGCCCGGTCGCTGGACTCGGCTCACCATCCCTCCCGAGCGTGGGTCAAGGCTCTGCAAGGGCGGATCGGTGGACGGATCCCGGCGGGGTGGCGGGTGTGCGGGGAGAACATGTACGCCCGGCACTCCATCGCCTACCAGGAACTGGACAGCTGGTTCTACGGCTTCTCGGTCTGGGACGACGATCGATGCCTGGACTGGGACCGCACGGTCGCCTTCCTGGGCGGTCTGGGGATTCCGGTCCCGCCGGTGCTGTGGCGCGGCGTGTTCGACGAGCGGGCGCTGCGCGTGCTGCGGCTGAACCCGGAGCGGCAAGAGGGCTACGTGGTGCGGACCGTCGAAGGATTCGGGCGGGCGGAGTTCGCGGGGCGGGTGGCCAAGTGGGTGCGCCGGGGGCACGTCCAGACCGGCACGCACTGGATGCACACGACCGTCGTGCCGAACACTCTCGGCCCGGGCGCGGCGCTGTGGTCGGTGCGCTCGGGCGCGGACTGCGAGGTGAACGCCCTGCTGACCTCGGTGGGCCTCGCCCCAGCCGAAGCGGGGAGCATCGCCCCTGAGGCGGTGGCCGAGGTGTCGGCTCGACTGGACGCGATCGGCCGCTGTGGAGACGCTCGGCTGGCGGGCGTGCTGGCCACGGCACTGCACTCCATACCGCGGGCCCGGCTGGCGGCCCGGCTGGCCAGGCCGCTGGGCATGCGGCTGGCGCGGCGGGTCGCGGATCTGACCGGGCTGCACGGCGCGCTGAGCCGGCCGTACCCGGACGAGCAGCGGCGGGCCGGGCTGGGACGCATGGCGTTGGCCGCCGACCTGGGCGTGCTGCACGCCGTGGCGGCGGCCGTGCTGACTGGGCGCGTGGACGATGAGGCCCGCCATGAGCGTGAGCAGGTCGAATGGTCGGCCCTGTACGCCGAGGACGCCGGGCTGCTCGGGCCGCGTCCATTGGAGCCGTTTCGGACCGGTCTGCGCGCGGCCCTGGCCGGCCTCGGCGGGGAGACGGCCGAGCGCTGCTGGGCGGAGGCGCGCGACGCCTGGGCCAAGGGGAAGGTCGCCACGGTTGAGGAGGCCGTGGCGGCGACCTGGCGGTGGCGGTCGGGGCGGTTCGCCCGGCTGGTGCATCTGGTCGGCCCGTCGGGCAGCGGAAAGAGCACGTTCGCGACCGGTCTGGCGAAGAGGGCCGGTCTGCCAGAGGCGACCGCTCCGACGGAGACGGCCGGGTTGCCGGAGGTGGCCGGTATATCGGGGGTCGACGCGTACCTGTCGCTGGACGATCTGCGCGCTGCCAGAGGCTCGCGGGCGAACCAGCGGGCCAACCGGGAAGTGCTCGGCGAGGGACTGCACCGCCTCGATGCCGCCCTGGCGGCCGGTGGCACCGTGGTGTGGGACGCCACCTCGCTCAATCAGCACCAGCGATCCCTGGTCCACGCCGTGGCGCGCCGCCGCGCCGCGCTGACGACGCACGTGGTCGCTCTGGTGGAGGAGGACGAGCTGCACCGGCGCAACGCCCGCCGCGCCCATCCGGTGCCGCCGCACGTGCTGGACGACCAGGTGCGCCGGTACGTCCCGCCGTATCCCGGTCAGGCCCATCACACCTGGTACGTCGGCGCCCGCGGGACCGTCGATGACGTGGACGGCGCCTTGGAGGGGGAGGAGGCGTGATGCGTACCAGCGAGGAGATCTACCACTGGGTCCGTTGGGACCCCCGCTTCGACCCCTCACGTTTCGTGCTCGGCGTCGGCCAGCGGGGCGCCGACCCCAAGCGCGTCCCGCTGCCCACCTTCGTGCCCGGCGGCGACGTCCCGTGGCACCGGGTGCTGTTCGTCGAGGCGGACGGCGAGCTGATCTGGGACCGCGCCACCGGACTGGACCGGATCGACATCTGCGACGCGGGCCGGGTAGGCGCCCCGCGCCGCCTGCGTGCGCCCGTTTTCAGCGCCAGAACCCCGCACACCTGGGACCCGGCCGCCGGCTGGCGGCCCAGCGCGAGCCAGGAAGCGGCGCAGACGTCCACAGGTGCGGCCGTACGCGTCCTGACCTGGAACACCCTGTGGGACCGCTACGACAGCGACCGCATCGACACCGCGCGTCGCCGACCGCTGCTGCTGGCGGCCCTGGAAGCGGCCGACGCCGATGTCATCGCGCTGCAGGAGGTCGAGCCCGCGCTGCTGTCGCTCCTGCTGGCCGCCCCATGGGTGCGGGCCCGCTACACCGTCGGCACCGACCCGGGCGGCGAGGACGTCGCCGACAGCGGGCTGCTGCTGCTCAGCCGATTGCCCGTACGGGAGGCGGCCTGGCACCGGCTCGGCCCGCACAAGGCGGTCGCCGCCCTCGCGGCCGAGACCGCCGCCGGCCCGCTCGTCGTCGCCACCACCCATCTGACCAGCGACCACACCACCGACGGCGCGGCGCGGCGGCGGGCCGAGCTCGCCCGGATCGCCGAAGGGCTGGCCGGCGTCGAGGGGGACCTGGTCCTGATGGGCGACTTCAACGACGGCACGGACGTCCCCGCGTCGGCGCTCGGGCTCCGCGACGCCTGGACGCAGGCGCACGGGCCCGGCGACGACACGCCCACCTTCGACCCGCGCGCCAACCCGCTGGCGGCGCTGTCCTCGCTGTCCGGGCGGGCCGCCCGGCTGGACCGCGTGCTGGTGCGTGGCCGCCCCCGGACCGTCGCCGCCGCCCTGCGCGGAGACACTCCCGATCCCGGTGGGCTGCACGCCTCCGACCACTACGGGGTGGAGGCCGTTCTCGACGTCACGGGCAGCGCGCCCGCCGGGGTGCTGGACATGCCGCCGACCGCGCGTACGGCGGTGGCCTGGATTCCGCCTGAGGAGCTGTGGCCACCCATTCAGGCGGTCCGCCGGACGCGCGATCCGCAGGTGACCCGCTGGCCGCCGCACGTCAACCTGCTCTTCGGGTTCGTACCGGAGTCGGCGTTCGATGCGGCGGCGCCGCTGCTGGCCGCGGCGGTCGCCGAGATTCAGCCGTTCGCCGTACGGCTGGAGGGGATCCGCTCTTTCCGGCACCGCCAGGACGCGACCGTCTGGCTCGACCCGGCCGCCGCCGATCCAGCCCCATGGGCCCGCCTGCGCCACGTCCTCCACCAGCGCTTCCCCCGCTGCGTGGGCCGCCCGGAGGGTTTCACGCCGTATCTGACCCTGGGCCGCGTGGACGCCCCCGATCATGCGGGCATCCGGCTCGACGCGATGATCGCGCGCGTCGGGGCCGTCGTGCTGCTATCGCGGCGAGGAGACGAACCCATGCGCCCGCGCGCGATGATCACCCTGGGAACGGGCGAACTCCGATGGCTGCCCGAGCCCACCAAACCCCAGCCCACCGCTGCCCCGCCCGCGCTCGATCCCGAGCCGGTTCCGGGCCTGGACGACCTGGCCGATCGCGTCACTCGCCGACTGGCGCAGGCGCTGCGTCCCGGGATCGTGCACGTCGCGGGCTCCCGACGGATGGGTTGCGCGCTCCCCGCAGCCGACTTGGACCTGGTGGCGGCACTGCCCGACGGGGAAGAGTCCGGCATGGACGTGGAGGCGCGGGTGCGGGCGGCGCTGCCTGAGGCCGTCCGGCTGCGGCAGGTGATCGGCGCACGGGTGCCCGGCCTGCGCCTGCACGTGTCCGGCTTGGACGTCGATCTGACCGTGGTGGCAACCGGTCAGATCCCTCCGGCGCGGCTCGTCTCCCGCCGCGCCGAACTGGGCGAGGCGGCGGCCATCGCCCTGAGCGCCGTCAGCGACGCGGACGCGATCCGCGCCGCCGTGGGCCCCGCACACGAGCGTTTCGCCCGCCTCGCCCGCCAGGTGAAGGCGTGGGCTCGGGCGAAGGGCCTGGACGTGGCCCCGTTCGGCGGCTTGCCCGGTCTGGCTTGGACGGTGCTGGCCGCCCGTACCATCCTCGATGCCGCAGACGGATCCGACACCGATCTCCTACGCCACTTCTTCAGCACGTGGGCCGCCTGGGACTGGCACGAGCCGGTCACCCTCACCCCCGCCGCCAACCCTCCGACCCCGGCCACGATGACCGTGATGACGCCCAGCGCTCCCGTACGCAACTGCGCTCGCCACGTCACCTCCGGCGGCCTGGACCTGCTCACCCGCGAGCTCTATCAGGCATGGGAGCTCACGGAGAACGGCCGGTCCGCGGAGTTGCCGGCACCGCCGCCCCTCCACCGCCGTCACGCGGCCTGGGCGGTGCTGACCGTGCGCTCTGAGGAACTGGACGCGGCTCTCGGCCGCGTCAGAGGACGCATGCTGGAGTTGCTCACCTGGCTGGAAGAGGCCGGGGTGCCGGACGTTCACGCCTGGCCGCGCCCGTTCGAGCGCGGCCCCCGGCAGGCCCGCTACGCGATCGGCCTGGGCCACACACCTCCCCAGGCCGCGCGGTTCAGCGAGATCACCGGCCGATGGGCCAGGAACATGTCGGGCGTCACGATCGAACGGGCCGAGGGTGGCGTCGTACCGACCCTGAACTGATAAGCGGGTCGAGGCCCGCACCTGCCCCCGTGCGGGCCTCGACGCCGCGTCAGGACGGGACGTCTCCCAGGCGGTCGGCCCAGCCCATCCGCTCCAGCGCCACCCGCAGGAGCGGCTGCCCCTTCTCCACGACCTCGTACTGCAGCAGGTCGGCGGTGTCCTCATTGATGATCATCCGGAACTCCACCCCGTCGTCCCCCGCCGTCGAGAGGGCGACCCCGGCACGCCCCACCGCGTCGGTGACCCGGCCCTGCGAGGTGATGCCGTCCCGGCCGGCCAGCACCTTGAACAGGGCGGAGCGGGTGCCTGGCGTGATCGGCGCGGTCATCAGGTCCACGCCCGTCTGCCACAGGTAGACGGCCCTGCCGACCCGGGCGCTGTTGGGGCTCTGCTTGAACAGGGTGTCCAGGCGGCGCTTCAACGCGTCCTCGCCGGTGGGCAGCCGCGAGATGTTCTGGATCGTCAGGCTCGGGTTGTCGATCGACAGGACCCGCTCGCTGCTGTCGTCGCGAGTGGTGGGCCTCTTCTCCGTCAGGGCGGGTGAGCCCGCGGCCTTCCAGTCGGCCTCGTCCTGCGGGGAGCCGAAGGTGACGCTCACGTCCGGGTCGCGTACGTAGCGGCTGGCCGCGCCCGGCTTCATCGCGCGCCAGGTTTCCTGCGTGTCGGCGGTGAAGGCCAGGTACGGCAGCTCGGATTGCTTGAGCTCGGTAATCTTCTCGGTGATCTCCTTGCGCTGGGCGGCGAGTTCGCCCGGCTTGTCCTTGAGCTCCTTCTCCTTCCGCTGCTCTTCGGCCAGCAGGGCCTTGATCTGGGTCATGTAGTCGCCCGGCACGACGTGCACCTTCGTGAAGGTGCGCTCGCGGACGTACCAGTAGCGGCCGGACGTGGCCGGCTCACGCACCGCGGTCGCGGCCGCCGCGAGCAGGAACGAGCGGGCGTCCACCGGCTCGGCCGCGATCGCGGTCCGCCCGGTGGCGGGCATGGTGGGAGACGCGGTGGCGGTCGGGGGCGCGCTGCTTGAGCCGGTCACGACGATCACCGCCGCGGCGGCCACTCCGGCCGCGGCCGTGCCCGCGACCAGCAGGAACGGGGCCCGGATCCGGCGTCGGGACGGGGGCGCGGAGCGGGGCGTCCGGAAGGCGGCGGCCAGGTCGGCCGCGCGGCGCCGCCGGTGGGCCTCTTCTGTCATCTCCTCCAGCTCCATCGGCTTGAGCTGGGCGAACAGGCGGTCGGTCATGTCATTCTCCGAGTGGTGGGGTGCTGCGGGCATCAGGTCTCCGGGTTCTCTTGGAACCGGCCACCGGACGTACGGGTCGCGGGGGTCGTCCGGGCTCGCGGGCGCGTACCGCCCGGCTCCAGGCGCAGCGCGGTGGCGAGCCGTTTGCGCGCGCGGTGGAGCCGGACGTTGTACGTGCGGACCGAACAGCCCATGACCGCGGCCGCCTGCTCGGGCGGCAGGCCGTACCAGGTGGCGAACACCATCGCCTCCACGTCCTGCTCCGGCAGGGCCGACAGCGCGGCCAGCGCGCTCTCCCTGTCGATGACGTGGTCGGCCACGTCCCAGCCGACATGGTCGCGCGAGGTGGTCAGCGCCGTGATCCGGTCGACCAGCGCCTGCCGGCGATGGCGCGAGTCGCGCTGCTTGGCCAGCAGGTTGCGCGCCACGCCGAGCAACCACGGCAGCGGCGGCTCGGGCAGGTCGTTCAGCCGCCGCCAGGCCACGAGGAACGTCTCACTGGAGACGTCCTCGGCCGCGTCACGCTCGGCGCGCAGCAGCGCGTAGCCGAGCACGCTCCGGTAGTGCCGGTCGTAGAGGTCGGTGAATCGTTCTTGAGGATCGTCCACACCCAGTAGTCCCTCCGGCCGCTCCCGGATTACCGCACCCCACCCGGAATCTCGTCAGCCGGCCGGCTTGCGGGCCCAGAACAGGGCGTGCCCGCCGTCCCCGCGTGGCGGCAGCCGGGAATGGAGCTCTTCGAGCCACGGCGCGTATGCGCCGTCGTCGTCCTCGTCGCCCCGGTAGCGGTAGGACAGCTCGTTGTAGCCGCGCCGGACCAGCTCGGTTTCCTCGCTCATGCGGGTCAGGGTACGAACTGTTGCCAGCGCCAGCTATGCCTACCTGTGGTTGCCAGAAGAACTGTGATCGAAGCTTCCGATCGACCGCTACTGAGCGTAATCATATGGTAATGTTCAGCAATAGCCGGGTGCCTGACTGGCGCTCGGTCCCCGCCCCCATTGATGTTCGCACCAACGGGACAGCGTCCGGCGGGGCGGTGGCCCAAGAGCCGCACCCCACCTGGGACTCTGTGGCTGGGGATGAGATCGCTTGCTGCAGGGGCGATGAGCGAGGGCACGCCGGAGTTACTGCCGTCGTGAGTCGCGAGGTCACCCGACGGTGTGGAGTCGGCGAAGTCGGCGCGGGCCTGGGCGACGGCTTCAGGGTAGGCCTGGGTCTTCTGGGCGAGTGCCCGGTAGATGCTGGCCAGGCCGGGGTTCTGCCCCTTGCGCTTGCCGGTGGGGATAATCAGGTCGGGGCGGATCTGTTCGACGGATTCGCCGCCTGCCCGGCGGCGGAGCACGGTGTGCAGCATGTCGTCGGTGATTACGGGTGGCCGGCCACCGTGCTTGCCCTTGCGGGCGGCGGCGTCGAGTCCTTCCAGGGTGGCTTCGCGGATGGCTTCGCGCTCGGTTTCCGCTACGAGCGGGGCCGCCGACGGCCCGGTGAGACCGGAACTGGTCTCGCCGGGCCGTTCGCGTGTGAGACCGACATCGCGCTCACCGGGCCGCTTCCGTGCGCAACCCGTCGCAGATCACAGCCATCACGCCCTCGGCCTCCTTCGGCCCGCCGCCCACGCCGTCGTTGGCGATGAACACGGCGCGCAGTAGAACCTTGAGCAAGGTGATGTCCACGTCCGTCCGCACCGTCCCGGCCTGCTGGGCCCGGCGCATCAACACCTCGACGGCGGCATACAGGTCCCGGTTGACGTCGGTGAGGCTGGCGGTGATGTCGACGCCTATCCCGGCCACCGCGTCGATGAGGTCGCGCTTGGCGGCGCTCTCCCGGTGCATCCCGGAGATGAAGGCGAAGAAGGCCTCGCCCGGGTCGGGGGCGTCGGCCAGCGCCTCGGCGCGGTCCACCAGGCGCTGCGCGCGGTCCAGGATCACCGCGTCGAAGAGGGCTTCCTTGGTTGGGAAGTGCCGGTAGACGGTCCCGGCGCCGACCCCGGCCCGGCGGGCGATCTCGTCCAGGCCGACCTGGAGCCCCACGGAGGCGAAGGCCTCCTGCGCGGCCTCCAGCACCCGGGCCCGGTTGCGGCGGGCGTCGGCGCGCATCGCCGGCGCGGCCGCGCGCTCGGCGGCCGGGATCTCAGCGGGTGCGGATGTCTCAATGGCCATGTACGGATCCCTCGGTGACAGCCGCGACCCGACGGGCCCGGCCGGATTTTTCCAGGTTAGTGCATGCCTTTCGGAGCGGCGCGCTCAGGCGCCGGGCCGGGCGGCGCCGGGTGGAACGGCCCCGCGCCGACGGGTTCGCCCCGGCGGCGGGGCCGCCGGGGCGCAGGGCCGAGCCGCCGCTGGGTGGTCGGCTCAACCCCGGTCAACTCTGCGCCTCAGACCCTGCCGGGGTCACGGGCGGCGCGGCCGTGGCCGCCACGGGTTCCGGCCGCCGCCTACCCGGCAGCATCAGCGCCGGCGGCACGGCGACCACGGTGAGCGCTGTCATCCAGAGGAACGCGGCGCCGAACCCGGAGGCGTGCGCCGCCGGGCCGCCGGGGTGCCCGGCCAGCTCGTGCTGGAGCACCACCGCGGCCACCGCCACCCCGAACGAGCCGCCGACCTGGAGCAGGATCCGGGTGGTGCTGCTGGCGTGCGGGATCCGGTCCTTGGACAGGCCCTGGTAGGCGGCCACCATCACGGCGATGTTCACCGCCGACAGCCCCGCCCCGCGCACCAGCAGGCCGGCGATCTGCGGCACCTGGCCGCCGTGGACGCCGGCCCAGCCGAACGGCAGGCTCCCGACCAGCGCGCACGCTAGCCCGGCGAGCACCACCGGACGCGACCCGTAGCGGTCCGAGAGCTTGCCGACGGACCTGCGCGCCGCCAGGCTGCCGATGCCCTGGGGAGTCAGCAGTAGTCCCGCGGTCAGCGCGGAGTATCCGCAGACCTGCTGGTAGAAGAGGGGCAGCAGGAACGCCACCCCGTACAGCGATAGCCCGGACAGGAACAACAGCACCGAGGAGCCCGCGAACGACGGGACCCGGAACAGCCGGACGTCGATCATCGCGGCGTCGCCGACCCGCGCCGCGTAGACCGCGAACCCGGCCAGGAGCAGGACGCCGAGGGCCAGCGGCACCCAGGTTCCCTGCTGGGTGCCGAGCTGCGCGACCCGGGTCAGGGCGTAGAGCACGGCGATCACACCGGGGACGAACAGCACCAGGCCCGCGACGTCCAGCGGGCGGCGCTGCCGGTCCCGGTCGCGGTCCAGCCCGCGCCAGGCCAGGACGAAGGCGACCAGGCCGATCGGCACGTTGATGACGAAGATCCAGCGCCAGCTCGCCGCCTGCAGGATCAGGCCGCCGACCACCGGGCCCAGGATCGGGACTACTACGGCGGGCAGGCTGATCGCGGCCATCAAGCGCCCCAGCCGCGCCGGACCGGCTGCGCGCACCAGCAGCGTCTGCTGCACCGGCAGCATCAGTCCGCCGCCGAGTCCCTGGACCACCCGGAAGGCGATCAGGCTGCCGATGTCCCACGACACGCCGGCCAGCACCGAGCCGACCGTGAACAGCGCGACGCCCGCCAGCCACACCGACCGGCCGCCGAAGCGGCCGACGGCCCAGGCGGTCAGTGGGATGCTCACGCCGAGGGCGAGCAGGAACCCGGTGCTCACCCACTGCACCACGGACACGCCGGTGTGCAGGTCCTTGGCCAGCCGCGCGGTGGCGACGTTGACGATGGTGGTGTCCAACAGCACCGCCACCAGCCCGACCAGGAGGATCCCGATCAGGGCGCGGAGCTCCGGCTCCAGCGGTTCTTTCTCGGAACGGCCGGGCATGCCCGTCGCCTCCCTCTCCACGTCGATCGCGCGTCCCGCTCGGGGGTCAGCCTGCGGCTTCCTTGTTGAGGGCCTCGAGCAGCCTGGGCAGCATGCCCAGCGCGCGGAGGGCGTTGATCGGGTCGGTGTGGTCCTTGGAATGGACGATCTTGCCGTCCCGGATCGTCATGATGTTGACGTAGGACAGGACGAAGCCCTCGCCGTCCGAGGCGCGCTTGCCGTGGACGGAGTACTCCACGATGGCCACCTCGGGGTCGGTGGTCTCGTGGATCACGACGCCGTCGATCTTGTCGTAGGTGCGCATCGCGGCGCCGCCGGAGAAGCGGGCGCGCAGCTCGGCGTTGGTCGTCTCGGTCCTCGGCGGGAACCCAGGCGGGGCGAACGGCATCTCGATGACGACCGGGTCGCCGTACAGGTCGGCGAGGGTCTCGCCGATGGGGTCGAGGGCGGCGGCCAGGAACCGCTCGACGACCTCGCGGGTACTCGGGGTTGACTCCGACACGGCTTTCTCCACCTTCGTTTCGTTCAAGAGCCTGAGAGCGGGTGGCTTATTCGGAAAGACCGCCCCGTTTATGATGGCACCGACGATACGGGGCGCGTTTTCCGGTTGTCAACGACGGCGGCGCGTCCTCGGCGCGCCGCCGGGTTCGGACGGCCGGGTCGTCCCGTCTCGCTCCATCGGACGGAAAGAGGCCCCCGGCGTTCCACGCCTGCTCGGTCTGCTGCGACAGGTGCGGCTTGGTGACCACGCCCTGGTGGGCCTAGTGCAGGTCACGGCGCAACGCGTGCAGGGACTCGCCCTTGTTGAGCTGGCGGGGCGCCAGAGGCCGTTCCTCGCGGAAATGGCGTTCGATCTGGCGCCCGCGCTCGGCCGGATCGGCGTCCCGTCGAAGAGGAAGGAGTCGTCGCCGCACCGGTGAGCCAGATAGCCCGCCCTTTCGGCGCCCTCGACGGGCTGCTGGGGACTCCCGCCCACCGCCCGCGCGGTGCCGGCCATCAAGGCTCTGATCTTCATGAATCCAGCCTCTTCACCGGCTGATGCGATTCGTCAGCCCTTCGCATGATGTGCGGCTAGGAGCAAGCTCCTACCCGGAGGACTGACCCGCCTGATACCTCGGAGCTACGCCAAGGGTGCGCTCCCCAGGGGGAAGCCGACCACAAGGGGCGATCCGTAGCTTCGGCGCCATGGCATCCTCCCAGCTCATCCGGCGGATCGAGGCGTCGACCCCGGCCGGCCGCGACCGGGGCGTCGACGCGCTGCGCGCCCTGGCGATCCTCGGCGTGGTGCTCGGCCACTGGCTGGTGACCGCCGTGGTTGTCAGCGACGGCACGGTGCGCGCCGCCAGCCCGCTCAAGCACCTGCCCGAGCTCACTCCCGTCTCCTGGGTGTTGCAGACACTGGCGGTGTTCTTCCTGGTGGGTGGACAGGTGGGGGCGGCGGGTCACGTCCGCGCCCGCGCTCGCGGCATGACGTACGGGCGGTGGCTCGGCGGGCGGATGGCCCGGCTGTTCCGGCCGGTCGTGGCCGTGCTGGTGGTGTGGGCCGTGGTCGCGAGCGCGCTGTTGGCCTCCGGGGTCGCCCTGGACACCGTGCGCGTGCTGGTCAAGCTGGTGCTGTCGCCGATGTGGTTCCTGCTGGTGTTCGCGGCGCTGACGGCGCTGACCCCGCTGGTCGCCCGGCTGCACCCGCTGTGGCCGCTCGCCGCCGTCCTGCTTGGCGACCTGATCCTGTACTGCCTGGGCGGGCCGGCCTGGCTCGGCTGGGTCAACGTGGTGGCTGGGTGGCTGGTGCCGTACTGCCTCGGCGCGGCCTGGGCCCGGGGCGAGCTAAGCAGCCGTGGGATGGGCTGGGCGCTGCTGCTCGGCGGCGCCGCCACCGCGGCCGGGCTCGTCCTGTGGGCGGGATACCCGGCCGCCATGGTCGGGGTGCCCGGCACCCCGGTCTCCAACCTCGACCCGCCCTCCCTCGCGGTCGTCTGCTTCGGTCTGGCCCAGTGCGGAGCGGCCCTGCTGCTGCTCGGCCCGCTGCGGCGGGCGCTGCGCCGCCCGGCCGCCTGGGCGGCGGTGGCGCTGGTGAACCTGTCGGCGATGACGATCTTCCTGTGGCACCAGACCGCGCTGATCACGGTCACCGTGGCCGGGCTCTTCGTGAACGACGCGCTGCCCGGTCTGCACACCGCCCCGGACGGCTTCGGCTGGGTGCTCGCCCGGCTGGGCTGGCTGCCGGTGTTCGGGGTGGCGTTGCTGGTGTGCTGGGCCGTGACCCGTACGTACGAGAGGTCAGGAGCCTAGGTGGATCGCTGGTAGCGGGTGCCGCAGCCCGGGGGCCAACGTCAGGGTGACCGCGACCGAGGCCGCCGCCATCACCGTTATCGCCGTCGCGGGCGAGGTCAGCTGCGCGACGGCACCCGCGAGCGCGGCACTCACGCCCTGCATGGTGACCATCCCCGAGGAGTGCAGCCCCAGGGCGTGCCCGCTCAGCTCCTCCGGGGTCAGCGCCATCAGGCGCTCCTGGAGCAGCAGGCTCGCCGAGTACCCCGCCGAGGCGAGCACGATCGCCGCCACCGCCACGGGCAGCGCCGGGTGCAGGACGAAGATCAGGTACGGCAGGGCGAGCAGCAGGCACAGCGGCACCCGGAGCCGCTCCCTCCACCGCGGCGGCACGAACCGGCCGGACACGACGTCACCGGCCAGCATGCCGAGCGCGGCACAGGCGAACAGGAGCCCCGCCTGCTCGGGCGCGTACGGCACGAAAAGGGACTCGCAGCCGACGATCAACCCGTTGGGCACCCACATGGCGAGGTAGACGTAGCGGCGCGGCTTGGCCGACCACAGCCGGGCGTTGTCCCGCCAGGTCTCGGTGATCGACGGCCGTCCGGCGGCCCGCGGCGGCCGGCGGCTGAGGCCGAAGCGGGCCACGGCCGCCGCGACGAGGTACAGGGCTGCGCCGGTCAGCAACGCGCCGCGCGGCGACAGGACGGCCACGAGCACGCCGGCTAGCGCGTACCCGCAGATCTGCACGGCGCCGTCGGCCATGTTGAACATCGAGCGGCCGAGCAGGTACCCCTCCCGCGTGAGGATCTCGTTGAGCAGCCCGTAGCGCACTCCCCCGCCCAGCGAGGCGATCAACCCCTGCCCCAGCAGTAGCGCGAAGACGGCCCACACCGCCAACCCCGGAACGGCCTGCGCGGCGGTGACCAGGCCGAAGACCAGCGCCAGACCCGTCAGCGCGGCCCGCGGCGGTAACCGGTCGGCCGCCGACAGCAGCGTGGCCGCCCCGATCACCTGAACCAGAGCCGGGCCGAACATGGCCAGAGCCGACAACAGCGGTGACCCGGTCGCCGAGTAGACCAGCGTTCCCAGAGCCAGCCCGCTCACCGTGTGGCCGGCCCCCTGTGCGGCGGCGGTCAGGAACAGCGGCGTGAACTCCGGCGTACGGAAAAGCTCGCGATAGGTGCGCATGGCGGAAAGTGTCGGGGGCCCTGCCGACGGGGCGTTAATGTTTCGCAGGGAGGCGAAACCATGGGCTGGTGGCAGGTCAACGCGGACACGCTCGCGGGCAGCCGGTTCGTCGTCTCACCCCTGGCCGAGGCCATCGCGAGCCTGAAGACCCTGGAGCGGGGCACGGCCGCGCATCCGGGCGAGCGTGCGTGGCTCGACGCTCACCTGCCCGCCTACCGCGCCCGGCAGGCCCGCGACCCGGTCACCGCACTGCTCATCCAGGCCGCTCTGGGCCGCAACTGGAACGCCGACTTCCTCACCCCCACGCCCTCCGACGACACCGAGCCCGTCTTCGAGCAGGAGCTCGCGCGCATCCGCGACACACCGCCCGAGTCCGCCCGCGCGGACCTGACCGTGTCGCTCGGCGGCCCCCTGCCCGCCCCGCTCCACCGCGGCGACCTGCCGGAACGCACCGCCGAGGTGCTGGAGTGGGTGTGGACGCAGGCGGTGCTCCCCTACTGGCCGCGCCGCCGGCGCGTCATCGAGGCCGACGTCATCGCCCGCACCGCGCGGCTGAGCCAGGGCGGCTGGGCGGCGACCCTCGACGACATGCGCCCCGGGATGCGCTGGCTCGGCGAGAACCGGCTGCAGATCAGCACGTACGACTACCCGCCGCGCGAGCTGTCCGGGGCGCGGCTGATGTTCGTCCCCGTCACCCCGAGCCAGACCTGGGTCTCGTGGGACACGGCGCACCGGCACGCCGTGGTGTACCCGTGTTCTGGAGCGCTGGCCGAAGCCGGTCGCGCGCCGGTGCCCGAGGCGCTGGGCAGGCTGCTCGGGCCCGCGCGGGCCAACGTCCTGATGCTGCTCGACACCCCGAAGAGCACCACCCAGCTCGTCGCGCTGACCGGTCAGGGCCTGGGCTCGGTGGGCCGTCATCTCAAGGTCCTGCTCGATTCGCGGCTGGTACGGCGTCGGCGGGCCGGGCGGTCGGTGTTCTATGACCGTACGGACGCCGGGGAGGCGCTGGTGAGCGCGCAGTCAGGCGGCTGAGTTGTTTGCCGTTGTGGCAAGGTGGATTTCATGGACGATGACGGGCCGGCCCTGGACGACGTTCTGCATGCCGTCGGGCCGCGGCTGCGGACCCTGCGTCAGCAGCGCGGAGCCACCCTGACAGAGCTGTCGGAGTCGACCGGCATCTCGATCAGCACCTTGTCGCGGCTGGAGTCCGGGCAGCGCCGGCCGACCCTGGAGCTGTTGCTGCCCCTGGCGCGCGCCCATCAGGTGACACTGGACGAGCTCGTCGACGCGCCGCCCACCGGGGACCCGCGCGTGCAACTGCGCTCGTTCCAGCGCTTCGGCTCCACTTTCATCCCGCTGACCCGCCGGCCCGGCGGGCTTCAGGCGTTCAAGCAGGTCATGCCGCCGAACTGGCCCGGCACCGAGCCCGATCCCCGCGTGCACGAGGGCTATGAGTGGCTCTACGTCCTGGCCGGGCGGCTGCGCCTGGTCCTCGGCGAGCACGACGTGATCCTCACGCCCGGCGAGGTGGCCGAGTTCGACACGCGTATCCCGCACTGGTTCGGCAACGCCGGTCGCGATCCGGTCGAGCTGCTGTCCCTCTTCGGCCCGCAGGGCGAACGCCTGCACGTCCGCGCCCAGCCCACCGGGAAGTGATTCACTGCGCGCGCTCATGTGCTCGCGGCGCGTCGCTTGGCCGTGAGCCTCTCTCGCCAGTGCTCGGCCAGCTGAACCATTTCCTCGCTCGTGTGCTTGAGGAACTGGCCCATGTACTCTGACCGGGCGCCGGCGGGTGTGGCGGCGCCCAGGATCTCGGCTCCCTCCAGGGCGACCTCGGCCAGCATGACGTTTCGCTGCGCGCTCAGCAGGAACGCCTGGTACCAGACGTCGTCGTCGATGACGTAGCGCTCACGCCGCCGCCGGGCGTCGCGTTCGCGCCTGATCAGCCCCTGCTCTTCGAGGTAACCGACGGCCATGGAGACCGACGCCGCGCTGATCCGCAGCCGCTGGATCAGCTCGGCGGCGGTGAGGCTGCCGTTGTCGGTGACGTACAGGCAGGTCAGCACTCTGGCGATCATTCGTGGGAGTCCCTGCTGGACCAGCAGCGCCGTGGCGCGTTCGGTGAAGTCGTGCACCGCTTCGGGGTCACGTCCGTATGCGGCGGTGGCGGCGGGCGCGGCCGGCGGTGAGGGGGTCCGGCGACGGCGCGCGCGCCCTTCGGTCGCCTGATGCGCCTGATCGGCCCGGTAGGCGCCCGCTCCACCGTTGCGCATGACCTCCCGCGTGATGGTCGATGTCGGCCGGGCCAGGCTCCTGGCGATCTCGGCGTAGGTGAGCCCGTCGGCCAGTCCTGCGGCGATCTGCCGGCGGTCCTGATCGGTCAGCCTGCCTCCTGGCACTTGTCCACGCCTCCTGCCGTTGGGTCCGACGGCCATTATTGCGTTCGCCCGCCATCCATTGCAACTCGGCAGTTGCATTCAGGCGTATAGCCATTGCAATTATTTCCGCTTCTAACCTGCTCAAATGGTGAAATGTCGGTCTTGCTGATTGACATTTATATTGAATGCAACGTAGCTTTTGGCAAGTCCTGAAGGAGTACTATCGCGACTTGAAGGAGTAGAGATGACCGTCTTGACAGGGCTTCCCATGACGCGCCCCGCGGGCTGTCCCTTCGACCCGCCCGAGGAGCTGGCGCGGCGGCGGCCGCTGAGCCGGCTGGCCTTCCCCGACGGGCACGTGGGCTGGCTGGTCACCGGCCACGCCCTGGCCCGCGCGGTGATGGCCGACCCCCGCTTCAGCTCTCGGCACGAGCTCATGCGCTCCCCGCTGCCCGGAGCGGGCACCATGGAGCAGCCCCCGCCCGCGCCGCCCGGAATGTTCATCGGGATGGACGCCCCCGAGCACACCCGCTACCGCGGCCTGCTCACCGCGAAGTTCACCGTCCGCCGGATGCGCCTGCTCACCGAGCGCGTCGAGCAGATCACCGCCGAGCTCCTGGACGCCATGGAGCGGCACGGCCCGCCGGTGGACCTGGTGACGGCGTACGCGCAACCCATCCCCGCGCTGATGATCTGCGAGCTGCTCGGCGTCCCCTATGCCGGTCGCGAGTCCTTCCAGCGTCACGCGGCGACGGTGAACGACAACGACACCACAGTGGAGGAGCGCTACGGCGCCTTCGCCGCGCTGCAGGAGACCCTGCGCGAGCTCGTACTCACCAAGCGCGCCGAACCCACCGACGACCTGCTCAGCGACCTGAGCACCGGCGACCTCACCGATGAGGAGCTCACCAACATCGGGGTGCTGCTGCTGGGCGCCGGCCTCGACACCACCGCCAACATGCTCGCGCTGGGCACCTTCGCCCTTCTGTCCCACCCCGGCCAGCTCGCCGCCCTGCGCGCTGACCCGGGCATCACCGACCAGGCCGTCGAGGAACTGCTGCGCTACCTGAGCATCGTCCACACCGGGATACGAACGGCGCTGGAAGACGTCGAGCTGGACGGTCACCTGATCAAGGCCGGTGACACGGTCACCGTCTCGGTCCAGGCCGCCAACCGCGACCCGGCGAAGTACGCCGACCCCGACACTCTCGACCTGCGCCGGGACGCCACCGGGCACACCTCCTTCGGCCACGGCATCCACCAGTGCCTGGGTCAGCAACTGGCCCGTGTCGAGATGCGGGTCGCCTTTCCCGCGCTGGTCGCGCGCTTCCCGACGCTGCGCCTGGCCATCCCGCCGGAGGACGTGCCGCTGCGCGCCCACTCGGATGTGTACGGCCTGCACCGGCTTCCGGTCACCTGGGACGTGGTGTGACCAATGAAAAGGATCTTCTCTCTCACCCGCACAGCCCGCGTGATCGTCGGCATGACGACGGTCGCGACGAGCGTCATGGCGATTCCCGAGACGTCCTCGGCGGCGGTCGCCCCAAGCCATGCGGCGGTCCAGCGTGCGCTCGACCGGGCTGTGACCGAAGGCGGTCTTCCCGGCATCCTCGCCGCGGTCCGTGACGGCCGTCGGTCGTGGTTCGGCTCGGCGGGGGTGGCCGACACCCGAACCGGTCGAAAGCGCCTGCCTCAGGAGCGGTACCGCATCGGGAGTGCCAGCAAGGCGTTCACGGCGACGGTGATCCTGCAACTCTCGGCCGAAGGCAGGCTGAGCCTCGACGACACGGTCGAGAAGTGGCTGCCCGGGGTGGTGAAAGGCAACGGCAACGATGGCGGCAAGATCAGCATCAGGCAACTGCTCAACCACTCCAGCGGGATCTTCAACTACGGCAATGACGAGGAGGCGTTCGCCAAATTCGTGGGTCCGGAGTTCTTCAAGCACCGCTACGAGAAATACCGTCCGGAACAGCTCGTGGAGATCGCCATGTCCCATCAGCCCTACTTCGGGCCGGGCCAGGGCTTCGGGTACTCCAACACCAACTACATTCTCGCCGGGATGATCATTGAACGGGTGGCTGGCCGGACGCTCGCCGACGAGATCTCGCGGCGGATCGTCCGCCCGCTGGCTCTGACCGGGACGTACTTGCCGGGCGACGACACGGTGATCCGCGGGCCACACGCGCGGCACTACTCGACGCTGTTCGTGACCGGCCCCGACGCCAAGGTCTACGACGTGACCGAGATGAACGTGTCCACAGGCTGGGCGGCCGGCGGCATGGTGTCGACGGCCAGGGATCTCGACCGGTTCGTCAGCGCGCTGCTGAGCGGCCGGCTTCTCGCGCCCGCCGAGCAGCGCGAGATGTTCACCACGATCTCGACAGGGGGCAGATGGATTCCCAACACCACTTACGGGCTCGGCGTCTTCTCGCAGAAGCTGTCGTGCGGCGCGACGGTCTGGGGTGTCGCGGGCGCCATCAGCGGCTCGTATTCGTACGCGATGGGCAGCCGCGACGGCAAGCGCATGGTGGTGAGCAACGTCAACGGCGACTGGAACAACCCGGTCGGCACGCTCACGGACGTGCTTCAGTCGGAGTTCTGCCCAGCCGATCCGGCCTGACCGGCTTGGAGGCGGTCGTGCTTGCCACGGGCGCGCTGGGCTTCCTGGCGGTGACCGCGGTCACGGCGGCTGCCGCTGCGCTCATGGCCGTACTCCCGTCCACCGGCCGCTAGCGCCATCGCCCGCGCGGGTGCGTGCCGCGCGGGCAGCTCGGAAGTGCTCTGGCTACCACGGCGCCTGACCCACCGCGACGGCGACCTGGCGGGGTGCGGTGACACCGCTCCTCGGCCAGGCCGCATCAGCTACCAGAGTGGGCCTACCGGGCTCGCGCTCGGGGTCAGGCGTCGATGGCCTGGTAGAGGGTGGTCCAGAAGTCGTGGATGGCCCGCGCCGAATCCGGGGTGGACATCCCGGTCTGGGTGAGCAGGAGGCCGACGAGCTGGTTGTCTGGGTCGGCATAGGTCGTGGTGCCGGCTCCGCCGTCCCAGCCGAACTGGCCGATGGGCGCGTAGTCGCCGCGGTAGGTACGCACCGCCATCCCGAAGCCCCAGCCGCCGTGCTGCCCCTGGCCGTGCGACAAATGGACGACCCTGCGGGCCCAGGCTTCTCGGGCAGTTGTCTGCTCGGGGGTGAGGCGGTTGGTGGTCATCAGTTCGACGGCGGGCCGGGACAGGATCCGCTGGTTCCCGTGCATCCCGTGATTCAGCAGCATCCGGAAGTAGGCGTGATAGTCGTCGACGGTGGAGTCCAGTCCGCCGCCGCCTGACTGGAATGCCGGAGGCTTGCTGTGGTGTCCCCCTTCGGCCTCGTCCTCCACGTGGAACTCGCCGGTCTGCCAATCGGGGGCGTACAGGGGCGGCAGCCGGTCGATCTTGTCGGCGGGCACGTGGAAACCGGTGTCCTTCATGCCCAGCGGATCGAAGATGCGTTCGCGCAGGAACTCCTCGAACGACTGGCCGGTGACCCTGGCCACCAGCACGCCGAGCAGATCGTCGCTGACGTTGTACAGCCACCGCTCGCCGGGCTGGTACATCAGCGGCAGCGTGCCCAGGCGGCGCATCCACTCATCCGGCCCCGGCGCCGGCAACATCCATCCGTCCTCCTGGCCGTAGACCCCCCGCTCGAAGAACGCGCTCATCATCGGAGCGGTCCGCGCCGTCATATCCAGCCCGAGCCCGCACGTGGAGGTCAGCAGGTCCCGCACGGTGATCGGCCGCCGCGCCGGCACGATGTCGTCCAGCGGGCCATCGGCCCGCTTCAGCACCTGCCGGTCGGCGAGCTCGGGCAGCCACCGATCCACCGGGTCATCCAGCCGCACCCGGCACTCATCCAGCAGGACCATCGCCGCCGCCACCGCGACCGGCTTGGACGTCGAGGCCATCCGGAAGATGGTGTCCCGGCGCATCGGCGCGCCACCGTCATGGCGCATCGTCCCGATCACCTCGACATGCGTCTCCTCCCCCCGGCCGACCAGAGCGACCAGCCCGGGAATCTTCCCGGACTCGACATACCGCCCCAGCACCTCGCGCAGTCTTCGCAGCCCTGCCGCGGAGAAGCCACTGTTGCCAATTCCCATCATGAAGCTCCTTATCTACAGTGTTCGATCTTGTAAGGCTCGTGTTCAGGGAGTGCACCTTGCGCGGCGGCCTTCTCGGACGCCGTGGAACACTCCACCCCCGCTTGAGCTACTCGGTGGTGCTGACTACTGGTATAAAGTAACACTGACTACCGGTACATAGCAACACCGAATAGCTGAAGCTGCAAACCGGAACCGCAAGCGTGGGGCCGGGGCGGCGGTCGCCGTACTCTTCCAGGTCGTCTTCATGAGCTGAGGTCGGTCCGGGCAGTTCCACGGGCCGAGTGCAGGAGCGAAGAGGTGTTGCGGGCATTGTCCTTCGCGCACGTGGCCGGAGGCCGCGCCGCCGTCGTAGACGACCAGATAGTCGGCTTTGCCGTCACCGCGTTGGTGGACACCGCACCAGGCGCGTAGCTCGCGGCACAATCCGCCACCCTGCTCTGCTCCCGGCCGGTTCCCCGGGGCCGAGGCGAGACATCAGCTCGCCATGGCCAGGCCAATCCTCTGACCGGGGTGCGTCGGCGCATCGAATCCGACCCCGACCTGCTGGCCGCCGGACCTTCCGGGGTGCTCTACGCGATCTGCGATCAGGTCGTCGACACGTACTCCCAGATCTCCCACGAGGTCGAACACGACCTCATCGTCCTGGAGCGACGTGTCTTCAGCGGCGAGCAGGCCGATGTCACCGAAGACATCTACTCCCTCAAGCGCGAAGTGCTGGAGTTCCGCGCGGCTCAGGATCCTCTGGTGCCGGTCCTGGAGGAGATCGTCAAAGGCCGGGTGGAGTTGTGCACCGTCGCCCGTGACCAGTTCCGTGACGTCCTGGACCACCTGCTACGTGTGGACGCCCAGGTCGACGAGCACAACGAACTGCTCACCAGCGCCCTGAGCGCCCACCTGGCCCTGGTGAGCCGTGAGCAGAGCGCGGCGGCCATCCAGCAGAACGTCGACATGCGCAAGATCTCCTCGTGGGCGGCCCTCATCGCCGTCCCCACGATGATCGCCGGGATCTACGGCATGAACTTCGACTACGTACCCGAGCTGCACTGGCTGCTCGGCTACCCCCTGAGCCTGAGCGTCATGGTCATCGCCACAGTCATCGTCCACCGGGTGGAGCGGATGTTGCGGCCCTTCGGGATTGGACGGCCCCAACCTCATCTGCTCGGGCTGCAAGGTCGAGATCGGCACTCAAGAGTCGGACTGCTGGAAGGCGCACTTCGTCGTGACCGTCCCAGATGCAATCCAGCTGCGCGCCAGTCACCACGAAACAGATTCCTGACGTCTCGGAAGAAGACTGAATCCGTGCGGTTTCGGGGTCACCTGACACACCGTTCGCGCGAACATGTGCGCTTTCGAAAGCGACTCATTTGAGGCGATCACGACGCCGCTGGTCTCTTCGCTTTGTGAGAACCTGGAACGGCAACGATCAATGTCGCGGCAGACCGGCAAACGCATGGTTGGCGCGCGGCCCCCATGATCCCGCCGACGTTGTCGGTGAGCACGTCGATGCGCGGGTAACCGCCGGCCAACTCGCCGGAGAGTCGCGTACCTGCGCCAGATCGGCGAAGTCGGCCACGTGACACGGAGCGCCCACCTCCTTCGCGACAGCTGCGGCCTTGGCCGGTGATGTGCCGATCAGGACGGCCTTCTCGCCCTTGGTGGCCAGCCGCCGAACGGCGCCGATGCCGTCGCCACCGCCGACAATGCCGATGGTCTGCTGCTGGGGAGTGGTCGACTCCCGCTCGATGATGGTGGTCTTGGCGCACACCCCGTACGCGCGCAGCTTGGGCAAGCGTCTTCAGCGCAGCAGGAGATCGATGGCTACCTCCAGTCGTTCGAGGTAGACCTGCCGTGATGCGACCTGATGCTTGAGGCCGATCGATGCGCTGATCATCGTCTGTGCGACAGGGGGAGCCGCCTCTCGTCCCGACTTGATGGCGATCGCGTCTGTGATCAGTTCCTCGAAACGTTGCCGCGGGGTCTCGATGATCTTTCCGAGGAGGTCGGGATTGTCCTCGATGACCACCGCTACATCGCTCGTCAGCGGGCCGATGTAGCGGCCCGCCCACTGATCGAACGCTTCGACGAGACGCTCCAGAAGGGGGCGGCCGGTGTTGGCCAGGACGTGTTCGGCCGCTGTGATGTCGCGATCCAAGGCCTGGGTGACCGCGGCACGGAACAGGGTCTCCTTCGAGGAGAAGAGGAAATAGAGCCCGGGCCGGGAGATGCGCGCCGCCCGCGCCACCTCCTCCATCGAGGTCTTCCTGTAACCGAATCGCGCGAACGTGACCATGGCGGAGTCCAGAACCATGGTCCGACGGTCGGTGTCGGCGAGTGTCGACGGCGGGTGACCAACCTCGGGACTGCTCATGAAACGAGCATACGAGCGACAGGCGCACTATACAAATTATGTCTAGTATGTATAGTCGCAGCCGTGACCACTCGCAAGCTCATCTCCACGCCCTTCACCTCCTCCAGCACCGCGGCCGAGGTGCTGCGGGGCGTCGACCTCACCGGCGTCCGCGCGATCGTGACCGGAGGCTCCTCCGGAATCGGGACCGAGACGGCTCGTGTGTTGACCTCTGCCGGAGCGGAAGTGACGCTCGCTGTCCGGAACACGACCGCGGGTGATGCCGTCGCCGAGACGATCGCGAAGTCGACCGGAGGTATCCGGCCCCGAGTCGTCCGGCTCGACCTCGCCGATATGACCACCGTCGCGCGATTCGTCGACGCGTGGAACGGTCCGCTACACCTGCTGATCAACAACGCGGGCGTGGTCACCGGTGGCCTCGAACGGACGTGTGAGGGCTGGGAACTGCAATTCGCGACCAACCATCTCGGCCACTTCGCCCTGGCCATCGGCCTTCACGACGCCCTGGCCCTGGGCGCGATCGACCGCGACGGAGCACGGATCGTCTCGGTCAGTTCGACAGCGCACATGCGTTCCTGCATCGACTTCGGCGACCTCCACTTCGAACGTCGCAGCTACGACCCGCAGATCGCCTACGCCCAATCGAAGACGGCGAACTCTCTATTCGCCGTTGAGGCGACCCGCCTTTGGGCCTCCGACGGCATCGTTGCCAATACGGTGAACCCCGGCGGTGTCGCGACGGGGCTGCAGCGGAACTTCACCGCGCAGCAGAAGGCGTCACTCGATGCGGCCGAGGCCGCCGGAGTCTTCACCTACAAAACGGTCGAGCAGGGAGCCGCCACCAGCATCGTCGCGGCCGTCGCCCCGGAGTTCGCTCACTCCGGAGGCCACTACCTCGACGATTCACAAGAGGCTTACACCGTGCCGGACGACGCCGACCTCGCGCAGCACCCGCACGGTGTCAAGGAATGGGCGCTCGATCCCACCGCCGCCAAGCGCCTCTGGAGGGTCTCGACCGACCTGCTCCGCGTCGGGACCGTCCGGCTTCGGCCACTGCCGGCACGATGTCAATGACCGCTGTCACGACTCCAGGAAACGCAGCACGGCCAGCATGCGGCGGCTGTATCCGGTGTGGTGTGACAGGCCGAGCTTGTCGAACAGCGAGTTGACGTGCTTCTCCACGGCGCTCTGTGACACGTGCATGGCCTGGGCGATCGAGGCGTTCGTCAGGCCCTGGGCCATGCGCTCGAGGACGTCGCGTTCCCGAGGGGTGAGCCGGGCCAGCGGATCGAGCTGGGTGGTGCGGGCCAGCAGTTGGCGTACGACCTCGGGATCGAAGGCCGCTCCTCCGGCGCCCACCCGCTCGAGCGCGTCGAGGAAGTCGGTCAACTGCGCCACCCGGTCTTTGAGCAGGTAGCCGACGCCTTCCACGTCACCGCTCATCAGCTCCGTGGCGTACTTCTTCTCCACGTATTGCGAAAGGACCAGGACCTTGACGCTGGGCCAGCGGCGCCTGATCTCCAGTGCGGCGCGCAGGCCCTCGTCGGTGTGGGTCGGCGGCATCCGTACGTCGACCACCACGATGTCGGGCTCGTGCGCGGCCACCGCCTCGACCAGGGCGGGACCGTCGCCCACGGCGGCGGGCACCTCATGGCCCTCCTCCACGAGCAGCCGCAGCAGGCCCTCGCGCAGCAGCGTCGAGTCCTCGGCCAAGATCACCCGCACGGCAGCTCCGCCACGATCGTCGTCGGGCCGCCCGCCGGGCTGACCAGCTGGAACCTGCCGTCGAGCGCCGCCACCCGGCGCGCCAGCCCCGACAGCCCGCTTCCCGAGGCGGTCGCGCCGCCCCGGCCGTCATCTTCGACCCGCACGACGATCATTGTGCCCTCCCGGTGCACGTCAACGGTGATGAGCGTGGCTCCCGCGTGCTTGGCGGCGTTGGTCACCGCCTCGCAGACGACGAAGTAGGCGGCCGTCTCCACCCCCATCGGCGGGCGCGCGGCCAGCTCACAGGACACCTTGACCGGTACGCTCGATCGCTCGGCCACCCCCGCCAGCGCCTCGCCGAGGCCGAGGGAGTCGAGGCCGCTCGGGTAGACCCGCCAGGCCACCTCACGCAGCTCGGCCAGCGCCTGCTGCGCTTCCTCGTGAGCCTGGTCCAGCAGCTCGGGGCGGCCGCGCCGGGATCGGCCGATCAGCATCGACAGGGCGACCAGGCGCTGCTGGAGGCCGTCGTGCAGGTCGCGTTCGATCCGGCGGCGCTCGGAGTCGACCGCCGCCACGATCCCGGCCCGGCTCTCGGCCAGCTCGACGATCCTGCGCTCGAGCCTCTCGGTCGGGTTGGGCCCGAGCACGCGCTGGGCCAGCCGGCGTTCGAGCGAGTAGACGCCCACCAAACCCGACAGGTTCAGGAAGAGCAGCAGGATCCCGGCCAGGGTGAAATAGAGCAGGATCGACCAGGTGGGGGCGATGCCGTCGAAGGTGTCGCCGCTCGCCCAGGCCCAGGCGAGCCGGCCGACCGTCACCACCCCGATCAGGAGCAGCCCCACGACCAGCCCGCCCAGCAAGCCCGCCGGAACGCGGAGCGCCAGATAGCGCGTGGCTTGCCCGCTCACGTCGAACTCCGCCGGGTCCAGGCGCAGGCGCCGGGTCTCCAGCAGGACCAGCCGCCTGGCCGCCGCCCGCGTGTTGGGAGTGCCCAGGAAAGGCAACGCCACAACCAGGAACAGCACGTCGCCCAGGGCGGTGGCGGCGCCCAGCGACACCGCCGCCAGCAGCCGCAGGCCCTCAGCGACGGGGCGCATGTCGCCCCTTGCGCCGTTCCGCCACTCGTACGCCGATGAACACGAGCACCGCCAGCACGACGATGCCGATCACGACGTTGGTGCCGACTCCCACGTATGCCTCCACCAGCGACCAGTTTTCGCCCAGGTAGTAGCCGGCGAGCACGAACACGGTGTTCCAGATGAGGCTGCCGACGGTCGTCAGCAGGGTGAACGTGAGCAGCGGCATCCGCTCCACCCCCGCCGGGATGGAGATCAGGCTGCGGAAGATCGGAATCATCCGCCCGAAGAACACCGTCTTCTTGCCGTGCTTGAGGAACCACGCCTCGGTCTTCTCGATGTCGGACACCTTCACCAGTGGCAGCTTGGCGGCGATGGCCAGCGTACGGCGGCGGCCGAGCAGCGCGCCCACCCAATAGAGCGCCAGCGCGCCGAACACCGACCCCGCCGTGGTCCACACCAGCACCTCGAGCAGGTCCATCTCGCCCCTGCTGGCGGTGAAGCCCGCCAGTGGCAGGATCACCTCGCTGGGCAGGGGCGGGAACAGGTTTTCCAGCGCGATCGCCAGGCCCGCCCCAGGGGCGCCCAGAGTCTCCATCAGCATGATGAGCCATTCAGTCATGTTGTAGAGGCTAATCAAGATCCAATATGGCGGTAATGAGGTGGGCGGCAGATCTGTGCTGTGGTAAACCACAGGTGATTCGTACCGTACACTGTACGGCCGTGAGCCCAATGACGGATCTGGTACGGCAGGCGGTCGTCTTCGAGCCCGGCGACCCGCCCAGAGAGGGGCGGATGGCCTTCCTCGACCCGGACGGGGACGCCACGGTGCCCGTGGTCGAGGAGCACGGCGGTGAGCTGCGGGTTCTTGCGGCCCGGGCCACCCACGTCCCGGTCGCCGACGCCGTGGCCGGACTGGCCAGGGCCAGGAGTGACGCGGGCGCCCATCCGGCGGCGCGGTTCTGGGGCGCTGTGGCGCTGGTCGCGCTGCAACTGGTCGCCAGGGGACGGATCCTGCCGGGGGTCTCGGCGGGCGACTTCGACTCGTGGCGGGCGGGGCCGTTCGACGCGGCCGATGTGCAGCGGATCCGGGAGCTGGCCGACGCCATGCCCGCCGCCGCACGGTCCGTACCTTTCGAAGATCGGGCCGCCCACAGCGGAGAGGTGCGGTTGAGGGACGCGGAGTCGCTGGTGCGGGCGTTCCTGGACGCGGTGGCCGATGCGATGCCGCGCTCCCCCGGCGCCGTCCGTGCCACCGGCACCTCGGCATTCGCGGCCGTCAAACCGGTCAAAGTGCCCCGGCTGCGCGCCTGGGCCGACGAGGTGTCGGCGGGGCTGGACTCCGGCGTACGCCTGTCGCTGCGTCTGGAGGCCGACAGTCTGGAGCAGGCGGAGTTCCGGGCGGTGGTCCAGCTGCACAGCCTGGCCGATCCATCCCTGGTGGTGGACGCCGCCGACCTGTGGGCGGGCACGGACCCGGGGTTCGGCCCCCGGGCCAGGATCGACGCCACGCTGGCCATCAGGCGGGCCGCCCGCGCCTGGGTCGGGCTGGAACGCCTGCTCGACAGCGCCGTCCCCGACGAGCTGGCCCTGTCCGGCGAGGACGTGGAGGATCTGCTGGCCGGGGCCGCGGAACGCCTGGGCGCGGCCGGTGTCGAGGTCCACTGGCCAAGGGAGCTGGTACGCGGCCTGAGCGCCCGCGCCGTCGTCGGCGAGCGCGACAGTGCCCCGTCCGATATGCCGTCCTTCCTCGGCGGCCATCACCTGACCAGCTTCGACTGGCAGCTCGCCCTGGGCGGCGAGCAGTTGACCGCGGCCGAGATGGACCGGCTCGCCGAGGCGCACCGGCCCGTCGTACGGCTGCGTGACCAGTGGGTGCTCATCGATCCGGACCTGGCCCGCAAGGCCCGCCAGCGCGATCTCAAGCCGCTGACCGGCCTCGACGCTCTAGGCGCCGCGCTGACCGGCACCGTGGAGGTCGACGGCGAGCAGGTGCCGATCGAGCCGAGCGCCTGGCTGCGGGAACTGCGCGACCGGCTGTCGGAGCCCGAGGAGATCGTCGTGCCCGCCGGTCTGGACGCGCGGCTGCGCGACTACCAGCTGCAGGGCCTGCGCTGGCTGGCCAGGATGACGTCGCTCGGGCTCGGCGCCTGCCTGGCCGACGACATGGGCCTGGGCAAGACGATCACGCTGATCGCCCTGCACCTGCACCGGGGCGGCGGTCCCACGCTGGTCGTCTGCCCCGCCTCGCTGCTGGGGAACTGGGAGCGGGAGATCTCCAGGTTCGCACCGGGCGTCCCTGTCCGCCGATTTCACGGAAATAGCCGGACCTTGGCTGATGAGGGCTTCGTACTGACGACATATGGCACCATGCGGATGGATGCGGCGCGGCTCGCCGAGCACCCGTGGGGGCTGCTGGTGGCCGACGAGGCACAGCACGTCAAGAACCCCTCCTCCGGTACGGCCAAGGCGCTGCGCGAGATCCCGGCGGCCGCCCGCGTCGCGCTGACCGGCACCCCGGTCGAGAACAATCTCGCGGAGCTGTGGGCCATCCTCGACTGGACGACGCCGGGGCTGCTCGGCTCGCTGGGCAGGTTCCGCTCGCGCTGGGCCAAACCGGTCGAGTCCGGCGACGCCGTGGCGGCCGAGCGGCTGGCCAGGCTGGTGGGGCCGTTCCTGCTGCGGCGCCGCAAGTCCGATCCTGGCATCGCGCCCGAGCTGCCGCCCAAGACCGAGACCGACCGCCCGGTGGCGCTGACCACTGAGCAGGCCGGGCTGTACGAGGCGGTGGTCCGGGAGATCATGCAGCAGATCGAGAGCGCCCAGGGCATGGCCAGGCGCGGCCTGATCGTCAAGCTGCTGACCGGGCTCAAGCAGATCTGCAACCACCCCGCCCATTACCTGCACGAGGCCGCGCCCAGACTGACCGGCCGTTCCGGCAAGCTCGAACTGCTCGACGAGCTCGTCGACACCATCGTCGCCGAGGACGGGGCGGTGCTGGTCTTCACCCAGTACGTGGCCATGGCGCGGCTGCTCGACCGGCACCTCACGGACCGAGGCGTCGCCACCCAGTTCCTGCACGGCGGCACCTCGGTGCCGAAACGGGAGGAGATGGTACAGCGCTTCCAGGAGGGGGCGGCTCCGGTGTTCCTGCTGTCGCTCAAGGCGGCCGGCACCGGCCTGAACCTCACCCGCGCCGACCACGTCATCCACTACGACCGCTGGTGGAACCCGGCCGTCGAGGACCAGGCCACCGACCGCGCCTACCGCATCGGCCAGGACAAACCCGTCCAGGTGCACCGGCTGATCGCGGAGGGCACGATCGAGGACCGCATCGCCGAGATGCTGGCGGCCAAGCGCTCGCTGGCCGACGCCGTACTGGCCGGGGGCGAGGCCGCCTTCACCGAACTGACCGACGCGGAACTCGCCGCACTCGTGGAGCTGAGATGAACGCCGTCCGAGGATTTCCCGCGTTCCCCTCGCAACGGGCCGGTGCCCGCTTCGCCACCTCCTGGTGGGGCCGGGCCTGGATCCAGGCCATGGAGGACACCTCCCTTGACCACAACCTCCTGCGCAAGGGCCGCACCTACGCCAAGACCGGCCAGGTCGGCCCCATCACGGTCAGTCCGGGTCGCATCGCCGCCGTCACCGAGAGCGAGTACGACACCGTCGTCCACGTCGAGCAGCTCACCACCCCCGACTGGGAGCGCTTCCTCGACCAGGTGGCCGCCAAGGCGGGGCACATCGCGGCGCTGCTCGACCGCGACATGCCGCACGACCTGGTCGAGGCCGCCGAGGACGCCGGAGTCCCGCTGCTGCCGACGGTAGGCGACCTCGAACCGGAGTGCTCCTGCCCCGACTGGGGACACCCGTGCAAGCACGCGGCCGCCCTGTGTTACCAGGCGTCGTGGCTGCTCGACGCCGATCCGTTCGTCCTGCTGCTCATGCGCGGCCGGGGCGAGCAGGAGCTGATCGAGGCGCTCCAGGGTCGCGACGTCCCCGCGCCGGCCGAGACCGGTACGCCCGCCGCGGCGGCGTTCAGCCTGGGCGTGCCGCCGTTGCCGGGTCCGCCGCCGCTCGACGTCGCGTACGCGCCGCTCGGGCTGGAGCCCGCGCCCGGGGTCGACGTGGCCGCGCTGGAGGTGCTCGCCGCCTCAGCCGCCGACCGGGCCCGCGAGCTGCTGCTCACCGGGCGGCTGGCCGTACTGAGCGAATATCAGGACCGGGTACGCCTGGCCGCCGCCCACGACCTCGACCTCGGCCTGGAGGCGGCCGTACAGGCCTGGCGGTACGGCGGCGCCGACGGGTTGGAGGCGCTCGAAACGGCCTGGACCCCGCCCAAGAAGGACCTGGCCAGAGCCGGGGCGCTCCTGCGGGCCGGCTGGGAGGGCGAGCGCCCGCCGGAGGTCGAGGCATGGCGCAACCGCTGGACCATCGGCGCCCGGCAACTGCGTTACGGCCGTGACGGCCGCTGGTACCCCTTCGCCGACCGCGACGGCCAATGGTGGCCCGCCGGGCCGCCGGAACGCGACCCGTCGGCGCTGGTGAGCTAACGGGGGTTGCCGCAGACCATCGGCAGGGGGCCGGACCGCCTCGGAGCGACGCAGCTCATCCGGACGAGGCGGCCGGGGCCCGGGACTCGGCGTTGGGCGTCGGCTACAACAGCAACCTGCTCAGCCAGACCCACCCGCAACGCTTGGCCGACAGCGCCAGCAGGGCGCTGCGACTGCTGGCCGACCACACGGTCCGCGTGGACGTCACCGCCGACGGTTTCCCATCTGGAGCACGTCCGGATCCCCCTGAATCGAGCCGAGGATCCACGACCGAAACCGCTGGGCGCACAGCTCGTGGGCGGCATGCTCGTCGTCGGCGATGCCGTCCGCGAGCGCTTCCGCCACCGTGAAGGGATTGCCCCACAGGGGTTCGGTGACCGGGAGGTCGCGGTCGCCGCCACGTTTGTCCGATGACGGCCACCGCGCGGGAACGGATACTCAGGCAGGATCGAACGGCGCCTGTTCAGGCCGGCGGGGCGTAGAAGGCGCTGGTGTTGTCGGCGGCGGCCTTCGCCTGATCGGCGGGCGTGCCCGCCGCCTCATGGGCTTCCCCCCACAACCGGCTGCACGTCGTGCTGTAGGTACGGCCCTCCTCGCTTCCCTGCCAGGCGATCGGATCGCCGATGGATTCGCCCGTCAGGTGGAGGGCCAAGCCGAGCAGCCCCTGGTCCCAGCCGACGCCCACGGCGCCCGGTCCGAACCGGTCCCACATCTCGGGCGGCATGGCGGCGGTGTGCCGGAGCTCGAACAGCGTGCGCTCGGCGCCGTCGGCGGACAGCCGTACCTCGACCTCGGAGAGCCCGGGGGCGTCGCCGAAGATCCAGGAGACCTTGAAGCGGTGCGGCGGCTCGCACTCGAGCACCTCTCCACCGGCGTTGCCTTCGAGCTGATAGTGGCCGCCGAGCTGAAGGTCCCCCTTGACGGGCAGGAACCAGCGGCTGATGCGCTCCGCGGACGTGCAGGCATCCCACAGGTCCTCGATGTCGGCGTCGTAGTGGCGGCGCAGCACGACGGTCTTGAGCTCGTCGCCGTCTTCCAGCTGCCGGTGGACGTATTCGATCTGCTTGATGATGTCGATCATGTGTGCTCGTTTCTCGATGATGGGCCGGGAGCGCGGCGTTCCCGCTTGCCCCGCGCCAGCTCGGTGGCCAGCGCGTCCAGCCGCTGCTCCCAGAACCCGCGAAAGCGTTCCAGCCAGACGTCGACCTCCCGCAGCGGCCCGGGCTCGACGGCGTAGAGCCGCCGGGTGCCCTCGGCTCGCACGCTGGCGAACCCGTTGTCCCGCAGCACCCGCAGATGCTGCGAGACGGCCGGTTGGGAGATGCCGTGCTCGTTCTGGATGACCGCGGTGACCTCACCGGAGCTCAGCTCGCCGTCGGCCAGCAGCTCCAGGATCCGGCGCCGGACCGGGTCTCCGAGGACGTCGAATGCATGCACATGACGGATTATTTCAAGCAGGACTTATATAAGTCAAACCTGGGATTCGAGCGCCGTTATGCGGGCGCTGCTCGTGGACCTGGCAGTCAAGTTGTCGCCGGGCGGATGGGACCGGAGGGGGATGGCCCATCCACCCGGCGGGTCAGTGTGTCACCGTGCCGCGTAAGCGCGGATGACCTCCTGGGAGAAGGTGTTGCCTTCGACGTCGGCGGCCTTGAGCCGCAGCGAGACGAAGCCCCCGGGGCGCCGGTCCAGCGTGGCCTCGTAGGAGTCCGTGCCGCCCTTCGCGCGCAGGCGGGTCGGCCGCCACGTGACGCCGTCGTCGTAGGACACCTCCAGGGACACCTCCAGGGACACCTCCTTCAGCGCGCTCCGCGCCGCCCCCTCCTGACGATGGAGGGACACGCCGAGCTTGGCCGAACGGGCCTGGTTCTTCAGGTCGACGGGCGCGTCGATCCCGGCCAGGATCAGCGGGATCACTGTGGCGACCCCCGCGTCCACATGCTCCGAACTGAACGTCCACACCGACCGGGACCGCGTCGACAGCTTCGCCCAGGTGGCTTCGTTGCGCACGTCGTACTCGATCCGATATGTGGACTTCTCCACCGGCAGGAGCACGCTGCCCGAAGGCAGGTAGTTGGTCTGCTGGAGCAGTGAGTCGCCCTGGTAGAGGCGGAAATCGGTTTTCATGCCGTGCTCGAACGTGCTGGTGTAGGTGTCGCCGTAGTTGCCGCTCGCGTCGACGAAGCCCTGCATGGAGATGCGCAGCTTGTCGCCCTCCCTGCGCAGCGGGTTGCGCGGGTTGACGCCCGGCAGCAGCGGCTGCTTGAACCAGGTGTGCTCCACCCGCTCCCCCGCCTCGTAGCTGCGGAACTCCGGCGACGACAGAGCGACGCGCGGAGTGTCCACGTGCGGCCACATCGTGTTGTAGTGCCGCTCGGGACTGCCCGCCGAGGCGCTCCAGCGCAGGTCGGGGTCGGGAGTGAAGTACTGGACCTGGGTACGCGGCGTCTTGGCCAGCGGCCGGTTCGTGGAGATCGACGAGGTGTCCCACGGCTCGAACACGAACCGTGCCTCGTTCACCGTCACGTCGTCCGCGAGCTGACTGTGATAGCCCGACTCGATCCTGGCCAGCGACCGGTCGCGCACCACGTACCGCAGCGAGTCCGGCACCCGGCCCTTCTCGCGCAGGTACAGGTCGTACGCATAAGGGCTGGCCACGATCCCCTTGGCCAGGACGGGCACGGGCAGCCGCCGCAGCCGCTCGACCAGCCTCAGGCCCTCCTCCCGCGTCAGCCGGACGGTCGGGACCGTGAGCTTGACGCCGGTGCCGCCCGAGGTGATGTCGGCCCCCGGGTGGTCGCTGTAGATCGCCACCATTCTGGCTCCCGCGGCCGCGGCCGCGTTGGACTGGGCCGCGACGGGCACGCCGTCGGTACGGCGGATGACCGCCAGCTTGCCGCGCAGGTCGCGGGCCTTGATCTCCTCGGCGGTGCCACGTCCGGCGTCGACCGCCGGGAGCAGCGCGGTGCCATCCAGTTTCGGGTATTCGGTGGCGTAGTCGCTGAAGGAGACCGGGTCGTAGTACTGGGGGTTCAGGTCGAGGCCCGGACTCGTCAGGGTGATTGCAGGTGCCTCCAGCCGCCAGCGGGTGGCGACGGTGAAGGTGCCCTTGGTGACCTTCCTGGTCGGCTGGATGAACAGCCGTTCCTCGACCTGCCCGCCGGGCGAGATGTTGGTGCCGCCGCGCAGCGCCGTCCCCTTCTCGCCGGCGCGGTACCAGGCGAGCTGCGCCGCGGCGCCCATGTTCCGCTTGGTCTTGTGGTCGGGGGTGCGGATCTCGACCTCGACGGCCTTGCGGGCGTCGAGCACGACCTCGGTGTCCCCGGTGATCTTCATCTCGGGGTCGCCGACGAGGCTCTCGTTCAGCGGCTTGCCCGTCGCCGTGCTGTCCTGGGTGGCGGGCATGGTGAAGATGTGGCCGAGCACGGAGTAGGTGCCGGGCTTGACCAGCAGGCAGGTGCCGGTGCCGGACTTCTGCTCGGTGCACGGCTGGGCCGGGTCGCCGGGCAGGACGCGCCCGACCAGCGTGCCCTCGTCCAGGTTCAGCACCGTGAACCCGCCGCGCGCGTTGCGGCCGTCCCTGGCCACCCCGCGCACCCGCAGCTCGACGCGCCGCTGCTCGACGCTCGCGGTCAGCAGGGTCCGTACGGTGGCGCCGCCGGGAACGCTCGCCGACAGCTCCTCCCGCAGCCGGCCGGACGGCGCGCCCTTGAGGGTCACCTTCACCTGGGCCTGCCCGGCGGCGGGCACGGTCACCTCGCCGGGTTCGGCGGTGAACGGGCCGCCGGCCTTCAGCTCCAGCTCGACGGGCTCCTTGCCGAGGTTGCGGTACGTCATCGTGACGCTCTTGTCGGCGCCTTCCACGAGGCCGCCGAAGTTCACCGAACCAGCCGAGGCGACGACGGCGCCCTTCAGCGCCGCGCCGACGTCGATCCGGCCGGTGCCACGCGTGTCGGCGGGTGTGCCCGGCATGGGTTTGGCGCTCTCCATCAGCAAGGACTTCAGCTCGGGCCCGGTGATGCCGGGCCGGGCCTGCCGTAGCAGCGCCGCGGCGCCCGCGACGTGCGGGCTGGCCATCGAGGTGCCCGACATCGTGACGTAGCCGCCGCCCGCCTTGGCGGCGGTGATCTCCACGCCCGGCGCGGTGACGTCGGGCTTGACCGAGCCGTCCACGGCGATCGGGCCCCGGCTGGAGAAGGCGGCCAGTTGGTCGGCGCGGTCGACCGCGCCGACGGTCAGCGCGTCGGCGGAGTCGCCGGGGGCTCCGACGCAGCCGTCGCAGCCGTCGTTGCCCGCCGCCACCACGAACAACGTGCCGTACTGCTGGGACAGCCGCGACACGGCCGAGGAGAGCGGCCCGCCCGCGACGCGGCTGCCCAGGCTCATGTTGACGACCTGTGCGTGCTTCTCCCCCGCCGCCCACTCCATGCCGTCGATGATCCAGGAGAGCTGGCCCTTGCCGTCGCCGCCCAGAACCCGGCCGTTCAGCAGCCCGACCCCGGGCGCCACGCCCTTGCGGCGGCCGTCCGAGGCGGCGCCGGAGCCCGCGATGGTGCTCGCCACGTGGGTGCCGTGGCCGTTGGGGTCGCCGGTCACGCTCTCGCCGGTGAAGTCGCGCTGGTCGGTCACCTTCCCGGCCAGGTCGGCATGGGTGGCGTCGATGCCGGTGTCGAGCACGGCCACGGTCGTGCCCGTGCCGTCGAAGCCGGCCGCCCACGCCTCGGGCGCGCCGATCTGGGGCACGCTGTTCTCCAGCACCGGCTCCACCTTGCGGTCGAGCCAGATCTTCGACACCCCGGCCAAGGGGCTCGCCGCGCGGGCTGCGGTTCCGGCGGCGAGCCCGGCCAGCGCGGCGCCGAAACGGGCCGCGTCGTGGGTGGCGATCGACACCCCGGCGCCGCCGATGCTCTCCAGCGTGCGGAGCTGCTTGACGGCCGGGATGGCGGACTTGGTGGTGTTGCCGTCATAGGTGAGGATGAGCGGGATCGCGGCGTCGTACCCGTCCTCGGCCAGCTCCGAGACGTCGAACAGCGCCGCGTCGAGACGCTGCGGGACCAGGGCGGCGACGTCGTCGGGGATGACGCTCAGCTGTCCGTCCGCCTCCAGCACCTGGAAGTTCGGTACGGAGCCGTCCGCGCGCGGGGCCGGGGTGATGGTCACCGCCTGGTGCCCGCCGTCGACGGCGCGTAGGTGCACCTGGTCGCCGGTGATGAGCGTGATCTCCCCGCCGGCCGTACCCACCGCGAGCCCGCCGGCCCTACCCAGCGCGAGCCCGGAGTCCGCCACCTCGGCGCCGGCCCGGGAACCGGGCACCGACAGCGCGGAGACGGCCAGCACCGCCGCGACGGTGGCCACCGCCCTTCGCCCACGCAGCCCACGCAGCATTGACGACCTCCAGCGAATCGGTAAGTGAAGCTACCGAATTCCTAGTGGTCATGATCTGGCGTTGTCCATGCGAAAGGTGTGGCCAGATCCCGACTTGTCGTGAACTCGCCAGCCCTAAGGAGCGCTCACCCCCCGAACTCGGCGGCATGATCGGCAACCCACTCGGCGAAGGTCCGCGCCGGACGGCCGAGCACGCGCTCCACCTCCCCAGTGACCCGTGCGGGCTGCCTGACTCCCCTGGCGTACATGGCCATCAGCGTCTCGACGAACGCCTGCGGGAAGTTGCGACGGATGGTAATCGTGAGGTAATTTTCTGTCACGGCCGGGTGCCTGACTGGCGCTCGGTCCCCGCCCTCGTTGGTGTCCGCATCAACGGGACAGTGTCCGGCGGGGCGGTGGCCCAAGAGGCGCACTTCCTCCAGGAGTGCGGAGTCAGGCCCTGACAACGCGGTTCTCAGTCACGGTCCACCCGGCTCCCGGGCGGACGCGGCTTCGGCTTCCACCGGATCGCTTCCCGGCCTCGGGCGGCATGCGACGAGGCTACGCCGATGTCCGTTTTACTTAGGTAAACACAGAGAACCGAAGACGCTCACCCACTCCAGACCGCTGTCGACGGAGGCCTGCTCGGCCTCCTTGTTCCTGTCGCCTCTGGAGTGGGACGGCTGCTCCGCCAGGTCGTCGTCGACGTTGCTCGCCGACAGCGCGACCACCCGCCGCACCCCGTGCCGCCGGGCCAGATCCAGCAGTTCGACGGCGCCGCGGGCCACGGCGCGCGGGTGGAGGAACAGCGCGCTGACACCGTCGAAGACGCCCGGTCGCGCCACGGCCTCCACCCCGTCGGGCAACCCGGCGGTCTGCGGCGAACGGCTGACGGCGCGGACCCTGGCGCCCTCCGCGACGAGCAGCTCGATCAGAGGGCGTGCGACGAGGCCGGTGGCTCCGGTTACTAAGATCATGAGATGTCCCATCGATGTCGAGCGGTTTCCGAGCTAAGAGCGGTGCCGGGCCCCGGAGTGTGACGCGCTCCCGGATTCTCGGCTGCGGAGCTGGGGTAATGTTCGGAGACTCGGTGCCCCAGAAGGAGACCTCTGCTCTTGTCCGAATCCCTGAAGGCCGACTGCGAGAGCTGCTTCGGGCTGTGCTGCGTGGCGCTGCCCTTCGCCGCCTCGGCCGACTTCGCGATCGACAAGGACGCCGGACGGCCGTGCCCCAATCTGGAGGCGGACTTCCGCTGCGGCATCCACCGCGACCTCAGGGAGCGCGGCTTTCCGGGCTGCACGGTCTATGACTGCTTCGGCGCGGGGCAGAAGGTCTCCCAGGTCACCTTCGCCGGGCAGGACTGGCGGCGGGCTCCGGAGACGGCGACGCGGATGTTCGCGGTGTTCCCGGTGGTGCGCCAGCTCCACGAGTTGCTGTGGTACCTCACCGAGGCGCTGACCTTCGACCCGGCCCGCGAGCTCCACGACGATCTCCGCGCCGCGCTCGACGAGACCGGGCGGCTCAGCCGTGCCGACGCCGACGCCCTCCTGCTCGTTGACGTGCCCGCGCACCGGCAGAGCGTCAACACCCTGCTGCTGCGTACGAGCGAGCTGGTCCGGGGCGAGACCCCGCGCCGGAAGAACCGCAGGGGCGCCGACCTCATCGGCGCCAAGCTCAAGGGCGCCGACCTCCGAGGCGCCGACCTGCGCGGGGCCTACCTCATCGGCGCCGACCTCCGAGGCGCCGACCTGCGGCTGGCCGACCTGATCGGCGCCGACCTCCGAGGCGCCGAGCTCGCCGGGGCCGACCTCACGGGCAGCATCTTCCTCACCCAGCCGCAGCTCAACGCGGCCAGAGGCGACAGCGCCACCACGCTGCCGTCCGCACTCACGCGCCCGGCCCACTGGTCGGCCCCGGACCGGCCACGACGGGGTGCCCGGCCGCGCCGATGAGGCGCCCTGGCGACGCGCGTGGCGCTGATACCGGAGCACGTGAGGAGCTGAAGGCGCAGGGCGGCAGGGGGTTCATGTTCGGTACGAGCCGCGCCCACTCCTGCGGCTGGGGCACGGAGGCGATGTCGCAGGCATGACGCAGCGACGCCCCTTCGTCCAGATCCCACCAGCGCACCGTGCCGAGCGCTCCGGTGACGGCCAGGCGGCCATGGCCGGCGGCGAAGCCCAGCGCCCGGATGGAGCCCTGGCGGGTGGACAGGGCGAACAGCTCGCGATGCCCCTGGACCTGCCAGAGCCGCACCGTGCCGTCCTCGGAGCCGATCGCCAGCATGGTGCCGTCCGCGCTGTAGGCGAGCGCCGTGATCGGCGCGGTGGCGACCATGAGGAGCCGCCGCGAGGCGGGATCGCCGAGCCGCCGCACATAGACGGCCCGGTCCTCGCCGGTCGTCAGCGTCTCCACGCCCGGGTCGAACGCGAGTGTGCCCACCGTCCCGCTCGCCGTCCACTTGTCCACTCTGCTGGCTTGACCCGCGGTGATGTGCCACACCAGGATCTCGTTGCCATAGCCGCCGGCCACGAGGTCGCCTTCGGGGTCGACGGCGACACCGTGCTGGTCTCCGGCTCCGGAGTCGAGCCGGTAGAGCTCGGTACGGCGCCGGAGACTCCAGACCCTAATCCGTCCCCTGTCACCGCCGGCCACCAGCAGGTCTCCGTCCTTCCCGCCCCTGGCCAGAGCGCGGACGCGTGAGTACGGCAGGGACAGCTGCTCGCACTGCCCGGTCGCGGCGGCGGGTCCGCCGGAGCGTACGACGCCGTCGACGCCACCCGTCACCAGCCCCCAGGGTCCCCATGCCGCCGCGACCGTCTCCGGCTCGGGACAGCCGCGGATCTCCCAGCCCGCGGTGTCCCAGATGGCCCCGGTCGTGTCGGCGGCGGCGCTGACCAGCAGCGTTCCGCTGCGGGGGAAGGCGACCGCGTGCACGGCGCCGCTGTGGCCGCTCAGCTCGGCCAGCCGGCGGCCGGCCGCCACGTCCCACAGCAGGATCCGCTGGTCCTCACCCGCCGTGGCGAGCAGCTGGCCGTCGCCGCGGAAGTCGAGATCCCACACAGCGCCGCGATGCCCGGTGAGCACGCCCGACGGGTGCCAGTCGGAGGTACGCCAGAGTCGTACGGAACCGTCGTCACCGGCGGCGGCCAGCCGCGTGCCGTCCGGGCTGAAGGCGACGTCGTGCAACGCGTGCGCGCCCGTTTGGAGGGCAGGCGGCCCGCTCCCGCCGTCGGTGCGCCAGAGCCGCAGCTTCCCGTCGTGGCCGGCGGCGGCCAGCAGCGTGCCATCGGGGCTGAACGCGGCACCTTCGATCGCATCGGACCCCCACGGTGGAGCCGGCAGCGCCCGCAGGTCGCTCGCCCGCCACAGCACGACACCGGTCCCGGCCACGGCCAGGATCGAGCCCTTCTGATCGAAGGAGAGGCCGCCCATCGCCGTGCCGCCCGGCAGCTCGCGCGTCGCCAGCCTCTTGCCGGTCCCGGCGTCCCACATCCGCAGCCGCTTGTCGTCTCCCGCCCCGGCGACCAGGCGCCCGTCCGGGCTGACGGCGATGGCGGTGAGGCGGGCGGAGAGGTCTTCCAGCGTATGGGTCACGGTCCGGCGGCGGGCGTCCCACAGCAGGGCGCGGCCACCATGGTCGACGGTGGCGAGCGTCGAGCCGTCGGCGCTGAAGGACGCTCCCCACAGCGCCGCCCCGTGCCCGGCCAGGCGGCCGGCGAACCCTTCTGCCTGCGTGCTCATCAGCGCGCCGAGCGACTGCGGAGTACGGTCCTGTTCGACGGCCGCCGCGGCGAGCAGCGCCGACACCTCCGGCCGGTGGCCGGCCAGCCGGGCCGCCTCGACGGACAGCCGCCCGGCCAGGGAGCTGCGTTCCTGCCGGTGCGCCTCCGCCGCCTGCCTGACCGCCACCACCGTGCCGACCGCGGTCAGCGCCAGCGTGATGCCGAGGCAGCGGACCAGGCGACGTAGCCGGCGGTTACGCCTCAGCGTCTCCACCTGCTCGGCCTCGCGGCATTGCCGGCTGGCGGCCAGGAAGTCGCACTCGGCGGGGGTGAGGGCGACGGCGAGTGCCGCGTCGGCCCATTCGCGCAGCATGGTCAGCTGGGGACCGCGCATCAGCAGGCCGTCGTCGCGGCCCGCACGTTCCCACGCCTCGGCGGCGTCGGCGAGCTGCCGCCTGATCCGCAGCCCCGCCCGGTCGGCGTCGATCCAGCCTTTCAGCCGGGGCCAGGCATCGAACAGGACCTCGTGGCTGATCTCCACCCATGCGGTGTTGGCCGTCAGCAACCGGGCCCGGATGAACGCCTCCAGGACGGTCTCGTCCCCGTCGTCGGTCAGTGCCTGGCGGGCGATCCGGCGGCGGGTGTCGGCCGTCCCGTCGCCGACCTGGATCAGGCGCAGCAGCATGTGCCGGGCCACCTGCTGCTGCGCCGGGTCGAGCTCCGCGTACGCCTGCTCCGCCGTGACCTCGATCGCCCCCCGGATGCCGCCGGTACGCTCGTATCCCGCGACGGTGAGCAGGCTGCCGGTCCGCTTCTGCCAGGTCGCCCGCAGGGCATGGGACAGCAGGGGCAGCGCCCCGGCGTCGCAGGCGCCGCTGGTCCGGGCGCCCACGTCGCGCAGCAGCAGCTCGACCAGGCCGGCTTCGATGTCCAGCTGCGCCACGGCGGCCGGCTCGCTGATCGCCTGCCGCAACTGCCCGGCCGCCATCGGCCCGAGCGGCAGGCAACGCGCCCGCAGCGCCGCCAGCAGCGGCGGGTGGGCCACGCACTGGCCGTAGAAATCGGCGCGTACGCCCAGGACCACCGCGAGGCCGGCCGCCGCCCGATGGCACAGCTCGGCGATGAACGCCTGCCGGGCGGCCTCGTCCCCGCAGAGCGTGAACAGCTCCTCGAACTGGTCGACGATCACCAGCGTGCGCGAGTCGACGCCGCCCAGCTCGCGCATCGGCTGGGCGGTCGGCGTCAGGTAGGCCACGCTCGGCCGGCCGGGCCGGCGGCCGGGGAGCGCGCCCCGCAGCACGGCCGGGGCCAGACCGGCGCGCAGCAGCGAGGACTTGCCCACTCCCGACGGGCCGATCACGATCGCCGGATGGCCTGCCGTGTCGGGGTCGGCGAGCAGGGCCACCAGATCGGCCACGGCCCGCTCGCGGCCGAAGAACAAGCGCGCGTCCCCGGTGCGGAAGGACGTCAGCCCCGGATAGGGGCAGCCGGCCGCGGGCCGGGACCGCGAACGGCCCGTCTCGACCCGCCGCCGCGGCTCGGCTCCGAACTCGGCCTCACGAGAATCCGCTGCGTTCGCCACACGGGAAATCTACCGTCACCCAACGTGATGAGAGAGGGACTCTTCGTATATCAGGCAGTGCTGGTGGCCATCATGGCCGAGGAATGCGTAGGTGTCATGGCTTCAGGTGCCGGCTCAGTACCTCGGCCTCCGCGCGGAGCCGCTCGGCGAGGTCGTCGCGGCCCAGCCGCTCGTACTCCCGCGCGGCGTCCGAGCGCTCCCGTACTTCCTTCTCGACGATCGACAGCAGATCGGCCTCGGTGAGGAGGCGACGTTCCACGTCGGCGGCGCCCAGGCCGGCGGCCGATCCGGCGAAGTGTTCGTTCTGGGTGACTTCGTGCTTCGGGGCGCCGGGCGACGGGGGGTCGACTGGGACGGCTTCGGCGTTCTCGATCGCCGCCAGGGCGGAGCGGAGCGCGGTGATCGCGATGCGGTCGCGGGCCTTGAGAGCGGTTTTCAGGTTACTTCTGGGCACGAATGCCCTGACCTCCGGCGCCCACCGATCCCCGGTCGGCTCAGCGAAGCTCGCCGGTGATGATCCACAGGTGGCCGAATGGGTCACGGATGCGGCCCGAGCGCTTGCCATAGGGTCGGTTCTCGATCGGCACGATCACCTCGGCGCCGTGGGCGATCATGCGTTCGCCGACCGCGTCCGGGTCGCCGACCTCGATCTCGAGGAGTACCGCGGAGCCGCCGAGATCACGTGGTGAGTGCCAGCCCCATGATGAGACGGCCGGCGAGACTCGGAAGGACGAATCACCGATGCGGTGGTCGACGACGGCGGGTCGTCCATCGTCGCTCAGTGGAGCGCGGAACACTTGCTCGGCGCCGAGGGCGTCCTGGTAGAACGCCGACGCACGGTCCGGGTCGGGCACGATGAGGCGAGGGGAAATGCGGATATCTGGCGTCATTTACCCATGGTGAGGTCGGGCGGTGGTGGGGGTCTTGAAGATATGGGCACGAAATGGGTCGTCACCTGAACGCACGCTCCTCGCCCGATGGCCGGTCGCGGGCCGGCGAACCCCGTACGGCCAGGCCTTCGGCGCGTAGCCACTCGGTGGGCGTACATCCGGCCATGGCCCGCCACTCCCGGGTGAGGTGCGCCTGATCGGCGAATCCCGACGCGGCGGCCACCGCCGCCAGAGCGGCCCCTCCCCCACGGGCGGCGGCCACGAGCCGGCCACGGGCGGCCTCGAAGCGGACGAGCCGTTGGTACTCCTTCGGCGTCACCCCGAACTCGGCGCGCATCGTACTGCTCAGGTGCCGCCGGGAGCGCCCGAGCAGCTGGGCGGCCTCCTGCACCCGGGTGGTTCCGGACAGCACCGCGAGCGTGGCCCGCAACTCGCGGCTGTTGGCGTGTTCGCCGTGCCGGGCCAGGCCGGTGAGCAGCGAGCGTTCGACGAGGGCGCGGCGTTGCGGCCAGGACCGGCAGGCCGCCAAGCGCTCTGGCAGGTCCGCCATCGCCGGGACGACGTCAGCGAGATCAGCGATGTCCCCAGCCAGTGCCGACGAGGGAAGCCCCAGCAGCGCGCGGGCACCCAGTGGGCTGAGCGTCAACCACACACCGCGCGTGCACCCCTCTTGCCGCAGCTCGGCCGCGCTCAGATGGAGCCCGGCCACCACGGCCCGGAGCCGTCTGCGCGAGCCGGGCCGCCCGATCCAGGCGATCTCCAGCGGGTTCTCCTCGGGGATCGTGATCGACACCGTGGATGAGGGAAGCCCGCGATGAACGCCGCCCGAGCCAGGCCCAAGATCGTACGTAGCCAGGGTCGCCACGAACGGCGCCAGAGCGGTGGAGATCTGATCGGCAGGCACGGTCACCTTGTCACAGTACGGCGGCCGAGGCGGTCAGCCCGGACAAGCTTCACGTGGGCCGTCACTGCTACCGAGACCCCCGAGGGGCGCTCGCCGCGCGATGATCTTGCGGTGGCTGATCCGCCAGCCCCGATCGCCGTACGAGATGACGTCGTCGTAGGTCGCGCTTCCGCAGGTGCCGCCCGCCATGATGGCGATCCCCTTGGACCGGGCGCGGACCCTGCCGTCGGCGAGTTCGGTGAGCACGACGTTGGTCACGTGATGGCCCACGGGGTTTCGCGCGCCCAGGGTGAGCGCGGCGTCCCGGATCGCCGCCACTCCCTCCAGCGATCCGCCGCCGTAGTCGGTGGCGTCGTAGACGACGTCGGGGGTGAACAGCTCGTCCAGCCGATCGAGCTCGCCGTCGTCGAACAGGTGCCCGTGCAGGGAGATCAACTCTGTGATGGCCGCGCGATCGTCGGCGTTCAGTGTCATGCCGGCCAGACTAAATGGGGAACTCCCCACTTAGCAATCGACGCCTCTCCACTGATTCCGATGAATTGCGGATGAAACATGGCTTGTGCGGGATCCGCCGACCAGCGGGACGCGGTCCGCTTCGGTGCTCCGGGGGGAGTCCGCGCCGCGTGCGACGGCCTGCTGGCCACGAAGTTCGGCGATCATGGCGGCGCGCACCGCCGCGAGCATCGGCTGGTAGTCCGTGATGGGCTCGTCGACCAGCTCGTCGGCGAACCCGCCGTAGGCCCGGGTACGGAATGCGCCGGGCTCCACCGCCAGTACCTTGATCCCGAACGGTGCTACCTCCTGACGCAGGACCTCCGTCAGCCCCTCGATCGCGAACTTGGCGGCGGCATAGAAGCCGAGCCGGGCACTCCGACCAGGCCGGCGACCGAGCCGTACCATCCGCGGCCAGCGTTGTTGACCAGGACGTCGATGCCGCCGAAGCGGCTCTCGGCCTCGGCCACGCTCTGCCGGACCTGCCGGGTGTCGGTGACGTCGACCGGCAGAACGAGCGCCCGTTCCGGATGGCAGGCGGCCCAGTCGCGCAGTTCCGCCGGCCGGCGCGTGGTCAGCACGACGCGGTCGCCACTCTCCAGCGCGGCGTTCGCGTACGCCATGCCGAAACCACCAGGGGTGCCGCCAGTGATGTACCAGGTCTTCATCGGATTTCCTCTCATGGCGCGATCTCCAGCTGGCGGATCCGGTCGTCGGCGAGGGTGAAGCGCCACTTCAGGTCCGCGGTACCGCCCGGGAAGTTGCCCTCCAGGCGGCCGGTGACCAGCACGGTGTCCGCGCCGATGGCCTCGGCGCCGAGCACCTCGGTCGTGTACTGATACTGCGAGGCGGGGCCTCGAAGCCAGGACCGGATCTCCGCGGCCCCGCGCCGGGTCCGGCCTTCGTCGGTGACCACGGCGTCATCGGTGAAAAGGGCGATGACGGCGTCCGGGTCGCGGCGGCGATCGGCCTCGAAGTATCGGGCGACAACGCCGGGAACGGCGAGGTTCATGAGCTCTCCTTGAGGTGACATCAGCGCTACATTCGCTACAGCAATCTATATAGCGCTACATAAGGTACTATAGCGGCATGAGTAAGTGGGGACAGGGTGGCAGCGCTCGCGATCGACTCCTGCTGGCCGCCGCCGAACTGCTGGACAGCTCCGGCGATCGCACGCTGTCCACCCGTGCCGTCTGCGAGCGCGCGGGGGTTCAGGCGCCCACGCTCTACCATCACTTCGGGAGCAAGCAGGGCTTGATCGACGCCGTGCTCGACCACGGGTTCACCCAATACGTCCAGCCGCCGCAGGCTTCCAGCGATCCGGTGGACGACATTCGTCAGGGCTGGGACCGACACGTACAGTTCGGGCTGGACCACCCCACCTTCTACGCGCTGCTGTACGGCCAGATCCAGCCCGGCAAGCCCTGCGCCATCACGGCCCCCGCACACGCCATGCTGCGCGACCTGCTGACCGTGGCCGCCCGCCGGGGACTGCTGAGAGTCCCGGCCGACGACGCAGCCGACCAGATCCTGGCCGCGAACATCGGGATCACCCTGAGCCTGATCACTCGACCCGACGACGACCGCGACATGGGACTGTCCGACCGTGTCCGCGAAGCGGCATTAGCCGCAGTCCTCCACCCGGGCGCGGTCCGACCAGATGATGCGGTGACGCGGGCCGGTGCGGCACTGACGCTGCGCGCGCTGGTGGACCAGGACTCCACAGAGCTGACGGCCGGAGAGTACGCACTCCTCCGTGAACTGCTGGGCCGACTCGCCGAATCGGCCTTGTTGTCCGATACTTCCCGGTCCCGCCTGGATCCGGCCTAAAGAGTCGGGGCCGGTCACCTGGGTCGGCCGCTACGAGTAGCCCCTTCGGCAGGGAAGGTAAAGCCATGGTCTAGCGTGATCGCCATGAAAGCGGCGGCCCGGTATCTGTGCTGGCTGGCCTGGGCGCAGAAGGGTCGGGTCACGCTGGGCGCGACGCTGGGCACCCTGTGGATGGTGGGCCTCACGCTCCCGCCGTACCTGCTGTCCAGGGCGATCGACGACAACCTGGCGCCCGGCTGGGTGCTGGCGCTGCTCGGCGCCGGCCTCGCCAACGCCTGGCTGGGGATGATGCGGCACCGCACGATGACCAAGATCCGGATGGACGCCAATGTACGTACGGTGCGCGCCCTGGTGGAGCAGATCAACACTCTCGGCGCGGACCTGAACAAGCGCACCTCGGCGGGTGAGGTCGTGACGATCGGCATCGGCGACGTCATCACGATCGCCGCGTCGCTGACGGTGACAGGTCCCGGGGTGGGCGCGGTGATCAGCTACGGGGTGGTGGCGGCACTGCTGCTGCAGGTCTCCGTGGTGCTGGCCGTGATGGTGCTGCTCGGCGTGCCGGTGCTGGCGATCGTGCTCGGGCCGCTGCTCGGGCGGCTGATGAAGGTGCAGAACGGCTACCGCGAGAGCCAAGGCAGGCTGACCACCCGGCTGGTGGACCTGATCGAGGGGCTGCGGGTGCTCAACGCGTTCGGCGGCAAGGACGCCTACGCCGAGCGTTACCTCGCCGACTCGGCGCACCTGCGCGAGCAGGGTTACCGGGTGGCGTCGCTTACGAGCTGGATCGGCGCGCTGGGCACCGGGCTGCCCGCGCTGTTCCTGGCCGCAGTGACCTGGCTGGGTGCCAGGCTGGCCGCAGCAGGCACGATCACGATGGGCGAGCTGGTCGGCGTCTACGGCTATATCGCCATGCTAGTGGTTCCGGTGTCCTTCTTCATCGAGGGCAGCTTCCAGATCAGCCACGGCCTGGTCTCCGCCCGGCAGGTCACCCGCTTCCTCGCGCTGCGGCCCGGCGACCGGCCCCGCTCCCCCGGGCTGGAGGTCACGCCGGGAAGCCTTGTGGGGCTGGTCAGCGCCCGCCCCGAGGAGAGCGTGGCGCTGCTGGAGAGCCTCGGTGGGTTCGACGGCACCTCGTTGATCGCCGACCACGACGCCGCGCTGTTCGCCGGCACGCTGCGCGAGGTCCTGCAAGGCCGCGGCGCGGCCGACGACGAGACCATCCGTCGCGCCATCACCGTCGCCGCCGCCCAGGACGTGGTCGCCGGGCTGCGCCACGGGCTGGACTCCATGATCGAGCCCGGTGGCCGCAACCTGTCGGGCGGCCAGCGCCAGCGGGTACGCCTGGCCAGGGCGCTGGTGGCCGATCCCGAGGTGCTGCTGGCGGTGGAGCCCACGTCGGCGCTGGACGCGCACACCGAATCCCTGCTCGCGCAGCGTCTTCGTACGGCGCGCGCCGGCCGTACGACGGTCGTCGTCACCACGTCGCCGCTGCTGCTCGCCCAGGCGGACCAGGTCGTCCTGATCGAGGACGGCCAGGTGGCCGCGACGGGCACCCACCGCGATCTGCTGGAATCCAGCGACGCGTACCGGACGGTGGTCTCATGATCCGCGACCTCCCCGTCGCCGACCGCAAGCACGTACGGCAGGCGGCCCTGCGCCTGATCCGCCGCGACGTCCCCGGTTTCACCGCCACCCTCCTCCTCAACGGCCTGGCGGCGGCCGCGGCCCTGGTCAGCCCGTGGCTGCTGGGCCGCATCATCGACACCATCTCCGCCGGCGGCACGATCGACCTCCTTGCCGCGATCGCCGTGGGCGGGGCGCTGCTGCAGCTCATCCTGTCCCGATACGCCGAGAAGATCGGCACCCGCTTCAGCGAGCGCACCCAGGAACACATCCGCCAGGAGCTCCTCGACCGCTTGCTCGCCCTGCCCGCCGCCACGGTCGAGCACATCCGCACCGGAGACCTGACCGCCCGCGGCACCACAGACGTTGGCGAGGTCGGGCGCACCCTGCGCGACGCCGCCCCCGCCGTACTGATCTCCACCCTGCAGGCGTTCTTCCTCGTCGCGGCCGTCTTCCTGGTCGACCCGCTGCTGGGAGCCTGCGGCCTGCTCGCGCTCGCCGGCATCGCCGCCGCCTCCCACTGGTACCTGCGCCGCGCCCGCGCCGCCTACCTGGAGGAGGGCGCCGCCCGCTCAGAACTGGCCGAACACCTGGCCGCCAACGCCGCCGGCGCCCGCGCCATCGAAGCCCTCGGCCTCCAGGACCGGCGTACCCGCGCCGCCGAGCGGGTGATCGAGCGCAGCCGGGTCGCCCAGCTCAGAACCCTCTTCCTGCGCGGTGTCCTCTGGCCGTCGGTCGAAGTCTCCGCACTCCTTCCTCCGGTCCTGGTCCTGCTGCTGGGCGGAGTACTGCTGGACAGCGGCCAGGTCACCCTCGGCGCCGTGGTCTCGTGCGTGCTCTACCTTCGCCAGCTTCAGCAGCCCATCGAAACCATTCTCATCTGGATGGAACAGCTGCAAAGCAGCGGCGCCTCCTTCGCCCGGATCGAAGGCCTCCAGACCCCGGCGACGCAGACCGCTGTGGCCGCCCCGCAACCCCGGGACGACCACATCGTGGCAACCGGCGTGCACTTCGCCTACGAATCCACCGACGACGTCGTCACCGAAGTGGACCTGACCGTACGGCCCGGCGAGCGCCTGGCCATCGTCGGCCCTTCGGGAGCCGGCAAGTCCACGCTTGGCAAGCTGCTGGCCGGCATCGACCGCCCTCGCCTCGGCATGGTCACCGTCGGCTCGGTCCCCGTCGCCGACCTGCCCCCCGCCCAGCTCCGCGAGCACGTCGTGCTGGTCACCCAGGAGCAGCATCTGTTCCTCGGCACCGTCCGCGACAACCTCCGCCTGGCCGACCCCACGGCCGACGACAACCACTTGGAGAAGGCCCTGGTGGCGGTCGGCGCCGACTGGGTCGCCTCGCTGGACGACGAGCTCGGTTCGCACTCGGCCGGGACCGAACTCGGCCCCGACCGTATGCAGCAGCTCGCCCTGGCCCGGGTCATCCTGGCCGACCCGCACACGGTCATCCTCGACGAGGCCACCGCCATGCTCGATCCGCGTACGGCCCGGCGCGCCGAACGGTCGCTGGCGGCGGCGCTGGATGGACGTACGGTGATCGCGATCGCGCATCGGCTGCATACGGCGCGGGATGCGGATCGGGTGGTGGTGATGGAGGGCGGGCGCGTGGTGGAGGTAGGCGCGCATGATGAGCTGGTTGCGGCCAGTGGGGTCTATGAGGCGTTGTGGAGCTCCTGGCACGGTTCACGCCCTTAGGGGGCTATTGATCGGCAGGTGCGTCGGCGTCGGCGCGATACAGCGAGGCGACCGCCGGGGCGAAGGGCACCATGTCCTGGTCGATCGCCTTGGGGCGGCCGCCGGGGTCGCCGCGCGAACCGGATCACAACCGGGCACGTCTCCGATTCCGCAAAAGGTCCGGCAGCCGACGAAGATCTCACTGACCAGGCTCAACACGCTCGCGTGTACGTGGAGACAGCCTCCTTGACGACGGGCCGATTTCTTTCACCCGGAGTGTGTGCTTGCCGAGAACGCCTGGCGGTGGTCGCTGGCGAACTCGGCGAGTGAGCGCGGCGCGCGGCCGAGGAGACGCTCGATGTCGTCGCTGACGGCGGCGGCGTGACCGGTCGCGTAGAAGCCGTAGAGCTCGATCAGGCCGTCCACCCGCCAGGGATCCAGTCCGGCGGCGGTCAGCTGGTCGCGGGCCTGTTCCGGTGACAGCGCCGAGTAGCGGACGTCCGAGCCCACCACCGCGCCGAGCTGCTCGGCGATCTCGGCGTGCGTGAGAGATCGTGGCCCGGTGAGCGTGTAGGTCGCGTGGTCGTGCCCGTCGGTGGTCAGTACGTGCGTGGCCACGTCGGCGACGTCACGGGCGTCCACGAACGAGATCGCGGCCTCGCCGACGGGAGCCGCGAGTGTCCCGGCGCGGATCGCGCCCGCCATGGTGAGCAGGTTCTGGAAGAAGCCGTTGGGTGCCAGCACCGTATAGGGCAGTTCGCTGGCTTTCAGCGCGGCCAGCCCTTCGGCGTGCGCGTTCAGGAAGCGGACCCCTTGCACGTTCTGGTCGAGCCCGGCCGCGACCAGGAGCACGATCCGCGTTCGGTTCCCGCCTCTGAGCACGGCCTCGATCACATTGCGGGCGAACCGCGCCATCCGCGGATGCACCGGCGTGACCAGGAACACCACGTCGGCGTCCGCGTACGCGGCGACCAGCGTCGAGATGTCGTCCAGGTCGGCGGTGACCCACTGGATGCCCGGTTCAGGGGAGGCCGGTGGACGCGCCGTGGTGCGCGATATGGCACGCGTGGGCACGCCCCGTTCCAGCAGGCCCCGCACCAGCGGTGTGCCGACGGTGCCCGTGGCCCCGGTGATGACGATCATGGCGGGATTGCTCCGTTCCGTCGAGGAGGATCCGGTCGATCAGGCCGGGTTCGCTGTACGGCTTGTGGCTTACGGTGCGGTTCCTTCGGTGATCCATCGGGCGAAGAGGTCGAGCTGCTCGGCGGACCAGGCGCCATCGCACGGCATGGTGCCCTGGCGGAGCCGGTGCAGGATCGCGTCGGCGTGCTGGGCGACGTCCTCCTGCGACCACAGGTCGAAGGCGAAGCTCATCGATTTGCGGTCCACTTCCCGGAACAGCGGCTTGATGTGGTCGGCGAAACCGACCGGCTCACCAGCCGCCGGAAGCCGCACCTGCGCTCGTCGCGCGGGTGGTGCCAGGGCGGAGACGCGGGAGCCGGGCTTGGCCTCGCACACCCACCACCATTGGGGCACCGGCATGTGCGGTGGTGGTGTCGCGCCGGGCTGAGAGTTCTCCAGCGCGATCCTGGAGCCCCATTCGATGTAGCCGGCGAACGCCGCCCGGAACTCCGGGTCGGTGGGCAGCCCGGCGTCGTCGGCGGCCTGGCTGATGAGCTGCGCCCATCGGGCTCGCCATTGTTCGGTCAGCGCCTTGCCGGCGTGCTCGGCGACCATGTGGTCGTAGCCGCCGTACTGCTCGGTGTAGAGCTTGGGGCCGCCGAACGTCTCGGCGAGCCACGCGGCGACGCGTTCCGGATGGTCCGGCGACATCCGGGCGAACAACGGGCCGAGGAGGTCGTCCTGCGGGACGTACTTCTCGTTGAAGATGTGCGTCATCCGCTTCAACACGGGCAGGCCGCCGGCCCACTCGAAGAGCGTGGGGTCCTCCGACAGCGGCGGATCGGCGAAGCCGACGTAGTAGTGCGTGCCACTGCAGAGCGGCTTGTTCCGTGAGTGGCCGCATCGGCACAGGCTGTAGTGCTCCCGGGAGGCGTCGCCGCCGAGCGGGATGCCGCCGGTGATTCGGTAGGGGCCGTCCTTGGACACCTCGATAGCGGGTTCGCGCCGCGGGCCAGGAACCTGGTGACCGTCGATCGTGGCGCGGAGCGCACCGGATGGGCAGGCGCGTACGGCCCGGACGATCTCGTCGGCCCGGCCGCCGCTGGGTGCCACGAACGGTTCCTCGCCCACCCGGAACACCGTGGGCAGTCGATCGGTGCACAGTCCGGAGTGGGCGCATACACCGCGGTTGTCCTGGACGGCGACCTGCACGCCTTCGTAGGTGTCGAGCTGGTCGGGCACCCTGGCCGGGTCCTTGGCGCCGCTGAACCCGATGCGGGCGTGGCTGCCGTCGCACAGCGGTTTGGTGGCGGACCGGCCGCATCGGCACAGCGCCATCTGCGGGAACGTCTGGATGGGCTCGCCCAGCCAGTTCGTGACCCTCGAGACGTTGGTGGCCAGATAGGGGCCGTCGTCCGCGACGTCGACGCGTGATTCCAGGTCGCCTTGGATGTCGGCCAGTTCGGCGATCCGCTTGGTCAAGGAGGCAGTGTCCTCGGCGAACAAGCAGGCCAGGTGCTGCAACGCGGCCGTGGCCTCGATCAAGCCTTGCTGCGCGCCAGACCTGGCACGCAGCCGTGTGGCGTCTTTGGCCAGCTCCCACAGGCGCTCCGCAGGGGCGCCGTCCTCCGTGACCTCGGGTTCGGCACTGGCACTGGCACTGGCGTTGGCACCAGCGCCGGCGTCGGTTGCGGCTTTGGTTTCGGCTTCGGTTTCGGTTTCGGCTTCGGCTTCGGCGAGCGCAGCGGTCAGCGGCCGGATCACCGTTTCGGCCAGCGGTTCACCCGGCGCAAGATCTCGGTTGAGCAGGCGGGCCCGTGCCAGTAACTCAGCCGTGTTCATCGCGACCCGAAGCGGACGTCATAGTGCTTCATCTCGTCGATGTCGGAGAAGAAGGGCTTCACGGCGGCGAAGAACTCACCGAACCCGGGGCTGCGGCGGAAACCCTGCTCATGTCCTTCGACGGAGTCCCATTGGATCCGCACCGTGTAGTGCTCGGGCTCCTCGACGCCTCGGGCGATCTCGTAAGCCAGGCAGTGCGGGTCGGCGTCAAGCACGCTCGACGCCGTCTTGTACGCCTGCTCGAACTCGTCGGCTCGGCCGACTGGAACCGTATATCGGATGTACTCGATGACCACGATGGAGGCCCCTTTATAGAGTGAGGCGAGAGATACTTTCGTTACATTACAGCATTGTAATGGAATAGGTGGCGGGATCATGACGGGAAAGACCGGGCGAACGCGGGACGCCACCATCGACGACCGGATCCTGGCCGTCGCCCGGCGCCATCTGGCCGTGTACGGCTATGAGCGCATGTCGCTGGCCGCCGTCGCCCAGGAGGCGGGCACCAGCCGCCCGGCCCTGTATCGCAGATGGCCGGGCAAGGCCGAGCTCGCCGCCGCCGCGGTGGCGAGCATGACCGAAGAGAAGCAGGCGAACCCGCCGCTGGATCCCTATGCCGCGCTGGTCGCCGAGCTGGCCGACTTCCAGCGCGGCGTGTCCCGGCCGGGCCGGCTCTCGCTCGTCGGCACCATGCTGCAGGACACCACCGAACCGGAGGTGCTCGCCCATTACCGCGCCCGTGTGGTCGCGCCGCGGCGCCGCCGCATCCTCGCCATCCTCCAGTCGGCACAGCGGAGCGATCTCATCGACGCCGATGCCGACCTGGAGATCGCCGTCACCATGTGCACGGGCAGCTGGTACGGCCGGGCGCTGGCCGACCCCACCCCACCGCCCCACTGGCCGGAGCGGACCGCGGCCCTCATCTGGCACGCCCTCGGCGGCCACTGACCACAGGCTCCGCACCCTTGGTCAGCCGTTGGTGACCCAGTCCATGTGTTCGATCCAGTGGTCGAGCAGCGCCCGATCTCCCTGCAATTCCAGCGTCGGAGCCGCATCCAGTGGGCGACGCCTGCTGATCACGAGCAGGAGCTCGACGGCTGGGCCGCGTACCACGACGTCCGCCTTGGTGTGCGTGCGCTCCAGCACGACCATGTCCGGTTCCCGGCGTGCCACCCACTCCCCAGGCGCGTCGGTTGCGTGGAAATGCAGAGTCTGACCGCCCCCGCGCATCGCATCGGCGAAGCCCGGCTTGTTCTCCCAATAGCCGCGGGAAGTCAATGTGTCCAGCCAGTCCTCAAGGGCCGCAACGGCAAGCTCCGGCGCCAACTCGTACCGCATGCCGAGCGCCGCAGCCGCGTCCGCGCGATGCAAGCAAGCCTCGCCGAACAGCCGACGTGACCAGAACGGCACGCCTGCGGCGCCGCCCGCCGGATCCCACACTGGGGTGTCATCGGCGACCGATGCGAACGCCTGTCTCGCCTCGGCCGCGCCGTCGCTCAGCCAGGCGCGCCACTGGCCCGAATCGGTCGGACCCGGAACGTAGCCGGCGTACGCCCTGCTCGGCTCGGTCATCTGCTCGCCCACGAGCATGGCCACCATGCGCTGTGTCCCGCCGACATGGTCGACAAGATCGGCCAGCGTCCACTTCGGACATGTCGGCACCGGGGCCGCCGCATCCCTGCCGTCCACCCAATCGGCGAACGTGCTTGTCTGCTCGACAACGGCCTTCAAATACGCGCGCGTGTCCATCGCTGCACCTCCAAGCGCTTTGTGATCTTCCCGAAGTCCGCGGCCAGGTCACTCGATGCCGACCGCCAGTCGTGTCAATGATCGGGGGCTACCCGTCGTAGCCGCACCTCGGGGTGGGGTTGTTGTGATGGACGGAATCGATGCATCACTCCATGCAACTTTGCAGCGAGCTAGTGGCGAAGTCCATGGTCAAATCGGACAGCAGCAGTCACACAGCGTTACTTTGCGGCTGATTGCGCGGATCCGAGTGGGGCCTTTTCAGTCGGACATGGAGAAGCGCACCGGCATCCGTTTAATGCCGTTGATGAAATCGGATCGCATCCGCTTGACCGGCCCCGCGTGCTCCGCCTCGGGGAAGCGGCGCAGCAGTTCCCTGATCATGCAGTTGATCTGTAGCCGGGCCAGGTTGGCGCCCAGGCAGAAGTGCGGGCCGCCGCCGCCGAACGTCATGTGGTCGTTGGGGCTGCGGCGGATGTCGAAGGTGTACGGGTCGGCGAAGACGTCCTCGTCATGGTTGCCGGACATGTAGAACGTCACCACCTTCTCCCCCTCGGCGATCTTCTGGCCGCGGAGCTCGGTGTCGCGCGTGGCCGTGCGCCGGAAGTTGTGGATCGAGGAACCCCAGCGCAGGAACTCCTCGGTGGCGCTGCGCCACAGGCCCTCGTCATCGAGGCCGGCCGCCAGGTCGCGGTAGCTGTCCGGGTGCTGGATGAGGGCGTTCATGGCGTGGGCGATGAGGTTGCGGGTCGTCTCGTTCCCGGCGACGCAGAGGATCACGAAGAAGGAGTCGATCTCTTCCCTGGTCAGCCTGTCGCCGTCGACCTCCCCCTCCACCAGCGCGGTGAGAATGTCGTCACGCGGGTTGCGGCGGCGGTCGTCGACCAGGCCGTCGCAGTAGGAGAAGATCTCGGCCCCGGCGATCTCGCCGTCCTCCGGCGTCGTGCGGAAGTCGGGATCCTGGAAGCCGACCATGCGGTTCGACCACTCGAAGATCAGGTGGTGGTCCTCCTCGGGGACGCCGATGAGGTCGCAGATCATCTGCAGCGGCAGGTATTCGGCCACGTCGGTCACGAACTCGACCTCGCCGTCCCGCTCCCGCACGCCTTCCGCGATCTTCTCGGCGCGCCGTTGGATGGTGCCCCGGAGCCGGGCGATCGTCCTGGGCGTGAAGCCCGCGCTCACCAGCCGGCGATAGCGGGTCTGCTTGGGCGGGTCCATGTTCAGCAGCATCATGCTGGCGATCTCGATGAACTCCGGCGTCTGGGTACGGATGAACGCGGTCCCGATCTCGGTCGACCAGGTCTGTACGTCCCGGCTGATCGCCTTGATGTCCGTATATTTCGTGACGGCCCAGAAGCCGGTGTCGTCGGGGACGTCGTGCCAGTGAACGGGCGCGTTCCGGCGCAGGTAGGCGAACTGGTCGTGCGGAACTTCGCGTTCCCACGTTTCTTCGAGCAGGTTGATCCGCATGGGCTCCCTTTCGGCGCGAGAATCTAGGAGTCGAGCAGGTCGAGCAGGTCGAGCGGTCGGGACGGCCCGGAGCCCGGGACGTCGAAGGACTCAGGGGTCGGGCAGTCCGAGCAGGTCGCGCAGGCTCTCCACGACGGCCCGCTCCTCGACCGCGGCGGGATCGAGCCGATGCTGGACCGCGCAGCCGATCAGCACTCCGAGCACGGCCGTGGCCGTCCGCTCCGGCGATCGGCGAAGCGGCACGCCCGCCGTCTCGGCCCAGTCGGACAGCCCGCCGGCGAGCCGGGCACGGATGTCGGCGTAACGCCTGGCCAGTGGCTCGGCGATGACGGGATCGCGCGCGCCGTGCAGCCACAGCTCCAGCTCAAGCAGGAGCCATGACGCACCGCGATCCTCGTCCTTACGGGTCAGCGCTTCGAACAGGGCGGCCAGCCGGTCGTCGAGCTCGGTGATCTCCTCGAACCCGGCGAGCAACTCGGCCGCGGCCTGGTCCTTCCACACCTCAAGCAGCGCGAGCAGCAGCCCTTCCTTGCCGCCGAAGTGGTTGTACAGCGCGCCGGTCGTGCGATCGGCCGCATCGGCCACCGCCTCGGCGGACACCGCGTGGAACCCCTTGCGGGCGAACAGGTCAGCGGCCGCGTCGATCAGCCGGGCCCGGGTCTCGGCTCGCCGCTGATCCTGAGTACGCGCCACTGGGGGTGCTCCCGCCTGATATCGGGTCCACTACATATGTTTACCTCTCGATATATATGCCCGAACGAGCGCTAGGTCAACTGTCGAGCGGGCTCGGTCGTCGGCTTCTTGTGCGGGCTGAACAGGAAACAGAACAGGACGGCGACCACCAGGACCACGGCGCACGTCACGAGGGTGGTCTGCATGGCGTGGACGAAACCGGTGGCGAACGTGTCGGCGGTGACGCGTTCGTACAGGTTGGTCGTGGCGGGGCTCAGGCCGCCGGGCGGTGTGGGCGGACTGTAGTTGTGCGCGGCGGCGGTGCTGTCGTCGATGAACCGGGCGCGCAGACTCTCCGGCAGCTGACCGGCGCGCTGTTCGGCCTCGCTGCGCAGGGCCGAGGAGAGGCGGCCAGACAGCAGGACGCCCAGCACGGCGGTGCCGAGGACGCCACCGATCTGCCGGATGGTGCTCGATACGCCGGAGGCGGCTCCGGCCAATCGGGGCTCGACACCATCCATGGTGACCTGCAGCAGTGGTACGAATGTGGCGCCGCTGGCGATCCCGATGATGGTCAAACCGGGCAGCAGGCTCCACGCGCTGCTGGTGGGGCCGGCCATGGCGACCAGCACCAGCAGGCCGACGGCCAACAACATCAGGCCGGACGTCAGAATGTACTTGCCACCGAACCTGTCCGACAGCCGCCCGGCGTACGCCGAGCCGACCGCGGTGAGCACGGCGCTCGGCAGCACCACAAGGCCGGTCTCCAGCGCCGAATACCCGCGCGCCGTCTGCAGGTACAGCACCAGTACGAACATGATGCCGATCATGCCGAGCTGGAAGACGAACCCGACCCAGTTGCCGACCGCGAAGTTGCGCGCGCGGAACAGGGCCAGCGGCATCAGGGGCTCGTCGGGTTGCCGGTGCTGCCACAGGACGAACACCACCAGCAGCGCGACGCCCGCGACGATGACCGAAGTGATGCTGATCGGCCCGGTGATGGTGCCCCAGTCGTAGCGTTCTCCCTCGATCAGGCCGAACACGATGCCGCTCAGCCCGGCGGTGGCCAGCGCGACACCGACCAGGTCGAGCCGGTGCCGACGGCCCGCGCGCATGGGCGGCGTGAAGGTCAGCGCCAGTACGGCGGTGATGATCCCGATCGGGACGTTGATGAAGAAGATCCAGCGCCAGCTGAGGTGGGCGAGCAGGAAGCCGCCGACGACCGGCCCGACGATCGGGGCGAAGCCGACGATCGACCCGAACAGGCCGAACGCGCGGCCGCGCAGGTGCGGCGGGAAGATCGTCAGGATCGACGAGATGACCTGCGGGAACAGCAGCGCTCCGCCCAGTCCCTGCAGCAGCCGGGCGGCCGGCAACTGGGACGATGAGTCGGCCAGCCCGCACAGCGCCGAGGCGATGGTGAAGGTGATGATGCCGATCACGTACACCCGGCGGTATCCGAAGATGTCCCCCAGCCGCCCGGTGGTGATCAGCAGTACCGAGAAGACGAGGAGGTAACCGTCGATGACCCACAGCACCTGGTCGTAGGAGGCGGTGAGGCCATGGATCAGTGTGGGGATGGCGACGTTGACGATGGATCCGTCGAGCAACGACATGAAGAAGCCGATGCACATGATCGCGAGAACCAGCCACGGACGCCGCGTGACCGGTTGTTCGATGGATTTGATTTCCGGCATTCCGGAGACCTCCCTGAGGGCAACCGTCTGCTGGGTGGTGACACGGGCCACTGATGCCAGAACGGCACTAACGCCAGAGCACGGTCCCCGGTAGATCCCCGAGGGCTCGGAAGAGACCAGAAGGGTCGACACGCGTCGCCACCATCACAGAACACCCTTTTCCAGGATGTGATGAGCGACTTCCACCTTCCCCGCGTCATCGGGACCCGGGTGAAGCTGGTTGGCGAGGCGGAAAGCCCAACGGTGAGAAGCCGGTTCCTAGCCTAGCGCCGCGCGTGGCGGATCTTCAACCGTCCTGTCCCCATGGTCCCAGAGATCCGGATTCTCGGCCCGCCCGGCACCTGGATCGCGCTGCCGAAGACGTACCCGAACAGCACCACCATGATGGCAGGGAAGACCAGCGCGGCGACGAGTTCTTCGGGGTCCTGCCGCAGCCGGCCCAGCTCGCGGCCGACCAGGGTCAGCCCGTCGGCGAACGTCCAGCGCGGGTGGCGGCCCATTGTCGGGGTGAAAGCGGTCATCAGATGGTTGGTGGGGGTGGCCATCGGACGGGGCCCTAGTATCCGATCTACACCAGTATCCGATCTACACCAAGATCGCGATGAAGGCGCGCAACCGCACGTGAGCCGTGACGACCACTTCCGGTACGGGCTGGAACGCGTCCTCGACTGCATCGCCGCGGCCCTCCCGTCAACGGCCGAGCCCCCGGAGGCGTGTCAGTAGTAGCCCTTCTCGCCGTCCAGGAGCTCCCTGATGGCGTCCAAGTGGCCCGCGTGCCGGGCGGTCTCCTCGACCATGTGGATCAGGACCCACCGCAGGTTCGCGCCGGCGGCCCGGAAGTCCGGATGCTTGCCCACGTCCTCGAGCGAGTGGGCCGCGATGATCTCGTTCGACACCGCGCACTGCTGCTCGTACTCCTCCAGAAGCTGGGCGAGCGGGATGCCGTCGACCATCATGTCGGCGTCGTCCGGCTCGTTCTCGAGCTGAGGCCCCGTGGCGGGCCTGCCGAGGAAGATGACCTCGAACCACATCTTCTCCGTCCAGCGAAGGTGGGAGACCACGCCGGCCATGGTCATGAGGGGCGAGGCCGGCAGGACGGATCGGTGGGCGTCCGCATCGGACAAACCTTCGCACTTGTAGTGGACGATCGCGCGCTGCATCTCGTACCAGCCCATGAGCTGGGTCCGCTCGTCGGCTACGTAGGGAGGGCGGATGCGGGAAGGAGTCATGGCCGCCGACGCTACTTCAGTCGCGGTCGGCGGCGCACGGCATTATTCGCCCGGCGCCATGAGATCGCCCACCCCCTCGTCCTCGGCCGCCGGCGCCCACGTCGATCGTGAAGGGCCTATCCGAGACGGCAGTGTGCTGTCAGGTGCCGAAGCCGCGGCGGGCGGCTTCGATGTGACCGAAATGCTGGTGGGTCCAGTCGCAGATCAAGTCGACCGTCGCTCGCAAGGCCTGGCCCGGCTCGGTGAGGGTGTACTCGACCCGTGGCGGCACGGTGGGGTGCACCTTTCGCTCGGCCAGGCCGTTGCGCTCCAGCATGCGCAGGTTCTGGGTGAGCATCTTGTGGCTGATGCCCTCCACCTCGTCCCGCAGCTCGCTGAAGCGCAGGGTGCGCTCACCGAGAGCCTCGATGATCAGCAACGCCCACTTGTTGGCGACATCCGAGAAGATCTCCCGAGCGAGGGAGTCCGCGCGCCGCAGATCCGCTTCATCGGATGAGTCTCTGAGCTGCTTGGTCACCATCTGGTTCCCCAGTCACTAAAAAGTTCGTTCTTCCACGTCAGCGCACACTCTCCTATGGTTTCTGAGTAACTGCAAGAGACCACGGGCGCGGACCCATGGGATCCCAGAAGGTCGATAGGAAATATCATGACTGTTTCGCTCATCAACCCCGATAATCATGTCCAAGTCCCGCTCTACCACCACGTCGCGGTGGCGACGGGTAGCAGGCAGGTCCACATCGCGGGGCAAGTCGCCTGGGACGAGAACGGCGAGCTCGTGGCACCGGGCGACCTCGCCGGGCAGGTTGCCCAGGTCTACCGCAACATCGCCAAGGCGCTCGACGCGGCAGGAGCGACGTTCCACGACGTCGTCCGCTTCACGTGGTACGCCGCCGGCTGGAAAAGAGAGATGTACGACGCCTTCAAAGCGGGAATCGACCAGGCGGCCCTCGAGTTCGATATCGCTACGCCGCCGGCCGCGCTGATCGGGGTCGAGATCCTCTTTGAGCCCGGCATTCTCATTGAAGCCGAGGTCACCGCAATCATCGATCAAGGCTGAGAAGGCGTCAGGCTCATCTGCGGTCCACGACCCCGGCCGGTAGGTGATGAGCACAGGTCAGTACGTGATGAGGACGGGCCGTTCGGTGATCTGGACGGTAGCCCCACGGGCAGCCCTTGCCCGCAGGAGCGGAGCCGGGCGAGGGCGAGCCAGCGCTGCAACTGCTCGACGGCCAGCGCGGCACGCGTCGGCGCGGCGACGGCCGTTGCTCATCCAGCGAGCCCTGCAGCGGGATGTCATAGCTCGTCCCGGTGTTCCACAGCGGTGGGTGAATGCCGAGCCGGTGGAACGTCCGGTCGACCAGGTGCAGGACCTCCAGCATCGTCTCCCTGTCCGTCCCGCACACACCCGGACTCCGGCGCGGCTTCGCGGCGTACGCCGTCAACCCCGAGGCCGCCGCCCGCCTCTGGCAGGTGTCCCTCGACATGATCGGCAACGCTCCGCAGGTGGCCTGCTAAAGGACCTTGAGCAGTCGTTCGGCCAGGACGGCTGCCGACGCGGGGTTCTGCCCGGTGAACAGGGTGCGGTCGACCACCGTATAGGGCTTCCACATCTCGCCCTTGGTGAAGTCGACCCCCAGGTCGATGAGCTCGTCCTCCAACAACCAGCGGGCCTTCGAGCCGAGCCCGACCGCGTGCTCTTCCTCGTTGGTGAACGCGGTGATCCGGTAGCCCGCGAAGGGCGATACACCGTGGATCCTGGTGGCCAGCATCGCGGCCGGGGCGTGGCAGACGATCGCGAGCGGCTTGCCAGAGGCGAGCGCCGTGGTCAGCAACCGGCCGGCATCCGCGTCGACGCACAGGTCTTCCATGGGGCCGTGGCCGCCCGGGAAGTAGACGGCGTCGTAATCCTCCAGGCGGGCGTCCGCCAAGTGGATCGGCCGCCGTATCACCTCCGCGGAGCGGATGATCGCCTCCAGATCGAGAGCGATCTGCGCGCTGCCCGCCATCTCGGGGCGCAGGCTCATCATGTCCACGGTCGGGATCACCCCGTTGGGGGTGGCGACCACGATCTCGTGGCCGGCCTCGGTGAGCGCCTTGTACGGGGCCGCGAACTCCTCGGCCCAGTAACCCGTCGCGTGCCTGGTGCCGTCCTTGAGCGTCCAGAACGCCGTTCCGGTCATCACGAAAAGTAGCTTCGCCATCGGACAACCGCCCCCCGTCTGCATCTGATGCGGTTGGCGCAGGTCTTTCCTGAAAAAGCCTATGTCGAGGGTTATCGAGGCCATATGGCGGGGTGCAAGCCGCGTCTGCCGTTCGACGGACCCGCGCGTATGCCTCACGACAGATACCGCCTGCTCGACCGTCAGCGCATCAGCGCGGCGCCCAGCCGGCGGATGCGGTACGCAGAGCACTGTCGTCATGCGGCGACGTTACGAGGCGCCGGGATCAGAGGTCCAGCGGGAATTCCGAGGCCAGGTCGGGCACCCGCCGTTCAGACGAGGCACGGAGAGGACGGCCGCTCACGCGCTGGCGTCGGGGAGCGCGAAGCGCTGGGCGAACGCGGTCGAGCGGGCGAGGCGGATGGTGGTACGGAGCCGCTGTCCTCGGCATGCCGGGCGAAGGCCATGCAAGGCGTTCAGCGAGCGGGTTCAGCGGGGCTCGAGCTTGCGGGTCGTGGCTCGCACCTCGGGCGCCACCATGGTGTCGATGTACGCCGAGCCGTAACGGCCGTACTTGGCGCGGTAGGCGGCGTCGATCTGGTCGTCGATGTCAGGATCGGTTTCCGCCTCGATGCTGACGTCCTTGTCGACGCCACCGGCCCGGATGTGGCCTTCGTGGGTCTCCTGGACCGTACGGAACCAGGCACCCGCGCCCGCCTTGTAGGAGCGGACATAGAGGTGGTCGTCATGGCGGACGACCCAGATCGGCACCGGCTTGCCCAGCGTGCCGTCGCCCCGCCGGGGCTCGATCCGCAGCTCGTCGGCTGCTTCGATCCTGCTGAGCTCGTCGCTCGTCCACGTCGTCATCGGCTTGTCTCCTTCGTCTCTCCTTCGTCATGTCGGCGATTGCCGCAAAACCGATACCCAAACCTGCGCCACCGACCCGGCACTTGGGGGCCCTGTCACACCCCTGAACACCGCTCCCCCGCACAGCCCGCCCTGCCGCGCGGCATGCGGCAGTGGCACAGTGGATAAGGGAAAGAGACGTTTTCCCTGCTCAGAGCAGCTTCAGAGCAGCTTCAGAACAGCTCATAACACGCTCGCTTCGGCGGCGTCGCCACGCGCCGCCGGTCAGTCATAGAAGCTTCAGCACGGAGAAGAACATGCTCACCGTCAACTCCTACTCCGCCACGTCCGCGACCGAGCCGCTCGCCCCGGCGAGGATCGACCGTCGCGACGTCGGCCCGCGCGACGTCCTCATCGAGATCAAGTACTGCGGCATCTGCCACTCCGACATCCACTTCGTACGCGGCGAATGGGGCACCGCCCCCTATCCCGTCGCCCCCGGCCACGAGATCGCCGGAATCGTCGCCGCGGTCGGCCCGGAGGTCACCCGGTACGCCGTCGGAGACCGGGTCGGCGTCGGCTGCATGGTCGACTCCTGCCGCGAGTGCTCCAGCTGCCGCAAGGGCGAGGAGCAGTACTGCCTCAAGGGCAACACGCTCACCTACGGTTCCACCGACAAGGATGGACGGATCACCCAGGGCGGCTACTCCACCCACATCGTGGTGACCGAGGACTTCGTCGTGAGGATCCCCGAAGGTATCGAGCTCGACTCCGCCGCGCCGCTGCTGTGCGCCGGCATCACGACGTACTCCCCGCTGCGCCGCTGGGGCGCGGGCCCCGGCAAGAAGGTGGCGGTCGTCGGGCTCGGCGGGCTCGGCCACATGGCCGTCAAGCTCGCGCACGCGCTGGGCGCCGAGGTGACCGTCCTGTCGCAGTCGCTGAAGAAGCAGGACGACGGCCTGCGCCTGGGCGCGGACCACTATTACGCCACGAGCGACCCGCAGACGTTCGAGCAGCTCGCCGGCTCCTTCGACCTCATCGTGAACACCATCAGCGCGAAGATCGACCTCGACGCCTACCTGTCGCTGCTGGCCGTGGACGCCACCATGGTCAACGTCGGCGCTCCGGCCGAACCGCTGGCGCTCAACGTGTTCCCCCTCATCATGAGCCGCCGGTCGTTCGCCGGTTCGGCGATCGGCGGCATCCGCGAAACCCAGGAAATGCTCGACTTCTGCGCCCAGCACCACCTCGGGGCCGAGATCGAGGTCATCCCGGCCGACAAGATCAACGAGTCGTACGAGCGCGTCCTGGCGTCCGACGTGCGGTACCGGTTCGTGATCGACATCGCGACCCTGGCCTGAGCCATCTCGGCGGTTCAAGGACGCTCGGCGCCCTCACCGACCTCGTCCGCGCCGGAAAGGTCCGCTACGTCGGCCACTCGCCCGCCGGTCTCGGCGATGGATTCCGCCGGTTCGCTGTAGTCGGTGGCGGCATAGACCTTCAGGAGTCTCTCGACTCCGCGCAGGAACGTCTCGCAGATCAGCGCCGGGTCGAACAGGCAGCCGGCGGCCATGGCGCCGTCGCGCATCATCACGAAGTGGCGGGCGGCGGGTTCGGCGCCGGTCTCCTGGATCTTGGCCAGCAGTTCGGTGACGGTTTCCAGGAACCATTGGCGGTGGGTGAGCACGGCCTTGTGCACCGGGGACTCCGGGTCGGGATACTCGGCGGCGGCGTTGAGGAAGGCGCATCCCCGGAATCCGGGGGACTGGATGCTGTGGGCGATGGACTCACTGAGGGCCCGGATGGTGCCGGCGGCCGGTAGTCCGGCGGTGACGGCCTCGTCCGCCTGGCCTCGCATGGCCCGGTCGGCCTCGTTCAGGTAGGCGAGGACAAGGTCTTCCTTGCCGGGGAAGTGCCGGTAGAGGGTGGCCCGCGTCACCTGCGCTTCCGCGACGATGCGATCGATGCCGACGGCGTGGATGCCCTGCGCGTAGAAGAGCCGGGTGGCGGTGTTGAGCAGCCGGGCCCGCGCTTCGGAGGGCCGGCCCTCGGATGGGGTGGGCATGCCACCAGCCTAGCGGATAGAACGTTCGGTCTTGACAGCCTGAGTCGCAGAGCGCCATGCTCTGCTGAGACAGAACGTTCGGTCTAGGGGGAGGTGGTGCCTTCCCGGAACGACGAGGCTGAAGCGCTCTCCCCCGTCACTCATCCACCGAAAGGATCATCATGAGCACTATCGCTGCGTCGCCCGGTATGTCCGGGATCGCGTCCGCGCTGCGGCGGCTGTATTTCGTCCGGTTCTCGTTCGCGATCGTCTGGGCCCTCGCGATGTTCACGACCGCCTCGACCCTGGGTCCGGTCGCGGTCACTCTGCTCGTGCTCTACCCGCTGTTCGACGTGGCCGCCGCCGTCATCGACGCCCGCGCCTCGCGCGCCACCGGATCACCTGCCCTGCTGTACGTGAACATCGCGGTCAGCCTGATCACCGCCATCGGTGTGGCCATCGCCTGCGCGTCCGGTATCCCGGCGGTGCTGCGCGTGTGGGGCGCTTGGGCGGTCGTTGCCGGGCTGGTCCAGTTGATCGTGGGTGTCACCCGACGCAAGATGGGCGGCCAGTGGCCGATGATCATCAGCGGCGGCGTCTCCGTACTCGCCGGTGCGTCGTTCATCGTCGGCGCCTCCGCCGCCAACCCGACACTGATCAACGCGGCCGGCTACGCCATCCCCGGCGGCATCTTCTTCCTCATCTCGGCCTTCCGTCTCGGCCGCGCCGCGAAGGACAACTGACATGGACGGCAACACCTACGACGTCGTCGTCATCGGGGCGGGGTCGGTCGGGGAGAACGTCGCCGACCGGGCGGTGCAGGGTGGGCTGAGCGCCGCATCGCGACCGGAAGCGGCGCGCTGCTGCCGGACCTTCCCGCTTTGCGCGAGGCCGCGCCGTGGACCAGCCGGGAGGCGGCCGCCGCGAGCGTGGTCCCCGGCCGGTTCGCGGTCATCTGTGGTGGCGTGGTGGCGTGGTGGCGTGGTGGCGTGGTGGCGTCGGAGATGGTCACCGCCTTCGCCGCCCTGGGGTCAGCGGTGACGATGCTGGCTCGTGACGGTGTGCTGCCGCTGGCCGAAAGGCGAGCAGGCGTTTGGCCTCTAGGACGACGCGGGCGTCGATGAGGTGTTTGGCAGGGTGGCCGGCGGCGGCGGCGACGCACGCGCGCGTGAGGTGTTTGACGGTGTAGCCCAGGCGGGCGGCGTAGTGCTCGGCGGAGCGGGTGATGGCGTAGGAGCGTTCGAGCTCGGCCTGGAACCGACCGAAGAGTTCGGCGGTGGCGGAGTCGACGCGGCGGTCGTCCTCGATTGGCAGCCGATCGATCCGCAGGAGCAGGACGGCCAGCAGGAGATCGGGTGGGAAGTCGGCGGTGAACAGCACCACCTTGCCGTCGAGGCTGCCGGGGTGGTGGAAGCGGTGGGCCTGTCCCGGCCGTACCCACAGCAGGGTGCCAGGCCGGCAGGGGTGGGAAGTGAAGTCGATCTCGTGTCGGCCTTCGCCCGTGGTGATCAGGGCTGGAGCACGATCGTTCAGCAGCGGAGCTTCTGGCTGGCGTTCGTCGTGCGGGAACTGGGCTTAGCACCATGGTCCTGACCTGCAGCGATATAGGGTTCGATATCGCTAGGTCCCCGATATCGCTATTAGACAGCGGATGATCATATCTGCTTTGCTCCAAGCTTCTGACAGACGAGAAGCAAGGATTTCGGCATGCGACACCTCCGCGTCCGCCGCGTCACCGCGGCGCTCCCCGCGACCTCGTTGGCGCTCTCCCTCCTGTCCGGTGGCGCCCTCGGCGCGGGCCCGGCCGCGGCCGCGACCGTCGCGGCGTCCCCGGCCGTTTCGGGTGAGGCTCAGGTCAAGAAGGAGCTGCGGGCGCTGGAGGTGTCCTTCAAGGGCCGCATCGGCGCGTACGCCATCGACACCGCCACGGGCAAGACGGTGACGTACCGGGCGGCAGAGCGCTTTCCCTTTCTGTCCACCTTCAAGGCGCCGCTCTGCGCGGCCGTGCTGAACAAGGCGCGGACCTCCGAGCCCGGCCTGATGAACAAGCTCATCAAGTGGACGGCCGCCGACATGACGCCCAATTCGCCGGTCACCGAGAAGCACGTCCAGGACGGTCTGACGGTCGCCCAGCTGTGCGAGGCGGCCATCACCAAGAGCGACGGCACCGCGGCCAACCTGCTGCTCAAGCTGATCGGCGGGCCCGCCGGGCTGACGAAGTACTTCCGTACGCTGAAGGACCCGACCTCCCGTATGGACCGCTGGCACCCCGAGCTCAACGACTGGACGCCCAAGGAGAAGCGCGACACCACCACGCCCGTGGCCATCGCGCGCGATCTCCGCGTGCTCGCGATCGGCGACGCGCTGCATGCCAAGGACCGGGAGCAGTTCAACGCCTGGCTGCTCGCCAACAAGACCGGCGCCGAGCGCATCCGGGCCGGCCTGCCCAAGACCTGGACGATCGCCGACAAGACCGGCACCAACTCCGACGGATTCGGCGGCGGGAACGACATCGCCGTCATCCGCTCCGAGCAGGGCGCCGCTCCCATCGTGATGGCGATCTACACCAACCGCACCCCGGGCCTGCCCACCGACAACGAGACCATCGCGAAGACCGCCACCATCCTGGCCCAGGGCCTCGGCAAGCTCTGACAGCGCGGGCGTGCCGTCGATGGTGACCCGGCACATCCGCAGCGCTGGTCGATCAAGGGTAGGGATGGGGCTCGGGGTTGGTCGCGCCGCCGTAGTCGGCGAATCGCTTGTGCAGCAGGGGCGGCGCGCTGGGCGGGCACAGGCTGAGGGTGTCCGGGGACCAGACGCGGCAGACCGTGAGCCCTAGGTGGCGGATGTCCGGGGTGGTGATGTCGAGGTAGCCGAGCTGTTTTCCGGTCCTGGCGAAGGCTGCCACCAGCGCTTTCACGCGGGTGCGGAGGTCTGGGGCCGCGTCGGGGGGCAGGTCACGCGCCGAGACCTCCACATGGACGGCGAAGCGCTTGTCGATGAGCGCGGCGTTGGCCGGCTCCGTGTAGTAGGCGACGTTGTCGTCGAGATCGAAGAAGCGGTCCTTGTCGGTGACGTCACAGTCCTCGATGGCAGCCTTGGCGGCCATCCAGTTGGCGTAGCGGAACACCGCGACGGCTTCGAGGAGGGCCTTGTACATCGCGTGGCCCAGGCGCTGGTCGCTGCCCAGGCCCGCGACGACCGGCGCATTGCCGGGGTGTTCGTCGCGGTAGACGCAGGCGACGGTGAAGCCGGGCAGGGACCGGTGCGGTCGGCGGGCGCTGTGGTTGTCTATTCGGCGTAGTCCGAGGTGCGCGACCGAGAGGGCGCCCTGCTGGAACAGCGCCGTGCCCGTCGTGGTGAACTCCAGCCAGTCGGCGAGTGTCGTCCCATCACGCTCGACGCTCCCCAGCCGATCGCAGCACCCGCGCAGCTGGGCGGCCCATGTCGCGAACGCGGCTGCCACACCGCGTTCTCGGCTCAGATAGCTCAGGAGGCCGCCGTTGCCCGATCCCACGTCGAGGACGCGTGACTGGGCGGTCACCTCCGCCCAGTCACTCAGCAGCCGGTATTTCGCGAGCTGGGCGGTGTCGAGGTCGTTCGTCCCTTCCCACAGGCCGCAGCTCAGCGCCATGGTCTTGCCCAGCCAGCGGCGATGTGCGGCGGCGTTGAGCTTGGTGACAGTCATATGAAAGGCCTTCGGGGAGAGTGCGTGATCCACGAGACCCATACCCGACTGATGACTGTCCGTAGCGCCATGATTACCTAGTGCTATCGTGACGCTCGCGTCGCATCGGGAGCCTCAGTGGCGTCATCCCCGGCGCAGGTCAGGCAGATCCGTTGGAACTTTCCCCAGGACTACATCACGGCTAGATCCGATGATCTCTGGTGATCGGCGAACCGGCAGTGACCGCGTTGGGCAGGAGCAGCGCCCCGAGTGCCAGTCCGATCAGCCCGGCCACGACCGGGGCTCCGGTCCACAGCTCGGGTACGGTGGGCAGGCCGCCCCCGGCGGCCGAGGCGACCCCGATGTACAGCGACCAGGTGGCGAAGGCCGACAGCCCGGCGAAAGCCCAGTAGGCGGCGCGCCGCTCACCCGACGGCCGCAGCCGGCGGATCAGCAGATCGCTCACGACCCCGGCGGCCACGAACGACAACAGGATCGGCACGTTGCGGAACCCCGTCTGGGCACCCGGCATGAGCGCCATGACCGCGTACATGACGCTCACCGAGCCGAACGGCAACAGCCAGCGCCGCACCACGAACAGCACCGGGCCGAGCATGACGACGTTGGTGACGACCATCGCGACGGCCACCTGCTCGGCGCCCGGGCCCACCGCCACGGGTCCGGCGCCCCGCGGGCCGCCGCCCGCGTCCCGCAGCATGGACAACGCCCGGACGATGCCCTCGGGGCGGTACCGCAGGGCGTCGCCGTACGACAGGAACAACGACACCAGCGTGGTGGCGAACGCGAGCCCGATCAGCGCGGGCAGCAGCCGGCCGAGCGAGGGCCGGGCGCCGACGTCGGGGGCGTTCCACGCCGAGCGCAGCGGGGTCGTGATGATGAGCATCATCGTCACGACGAGGCCGAGGTGGGACGGGCTGAAAAGGATGTTGATGGTCGTCTCGATGCCGAGGATGGTGTGCCACATCATGTCGGCCAATCCGAAGACGGCGAACGCGGGAATCGCCACCAGCCCGGCGAGATATCCGGTGGGGACGGCCGCCGGCCCCTGCCGTCCGGCGCGCACGTTGCGCCACACCTGCCAGATGATCCAGCCGGAGACCACGGCGAAGCCGGAATAGAACACCGCGTGCCATGGAGTGAAGAACGTCTCCAGCTCCGCCAGGTTGCCGTGCGCCCAGGCGTCGATCATCAGTCCGACGCCGAACCAGATGCCGAGCAGCGCCGTCACCAGGTCTGTTCTAGGGGACACCCATCCGCGGGGCTCCCCCGTGCCCACCACTAATCGCCGGATGCCGGCGGCGCCAGATGTCACTTCGTGCTTCCTTTCCGTCGATCAAATCGAGTCATCAGGCTGTTTCGGCGCTGAGGGCCTGCGCCACGGGCCGGCGGGCCGCCAGGCGCGCGGGCAGGGCCGTGAGTGCCGCCGTCACCAGGAGAGTCGCGAGCCCGGCGCCGAGCAGCCAGGAGGAAGGGGGGTCCGCCGCATTTCTGGCGGCGAAGAGCGAGAGCAGGCCGATGCCCAGAGGGATGCCGATGATGGCGCCGGGCAGGCTGGGCAGGAGCTGGGCGGTGGACAGTCCCGCGGTGATCTGTCCGGGGGTGGCGCCGAGCGTACGTGCGATGGCCATGTTCGCCCGAGCCTCTATGGCCGTGGTCCAGGTGAATGTGAGGGTGTTCACCACGGCGAGTGTGACCAGCAGGATGGTGACGGCGAGCATCAGCCGGCGGTCGTGCTCGCCCCGCAGGTTGGGCAGGACGGAGGAGCCGTCCAGGCCGTAGCCCCTCTCCGGCTGGGCGTAGATGGTCAGCAGGGCGACGATCGCGATCACCGTGGTGGCGGTGGAGCACGCCTGTAGCACGGCGCGGCCCGGCCGGCGGGCGGTCAGCCGCAGCCCGAGCAGCAGCGGTGTGGGCAGCAGCGCGGACAGCGCGGTGAGCCAGGGCCGGTGACGGGGCTGATGCGCGCCGGCGGACAGCGCCGTGACGGTCGCCGTACGCATGGCCCGCAGCGTGGGACGCAGCGTGGACAGCACCGCCACCGCCACGGCGAGGACGGTCGCCGTGGCAATGGTGGCGCCGCCGGGTCCGCCCGCGTCTCCGATCCGGCTGGCGGTGGGGCTGGCGATGGCGGGCGTGGTCAGGCGGGCGATCACCAGCCCCAGCGCGTCGCCGACGAGTGCCAGCGCCAGGTACTCGGTGAGCAGGACGGTGGCGATCAGACCCGGGGTGGCGCCGACGGCCTTGAGCAGCCCGGCCCGGCGTGTCTGCTCGACGGCGCGTCCCGCGGCCAGCGCCGCCACTCCGGTGATGGCCAGGAAGCTGAGCAGCCAGCTGCCGACGATCAGGATCGGCTGGCTGTTTCTGAGGATGACCTGGTCCTGTGCGGCTTTGAACTGCCAGGTGTGGAAGTTGATCCTGGCGGTGGTGTCGCTGTGGTCGTCGAGGAAGGCCTCGGTCGCGGCGGGGTCGCGCAGCTTGAGGTCCACAGCCATGGTCACCGGGAGATCTTGGGACGAAGCCAGGGCTCGGGCATCTGATCGGGTCATCCAGGCCAGGCCGCCGGCGTCGCTGGGGCCGCCGCCAGGGCCGATCTGCGCCGCCCAGGGATAGATGGAGGTGGCGGCGGTGACGGCGATCCCGACGACGGGGTACGACCGGCCGGCGATGGTGACGCGGTCGCCGAGGCCGACGCCCAGCGCGGTGGCGAAGCCGCGTTCGAGGACCGTGCCGCTGGAGCGGACCCAATGACCCGAGGTCACCAGCGGCCGGTCGACCGTGCCGGGCGTCTCGGCGAAGCCGTGCACCACCACTGGGGACGTCGTGGAGTCGCGGGTGGTGAGGTTGGCGTAGACGATGCGATAGGGGCCATGGTGAGCGACTACTTCGGGAGCGTCCGCCAGCGAGGCCAGAGCCGAGGTCTCGGCGAGGCCCGGGTCGCCGGAGAGTGCCACCACGTCCGGCCCGGCGGTGGCCGCGCGGGTCTGCTCGTACAGCGCGTCGCTCACGCCGCCCAGGGACAGGCCCAGCGCCATCGTGGCGGTGGCCACCGCCACCGCGAGCAGGAGCATCACGGCCTGGACCTGGTGCCGGCGGATGTCGGCCAGCACCAGGCGGACGACGAGCACGATGGAGCCCATGACGTTCAGCCCTCCAGCCCGATCAGCCCGCCGAGCCCGCGCTTGTGGGAGCCGGCCAGCCAGGTGTCGTCGACGAACATCCCGTCGCGCATCGAGACCAGCCGATCCGCCGTGGCCGCCACCCGCTCGTCATGCGTGACGATCACGAACGTCTGCCCCGTGGAACGCAGCTCCTCGAAGATCCTCAGCACATCGAGGGTCGCCGCGGTGTCGAGGTTGCCGGTCGGCTCGTCGGCCAGGACGACCAGCGGTTCGTTGACCAGCGCGCGAGCGACGGCGACCCGCTGACGCTGTCCGCCCGACAGTTGTGACGGCAGATGCCGGGCACGGTCGGCGAGCCCGACCCGTTCCAGCAGCAGGCTCGCGCGCCGCCTGGCCTGGCGGCGCGAGCGTCCGGCCAGCAGCGCAGGCAGCTCCACGTTCTCGGCCGCAGACAGCTCCTCCACCAGATGGAAGGCCTGAAAGATGAACCCCACCGACCGGCGCCGCATGCGCGCCAGAGCTCGTTCGCTCAACGTGTCGATGCGCCGCCCGGCCACCCACACCTCTCCATCGGCAGGCCGCTCCAGACCACCCAGCAGGTGCAGCAGCGTGGATTTCCCGCAGCCGCTGGGCCCCATCACCGCCAGCGTCTGCCCCTGCGGCACCTCCAGGTCGACCTCGTCCACCGCGCGGACCCGGCTCTGCCCCTGACCATGCGTCTTCACCAGGCCGCAGGCCCGGACCACGGCACTTGACACCTTCATTCACCCTCGGCTTCGTCATCGACCCTGGACCAGGCCCGCTCACAGGCATCCAGCCAGCGCAGGTCCGCCTGCAACCGCAGGACGACCCCTTCCAGCAGCAAACCGGCGCCCGATCTCGGCGGCTCGGCCAGCGCCGCCTGCTGTACTTCACGCAAGCGGCGCAGCAACTCACGGCGCTGTGCCGCCACCAGCTCGACCGGGTCGGCGAGCCGGGCCGCGGCGGCCGCGGCGAGCTTGAGATGGAACTCCGCCAGATCCGGTTTCGGCCAGCCCACCTCGGCCAGCCAGGCGGCCACCCGCTGCTGCCCGGCCGGCGTCAGCTCATAGACCTTGCGCTCGGGCCGCTCGGGCAGGCCATCCGTCCGCTCACAGACGACGAGCCCCGCTTTTTCCAGCCGGGCCAACGTCACATAGATCTGGCCGCGGTTCATCGACTCGCCCAGCGGGCCAAGAGTCCGCTGCAGCCGAGCGTGCAAGTGGTACCCGTGTGATGGCTCCTTGGCGAGCATCGCCAGCACTGCGTCCTGCACTCCACCCCCCTAACGGTTAGCCAATAGATAGCGGTTATCCATGGGAGGTGTCAAAACGCTACATCTGACGACCACGTCTGGGCCGGTCCAGGCGTCTGCTGACTTTTTCGGTGGTGGTGTCGAATAGCGTCGAGCCCGTTCGTGGCCAAGGTGGGAGACCGGCGACGGCCGGTCGCGCCTTCCCGTGGACGCGGCAGACGCGCCCGCGGGAGGCCCGAGACGAAATGACGAGGAGCCGTGCACGCCGTGGACCAGGAGAACGTGAGCGCCACCCTGACTGTCGCCGCGCCCGCCGCGAGGGTGTTCGCGGTACGTGATGCCGTCGGCCACGGTGCCGGGGTCTCGGGTTGGAACGGCTATGGCCGCGCCCGCAACGCAAGGGGGTCGAAGGCGTGTCCGGCCCACAGCTCACGGGAGGTCTCCTCCGGATACGCCGCGATGTCCGGCTCGGTGTCGATGATCCAGGTGTGCCTGTTCTGCGGCTCGTACGTCGGCCAGCCCGGGTCTCCGGTCGCGGCGAAGGCGATCCATGCCGCTCTGACCCGGGCCGACAGCTCGGCCGCGGCTGGAGGCGGCTCCTGGCCGATCAGGAGTCCTGCCGCGCCGGCGCTCAGGTTGCCGAACGTCAGCGGTAGGCCGAGCCCGTGACAGGCGCCGAGGAGGTCTCCGCCCATGCCGGGGGCCGGCCAGGTCAGCTCGTACAGGTGGGCGCGACCGTGCCTCTGGTGGGCTTCGGCCAGCCGGACGGAAGGCATCCTGAACAACCAGTCGGAGTGCACCAGCTCGTATAACAGCTCTTCGTCAGCCCCCAGGTAGGCGGCCCGGTAGGCCTCCGGGTCCGGGGCGAGCACCCGCAGCGCGGCGTCCGCCCGCTCGGCGGTGATCTGGCCGGTGTCGCCGCTGATGGCCATGAACAGCCGATACTCGTCGCGGTTGTGACCCACGATCAGCTCCACCTCGCGCGCGGCCCCGTCCGCCAGTGACCGCCACGGCACCGCGGGCAGCACCTCGCCGTCCACGACCGGCGCGAACGGCGTCCGGACGTGCGCGGCGTGGCCCCACCGCGGATAGCCGCCCATCTTCTCCGCCACCGCGTCCCCGGCCTCGATCAGCCGCTCCGGCGACAGGCGGGCGAGTTCGTCCGCGAGCGGGGGCCGGCCCAGCTCACCGGCTACCGCGGCGGCGATGTCGGTGGCCAGTTCGGTGGAGAAGAACAGGCCCGGCACGCTCTGCGCGATCGCCCGGCGGAACAGGCCGGCGGCGCTGGGCATCGTCATCAGCGCCGCGATGCTCCCGGCTCCGGCGGACTCTCCGAAGGCGGTGACCCGGTCCGGATCGCCGCCGAAGGACGCGATGTTGTCCCGCACCCAGCGCAGGGCGGCCACCTGGTCCAGGAACCCGCGGTTGGCCGGTGACCCCGGGAAATGTCCGAAGCCCTCGGCGGAGACCCGGTAGTTGAAGGTGACCACGACGACGCCGTCCCGGGCGAGCACGCGGCCGTCGAAGAGGGGGTCGCCGGACCACCCGTACATGTAGCCCCCGCCATGAATCCACACCATCACCGGCAGGCGGGCGGCGCCCAGGTCGGGGGACCAGACATTGACGGTCAACCAGTCGCCGTCCGCGCCGTCCGCGCCGGACGAGCCCAGCAACCTGGACTGCGGTGGCCGCGGACCGAACGTCCCGGCCTCGCGCACCCCCTCCCACGCCTCGGCCGGGGCCGGCGCGGCCAGCCGTAGCGCGCCCACCGGCGGGCGCGCGAACGGCACACCGCGGAAGACGGCCACGCCGTCCTCCATCCGCCCGCGCAGCCGTCCCGTGCTCACCCGGACCTCCGGGTCCGCGGATCCGATGGCGCTCATGGCACGCTCCTCGTCCAGGGGGGACCGGCTCCTACAGCCAGGCGCGGACATCTTCACCCGAACCGTGGGTTCGCCGCACCTCGTTATCGAGCGGGTCGCTGTCGCACGGCTTCGGGGGGCGGCCACCTTGACGTGCTTGGCCACATTCTCGACCGCCTCTGCGGGAATCCCCTACCGGCCCTGTGGGCTTATGAGGGCCGACCCCCTTCAGGCGGCGCGGCGGGAACGACGCAGGACAGGGCGCCGCGCAGGATGGCGGCGAAGGATTCGGGGTTGCCGGGCTCGAGCCATCGTCGCCCCGCCACCCGGATGGCAGCGGCGACCGCGGCGGCCGTGACGGCGGGGAACAGGTCGCGTTCTGGGTCGGTGCCGGTGCGGGCCGCGATCGCCTCGGCGAGCGGGCCCTCCGCCATGGTGAACGCCCTCAACGCCTCGCCCTCCAGCTCGGGCGTCGACATGATCATGCGCAGCCCGGCCTTGTCGGGTTCTGGGTCGGTGTAGAGCTCGACCACGGCCGCGATGACTGCCTGGTCGAGCGGCTCGTCGGCGGGCCGGGCGCGTAGCGCCTGCCCCACGCGGCCGGCCTGGTCGGCCTGGAAGGCGCAGATCGCCTCCGCCCTGCTGGAGAAATAGTTGTTGTAGGTACGGGATGAGACTCCCGCGGCCGTGGCGATGTCATGGACGCGCACCAAGGCCAGCCCGTGGGGGCCCTGCTCGATGGCCAGGCGCAGCGCGGCATGGCTGATCGCCTCTCGGGTGGCCTGCTTGTTGCGCGCCCGGAGGTCGGGGGCGTCGTCGTTCATGGAAGTGACCCTATCTGACGATGCGCGCCACGCACTAGGTGCGTGGCGCGCAAGTTGTGGGTAGAGTGCGACGGGACGCCTGGCACTCACCCCTGGAGAGTGCCAACCGGCCGGGTGCGCCGGGACGGCGAGGTCCGCTGCCGGCGGGCCGTCCGTCGCGGGCGCCGTCCCGGACAGCCCCTATCAAGAGCAGGAGCAGGAATGGCTTCGAAGATGATCGCGTTTGACGAGGACGCCCGGCGCGGTCTCGAGCGCGGCATGAACCAGCTGGCCGACGCGGTCAAGGTGACCCTGGGTCCCAAGGG